>NZ_DAIUFV010000002.1:0-681107 GCF_036844445.1 Sneathiella sp. | reverse complement strand
TTGACGCCGTGAAGGCCGGCTATGTTACGCTTGAAAATCATGACCTGTCGCTTTTTCCAAGATCACAGCCTAACCTGCTTGCGACAAAGGGTAATGTTTGGATCAGACTAAAGCTGCTCCGTTTGTTTGGAGCACAAGTGCCGACTTACAAACGGTTTAAACTGGCACGGTTCTGGCTGAGCAGTTTGTCTCCCTATGAGAAATTTCAATCAGTGGCCGGGACAATAAAGCGAATCTTCAAAAGGCGGTTAAATAAGTCGATAGAAGTTAAGGCTTGGGCGCCCCCGCCTGCGAAAAAAAGCTGATGGTAGAAGTTACGGCATTAATTACAGCTGCTCTCGGCATCGTGGCGCTTCTTGTGCGGCCTGGAGCGGCCGTCGGCATTCTCATTCTGTCCACAATGATCTGGCCGGAGTTTTTGCGCATTCCAATAGGGCCTGCCGATATGTCTGCTCCGCGATTAATTGCCATTATTTTGCTTCTGCGCTTCATCCACATAGGCAGAAACAGGGCATTGATGATCGGCTCAGTCGATTATCTCGTTGTGGTCCTCTGGCTTTGGTACTTGTTGGCAACATTTCTGGGCGGATCCGGCTTTTCGAAGACTACAGAAATGATCGGATACGGTTTCGATACAGTTTTAATGTACTTTATTGCCCGTATGGGTATCCGTTCGATGGAAGATGTCCGGAGCGCAATCTACCCGCTGTTCTTTATTGCGGTTTGGATGTGTATTTTCGGATGGCAGGAAGCCTTAACGACCAAATCATTTTATGTTGGCCTTGATTCGTATCGAACATGGGTATGGATTCCGAAAGTGCCAGAATTCCGGCTCGGAATTATGCGTGCTAAAGCCAGCACTTCAGTACACATTTATTTTGGTATGGCAATGATGCTTATTGCGGGCATTGCCTGGGCTATGCGGAGTCATCCACGAATTCGCAAGCTCGCGACGCTGACGGCGCTTATTGCGGGAATCGCTGGACTTGCTTCTATGTCAAGCGGTCCGTGGCTTGCCATGGTTACGCTCATCATTTGCAATTTGTATATTTTACGTCCGAGTCTTATCAAGCCCACACTGCTGTTGCTGGTAGCTTTTGCTATTTTCCTGGAACTTGCATCGAACCGACATTTTTATCATCTAATTGACTATCTTGCTCTGAACTCAGGTACTGCGTGGTACAGGACGAAGTTGCTGGAGGTCGCGGTAGCCCAATGGCGAGATTATTGGCTTATCGGCACAGGTAGTAAGGATATTAACTATTGGGGCGGACTGCTGGATGGCAGAAAACATATCGATCTGGTGAATCATTTTGTTGTTGTTGCGGTGAATGGCGGAATACCAGCTGTTCTTATGTATCTATCCATGCATATAAATGCGGTTCGATATGCCATTAGAGCGCGCAAAATCTCGAAGGACCCCTATCGCAGAAAGTTAATTTTCTATTTAACTAGTACCTTAATAGCGGTCGATGTATCTAGCATGTCCGTGGGTTTGTTCGGACCGCCGCTATTGTTGAGCTTCATGCTCGTCGGCATATTGGTTAGCGCGGGCAGAAGCTGGCAAGAGGTACCATTAAAATCGCGCCCGAGCGATGCATTGCGAGAGGCTGCTGTTCAGCCAGTGGGAGCCCCGGGACCAATGCCGTAAAACAGTAGAGGTCTTCTGTCGAATGAATCCTCCTCGGTATCAGATAAGTTAGGTATCAAAAATTTGTGAAGACAATGGAAGAGTTCGAGCTAAGTATAGTTATCCCGCATTACAATGATCCGGTTGGGCTTGCGGCGTGCCTCGCCACTCTGGAGACGCAGACCTATGACAAGAGCCGTTTTGAGGTCATCGTCTGCGACAATGATTCTGACCAATCGATCGAAGCGCTGAACGGCTACGATATAAACATTCGTCTTATCCAAGAGACACGCCGGGGGGCAGGCCCTGCGCGCAATGCGGGCGTAGAGGTAGCGCGGGGGAGGTTTCTTGCTTTTACTGATTGTGATTGCCTGCTTGAACCAGATTTTGTGGAAAACGGTTTACGCCATTTACGGCGCGCAGGCGAGCGCAGCGTAATGGCAGGCGAAATTATTTTGTACCCCGAAGCCGAAAGCCCTAATGCCGTGGAAGCGTTCGATATGGTTTACTCGACCAATCAGCGAAACAATGCTTTAAAAAAAGAGGCTGCGACTGGCAACTTATGGACATCCCTTAGTTTTTTCCGCGAAGTTGGACCCTTCTATGCCGATGTTGCCGAAGATACTGATTGGTGTAAAAGAGCTTTGAATAAGGGCGCGACATTCCTCTTTGGACATGACTGTATTGTTAGGCATCCGGCTCGAAAATCTTTGGATGAGTTAAAGGCAAAATGGAAGCGACAGTCAGCGATGACGTTCAATATGTGGAAGAAGCGGTCGAACTTTAAAATAAAATGGCCGATACTGTGTCTGATAACAGCATTCTCATTTGTACCGCATGCATTAAAAGCGCTTACCGATAAGAAGCTCAATCATCTATCCGAACGTCTAAAAGCTATCCTGGTTTTGACGTGGTGCCGCCTATTCAGAGCAAAAATTATGGTAGACTTTTATATTAGTGGGGTTGAGCATATCGATCCAAATAAGTACTGGAGACGATGAGTTAATATAGTTTGGGTCGAAGTATCTACTTCTTTAGAAGTTTCTTTATTTTCTCCTTGACCCTTAAGGGCATGGCGGAGGATAGCTCCTGGCGGATAAAACGTAGTTTTCTAAGTCCCGGGGCACGATTTACAGGGATACTCAGCAGTTCAGGCCACAGTTTTTTAGTAATATCTTCACATAAGGCACCATTCGCACGATAAGCGTCTGAAAAAGACATCATCTTCTGAAAAGTATCTACACTATTAAATGGCGAGATGGAGGGGTATGGCATATCATGTCCTGTCATTGCCACGCCGGCCCAACATCCCAGCCTCAATTCGATGTATGCTAGGTCATATGTCCAGGAAGCCCCCCCTACGGGCAAATTTTCTAGCCAAATTTCCGCTTCTTTCAGAAAAATATCGGCATGCTTTAACCCCAATCTCTGCAGGAGGGCGTCTGCCCCGGGCTGTGGTTTTCCTAAATCATGCGGACCCCAATAAAATGCTCGGGCGACTTCCCCGGCGGCACCAGAGAGCGAAAACTCTTCGCCGTTGGATATGCTTTTTTCCGTCGTTGCCAAATCAATAACATGGTCATTGAGGCAATAACCTGTTCTAAATTGCCAAGCATTTCTCTCGGTGTCAGATATCGGCAGTAGATCAACAAAGGCGTGGACGAGGTTAAATTTCTTTACAAGCTCCTTTGCCAAAAGCTGATCTAGTTGGCCGCCGCTACCCTCGGTGCGAAATGTTCGCAGCATTATCTGGTCAGCGCAGTGACGTGCCGCTGAAAGCATCATTCTTGTGTCCCAGCCGCCTGTTAAATGCATGATGGTCGGACTTGTTTCGGCGAGAGTCTTTACTCGATTAGCTAAACTACTGCAGATCTTTTCAAGAAGAATTGAATCCTCTAGAGTATTTTTTTGACGATATTCGGTCTCGTGTTCTAACGGCCACACCCGAGTACTTGCGAAATTTGACAGGTCAAGAGCATGGTTAGGAAGTAGCCTTCTAATATTCGCATGCGCCGTAAGGCCAAAAGGATACCACCCGCGTTCCTTGGAGATGTCCAGTGTTTCAATGACGCGGGGATCCCGATTAAGTAAAGTCGTCCCCGGTATCAGCATGGATGACGATGCGATAACTTCTTGATATTTGTCATATACAACTGGAAACAGCGCGCCGGCGTCAGTCAATAGAGATGGCTTTTCATTGAAATGACAAAATACTACAAACCTTCCGCACATGGCGTGAAATGGGTTGTTTTCGCGGGTCGGTATCGCTTCAATCCGAATCTCTGAGTGTGAATTTATGAATATCCCGTTGTATATAACCCAGCCGAGAAGAAGACCGATGTCGTTCCCACTTTTATCGGTAACTTTCGAAACTGGGAGTTCTGGAGATGTCCAGATATTCCAGTCACGAAATGTCCAACGGTGGAAGCCCTCGGGCCTTGACGGCAAGTCACGCGCACAAAGGAACTGTTTATACAAGACGGACCCCTGATGATTCATTCAAAACAGATCTAGCAATTATTTCTCAGTCCTGAGAAGGGAGACTATCAAAAAGGATAGCTTTCCAAATCCTTTCAGAAATCTAGTTAAAGTTAGGCGCTTCAACCCCCATTAAGTATGAAGTTTATTCTTTTAGAGTGTATGATATATGAGGTCCGATCCGTCGGGCAGATTTCCAATATTGGAAATCATATTCCTTAAAGATTCTCGTCGGTAATAGTTCGTAAATGCCTTTGCCTTCGGGCAAGTCACGTAAAATGTTGTTGACAGCGGTGGCGGCTGAGTTTTCCATGAATGAACCAATCTTCTCCCTTATATCGCCGCCTGCTTCAAGCTTCCATCCATATTTCCCTGATTGGGTCCACGCGAGAGAAGAATACACATTGTGAGACAGGGTCCAGCCATTAAACGGTTGTTTAGCAACTAACCCGTCAATTACGTTGTTTACAATAGTTGTATTAGGTTCCGAATTCGGAATTTGTATGGCTTTCCCTTGATCTCCGGACGCAAAGATTAAGTTGTGTAGAAAGTATGCATTGTCGAATGCGCTGCCCCAACTCCGTACCCAGCCCATGAGCACATTATTGAGAAGCCACATGTTAGTCGCTTCATCGACGTTGCCGGTGCCGTGGTATGTAAAGGCGAAGGGGACATTCTCGATAACGTTGTCGGCGATTAAAATGTTGCTGTTTTTTAAGTAAATAGAGATGCCGTTACCGTGAACTCCAAGAATATCCGAAAGGTAATTGCCTGAGATCTGCATATTTTCCGTCTCGATCAAGCGGATACCGGTGCGTCCAATCTTGCTGATAACATTATCACGTATGATACCATTCTTTGCCGTATTAAAGCGAATGCCGGAGCTCTTCTGATTGTTAACAATTCTATTATTTTCGATGAGGGTGTTTTCGGATTTATCTATTTGGATGGCACCTACTCCTTCGACGCTCCGTAAATGCGTGATATAGTTATCGCGGATTGTGACATTACGGATTGGCTTTCCGGAGTTGATAATTGCGGTGCCACTTTGCCATCCTTCGTAATCGCCGAAATAATGGCTGATGTGAAAGCCCTCGACCACCACATTGTCCTGCCCGTTCAGGATAAAGCCGGCGGCGAGCTTATTGATACGCAGGTCGTTGCTCTTTACCGCATCCGGATGCTGCGGCCAGATCAGCAGCGTCCGGCGCTTGTTGTCGATGAAATATTCCCCGGGCGTATCAATATCCGATGGGCGATTGAAAAGCGCGAAATAGGACTCCCGATCCGTATAGGGATCGTTGCCCGGCGGGTCGAATTTGATTGCGCCCCGAACGCGGTCGACGCCCGTCACCTCGGTCAGCAGGACGAGGTTGGGTTTCATCCAGACGGCGATGATGGCATTCTCCCAGTTGATGTCGGGCGTGTGATCGAAATACTGGCCGAGGATGACCGAATCATGGGTCATCTCGGTGCCGCCGCCGCCCACATCGTGATAATGGTAGTAGTCATCGAACCAGAAGGGGTCGGGCTGGTTCGGATCGCGCGCGAGCCACACCCGCTCGCCGGCAAGATACATCGGCGTCAGCGGATTGACTTTTTCCGGAAGCTGCGTCTTGAAAAGTTTTTTCCAGTTCTCATTGCCGTAGCAGTCCTCGGCCGAGCTGCACGGGGTAAATGTCACGTCGAGGCTTGCCGCGCCGCTCAGCCGCGCCCGCTCCTCGCCCCAGCCGTTGCCTTTATAGACGACGGGGTTGCCGTCGCTACCGCCCGCCGGCACGTTGATGCTGCCAAGATATTCGACACCGCCGCGGAAAAAGAACACATCGCCCGCCGTTGGCGTGTAGCGTCCCGCCTTTTGCGTGGCGTTGGGATCGCCCGGCGCGTGCTTCCAGGCGCTCTCGCGGCTCTGGCCGTCGTTGGCATCGCTGCCCTTCGCATAATCGATGAAGAAATCGCGGGCGAGGACGGGCGAGCTCGCCATGAGCCCGAGGGTCACAATCAGACCGGCCAGATATCGCACGCGCATTCTCCCCTCCCTGCTTCGCCGCCTGCCGTTGATCTTAGCGGAAGGTCGATATGACGGCAAATATCCTGTAAAATGTGGGATCAGAGATCCTTGACGTCCGTCCAGATGGCCCGCCGGTCCCAGACGCTTTTCCAGACCGCCGCCGATTCTTTCGATGCGGCGCGGCCGAGCGCGGCAAGAACGCGATGGGCGAGATAGCGCGACAGCGGCCAGAGTTTCATCAGCCACATGGCAAGACCGCGCGACGCACGCGGAAAATGCTTGTGAATCAGCGTCATCTTCGCCTTGATCAGCCGCACGAGCTTATCCGACTGCACGGTTTCCGAGGCGCCGCCGTGATGGATGATGGTTGCCTCCGACGTCACCATCGGCCGCGCCCCGGCTTTCGCAGCCCGCGCGCAGAGGTCGGCCTCCTCCGCATACATAAAGAAGGCCTTGTCGAAGCCGCCGAGACGGTTCCAGAAATCCCGCCGGATCAGAAAGAAGCAGCCGGTCACGACATCGACCTCGCGAATCCCCTCGCGGTTCCAGCCGCCCATCGCCTCGGGATTGAAGAGACTGGACTTTCGGAATATCGACGAGAGACCGAGCGCCTGGCTGGTCAGGCTCCAGAGGCTCATGCGTGACCAGCAGGAGGTGGGATTGAGGGTCATATCGCCAAAGAGGGTGCGCCCGCCCCAGATACCGGCCTCCGGATACGTCGCCGCGAAGGCCATCAGCCGGTCGATGGCGCCGTCCAGCACCTCCGTATCCGGATTGAGAAGGAGGAGAAACTCGCCCGTTGCTTCCTGCGCGGCGACATTGTTGGCGGCGGCGAAGCCAAGATTTTCATCGAGGCAGTGTACAATTGCCCGCTCACCATACTCGCGCTGCAATGCCTCGGCCGAGCCATCCGACGAGTTATTGTCGATGACGATCAGCTCGAACGGCGTCTCGCGTGTTTCGGCATAGACGGTCTCCAAGCATTTCAGCGTCATTTCCCGCGTGTTGTAGCTGATGACGATGATGGAAACCTTAGGCGAGGGCACCGCTGCGATTTCGTGCTGCAAGTTTGAACTCATGATAAAGGAACTCTTTTCAGATAGCATATGCGCAAAGGCAGAATTGCAAAGACATTTTACCGGGCCATCCATATGCAGTGACAGGCGCCATAGAGTCTGGAAAAACTTTATGACTATTCCTTGATTTCATTAAAATCTTGTTGAAATAATGAATTTTCCGACATTATTACCGCGGACAGTCTGGAAATTCATTTGAATTAACTAAATATCGAGAATCTGTTACCTATAATCAGCAGAACCCCTCCCGGGTTCACCCTTCAGGGATCTGAAATGCTTACAGTTGTTACCAATCTCGGATTTGCGGTCTGCGTCGCGCTTGCGCTCTGGATCGTCGTTCCCTATGTCTACCGGCTTCGGAATGTCCGCAAGCTGCAGGAGCGGTGCGCCCGGACGAACAGCATTGTCCTGACCTATGATGACGGGCCGAGCGCGAACTTCACCGCGGCGCTTCTCGGTGTGCTCGAGGAATATAATGCGCCTGCGACCTTCTTTACGCTTGGCGTGCAGGTCGATAACAATTCGCACATGATCCCTGAGCTTATCGCCAAGGGGCATGAGGTCGGAAGCCATTCCTATGCCCATCTCAATGCCTGGAAGGACCTGCCGTGGAGGGTCGCCGGCGATATTGAGGCAGGGGTGAAAAGCCTTGATCGGCGCAACGTGCCGATTACCTATTTCCGCCCGCCGAACGGCAAGATCACGCTCGGAACCCTGATCCAGACGTGGCTCAAGGGGCGGCGGATGGCATGGTGGACCATCGATTCGTCCGATACATGGGAGAACACCCTTCCTCTAGAGACGCTCGTTGATAACGTGCGGGCGGCGGGCGGCGGCGTCGTTCTGCTGCATGATTTCGAGCGCAAGACCGACAAGGAGCGCAACAATTTTGTGCTCGACGTGACACGCCAGTTGCTCGAACTCGCCAAGACAGAGAATTTCAAGGTGCGCACCTTTGGTCAGCTCATGCAGGATGCCTGAGGTTTCACAACAACATTAGAAACGGTTTGCATGGCAAGAACTCCTAAAATTCTCGCAATATCTTCGGCCGGCGGCCATTGGGTGCAGCTGCAGCGCCTGCGCGTTGCGTGGGAGGGCTGCGATGCCGTCTATGTCACGACGAAGGAAGGCTACCGCGACGAGCTGATTGCGGATGCTGAAAAGCGGCATCAGCCGACGCCGCGCTTTTACCGCGTCGTTGACGCTAACCGCTGGCAGAAGTTCCGCCTGCTGCGCCAGCTTCTCGGCATTGTCATGATTCTCGTCCGGGAGCGGCCGGATGTCATTATCTCGACCGGCGCGGCGGCGGGATTTTTCGCCCTTCGCCTCGGCAAGCTGATGGGCGCGCGCACCATCTGGGTGGACAGTATCGCCAATGCCGGCACGCTTTCCCTTTCCGGGCAGAAGGCGGGCGGCTGCGCTGATCTCTGGCTGACGCAATGGGAGCATCTGGCGGCAACGGACGGGGCGCGCGGCCCGGCGTTCAAGGGATCGGTCGTATGATTTTCGTAACCGTCGGCCATGAACTCCGGTTTGATCGCCTGCTTCGTGCGCTCGATGAGTGGGCGGGCGCCACAGGATACCGGGATATTTTCGCGCAGGTTGCCGATCTCGGCGAGGATGGCTATGCGCCGAAAAACTTCGCCTACGAGCGCTTTCTCGACCCGGATGCCTTCAAGACGAACTTCGATCGTGCCGATCTGATCGTCGCCCACGCCGGGATGGGGACCATCATCACCGCACTGACCATGAAGAAGCCGCTGCTGATCATGCCGCGCAAGGGGGACTTGCGCGAGACGCGCAATGATCACCAGATCGCCACCGCCGAGCAGTTCGCGCGCCGCGACGGCATTTATGTCGCAATGGATGAGGCGGAACTCGGGCCTGTGCTCGATCAGCTGATCAAAAATCCGCCGCCCGCCATGGGGGAGGGGGCAAGCCCGTTCGGCGAGCCTCGTCTGATCGAGGCCATTCGCGGATTTATCTTCGAGGGGCGGGCATGAGTTGGGCGTATCTGTGACTTCCACGTTTGGCAGATTAAGCATATTTTGAGAAATCGGCGATAGGCTGAGGAGCGCCTTCGTGATGCCGGAGCGCGTACGGGCTTTTGCACGCGATCATTTTTGGTGATAAGCCTTCGAAACCCGTTGATTTATCGCCGGGGCGGCAAAAAACCGTTATATATATGGCAGGGCGTGAACGTTAGGGAATGCGGCAGAAAGTGGTATTGATGAACCTTGGGAAATCTTGCAGAGCGGTAAAATCGGCTGTTGGCAGCGCGATCGCGCTTGCCATCATTCTCTTTACCCTTGCGGCCTGCGATACGCCGGAGGAAAAGGCTCAGGCGCATTTCGAAGCGGGCATGGCGTTCATCGAAGAGGGCAACTTCGTCAAGGCCGGCATCGAGTTTCGCAACGCCCTTCAGCTCAAGGAAAGTTTCGCCGACGGCTGGTATGGCATGGCGCTCGTGGAAGAGAGCGAAGGCAACTGGCGCAAATATGCCGGCGATATCGTGAAAGCCATCGAGCTTGACCCACGCCATCTGCAGGCGCAGATCCGCTACGCCAAGATCTTGCTGCTTTCCGGTCAGCTCGAAAAGGCGCTGGAGGTGAGCGATACGGTCAATAACCTCGCGCCCGGCACAGCCGATGCGCTGGCGCTGCAATCGGCGGTGATGTTCCGTCTCGGCGACAAGGAAGGCGCCATCGCCGCCGCGGAAGAGGCGCTTCAGGTTGATCCTGCGAACATCGATGCCGTTCTCATCATCACAGCCGAGAAGATCTCAACGGGCGCCCCGGATGCCGCCCTCAAGATCATTGATGAGAGCCTCGTTCACAACAAGGACAACGCGCAGCTTCTGGTCGTGAAAATCCGCGCGCTTGAACAACTCGGCCAGAATGACGAGGTAATCAGGGTGTTCCGGGAGTTGATCGCGAATAACCCCACGGATCTCGCGTTTCGGAAAAGTCTCGTCAGCTTCTACCTGAAGTATGACCGCAAGAAAGAGGCCGAAGACGAAATCCGAAGTATCGCGGCGGGGGATCCGACAAACACCGAGACCAACCTCGATGTGGTCCGCTTCGTCAAGGCGGTCAAGGGCGATGAAGCGGCCGCTGCGGAACTTGAACGCCTGATTGAGGTTTATCCGGAGACCGTCGAATACCGCTTTGCGCTTGCGACGCTTGCGGAATCGAGCGGCGATGATGAGCGGGCAATGGTCATCCTTGGCTCGATCATCGACCGCTCCGCGACGGCGGAGGATGAGATTGTTGCGCGTAACCGCCTGGCGCAGCTTCATTTTGAGCGCGGCGAGTTCGACGAGGCGCTTAAACTCGCCTACGACGTCCTCGAAATGGATCCAACGAGCACCGATGCGCTGATTGTTATCGGCGCCGTCCAGATCGATCAGGGGATGATCGATTCGGCCATCTCCAACCTCCGCTCCTCGATGCGTCAGCAACCCCAGTCCGTCCGGGCGTCGCTTCTGCTCGGCAAGGCGCATGAGATCAGCGGCAGCCTGGAGCTTGCCGAGGATCGCTATGCGGCGGCCTACCGCTTCAGCAACCAGCAGCCGAAGGTCGGCATCGTCTATGCGCAGTTCTTTATCCGTCACGGCGAACTGCAGCGGGCGGAGCGTATTCTTGAGCGGCTGTCGGACGCGAACCCGGAAAATGCCGAGGTCCTGAAGCTGCTCGCCGAGATCAAGCTGAAGAAAAACGACTGGGTTGCGGCGGAAGAGCTTGCGGGGCGCATTCGCGCCCTCGATGAGGCGGATTCGGATGCCTACCAGATCAGCGGCGCGGCCCTTGCCGGGATGCAGAACAGGACTGCGAGCCGTTCGGCGCTCGAAAAAGCCTATGAACTCACCCCCGATGCGGGGCCGGCCATGAAGGCGCTGGTCGAATCCTATCTTATGAACGGCGAGGTGGAGAAGGCGCGAGAGTTCCTCAACAATGTTCTTGAGAAAAGCCAGACCAATTATCTCGCCCGGACCCTGCTCGCCCGTATCGAGCTTCAGGAGAACCGGCCCGAGGTTGGCGAGAAGCTGATCCTGGAAGCCATCGCCGGCGATCCGAAGGACCAGTCGGGCTATGCCATGCTGGCGCGCCACTATATGGAGACGGGTCGCGTCAAAGAGGCGGAAGCGATACTGGATGACGGCCTGAAAGAAGTGCCGGACGGGTTCCTTCTCAACATCACGCGGGCCGGGATCTTCGAGATGCAGGGCAACACATCCGGCGCCATTGCGATTTATGAAAAGCTGCTTGAGGCGCGCCCGAACTCTGAAATTGTCGCGAACAATCTCGCCAGCCTGATTGCCGAGACCTCCGACAATGAAGAGGAGCTGCGCTGGGCCTATACGCTTGCAAAGCGCTTCCGCAACTCGAAGGTGCCGTATTTCCTCGATACCCTCGGCTGGATCCATTACCGGCTCGGCGAATATGAGATGGCAACGCCGCTGCTGCGCCGGGCGGTGGAGCACGGCCCTCAGGCGGCTCTATTGCGTTACCATTACGGCATGTCCCTGAAGGCGGAGAACAATCGCGACCGCGCCATTAAGGAGCTTGAACAGGCGCTTGCCCTTGGCGAGGCCCAGAACTTTACCCGGACCCTCGAAGCCCGACAGGCGCTCGATGAATTGAAAGCGGATACCAAAACGAATTAGTTGATATCATTATAATATTTATTATCTGAGTATAATTGGGATTTAGCGCCGAAAGCAGGCATATGTATAGAGAATTCTACGGACTTACCCAGAAGCCATTTTCAATCCTGCCCGATCCCCATTATCTCTACTGGGGGCACAGCCATTCACTCGCCTATTCGATGCTCGAATACGGGGTTATGAACCGTGCCGGGATTACCGTTATCACGGGCGAGATAGGATGTGGCAAGACAACGCTTATCCGCCATCTGCTTGACCGGCTGGACGAGGATTTCACGATCGGCCTCGTCTCCAATATCCAGGATGGCGACCTGCTGCAATGGGTGCTGATGGCATTCGGCCAGCCGTATGAGGGAAAATCCCATGTCGGGCTGCATGACCAGCTGCAGCAGTTCCTGATCCACGAATATGCGGAAGGCCGACGCACGATCCTGATTGTGGACGAGGCACAAAATCTTGGCCCGAAACTGCTGGAGCAGCTTCGCCTCCTCTCCAACATCAATGCCGATAACGACCAGCTCCTGCAGCTCATTCTCGTCGGCCAGCCGCAGCTGAAGGAATTGCTGCGCGCGCCCGAGTTGATCCAGTTTGCCCAGCGCATCGCGTCCGATTTCCATCTCTCGCCGCTTTCGGCCGAGGATATCGACGCCTATATCAAGCACCGGCTTCACATTGCCGGACGCGACCTGCCGCTGTTTACCATGGATGCCTGCCGCCGGCTTTTCGCGGCGAGCCGCGGTATTCCCCGTCTTATCAATATTCTTGCCGACACCTGTCTTGTTTACGGTTTTGCGCGCATGGCGCCGGAGATCGACGCGCAGATCGTCGATGAGGTCGTCCGGGACAAGGAGACGCATGGTATTTTCGGAGCCTCCGCCCCGAAAGGTCTTGAGGATGCGCGACGGGCAAGCCAGGCACCCGCGTCTGGCGCCCATGCCGATGAAAATGATGATGACGGCGATTCCGAGCTCATTATCCGCGACAAGGAACTCGCGCGGCAGATTTTCAAGAAGCTGCGGGCAAACCGGTAGGGACGGACGCCGCCCGGCATCCGGGCGGCGTCATTGTCAGGCGGCCATTGAGCGATAGCTGTTCGGCCGGCTTAGAAGGATTTCCTGAGAGAAATCGTTACCGTATTTTCGCGAAGGCTGTCGATCCCGTTTTCGCTGTCACGGTTGTAATGGCCGTAGGCGAGGCTTCCTAGGAAGGTCGGGGTGATGTGATAGTTCACGCCCGTCTGCCCATAATAGGCCTTTTCCCGGTTACCGCTCACCTGCGCGTCGATAATTTCCGAATAACCGCCGCCGAGCACCCATTCCGTCCGGCGGGAGAGCTGCCGCGAATAGCTTGCATCGAAGGAGACGACCTCTTCATCGAGACCCGTGGAGAGGATATCGCGGATGATATAGCTTGCCGCCGCGCCATAGGTGTTCCGGCCCTTCTCGCCGCTGAGGCCGAGAGAGAAGGTCTTGGTCTTGGAGATCGAATCGGAATAACCGCCGATGAAGGTGTTCGGGTTGACGAGATCGCCGTTCTGGTCAAGGACACGGGCATCTGCGAAAGCCGAGCCAGAGCCCGCGACATCGACATGGTAACCCGCCGTCAGCCGCGCTTCACTGGAAATCAGATAGGTGAAGTCGGCATCGACGATGCCCTTGCCGAAGCGGTGCCCGACCTGCACGCTGAGATCGGTCCTAGGCCCGGGCGTGAGGCGAACGCCGCCGCCATAAAACGCACCGCTGATGCTGTCGTTGTCGATATTGTCGCCGTCAAACTCGTCCCAGCCACCCGAGGCGAGCAGCGCCACATAGCGGTTAATCGGCAACTGGCCGTCCGCTTTCATGGTCGCCCGTTTCAGATCGTCGCCATTGTCCACCTGATTGTCGAAGGCGAAGGCCTCGACCGTCCATTTGGCACGGGCAAACTCGCGGCCGCTCTGTAGCGAGAGATCAATCCGATTGTTCGTCGAATCATTCGGCTCACTGCCGGGAATATTGGAATTGGTGTTGGTGAAATGCACCATGCTGTGGGTGTAGCGCACGATACCCGTCACATACCCGCCGAAGTCATGCTGGTAGTAGGGGCTGATGCGGGTGTTCAGCACGCGCGTATTGTCCCCGGAGCCTGAATGATCGGAATAGGCGGTCGTGCCGTCGCTGGAGTAGCGCTCCTCCGTCAGGGCGACGTCGGTTTCAAGGAACAGGTTGTCGGCGACAAGTTCCGCATTCCCCGACGCCAGCAGATTGTGGTCGAAGCCGTTCAGCTCCGAGAAGCGGGCGTAGATGTTGTACCCGACATCATAGGCGGCCCGCAGTTGAACGCGCCGTCCGATCCCCTCAACTTCAAATCCGGCGTTAAGAGTGGTGATGGCATCGTCTTTTTCGTTGGTTGCCGTCCCAAACGCGTTGTCCGTGTAGGTTTCACTGATGCCGATATATGGATTGAAAATCCATTCTGCGGCCTGAAGATTTCCGGCCATGATCAGGACCCCGCTGGCAACGGCACACCCGATTGCCAGCGAAGAGCGTGAATTCCTTCCGAAAACGAGCTGGTTTGCATCTAACACAATGCGACTACCTTCTATTGTTTCCACCCTCTATACCATACGGCAATCAAAATTGCCGCAACGCTACTAGAACCAGCTTTGCGGAATAATCAGGATGTCACCCGGCAGGAGCGGAACGTTTGCAGAAACATCGCCGCCTACGATCAGATCGTCGAGACGGACTCTATAAGACTTCTCTTCGCCACCTTCCTTGCGAACGATAACCGCGCGGTTGCCCGCGGCAAATTCGGTCATCCCGCCAACGGCGATGATCGCATCCAGAACCGTCATATCGCTGCGGTAGGGGATGGCTTTGGGCTCTGCCGCCTGACCGACGATGCGGATCTGCTGGTCATACGGGCCGTTGAACGTCTGAACCGTCACGGTGACGAGCGGGTCGCGAACATATTTCGCCAGAACTTTCTCGATATCGCGGGCGAGCTGCTGCGACGTCTTGCCGGCGGCCATCATGTCATCGACCAGCGGCGCCGAAATGCGTCCATCAGGGCGAACCGGGACCGTTACGGAGAGATCCGGATTCTGCCAGACGAACACGTTGAGTTCATCCTGCGGACCAATCAGATACTGAGGCGCTTCGGCGAGTGATGCGGGCGCGACCGAGGAAGCCTGGTTTTGAGCGGCACAGGCAGAAAGAAACAGCGCCAGTGAAATCACTACGGTCCGGGCGGCGGCGGACTTTATCTTCAGAAGTGTAAACACGTATGTGCCTCCCCCTAATTTTCTCGAAATATTCTGACAAAAACTATCAGAAATGGTTAAACCCGACAATCGGCTTGTAACATGGCAAAACCGATCTTCACAAAGGTAATGCCATATTTTCTTCAACTATTCCCCCAAAAATGGCCATAATGCAACAATAGTTTGCTTCGGCGTTCGGAGGACAGCCTCACATTTCCGGCTGCCTGAACGTTTTATCATCCAAAAATATTAAAAATTCATTCAATGTTTTTTTATATGATTGGCGCCTATCGAGCATTGGCAAAGGCGCCTTCAATCAATATGATCCGCCACATCGATGGCTATGGTTAATGAGGGGAAGCGTGAGCAATCAAAAAAACCCGCTTCTGAAGGAAACTTTAGATAAGTGTTCCCGGGTCTTCATCATTCTGGCCGTGTTCGGGCTGGCCATCAATTTGTTGATGCTGACAGCGCCGCTCTTCATGATGCAGGTGTTTGACCGGGTTATTACCAGCCGAAATACAGATACCCTGGTTCTTCTGATGCTGATCGCGGCGCTTGCGCTGCTGACGATGGCGCTGCTGGAAGGCGTGCGTACGTTTATTCTTGTGCGGATGAGCCGCTGGATGGATGGACAGGTCGGCGGCGCGGCCCTGACGGCGAGCATTCTCTCAACCCTGGCGACAGGGCGGGAGGCGAGCATTCAGGCCCTGCGCGATCTCGGCACCTTCCGCTCTTTCCTGACCGGGCCCGGCGTGTTTCCGATCCTCGATGCGCCCTTTGCGCCGATTTTTCTTGGCATCATGTTTCTCCTGCATCCAATTCTCGGATGGATTGCGCTGCTCGGCGCCATTGTCCTGTTCGGACTTGGCATTATCAACGAGCGGGTGACGCGAAATCTTCTTGGCGAATCCGGCGGGCAGCAGATGATCGCCATGAAGCAGGCCGAGACGGCGTCGCGCAATGCCGATGTCATCGAGGCGATGGGGATGATGCCGCAGCTCATCAAGCGCTGGAATGCCCGCAACGCGGAATCCCTCGCCCTGCAGGCGCAGGCGAGCGATCGCGGCGGCATTATCTCGGCCGCCTCGAAATTCATCCGCATCATGCTGCAGATTGGCGTCACCGGCGCCGGTGCGTGGCTGGTCATTCGCGCCGAAATGAGCCCGGGCGCCATGATCGCGGGCTCGATCATCATGGGCCGGGCGCTCGCGCCGGTCGAACAGGCGATCGGTTCGTGGAAAGGGTTCCTCTCCGCCCGCGCCGCCTACAGCCGCCTGAAAGCGCAGATCGAGGCGAGCCCGCCGACAGGCACGGACCTGATGCCGCTGCCGCGTCCCAAGGGCGCCGTCTCGGTGGAGGGCCTCAGCTATACGCATCCCAATTCAAAAGAGCCGATCCTGCGCAATATCAACTTTGGCCTCAATCCCGGCGAGGTGCTCGGCATTATCGGCCCGACCGCGGCGGGGAAAACAACGCTTGTCCGGCTGCTGGTCGGCAATCTCAAGCCGCGCTTTGGCCATGCCCGTCTCGATGAGATGGATGTCGCCGAGTGGAGCGCGGACGATCGCGGTCAGTATATCGGCTATCTGCCGCAGGATATTGAGCTCTTCTCCGGCACGATCCGCGAGAATATCGCCCGCATGGGTGACGGCGATCCGGCGGAGGTGATTGCGGCCGCCCGCAAGGCCGGCATTCACGATATGGTGCTTCGCCTCGAGAAGGGCTATGAGACCGAAATCGGCGAAGGCGGCGCGGCGCTTTCCGGCGGTCAGCGTCAGCGCATCGCGCTTGCCCGCGCGCTCTACGGCAATCCGAGCCTCCTGGTGCTGGACGAGCCGAATGCCAACCTCGACAGCATCGGGGAATCGGCCCTCATGCAGGCGATGGATACCCTCAGAGCCGAAGGCATGACGATCATCGTCATCGCGCACCGGCCCAATATCCTCCGTCATGTTGACAAGATCCTTGTCCTCAAAGACGGCATCATGCAGGAATTCGGCCCGCGCGATGAGGTGATGATGAAGCTGCAGGGCATTCAGAAAGCGCTGCCGGGGCCCAATCAGGCGATCCAGGTCCGGAAAAAGGACGATACGCCCGACCGCTCGCAGACCATCGTCCGCACGGTGCCGCAAGATGAGGTGACGGAGATCAAGGAAGTGACGCCCCGCAAGGCGACGCCGCCGGAGAGGGTAACCATCCGGCCGGTCGCAACAAAGGGCAGCAACGGCCATTCCGTCATGGGCGGCGTGAATGGAGGCGGAACCATCAAGCGGCGCCCGGCTGTGCTCACCATGGGTCCGAGCGAGAAGATCAAGGCGAAAATTCAGTCCCTGACGACGCACCCTTTGAGCGACGCGGATATTTCGAAAATCTACGCCCTGTTCGTCAAGGGCGATCAGGCCGGGGCACTTAAATATATCGAGGAAATCAAGCAATGATGAACGTGCGTGCGCCGATCATCTTCGGTCTGGTAGTTATCTTCCTGTTCTTCGGAGCGTTCGTCGGCTGGGCCGCCTTTGCGCCGCTTGGCAGCGCCGCGATTGCGCAGGGCGTCGTCAGCGTTGAAGGCAGCCGCAAGTCGATCCAGCATCTGGAAGGCGGCATCGTGTCGGAAATTCGGGTCCGCGACGGCGATTTCGTGAACAAGGGCGATGTGCTTATCGTGCTGGATGAGGTCCAGTCGCGGGCTTCTACCGAGATTGTCCGCAGCCGCTACGCGATCGCGCTTGCCCAGCGGGCGCGACTGATTGCCGAGCGGGACGGGCTTGAAAAAATCGAATATCCGCAGTGGCTGCTGGAGCAGAAGGACGACAAGACCATTCAGGAGGCAATCCGCGGCCAGCAGAATATCTTTGAATCCCGCCGCACCTCGCACCTCAGCCAGATAACCATTCTGGTGCAGAAGGCGGTGCAGCTGGAAGAGGAGATCAGGGGCCTTGAAGGCCAGGTCGAATCGGGCAAGCGGCAGATCGCTCTGATCAATGAGGAAATCCGCGATGTCGGCTCGCTGGTGGAGAAAAAGCTGGCGCCGCTGTCACGGCTGCGCGCCCTGCAGCGCAATCTCGCCGAGCTGAACGGAAACCAGAGTCAGAGCATCTCGAGAATAGCCCAGACCCGCCAGGCGATCGGTGAGGTTGAGTTGCAGATCCGCGAGCTGTCCAACAAGCTGATGGACGAAGTTGTCGCCGAGCTGAAAGATGTGCAGGGGCAGATCTTTGACCTTGAAGAGCAGCGCCGCGTCTCTGAGGACGTGCTGTCGCGGACGGAAATCCGCGCGCCCAACGACGGTTATATTGTCAATCTGCAGATCCACACCACCGGCGGCGTGATCAAGCCGGGCGAGACGGTAATGGATATCGTTCCCGACAATGTCCAGCTGATCGTCGAAGCGCAGGTCAACACCAAAGATATCGATTCGGTCTACATCGGGGCGCCGGCGCAGATCCGCTTCCCCGCTTTCAGCCAGCGGTTCTCCCTGCCGGCGGAAGGGTCGGTTCTCAGCGTCTCCGCTGACAGCCTCGAGGATGAGCGCACCGGTAATTTCTACTACCTGGCCCGCATCCAGATTCAAAATCTCGAAGCCTCGGAAATCAAAAAAGAGCAGCTTCGTCCCGGCATGCAGGCGGATGTGATGATCGTGACCGGCGAGAGAACGGCGCTTGATTATTTCATCAATCCGATCATTCTCAGTTTCAATCGTGCGCTGCGCGAAAGCTGACAGCTGAATTCCCGTGTTTTCATATTGAACTGGCGTCATGGAAAATGCATGATAGCAGTGCACGCGGATCGACTAATACAAGCGTTGCGTGAGCGTGCTTCCCGGTAATCGCGAGATCGTGGTTCAAGCGTCTTTTATGAACGCCGCGAAATTTCGATGAATATTAGTGAATGACATTGCGAGTTGTTGGTTTTTACTTTTTCTAAACCAAAATTTTGTAGCTTGAGACCACTCAATATCGGAGCTGAAAGCGCAAATTAATGAAAATCGTGATCGTCTCACGCCATGATCCAGCGAATGTTTCCGCATGGTCGGGAACGCCGTACTTTATCACGCGCGAGATCAGGAAGCTGTCAGACGACGTTTCGATTGTCACCGCCGGACAACATGACTGGCGATTATTGTTTGCGCGTGTCTGCCAGGGGATCTTCAAGCCGCTCGGGCTGAGTGTCGATCTCTCGACGACAGATCTCTACAGTCGGTCGATCGGCAGGAAACTACAACAGGAAATAGAGGATATTGGACCCGATGTTATTGTCGGGATTGCCGCTTCGCCGGAGCTTGCGAGCATCCGGACCGACGTCCCGGTTCTGCATATTTCCGATGCGACATATCTCGTCATGACCAACTATTATCCGGATGTCAGCCGGGTGCCGGGGTGGCTCTGGCGGCAGGCGAATGGCATCGAAAAGCGCGTCATAGATATGTCCCGCTATGCAATTTTTCCCTCTCACTGGGCGCTTTCGTCGGCGCGTGATGACTATGCGGCCGCGCCGGAAAAGCTGCGGCTTATCCGCCTTGGCGCCAATGTCGGCGCGCTGCCTGCGGTGGATGACGCGTATCTTGAGCGGAAATTCAGTGGCCGTTGCAATATCCTCTTTATGGGCAAGGAATGGGGCCGCAAGGGCGGCGATATCATCCTCGCGGCCTTTCAGAAACTGCAGCAGCAGGGGATGGAAGTGCATCTTGATATTGTCGGCTGCGATCCGTTCAAGGGCGAACCGCCGGACGGGGTCACGGTCTACAGGCATATCCGCAAAAGCGATCCGGCGCAGTTCGATCTTTACAACCGCCTGTTCTCCGAAGCCTCTCTCTTCGTGCTTCCGACGCGGGCGGAGGCCTATGGGCTGGTCTTTGCCGAGGCGGCGGCGTTTGCAACGCCCGTCATTGCGCCCGCGACGGGCGGCGTTCCCTCGGTTGTGGAGGATGGAAAAACCGGCCTCCTGCTGCCGCCAACCGCCGGCGGCGCGGAGTATGCGGAGGCGATATCCGCCCTCTGGCAGGATAAGAGCGCGCTCCGCCAAATGGCCAGTAACAGTCGGGAGAAGTACAGTCGCGAGCTGAACTGGGATCGCTGGCGGACCGATTTCGAAGCCGTGCTGCACGCGCTGCTGCCTGTCGCACCAGTGGAGGCGGCTCCGCCGCGTCTTGTCGGCGCGTAATGCCGAGCCTGGTTTATCCTCCCGAAAGTGCCATGACGCAACAGCCCCATCCCACCATTTCCGTTGTCATACCGAGTTTCAACTGCGATGCGACACTCCCCGTCACGCTGAACTCGCTCATGGCCCAGACGCGGCGCGCCGATGAAATCATCATCGTTGACGATCACAGCGCCAACCCGGTCGAGACGCTGCTGGCGGGGCGATATTCCGGGGTGCGCGTTCTGCGCCATGAGGTCAATCGCGGCGTTCAGAATGCGCGCAATACCGGCTTTCGCGAAGCGCGGGGGGAGTATCTCCTGTTTCTCGATGCGGATGATATTCTTTGTCCCGAGTTTCTTGAGAGGACGGCTGACGCGCTTCGCACGCACCCTGCGGCCGGGGCCTGCTTCACCGGCTTCTACAAATGCTTTGACGGCGATGCCGCGCCGATCCTGGAGGCGCACAAGGAATCGGGAGAGGCGGCAACGCGGCTTCGAACGGGAGAGGGGCTCACCTTTTATCTCAACAATACCGGCGCGTTCATTCCGTCCTTCACGCTGTTTCGCAAGGCGGCGCTCGATGATCTCGTCGTTGCGGGTCGGCTTTATTCGGCGGAGCTTGAGTCGAATGAGGATTTTCACCTCTTCGTTCGTCTGCTCGCGAAGAACGATGCGCTTTACTTAAAGGCGCCGCTCGGCATTTACTTTCTCCGCCCTGAAAGCCTGTCGCGCAATCAGATTAAAATGTGGCGTTCACGCGCCGCAGCGACAGCCTCTCTGGTCGCCAACGCGGGGCCGAATTTCCTGACAGGCCATCATGTCGCGTATCTTGAGCGGATGCGGGCCTCGGCCGTTCGTCAGTATGCGCGCCTTCTCGACAACGGCGGGGAGCGCGGCGCGGCGCGGCTCTCTCTCTGGCAGGAGTTAAAGAAGGCGCCGTCGCTGAAAACCTTTGTGCTTCTGTTGCTCATAACGGCGGGATTGCAGAAGAAGAAAATAAAATATGGTGGTGCGGAGTATTAAATGCGTAACGACAATGAAACGATCTCGGTCATTATTCCGGCATATAAATCGGCGAATACGATTTGCGCGACCGTTGATTCCGTCCTGAACCAGACCCGCCGACCGGACGAAATCATCATTGTCGATGACTGCAGTCCCGACGATACGGTGGCGGCGCTCGGCCCGCGCATGGAACAGGTGATTTTCATCCGTCATGAGCGGAACAAGGGCGTCAGCTCCGCCCGTAACACGGGCTTCAATGCCTCAACGGGCAGCCTTGTCGCGTTTCTGGATGGCGATGATCTCTATTTTCCGGAATTCATGGAGCGGGCGAGCGGCGTTCTTGCCGAAACACCCGAGGCGGCGCTCTGCTTTGGCAATTTTCACCGCGCCTTTGAGGAGCAGTTCGCGCTGGTCGAGGATCGCAGCATCCCAAACCCACCGCACGTCCGCCTTTATCGGCCAGAAGAGATTCTCAAGGCCTATCTCTATGATTCCTCGACGCCGCTGATCAATTTCGGTCTGGTACGCCGTACAGCCATTGAACAGATCCTGAAAGACGGCCTGGTGTTCGACCCCCGCGTCAGGCTGACTGGGGATTTCAACTATATGCTGGAGCTGCTGCTCAATTTCACGCTTGCCTATATCGATGACAGATGCGGGATCTGGCGTCTTCGCGCCCATAGTATGTCCGAGGATCGCGTCGCGCTCTGGCAGAGCCGGGCGGAGAGCATCGATTATGTGCTCGCCGCGCCGGCGCTTGCCAATATTTCGGCAAGGAGCCGCGCTGTGCTTGAAGATGCTGAGCGTGCCGCTATCCGCTACTGCGCGAAAATTCTCGCCACCTCCGGGGAGCGCCGCGAAGCGGTGAAAGTTCTCATGCGTGAATTCATGGCGCACCCGAGCATCAAGACGCTCGGGCTTTTGTCGGTAATCGCCCTTGGCCTCGCCTATCGGCAGGAAATCCGATCGGAACGGGACTGGCGGGGCAGCACGGTCTGCTGATCAAAGGGGGGTGCCGCAGGCGTACCGCGGCTTGTCATCATTTTGCAACAAAAAACGGCGGCTCTGTTGGGAGCCGCCGTTTCTGATTCAAGCCTTCGCCGATGTTATGCGAAGTTGAGCTGATCCTCATGCAGTGCAACACCAATCAGGTCGAGGTTGGCGTGATGCATGTCATCAAAGGAGTCGATGTAGGCCGTCCGCTCGAAGACCGACATATCAGAGTCGATTTCGACCGCGTGATCGAGGATTGAGAAGTCCGCGATCTGACCCTTGAACTCGTTCGCATTCTGGAACTCGGTCCCGCCAACGGTGACATCCCACCATTTCGGCTCGGAAACGCCGCCGGTGACGCCGTCCTGAACCTTCAGCTGCTGGCCGTCGAGGTATACGGAGAAAGTGTCTGAGCTATCGTTCAGGACGAGCTGGACATCGTGCCAGTCGGTATCCTTGATAGCGTCTTTAAACGTATATACCTTAAGCTGCTGACCATCTTCTGCGAAATATATGACCAGATCATCATTGTCTATCTGAATCCCATAATTCATGTGGTTCCACAGCAGTCGCTGACGACCATCATCAAGGCTATCGAGCGCGAACGTGATGCTTGCTGTAAAATCATCCTGACCGAAATACTCATCACCCCGGCCGAGATTATGAACACCGGACCCGAATTCGGACGCCGCCTGGTTAAGCGCGGCGATTTCCAGTTCCGGTCTAAGATCAGGGATATCAGTGTTGTCGTTACCGCTGGTACCGCCGCTTCCGCTACCCGCATGGCTTTCGTTGTCGCCCGTCTCGGTTTCTGCCGGCTTTTCAACTTGTTCGGGTTTCTCAGGGGTCTGGTCAACTACTTCCGTGGTGCCATCTTCGGAAACATCGGATAATCCAAATGAAGCTTCGTACGCTTCGGCAACCTGTTTAGAGGTGATGGCGCCTTGCTCGAAGCTGACGTTGTCGATTAGCCCTGTGAAAGAATCTCCGAATTCGCCGCCAACAAAGAAATCATGCCATTGATTTCCTTTCTGGATTGCTCCGTCGAAGCCATCGATGGTCGCTACTTCCTCACCATCAACATGGAACATGGCGGTGCCGCTCTCCGAAGAGAAAGTGAGGACGACTTGGTGCCAGTTTGTATCGTTGATATCGATGTCGTTAAGCGTCACCCATTTCGTGCCGTTTGATGTAGCCACCATAGCTGAAATGGTTTCAGCGTGGATTTTCACGACAAAGCTGGACGAAAAATAAATCGCGTAACCAGAATCCGAGGCGGCTTCTTTCTTGAAGTCAAAGCTGACGGTATATGCTTCGTTATTCAAAAACTTGTCATTCGCGTCAAACCTGATTGCTCCGCCGTTCAGGTCGACCGCATTCCGGCCATCAACTTCTACAAAACGAACATCGCCTTTCGTTGATACAGTTGATGACGAGTTCGCGGCATTTTTAGCGGCCCCATCCATAGTTGCCTGGAGAAGTACGTCCGTATCGACAGGATCGCTGACTTCGGAGGACTCGGCCGGCGGATTTTTGCCAGGCTTGTCATTATCAACGCCAGAGCTCGGCGTTTCTACGACCGGAGGCACGCCATTGTCATCGTCATTCTCGACTGGTTTCGGAGTGCTCGGGGTCGGTTCTTTTACATGTGACGAACCTGGTCCGACGTCTTTCAAATTCGCGCCAGCGCCGAGATTAGTTTTTGTCGAGAGATCGTCAAGACTGGGAATATATGAAAGCCCATCGTTGAACAATTTGCCGATATAATTATCTGCGCTTGAATTCGTGCCCTGGACAAAAATATTGTTCGAAGATTCCAGAATGCCAATGTCTTTTGAATATTGGGCAATCGGTGCCGAAATAATATTGTCGGTGACAACGACATTCTTTGTCGCCAGGTTGAAATTGATGCCTGGGGTCTGGTTCGGGACGGTGGAGCTTGGCAGCATCGTATTGTTCGTCACCTGAACACCATCGGCTCCTTCAATCAGAATAGCCTGGCGGTGGGCGAGATGCATTACGTTATTATCGATAACGATATTTTTGAATTTAGCGGCCGTGTCCCAGTGATCCTCGATGTAAATACCCATCATTGGATCGCCAGACGCCTGCGTAAAATAGTTATCGGTAATCGTTATATTCGCGCTGTCTTTGGATTGACCATTATTAATCCAGAAATGGATATAGTCGCCGTGATCGCCCGTTCCGCCGTAATTGTGCGGTGTTACAGCGCCGAAATAGTTGCTGTCAACTTCAACATTATGGACATCTGTACCAACGATATGAGAACCACGAAGATGCTCGATCGAGTTGTTGACAATGTCTGTTCCGTTCGTTTCGTGAAGCACGATACCCTTATGGAAATACGAAACATCGTTCGCTTCGAGAGTTACGTCGGTTGAATACTGAATCGTTATACCGCGACCGACAGGATATCCGGCTACACTGCCGACGCCGTTCTGAGTTGCGACCTCACCTTCTATATGGGAGTTTCTGATAATAATGTCAGACGAACGACTAACCATGACTGAACTGTCGTGTGAATAGGTATTAACAGTCGGCTTAAAGTCGACTTCAACACTATCGAAGATAATGTTGGAGGAGTTCTGGACAGTAATTGTATCAAAGACTGCCATCTTGTCGGGATTGGCAGAAACAATGGTGACTTCAGAACTGAATTTTGCATTACTGATATTAAAGTCGCCGTAGTTTCCGGACGAAAGAACAATTGTCTCGCCGCCAGTGGCGCTTTTAAGTGCAGCTGATAATTGTGCACTATTTGACACTGTTATTGTGGTGTTTGCCATTTTAATATTGCTCACTCTTACCGCAAGGGTTCAAAATTAATAAAGTCTAAAAAATGACGGCACTTTATTGACCTGATACCTGCTAATTCTAAAGTACAATCAATAGACAACAAATGTGTTAACATAAAATTAAAGCTCAATTTACGTAATTACTTACTTATCAGGTTAGTAAATCGTTCAGATTTATCGATGCCACGCGACATACGGAAAAAACAAAAAATTTTACGTAAACAAAACGCTCGATAAACCTGACGATTTTGCCAGTATGTCTATGAATGAGGCCAGAATGTGGCGTCTGGCAAATTTGTATGGCCACTTTTTCCCGTTAATCCTTTATTAAGATATTCACTCTTTCGAAAAAATCAGCAAATTTATTTAAAGGTAAGTAATTAATTGTTACATCTTTATTAAAATATCTATACGTATTGCTTCGAGCTCAATTTAAAAACGAGAAGATTAAATCAAAATTTTTTTTGATTTGCGCAAGATGTTCTTAATTCTCAATGAATCTTAGATGATTAACTTGATAAAGTGCGAGCATCGCTGTTTTTATCTGCCTGTTCTGGTGATCGCATGATCAATCATTTGGGGGGAGCGGATCGAGAGGGCCCCAAATCCGCGATGCCGTGTCGCGCAACATGATGAAAAAAATGTCGGCCGCGACGAAATTTTGGGGCGTTATTTCGATAAATTTTCGACTAATCCGCTTTTTTTTCCGTTTATCCCCCATATGAGGGATGCATAAAACGCGCCCCGGACATAATTCTGTCGTCAATCAGGGCTATGTGGTTGTCATGCCTTGAGGGCAATTAAGGGAACCAGTAGGGGATACACAAACGTGTTGTTCGGGAAATTTGTTACAGCGGCTCTACTCGCGCTTATGACGATTTCGGTTGTCGCCGGCATTGCAACGGCCACCGAAATCGAGACCGTCGCATCGACCGATATTTCCGGGCTGCAGCCGATGGCGCGCGGCCAGGCGGCCCCCACCGGTTTTGACGTTCTCTCGCCCGCAGCTCTTCTTTTCGCCGGCGCTGTCGGAGCAATTTTCTGGCTCGGCCGACAGCGCGGTGAAGACAATTCGAATTGGGAATGAATGAATTTTGATGCTCACGAAATTTTTCGCAGTGAATTTTTAGTCGAAGCAGCAATTTGTACCCAGCTGCTTCAAAGTAGCATTTCAGTACCCATCTAAAAAGTGGCGGTCACGGGGCTGCCACTTTTTTTATCTATGAGTGTTCACGGTGTTGTTGATAGAGTATGGGGGTGAAAATCAGTAAACTGCGTCCATTGCCGGTCGATACCGATAACAAGTCACAGGCCGGTCCGAACCGAAAGATCTTCTGGATGCCTCTGGCTCGATTGAACAGGCTGATTTCAAGGCGGCCCGCCCCCGCAATTGAAAAATCCGCAGACGTGCCGGAGCGTCCGCGGATATCCCTGAAAGAGGCGGCTCTGCCGGCGGGACACCGCGCCTATGTGGTGGGCGACATTCACGGCCGCGCCGATCTTCTGGCACCGCTTCTTGAGCGGATCGCCGCAGACCGGGCGCGCCATAACGATCGCCAGAGCCATATAATTTTTCTTGGCGATTACGTCGATCGCGGGCCGACGAGCAAGGATGTCGTGGACATGATGATCGATCTCTCCCGCGCCGACAGCAGTATCATCATGCTCAAGGGAAATCATGAAGCGGCGATGATGACCTTTCTCCAGGACCCGCTGAAGGGCAAGCGCTGGCTGCATTACGGCGGCGACACGACGCTCAAGAGCTATGGCGTCGACGTCGATCTTGCGACGCTCGACGAGAAATCAATCGACAGGATAATTCGCAGCTTCCGCCGAAAGCTGCCCGATTCCCATTTACAGTTTTTCGGCACACTGCAAAGCAGCTTCACCCTCGGCGATTATTTCTTCGTCCATGCCGGCGTCGATCCGGCGAATCCGGTCGATGAGCAGCGCGAACATGATATGCTCTGGATCCGCAACAGCTTCCTGTCGCACGAGGGGCTCTATGAGAAGGTCATCGTGCACGGCCACAGCATTATTCCGGAGCCGGAATTCAAGGAGAACCGCATCGGCATCGATACGGGCGCCTTCTATTCCAATGTCCTCAGCTGCCTTGTGCTTGAAGGAGACCGCAAGGAAATCCTATGAGGTTTCGGCGTCTCTCCCTTGTTGCGGCGGCATGTCTTTTCACCCTTTCCCTTGCCCATTCGCCGGCGGCGGAGCCGGGCGGCGCGGCACCCTCAGGCTTTCTCGCGCGGGCTGATGTCTTTCCTGTCGGCGTCTGGCTTCAGGATCCCGCAAATGCGCCCGCCTACAAGGCGATTGGCATCAATTTCTACGCCGGGCTCTGGGACGGGCCGACAGAGCGGCAGCTGCGGGATCTCATGGCCGCGGGAATGGCGGTCTTTGCGCCGCAGAATGATCTGGCGCGCCAAAGTACCTATTCCGATATTATCGCCGGCTGGATCATGCCCGATGAGCCCGACAACGCGCAGCAGAAGGACGGGGGCGGCTTCGGCCCGCCCGTCCCGCCGCAAGAGGTGGTGCGGCTTTATCAGGAGATGAAGGCACGCGATCCGGACCGGCCTGTTCTTCTCAACCTCGGGCAGGGCGTCGCCTGGGACGTGTGGCACGGCCGGGGGACGCGCACGAACCATCCGGAAGACTACAAAACCTATGTCGGCGGCGGGGACATCCTTTCTTTCGATATCTACCCCTTCACCCATAGCGACAGGAGCGTGCGGGGCAGGCTTGACTATGTCGCGCGCGGGGTTGATCGCCTGATCCGCTGGTCGGGCGGCGCGAAACCGGTCTGGAGCGTGATCGAGGCGAGCGGCGTCTCCAACCCCGACCTTGCGCCTAGCGGTGACGATGTTCGCCGCCTAGTCTGGCTCAGCATTATTCACGGCGCGCGCGGCATCATATATTTCGTGCATCAGTTCCGCCCGTATTTTATCGAGGCATCGTTACTGCAAAATGAGGCGCTCAGCCGTGACATCGCGGCGATCAACGCGCGGCTGCAGTCGCTCGCGCCGGTGCTGAACAGCCCCGATCTTGATGGCGCGGTGGCGATTGAGACCGATGCCGCGACGCCCGGCAGCGTTGTCGCCATCGCCCGGCAAGACGATTGCCATATTTACATCTTTGCAGGATCGATCAGCCGTTTCCCCGTCCCCGCGCGCATCCGCCTTTCCCTGCCCGTGACGGACGGCCCGACGGAGGTGCTCGATGAGCAGCGATTGGTAACGGTGAGCGAGGGGGGCTTCTCCGATCATTTCGACTCTTATGCGACGCATCTCTATAAAGTCGCGCGGGAGGGACGCAACTGCACCGGCGAGGCGCGCGCTGCAGCCGGCAAATAAAGCCGCGGCTCGCCGCCGCATCGAAGCAAACGTTCGTTATGCTGCCTTCCGCAATTCGCTTATATCAGGGCGGCCTGCCGCGCTTTGCTCGCTCGATCGGTTAATAAAAAGGGGTATTCCTCCCCTCTGCCGCTTAACCGCTTTACTTCCTTTTGCGACCTTTATATGCTTTTCTTGTGATGTAAATAACATGTTGATAAATATTAAGTTTTATGTGCACCGTATGTCGATGATGATAATTTAATCATCCATGTCTATTCTGGGGACGGATCAGCAGTCTGAAAGGTGGGAGGCGGAAGATGACCGTGAAAGCGCAGGATCTGAAATCCGAGCAGATCGACAATGTTCTCTCGATAGTTGAAAGCAGGCTTGATAGTGAAGTAAAGAACGCGTCCCGCTTTGTCCGCCAGTTCTATGAACGGCCGGCGCCCGAAGATGTGCTGAGCGTCCTGCCGGAAAATCTCTACGGCGCCGCCCTGTCACTCTATAAATTCGCCGCAACGCGCATTCCAGGAACGACGAAGCTCCGCGTCTTTACCCCTGACCTTGAAGAGCATGGCTGGAAGACGACGCATTCCGTCATCGAAATTGTCAATGACGACATGCCGTTTCTGGTCGACAGTGTGACGGCGGCGCTGAACACGCGCGGCCTCACCGTGCATCAGGTCATTCACCCGGTTATGTATGTCGAGCGGGACAAGGATGGCAACCGGACCCGGATTCTGGAGAAGGAGCCAAGCGGAAAATCGTCGGCGATTCGCGAGAGCGTCATGCATGTGGAGATTGACGAGCAGTCGGACCCTGCCGTGCTTCGCGATATCGAAAAGAATCTCAACAGCGTGCTGGCCGATGTGCGGATTGCCGTGGCCGACTGGAAGCCTATCCTCGCGCGCGTCGAGGCGATCCAGAATGATCTGAGAAAGAATCCGCCGCCGCTCGATCGCGACGAGATTGAGGAGGCGCTCGCGCTGCTGCAGTGGATGTCGGACAATCATTTTACCTTTCTCGGCTATCGCGAGTTCGAGCATGTCGCGGACGGCGCCGGAAAAGGCGACCGCTGGAACCTGGTGGAAGAGGCGGGGCTCGGCATTCTCCGCGACCCGTCGCGCCGGATTATGACGGGCAACATGGAAATGTCGCCCGAGGTCAAGGACTTCCTGCGCCGGCGCGAGCTTGTCATCGTGACGAAAGCGAATGTCCGCTCGACCGTTCACCGCGCCGTTCATCTTGACTATATCGGCGTCAAGAAATTCAACAAAAAAGGAGAGGTGATCGGGGAGTGCCGCTTTACCGGCCTGTTTACCTCGGCCGCCTACAACCGCATTCCGCGCGACATTCCCTATCTCCGCCGCAAGGTCAGCCAGACGCTGGAGCGGGCGGGCTTTCCAAAGAACAGCCACGATGAGAAGGCATTCACCCATATCCTGGAGAATTATCCGCGCGATGAGCTGTTCCAGATCTCGGTCGATGATCTCCTTGTCAATGCCAGCAAGATTCTGTCGTTGCAGGAACGCCCGCGCATCGGGGCGCTTCTCCGCCGTGACCGGTTTGAGCGATTCGTTTCCGCCATCGTCTATATCCCGCGGGAGAAGTTCAATACCGATATCCGTCAGAAGTTCGGCACGGTGCTGGCCGACGCGCATAACGGTAGCCTGTCCTCGCATTACGCGCTGGTTGGCGATGATCTGCTCGCGCGGATTCATTACATTATTGCCCTGAAATCGAAGCACAAGCCCGTCGTCGACGAGGCCGAGCTGGAACGGCGGCTGATTGCCGCCTCGCGAAGCTGGTCCGATGATCTCGACGATGCGCTTCTTGAACGCTGGGGCGAGGAGAAGGGCCTTCGCCTCCGCGCCCGCTACGGCAAGGCGTTTCCCGCCGCCTACCGGGAGCGTTTCAACGCCGACCTTGCGCTTTACGATATCGAGAAGATCGAGGCGGCGCGCGAAAGCGGCGAACTCGGTCTCAATCTCTATCGCTGGGTGGAAGATCCGGACAGCATGGTCCGCTTCAAGATCTACAGCCCCGAACTGTCGATCCCGCTCTCCGACTGCCTCCCGATGCTTGAAAATATGGGCCTCAAGGTGCTCGCCGAAAATCCCTATCTCGTGACGCACGAAAAACTCGGGACCAATGTCTGGCTGCATGATTTCGAGCTGATCGAACCCGGCGGATTTGCGCTTGATCTGCATGCGTTGAAGACGAAGTTTGAAGAAACCTTCCGCCGCGTCTGGACGGGCGACATGGAAAATGACGGCTTTAACCGTCTGGTCCTCCGCGCCGGTCTCGACTGGGAGAATATCACCATCCTGCGCGCCTATGCGCGGTTCCTGCGCCAGGCCGGCATTACCTACAGCCAGTCCTATATGATGAATGTTCTCGGCAGCAACGCCGAAATCGTTCGCCGTATCATCGAGCTTTTCCACATCCGCTTCGATCCGGCATCCGGGCAGGATCGCGACGAAGCGGCGGCCGTCATCGTTGAGGGGATATGGCCGCTGCTTGATGCGGTGACCAGCCTCGATGAAGACCGCATCCTGCGCCGCTTCCTCAATCTCATTCTCAACACGCTCAGGACCAATTTCTTTCAGCATCGGCGCGATGAGAAGGGCAGGCCCTATTATTCCTTCAAATTCGACAGCCGCAAAATTGACGAGTTGCCGCTGCCCCGCCCGTTCGTCGAGATTTTCGTCTACAGCCCGCGGGTGGAAGGGGTGCATTTGCGGGGCGGCAAGGTCGCACGCGGAGGGCTTCGCTGGTCCGATCGGCGGGAGGATTACCGCACCGAAGTTCTCGGCCTGATGAAGGCGCAGATGGTGAAAAACACCGTGATCGTGCCGGTCGGCTCGAAGGGCGGCTTTTTCCCAAAGAATCTGCCGAGCCCGGCCAATCGCGACGCCTATCTCGCTGAGGGCGTGAGCTGTTACCGGGTTTTCATCTCCGGCCTGCTCGACATCACTGACAATTATGTCGGCAGCGACGTGGTGCCGCCCGAGAAGGTGGTGCGCCACGACAGCGATGATCCCTATCTCGTGGTCGCTGCCGACAAGGGCACCGCCACCTTCTCCGACATCGCCAACGAAGTTGCAATATCTTACGGCTTCTGGCTTGGCGATGCCTTCGCCTCGGGCGGGGCGAGCGGCTATGACCACAAGAAGATGGGCATTACCGCCCGCGGCGCGTGGGAATCGGTGAAACGGCACTTTCGCGAACTTGGGATCAACACCCAGACCGAAGAATTTACCGTCGCCGGCATCGGCGATATGTCGGGAGATGTGTTCGGCAACGGCATGCTGCTGTCAGAAAAGATCCGTCTCGTTGCGGCCTTTGACCATCGCAATATCTTCATCGACCCCGCACCGGACGCGGCGAAAACGTTCAAGGAGCGCCAGCGGCTTTTTGCGCTGCCCCGCTCATCCTGGGAGGATTTTGATCAAAAGCTCCTCTCCAAGGGCGGCGGCGTCTTTGATCGCAAGGCGAAATCGGTCGCACTGACGCCTGAGATTCGCGCACTTCTTGATGTTGAGGGCGATCACATCACGCCGAGTGAGCTGATCAGCGCAATTTTGCGAAGCCGCGTCGATCTTCTCTGGTTCGGCGGCATCGGCACCTATATCAAGGCCTCGCATCAAAGCAATTCGGATGTTGGCGATCGCGCCAATGATGCCATTCGCATCAACGGCAAGGACGTGCGTGCGCGGATGATCGGCGAGGGCGGCAATCTTGGCGTCACGCAGCTCGGCCGCATTGAGTATGCGCTGAAGGGCGGGCGGCTGAATACCGACGCCATCGACAATTCGGCAGGCGTCGACTGCTCGGACCATGAGGTGAATATCAAGATCCTGCTCCGCGCCGTTCTGAGTGACGGGGAGATGACGGAAAAGCAGCGCGACCGGCTGCTTGAGGAAATGACCGATGACGTCGCCGCACATGTGCTGATCGACAACTATCTGCAAACGCAGGCGCTCAGCATGGCGGAGTGGCAGGGCGTTGATAACTTCGCCGAGAATGTCCGCTTTATGTGCGGGCTCGAAAAGCAGGGGCGGCTTGACCGGGCAGTTGAAAATCTCCCCGATGATGAGGAGATCGCCCGCCGCCGCGCCGCTGGGATCGGTTTTACCCGGCCCGAGATGGCGGTACTGATGGCCTACGCCAAGATGACGCTCTATGCCGATATTCTCGAAACCCGGCTGCCCGATGATCCCTACTATAACCTCTGGCTGACCGATTATTTTCCGCCACAGCTTCGCAAAACATATGCCTCCTTCATTGCCTCGCACAGACTGCGGCGCGAGATTGTGACGACGATCATCGTCAATCAGCTCGTCAACCGCGCTGGCCCGACCTTTGTGATGCGTATGAGTGCGGAAGCGGGCTGTGGCCCTGAAGATGTCGCGCGCGCCTTTGCGCTGGTGACGGCTGTTTTCGATCTCGAGCAGATCTGGGCCGGGATCGAGGCGCTGGATAACAAAGTGGATACCCGCGTGCAGTGCCGCATGCTTGATTTTACGCAGCGGCTGGCGCGACGGGCAACGCTCTGGTGCCTGCGCCATCTCAGCCATTTCGGCGACATCACCGGGGAAATCAGGCTGCTTTCGGGCGATATCAGCAAATTTGAACAGGGGCTGGAAGGGCTGCTCAGCGAAGAGGGGAGAACGCGTCTGCAAAGCCGTACTGAACAGCTTGTCAGCGAGAGGGTGCCGCAGGATCTTGCGCGGCACGTTGCGGCGCTCGGCCCGCTTCGCGCTGCCCTCGACGTCGTGCAGGCGGGCAAAACCTCCGGCCGGTCCATTACGGAGGTCGGCGAGGTTTATTTCATCATCGGTGCCGCGCTCCATCTCGACTGGCTGCGGACCGCGGCCGAGGCGATCGAGCCCGACAGCGACTGGGACCGGCTCGCGGTGACGGCCATTATTGAGGATCTTTATGGCCAGCAACGCGCGATCACGAGCGCCGTTTTCGCGGCGGCGGGGGAGCATAGCGGGCGGGCGGCGTTCGATTTCTGGGCCGAAAATCACAGCCGGACAATAAAGCGGCTCACTGATCTCATGCAGGACCTGAATGCGGCCGGCTCGCTGGATATCCCGAAACTCGCCTTCGCCAATCAGCAATTCCGCTCCTTCGGTACGTGAGAGGGGACGTCTTGTGAAGAAGCTCGGCGCTCTCGTCTTTCCTGGTTTCGAATTGCTCGATCTCTTTGGGCCGCTCGAAATGTTCGGGATGTTGAAGGATCAGTTCGAGAACGTGATCCTCGCCGAGGAGCCCGGCCTCGTGCGAAGCAACGGCGGCCCCTCCGTCCTTGCGGAGGCGGGATTTGAGGCTGCGGGCTATGATCTCCTGCTCGTTCCGGGTGGGATGGGGACGCGCCGCGAGATCGAGAATGCGCGGCTCGGCGACTGGCTCGTGCGGGCCGGAGGGAGGAGCGAGATCCTGATGAGTGTCTGCACCGGCAGCGCGCTCCTTGCGCGCGCAGGCCTGCTCGATGGCCGGCGGGCGACCAGCAACAAAATGGCCTTCGACTGGGTGCGAAAGATCGGCCCCTCGGTCGACTGGGTGCCTGAAGCGCGCTGGGTCGAGGATGGGAATATTTTCACCTCGTCCGGGGTTTCGGCGGGGATGGATATGTCGCTCGCCGTAATTGCGCGCCTGCATGGGACTGAGGTCGCCCGCAAGATCGCGGCCGCCGCCGAGTATCACTGGCAGGAGGACGCACGCCTCGATCCGTTTGCCCGGCTGCATGGCCTCGTTTGAGATAATTTAACGAGCCGATTGTCTCTCGCCTTTCTTTAACGTAGCGTGAGGGCGGCGAACGAGGCGCTGAGGGGGATCAATATGACATCTGGGACGGATGAGACGCCGCAGGAAGCGGGCAGGCTCGGAAAATTCTCATGGGCGCTGTTCGACTGGGCGAACCAGCCGTATTTCACCGTCGTCACCACCTTTATCTTTGCGCCCTACTTTACCTCCTTTGTGGCCGCAAGCCCTGCGGAGGGGCAGGCCTATTGGGGCTACACGCAGGCCGTGGCGGGCGTGCTGATCGCCTGCCTCAGCCCCTTCCTCGGCTCCATCGCCGACGCCGGCGGGGCGCGAAAGCCATGGGTTTTTGCCTTCAGCCTGCTCTGCGCGGTTGGGGCATTTTCGCTCTGGTGGGCGGTGCCCGGGCAGGAGCGCGGCCTGATCTGGATCCTTGCCGGCATTGTCGTCGGTACGGTCGGCGTCGAGTTTGCGATCGTCTTCAATAACGCCATGCTGCCAAGCCTTGTGCCGCACGCGCGCATGGGGCGGCTCAGCGGTTTCGGCTGGGGGCTTGGCTATATCGGCGGGCTGATTGCGCTTTTTATCGTCCTGTTCGGCTTTTCCCTGCCCGAGGAGCCGCTGTTCGGTCTCAGCAAAGCGATGCATGAGCCGGACCGCATCACGGGCCCGATGGCCGCAATCTGGCTGCTGATCTTCATCCTGCCGATGATGCTGTTCACGCCGGACCGAAAATCACGCGGACTTGCGAAAGGCGAGGCGGTCCGCCAGGGCATTTCGACGCTTCTCACCACGCTTCGCACGATCGGCGACTATCGCAACATCGTCTGGTTCCTGATTGCGCGGATGTTCTACAGCGACGGCATCCTCGCGCTGATCGGCTTTTCCGGGATCTATGCGGCGGGGCTTTTCAGCTGGGGCACGACCGAGCTTGGCATCTTCGGCATCCTGATCAATTTCTTCGCCATCGGCGGCTCTTTCGCCGGCGGCTATCTCGATGACCGGCTCGGCTCGAAACCGACGATCGTCATCTCCGTTCTCGGCCTCGCCCTTGCTTCCATCGGCGTCCTCTCCATCAGCAATGGCACGGTATTGTTCGGCCTGCCCGCCGCGATGCCGGTGGAGGGCGGCGCGCTTTTCGCAAGCCCGGCCGAGCAGGTGTTCATGCTGTTCGCCTTTATCATGGGGCTTTTCTTCGGCCCGGCGCAGGCCGCAAGCCGGACGCTGATCGCGCGCATGTCGCCGCCCGAGAAGGCGGGCGAATTCTTCGGCCTGTTTGCGCTGTCGGGCAAGGCAACGGCCTTCGTCGCGCCACTTATGATCGGCATCGTCACCAGCCTCACCGGGCAGCAGCGCCCGGCGATGATCGTGATCTTCGTTCTTCTGGTCGTCGGGGCGGCGCTGATGACGCTGGTGCGCGAGCCCGCGCGCGGGGCCTGAGCTATCAGGCGAACTTGACGGCGGTGCCCGATACCGTGACCATCAGCATGCTGTCGCCGATCACCTCGACATCGAGGGCGATGCCGATCACCGCATCGGCGCCCATGTCCTCGGCCTCCTCCTTCATATCCGCGATGGCGAGGGCGCGGGCCTTACGGAGCTCCTTCTGATAGGAGCCCGACCGCCCGCCCAGCGTATCGCGGACACTCGCGAAGAAGTCGCGCACGAAGTTGGAGCCCATGACCGCCTCCCCGCCGACGATGCCGAGATAGGATGCGATCTGGCGACCATCAACGGATCCGGTGGTTGTGACGATCATCGGCAGTCCTCCCCCCTTGAAAGATCAATGGCGGAAGTGTCGCATGCCGGTGAAGACCATGGCAAGCCCGGCCTCATCGGCGGCGGCAATCACTTCATTATCGCGCATCGAGCCGCCCGGCTGGATAACCGCCGTCGCCCCGGCCTCGGCGGCGGCAAGGAGGCCGTCGGCAAAGGGGAAGAAGGCGTCGGAGGCAACCACGGAGCCTTTCGCCCAGGCGACACTCTCGCCCGCATTCTGCGCGGCTTCGAGCGACTTCGCGGCGGCAATCTTCGACGAATCGACGCGGCTCATCTGGCCCGCGCCGACGCCGACCGTGGCGCCGTCCCGGACATAGACGATAGCGTTCGATTTCACATGCTTGGCGACGGTGAAGGCGAAGCGGAGATCCTTCATCTCCTGCTCGCTCGGCGCGCGCTTCGTCACCACTTGCAACTCCGGCGTGGCCGTCAGCGCATTGTCGCGATCCTGGATGAGATAGCCGCTCGCCAGCGACTTCACGAGCCGGCCGGGCGCGCGCGGATCGGGCAGCCCGCCGGTCAGCAGCAGGCGCAGGTTCTTCTTCGCGGCAATGATCGCCCGCGCCGCCTCATCGGCATCGGGGGCGATGATGACCTCGGTGAAGATTTTTACGATCTCCTCCGCCGTCTCGGCATCGAGCTTCTGGTTGAGGGCGATGATCCCGCCGAAGGCCGAGGTGGTGTCGCAGGCAAAGGCGCGCCGGTAGGCCTCTGCAAGCGTCGGCGCCGTCGCGACACCGCACGGGTTAGCGTGCTTGATGATGGCGCAGGCCGGGCCGGCCACTTTGGGGTCGAACTCGGCGACCAGCTCGAACGCGGCGTCGGTGTCGTTGAAATTGTTGTAGGAGAGTTCCTTGCCCTGGATTTGCGTTGCCGTCGCGACGCCGATGCGCTTCTCGTCATTGGCGTAGAAAGCCGCCGTCTGGTGCGGGTTCTCGCCATAGCGCAGGATCTGCTGGCGCGTGCCGGCGAGCACCAGCCGGTCGGGGTAATCCTGCCCGAGCTGTGCGGCGTACCAGCTGGAAATCGCCGCATCATAGGCGCCGGTGCGGGCATAGGCCTTGGCGGCGAGGCTTTTGCGAAGCTCGATCGAGGTCTTGCCGCCCGTCTCTTTCAGCTCCGTCAGCACGCGCTCGTAATCGCTGGTGTCCGTAATCACGGCGACGAAGCCGTAGTTCTTGGCGGCGGAGCGGATCATCGCCGGGCCGCCGATATCGATATTCTCGATGCAGCTGTGGAAATCGGCGCCCTTCGCCACCGTCTCCTCGAAGGGATAGAGATTGACTACCACAAGATCGATGCCGCCGATGCCGTGATCGGCCATCGCCTTCGCATGATCCGGATTGTCGCGAAGCGCCAGCAGGCCGCCATGCACTTTCGGATGCAGAGTCTTCACCCGCCCATCCATCATCTCGGGAAAGCCGGTGTAGTCGGCGACCTCGGTCACCTTGACGCCCGCCTCGGCGAGCATCTTTGCGCTGCCGCCGGTGGAGAGAATCTCGATACCGAGCGCGGCGAGCGCCTTGCCGAAATCGACGAGGCCGGCCTTGTCGGAAACGGAAATGAGAGCGCGGGAGACGGATTGCAAATCTGTGCGGGACATGGGCGGACCATCCTCTGAACAGGTGATTTATGGGAGTAGTGGCCCTATAACATGCAGGGCCGGTTCGGGGAACCTTTTAACGAAAAAAAAACTTGGACAAACTAATATCCCGACGCTACCAAACAACAGGCATTATTTTTACAGGACATTTTATCTTATGGTGAACACGGCTCCTGCAGCGCTTAAAGGCGGTGACAAGATCAGCAGCAAGACAAAGATCTCCATCGTCGGCCTCGGTTATGTTGGCCTGCCGCTGGCGGTCGCGCTCGCGAGAAGTTTCGATGTGATCGGCCTCGACGTGAACGAGAACCGGGTGAAAGAGCTGCGTCAGGGGCATGACCGCACCATGGAGATCGACGCGCCGACCCTGCGGGCGAGCAGCGTGCGGTTCACCACGGATGTCGAAGAGACGAGCCACGCGGATATTCACATCGTCACGGTGCCGACCCCGGTCGATGAAGATCACAAGCCCGACCTCGGCCCGCTGAAAGGCGCCTGCGAGATGATCGGCCCGGCCCTCAAAAAAGGCGCGATCGTCGTTGTCGAAAGCACGGTTTATCCCGGTGTCACCGAAGACGTCTGCGGCCCGATCCTCGAGGCGACGTCCGGCATGACGGCGGGGCAGGATTTTTATCTCGGCTACTCGCCGGAGCGCATCAATCCCGGCGACAAGGTGCATACGGTCGACAAGATCATCAAGGTCGTCTCCGGCCAGACGGAGGAGGTGACGGATATCCTCGCTGACATGTATGGCGCTGCGACCACGGGCGGCACCTTCCGCGCCCGCAACATCAAGACGGCCGAGGCCGCGAAGGTCATCGAGAATGCGCAGCGCGACATCAACATCGCCTTCGTCAATGAGGCGACAATGATTTTCCAGAAGCTTGGCATTTCCGCTTATGACGTTCTCGAGACGGCGGGCACGAAATGGAACTTCCTCAACTTCACGCCGGGGCTCGTCGGAGGCCATTGCATCGGCGTTGATCCCTTCTATCTCGCCCATCGCGCCAACGAAGTCGGGCATTTCGCCGATCTCATCCTGACGGGGCGGCGGATCAACGAGAATATGGGGCGCTTCATTGCCGAGAGCGTCCATTCCAACATCAAGGGAAACAGCCGGATCCTCGTCCTCGGCGTGACGTTCAAGGAGAATGTCCCCGATCTACGCAACACCAAGGTGGTCGATATCATCCGTGTCCTGCGCGAGCTTGGCCATCAGGTGGATGTGCATGACCCGCTCGCCGACAAGGAGGAGGCGCAGCAGTTCCTCGATATCGACCTGATCGAAAATCTCTCCGATCTCAGCGGCTATGACGCCATTGTCGGCGCGGTCGCCCATTCCGTCTATCGTGACCTGTCGCCGGCGGCGATCGAGGAGATCATGGGCGGGGAGGGGCTGCTTGCCGACGTCAAGGGCATCTGGCGGAACACCGAATTTTCACCGCGTATCCGGCGCTGGCAGCTCTAGAGCCGCTGGGCGTCGTTAATCGGACAGGCGGCTCAGCGCCCATTTGATCAGGATCGGCTCCTGATCGATCAACTGACCGCTGATGACGATCTGCTGGTTATGGCGCCGCTCTCCGGGCACGCTGCAGTAAACGCTTTCCTCAAGCGCAAGGCGCGGTGCGCTGGTCAGGAACTTCCAGCCCGTGCCGCTCGCCGTGCGGATCAGGATGTTCCGCCCGCTCGCGCTTTTTGAAATGCTGAGATCCGGGTGCAGGTGAAAGCGCAAGGAGAAATGCGAGCGCACCGGTTCAGGCATTCGCTCGGGAATAATCTGATCCTCCCCGCGAAGGGCGAGCCCGCTCGCATCGAGATAGATCCGCCGCCGGTGCAGGATGCCGACGCTGTCGCGATAGCCGTGGCTTTCCAGATCGAGCCAGATATTGCCGTCATCCTCGTTGCGCACGACGCGCGTGCCCGCGCCGTCATCTGGGAAGACAGCGTTGATATTATCGAAGCCGAGCGTCGAATGGGCGGCGGTGGCGCTGAGAGCCCGCGCCCAAGCCGAGTCGGGGTCACGGACGCTGCCGCAATTGACGATCAGCCGCTCCCGCCCGTAGCTGAACTCAAAACTCAGCAGCCCCGCATGCCGATGCGCGCCGTGATGCCGCGCGCCTTCGCCGCTTTCCAGTATCAGCAGTGCCCGTCCCGCCTTCAGCCGCTCGAACCCGCCCTGCGGAAAGCGTTGCGGTGCGCGCCCGGTCGCGTCCGACAGGCTGAGGATATGGTCGCAATATCCCTCGGGCAACGTCTGACCGCCGTTGAACAGCGCGAGCTGCCCGTCGCCATGCTGAAAGAAGCGGATCGCGGGTGCCAGCCGGTCGATGGTGTTATTGATGGCGACAGGCACCATCTCGTTCGCCGCCATCAGCGTGTTGCGGATGCCGAGAAGATCGCCGAGCAGTGTCAGGTGCCGCTCCGGGTTGCCGTTGATATGGCAACCGTCGGCGAGCACGATACGGTTGAGTTCCGCCTCCAACTGGCCGAGATATCTCGCGACGCCCTTCGTCATATCGGGAAAAGCGAGCGCGCCATAGAGAAGCGCCTGCCAGGTGGCGATGCGATCCGGGGCTTTCGCCTTGCCGCGCGCGAGCCGGATGAGGTGGATATACTGGCGGCGAAGCGACCTCAGGAACGGGAAGTTGAAACGCTCCGTTTCCTCCTGCTCCAGCACGAAACGGCTGTGGCAAAGCCAGGCGATGACGCGACGGGCCAGAACGTCTTCATCCCAGAAATAGGGGTGGTAGCCGTCAAATTCCTCAATCCAGGCAAGGATCAGGGCGCGGCAGTGGTTCTTCGCGGCGTCCGAGCCGTTGGCGACGAAATGGCGCAACCAGGAAAACTCATGCAACTCGCGATACCACGCAAGCGGCATGCCTTCAATTCGCCACGGATTCTGGTCGTCCTGCTCATGCGGGACGCCGGCGAAATCGAAGTGACCCTGAAAGATATGATCGGCGCGCTCGGCATTGCCGGGAAACACGTCGCCGGGCGCGAGGTTGAGCCGCTTCGGCACGCGGCTTTTCAAAAGCGCCTGATAGGGCCGGCTCGCATAGAGGAGATCGGAGAGCAGTCGCCGCGATGGGAAGCCGTCTTTTGCAGGGGCTATCGCGGCTTTATTCATTTCCGCCCCAGTATCGCGCTGATGTTGGCGGCATAGCGATCCGCGCCGCCGTTAAAGACGGCGCTTCCCGCGACCAGCATATCCGCCCCCGCCTCGATGACGAGCGGCGCCGTCTCGGCGTTGATGCCGCCGTCCACCTCAAGGTCGATATCGCGGCCGGACGCGTCGATCATCTCGCGAAGCCGGCGTATTTTTTCGAGCTGCGAGGGGATAAATTTCTGCCCGCCAAAGCCCGGATTGACGCTCATCACCAGAATGAGATCGACCTCGTCCATCACATGCTCGAGGGTCGAGGCGGGTGTTGACGGGTTCAGCGAAACTCCCGCCTTTACGCCAAAGGATTTGATAAGTTGCAGCGTGCGATGCAGATGCGGGCCCGCCTCCTGATGCACGGTAATGATATCGGCCCCCGCCTCGACGAACTCAGCGATATAGGGATCGACGGGCGCGATCATCAGGTGAACGTCGAAGGGCCGGTCGGAATAGCCGCGCACGGATTTCATGACGGCCGGGCCAAAGCTGATATTCGGCACGAAGTGCCCGTCCATCACGTCGATATGGATGAAATCGGCGCCGGCGCGGGTCACCTCGCTGACCTCCTCGCCCAGCTTCGCAAAATCGGCGGCAAGGATAGAGGGGGATATTCTGACCGGCTTCTGCATGAAATTTCCTAAATCGCAACAATAATGGAGAGAACGCGTGGGTCCCGCATTTCTTTAACATGCCAGCCGGAGGGGCTCAAGCAACCCTTAAGATAATTTGCGAAGACGCGCGGCAAAAAAGCCGTCCATTCCATCCATATGACAGGGCAGGCAGCGGAGGTCGCCGTCCGCATTGATAAGCTCTGCGGCGCCGCCGATATCGGCGGGCGTCACGGCAAGGCGCGCGAAATTCGTATGACGGCGGAGAAAGGCGGCGACCTGCGCTTCCCCCTCTTCGGGCTGCAGGGAGCAGACGCTATAGACCAGCAGGCCGCCGGGTTTCAATATCATCGTCGCATGATCGAGAAGCCGCGCCTGCAGCGCGGAGAGCTTCTCGACATCCGCCGGCGATTTGAGATAGGCGACATCGGGGTGGCGACGCAGCGTGCCGGTGCTGGAGCAGGGAGCGTCAAGAAGGATGGCGTCCGGCGCATCGGGCGGGCTGTATGTTTCCGCCTCGGCGGTCACTGTCTCCACATCGAGCTTCAGCCGCGCCATATTCTCGGAAAGGCGTTTCAGCCGCGCTTTCGAGCGGTCGATTGCGATAACCTGCGCGCCCCTGCTTGCGAGCTGCGCCGTCTTGCCGCCGGGCGCCGCGCACATATCGAGGACGCGTTTACCCTTGACGTCACCGAGCAGCTTTGCCGGCAGCGCGGCTGCGGCGTCCTGCACCCACCACGCGCCGTCTGCGAAACCCGGCAGCTCCGTGATATTGCCGCTGCTTTTGCGGCGAAGCGTTCCGGTCGGCAGAAGTCGGGCGTCGAGTTGCACAGCCCATTTGTCCGGCTCACCATGAACCGAGATATCGAGCGCCGCTTCGCTCTGGTGTGCCGCCGCGATCTGCCGTGTGGTCTCCGCGCCAAAAGCTTCCGTCCAGGCCTGCCAGAGCCAAGCCGGCGTGTTGAGCATCTCGCTGTCGAGCGCGGCCAGAAGCTTCTTCCCCTGCCGGTCGGCACGGCGGAGGAGGGCATTCACCAGCCCCTTGTATTTGCTCCGCGGCGGGACGAGCGCGACGGTGTCGTGGACCGCGGCGTGGGGCGGAATTTCGAGAAACAGAAGCTGCGCGAGGCCGATCCGCAGGATATTGCGGATATCGGTGATTTTTTCGGGCAGGGGCCGTTCCAGCATCTTGTCGATCAGCGCATCGATCACGCCGAGCTGGCGGAGCGTCGTGGAGACGATGGCGCGCGCCAGCGCCCGGTCGCGCCCCTCCAGCCCGCGCAGCGCGCTATCGAGCACATCTTCAAGCGCCTGATGTTTCTGCAACACCCGGGTGAGGAGATGAACGGCCGCGGCGCGTGAATTGGGGGGGCTTGCCTGCATGTTCGGCTTCTAGCGGATAATCGCCTTGCGGTCCATAGGGATATCGGAAATACTGGCGGCGTCTCTTATCTCCCCTTTTAAGGAACTGTTCAGATGACCGACAAGAAACCCGAGCAATTAAGCCCGAAAGAGGAGGCCGAAAAAGCCGCAGCGGACAAAAAAGCAAAGCTGAAGGAAATCGGCGGTCCGAGCGGGCTTGAACCCACACGCTACGGTGATTGGGAGCGCAAGGGGATCGTCAGCGACTTCTAGGCTCAAGCCGGCGGTTTGCCGCGCTCGGAAATCCAGATGCCGGTGAGGACGCAGACAAGCGCAATGGCGTGGAACATCTCAAAGGGCTCGCCGAGATAGGTGACCGCGAAAATCGCGGCAAAGATCGGCACCAGATTGACGAAGACGCCCGCCCGGCCCGGCCCGATGATGCTGACACCGATGATATAGGTGATCTGCGACAGGATCGAGGCGAGCAGCGCCGCGAGCAGAATAACGGTCCAGCCCGTCAGCGTCGGCGCAAGGAAGTCACCCATAGCGATCTCGAGCAGTGCAAAGGGCGCCGAGGTCAGCATGGCCGCGATGGAGACCACCATGAAGAAAGTGATCGGCGAGAGCTCGGGACGAAAGCGCAGCCCGACCGTATATCCTGCGTAAAAAGCCGCGGCGAGCAGCAGCAGCGCATCGCCCTTGTTGATCTCGAGGCTGGCGAGCCGCTCAAACGATCCGCCGCCCGCAACGATCGCGACGCCGATGATGGTAATGACGACGCCGACCATCTGCAGCGGCGTTACCCGCGTTCGAAACATGACGAAGGCGCCGATGAGAACAAATACCGGAATGCCGCCCTGGATGATGCCGATATTGATTGCCGACGTCGAATGGGCAGCAACATAGAACAGAAGATTGAAGGCCGAATAGCCGAGGCCACCCATGATCAGGAAATAAAGCAGATGCCTGCGGATTACCGGCCAGTCGCGGATGAGATGCCGCCAGGTGAAAAAGAGCAGGATCAGAACGGCGACCGCCCAGCGGAGGAAGACCAGCGTCATTGGTGAGACCTCGCCCACCGCGACGCGGCCAAGGACCGCATTCATGCCCCAGCACGCCATCGTCAGGACGAGTAGCAGATAGGCCCGCAGATTGGATGTCTTGCTCGGCAAAATGTTGAGTGGGGGCATGAGGCTATTCAGATCGAGACGGGATTGTCGGCAAACCTTACGTCATCTGAAAGGCCTCAACAACCGCTTTGATAAAGAAATGCCGTTGGTGGATGCGCGACCCCATAGCCGGCGGGGAGGCTTATAGGCCGCCCATCCGGCTGATCAGATGCCATGTCGCCTCGTCCACCGGCACCACCGAAAGGCGGCTCTGGCGGACGAGCGCAAAGTTCTCGAGGCGCGGATCGGCCTTGATATCGGCCAGCGTCACCGGCTTCGGCAGGGCTTTGACCGCTTTGACATCAACCATGCCAAAGCGGCCCTTCGCATCGCTGGGATCGGGGTAATATTCCTTGATGACTTCGACAATACCGACAATCTGCTTTTCGGAAACCGAGTGATAGAAAAAGCAAAGATCGCCGATCTTCATCTCTTTCATATTGTTCGATGCCTGATAGTTGCGCACCCCGTCCCAATGGGTGCCCTTCTCTCCCGCATCGACCTGATCCTGCCAGGACCAGGTGCCCGGTTCCGATTTGATAAGCCAGTATTTCATCAGTCGCTTCTAGTTCTTCCGCCGGCCCGGGAAAATGCCCATCTGCTTGGCGATGATTTCGAGCATGATTTCGTTGGCCCCGCCGCCGACCGAGGTCAGGCGCAGATCGCGGTAGCCGCGTGAAATCCAGTTCTCGTTCATAAAACCCTGTCCGCCCCAGTATTGCAAACATTCATTGGGGATTTTGTTGCAAAGCGCGCCGACAACATATTTCGTCATCGAGGCGAGCTTGGTCACGTCATTGCCCGCCGCATATTCCGCCGCGGCGCGGTAAAGCAGCGACCTTGCCGCTTCAACAAGGCTCTGCAGCTCGGCCATCTTGTGATAGACGACCTGCTTGTCGAGCAGGGTCTCGCCGAAGACTTTGCGCATGCTGGTGTAGTTGATGGTCTCCTCGATCGCGAGCTCACAGCCGCGAAGCGCGCGGGCGGAGATATAGAGACGCTCGATCTGGAACTGCTCCATCTGATAGATGAAGCCCTTGTTCTCCTCGCCGATCAGATTGCGGGCGGGAACCCGCACGTCGTCAAAGAAGAGCTGCGCCGTGTCAGAGCATTTGAGGGCCATCTTGTCGAGCTTGCGGGCGACCGAGACGCCCTTCGATTTCAGCGGCACGATGATCAGCGACTTGTTGCGGTGCGGCCCGCCGTCCTGCGAGGTATTACAAAGCAGGCAGATCCAGTCGCCCTGAACGCCGTTGGTGATCCACATCTTCTCGCCGTTGATGATATAGTCATCGCCGTCGCGGCGGGCGTGCGTACGGGTGCTGGCGACGTCTGAGCCTGCGGCCTCCTCGCTGACGCCGATGCAGCCGACGAGATCACCGGCGATGGTGGGCACGAGAAACTCCTGCTTCAGCTCTTCGCTGCCGTGCTTGGTCAGCGCCGGGGTGCACATCGAGGTCTGCACGCCGATCGATGTCGAGACGCCATTGGCGCGACAGCCGCCCAGCGTTTCCGCGAGCACCATTTCATAGGTGAAATCGAGGCCCTGACCGCCATATTTCTCCGGCTTGGAGATGCCGAGCAGGCCGGCGTCGCCCATGATTTTCATGATCTTGTGCGCCGGGAAAATTTCCGCTTTCTCCCATTCCTGAACATATGGATTGATATGTTCATCCATGATTTTCAGAACGGTATTTTTCAGGGCATTATGCTCTTCGGTAAACAGCATGTTGGATAACCTCTGTTGTTATTATTATGATCCGGTGCCGCCAATACATCATAGTCATTGGCGAAAGGCAACATGCCTCGCGCAGCTATAGGCCCTTTCCAATGGCATGCCGCCAGGGCTTCACAACGACGCTCTCGAAGAGGCCGACGGCGGCATACGGGTCCTTTGCAACCCATGATTTTGCGGCATCGATATCGCTTGCTTCAAAGATCAGCAGGCTGCCGTTCGGCGCGTCCCCGCTCTCATCCAGCGTGGGTCCGGCGAGCTTCAGATCATCACCCTTCTCGGCGAGAAAGGCGAGATGCGCGGGGCGCGTCTCCTGACGCACATGAAGATGTCCGGCCTTATCGGCGCAGTAGGCAATGAACAGCATATTTTCTCTCCTTGTTTCAGTCTGTTAGAAGCCGGCGAGGCGTTCATCGCGGAACGGGCGGGCGAGCAGTTCCTCAACCGCGCTCGAGACCGCAACGCCGCCGTTCAGGATTTCGTTGACGGCGACGCAAATCGGCATTTCGATATTGAACTTGTCGGCAAGGCGGCAGAGCGCGGAGGCGGTATAGACGCCTTCCGAGACCGTGCTCCGCTGCTGTAAAATCTCGCCAAGGATGTCTCCCTGCCCCAAAGCCGCGCCGAGCGAAAAATTTCGTGACGCAGGCGAGGAGCAGGTGAGGACGAGATCACCAAGGCCGGAAAGCCCCATCAATGTCTCGGCGCGGGCACCGAGTTTCTCGCCGAGCCTGAGGATCTCCGCCATGCCGCGGGTGATCAGCGCGGCGCGGGCATTCTCGCCGAGCTTGCCGCCCGAGACGATGCCGCAGGCGATGGCGAGCACATTTTTGACCGCGCCGCCGATCTGCGCGCCGATGATATCGTCGGTGTAATAGGGGCGGAAGGCGGGGAGGCCGAGGGTGCTGACAAGCGCCGCGCCGACCTCGCGCTCTGCGGCGGCAAGCGTTGCCGCGGCGGGCAGCCCCATGGCGATCTCGCGCGCGAAATTCGGGCCCGACAGAATGGCGATGGGGTTATTCGGGGCGACCTCGGTCATCACCTCACTCATCAGGCGGCCGCTTCCCTGCTCGACCCCCTTGGCGCACATGACGAGCGGGACGCGCCGGTCGAGATAAGGGTGAAGCGCGGTGAGGGTGGTGCGCACATGCTGCGCGGGCGCGACGAGGAGGAGGACGTCCGCCTCCGCCGCCTCGGCAAGATCGCTGGTGGCGCGGATTGCGGGCGACAGGGAAATGCCGGGAAGGTATTTTGAATTAGAGCGCTCGCGCGTGATCGCCTCGGCGTGGGCGGGCTGCCGTGTCCAGAGGCGCACTTCATTGCCGCCTTTCTCTGCGACGATCGCAAGCGCCGTCCCCCAGGCGCCGGCGCCAATTACACTTACCTTTGTCATCCCTCTGCCCTGCCCCCTTCCTGCCCCGTCAAGAATTTGCTTAACATGTTCCGCCGTCAATCAGAAGATCAGAAATGGCGCGCGGGCAGGGATGCCGATCCGCGTCAGATCTCGATCACCTCGACGCCGTCATCGGTGCCGATCAGGATAAGATCGGCATAGCCGATAAAAAGCCCGTGTTCGACCACGCCCGGCATGGTGCTTAACGTTAGGGCGAGTTCTTCGGGATCGTCGATCTTTCCGAAGGCGCAGTCGTAGATGTAGTTGCCTTCATCAGTGAGGAAGGGCGTGCCGTCTTTCGCGAGGCGGAGCGTCGGGACGGAGCCGAGCGCTTCCAGCTTCGGCTTAAGCGCGCCTGCCGCAAAGCGGACCACCTCGACCGGCAGCTTGAAGGCACCGAGCTGGCGAACTTTCTTTTTTGCTTCGGCAATGACGATCATCCGGTCCGAGAGGGAGGCGACGATTTTTTCCCGAAGATGCGCCCCGCCGCCGCCTTTGATCAGCCGCCCTTCGGGGTCGACCTCATCGGTCCCATCGATGGTGAGATCGATGACGCTTACCTCATCAAGGCCGACGATCGGGATATTGAGGGAGCGGGCCTGCGCGGCGGTTGCCTCCGATGTCGGAACGCCGGTGACGCGAAGGCCTTCCGCCACGCGCTTGCCGAGCAGGTCGACCATCTTGGCGGCGCAGGAGCCGGTGCCGAGGCCGAGCACCATGCCCTCTTCGATATATTCAACGGCCTTTGCGGCGGCAGCCTGCTTCTGTTCGTCTTCGGTCATTAGTTTGTTCCGTTTCTCATGCTTTATATCCGGCGAAGGGGGCGGGTTCGGCGTCAGGATCGAGCGGCCAGCGCGCCCGCGCGGCGAGATCGAGGGGGTCGGTAAATCCGGCCCGCAGCCGCTCAACCCCCGCCCAGGCGATCATCGCGCCGTTATCTGTGCAAAGCTTCGGTGGCGGCACGACAAGACGGATGCCCGCCCCGGCCGCGAGTTCCTCCAATGATGCTTTCAGCTGCTGATTGGCGGCAACGCCGCCCGCGACGACGAGCGTGCCGCCCGCCCCATATTCGTTTTGAAAAATATCGAGCGCCTGCGTCACCCGGTCCATCAGGCTCTCAATAGCCGCGGCCTGAAATCCGGCGGCGAGATCGGCGATATCCTGATCCGTCGCGCCATCGCCGAGCTTCTCGCGCGCCTGCCGCACCGCGGTCTTCAGGCCGGAGAAGGAGAAATCGCAGCCCGCCCGCCCCTTCATCGGCCGCGGGAAGGAAAAGCGCGTCGGATCGCCGGACTTTGCCGCTTTCTCAACCGCCGGGCCGCCCGGAAAGCCGAGACCGAGCATCTTAGCCGTCTTGTCGAACGCCTCGCCCACCGCATCGTCGATGGTCGTGCCAAGCCGGCGATAGCGCCCGACGCCCTCGACGATAAGGAGCTGCGAATGCCCGCCAGAGACGAGGAGGAGGAGATAGGGAAACTCAACATCGCCCGTCAGGCGCGCCGTCAGCGCATGGCCTTCCAGATGATTGACGCCGATCAGCGGCACGCCCGCCACCGAGGCAATCGCCTTCGCCGTCATCAGCCCGACCAGCACCCCGCCGATCAGGCCGGGACCCGCCGTTGCCGCCACAGCGGATAGATCGCCATAGCCGATCCCCGCCTCGCGCATTGCCCGATCGATCAGCCGGTCCATTTCCGTGACATGGGCGCGCGCCGCAATCTCCGGAACCACACCGCCAAAGGGCGTATGTTCCTTAATTTGCGAGCGGACGACATTGGCAAGAATCTGCTTCTCCCCCGTCACCACGGCGGCGGCAGTTTCATCGCAGCTGCTTTCCAGCCCGAGGACTATGACTTGTTTGTTTGGCATTTGTTTTCTATGTACAAGGCACGGCAGATCGTACAAGGCACTAACATCTCAGGAAATATCCCGCAACATGACCTTTGTCAAAACATACAAAATTGGCACCCGGGGCAGTCCGCTCGCGCTCGCGCAGGCCGATGAGACGCGGCGGCGGCTGCTCGCGGCTCATCCGGGCGTACTTGATCCGGCGCAGCTTGAAGTCGTCGTCATCAAGACAACGGGGGATTCCATCCAGGACCGCGCGCTCCGCGAAGCCGGCGGCAAGGGGCTGTTCGTAAAGGAGCTGGAAGAGGCGCTGATGGCCGGCGCCATCGACTTCGCCGTGCATTCGATGAAGGATATGGAGACGACGCTGCCGCCCGGCCTTATTATCGACTGCATCCTGCCGCGCGAAGATGCGCGCGATGCCTTTATCACCGCCGATGGGCGCGGCCTTGCGGATCTGCCGGCGGGCGCGCTTGTCGGCACCTCCAGCCTCCGCCGTCAGGCGCAGATCCTGAACCGCCGGCCCGATCTTCGCGTCGATATCTTCCGCGGCAGCGTTGATACGCGGCTTCGCAAACTCAATGAGGGGCAGGCCGATGCGACGCTGCTCGCGCTCGCGGGGCTCCGCCGTCTTGGCAAGGAGGCGGTGATCAGCCAGCTGCTCTCGGTCGACGACATGCTGCCTGCCGTCGCGCAAGGCGCCATCGGGATTGAGCGGCGCCTCGATGATGAGGAGATTGCCGCCCTGCTGGCGCCCATCAATGATTCGCCGAGCCTTGCCCGCATCACCTGCGAGCGGGCGATGCTCGCGACGCTCGACGGTTCCTGCCGCACGCCGATTGCGGGCTATGCGGAACTGGAGGCGGATGGTCGCCTCTATTGCCGCGCCAGCCTGCTCGCCGAAGACGGCTCGATCCGCCTCGATACGAGCGGGCGCGCCGATGCCGAGGACGCGGTCCGACTTGGCAACAGCCTCGGTGAAGAATTAAAGGCGCGCGCAAGGGGTGCCAATTTGTCATTTGGCCTGTAAACTGGGCGCTGATGAAAATACTGATCACGAGACCCGAGCCTGACGCGACCCGTCTCGCGGGCATTCTGTCCGCGATGGGGCATGAGCCTCGCCTTGCGCCGATGATGTATATCGAACATCTGCCGCCGCGCGAGATTGAGACGGGCGGCGTGCAGGCGCTTCTCGTGACCAGCGCGAATGGTGCCCGCGCGATCGGCCGGACGGCGGTGGATCGCGATCTCAAATGTTTCGCTGTCGGGCGCGGCACGGCGGAAGCGCTTCAGGGCGAGGGCTTCAAATCGGTCACGGCGGCGGGCGGCGATGTGCATTCGCTTCACGATGTGGTGGTGCGGGATGCGGCTCCGGGCGCCGGAAAACTCATCCATATCTCGGGCGCGGATGTTGCCGGCGATCTCGTCGGGATGCTGAGCGAAAATGGCTTTACCGTCGAGCGCGCCGTGCTCTATGAGGCGCTGCCGGTCACCTCTATGGACGCGAAAATTACCCGCGAGATCAGGGCGGGCAAGATCGACGCCGTTCTTCTCTATTCCCCGCGCACCGCTGCCATCTTCACCGGTATCGTCACCGCGGCCGGCCTCGCGCTGCATATGAAGCCGATGACGGCCTATTGCCTCAGCGCCGCTATCGCCGAGAAAATCGCCACATTACCGTTCCGCGAGGTGAAAATCGCCGCGGAACCCGATCAGGAAAAGCTGCTTGCGTTGCTGCCGCCTCTCGGCCAAGCTGAGCAGAAGGATGACAACCCCGACACGTCAAGGGAGCGTAGCATGTCCGACAAGAAATCTGGCAAGACGGAGGAGGGCGGGACCGCAGTTCCTGCTGCCGGTACGGATAAAACTGAAAAGGCGACAGGCGCGTCGCCGGAGCGCGCAGCGGACAAGACGCCGGGGGTTACACCCGGGGAGATGTTGAAAGCAACGCCCGATGAGCGACCGGACCGGAGCGCGAGCCGCACCTCGACGGAGCGGCATTTGAAATCGCGCTCATCGCGCGGATGGCTCATCGCGGCCGCGCTCCTCATTGTTTTCTGCCTTGGCCTCGCCTTCTGGCCAATCCTTTATCCAATTGCGGCGCCCTATCTGCCGGAGCGGGCGGCGGCGATTATCGATGGTCGCTTCGCCCGCGCGCCGGCTGGCGATACGGGTGCGGCCAGTGACATGAGCGGTGCGCTTTCGGCGCTTCGCGATGAAATGAAGGGCGATTACACCGCCCTTGCCGAGCGGCTGACAGCGCTTGAGGAAGAGGTGAAGGCGCTTCCTGCGCGCGTGACGCCGGACGGCGGCGCGCCGGCTGAAAATGTCGCCGCTCTGGGTGAAACGATGAAGGGTGAGCTTGCCGCTCTTGCGGCGCGGCTTGAAGAGCAGCAGCAGACGCTTGCGGCTGCGAGCGAGCAGCTTTCCGCCCAGCAGGAAAGCCTGGCGAAACTTGAGGCTGCCGAGATCGCCCCGCCCGTCCCAAGCCCCGAAGTGCAGAGTGAGATCGTTGATCTGAAAACGAGCTTTCTCGATGTGAAGACCGAGCTTGGCGATTTGCAGAACAGCCTTGCCCGGGAGCGCGACACGGTTGCGGCGCAGGCCAGCCAGATCGCGACGCTGGAAGCCGCGCTCAAATCCGAAATTGATGCCAAGGCGAACCGGGCCGAGGAAAGCCGCCGCACGCTGATGCTGCTCGCGGTTGGGCAGTTGCAGCGGGAGACGCGCGGCAGCGATCCGTTTGAGACCTCCCTGCAGCAGCTGTCGGCCGTCGCCGAAGACCGCTTCGCCGATCTGATCGGGCCGCTGCAACCGATCGCGGCGACCGGTGCGCCGACAGTTGCGACGCTTCGCGAAGATTTCGGCCGCATCGCCACCGATGTCACCCAGACGGCGCGCCTCCCCTCCGGCGAGACATGGTACGGCAAGGCGCTGCACCGGCTTGCCTCGGCAGTGAAATTCCGCCGTGTCGATGACAAGGACAGCGGCGATATTGATGCCGTGGTCGCCCGCGCCGAGCAGAAGCTCGCCGATAATGATCTCGCCGGTGCGGTTGCCGAGGTGGAGAGCCTTGAAGGCCCCGCGGCGGAGATCGCTGGTCCGTGGCTTGATAAAGCAAAATCACGCCTCGCCGTGGAAAACGCGATTACCGGCCTTCTTCATACGGTGACCGCGAGCGCAGCGGCGACCCCTGCACCTGCTCCGCCCGCGGCCCCGGCCGCAGCGCCTGCGGCAGAGTAGAGGGGGCGACATGACCCGCATTCTTTTCATCTTCGCCCTGATCGTCCTGATTGCGCTCGGCGCCGTCTGGCTGTCCGATCATCCGGGGGATGTCCGGCTCGCCTGGGGCGGCTGGGTGGTGGAGACGTCTGTCATCGTGGTGGCCGTGCTGGCGCTTGTCTTTGCGGTGCTGGTCGCGCTGCTTTACCGCTTCTGGGTCTGGCTCAAGCACAGCCCGGGCCGGATCGGCAATGTCTTCTCCGAGCGCCGCCGCAACAAGGGGTTGGAGGCAATCTCAAGCGGCATGGTGGCGATCGCCGCAGGGGATGCCGATGAAGCGCGCCGTCAGGCGGTTGCCGCCGAGAAGCATCTCAAGGGCGAGCCGATGACACTTCTGCTCGCCGCGCAAGCTGCGGAGCTGAATGCCGATGACCGGGCCGCGAACATCTATTACGATCGCATGATGCAGCGCCGCGATACCGAATTTCTCGGCCTTCGCGGCCTGATCAACCGCGCTATCCGCGACGGCGACATCGCCAAAGCGCGCAGCCTCGCCGAGCGGGCGGAGGAACTCCGCCCCGGCACTGAATGGGTGCAGAAGCATCTCTATGAGCTCGCGCTGAAAGAGCGGGACTGGGACGCGGCCGATCAGATCCTCAACCGCATGTCACGTGGCAAGGCGGCGAAAAGCGATGCGGTGCGGCGCGCAAAAGCGGTCATCACCTATGAGCGCGCGCGCGCCGTGCAGCGGGAAAAGGGCGACGCGGCAGCGCTTCCGCTTGCCGAGCAGGCACATGCGCTGGATCCGGCCTTTGTGCCGGCAGCGGTGCTCGCGGTCACCTTGACGTTCGCCGAGCAGGGCAATTCGCGCAAACTCCGCAAACTTATCGGAGAGGCCTGGAAAAATGCGCCGCATCAGGATCTCGCGGAGGCGATCCGGGCGACGGGGAGCGGCGAGCAGGCCGATGACTGGCGGCGCCGCGCGGAGGAAATGGTGGCGCCCAATAACCCCGATCACATTGAGACGCATCTGATGCTGGCACGGGCGGCGCTGGCCTCGCATGACTGGAGCGTCGCGCGGGAGCATCTGCTGAAAGCAGGCGGCGACCATCCGACCGCGGGCATTCTGCGTCTCCTTGCAGAACTCGAGGAGGAGGCAAACGCCGATGCGCTTGCCGCGCGCGAATGGATCCTGAAAAGTTCCGTCGCGCCGCCCGATCCGCTCTGGATCTGCAATTCCTGCGGCCGTCAGGAGGATGAATGGCAGAGCCACTGCCCGGCCTGCGGCAGCTTCAACAGTTTTGAGTGGCGTACCGTCGATCGCGGCATGCACCATCCCGATGCGCTCGAGGTGGAGGTTGTCCGGGAAATCACGGCGGCGCCGTGACGGCCTCGCGCTCCGCTCCATCCTGCCGTCTGCCGGAATAATACAGCGGGAGGCGAGGAAACACTTGCTTCTCTTTTCCGGGCAGATTATATGTGTGCCGCAATTCAGGATCCGCCGCTGTAGCTCAGTTGGTAGAGCACCGCATTCGTAATGCGTAGGTCGCCTGTTCGAGTCAGGCCAGCGGCACCATTTCCCTCTATATCAGAAGACGGCAGCCAGAAGGCGCAGGCAGCTTTATGGCAGGGACAGTCCCGGCCTTCAGGCGCCGCGGGACATATGCCGGCCGAGATAGTTGCGCCAGTCGCCCAACTCACTGATATCCTCCGCGCCGTCAAGCGCGCCGGCCTCGCAGACGAAGCCCTTGACCACAGTACCGTCATCGAGCAGCACCGTGCCGATCGCGAGGGGGGCGGGAATCCCGTCCAGAAAGTCGCCAACATATTTCCGGGGCAGCGCCCATACTTCCACGGCAACGGCCGTACCGCCCTCTTTTTCAAGCACGAGACCCGGTCGCTTCGGCGCGCTGCCGGCAAGGGCGTGAAAGCTGTAGCGCGGCGCGGTTCGGCACCGGCGGAGAAATCGGGCATCGCGCCGCGTCAGTTCACCGTTGAGCGGCAGTCCGGACATATGCGCGCCGCAGACGGCAAGGGCGATTTCATCCTCCTGCACATCGGGAGCGGGCAGAAGGCGCGGGGCTTTCCCGGCGTCGCGTTCGATCCGTCCCGCGACCGCCGCACAGAGGGCATCGCGCCCTCTTTCCGCGATCAGCGTTACGCTGCCGGGGCGCGCATCCGCGCGGCGGTCGGTCGGTACGGCGATGGCGCATAAATCCAGCAGGTTGACGAAATTTGTATAGGTGCCGAGTTTTGAATTGGCGGCAACGGGCTCGGCTTCGACTTCCGCAACGCTTATAAAGGTCGGGATGCTGGGAACGCAGAGAAGGTCGAGATCGGCCATCACCTCCCGGCAGCGCCGATCGAGCGCGCGAAGGCGGTAGGTATCGCGAAAGGCGTCAGCGGCCGTCACGGCGAAGCCCGGCTCCAAAACGGCCCGCACCGTCGGATGCATGGTCTGCGGAGCTGTTGCCAAGCGATCGCCAACCGCCGCGATGCGTTCCGCCACCCATGCGCCGCCATAGAGAAGCCCGGCGACGTCGAAGAAGGGCGTAAAATCGATCTCGGCAATAACGGCGCCGTTCAATTTCAGCATTGCGAGCGTTTTGCGGAAGCTTTCCTTCTGAAGCGCATCGCCGAAAGTCTCGAGACTGGCCGCATCGGGAACGCCAATCCGCAGAACGGGCGGAACGCCCCAGAGGCGCGGGGTGGGCAACGGGCGGGAATAGACATCCTCCGGATCGAACGCTGCCGCCTCGCTATAGACAATCCACGCATCGTCAACGGAGCGGGCGAAGACGGAAACGGTGTCAAGTGAGCGGCAGGCCGGAATGACGCCGCTGCAGGAGAGCGCGCCAAGGGTGGGTTTGAGACCGACGATGTTGTTGAGGGCGGCGGGAACCCTGCCCGATCCTGCGGTATCGGTGCCGAGCGAGAAGGCGACGATATCGCGGGCCACGGCAACCGCCGAGCCGGACGAGGATCCGCCCGGAACAATCAACGGATCGAGCGCATTTTTCGGCGCGGGATAAGGCGTGCGCAAGCCCACGAGCCCGGTCGCAAACTGGTCGAGATTGGTTTTGCCAAGGCAAATGGCGCCGGCCGCCTTGAGACGCGCGACCGTCAGCGCATCCTGATCGGGGAGATAGGAAAAGTCGGGGCAGGCCGCGGTCGTCGGCATGCCGGCAACGTCGATATTGTCCTTTACCGCGAAGGGAATGCCCCAGAGCGGCCGCCCGTCATAAGCGCCAAGCGCAGCCGCGGCGGCGAGCGCGGCGTCGCGGTCGGTGTGGATGAAGATGCCCCCATCCCCGGTTTCCTCAAGCCGTCGGAAGGCTTCCCCGATGACGGTTTCCGGCCGCAGCCCCTTGCGATAGGCATGGCGCAGCTTTTCGATCTGAAAGGGCATGGTGGTAATCATGGCGTCCATCTTTATTGTCGTTACTCGAAATCAGGGGTTGAGGCGGCACGGCGCCTCTGGGGCCGCGGCGAGAAGTTCACGGGTATAGGGATGCGAGGGCGTATCCATCACCTCGCCGGCCGGTCCGGCCTCCACAATCGCGCCGTCTTTCATAACGACAACCCGATCGCACAGGAGGCGGACGACGTTGAGATCATGGCTGACGAAGAGATAACTCATGCCGAGCCTGGCGCGGAGATCAGAGAGCAGATTGAGGACGAGCGCCTGGATCGACACATCGAGGGCGGCCGTTGGTTCATCGAGGATCAGCAAGTCGGGATCGGGGGCGATGGCGCGGGCGATGCCGACGCGGGCCTTTTGCCCGCCCGACAGCTGATGGGGAAACCGGTCCAGCAAATGAACGGGGAGGCCGGTGAGGGCAGCCAGCTCCTCAACGCGCGCGCCTAATTTCTCGCCGCGAAGATTTGAGAGACGCAGCAGCGGCTCGGCAATGGACTGGCGGGCCGTATGGCGCGGGTTGAGGCTGTCGGTCGCGTCCTGAAAAACCATCTGGATTTTCGACCGCAGCGGGTTGCGGGCAAACTGCCGCGCCGGAACGGCTGCCAGATCCTCTCCCCGGTATAGGATCTGGCCGGCGCTGGCATCGAGCAGCCGTACGATCATGGAGGAGGTTGTCGATTTGCCGCAGCCCGATTCCCCGACGAGCCCAACGCTCTCCCCCCGGCGAATGGTGAAATTGATGCCTTTGACGGCATGCACCGGCCCGGATTTTCCCATGTAGCTTTTCTTCAGATTGATGACATCGAGCAATATTTCCTCGCCGATGTCGCGCGGCGGTTCGGGGGTTCGATGCGTCTTGGGAAGCAGAGAGCGGATGCTGACTCCCCGGCGCGGGGTCGCATCGACAAGGCGGCGGGTATAGGGACGCTGCGGATCGGCAAAAAGCGTCGCCGGATCACCCTCTTCGACAATCAGGCCGTCCTTCATCACCACGATGCGGTCGCAGTAGCCGGCGGCAAGTCCGAGGTCGTGTGTGATCAGGATGGACGACATTCCGCGCGCGCGGACCAGCTCATCGACAAGATCCATGACCGCCTTCTGCGTCGTGATGTCAAGGCCCGTCGTCGGCTCGTCGGCGATCAGCAGCTGCGGGTTGCAGGCAAGCGCGATTGCAATGACAACGCGCTGGCACATGCCGCCGGATAGCTCGAAGGGATACGCCTCATAGCGCCGCGCGGCGTCATTGATGCGGACCGCCTCAAGCGCGGCAATGGCCTTCTCCTTTGCGTCCGATGCGACCGCCTGGCTGTGCTGGCGCAGGACGTCCTCGATCTGGTGGCCGATCTTGCGGATCGGGTTGAGAGCGGCGCGCGGGTTCTGGAAAATCATCGAGATTTCCCGGCCGCGGATATCTTTCATGGCGGCTTCGCTGGCGCGGCGGAGATCGATCCCGCTGTAGGTTGCTTCGCCGGCGACGATCCGCCCTCCCGCATCGAGGATACGCATCAGCGCATAGGAGGTGACGGATTTTCCCGATCCGCTTTCGCCGACGATGCCGAGCCGTTCACCCTTGGCAAGCTGGAAGCTGATGCCATTGACGGCGTTGACATCGCCCCGCCGCGTTCGGAAGGAGACATTGAGGTCGCTGATCGAGAGCATGTCTATGTCCTCCGCCGCGGATCGACGATATCGCGCAGGCCATCGCCGAGAAGGTTGAACGTAAAGACCGCGAGCAGCAGCCAGAGGCCGGGAAAGAGAGCCATCCACCATTCACCGGAAATAATGTAGTTCGCGCCTTCGGCGACCATGATGCCCCACTCCGGCGTCGGCGGCCTGACGCCGAGCCCGATGAAGCTGAGGCCCGCCGCATTGAGGATGGCCCAGCCGAGATTGAGGGAAACCTGAACCATCATCGGCGGCAGGGAGTTGGGGAAGATATGAAAGGCCAGGACGCGAAAGTCGGAGTTGCCTGCGAGCCGGGCGGCGAGGGTGAAGCCGGCGTCGCGCCGGATACTCACCTCGGCGCGGACCAGCCGCGCGTAGAAGGGGATATTGATAACGGCCGTTGCAAGAATAATATTGGCGACCGAATTGCCGAGCGCCGCAACGATCCCCATGGCGAGCACAAAGAGGGGAAACGCCATGATGGTGTCGAGAATACGGTTCAACGCGCCGTCAACCCATCCGCCGCGGTAGCCGGAGATCGCGCCGAGGACGGAGCCGATCACGAAGGAAATGGCAACAGCGACAATCGAAATCACCAGGTCGAGCCGCGTTGCGACAATCACCCGGCTGAACACGTCACGCCCGAGGTTGTCGGTGCCGAACGGATGCGCAAGGCTTGGCGGATGCAGGGCCTTCGCCGAGCTGGTCGCAAGCGGATCATACGGCACCACATAGGGGCCGATCAGCGCGGAGAGCAGAAAGAAGGCGAACATCACGAAGGCCATCGCGGTCACCGGATTTTCCCGGCACACATAGAGCATATGCGCCGGCAGCGCGGAACGGGGAACGGGTGCGGCGGCGGGCGTCACTGAGGTAAGCTCTGTCATCTGGCATCTGCTCCGAAGCGGGGATCGATGATCGAATATGCGAGATCGATGAGAAGGTTGAGGACGACGAACAGCAGCGCCATGGCAAGGACGAAGCCCTGCACGGCGGCATAGTCAGAGGTGACCAGCGCTTCCACCGCGTAGGAGCCGATCCCCGGCCAGGCGAACACCTTCTCGACCAGCACATTGGCGCCGAGCACGAAGGAGAATACCATGCCAAGCGTCGTGACGACCGGCAGAAGGGCGTTGCGAAAGGCATAGCCATAGAGGATCTTGCGCCGATCGAGACCGGCAGCGCGCGCCGTGCGGATATAATCGGCACCAAGTGCCGAGAGCATGGCGGCGCGGGTCATGCGGGCGATGGGCGCAAGGGTAAAGAGCGCGAGGGTGACGGCGGGCAGGATCAGTTGACGGAGCGCCCCCATGAAGGTTGCGAGATCGCCGGCCAGCAGCGAATCGATCAGGAAAAACCCTGTGACATGGGGTGGCTCCAGATAGATGAAATCGAGCCGTCCGAGGGGCGAGGGGGCGATGCCGAGCAGGTAATAGAAGACATAGATCAGCACAAGTCCGGTGAAGAAGGTCGGCAGCGAGACGCCGGCCGTCACCAGCAGGCGGCACAGCTGATCCACCCAGCTTCCCGGCCGCGTCGCGGCAAGGATGCCGAGCGGAATGGCAACAAGGCAGGAAAGCAGCAACGCGGTCAGCGTGAGTTCAAGCGACGCCGGCAGACGGGCGGTGAGCTCCTCGATCACAGGCCTGCCGGTCGCCACCGACTGACCGAGATCCCCTTGCAGCAAATTTCCGACATAGATAATGAACTGCTCGGGAAGCGGCTTGTCGAGCCCGAGGGATCGGCGGACCTGTTCAATGGATTCGGGCGTCGCGGCCGCCCCGGCAAACTGGACGGCAGGATCCCCCGGCAGGGCGCGGGTCAGCAGAAAGCTGATCACGATCACGCCGATGATGACAGGGATGGCCTGCGCAATGCGCAAAGATATGGCCGCGACTCGCCCGCTCATATCAGCTCTCCGATCCGCCCAGGCTGCGGATATCGAGCTGGCGGTGGAACCAGAATTCATAGCCGTCCGCACCGTTGATGGCGACATTGAGCGCCGGCTGGTAAAGCGGAATGCGGGGCAGATCCTCGAAGGCGATCTCGAACATGCGTTTGATCTTGGGGAGATACTGCGGATCATCCTGCGCCATCGGCAGGGTTTCCTCCGTCAGCTTCGCCACCTCGTCATTATGATAGTTCGAGGAATTGAAGAGATTCCCCTTCAGATAGGCCCAGTAGTAGTAATAGTCCGGCGTATCGAGCCAGCCGCCGAAGTTTTCAAGGTGGAACGGCAGCTTCTTTTCGACAAGCGCGGCCGTTCGCCAGCTCGCGCCGGGGATTTTCTCGATTTCCGTCTTGATCCCGATCTTGCCGACGGCTTCCTGGATGAGCAGTGCCGTCGGCTCCATCCACGTCGCAAGGTCGGTACTGATCGAGAGGGGCACCTCGAACCCGTCCGCATAGCCCGATGCCGCCATCAGCTCTTTCGCTTTGCTGAGATCGGTGAAATAGGGCGACTTGCGGGGCCAGGCGGTGTCCTCAATAGGGCCGGTTGCCCCCCAGAGCGGCGCCCCGCGGCCATAGGCGGCCGTCTTGAAGATTTCTTCATACGGAATCGCATAGGCAATGGCTTTGCGCACATTGGCATCCTGAAACGGCGCAAAATTGAAATTCAGCCCGACGACGTGGATCGTGTTGGCGATCGGCGTCGAATGAACGGTCAGTTTGCTGGCGAGTTCCGCGGCGTCCTTATCGGGAATATCGAAGGAGATCGGCACATCGCCCCGTTCGATAAGCGCGCGGCGCGTCGCCGGGCTCGGCACTTCGCGCTGGACGATCCGCCTGACCTTGGGCAGGGGACCGCCCACCCAGCCATCGAAGCGTTCGAACACCACCTGCCGGCCGGCATCCCAGCGCGCCACTTTATAAGCGCCCGACCCTGCCGGCGTCGTGTGCAGATATTCCATCGCCCACGGATCAGCGGCGGTTGCATGCGCCTTCGCGACCTCGGAATTGATAACAAAGGGAACGGGGACCGCGAGATCAGGCAGCGAGAGTTTGGACGGTTTGTCGAGCCGCACCAGAAAAGTTTCCGCATCGATCGCTTCGAACTGATCGGGGCGGCTGAAACCGCCGGCCCGCATCTGCGTGGTGGGGAAGCCGCCAACGGTTACCGCCCGGTCGAACGACCATTTGACATCGGCCGCCGTTACTTTTCGCCCGTCCCAGAAAACCGCATTGGGTTTGAGCTTGAAGGTAATGTTGAGGCCATCGTCGGAGATGGACCAGCTTTCGGCCAGCTCCGGCTCGATTTTCGAATAATCGAAGGAAACATCCCCATTCTCCAGCGTCTTGGTTCCGAACGTCACCAGCCGGTCATAGCAATTGATGGCGATCTGGTAACTCGGCCGGTTGGTGCCGGTCCGGTGCAGATCGAGGCTGTTGATGGTCTGCCCGGTCGCAACGACGATCTGGTCCGATGGTGCAGCGACGGCTGCAAAGTTCCGGGCAAAGGGAACCGCGCTGATAACGGCGGTGCCGGCCTTGAGAAATTGACGCCTGTTTATTGTCATCTTGAGCCCTTTCGCAACGTGAAATTCATTGCGGACCAGAATAGGGTGATTTACGGTACATAAAATTGCTAAGAATTCAGCAAGCCGGTTCGTAAAATGCACCACGTCAGGAAATATCGTTCTGAATGAGACACTTGCTTACTTTTCGGCTCATTGAAGCGGTGGCGCGCGCGGGCTCGATGCGACGCGCGGCGGAGGATATGAACATCACGGCCTCGGCGCTGACCCGGCGGATCATCCGTTTTGAGGAGGATTTCGGCGCGGAAATCTTCGAACGCGTTCCGGGCGGGGTGCGGCTCAACCCGGCGGGGGAGTTGCTGCTGCATCATTACCGGGTCATGCAGTCCGACCTTTCGCGCGTGCAGGGGCAGGTGGCGGATCTTTCAGGCGTGCGGCGCGGGCATGTGTCCATTGCCTGTTCGCAGGCGCTGCTGCCCTATTTTCTGCCGCGGCAGATTGCCGAATATCGCGCCGAGCATCCGGGGGTCAGCTTTGCCGTCAATGTCCGCGACCGCAGCCAGACGGAACAGGAGCTGGCAAGCTATTCCAGTGATCTCGCGCTTGTGTTCGAGCCGCTTTATCTCGTGGATTTCGAAGTACTCCAGATCATCCCGCAGCCCGTCTGCGCCATCATGCAGGCAGGGCACCCGCTCGCCCGCAGAAAGGAAATCCGTTTACGTGATTGTCTTGACTGGCCGCATATCGTGCCGACGGTTGAGTATGGGGTGCGGCATCTCCTTGATACCGCGGCGCGGCGCAATTTGCGCAAGCTGACACCGATGGTCGAAACGGAGAGTTTTGAGCTTATCCGGCATTATGTCCGGCATGAGAATGTGATCGGTTTCCAGATCCCGATCGGCCTTCCTGACAATGCGGGCGATGAGCTGGTTTATCGGGCAATCTCGGACAAGGATCTGAAACCCGGAAGCCTGATCCTCGGCCAGAAACGCGGGCGCACGCTTCCCGTCGCGTCCGCGCGTTTCGCAGTGCAGGTCGCCGCGGCGCTTGAGGCTTGCGTCTATCCCGACTGACAGGCAGGCGGTCGCCTCGAATCGCGGCAGGAGAGCTGGCGGCGGAAGTGTACGGGCTTAGCCCATCCGCTCCGAGGCGTAGCTACCGGGGCTGGCGGGGAAGACGACGGTTTTGTTGCCGTTGATAAAGACGCGGCGGTGGATATGCGCATGCAGCGCGCGCGAGAGCACCTGGCTTTCCACATCGCGGCCGAGGCTGACATAATCGGCGGGGCTTTGCGCGTGGCTGACGCGGATGATGTCCTGCTCGATGATCGGCCCTTCGTCGAGATTGGCGGTGACATAGTGCGACGTGGCGCCGATCAGCTTGACGCCGCGATCAAATGCCTGCTTGTAGGGATTCGCGCCCTTGAAGCTCGGCAGGAAGGAATGATGGATGTTGATGATCCGCCCGGCCATCCGGCGGCACATCTCATCCGACAGGATCTGCATATAGCGGGCGAGCACGATCAGCTCGGCGCCCGTCTCCTCGACAATCTGCATCTGGGCGGCCTCGGCTTCGGCCTTGTTGTCTTTCGTCACCCGGATATGGTGGAAAGGGATGTCGTGGTTGACGACCAGCTTCTGATAGTCAAGATGGTTGGAGATCACGGCGACGATATCGATCGGCATTGCGCCGATCCGCCAGCGATAGAGCAGGTCATTCAGGCAGTGCCCGAAACGCGAGACCATGATGATGACCTTCATTTTCTTCGCTTCGTCGTGAAAATCATATTCCATGTCGAATTTCCGTCCGACCGGCGCAAAGCCCTCGCGCAACTCTTCAAGCGTCTTGCCCGTTTCGCTCAGGAAACTGGTCCGCATAAAAAAATTCCCGGTTTCCTGATCGTCATACTGCGCGCTGTCGGTGATATTGCAGCCGTTATCGGCGAGAAAGCCGGAAATCGCTGCGACAACGCCGCGCATGGATTTACATTTGACAGTGAAAGCAAAGGTTTTCATGGCAACTAATTTTCCTCGGCCGGTTCTCTGAAATGCTGCATCCGGTCTTGTTATGACGTGGAAAAGCGGAGATCCCTTGAAAAGCGGGGATACGCGATGCTGATCTCCTACCTTATTCGGCGCAGAGGTTCAAGCCGCAGCGATTTTTCTCTCTATAGCCGCAAGTGATTAACAATCAACGAACGCACGCGCTAATCGCTGCCGGCGCTTGTGGTTGTGCGGTACCGGGGACCTTATATATATCGAGATCTGCGCTATCGATATTAGGCAGATAGCTGCGGTGCCTCCTGCGCGCCGCGGATCAGCCGGCCCGGCAGTCGCCCCGTCGGCTCGCCGTTTCGATAGGTGATTTCGCCCGCAACCAGCGTCGCGTCATAGCCATCCGCGCGCTGCACGAGGCGGCCGCTGCCAAGCGGCAGGTCATAGTGCATTTCCGGGAGATGGAGCTTCAGCCGGTCGAGGTCGATGACATTGAGATCGGCGCGGTAGCCGGGCGCGATCACGCCGCGATCGAAGAGATGCGCGGCCCGGGCATTGTCGAGGGTCAGCTTCTTGACCACCTGGCCGATCGGGATATGCCCGCTCGTCTTCTCATCCGCCCAGTGCTGCAGCATGAAGGTCTGGCCGCTCGCATCGCAGATGATGCCGACATGCGCGCCGCCATCGCCAAGCCCGAAGAGAGTGTTCGGATGCTTCAGCATCGCCTCGACGGCCTTCAGATTCTTGTCAGCGAAATTGAGCGCGGGGGCATAGAAAACGTTGCTGCCGTCCTTCTCGATCAGGAGATCATAGGCAAGCTCGGCAAGCGGCACGCCGCGCGCCGCGGCGATCGCTTTGAGGCTGTCCTCGGGTTTCGGCGAATAATCGAAACTCTCCGTCATCAGATAGATATTGGCGAGATCGATGAGGGAGCGGTTGATAACGGAATAGGGGGCCTCGGCCGGGAATTCCGCAATGATGCGGCGGCGCAGCTCGGGGTCGCGCATCCTCTCAAGCCGTACCTCCGGCGAGAGATCCTTGAGGGCGAGATAGCTCGGCGAGAAGGAGAAGAAATGATAATGCAGCTTGTGTCCGAGCAGCAGCCCGATCGGACGGCAATAAACTTGCGGCATGATCTGCACACCGTCCGCATTTGCCTCGGCGGTCAAATCGAGAAGCGTCTTCCAAAGATCCGGGGTTGCCGAGCGCTGCGACAGGGAGAAGGTCATCGGGACGCCGGATTTCTCGCTGATCCGTCGCAGCATGCCGAAATCGGTCTCGGCTTCGGTAAATTCGGTGATGAACTGGAGCAGGCCCCTGGCTGACGTGCGGATGCTGCTCGCAATCGCCATCAACTCGCTTTCGGACGCGGAAATGCCCGGCATCAGATGCTGGTCGCTGGAGCGATGATTGAGGCTGCGCGAGGTGGAAAAGCCGAGCGCGCCGGCCTTCATCGCCTCGGCCACCACCTGCGACATGCGGGCGAGATCATCGGCATTGGCAGGCTCGCGGTCGATGCCGCGCCGGCCCATGGTGTAGACGCGAAGCGGGGCATGGGGAAGGTAGGCGCCGATATCCATGTCATAGCGCCGGGCGCCGAGAAAATCGAGAAACTCGGGAAAGCTCTCCCACTTCCACGGAATCCCCTCGGCCATCACGACGCCGGGAATATCTTCCACCCCTTCCATAAGGCGGATGAGACTGTCGTGATCTTCCGGCCGGCAGGGGGCGAATCCGACGCCGCAGTTGCCCATGACCGCCGTGGTGACGCCGTGGGCGGAAGAGGGGGTTAGCCGCTCCGCCCATGTCGCCTGCGCATCATAATGTGTGTGAAGATCGACAAATCCCGGCGTCACCAGCCGGCCATCCGCATCGATGATCTCGGCCGCCGTCCCGGTAAGGGCGCCGACGGCGGCAATCTTCCCGCCCAGAATGGCGATATCCGCGGCATAGGGCTCGCCGCCCCGACCATCCGCGATCATTCCGTTTCTGATGAGAATATCATAATGCATCTGACGATCTCCCGTGCCGTCTTGTCGGCTTATGTTTTCTAGTTCGGCTCGGCCCCGAGAATGGTGGCGCTCGAAGGCGTTACCGGCGCCGCGGTAACCAGACAGACCTTGGCATTTTTTACCTGCGATGTGGACGTGCCGCGCACCTGCTTGACCCCTTCGATCAGCAGGTTGAGGCCGTGGACATAGGCTTCCGAGAGGAGGCCACCCGAGGTGTTGATGGGCAGGCTGCCGGTCGGATAGTCGATATGGCCCGCCTCGACGAATGCCCCGGCCTCGCCCCGGCCGCAGAAGCCGAAGGCCTCGATCGCCGTGAAGACCGCGCCGCTGAAGGCATCGTAGAACTGCGCGACGTCGATCTCGTCACGTTCCACGCCCGCACGGGCGAACAGTTCATTGGCGAGGCGCTGCTGCGGGCCCATGGTGAAGATGTCTTCGGGCATGTTGTAGTTGCCGAAATTGCCGGTGCCCCAGCGGCCGTCGCCGCCCTGACCGACCGCGAGGACGTGCGCGGGCTTGCCCTTCAGATCGCGGGCGCGCTCGCGCGTCGTGACGATAAGCGCGCAGGCGCCGTCCGTCTCGAGGCAGCAGTCATAGACGCGATAGGGCTCGGCGATCATGCGGCCCTTCAGATAAGTCTCCAGATCAAGCGGCCGGTCATGCATCACCGCATTGGGGTTGCGGTTTGCATTGGCCCGACAGGCGAGAGGGACCCGCGCGAGCTGTTCTTCCGTCAGCCCATACTGGTGCATATAGCGGCGGAAGGTCATGGCCGCCTGACCCGGAGGGGAGAAAAGGCCGTAAGGGGAGGAGAATTTCTGATGCGCGCTCCATTCATGGAACTGGCCGTAGCGGAACTGCTGCCCCTGGCAGAGCGCGCGCAGCACGACGACATAGTTGGCCGAGCCGTTCTCGACCGCCGCCACCGCGTTGGAGAGCGAGGCGCAGGCGCCGCCGCCGCCGCCGCCCCAGACCATCGAGGCGAGGCGCAGCTGCTTGATGCCGAGCGTCACTTCGAGGCGCGCCGGATCGTTGCGATCGTCCGAATGGGCGGCGAAGCCGTCAATTTCGCTGAGTGGCAGACCGGCATCCGCCGCCGCCGCCATGATCGCCTTGCAGGCGAGGCTGAATTCGCTTTCCTCCGTCACCGTGCCCCAACGCCGGTAGGCGGTTTCCCCGATGCCGACGATACATGCGCGCTGATTGCTGTTGACCATAAAACCTCCTCATGCCTGTCCGACTGACTTCTATATGTCAGCTTCTCTAAAAGTGTTCATTAAATGAACAGTTATTTCATCTGTTGACTATACGCGCAATCATATGAAATAATCAACATGTTTGGTGGCCAATTCGCCATTCGCAAAAACATACGGTGGCCGATCAGGGCAGCCCATAAAAAAATTAGGGAGAAACATACATGAAAATGTCGAAGCTAATCCTCGGCGCTTTGGGACTGGTCGGCGTCATCGCGACCGGTCTTCCCGCCTCCGCCCAGGTCAAAGAAAAACTCGTCTATGCGACCTATATTTCGGAAATCTACACGACCTCGCATGGCGATATCTGGTTCATGGACGAGGTCGAGAAGCGCAGCAATGGCGAAATCGTCTTTGAACGTTATTTCAGCGGCAGCCTGCTGAGCGCCTCGGACCTCTTCCCGGGTCTTTCGCGTGGGGCTGCGGACATCGTCGCGGGCGTGCCGAGCGCTTATAACCGCAATGACTACCCGCTCTCCAACGTGACGCTGCCGTTCATCACCAACGACAGTGACGCGGTGACCGGCGCATTCACTGAACTCTTCAATGCCAACGAAAACCTCAGGAAAGAATATGAGGGGCGGAATGCAAAGGTCCTGTTCGCCCGCGGCTATTCGGTGAACACCATCTTCTCCCGTCTGCCGATCACCAAGGCGGAAGATTATAACGGCCTGAAGATTCGCGCTGTTCTCGCCATCGCCGATACGGTGCAGGCGCTTGGCGCAACGCCGGTTTCTGTCCCCTATCCGGAAGCACTGGAAGGCATGTCCCGCGGCGTGGTTGACGCCATGACGTCTTCCCCGTTTGATTCGTCCGTCAAAGGCGGTCTCGCCGAAGCCTCCAAATATGGCTCCGACGGTGGCCGGATGGGCGTTTATGCGGCCAACATCGTCGCGATCAATCTCGATCGCTGGAACAAGCTCAGCCCCGAGCACCAGAAGATCATCATGGACGTCGCCGCGGATGTGATCCCGCATTACAACAAGCTGCGTCAGGATGAGGTGCGTGAAAACGCCATTCGCCTTTGTGAAATGAGCAAAAAAGACGGCGGCGTGCAGATCCATCTCTTTGACGATGCTGAAGCCGAAAAAGTCCGCGCCGTTGCCTATGACAAGATCAAGGACCGCTGGGTTGAATGGGCCTCGAAGCTTGCCGGTGTCGACGCGAACAAGGTGCTGGAAGATTACGTGTCCCTCATCCGCAAGCATGAAGCAACCTCGACCTACCAGAACGGTTGGCAGATCTTCCAGGAAGCATGCGGCTCCTAATCAGCTAAACTGCATAACTGGCGAAAGAGACCTTGCGTCTCTTTCGCATTTCCGCATCTGACAGGGGGCACATCATGTTTACACGTCTCGTGGAGGGTATCGAACGCTTCCTGCTACGCCTTGGCATCGCAAGCGGCTTCCTCACTCTCGTCACCATGCTGCTGATCGTCGCCGACGTTGTGGGGCGCAGCGTTTTCAGCAAACCGATCCCGGGCGGCAACGAACTGGCCGTCCTGATCATGGTCGGCCTTATTTTTCTCGGTATGGCCGCAGCACAGCAGAAAAATCATAATTTTTCCATCGAACTGCTGACGACCCACCTGCCGCCGGCGGGCCTTCGCGTTGCGCGGTTTATCTCGACGGTCGCCTCGACGGTGGTTTGCGGGCTGCTGGCATGGCTCACCATTGATATCGCGCATTCGATGACGCTTAGCAACGAATCGAGCTATGGCGTGATTGCGTTTCCGATCTGGCCTTCGCGCATCATCCTCGCCGTCGGGCTTGTCTGCCTGACCTTGCAGTTTTTCTTCGATCTTCTTCGCGTCATCGGTCTTATTCCCGAACAGCAGGCGGAAGAAGAGAAAGCGAGTTTCTAGATGGATCCCGTCCTTATTGGTACCCTTCTGGTCAGCATGATGCTGATCCTGCTGCTGTCGGGAATCTCGATTGCGATCGCCCTTGCCGCGACAGGGCTTGTCGGCATCATCACTATGCGTCCCTGGGGGGCCGCAGAATATCTGATCGCCAATTTCCCCTATACCTTTACGGCGCATTTCTCTTTCACCGTGCTGCCGCTTTTCCTCTTTATGGGCTATATGGCCTTCTCCGCCAACCTGTCACAACGGGCGTTCGAAGCGGGCCAGCGCTGGCTCGGCCATGTGCCGGGCGGTCTCGCCATGGCGACCGTCTTTGGCTGTGCGGCCTTTTCTGCCGTGTGTGGCTCGAGTGTCGCGACGGCCTCCACCATGGCGCGCGTCGCCCTGCCCGAGATGATCCGCCGCGGGTACAAATATTCACTTGCCGGCGGCACGATTGCGGCGGGCGGCACGCTTGGCGTCCTCATCCCGCCAAGCGGCATTCTCGTCATCTATTCCTTCATCACCGAAGCGTCGCTGGTAAAGCTGTTTATCGCCGCGATCGTCCCCGGTATCATGACGGCCCTTATCTATATGATCGGCATTTATCTTCTCGTGAAGATCAGGCCCGAGCTTGCCGGAATGGACAAGCAGGGCGCGCAGGCGGCCCCCTGGACGGAGCGCTTCGCCGCCCTCGGCCGCTCCTGGGAGGTAATGCTGCTGTTCGCGGTGGTGATGGGCTCGATCTATCTCGGCATCGCGACCGCAACGGAGGCCGCCGCCGTCGGCGCGTTTCTAAGCTTCATCATGGTCGCGGCGCGCAAGAACGCATGGCAGAATATCAAAAACGGTCTTTGGGAAACGGGAACCGCCACTTCTGCCATCTTCCTGCTCATCATCGGCGCCGGATTGTTCAGTCTTGCCCTCAACATGTCACAACTGCCGACCGTGATCGCCGATCAAATCGTGCGGATGGATCTTCCGGTCTATGTCGTCTTTGCACTTATCATTTTGATCTACATCGTCCTCGGAGCGCTGGTTGACGGGATCTCGATGATCCTGATCACCATGCCGATCGTCTTTCCGATCATCCTCCAGCTCGGTTACGATCCGATCTGGTTCGGCATCATCATTGTAAAGGCAGTCGAACTCGGCTGTATAACGCCGCCGGTCGGGATCAACGTCTTTGTTGTCAAGGGAAGTGTGCCGGAAGCGCCGCTGGGAGAGGTCTTTAAAGGATGTATCCCGTTCGTCCTAATGGAACTGCTGATCATCGTGTTGCTGATCGCATTTCCGCAAATCGCCCTGTTCCTCGTCGATTATGCTGCTTAAGAAATAAGGAAAATAAAAATGCAATATATGCCAGATGCTGTTCCGGGTCCCGATCCCTCATTCGACGATGCCGTCTATTGGGCCAACTGTTCGGAAAAGAAACTAACGTTCCAGCGCTGCGGAAGCTGTAAAAGCTTCCGCCACCCGCCGGGCCCGTTCTGCCCGCAATGTCAATCCGACAAGATCGAGTGGGTCGAAGCGCCGGATGAAGCGGAACTCTTCACCTTCACCTTTCTCCATCACCCCGCGCATGAGGCGGTGCGGACCCGCGTGCCTTATAACGTCGCGGTCGTCAGCTTTCCGAGCCTCGGCGGGGTGCGGTTGATCACGAACATTGTCGATGCGGAGCCGGGCGAACTTGAGATCGGCATGAAGGTGCGCCTCCTCTGGGGCACGTCGGGCAACGGCCAGATCATTCCGCTCTTTAAAAAGGGATAGGGACGGCAACCTCGCTCAGGGCCGCGATCCGCCGTAGTTTCGGGTGATCAGGTCACTGAGCGTTTCCGCCGTCTGCTGCAGCGCCGGCAAAAGCGCCTCCACGCCGTTCTCGAGCGGCATGGCGCTGATCAGGAAAGAGGTGCTGAGGCTTGCAAAGACTTCGCCGCTTCGGAATACGGGAACACTGAAGCCGGTGATCAGCCCGGCGCCCGACGAGTTGGAGCTGTTGAAATCGGGATCCGGGACGGCATAGCCCTTCTCGCGCACTTCATCAAGCATCCGGCGTACCCCGGCGGGATCATTGCGCGCCAGCGCGTTGACCGACCGGTTCGAGGCGGCAAGCGCCGCGAGCAGCTTCTCCCGCTTTTCAGGCGTGCAGAAAGCGAGATAGGCGCGGCCGAGCGAGGTGAGCAGAAGCGGTGCGCGCACGCCGGCCCGGTGATTGATCGCCATGATGTTATATTCGCGGCTGGTCTCGACGATCATCATCTCATGGCCGTCGAGAATAGCGAGGTCTGACGGCCAGCCGATCTGTTCGCGAAGGCCCAGCATGGTCGGTGATGCAAGCTCCGAGAGTTGCCGCTTTTCATCGAAGCCGCGGCTCAGCAGCAGCGTCTTGCCGGTCGGCCGGTACATGCCACTTTCTTCATCGCGCGTCACATAGCCCTCGTGCATCAGTGTCTCAAGCATGCGCAGCACTGTCGAGCGATGCAGCTTCGAGAGCTTGTGGATCTGTTTGATGGACGCATAGTCCAGATCATTCACGATCCTGAGCACGGTCAACGCTCTGATGACGGCAGTTACCGGTTCAAACGAGGCCATAATGTCTCCATCCCAAGGTAGTGTTGTTGACGGGGGGTCGGCCCGCAGACAACAGATGGCATACCCAATTTACTACGCGCGCCCGAATGGACGCTTGTGTCCGACATCTGGACACGGATACCGGGCAATATATCCGCGCCGCTCCCCCGAAGAGGGACCGATGTCGGGCCTATTCCCTTGAAAACTCATCTCTCATATCGCATTGCACCATAAATTTCCACAAAAAGAGGATTTAAGCAAATTACCATGAAATGTTCATTGTATGAATATATTTTTCATATATTGACATAAATTATGGCTTATGAAATGATCCGACGGATAAGAAATGACAACCAAAAAGAGTGCGGGGGGATTTTTGCCCGACCGCGCCGAAGGATGGGGAAGAGTGGGTGTTTCATCAGACGCCAGGTCCCAGGCATGTATCGTCGGCATCGGGGAGACGGATTATACGCGCCGCGGCGGCATTCAGGATCGCAGCGAGCTTGCGCTTGCCTGCGAAGCGATCCTGAACGCGGCCCGGGACGCCGGCATCACGCCGGATGATATCGACGGCCTTGCCTCTTACGCCAATGACGAAAGCGTGCCGTGGCTGATCCAGGAGGCGCTTGGCCTGCCGCATTTGCGCTCCGCGACGATGGTATGGGGCGGCGGGGGCGGCGGCTGCTACGCCTCTATCGCCGAGGCTGCGGCGGCGGTGGAATCCGGCGCGGCGAATTATGTCGCGGTTTTCCGCTCGCTCTGCCAGGGGCAGCGCAAACGCTTCGGGCAGGGCTATGCGGTGCCACACAGCCCGGGCTTTCTTGATCCTTTCGGGATGTTCGCACCGCCCTTCATGCTGGCGCCGCTTGCCCAGCGCTACAAGCAGGACTACGGCATCCGCGAGGAGCAGGTGGCGGAAGTGGCGCTCGTTGCCCGCGACAACGCCTCGCGCAATCCCCGCGCCGTGTTCAGGGACCGGCCGCTCGACCTTGAAACCTATCTTTCCTCGCGCATGGTCGCCGATCCGTTCCGCCTCTATGACTGCTGCCAGGAGAATGACGGCGCCTGCGCGCTCATTGTCACGACGCGGGAGCGGGCGCGGGATCTCGACGGCCCGATCATCCGCATCCTTGCCGCAGGGCAGGGCTCGGAGCCCGGCTGGGGTTCGGGCGGGCTTGGTTCGCACAACATGCCCGAGGAGGATTACCGCGCGGGCGGCGGGCGGACGCTCTCGACGCGGCTGTATGCCAAGGCCGGGATCACGCCGGACGATATCGACACGGCGCAGATCTATGACCATTTTTCCTATTTCGTGCTGATGAATCTGGAGGCCTACGGCTTCTGCGGGCGCGGCGAGGCGGGCGATTTCGTCGCCGAGGGCAATATCCGCTGGAAAGGTGGCAAGCTGCCGATCAACACTTCCGGTGGGCATCTGTCGGAAGCCTATATCCACGGCCTCAACCTCGCGGTGGAAGGCGTGCGGCAGCTGCGCGGCACTTCCACCTCGCAGGTGGAGAATGCAACGCTCTGCCTGCTCGCCAACACGGCATCGGCCGCCATCATCGGGAGGGAGTGATGACACGATATCTGCCAACGCCGCCGCCCAATCCGCCGCTTGAGGCCGTGCCCTTCTGGGAGTGGTGCAAAAAGCGCGAGCTGCGCTTCCAGCAATGCGCGAATTGCGGCCGTTGCCGGCATCATCCGGCGCCCTACTGCCGCTTCTGCCTGTCGCCCGAGTGCGTCTGGGTGCCGGCGCCCGATGAGGCGGAGCTGTTCAGCTACACCGTCGTGCATAACGCGGTGAGCGAAGAGCTGAGACCTTTCGTTCCCTACAATATCGCCATCGTCGCCTTCCCGAGCCTCAATGTCCGGCTGATCAGCAATGTTATCGACCTTGCGCCGGAGGAGCTGCGCATCGGCATGCCGCTCCGCCTCACATGGCAGGAGTGCAGCGACGGCACTCCGCTCCCCCTGTTCCTTGGAAAGACAGTAACCCCATGATACGACAGAGAGTTCTCGACGTTCCCGCGACCGCCCGTACGCTTGGCAGCATTGCGCGCCACAAGGCGGAGAAGAACGGCGACAAGATTTACCTCCGCTTTGGCAAGCGGGAAATATCCTATCGGGCATTTCACGAGATCACTAACCGGCTCGCCCGCGGCTTGCAGCAGCTCGGGGTCGAAGCCGGGCAGCATGTCGCCTTTATGATGGACAACAAGCCGGAGCAGCTGCTGCTCTATTTCGCCATTGGCAAGATGGGCGCCGTCAGCATTCCTGTGAACAGCGCGGCGAAGGGCGATCTTTTCGCCTATTATCTGAACCAGTCGGACTCCGTTGTCCTGATATTGGACGCCGGGCTGATCGAGCGTTATCAGGCGATTGAAGAACAATGCCCGAATATCACCAAGGTCATTCTTCTTAATGAAGCGGGCGGCGCGGTCGATCTCTCCATCGGCAAGGATTTACGGGCTGAAGTTTATGACTATCAGGCGCTGCTCGATGCGCCGGCGGACGATCTGCCGGATGATCTCGCCCGCATCAGCGATTTTGCCATCATGATGTACACCTCCGGCACGACCGGTCCCTCAAAGGGCAATATGGTGCCGCACGGGCGGCTGATCGGCGGCGCGATCGACCATGTGGAGATTTTTGGCTACCAGCCCGATGATGTGCTCTACACCTGCCTGCCGCTCTTTCATGGCAATGCGCTCAATACCTCGGCGATCCCGGCGTTTCTTGCGGACGCGACCTTCGTGCTCTCGCCGCGTTTTTCGGCGAGCCGCTTCTGGGACGAGATCCGCGAGAATGGCGTTACCGCCTTCAGCCTGCTCGGCGCGATGGTGAATTTCCTCTGGGCGCAGCCGGAAAGCCCGCGCGATAAGGATAACAAGGTGCGGCTCTGCATGATGGTGCCGGTGCCGGATTTCGCGCGCGAGTTCGAAAAACGCTACGGCGTCAAGGTTACGTCGGTGTATGCGCTGTCGGACTATGGGTTCATCACCTTTCTAAGCCCCGCGCATCCGCCCGCAAAATGGAAATCGGCCGGTCTTCCGGCGACGGGCATGACCATCTCGATCCGCGATGATGAGGATAACCCTTTGCCGCCCGGCGTGCCCGGTGAAATCTGCGCCCGCTGCGACGTCCCCTGGATCACCTCGCTTGGCTATTACAAGATGCCGGAGGCGACAGTCGAGGCGAACCGCAACCAGTGGTTCCACACCGGCGATCGCGGCTATCTCGATGAAGACGGATATCTTTATTTCGTCGATCGCAAAAAGGACGCGATCCGGCGGCGGGGCGAGAATATCTCCTCCTACGAGGTGGAGCAGATCGTCCTCGGGCACGCGGCGGTGGAAGACGCCGCGGCCTACGCCGTCCGCTCCGAGATGAGCGAGGATGAGGTGATGGTGAGCGTGACGCTGAAACACGGGGCGACGCTGGATCCCGCGGATCTGATCCGCTACTGCGCCAAGAACATGGCCTATTTCATGGTGCCGCGATATGTCGAAATCCTGCCTGAGCTGCCGCGGACGATGACGGAAAAGGTCGAGAAATACAAGCTGAAGGAAAGCGCGCAGGCGCGGCTCAATGAGATCTGGGACCGCGAGGCGGCCGGGATCGTCGTCAACCGTCACACCAACTAACCCACAATCAGGGAAGGAGCGGGGAAGCATGAGAAAATTACGGGAAATCAATATTGCCAGGGAACATCGCACTCTTGGCGGGATGCTGCGTCTCAAGGCGGAGCTGAATGGCGACAAGATTTTTCTGAAATTTCTCGACCGGCAGTATTCCTACCGGGACATGCATGAAATCAGCAACCGTCTCGCCCGCTCGCTGCAGGCAAGCGGCATCGAGAAGGGGCAGCATGTCGCCTTTATGATGGATAACAAGCCGGAGCTTCTGTTTCTCTATTTCGCCGTGGCGAAAATTGGCGGGGTTTGCGTGCCGGTCAATACCGCCGCCAAGGGCGAGCTTTACACCTATTACCTGACGCAGTCGGATTCCACCTTCCTCATCTCCGACAGCGGCCTGGTGGAGCGCTTTCTGACTGTTCAGGACCAGTGCCCCGACATCAAACGGATGGTTATTGTCGATGACGGCCGTCCGGTGAGCGCGGAGGTGCGCAAGGGACTCCGCCTGGAGATAGAAGAGTATGAGGCCCTGCTCTCGGCCCCTGCGGATGATCTGCCGAACGATATCGTCCAAAACTCCGATCTCGCTTTCCTGCTTTACACGTCAGGAACGACAGGCCCCTCCAAGGGCAATATGGAGCCGCATGACATGATGGTCTCGGGATCGATCAGCCATGCGGAATATTTCGGCTATACGCCCGATGACGTACTCTATACCTGCCTGCCGCTCTTTCATGGCAACGCGCTGAATACCTGCGCGCTGCCGGCACTCTTTGCCGACGCGACGCTGGTCGTCTCGCCGCGCTTTTCGGCGAGCAAGTTCTGGGAGGAGGTCAGAGAATACGGCGTGACGCAGTTCAATCTTCTCGGCGCCATGGCGAACATCCTCTGGGCGCAGCCCGAAAGCCCGCTGGATAGGGACAACAAGGCGCGCCTCTGCATGATGGTGCCCGTGCCGGATTTCGCGCGCGAGTTTGAAAAACGCTATGATCTCAAGATCACGTCCGTCTATGCACTGACCGATTTCGGCGGGGTCACCTTCCTCAGCCCCGAGCATCCGCCGTCGAAATGGAAATCGGCGGGGCAGCTTCGCCACAGCATGACGGTCGCTATTCTCGATGATGATGACTATCCGATGCCACCGGGGGTTCCCGGCGAAATCTGCGTCCGCTGCGACGAGCCGTGGACGACGGCGCTCGGCTACTATAAGAAGCCCGAAGCGACCATCGAATCGCGCCGCAATCTCTGGTTCCATACCGGCGACCGGGGCTATCTGGATGAAAACGGCTTCCTCTATTTCGTTGACCGCAAAAAGGACGCGATCCGCCGCCGCGGCGAGAATATCTCGTCTTACGAGGTGGAGCAGATTATCCTCCATCATCCGGCGGTCGAGGATGTGGCGGCCTATGCCGTGCAGTCGGAGATGAGCGAGGATGAGGTAATGGTCAGCGTCGAGTGCAAGAAGGGCCATAGCCTGACGTTTGAGGAGCTGATCCGCCACTGCGCTGACAATATGGCCTATTTCATGGTGCCGCGCTATGTGGAGTTTGTCCCAAACCTGCCGCGCACCATGACGGAGAAGGTTGAGAAATACAAACTCAAGCAGAGTGCGCAGGAGCGGCTGCATGAAATCTGGGATCGCGAGGCGTCCGGTATTATCGTCAATCGCCACACCAACTGAGCTGCGATGGCGGGTGCGAAAAATGCTGTCCGCCGTCCCTCCTATGCCTGAAGAGACTGTCATGATCGAGACGCATATTGAGAACGGCTGCATGCTGATTGTCATCAATCAGCCGGAAAAGCACAATGCGATCAGCCGGGCCATGTGGGGCGATCTTGCCGCGGCATTGCGGTTAGCCGAAAGCCGGGATGATATCCGTCTCGTCATATTGCGGGGCGCCGGCGGGCGCGCCTTTTGCTCGGGCGGTGATATCAGCGAATATGAAGAGTTGCAGAGAAATGCCGCGAAGGCGGAGGATGCCGCCGTCGGCCTTCGTGAGGTCTCCGCTCTTTTGCGCGGCCTTCCCGTCCCGACGATCGCCGCCATCTCCGGCCACTGCGTCGGGGCCGGTGTCGTGATCGCCGCAGCGTGCGATTTTCGCCTTTGCACGAAATCCTCCCATTTCAAGGTAACGGCAATAAAGCGCGGCTTGCCCTATCCGGCGCTTGCGACGGGAGAGCTGATCGCGCTCGTTGGGCTACCAATGACGCGCGCGCTTCTGCTGCGCGGCCGGGATCTCTCCGCCGCCGAGGCCTTGAAGGCCGGCTTGGTCGATGAGCTGATCGCCGATGACGCGTTCGAGGAAGTACTTGCGGCATTCGCGGCGGAGATCATGGCGCAAAGCAACAATGCCTACGCGGCGGTCAAGAAGTCGATTGCCTACGCTCTGCAACTGGCCGACGAGAATGACGAGATGCGGGCGCTCCAGATGACAGCCCTTGCAAGCGATGATTTCAGAGCCTCGACCCGTCGTTTCCTCGGTAAGAATTAGTCCGGCAGAAGTGATGCCATTCAATCTGTTCGAAATGCATTTTTGAAAGGACGACAGATGAAAGCCTTGTTGATCGGAGGAACGGGACCGACCGGCCGATTTCTCGTAAAAGGACTTCTGGATCGCGGCTATGACGTCGCCATGCTGAACCGCGGCGGGCGCGACGACAGTCATATCCCGGCGGAGGTGGAGCGGATCAAATCGGATCCGCATTTCCGCGAACCGCTCGAGGCGTCGCTGAAGGGCCGGAAGTTTGACGTCGTTATCGGTGCCTATGGACGGATAAGGATCGTCGCCGACGTCGTTGCGCCGCTCACCGATCGCCTGATCACCATCGGCGGCATGGCCATTTTCCGGGGCTTTGCCGACCCGAGATCCGTTTTCCCGACAGGCGCCGCCATCCCGCTCAGCGAGACAACGCCGCTGCTGCGTTCGCCAGAGGATCATCCCTTCGGCTACAAGATGCTCGAAGCCGAGCGGCATGTCATGTCGCATCATGGCAAGGATTGCAATGTCAGCCATTTCCGCTATCCGCTGATCTACGGGGAAGGGCAGGTGATGCCGATCCGCTTCTGGTGGTATCTCCAGCGCGCCCTTGACAGGCGCACTCGCGTCGCCATGCCGGACGGTGGCCTCACGATCATCAGCCACGGATATGCGGAGAATATGGCGCATGCGGTCCTGCTCGGCGTCGACAAGCCCGATGCGTCCGCCGGCAAGTTTTATAACTGCGCCGATCAGCGCCAGTTCACGCTCGCGCAGATCGGCGAGGTGCTGTTTGATGCGGTGGGGGAAAGGATGGAGGTTGTCTCCGTGCCGGATGCCGTCGCCTCCCACGCCCGTATCCTCCAGGTCTTTAATGACGAGGATTATCACCGGATGTTCGATACCTTCCCGTTACAGCATGATCTCGGCTATCGCGATATCGTTGATCCGCTGGAAGGCTTGCGCCGGACGGTCGAGTGGTACAAGAGCAATCCGCCGGCTGAGAGCGTCGCGGCGGAGGTGCGGGCGCAATATGCCATCGAAGATGCGCTGATCGCGCTTCATGATGAGGCGCTTGAAAAGATGAAGCGGCTCGATCACAAGGAACCGGAATATGTGCACGGCTATGCCCATCCGAAAAAAATGGGTGAAGAGCGCGATCATCGCGGCCGTTGACGGGCGAAGGCGCGCTGCCACTCAGCCGCCCGCCGGCCTCTTTCCGAAGGCGCCCTCCTTATGCTATGGGAGGGGCAACGGGAGGAAAGGGGAAGAGAGTGGGGTCGAGCCATGAGCGAAGATGAATTTCAGCGCTTTGTTACGGCGCAAAACGGCGTCCTCGACGAGGTCGAGGCGGAACTTGCCGATGGTTTCAAGATATCACACTGGATGTGGTTTGTTTTCCCGCAGCTGGCCGGGCTCGGGACCTCCGCGATGGCGCAGCGCTATGCGATTATGGATGCGGCTGAGGCCGCGCGCTATCTGGCGCATCCGATCCTCGGCGAGCGGCTCCGCCATGCTGTCCGGCTGATGATGCGCCATGAGGATCTCAGCGCCCTCGATATTCTGGGCTCGCCCGATGATCTCAAATTCCGCTCCTCGGTAACGCTGTTTCTGAGCGTCGCCACCGATGCGGCGGACATCGCGCTGTTCCGCTCCGCGCTCGACCGATTTTACGAAGGCGCAGCCGACCCGAAGACGCTCGAGCTTCTCAAGCGTTCATAGGTGGACCCACAGCGCCGGCGCGTCCGCGCGCCGGCCGGCTGCAAACAGAATTTTGGCGATTATTTCTTCGTCTGGGCGTGCGCCTCGACGAACCAGAGGCTCTTGTCGATGCCGCGGGAGATTTCGGTGAAGAGATCGGCCGTGCCCTGGTCTCCCATGTCATCGCTCGCGTCAATCGCCGCGCGGATCTCCTTGCCGAACGCCGCGAGCACGGTAGAGACCGCATCCACATGGGCCGTGCCATCAGCGATATCGAGCGGATATTCGCCAAGCGTCGAGCGCTCGGCCGCCACACGCGCCGTTCCCTCCGCCGTACCGCCGAGCGTCGTGATCCGCTCCGCCAGCAAATCGACATAGCCGGCGACCTCGCCGTGGATCTGATCGAACAGCTCGTGCAGGGCGATGAAGCTCGGCCCCTTGACGTTCCAGTGCGCCTGCTTCATCTGCGTCGCGAGATCAACCGCATCCGCGAGCCGCGCCTGCAGCAGATTGACGGCAGCTTTGCGGGTATTGTCGGGCATATCGATTTTCGTCTTGTACATGGCAGTCTCCGCATTGGCTCGAAATAAGGATTGGCTTTATTTCTACCATGCTCCCCCGCCCGGGTCCACCCGCGGAATTGGCGGGGGCGGGTGCGCGCAGAAGCCTCCCATTTATAGTTCGGCAGCGATCATCTTCTGGATGTGCGTGATGGCGGTACGTTTCGACGGGTCGGGTCTGCCGTCAGTCTCAATCAGCGCTTGTTGTCGCAATAAATTTGAAGAATTTCGCCACGGCCACGCCGCTGATGCTGGAAGCTTGTCAGGCGGTCTCTGCTCGGCCTGATACCCCTTTCCCGCGATTGTGGTCCGAACGTTTCATCAGGAAGGCAAGCACAATCGCAACGAGCAGCAGCGCCGGAACGTCACCAGCAAGATGCCCGAGGTGCATATCGTTACTCAGCGACTGCACTGCCATCACAACGGCATGGACGACACTCGACCAGACCGTGAACCAGATGAGAGACCGATGATCAGAAGGGCTCATTGCAGCGCGGATCAGGAATATACCGAGGGTCGCATATACGCCGACGATCATCATAAAATAGTCGCTGGAGGCTGGCGAACCTGCGTGCCACGCCCACCCGGACGGCCAAAGCAATGCGAGCGGATAGATCAGGCAGAAAGTAACCCCGAACACGATGAGGGCGGCGGAGAGAAGTCGATTATCGTGAGCCATCATCGTGTCCTCCGTTGCAAGGTTTAAGACCGATTACCGCGCGCGCTGAAGAGGTTATTGGAATACAGGTTCTATTGCGCCAAAGTTATACAGACGGGCTTTTCCGTTTTGAATTCCCTCTACCCCATATGGGAGCATTTGCATAATTCAAAGACAATGATTTAGAGTGAATTCGTCATGTGGCTGTATTTTGGCAAGATGGCATATTTCTTTTAATTAGGCAATCCGAATATAAAAGGCCGTCGCCGATATTAGCGTTGCGACGCGTAAAAATTTCAAGAAGAAGCGGAAGCGAGTAAGTTAAGGCATATAAAGAAGTGGTAGATCGCTCGATCCCTCATTTGACGGCAAGCGAAATTCCGAAAGTCACAATAATCCGCAGAAAAAACTGGCGCACCCGACACGATTCGAACGTGTGACCTCTGCCTTCGGAGGGCAGCGCTCTATCCAGCTGAGCTACGGGTGCCAAGAAGAGGTCTCTGCTATAGCTCATGCGCTGGAGCGTTGCAATAAATTTAGAGTGCTACCGGTGAAATCCGCCGCCGTTTAGCGATGGCGGCGGAGGCGATCGATCTTTTCGCGCTGGATGGCGCGGGCGCGATTGTTCATGACGCTCAGCGCCAGATCATCATCGTGCGACGCGGCGGCGCCTTTGCGAAGGTTCATCTCCCCCGCGATGCGATGGCGGCGGCGCAGATTCTGTTTTTGGAAACGGGCGAAATCAGATCGTAAGGACATGAAAATCCTCCTTTCTCAGGAATATCGAAACATCCATATATATAAGGTAAGGATTTTCCCGCCGATTACCAATCACATTTCCATCGTGCGCTCCGCCTTCGCCTCAAGGGAGATCGACCCGGCGGCCGTTTTTGATGACCATGCGGTGGTTTTCGCCCTTCGCGGCCATCATGATGTCGGCGGCAGGGTTGCCGTTCACGATGATCATATCGGCCTTGAAGCCGGTATCGATCCGGCCGCGGTCGGTCAGTTGCATCAGGCTGTGCGCGACCGACGTGGCGCTTGCAAGCGCGTCCAGCGCCGTCATGCCGCATTCTACCATATAGGCAAGCTCCATCGCATTCTCGCCATGCAGGTTGAAGGGCGTGCCGGCGTCGGTGCCCATAGCGATACGTCCGCCGGCGCGATAGAACATGGTAAAGCTTTCCTTATGCCGCTCGAACACGCGGTGGGCCTTGTCGACGACATAGTCGGCAATACCGCGATCGGCGTTGTTGATGATGTTCTGCACGGCCGAAAGGGTCGGGACAAGGTAGGTGCCGCGCTCCAGCATGGCATCGAGGCATTCCTGATCCATGAAAATGCCGTGCTCGATCGAGGTGATTCCGGCGAGGACGGCGTTCATGATGCCCTCCGCTCCCTGCGCATGGCTCGCCGATGTCTTGTGAAAGCGGCGCGCCTCGGCAACGCCAACACGCATCTCATCGGCGGAATAATGCGCATCCTCCGGGTTGACGCCGGGCGTCATGACGCCGCCGGTCGCCATGATCTTGATGAGATCGCTGCCCGCGTGGATCTGCTCGCGCACCGCCTTTACCACCTCATCGCAGCCATCGGCGACGCGCCCGTTCCTGTTGCCATGCCCGCCGGTCATGCAGATCATCTTGCCGGACGCCATGATGTTGGGCCCAAGAAAGCGTCCGCGGTTGCAGGCATCGCGAACCGGAAATTCGAGATAGTCCCGCCCGCCGCAGTCGCGCACCGCTGTGATGCCGGCTTTGAGCGAAATCTGCGCATTCTCCAGAACGCGGAGGACAATTTCGCCGGGATTGACGTTTTCGATGCTGCCGCGCGGATCGGCCTCGCCCTTATAGACGAGATGGACGTGACAGTCGGCCATGCCGGGCATGACGGTGCCGCCGCTGGTATCGACGCGATCGCCCTGATAGCCGGCATATTTTTCGGCCGGCGCGACATCGACGATACTGTCGCCCTCGACCAGAACGGCGTGGTTTTCAAGAAGCGCGCTCACGCCATCAAAGACATGACCGCCGCTGTAAAGAGTTGTCATCCCGCTTGTCCTCCCTGTTATTGTTTGGTTTCAAACCATTAGGAGAACGATACCGCAATTCAGGGTGCAGATCGAGAATTTATTCTCGCCTTGCGGTCATTTGCAGGAAGGCATCTTCAAGGTCGGGCTCCTGCGTGGTGAGATCGACGATATCGAGCCCGTCATCGGCCGCCGCCTTGAGGATCTCCGCCATGGCCGTCTCGCTCGGCCGATAGGAAATGTCGAGCTGGCGGCCGTGCGAGAGTGTGGTGTTGAAGCGTGTCAGATGCGCGGGCACCGCATCGATATCGCTCGCGAGCTGCAGGCTCACATTCTTCATATCGAGCCGGCCGAGCAGCTTCTCCGTCGCTTCACACGCGACCACTTCGCCGTGATTGATGATGGCGATGGTATCGCAAAGCTCTTCCGCCTCTTCGAGATAGTGCGTGGTGAGAATGATGGTGGTGCCGTTCTCATTGAGCTTGCGGACATAGGACCAGAGCTGCTGGCGAAGCTCGATATCGACGCCTGCCGTTGGCTCGTCGAGGATCAGGACGCTCGGGTTATGGACCATGGCTTTGGCGACCAGAAGCCGCCGCCGCATGCCGCCCGAAAGCGTCCGGGCGTAGCCGTCCGCCTTGTCGCTGAGACCCATGGCTTTGAGAATTTCATCGGTCCGCCGCTTTGAGCGCGGAACGCCGTAAAGCCCCGCCTGAAACTCCATCACCTCGCGCGGGGTGAAGAAGGCATCGAGGTTGAGTTCCTGTGGCACGACGCCGACCGATGAACGGGCGTGACGCATATCCCGCTCGAGATCATAGCCGCACACGGCGACCTCGCCGCTCGTCTTGTTGACAAGGCCGGCGATGATGTTGATAAGTGTCGATTTGCCAGCCCCGTTCGGCCCGAGAAGGCCGAAGAACGAGCCCTGCTTCACTTCAAGGTTGATGCCTTTCAGCGCCGTTTTGTCAGGCGCCCCGCCGCGGCCGCGATAGACCTTGGTCAGGTTGCGCACCTGCAGGGCGGGAAAATCAGTAATGGGATCACTCATGGCTGCTACTCGATCATCTATTAACGACAGGCCGACCTTGACGGCTGCCTCCGGCCGCGCGGCGTCCGACGATGGGCAAATCGCATCGCGCTTTCCGGATGCGACTTTTGGCGGCGGTCCTTGAAAAGCCTGAGCGGGAATTCGCCGGCGTCATCGGGCGGGGTACCGGATTTAAGTCTCTGATCATATAGACATGGCGCTAGCGCTTGGCAAGCGCAAGGGGCCGCATTTTCACTGCCCGAAAAGCCATTAATCGGTTGCGTCTCGGGCCGCAATGGATATCATCCATGCGTTGCCGGGGGCCCATGAGGGGCTCGCTTGAGGCAATGCCGGACGGCCATCCAAGGAGAGAAACGACTTTATGCAAGCGTTTGAGACAATTGAAGTCGGCAGCGTGAAAGTTGCCTGTGACGGCGGCAAGGGTCCGCTCGGTCATCCGCGTGTCTATCTCAATATGGGGGACAAGGGTCAGATCGAATGCCCCTACTGCAGCCGATTTTATGTCCTGAAGCCCGGCGCAAAAGAGACTGACGGCCATTGAGTGGGCCGGACGGAAGAAAAATTATGCAGGACGGTATGATCGAACCGGATGTCACGGGCGATCCGAACCAGAAACACAGAATCTACCTCGTCGACGGATCGGGATATATCTTCCGCGCCTATTTTGCGATGATTCGCGGGGGGCGTCCGATCTCCCGCTCGGATGGAACGCCGACCGGCGCGGTTCTCGGCTTCTCGAACATGCTGTTCAAGCTGATCCAGGATACGCATCATGACGGGCGCGTCAGCCACCTTGCCGTCATTTTCGATACCAGCCGCAAGACGTTCCGCTCCGACATCTATCCCGACTACAAGATCAACCGGCAGGCGCCGCCGGAAGACCTCGTGCCGCAGTTTCCGCTGGTCCGCGAGGCAACCCGCGCCTTCAATATCCCGGCAATTGAGAAGAACGGTTATGAAGCCGACGATATCATCGCGACCTACGCCGCGCAGGCCCGCGCCCGAGGGATGGAGTGCGTGATCGTCTCCTCCGACAAGGATCTGATGCAGCTCGTCGGCGGCGATGTGATGATGCTCGATCCGATGCGCAACCAGATGATCGGCGAAGCGGAAGTGATTGAGAAATTCGGCGTGCCGCCCGAAAAGGTCATCGATGTGCAGGCGCTCGCCGGCGACAGCATCGACAATGTGCCGGGCGTTCCAGGCATTGGCATCAAGACCGCCGCGCAGCTTATCAATGAATATGGTGATCTCGACACCCTGCTCGCCCGGGCGGCGGAGATCCCGCAGAAAGGGCGGCGCGAGAAGCTGCTCGAACATGCCGACAAGGCCCTTATCAGCCGCCAGCTCGTCACGCTGAAAGATGATATCGAGCTCGACATCGACATTCTCGATCTGAATGTGCGCATGCCGGATGCGGCGGATTTGATGGCTTTCCTTCAGGAGAACGAGTTCAAGCAGCTGACCGGCCGCGTGATGGAGTTTTACGGCGGCGGGTTTCGCGCTGACGTGGCAGCACTCGACGAGACGGCGGAGGCGGCCTCGGTCCCGGAAGTCACGTCAGTCAATTACTCAACCATTTTCGATCTCGATGCCCTCAACGCCTGGATCGCGGAGGCTGAACGCGTCGGCCATGTGGCGATTGATACCGAAACGACCAGCCTCAACGCCATGCAGGCCTCGCTTGTCGGGATCTCGCTCGCCATTTATCCCGGCAACGCCTGCTATATCCCCGTCGGTCATGTGAGCGCGAAAGCGCAAGGCGGGTTTGATTTCGACGGCGCAAATGATCCCCAGTCCGCCGACGCATCCCTGCCGCAGCTTCCCAAAGCCGCAGTGATTGCGGCGCTGAAGCCGCTGCTTGAGGATCCCGGCGTTCTCAAGATCGGGCAGAATATCAAATATGACCAGCTTATCCTCGGCAAGGAAGGCATCAATCTGGGGCCCGTCGATGACACGATGCAGCTCTCCTACTGCCAGGCGGCGGGGCTAAACGGGCATGGCATGGACGAGCTTTCGGTGCTTCACCTCGGCATCACGCCGGTGCCCTTCAAGGAGGTTGCCGGCACCGGCAAGGCGCAAGTGACCTTCGATGAGGTTCCAATCGATAAAGCGACGCATTATGCCGCCGAGGACGCCGATATCACGCTCCGACTTCACCAGATCCTGAAACGCCAGCTTGTCGCCAAAAAAGCTGTCACGCTCTATGAGACCATCGAGCGGCCGCTCATCCCGGTGATTGCCGATATGGAGCGCGCCGGGATCAAGGTGGATGCGAAACTGCTCAGCGCGTTGTCGCTCGATTTCGGGCTTCGAATGGAGGCACTGGTCAAGGAAATTCACGCGCTCGCCGGCGAGGAGTTCAATGTCGGATCGCCCAAGCAGCTTGGCGAGATCCTGTTCGACAAGATGAAGCTGCCGGGCGGCAAGAAGGGCAAGACCGGCGCCTATACCACCGATGTCGGCGTGCTGGAGGGGCTGGCCGCGGACGGGGTGGAGCTGGCCGAGAGAATTCTCGACTGGCGCCAGCTTGCCAAGCTGAAAAGCACCTATACGGACGCGCTGCAAAGCCAGATCAACCCCGAGACGGGGCGCATTCACACCTCCTTCTCGCTTGCCGCCGCCTCGACCGGGCGCCTTGCCTCAACCGAGCCGAATGTGCAGAACATCCCCATTCGCACGGAGGAGGGGCGCAAGCTCCGCGAAGCCTTCATCGCCGAGCCTGGCCACAAGCTGATCAGCGCCGACTATTCGCAGATCGAGCTGCGCATCCTCGCCCATATCGCCGATATCGCTTCGCTGAAGGAGGCCTTCGCCGAGGGGCTTGATATTCACGCGAAAACCGCCTCGCAGGTGTTCGGCATTCCGATCGAGGGGATGGACCCGATGATGCGCCGGCGTGCGAAGGCCATCAATTTCGGTATCATCTACGGCATCAGCGCCTTCGGCCTTGCCCGCCAGCTCGGCATTTCGCGGACCGAGGCGCAGGACTATATCGACCGCTACTTCGTGCAGTATCCCGGCATCCGCGATTATATGGAGCGGACCAAGAAATTCTGTCACGAGCATGGCTATGTCGAGACGCTGTTCGGGCGGCGGGTGCATCTGCCCGGCATCAACGACAAGAACGGCGCGCGCCGCAGCTTCTCCGAGCGGGCCGCCATCAACGCGCCCATTCAGGGCTCGGCCGCCGATATCATCAAGCGGGCAATGATCCGCATTCCGGGCGTGTTGGCGGATGCCGGGTTAGACGCGCGGATGCTCCTGCAGGTGCATGACGAACTGATCTTCGAGGCGCCGGAAACGGAGGTTGAGCAAACCGCGCGCGCAGTGCGTGCCGTGATGGAGAAAGCAGCCCTGCCAAGGCTCTCGCTTTCCGTGCCGCTGACCGTTGAAGCGGGCGTTGGCGACAACTGGAACGAGGCCCACTGATGGCATCCTGCCGATCAGGACACCCGGCGCGCCGCAGGGCACTGCCTGATCGAGCGAATCACTGCCAGAATTAACCATAACATGGGAAAAATTAACCATTTCAACAGGATGCGCCCGCAAATCTGCGCCCTCGAAATCTCCACAGCTTCCCTGAATCTTTAAAAAATAGCTAAAGTTTTATGTAAATGCCCCGTAAATTGTGTTGACAATCGGGCAGCAAATTGTCACTTCTATGACATTAGTCGAATGTTTCCTTCCCGCATTATTTGAAGTGTGGCGGGGAAGTTAATAAAATACAGATGCTTTTTTGCCGTCAGGCGACCAGAAATTATCAGGCGTTGGCCTCCGGGCGATGCAGAAGTCAGTAACAGGAGTGCATTTTATGATCAGACTCTTTAAGACCTTTATCGCTGTTGCCAGTCTCGGACTGGCGTTCGCCCTTCCGGCCAGCGCAGCGACAATCACCTGGACGACAGATACCCCGACCGAAGATCGCGGCGTGATCGCGGCGACAACGAAGATCGGCTCCGTCCTTGAAAACCAGACCGGCTCCGCGGTTGACGAGTATCGCTCGCCGTGGCCGGGGACGGCTCTCGACGGGATCGGAACCTATACCGCCGTTCAGGAAGACAGCTACGCCTCTTATGTTTTCGACCAGACCTACACCTCGGTTGATTTCATCTGGGGGTCCGTTGATGAATATAACGGCCTTGAGTTCTATTATCAGGGCAACTGGGTAGACGCCCTTTACGGGGACGATGCGCAGCTCGACAGCGTCAGCAAGGGGATCGGCTTCATCGTCGCTTCTGTCATGTCCTCGGGTCTTTTCGATGAAATCCGCTTTACCTCCGGAACCAACGCGTTTGAATATGCCAACATGACGGTTTCCGCCGTGCCGCTTCCAGCCGCTCTGCCGCTTTACGGCGCAGGCCTGGCGGTTCTTGGCTTCCTTGGCTGGCGCAAGCGGCGCAAGGCCGTCGCCTGACCTCGGGTCTGACACGCAACTCCTAAAAAACGGCGGCTTTTCAGCCGCCGTTTCTTTTTCATTTATAAAGACGACCCGGCCGCGGCCGATAGCGGGGCAGGGACCAGCCAAAGCGAATAGCCCCGGCGCGAAGGGCGAAGCCGGCAAGGATGGCAACCGAGACTGCAATGGGGCGGGAGAGGGCGGCGACATCGAGCGCGAGGATATAGACCGCTGCGCTCAACAGCGCCGCTGTCGCATAGACTTCCTGCTTCAGCAGCAGGGGCGTTTCCCCGGCGACGAGATCGCGCGCAAGGCCGCCGAAGGTCGCCGTCATCAGGCCGAGCACGATGGCGACGAGTGGGCCCGCACCGGTGCCGCGGGCAATATCCGTTCCCATCACCGCGAAGGCGGCGAGACCCAGTGCATCCGCCCAGAGCAGCAGCGCGTAGCGGCGCTGGACGCGGCAGGCGAAAAAGTAAAAGAACAGCGCAATGCCAAGGCAGACGATGAGATAGCGCGCGTCCGAGACCCAGAAGACCGGGCGATCGAGCACGACATCGCGGAGCGTCCCGCCGCCGATGCCGGTAAAGGTCGCCATCATGCCAAAGCCGATGATATCCATTTCCCGGCGGCTCGCGACAAGACCGCCGGTCGCCGCAAAGACGGCAACGCCGATCAGATCGAGGAAGATGACATAATCCGTAAACATATTGGCCCCCCTGTTGTCAGGGGGATGATCCGTCAGTTTAGGGAAAAGCGCAAGGAATCCCGCGTTACAGCATCGCCTGGATGACGCGATCGGGCGGCGTATGGCCGTCGATGAAGGTCTTGATATTGATCAGCACCTTCTCTCCCATATCGATACGTCCCTCGATGGTGGCGGATCCCATATGCGGCAGCAGGATAACGTTATCGAGCTCCATCAGGCGCGGGTTGACGGCGGGTTCATGCTCGAACACGTCAAGCCCTGCACCTGCGATCTTGCCGTTCCGCAGCAGCCGCGTCAGCGCGTTCTCGTCGATGACCTCGCCGCGCGAGGTGTTGACGATGTAGCAGGTCTTCTGCAGCAGCGCGAGGCGGCGGGCGTTCAGCAGATGGAATGTGGCCGGTGTATGCGGGCAGTTGATGGAGACGATGTCCATCCGCGCCAGCATCTGGTCGAGACTCTCCCAATAGGTTGCCTCCAGCTCATGCTCGATATAGTCGGGCAGCCGGTTGCGATTGTGATAGTGGATCGAGATGCCGAAGGCGCGGGCGCGGCGGGCGACCGCCTGGCCGATGCGGCCCATGCCGATGATGCCGAGCCGCTTGCCCCAGATGCGGTTGCCGAGCATGCTGGTCGGCGACCAGCCCGTCCATTTGCCCGAGCGCATCAGCCGCTCGCCTTCCGTGAGGCGGCGCGGCACCGCCATGATGAGGGCCATTGTCATATCGGCGGTATCTTCGGTGAGGACGCCCGGCGTGTTGGTTACCGTGATGCCGCGCTGGCGCGCCGTTGCAAGATCGATATGATCGACGCCCGTGCCGAAGCTCGCGATCAGCTTGAGATTGGGGTTGGCCTGGCTGAGAACGCCGAGATCGATCTTGTCCGTCACCGTCGGGACCAGAACATCGGCCGTTTTCACGGCTTCGATCAGCTGGGCCTGAGTCATCGGTGTGTCGTCATGGTTGAGACGCGTATCGAACAGCTCCATCATCCGGGTTTCGATAACATCGGGAAGCCTTCTCGTGACAACGACAACGGGTTTTTTCTGCGGCATCTGATGACTCTCTTGTTCCTGGTTTTACAGCAAGATCATTAGGCTTTATCTAGCAGATAGCGGGGACGGTTACAATTGCGACCTTTGGATTAATGCGCGGCCCGTCAGCACTTGACCCGGGGGCGACCCGCACGGCATAACAAAAAGCAGACTGTTTTCAAGTGAGGGAATTGGCCGGGTGAAACGCAGTATTATTGTCTTGTTCCTTGTATGCATGACCCTGTTGCCGCCGCCGTCGATGGCCAACCGGACCGGGCCCGTAACCGGACTGCCGCTGCCGCGATTTGTGTCGCTTTCCTCAAACGAGGTGAATGTGCGGACCGGACCGGGTACGCGCTATCCCATCCAGTGGGTCTATTTGCGGCGCGGCTGGCCTGTCGAGGTGATCGAGGAATATGAGCTGTGGTTGCAGATCCGCGACATCGACGGCGACACCGGCTGGGTGCACCGTAATTTACTCAGCGGGCGGCGAACGCTAGTCATCACCGGGGAGGTGCGTCCCGTTCATGAAGACCCCGATGAGACGAGCCCAGTCGTCCTGCTCGCGGAGCCCGGCGTTCTTGGCAAGCTTGAGGAGTGTAACGGCCGCTGGTGCGAGATCGAGATCGCCGGCCTGAAGGGCTGGCTTCTCGCCAGCCACTTCTACGGCGTCTATGAGAATGAAAAGATCCGCTGACGTCAGTTGACGGCGCTGAAATCTTCCGCGAGCGCCTTGCGCACATCCCCTTTGACGATCGCAATATGCGGATATTTCTCATGCTCAACGCCGAGCAGGACATCCGTCGCCGGATCGCGGAATGCCGAGATCTGCCCCGGGTTCAGCGGAAAATGCAGAAAATGGATCGACGAGGTTTTCCCGTCTTCCGTGGTCCGGTCCACATCATCCTCCGGCACCGCGTAGATCTTTTCACCGCCGACCGAGAGATAGATGGTTTTCTCGATATGACCGAGTTGGCGGAGCGTGAAGTCGCGGCGCACCGGATCGTCGATTTCGATCATGAAGGTGGCGACCAGCTCTGAGCCGTTCGGGATCAGCGGATTGTAGGCGTCGAGCTCGTCGCGAAGCTGCTCATCGCCGCCCCGCTCGATATAGAGCATCTCCTGGATCTGCGACCACATGGTGTCGTAATTCTCAAAATAGAAGGTGGCGTAGGGGCCGATTTCGACCCGCCGGTTCTTCTTGATCGGAATCAGCTTCTGCTTATGATCGCGGCGGATCTTCATGTACTCTTCAACCGGAAGAATATCCTCCGGCGTGATAACGCGTTTTGTGCTTGCGGACATGACAGTTTCCTTTCAAAGGCCGTAGGCTTTGGCCAGCAGTTCAATGGGATGCAGGGCCTCTTTCTTCGCAGTGGCCTCCGCATCAAGGTTTTCGGAGCCCTGCAACAGGTGCTCGGCGGCAAGCGGACACTCGGACGCGATATATTTCGCGTTGGCTTTCAGCACCGCCCGCGCCGCCGGCTTGCCGACTTTAAGGGCGGTTTCAAAATTGTCTTTCATCACGCCCCACGAGCCGCCGTGACCAGAGCAGCGCTCCACGACGGTGACTTTGGTCTCGGGTATCAGGCGCAGGATCTCGGCGCCTTTTGCACCCATGTTCTGGGCCCGGGCGTGGCAGGCCAGATGCATCGCCACATCCTCGCCGATCGGCTGCATGCCGTCGGCCATACCTTCCTTCTTGGCGAACTCCATCACATATTCGGCGACATCGAAGGTCGATTTCGAAAGCTTCTCGACATCCTCGTTCCCCGGAACGATGAGGGGCCATTCGAATTTCAGCATCAACGCGCAGGACGAGACGAGGGCGATCACGTCATATCCCTTGTCGATCCACTTTCCAAGCTCGGCCGAGACCTTCTTGGCGTTTTCCGCAACCGCGGCAAGGTCGCCCTGCTCCATCTGGGGCATGCCGCAGCAGCCGGGATAGACGACTTCCGTCTCGATGCCGTTCTTGGCCAGCACCTTGCGCGTCGCTTCGCCGGTTGCTGGGTTGTTGTAGTTGCCAAAGCAGGTCGCATAGATCACCGCCTTGCGGCCATAGGCCGGCGCATCGACATTGATCTCGAGCGGATTTTCCTTCGCTCGCTTGACCAGCGTCTTTGACTGGTATTTCGGGAGCGCCGCGTTCTTATCGATCCCGAGCGTGCTCTGCATGATGCCGCGGGTAAAGCTGTTCGAGCGATCGGTCGCCCAGTTGGCGAGGCCGGCGACGGGCGCTGCGAGCTTGCCGTTGCGATCCGTCTTGGCGAGCTCGCCACTCACGAATTTGGTTTTACCGTTCCGCTTCTCGACAGCGCGGTAGCGCAGCATCAGATGCGGAAAATCGAGATTGAACTCATGCGGCGGCACATAGGGGCACTTGGTCAGGAAACACATGTCGCAGAGCGTGCAGGCATCAACGACAGGCTTGAAATCTTCAGAGGCAACCGAATCCAGCTCTTCGGTTTCGGAGGCGTCGATCAGGTCAAACAGCCTAGGGAAAGAATCGCACAGATTGAAGCAGCGGCGACAGCCGTGGCAGATGTCGAACACACGGCGCAACTCGTCGTCCAGTTTCTGCTCGTCGTAGAAATCAGGATTATTCCAGTCGATAATGTGCCGGGTTGGCGCATCCAGGCTGCCTTCACGCATAATATTCCCCTGAATATAAATGATCCGTAAAAAAGGGGCAGCGAAATCGCTGATCCGCTACCCCGAAAGCGTTACGTCAAATCCGATCAGTCGTTGAGGCTGTCGAGGGCCTTCTGGAAGCGGCCGGCATGGCTCTTTTCAGCCTTCGCCAGCGTTTCAAACCAGTCGGCGATCTCGTCATGGCCTTCCTCGCGTGCGGTTTTCGCCATGCCCGGATACATATCCGTATACTCGTGGGTTTCACCGGCGATTGCCGCTTTGAGGTTGTCAGCGGTGCCGCCGATCGGAAGACCCGTCGCCGGATCGCCTACGGCTTCGAGATACTCCAGATGACCGTGCGCATGGCCGGTTTCGCCTTCAGCAGTCGAGCGGAAAACGGCGGCGACATCGTTGTAGCCTTCGACGTCGGCTTTCTGCGCGAAATAGAGATAACGGCGGTTTGCCTGGGATTCACCGGAAAATGCTTCTTTCAGATTCTGTTCTGTTTTGCTTCCCGCTAGAGACATGAAGTCCTCCTGTATAGGGCGTAAAATAAGGGACTGCTCAAGCACGAGCAGGTTTACGCAGCAACTATACGAAGCGGGAAATGGGCTGTCAATAGATTGGAATTATTCTAAATCAAAAAATTCCATGAACCGGAATTGACTTCAGCGACGGCGGACGGAGCTCACCCGGACGATCACATCAACACTGCTGATTTCCGTTCCCTCAGGCAGGGCAGGAATGTTTGCAATGGTGAGGTTGCTCCGCTCGATATCTTCAAGCTGACCGGTTTCTTCGTGGAAGAAATGGTGATGCGGATCAACGTTGGTATCGAAATAGGAGCGGCTGGAATCCACCACGACTTCACGCAGCAGCCCGGCTGACGTGAACTGGTGCAGATTGTTGTAGATGGTGGCGAGGGAAATGGCGACGCCTGCTTCCATGGCTTCGCTGTGCAGACGCTCCGCCGTGATGTGACGGTTGCCCCGCGCATACAGCAACTCGGCGAGGGCGAGACGCTGCTTCGTCGGGCGCAGCTGTGCGTCCCTGAGCTTCATTTCCAGATCGGCGATTTCTGACGGCATAATGCACACACTCTATCGTTCGCCCCCTCCCGGCGAGGGGGTTCTCCGGAAATATATAGAACATTTTTTAATAATTCAAATCCGCACTTACGATTGAGTGTGAATTTTTGGCTATTTTCCGGTCATAATGCGCTCTACAAGCTGCTTGACGGTCGGAATAAAGCCATTCGCGTAGAACGGGTCGGTCGCAAACCGGTATGCGCCGTGGCCCGCAAACATGAGATTATTCTCGACATGTTCCGTATGGATGACGTCCTGCAGCGTTTTCTGGATGCAGAAGCTGCGCGGATCCGCCTTGCGGCCGGTGTTGCCTTTCTCATTTTCGGACCAGTTCGAGAAGGAGCATTGCGAGAGGCAGCCCATACAGTCGATCTGGTCTTTGCGGATCTCGGCCATCTTTTCGGGAGTGACGAAGATCAGCGTCGAATCCGGTGTTTTCATCGTCTCGGTATAGCCTTCCGCGACCCAGCCTTCGGCCCGCGCCTTATCCTCGGCGGTAAGATAAACCTCGCGTTTGCGCGCGCCGACACCGAAGGCGGTATCATGGGCGCCGACAGGCTCATTGGAATAGGCGACCTGGCGGTTCGAGCGGCCCTGCAACTCGCGAATGAAGTCATTGCGCACGGCAGACGACCAGAAGCCGGTCGGGCTGAATTTGTTGAGGAAGACATCGCCTTTTTTGAGCGTGCGGAGCTTTTCCTTCCATGCGTCCGAAATCGGACTTTCCTTGGTCAGGAGCGGCCTTGTGCCAAACTGGAAAGCGATCGGGCCGATTTCGGGATTGTCGAGCCAATGCTCCCACTCATCGATATGCCAGACTCCTCCGGCCATGATAATCGGCACATTGTTGAGGCCGATCTCGTTCATCAGCTTGCGCAGATCGACGACCCGCGGATAGGGATCCTCCGGCCGCATCGGGTCCTCGCTGTTGCTGAGGCCGTTATGGCCGCCGGCAAGCCACGGGTCTTCATAGACAACCCCGCCGAGCCAGTCGGAGAATTTATGGTAGGCCCGTTTCCAGAGTGCACGGAAGGCGCGCGCCGAGGAAATGATCGGGTAGTAGTGAACCTTGTAGTCAGAGGCGATCTGCGCCACCCGATAGGGCATGCCGGCGCCGCAGGTGATACCGTGGATCAGGCCCTTTGTCCCTTCAAGGACACCGTGCAGGATACGTTCCGCACCGCCCATTTCCCACAGCACGTTCATATGGATCCGGCCTTCGCCCTTGGCGACTTCATGGGCGATCTGCGCCTGCGCAATGCCGCCGCGGATGCCGTAGGCGACCAGCTCCTCATGGCGGTCGCGCCGGGTCCGGCCGTGGTAGATCTGCGGGATGATGTTGCCGTCTTCATCAAAGCTGTCGGCATTAACACCGGAGAAAGTCGCAATACCGCCTGCCGCTGCCCAGGCCCCGGAGCTCTGCCCCGAAGACACGGCGATCCCCTTGCCGCCCTCGATGACGGGCAGGACCTCCTTACCGGACATAAGTATCGAATTCAACGACTTCACGAATACGTTCCCATGGTTATACACATCCCCGTTAACCTAACACTTAGAGCATGCTGACCCAAGCATCAAGAGCATATAAAAAACGAGGGTGGCCGGACTTTCAAATCCGTCTCCACCCTCCGGAATCTCCGCGTTCGGAAGCTTGCGACTAGTCGTGCGCTGCTGCCTGCTCCGCGTCTGCCGAAACGGCCTTGATGGACAGGCGAACCTTGCCCCGACCGTCGATCTCCAGGACCTTGACGCGGACCTCGTCGCCCTCTTTGACGACGTCGGTAACCTTGCCGACGCGCTGCGGAGCGAGCTCCGAAATATGGACAAGGCCATCCCGATTTCCGAAGAAATTGACGAAGGCGCCGAAGTCAACAACCTTGACAACCTTGCCGCTGTAGGTCTCGCCGACTTCCGGGTCATCAACGATCGACTTGATCCATTTAATGGCGGCGTCCGCGCTCTCGGCCGTTGTGGCCGCGACCTTCACCGTACCGTCATCTTCGATGTCGATCTTGGCGCCGGTGACTTCGCAGATTTCGCGAATAATCTTGCCGCCGGTACCAATGATATCACGGATCTTGTCTTTTTGAACTGTCATTTGCGTGATCCGCGGCGCACCCTCGCGCACGCCGTCGCGCGCGCTGTCGATGGCCTTGCTCATTTCACGCAGGATATGCATCCGGCCTTCGCCTGCCTGGGCAAGCGCGATCCGCATGATTTCCTCGGTAATGCCGGAGATCTTGATGTCCATCTGCAGGGATGTGATCCCCTCGCTCGTGCCGGCAACCTTGAAATCCATGTCGCCGAGATGATCCTCGTCGCCAAGAATGTCGGAGAGAACGGCAAACTTGCCATCTTCCTCAAGGATCAGGCCCATGGCGATACCGGCAACCGGACGGGTGAGCGGAACGCCCGCATCCATCAACGCAAGCGATGTGCCGCAAACGGTGGCCATGGAAGAGGAGCCGTTCGATTCCGTCACTTCGGAGACGACGCGGATGGTGTAGGGGAAAGCATCCTTGCCCGGCAGCAGCGGATGAATGGCCCGCCATGCCAGCTTGCCATGCCCGACCTCGCGCCGGCCCGTGAAGCCGATGCGGCCGACCTCGCCGACCGAATAGGGCGGGAAGTTGTAATGCAGCATGAAGTTTTCGCGATATTCGCCTTCCAGCGCATCGACGATCTGCTCATCCTGACCGGTGCCGAGGGTGGCAACGACCAGCGCCTGCGTCTCGCCGCGGGTGAAGAGGGCGGAGCCATGGCTGCGCGGCAGCACGCCGATTTCAGCGAGGATCGGGCGAACTGTCTTGGTGTCGCGCCCGTCGATCCGCTGGCCGGTGGCAATGATATTGCCGCGAACGATTTTCTTTTCGATTTTCTTGAGAAGATCGCCGGCGACTTCCTTCTGCTCATCCTCGAGCCCGGAAATGACAGCGTCCTTGGCGGCCGCAACCTTTTCAACCCGGCTCTGCTTGCCTGCTTCCTTGTAGGCCTCGGTAAGTGCGGCCTCTGCGGCCTCTTTCACCTTTGCATCAAGCGCGGCGTCAACCTCTTCAGGCTGGAAGTCCCACGGCTCTTTCGCGCAGGCTTCGGCAAGGTCGATGATGGCATCGATGACGGGCTTCATCTCGCGGTGGCCGAACATGACGGCGCCGAGCATCTCTTCCTCGCTCAGCTCATGCGCTTCGGATTCGATCATAAGAACCGCGTCCGCAGTCCCGGCGATCACCAGATCAAGACGAGTGTCGTCCATCTGGGCGGCAACCGGGTTCAGCACATATTCGCCGTTGACATAACCAACGCGGGCTGCCCCGACCGGGCCGAGGAACGGAATGCCGGAGATGGTGAGCGCGGCAGAGGCGCCGATCAGTGCGACGATGTCCGGGTCATTTTCCAGATCATGGGCAAGAACCGTGCAGACAACCTGCGTTTCGTTCTTGAAGCCGCTGACGAAAGATGGGCGCAGCGGCCGGTCGATGAGGCGCGAGGTGAGCGTTTCTTTCTCGCTCGGGCGTCCTTCGCGCTTGAAAAAGCCGCCCGGGATCTTGCCGGCGGCAAATGCCTTCTCCTGATAGTTGACGGTCAGCGGGAAAAAATCCACTCCCGGCTTAACTGTCTTTGCTGCGACAACCGTGCACAGAACCTGGGTCCCGCCATAGCTGATCATGATGGCGCCGTCCGCCTGGCGGGCAACCTTGCCGGTTTCCATAACGAGAGGCCGGCCGCCCCACATCACTTCTTTGCGATGTATTTCAAACATTTTCTTTCCTTCCAACGCAGAAACGGCCCCATGCCGCTCTGCAAATCCGGAACCCTATGTTCCGGCCTTTTTCTTCTTCTCTATCTCTGATACGCGTCTGGAAAGAATGCTTCCCAAATGCGACAAACGCCGATGTGCATTGGCAGAGCCAAGGCAGCCACCGGCGTTTGCTGATCTCGCGGCCCGGAAGACGGGCCTGCGCATACTGAATTACTTACGAATGCCAAGGCGTTTGATCGTGTCCTGGTAACGTGATTCTTCAACCTTCCGAAGGTAGTCAAGAAGGCGACGACGGCGGCTGACCATTTTCAACAGCCCGCGACGCGAATGCACATCCCCCTTGTGGTCCTTGAAATGTCCGGTCAGATTGTTGATCCGTTCGGTCAGGATCGCAATCTGTACTTCCGGGGAGCCGGTGTCCCCTTCCTTGGTGGCATATTCCTTGATCAATTCTGCTTTACGCTCTGCAGTAATCGACATCGGGTCTCTCCTGAGTTAAATATTAAAAATGCGGACGGGATACAACCTCCCGGCTTCCATTTTTGCAAGACCGAGGGGTGTATTTCCATCCATGACGCAGACGATGCCGTCTGCCTGATCCGGGATCGCCACGTCGTTACCGTGCCGAAGGCGTACTGCCTGCGGTTCCGTCACGGCCAGGGCCGGGATGTCGTCCAGCGCGGTCGTTAAGGGAAGCAGATCCTGAAATTCTGCGGGACACTGCCACAGCTTTGCCAACTTATCCAGCGAAATCGCGTCATTGGCGCAAAAAGGTCCGACGCGGAGACGCCGCAATGCTGACAAATGTGCAACAGTCCCGAGCCGGAGCGCGAGGTCCCGGCCGAGGGCGCGAATATAGGTGCCTTTTCCGCAAGTGACATCAAAGATGGCGTGATCCCTGTCCGGTATCCCGACAAGCTGTAACGCCGCGATATGGACGTCGCGCTCGGGCATTGTGACATCTATTCCCTCGCGGGCGAGCTTGTAGGCGCGCTCGCCCCTGATCAGGATGGCGCTATAGGCGGGCGGACGCTGGCGGATCGTCCCGGTGAAGTGATGAAGCGCGGCAAGGATGTCCTCGCGCGACGGACGGTGATCGGAGGTGGCTTCGATCTCGCCTTCGATATCGTCCGTATTGCGGGCCTCGCCCCAGCGGACGGTAAAGCGATATTCCTTCATGTCATCGACGATGTAGCCGACGGTTTTCGTTGCCTCGCCAAGTGCGATGGGAAGAACGCCCGTTGCAAACGGATCCAGCGTTCCGGCATGCCCAACCTTTTCCGCGTTGGTGATGCGCTTGACGCGCGCAACGACATGGGCGGAGGTCACTCCGGCAGCCTTGTCAATATTCAGCCAGCCGTGAATCGGGGTTCCGCGCCGCTTTCTTGCCATACGCTGCTAAATCTCGCCGTCCGTTCCGCGGGTCTTGCGGATCAGCGAGTCGATATGCATGCCATAGTCGAAGGACTCGTCGCGGCGGAAGGCGAGACGCGGCGTGAATTTCATGGTGAGCTCACGTCCGAGCTCCGCCTGAATGACACCGCTCGCCCGGTTCAGGCCGGCGATGACCGGCGCTTCGTTGACGCCGCCAAGGGTGGTGACATAGACGGTGGCGCTCCGCATATCCGGGCTTACCTTGACCTCGGAAATCGTGATCGAGGCGCCGGCAACGGTCGGATCATGCAAAATGCCGCGCGTCAAGATCTCGGCCAGGATATGGCGCAATTCCTCGCCAACGCGCAACTGCCGCTTGCTGGCGGGTTTAGAGCCGCGTTTCGCTTGTGCCATGAGGCATTCTCCCGCGATTGAGGGTGACGAGACGGAAAGCGGGGCGCTTAAAGCTCGCGCGCCACTTCCTCGACCTCGAAGCATTCGATGAAATCCCCGACCTGGATGTCGTGGTAATTTTCGAACGCCATACCGCATTCCATACCGGCGCGAACCTCTCTCACCTCATCCTTGAAGCGTTTAAGGGTCGAGAGCGTGCCTTCGTGAATGACGACGTTATCGCGCAGCAGACGTACCTTCGCGCCGCGCTTGACGTTGCCTTCGGTGACCAGACAGCCGGCAATCTTGCCGACCTTCGTGATATTGAAGACTTCGCGAATTTCCGCATAGCCGAGAAAGTTCTCGCGGAGCGTCGGCGCCAGCATGCCCGAAAGCATCGCCCGCATGTCATCGATGACGTTATAGATCACCGAGTAATACTGGATATCGACGCCCTGAAGGGCTGCCTCATCACGCGCCTGCTTGTTGGCGCGGGTATTGAACGCGATCACTATTGCGCGCGATGCGGCGGCAAGCGAAATATCCGATTCGGTAATCCCGCCAACGCCCGAATAGAGGACCTTGACCGCAACCTCGTCGGTGCCGAGATTCTCGAGCGCGTCGGAGATGGCCTCCGCAGAGCCCTGAACGTCCGCCTTGATGACGACCGGCAACTCATCCACGGTGCCGTCCTTGATCGCGCTGAACATCTGTTCGATGGTGCCGCGCGCGGATGCCGTGACCCGCTTGTCCTTGTCGAGCCGCTGACGGTAGGTGGCAATCTCTCTCGCCTGATTCTCGGATTCGGTGACGACGAAATCATCGCCTGCCGAGGGTGTACCCTGAATACCGAGTACTTCGACAGGGACCGCCGGGCCCGCTTCCGTGACATTCTGGCCGCGATAATCGAGCAGGGCGCGGACCTTGCCCATTGCCGGCCCCATGACGAAGAAATCGCCGATCCGCAGCGTGCCGCGGCTGACCAGCACCGTCCCGACCATGCCGCGTCCGGTTTCGAGCTTCGCTTCGATAACCGTACCTTGCGCCGAGCGGTCGGGGTTGGCGCGAAGTTCCAGAACCTCAGCCTGCAGCAGGATCGCTTCCTGCAGTTTGTCGAGGCCCGCGCCGGTCTTGGCCGACACTTCAACGTCCAGCACGTCGCCGCCCATTTCCTCAACGAAGATCTCGTGCTGCAGCAGCTCCTGACGCACCTTCTGCGGGTTCGCCGTCGGCTTGTCGCATTTGTTGATGGCGACGATGATGGGAACACCTGCCGCCTTGGCATGCTTGATCGCTTCAATCGTCTGCGGCATCACGCTGTCATCGGCGGCGACCACGAGGATAACGATATCGGTGACCTGTGCGCCGCGCATCCGCATGGCGGTAAAGGCTTCATGGCCCGGCGTATCGAGGAAGGTGATGACCTCGCCGCTTGCCAGCTTTACCTGATAGGCGCCGATGTGCTGGGTAATGCCGCCGGCTTCGCCTGCCGCAACATCGGATTTGCGAAGCGCATCCAGAAGCGAGGTCTTGCCATGGTCGACATGCCCCATCACCGCGACGACAGGGGCGCGCGGCTTCAAATCTTCCGGCGCATCATCATCTTCGCCGCCGAGGCCGATTTCCACGTCCGACGCGGCGACGCGGCGCGCTTTATGGCCGAGTTCGTCGACCACAAGTTCTGCGGTATCCGCATCGATGGTCTGGTTCGCCGTCGCCATAATACCGAGTTTCATCAGGACCTTTATAACGTCTACCGCGCGTTCCGACATCCGGTTCGCGAGCTCCTGCACGGAGATGACCTCGGGGATAGTGACTTCGCGGAAAATCTTCGGCGGTGCTTCGCTGATTTGCTGCTGCTTCTTGCGCGCCCGCCGGATCGAGGCGAGAGAGCGCTGCTTCGGACCGCGATCATCAAGCGCTTCGCCGATCGTCAGGCGGCCGGAGCGGCGGCGCTGCTCGTTCGGTTTGCGCGCGGGAGAATGGCGCTCCTCGACGCCGCGCATATGCTTTCCGCCCTTGCGGGCGAGCGCCGCGGCGCCCGACGCCGCAGCGTCGTCATCGCTGAACCCGGGGAAGTGACGCGTGGCGGTTGTTTTCGCTTCCCGCCGCAGTTCTTCCTCGCGTTCGGTGGTTTTGACCCGCTCGCGGTGAACGGCAACCTGCGCTACCTTTGCAGCTTCCGCTTCTTCGCGAAGGCGCCGGGCTTCCTCTTCCTCGGCGCGGCGGCGCTCTTCGGGCGAGCGGCGCTTCGGCTGTTCCGGAGCTTCCGCGGCCGGCTCGGCAGACTCTGTCGCCGCGTCGGTATCACTCGTTGCCGGTGCTTCGCGCTTGACCTGCTGCTCTTCCTTCGCTTTGGCCTGTTCGCGCGCCTTGCGCTCCATTTCTTCGCGAATGGCGCGCTCGCGCGCTTCGGCGAGCGCTGCGGCCCGCGCCGCTTTTTCGTCCGTGGTCAGGAAATCAGCCGAATCCCGCTGGGCTTCCGCAGGGCGTTTCTCTGCGGGGCGTTGCTTGGGCTGGGGGGCTTTGAGCGTGTTTGCGCCCGGCGCCGCCGGCGCGGCTGCTGCCGGCTTCTGTCCGCCAAGCGCGAGCGTGCTGCGCTTTTTGCGCACCTCGACCTGCACGGTCTTGGTACGACCATGGGTAAAATTCTGACGGACCTGACTGTTGCCGCCAGCGGTCTTCTTCGCTTCTAACGGTTTGTTCAGGCTAAGCGACTTACGCCCATCCTTGTCATTTGTCTCAGTCATTTTTACTCCGGCACTTCGGTATTCGTTTCCATGCGACCCCTGAACTGTGCCAATCGGGAAGCCGCAGTCATAATTCTGGTTGCCATCGCGCCTTTTGCAAGGCAGGCGTGAACAACATTCTCCCGGCCCAGCGCCTGACTCAGCTCGGCAATGGTGAACTGGTCAATCCGCGGCAGCGAACCGGCAATCCGCAGAAGCTTCCGCCGTCCGTCCTCAGACCCGTCCACCGCCTCCACCAGCAGCGCCGCCTTGCCCGATTGCAATGCCTTTTCAACCTTGGCAAAGCCCGTCGTCACCATCCCGCCCTTGCGGGCGAGACCGAGAAGCGCAAGACACTGCCGCGACAGGGCGCGGTCAATCAACCCGACCAGATCCTCCGGCACCGTCACCGCCTGCTTCGCGGACCGTGCGAACAGGCGCTTCTTTACCGCCAGCTCCACCGCCTTCGCATCCGGCGTAATCCAGATGCCCCGTCCCGGCAGCTTCCTGTCAATATCGAAAACGAGCAGTCCGTCGGGCGAGACAGCAAACCGAAGAAGCGAATCCTTATCCCGTATCTGTCCAGTGGCTATACACCGCCGCTGCGGATCACTCAAGTCTCCATCTCCGTCCCGCGGATCAGACCGTCGGATTTCCTTCGTCATGTTCCCCGTCCACGCCCGGCTCCGCATCGTCGAACCAGTGTGCGCGCGCGGCCATGATGACCTGGTTTGCTTCGTCCGCCGTCAGGCCAAATTCCCTCAGAATCCCGTCCTCGCTGTTGATCAGCTCATCGGCCGAAAGATCCGCAAGATCGTCAAGCTCTTTGACGCCAGCTTCGCCGAGCGCCACGATCATGGCCGGGGTCAGCATCTGCAGGTTCACAATGTCGTCATTGACGCCCATTTCCTGCCGCTTCATTTCAAGCTCGGAATTGGTCTGGTCGACATGCTCCTGCGCGCGGCGGATCAGTTCTGTGGCGATTTCATCGTCGAACCCTTCGATATCGGAAATTTCCGACGGATCGACGTAAAGAATGTCTTCAACTGACGTGAAGCCCTCCGAAGCCAATAGCTGGGCAATCGTCTCGTCAACGTCAAGGGCGTTCATGAAACTTTGCGTGCGGACCGAGAACTCCGCCTGGCGCCGGTTGCTCTCTTCCTCTTCCGTCAGGATGTCGATATCCCAGCCGGACAGCTGCGAGGCGAGGCGTACATTCTGGCCGCGGCGGCCGATGGCGAGCGAGAGCTGATCATCGGGGACGACGACTTCGATGCGGTTGGCGTCCTCATCGAGCACGACCTTGGCTACCTCGGCCGGCGCCAGCGCGTTGACGATAAAGCTCGCCTGATCGGGGGACCACTGGATGATGTCGATCTTTTCGCCCTGCAGCTCGTTGACCACGGCCTGCACGCGCGATCCGCGCATGCCGACACAGGCGCCGACAGGGTCGATGCTCGAATCATGCGAGACAACGGCGATCTTGGCGCGGCTGCCCGGATCGCGGGCGACGGCCTTCACTTCGATGATGCCGTCGTAAATCTCCGGTACTTCCTGGCTGAACAGCTTCGCCATAAACTGCGGATGGCTGCGTGACAGAAAGATCTGCGGGCCGCGCGGCTCCTGGCGGACGTCATAGATATAGGCGCGGATGCGGTCACCCTGGCGGAACGTCTCGCGCGGCAGCATCTCGTCGCGGCGCACTACGGCGTCGGCCTTGCCGAGATCGACGGTGACATTGCCATATTCGACCCGCTTGACGATCCCGTTGACGATCTCGCCGACGCGATCCTTATATTCCTGATACTGGCGCTCGCGCTCCGCTTCGCGCACTTTCTGGACGATGACCTGCTTGGCGGTCTGGGCGGCGATGCGGCCGAAATCGATGGGCGGCAGCGGATCGACCAGAAAATCTCCGAGCGCGGCGTCGGGCTTTTCCCGTTTCGCATGCTCGAGCGAGATCTGCGTGCTCTCGTTTTCCACCTCTTCGACCACCTCGCGAATGCGGGCGAGGCGAATTTCGCCGGTGCCGCGATCAATATTGGCGCGGATGTCATTCTCGTGGCCGTATTTGGCCCGCGCGGCCTTCTGGATCGCTTCTTCCATTGCGGCAAGCACGATGTCGCGATCGATAACCTTTTCGCGCGCGACTGCATCGGCGACCTGCAGTAATTCCAGTCGGTTCAAGCTAGCTGCGTTTTCCATGACCAAATACCTGTCTTACATTAAGCTCTTTAGAACATCAGGCGCGGCGCATGCTCGCGGCAATCAGTTCGTCCGTCAAAATCAATTTTGCCGTCCTCACGTCGGAGAACGGCAGTTCCTTATCGTGGCCGTCGTCTGTTCGCAGCAGGATAAGGCCATCCCGGATGCCACCCAACACGCCGCGATAGCGGCGCTGACCGTCGACCGCCGCGTCGAGTTCCACCTTCGCTTCAAATCCCGCCCAGCGTTCGAAATCTTTCTCGCGCGTCAGCGGACGGTCGATCCCCGGGGAGGATACTTCAAGGTCAAAAGCACCGCTGATCGGATCTTCAACATCAAGAAGCGCGGAGACGACTTCACTAACCTCGGCGCAATCCTCGATTGTCATTGTGCCGTCGGCCTTCTCCGCCATGATCTGCAGCACTTTCTTGTCGCCGCCCGTCAGCCGGACGCGCACCAGTTCATAGCCCAGATCAGTCAGGGACGGCGTGATCAACTGCGCAATTTTATCGACCGTGTTCAGTGTATTTCTCGTCTGCAATAACCATAAAAAAACAGCGGGTCAGAGACCCACCGTTCCAAAGCCCATCCAGATGGTGAGCGAACAGTATTTAACTCTGCTTATAATAAACGAGATAGCGGGAATTCCAAGCTTTTTCTTGAAATAAACCGGGCCTATGCGCGATTTTTTCGCACGAAGCGATAGTAGACGGGCCGCAGTCCCTTGGAGGTCGCTTTCATTTCATAGCGTGTCGGCGGCCAGTCGGCGCTTCGTGTCCGCCAGTCATCGGGGCCGTCCGCCCGCCAGATAAAATCATCCGATCGCAGCATGTGCCAGAGAATCCACGCGCCGTAATCCGTATGATCAGTGGCGATGCGAAGCTCGGCGCCGGGCGCCAGCACCCGCGCGAGGACCGCAATATTTTCCTCGCGCACGAATCGCCGCTTGTTATGACTGCTTTTCGGCCACGGATCAGGGAACATGATGAACGCGCGCCCGATGGAGTGATCCTGCAGGCGGGCGATCAGCTTTTCCGCCGCATCGGTATAAATGCGCACGTTGCGCGCGTCCGTCTTTGCCAGTTTGCCAAGCAATGTCGCGACGCCATTGATAAAGGGCTCGCAACCGATGAAGCCGATATCCGGGTTATTGCTCGCCTGCCAGGCAAGATGCTCGCCGCCGCCAAAGCCGATCTCCAGCCAACAGTCACGGATATTGCCTGTAAACAGGGCGGGAAGATCGATCGTGTCATCCCCGGCCGGGATCTGCAGGCGCGGAAGCTCGGTGTCGATCAGCGCCTGCTGGCCTTTGCGAAGCGGCTTTCCCCGGCGCCGCCCGTAAAGGATGCGCCGGCCCTTCGCCTGTTCGTCAACCATATCTGATCAGGAAAAGGCGGATTTCAGACTGTCGACGAGGTCGGTTTTCTCCCACGAAAAGCCGCCGTCCGCATCCGGTGTCCGCCCGAAATGACCGTACGCGGCGGTGCGGGCATAGATCGGCCGGTTGAGCTGCAGATGCTCGCGGATGCCGCGCGGGCTGAGATCCATGACCTCCATGAGAACGCGGGCGAGCTTGTCTTCTTCGACCCTGCCGGTGCCATAAAGATCGACATAGAGCGATAGCGGCTTGGAGACGCCAATGGCGTAGGAAAGCTGGATGCAGCAGCGGTCTGCGAGACCTGCCGCGACGACGTTCTTGGCGAGATAGCGCGACGCATAGGCGGCCGAGCGGTCAACCTTCGTCGGATCCTTGCCCGAGAAAGCGCCGCCGCCATGCGGGGCTGCGCCGCCATAGGTGTCGACGATGATCTTGCGGCCCGTCAGGCCGGCATCGCCGTCGGGTCCGCCAATCACGAAGTTGCCCGTCGGATTGACATAGAATTCATCCTCCGGGCACATCCAGCCCTCGGGCAGGGTATCTACAACATATTTGCGGACAATCTCCCGCACGTCGCGGGTTGTGAGATCGGGGGTGTGCTGGGTGGAGACGACGATAGAGGTCGCGCGCACCGGCTTGCCGTTTTCATAGGCGAGCGTCACCTGGCTCTTGGAATCGGGGCCGAGGCCCTTTTCGCGGCCGCTGTGACGCGCGTCCGCAAGCGCCTTCAGGATGTTGTGGGAATAGTAGATCGGCGCGGGCATCAGCACGTCGGTCTCATTGACCGCATAGCCGAACATGATCCCCTGATCGCCGGCGCCTTCATCCTTGTTGCCCGAGGCATCAACACCCTGGGCGATGTCGGCGGACTGGGCGTGCAGATAGATATCGACCGCGGCGTTCTTCCAGTGGAAGCCGTCCTGCTCATAGCCGATGTCCTTGACGGCTGCGCGCGCGGTCTCCTCGATCAGGGCTTTGGTGATGCTCTCGGGTCCGCGCACCTCGCCCGCAAGGACGATACGGTTGGTCGTCGTCAGCGTTTCGCAGGCGACGCGCGCAAATGGATCCTGCGACAAATACAGATCGACAATGCTGTCAGAAATCCGGTCGCAAACCTTGTCCGGGTGTCCTTCAGAAACTGATTCACTGGTAAAAAGAAAATTTTTAGCTGGCACGCGGACATCCCCTTTGTCTGTTGTCGGCACCGTTGGGCAAAGTTCAATCAAGAAGGCGCCAGACGGGCACGATAAGCCTGCCGCACTCTAGCAAAAACCTCCGAAGGGTCAAGCGAATCCGGGAATAAACGGCATGGGCGATCAGTCCGATCGCGATCCCGTGGCGTCAGGGTCATCATCGTCCGTCGCGAGCGCCTTGATCACGTCAAATACCCGTTTGCGGACTTCCAGATTGTCAATCTTGTAATAGGCGCGTACCAGCTCAAGCGTTTCGCGCTTGCCGAGAAAATCATGCTTGAAATCCTCTGCGGGCTCTGCCAGTCCGGCGCCGGCCGCCGCCCCACTCTCGGGCATTTCCTCGAAAAAATAGGCGGGTTTGACGTCGAGGATCCGGCTGAGCTCAAACAGCCGGCTCGCGCCGATGCGGTTGGCGCCGCGCTCATATTTCTGGATTTGCTGAAACGTAAGATTGAGTTTCTCTCCCAGCTTCTGCTGACTGAGACCGAGCAGCGTCCGACGCATCCGAAGCCGGCTCCCGACATGTACGTCCACGGGATGATTTGCCATCTGAATTCCTCTCATCAAGACTGTTTGTGGAACTGCAGGACCCGGACGCTACTTACGCCATTCAAGAGAATAGTCTAGAAAATTTAGAACCAAGTATGTGTAAAAGCATGCCATAGTCAAGATGACGCGGCGATGTTTTTCGCGCGCCGCCCGGCGAAAACAAAGCCGGCCAGCAGGAACAGCCCTGTCATCGAAAGCGGAATGATTTCGCCGCTCCGCGCGTAAAGGGTTCGCCCGGCGATCGGCATCGGCAGGCTGCCGTCAATGACGCCCGTTTTGTTGAGCGCAAGTTGTTCCTCAACCCGGCCATAGGGGTCGATGATCGCCGAAATTCCCGTATTGGCGGCGCGGATGACGGGGACGCCCTGTTCGATCGCGCGGGTGCGGGTGATGGCGAAATGCTGATAGGGGCCCGATGTATTCCCGAACCAGCCATCATTAGTGATGTTGAGGATCCAGGAGAACGGCGCATCCGGCGCGATTTCCCACGGAAAGATGATCTCATAGCAGATGAGCGCGCGGGCCGGCGGCATGCCGGGAATGGAAATCACTTTGCGCGCCGATTTGTCGGGCGTTGCAAAATCCGACATCTGATCGAGCGCCGGAATGATCCCCGTCAGGCCGACCGCTTCCATCAGCGGGCGAAGCGGCATGTATTCGCCGTAAGGGACGAGATGCTGCTTGTCATAGATATCGAGGATTTCACCGTTTGCACCGAGAACATTCAGGCTGTTCCAATATGTTCTGGTAACCGGATCACGCCGCGGCGCGCCGGTGAAGATGGCGCCGCCCGGCGCAATCATCTGGGCGAGTTCTTTTTGCAGCTGCTTCGCCGTCGTCAGGTAATAGGGAACCGCCGTTTCGGGCCAGATATGAAAGCGCGGCTTCTCCCCTTCCTCGATCAGGCTGAGCGAGACAATTTTCTGCAGATGTTCGAGCAGCAGTTCCCGCTTCCATTTCATGCTCTGCTGGATATTGGGTTGGACGATGCGAAGGTTGGTGTTGTCGAAGCTGCTCACCGGCGCGGCAGGGATACGGAGATATCCTGCGCCGGCAAGCGCGATAAAGAGGGCGGCGACAAGGCCGGTCGAGGATATTGCCACTTTGCGCGGCGTCTCCGCCTCGCCAAAGAGCGCCGGGAGGCTCGCGAGGAAAACAGTGAGGAGGGTGAGCCCGTAGATGCCGATGAAGGCGGTCGCTTGCAGGACAGGATCAACCACGCTCCAGCTATAGCCGACGAGATTCCAAGGGAATCCCGTGAAGATGACGCCCCGCACATATTCGAATGCAACCCAGAAGCCGGTAAAGAGCAGGATACGGGCGAGCCCGCGCGCGCGGGTCAGATGCGTTGCGAGCGTCGCGAGGCCGGATAGAATTGCCAGAAAGGCCGGCAGCACCAGAACCGGCAGCGGCATCAGCAGCGCGTGGGTCTCGGCATCAATTGTAAAGGCAACGCCGATCCAGTAGAGGCCGGCGATAAACTGCCCCCAGGCGAATGACCAGCCGGTGAAAAATGCCTGTTTTTTCGTCGCTGCGGAGCTGAGGATCCAGACCAGCCCGGTGAAGCTGACGGGCAGCAGGAAAACCAGGCTGACCGGCGGCAGCGCCGCCGCAACCAGAGCGCCGAGAAGAAAGGCGAGGAGATATTTTCTGAACGGGGAAAGTCCTGAAATCCAGCGGTTGAGGGCGATCATACCGTCTCGTCTGCCTCGACAGGCCGGCGATGGATGCGCACCCGCTTGACCTTTCGTAGGTCCGCATCGAGGATTTCGAAATCAAGTCCGTCGGGATGGGTGATGACTTCTCCGCGTGTCGGGATCTGGCCGGCGAGTTGGAAGACCAGCCCGCCCACGGTGTCGACATCCTCATCCTCATCTTCGGGCAGCAGGTCCATCTCGAGAAGCGCCTCAAGCTCGTCGATGGAGGCGCGGGCATCCGCATCGATCGTCCCGTTCGGCGCGACGATGATCAGCGGGCCTTCCTGTTCGTCATGCTCGTCTTCGATATCGCCAACGATTTCCTCGACCAAATCCTCAATGGTCACCAGCCCGTCAATGCCGCCATACTCATCGACGACGGCGGCCATATGGATGTGCGTTGCGCGCATTTTGAGAAGCAGGTCCGGCACCGACATGGACGGCGGCACAAACAGGATCTCGCGGCAGAAGGCACCCCAGCGGCCGGGCTTTTTCTCGCCCCAGAAGTTGATCAGGTCCTTGATGTGAAACATGCCGGTGACGTTGTCGAGCGTCTCCTCATAGACCGGCATCCGGGAGTGGTTGGTTTCCTTGAAGCGCTCCACCACCTGTTCGAGCGACAGGCTGGCGTCAATCGCTTCGATATCGGCGCGCGGCACCATCACGTCGCTGATACTGAGTTCGCTGAAACTCAGTATATTGGTCAGCATTACCTTTTCGGAAGGATTGATGGACTGTTCGGGATCCTCATGCGCTTCGATCAGCTGTTCCAGTGTGGCGCGAACGCTGCTCTCTGTTTGCTGCCCAATCCCAAGGAGACGTTTCAACGTATGCAGTACAGTGTTTGATTGTTTCTGCGCTGTCGGACCGTCCGATGAGTCGGACAGGCTCGTACTCGACACGTTATCGGTCATTTTTTGTCGGGAGTCTCCTGTGATGGCTGCTCGTCTGTTTCATACGGATTGGCAATATGTAGGTGCCGCAGTATCTCGATTTCAAGATTTTCCATCTCTGCCGCCTCATTTTCGTTCAAATGATCAAACCCGGCAAGATGTAAAACGCCGTGAACAAGCAGATGCGCAACGTGATCGGCAACCGGTTTTCCCTGCGCCTCGGCCTCCCGCAGGAGCGTCTCCCGCGCCATCACGATATCGCCAAGAAGCAGCGGCTCGCCGGTCTGGATCGCTTGCTCAAGCTCTTCAATTTCCAGCGGATTTCCCGGAAAGGAGAGGACGTTGGTCGGCGCGTCTTTGCCCCGGTAGTCGCGGTTCAGCTCGCGGATGGCGGTATCATTTGTGAACAGCAGACTGATCTCGACCGCTGGCAATTCTTCGCCGCGCGCAGCTTTGAGCGAAAACTCTCGGGTAACGGCATCAAGCGCCAGGCAGGCGATTTTTTCCGCCCGGACGTCGAGATCGGGGTGAATATCGAGCCACGCCGGATCTTCAACACTGATCGCCAGATCAAGAGAGAAGGGGAGAGAAGTCATGAGCGGTTCAGGATTTCCGTGATTTCAGCGTGAGCTGCTTTTCCCGATCATGATCCCCATACGCTTTGACGATACGGGTCACCAGCGGGTGACGCACAACATCCGCTTCACCGAAGTGAATGAAGTCGATGCCTTTGACGCCTTTCAGGATATCAACGGCCTCATGCAGGCCCGAGCGCATGCCGAGCGGCAGGTCGATCTGGCTGAGATCGCCGGTCACCGCCATACGGGAATTCTCGCCCATGCGGGTCAGCAGCATCTTCATCTGCACCGGTGTCGTGTTCTGCGCCTCATCGAGGATGATGGCGGCGTTTGAGAGCGTGCGGCCGCGCATAAAGGCGAGCGCCGCCACCTCGATCTCGCCATTCTCAAGGCGCTTCACCACCTCCTCGGCGGGCAGCATGTCGTAGAGCGCATCGTAAAGCGGGCGCAGGTAAGGGTCGATCTTTTCGCGCATGTCGCCCGGCAGGAAGCCCAGCTTCTCCCCTGCCTCGACCGCGGGGCGGGCGAGGATAAGGCGGTCGACCTTGTTCTCGATCAGCAGCGCGACGGCATTGGCGACGGCAAGATAGGTCTTGCCGGTGCCGGCGGGGCCGAGGCCGAACACCAGCTCATGCTTGCGCAGCGACTGGACATAAAGCGCCTGATTAGTGGAGCGGGGCGTAATACGCCGCCGCTTCGTTACAATCATATCGGCATTGCCGGAGACAGAGCCGCGGCTGCCGTCCTCGGCGGGCGCACTCGCGGCCATGCGGATCGCGCCGTCGACTTCCCCTTCCGTCACGTCGAGGCCTTTTTCAAGCCTCGCGTAGAGATCGAGAAGCGCCGACTTTGCGCTCTGCTGGGCGTCCTTGCTGCCGGAGATCGCCATCTTGTTGCCACGCGAAGTGACGGAGACGTCAAGGCCCTGCTCGATGCGGGCAAGATAGCGGTCGTGCTCGCCGACGAGCTGGGCGAGCAGATGATTGTCATCAAATTCGAGGATGATCGCGTTATTCTGATCGGAACGGGGGTCGGTAGCTTTGCTGCGCGATGGGGATTTTGCCACGTCTCGTCCTATGCTGCGTCCGCAACGCTACCGGGTTTCAGTTCGCCGCGCAGGGAATTTGCGTTTCCTTCCCTGACGATGACGGTTGCAATGCGGCCGATCCGCTGCGTCGGGGCAGGAACGAAAACCGACTGCATATAGGGGCTGCGGCCGATAAGCTGACCCTCCCGCTTACCTTCCCGCTCGAGCAGGACATCAACTTCCTTGCCGACGAAGGAGCGATTGTAGGTGATCTGCTGCTCATTGAGAAGCGCCTGAAGCCGGGCCAGCCGCTCGGATTTGACGGCCTCCTCGATCATCTGCTCGCCAAGCGCGGCGGCCGGCGTGCCGGGGCGCGGGCTGTATTTGAAGCTGTAAGCCTGCGCATAGCCGACATCGCGGACAAGCTGCAGCGTGTCTTCGAAATCCTGATCGCTTTCGCCCGGGAAGCCGACGATGAAGTCGCCCGAAAGCGCGAGGTCGGGGCGATAATGCCGCAGCCGGTCGATGATGCGGCGGTACTCATCCGCCGTATGGCGGCGGTTCATGGCGGCAAGGATGCGGTCCGAGCCGGCCTGAATGGGAAGATGCAGATAGGGCATCAGGATCTCGACGTCGCGATGCGCGCGGCAGAGATCCTCGGTCATCTCGAGCGGATGGGATGTGGTGTAGCGAAGCCGCTCCAGCCCGTCTATCTCGGCGAGCATCTGGATCAGCGTTGCAAGGCTGACCGGCTTTCCGTCCGTCCCCTCGCCGTGATAGGCATTCACATTCTGGCCGAGCAGGGTGATCTCCCGCGTTCCGGCGGCAATCATGCGTTTCGCCTCGGCGATGATCGCAGCGGCGGGACGCGAAAATTCGGCGCCGCGGGTGTAGGGCACGACGCAGAAGGCACAGAATTTGTCGCAGCCTTCCTGCACAGTGAGAAAGGCGGAAAGATTGGTGTCGATCGCCTCTTCCGGCAGGAAATCGAATTTCGGCTCGAGCGGAAAATCCGTCTCCAGGATATGGCCGACGCCGCGCGTCGCCTCGGCCACCATCTGCGGCAGGTGATGATAGGACTGCGGCCCGAACACCATGTCGACGTAGGGCGCGCGCTTCATAATCTCCTCGCCCTCGGCCTGCGCGACGCAGCCGGCGACGGCGATGATCATGCCGCCTTCGTTCCGCGCCTCTTTCGCGGCGCGCATGTTGCGCAGCCGCCCGAGCTCGGAAAAGGTCTTTTCCGAGGCCTTTTCGCGAATATGGCAGGTGTTCAGGATTGCCATGTCCGCTTCAGTCGGCTCAGTTGTCAGGGAATATCCCAAGGGGGCCATCAGGTCTGCCATGCGCGCCGAATCATAGACATTCATCTGGCAGCCATATGTTGAAATATAGAGTTTTTTGCTCACGTTTCCTTGCCAACCTCGTTGGATCACGGCCTCGAATTTCCGTATCACGGCCGTTCCTTATCACGAATAAACTAGCAATTATATGATAAATAGAGAAGCGGGCGATGTGCTTTGCCGGAAAAAACTGTCAACGGTGGGGAAATTCCGGTGTTTCCGGTTCCTCGCGGCCCGTTAGAGCGCGGCTGAGGCTGCGGGCGATGATCATCTGGCAATCGCTCGCCATGGCTTTTCGAGAATCGTAAGAATCGATTGTGACGGGTGGGTGAAAGCGCAGTTCCGCGGTAATCCTGCCGCGCTTGAGAAATGCCCAGACGTGGCGGGGCAGCGCCTCATCGCCGACCCAGGCGACGATCCCCATGGTGCCGCGGGTCATCGCAATGTCGTTCATCCGGCTGTAGGCGAGGGTAACCGGCTGTACCGTCAATGAAGTGCCGTTGATGCGCCGCTCGGCAAGGCCGAAATAGGCGCTTTTGAAATCCTGGATAATGATGCCGTTGGAGGAAGTGCCTTCGGGAAAGAGAAAGAGATTTTCTCCCCTCTTGAGGCGCTCCTGCATCTCGCCCTTATGGCTGCGGACGGCGGGACGGGTGCGTTCGATGAAAATCGTCTGCTGCAGTTTCGAGACGGGCCCGACGAGCGGGTACTTCGCAACCTCCCGTTTGGCGACGAAACTGCCCTGAAGCGCGCTGCCGACAACGGGAATATCGAGCCATGATATGTGATTGACCACGAAAAGCGTCGGGCGCGATCGCTCGATCACGCCACTGGTTACCACCTTCACCTTCAGCAGGCGGCAGAGGCCTTTGTGGAAGATCCGGGGGATCAGGTAGCGATGCTTCCTGAAAAGGAGCAGGACAATGGCCTGGGCAGTCACCATAATTCCGGTCCAGACGAGCACCGCCAGAATGGTGAAAACTGCCTTTATCCTGTCCATAGGCCGGGGCGTATCGAACCGTCAGTCGAGTTTACGGGTATAAAATGCGGACTGGCGCATATTTACAACCGACTCCTCCGGCGACACCTCTTTGATGCGCGAATTGGGGAGCGGCTTGCCATAAAGCTCAAGACGATGATCAATCAGTTCGAAGCCGAGTTCCTCGGCGATCTTGTGCTGCAATTCCTCGATCTGATCGCTGGTGAACTCGATCACCTGCCCGGTCTGAATATTGATCAGATGATCGTGATGCTCATCCGATACTTCCTCGTAGCGGGCGCGGCCGTCGCCAAAATCGTGGCGCTCGAGAATACCGTTTTCTTCCAGCATGCGGACGGTGCGGTAAACCGTCGAGATGCTGATCGTGTCATCCAACTCCGCTGCCCGTTTGTAGACAAGTTCCACATCCGGGTGATCCTGCGATTCCGACAGAACGCGCGCAATAACGCGGCGCTGCTCGGTCATCCGCAAGCCCTTCTCGATGCAAAGCTGTTCCAGGCGAGTTGTCGTCATGTAAATCCTCCGATAACCAACGTCCCGTCGAAAATCTTTTCGGCGGGGCCAAGTTTATACGAATTATACTATACAGCCAGCGAAAGTAGAGACTACTTGCCCGCAGCTTTCTTTCGACGGGTGCCGAGGCCGATTTTCTTGGCCAGGTTGCGCCGCTGCTCCGCGTAGTTCGGCGCCACCATCGGATAATCCGCCGGCAGACCCCAGCGTTCTCTGTATTCTTCCGGTGTCATATTATACGCTGTCTTCAGATGCCGCTTCAGCATCTTCAGCTTTTTCCCATCCTCCAGACAGATAATATAGTCCGGGTGAACGGATTTTCGAATGGACACAACCGGCTCCGGTTTGTTGTCCTCTTCCGTGGTTTCGCCCACGTTCGACAGCGTGTTGAATACGTCGTTGATAAGCGTTGAAATTTCGCTGGCACTTACCGGGTTGCGCGATAAGTGGGAAGTTACAATATCCGTAGTCAGGGCGAGAAGTTCCAGCTTTTCTATTTTCTCAGACATTGTAATCGTACCTCCAAAAACTAAAAATGCCCTGCAGTGTATAAACAATATATATTTCAGAATCGAATATAAAATCAAATAAAGAAAAATTTATTGAACAGACATACTGATACCTATTAACGTTTATTTCCCATTTTAGGGGTTAATGCAAATTCTTTAGCATGATAATGGCATCTTCAGAGCGGTCGCCGTGCAAGTAGTAACCTGCCCGTCGGCCTATTTCTTTAAATCCCATTGATGAATATAGCCGTCTGGCGGGTGTATTTTGGGCGCCGACCTCAAGAAAAAGCCGTTCCACCTGCAGCGCGGCGAGGTAAGTCTGGCCTTCTCGCAGGAGCGTGGCGGCAAGGCGCCGGCCGCGAAAGGCGGGCCGGGTGCCGAGGGTGAGGATCTCCGCTTCTTCAAACATCCGCCGATATAGCGCGAAGGCGACGGGGGTCTCATCGCAGGCGAGGATTTGCAGGACCGTGCCGGGGATCGCGAGGGCGGAGCGGAAGGCGTCCTCATCCCAGGACGGGGTGAAGCATTCGGCATGCAGCGTCGCCGCGAGAGACGAGACCGACGCATCCGTGAAGAAGGTCGAGGAGAGCGCGGCCTTCTCCATTTCAGCCGTCATTTGCAGGCAGGTAATCGACGCCGCCCGGAAGCTTGGCGTCCGGGGCGCGGAGATAGACGGGCGCAGGAGGCGGGGCATCAGGGGCAGGGAGACCGCGCGCCGCGGCAAGGCGGGCGAGGTGGAGCGCGTCCGGATCGGGGTCGAGATCGGGAATGTGCCAGAGATCGCCGTCAAACTCCGCGAGTTCGGCAAGGAGCGGCGCGCCCGAGCCGATGATAACGGCAGGCCGCTCGCCGAGACGGGATAACGCCTCTTCCGGCCGTATCGCCATGGCTTCTGTCCGGGGCGCGATCATCGGCGCGCCGTCAAGCCGATCAAAAATCTGTAGATAAATCTCGCCCCGGCGGGCATCGGACGCAACGGCGACAGGACGCCCCGCGGCGAGTTCAACCGGCACCGATGCGGCAAGCGCCTCCAGCGACGTGATGCCTAGAAGCGGCTTCCCGGCCGCAAGCGCCATACCCCGCGCGGCGGCAAGGCCGATCCGGAGCCCGGTGAAGGTCCCGGGCCCGACCGAAACGGCAATCATATCGAGCATGTCGTAGCTGAAACCGCTGTCCCGCAGCACTGATTCGATCATCGGCAACAGCGCTTCCGCGTGACCGCGGCGTCGTTTCTCATGAATATGCGCACACACATCCGCCCCATCGAGGAGCGCGACGGAACAGGCGTTCATGGCTGTGTCAAACGCCAGTATCTTCATTCTGTTGCCTTCGCTATTGGGGCCATGTAGGTTCTTGATGGCAAAGAGTGTTACGCTCTCTGCCGCCTGATTTCAAGTCAGCAGGTTCAAGATGCCCCTGAATGAGATGTTAACGGAAATCACCCCTGATCGGTTCGATGTGGAGCTGGATATCCGCTACGCCGGCGCAAATAATTTTACCGGCGCGCCCATTTATCGCCGGGCCGCCTGCTATCTCAATCTGGAAGCGGCGGAGAAGCTCCGCCGCGCCATTGATCTCGCCGCGGCCATCGGCCTTCGCTTCAAGATCTTCGACGCCTTCCGCCCGACCGAAGCGGTGCAGGCGCTCTGGGATCATACGCCAAATGCGGATTTCCTCTCGCACCCCGCGAACGGCTCACCCCATTCACGCGGCGCGGCCATCGACCTCACGCTGATCGACGGCAGCGGCGCAGAGCTCGATATGGGAACCGGGTTCGATGCCATGACGACGGCGTCCTTCCACGGCGCGCTCGATATTTCCGCTGACGCGCAGCGCAACCGCGCCATCCTGCTCGGCCTGATGACGGCGGCGGACTGGGATTTTTACAGAAATGAATGGTGGCATTACCAATTGTTTAAACCTCGTCGATACCCTACGCTTTCCGACAAGGCGGCGGGGAGCCGGATGATGGGGACGAGCGACGCGTAACAACAGGCTGATGAACCAATGAAACATATAAGAAAAGGGGTTATGGCGGCTTGTGGCGCGATATCTCTCTGTCTTGCGATGCTGCATGGCGCGGACAGGGCGATGGCCGCCGACTGGGCCAGCGTGATCATGTATCACCGCTTCGGCGAGGACAAGTATGCCGCCACCAATATCAGGATCGATCAGTTCCGTGAGCATATCGAGGAGTTAAAAAGCGGTCCCTATACCGTTCTGCCGCTCAACGAGATTGTCGACCGGCTGGAAAGCGGGCAGCCGTTGCCCGATCGCACGGTGGCGCTCACCATGGATGATGCCTATCGTTCGGTCTATGATGTCGCCTGGCCGATGCTGCGGGAGGCCAATCTGCCGTTCACCGTCTTTGTCGCCGTCGAAGGGGTCGACAAACAGTATCCCGGCATGATGACGTGGGATCAGCTTCGCGAACTTCGCGATGGCGGCGTGCATTTCGGCCATCACACCTATTCGCATGCGCATTTGCCGGCCCTCAGCGCGGCAGAGATCGAAGCCGATATCAAGCTCGCCAACGAACGCTACCAGGAGGAACTCGGGTTCGTCCCGGCGATTTTCGCTTATCCCTACGGTGAATATGGCAGCGAGGTGAAGTCGGTTATCCGCAGGCTCGGATTCAAGGCCGCATTCGGCCAGCAATCCGGCGTCGCCTATTCGGGGCATGACAGGCTGGAACTGCCCCGCTTTGCGATGAGCGAAAATTACGGCGGGATCGGCCGCTTCCGGCTTGCCGCCAACGCCCTGCCGCTTCGGGTGACGGATGTGACGCCGTCCGATAACGTTCTGAAGCGCAATCCGCCGCCGTTTGGTTTCACGCTCACCGAGGATTACGGAAACCTCTCCGGCCTGTCCTGCTTCTCGTCCAGTCAGACAGGTGGCGCGGTCCCCATCGAGATCATTGGTAATTCGCGCATCGAGATCCGGCTGTCGACGGCATTCAAATCCGGGCGCGGGCGGATCAACTGTACGCTGCTTGGCCCGGAACGGCGCTGGCGCTGGTTCGGATCGCTGTTCTATATTCCCAACTGACGGGCCATTTTAAAAAAATAATAAGGGAGAGAGTTAATGAGTTTTGCGCGAAAACTGAAAGAGAAGCTGAGGGCCGGCGAAAAGACGACGGCCTGCTGGCTTTTCTCCAACTCGCCGGATATGGCCGAAATTATCGGCGCCGCGGGGTTCGATGCCGTGATGATCGATCACGAGCACGGATCGGGCAGCCTGGAGATGGCGATCCACCAGTATCGCGCCGTGCGGTGCGTCGGCGATGCGCCCGTTCTGATGCGCGTGCCGTGGAATGACACGGTGCTGATCAAGCGCGCGCTGGATACCGGTATGGACGGCATCATGGTGCCGTCCGTCAGCACGGCGGAGGAGGCAAGGGCGGTCGTCGCCGCCTGTCGCTATCCGCCGCACGGGATCCGGAGCGCCGGCATTGGGGCGGCCCGCGGCGGCACCTACGGCCGCTTTGCCCGCGCTTATCTTGAAAATCTCGTCGATGATCTGATGATCATCTGCCAGATCGAGACGAAGGAAGGCGTGGAGAATATCGAAAGCATCGCCGCCGTTGATGGAATCGACATGCTCTTTATCGGGCCCAATGACCTCTCGGGCAGCATCAGGAAGCTCGGCCAGTTCAATGATCCGGAGGTGAAGGCGCTGCTGACCGAGGCGCGTGATCGGATCAAGGCAAGCCCCGCCTATCTCGGCTGTATTTCGAAGGGCGCGGAGCAGACCAATGATCTGTTTGCGGAAGGCTACGACTTCCTGCTCTGTGCGAGCGATACGGATCTCGTGCTCTCCGGCGCGCGAAATCTCCTTTCCGCCGTGAAAAAGTAAATATTCAGCGTACTAGTGTTATATATAACACGGTCGCCGTCTGGCGCCAGGCGGGTGACTACGGCGCGATATCGAAGTGCTGACCGGCGGCAACAATCTGCCGCCAGCTTTCCGCGTCGATCTCGATGCCGTTCGCCTCGCGCTCCCGCCGCGCCGCACGTTCCGGATCGCCGGGGACGAGGACGTTGCCAAAGCCTTTGCGGGGCGGCGAGGCGCGGACATAATCGCACATCGCCTTCATCTCGCTGGCGATATAGTCGGTGTCGGTGAGCCGGGCGGGATCAATGACGATAGAAAGCATATTGTTGATAATGCGGGTGTCGCGGATATTGGCCGGCTGAATAGTCCCGCCGCCGCCGATCGCGCCCGTCAGCAGCTCACACATCAGCGCAAGGCCATAGCCCTTGTGATCCGCCATCGGCAGCAGCGCGCCTGTCTCTTCCCCCTCGAACATGACGGAGGGATCGACGCTCGCGTTGCCCTCGCGGTCGATCAGCAATCCCTCGTCAAGCCGCTTGCCGCTGTTGTGGGCGACACGCACCTTGCCGAGCGCAACCTTGCTGGTAGCGAAATCAAGCACGATGCGCGGCTCGTCTCGAGTGTCGGGGAGGGTGATGCAGATCGGGTTGGTCCCATAGCGCGCATCGGCCCCCCGATGCGGCGCGACGATCCCGTGATGCCCGACGACATTGACAAAGTGAATGGAGACCAATCCAGCATCCGCGCATTGCTCCCCGTAGCTGCCAACGCGGCCGATATGGTGGGCGTTGCGGAGCGCCGAAAGGGCGAGGCCGCTCTGCTTTGCGGCGGCAATCGTTTGCTCGGTCGCTTCGCGGGCGACGACCTGCCCGAAGCCGGCGTGGCCATCGAAGACGAGAATCGAGCCGTCGCGCTTCACAAGCTCCACATGCTCGTTGAGACGCAGATAACCATTGCGGATATTCTCGACATAGCGCGGCACCATGCCGACGCCGTGGCTGTCGTGACCTGACAAGTTGGCGAGCACGAGATGATTGGCGACGATGGCGGCTTCGTCCGCGCTGCTGCCGGCGGACTTGAAAATCGCGGCGACGAAATTGCGAAGGTCGTTGTGATTGACGCGCATTTTATTTTCCTTGTCGTTCTGCTTTCTAGATGGCCGTTGTTCCGCCGTCGATCACGAGTTGCGCGCCGGTAACATGGCGTGCTTCGTCTGATGCGAGAAACAGAATGGCGTTGGCGATATCGAGTGGCTCGCTCGGCTTGTTCACGGGGACAAGGCCGCCGATGTTGTCCCAGCCTTTTGCGACATCGCCGCCATACATGCCCATTAATGCATCGCCCATATCGGTGCGAACCGGATCGGGATGTACGGAGTTGCAGCGGATGTTGTAGCGTTTCTGCGCGGCATGGAGCGCGACCGTCTGGGTGAGCTGGCGCACGGCGGCCTTCGATGCGCCGTATGCCGCAAGCGACGGCGTTGCGATAAGAGCGGCGATGGAGGACACATTGACGATCGCGCCGCTCCGGCTTTTCATCGCCCTGATGGCCGCCTTGCAACCGAGAAAGACACCCTCGACATTCACACGCTGGATCGCGCGCCAGTGTTCAAGATCGGTATCCTCAATCGTCTGGCGATCGCCGAGGGAGAGGATGCCCGCATTATTTACGAGGATATCCGGCCCGCCTCTCTCCTGCGCCGCCGCCATCACCTTCTCCCAGTCGTCTTCACGCGCGACGTCATGGGGGAGAAATGTGGCCCGGTCGCCAAACTCTGCGGAGGCCGCGGTGCCTGCATCCCGATTGATGTCCGTCATGATGACGAAAGCGCCTTCGTCAATGAAACGTCGCGTCGTCGCAAGTCCGATCCCGGCGGCGGCGCCTGTAATGATGGCGGTTTTATTCTTCAGCCGGTCCATCTCCCCTCCCCATAGAGTCCGTCAGGTTCGATGCGATAGTTTCACATCAGGGACGATTTTGCGAGGGGATTATATCGCTCAATGCGGGGGATGCAGGGCGAGTTGGCCGTCCCGCCCCGTCAGCGCGCAAGTTCCGCCGCTTCAAAGTCCTGCAATCGGTTGCTGCTGATGAGCAGGCGCAGGTTGTTCACATATTCCATCCCTTTTTCCGAATACCCCCGGAGCGTGGCGACAAGCCCGAGACTGTCCGGCCCGCTCGCCGAATGATCCTGCAATTCGGCGCGTGCGCGGCGGAATTCCTCATAGGCGGGATGGGTGTTAAGGTTGTGAATATAGGCGGAAATCGAATCGGCAATGCTATCAAAGCGCCTTACCATGTAGGTGGCATCCTCTGCCCGTTTCTCCGGCGCCAGCCCCTGTTCCCCGGTCCAGATGCGCTGTCCGAAGAGGGCATTGCCTTCGCGGGCGAAACGGGAAGCGCCCCAGCCCGATTCCTCGATCGCCTGCGCAAGCGCAAGCGAGACCGGAACGGCATCAACCCTGTCCAGCAGCGCAAAGGGATCGTCGGGATCCGTGCGGTAGCGCGCGGCCAGGTTATCGAGCCAGTGCCGATCGGCGGCAGCCAGCGTCCGGCCCGTGACCTTGGCGTCGAGAAGCGCTGTCAGCCTTTCGCGCTGCGCCGCGATTCGCTCATTGACGCTCAGGATCAACGGCAGCACGAGCTTGATGAAGGTATCTTTTCGTTTGTCGACATCGGGGACGCTGTCGATATCGACGGGAACCTGATCGACGTAAAGGCGCGGGACCGGCTGGCCATTGCGAACATCATCCAGGTGGTAGTCGAGGGCGGCGAACACCTCATCGAGGCTCGCCAGATCCACCGTCTCGCCAAGCTGCGCGCCGTCGCTTAAAGGGGACGAAATCGGCACATCGCGCACGCCGCCGAAAAATTCGGGTATGATGTAAAAGACAATCAGCAGAAGCCCCGCGCAGGTCGCGAGCTTACCTGATCTGAAGCCGGATTTGAGAAACTGCATATTACTTACCGGATATGGCCTTGCGCGCGGATCATCCGTTCCGCCGGCCATCAGCTTTGCATCCCTTGTATCCCATATGGCAACCGCCGCCGTGAGCGATGGCTATATGAGAATGATTAAGGGCGAAGTCAAGCATCGGGGAACTGGTCTCGCTGACGCGCATGGGCTGAAATGCTCAGGTAACGGCGTCGAGCTGGCGGGCGGTGAGATTGCCGGGCACGACGGTGATGGGGATTGCGAAGGTGCCGGACATTTCGAAAACGAGGCTTTTAATCAGCGGGCCGGGGCCGCCGGAATCGGGGGAGGCGGCCAGAACAAGAACGCGAATGTCGGTATCCTCCTCGATCAGCGCGAGCACCTGTTCCTTCGTCGAGCCTTCCCGGATCACAAATTCCGGGACAATCGTTGTCTCGCGCTGGATTTCCTCGGCCAGCGCCTGAAGAATTTCCTCGGCCGCCTCGCGGGCCTCATCGCGCATTGCCTGCTCCACCCCCATCCAGTGCTGGAATTCCGGTGGCTCGATGACATAAAGCAGGATCACCCCGCCGCCGACGTGCCAGGCGCGGCGGCTTGCAAACCGGATCGCGGACTTGCATTCCGGCGTCTCATCGACGACGACAAGAAACTTGTTGCGCACACCAGTCGGGGCTTTTTCCGGCATAAAGGCTCCGTCAATTTGTCAGATGGAATTTATCCTGCCACTATCCGCGCGGCTATTTCAAGAGAATGTTGCTGATTTCCTGAAGCTGTGTACGCGCCCGAAGGACGTAGAATCCCTGCGCCGCCAGATGGTTAGGCAGGAGTTGGGAGCCGGGCGCGCCGTTCGCGACAACCATGGGGTCAAGGTCAACGACGGCCTTCAGGCTACCGAGCATCTGGTTCCATGCATTGGTGAGATTCCGCTCCCGGATCAGGCTTTCATAATCCTGCGACAGCGCTTTCAGCAGCATGTAGTAGCCATACGCCTGCCCTTTCACGCCGTAAAAAATATCGTCGGCCTGAAAGTCGATGACCTCGCCGGAATGCTCCTGAATATGCCGGTCGATGGTTGCGGTCGAGGACCCGATGTCGAGAGAAATCCGGTCAAGCGTCGCAAGCAGGTTGTCGGCGCGCCGTTCGAAGACGGCATTTCCGCTCGCGAGCCGCTTGTTGTAGTTGATCAGCGAGCCGCGCGCCTTCTGATACTGCTCTTCCGAGGAAGCTGTCGGCATCAGGGAAACGGTCGGATCCCATGCCCATTTCGTGCCGGAATACTGGAGCAGTCCGGCCGCCTCCTGAAGGTCCGGGTCGGTCTGGCTGGAGCCGCGCGTCCGGCCGATCTGATCGGTCAGCTCGAAGCTGAAACGGGCGAGGGCGGAAATGATGCCCTGCTGATAGTTCGGCATGTTGTCGAGAGCCGAGGAGGGCATAAAAAACGGATCATTTGCCGTCCAGCCGTTGACGTTGATTTCCCGGTCGATCAGCCCCGCCATCATGTTGACGGCATGGCTGCCGCCGGCGACCGCGTTGGTGCCGGTCGGGACGAATTCCGTGTCATCGTCCACTTTATGGGCAATCAGCATGCCGATCGGGTAATACAGCAGCAGAATGAGGATAAGGATCAGCAGGATCGGTTTCCAGCTCCGTCTTGCGCCCGCCTTGAGCGCCTCAGCGCCGCGGCCAATTCGCTTTGGTTCCGTGCTGTTGTTGCCAATTTCACTCATTTTGCCGCCCCGTTGCGAGGTAATGATCGTGTCACGCTGTGAAGTGAAATGTATGTCGCCTGCTTGGACTTACAAGCGGCCCCGCGGTTACGGCTGCAGGAATCCGACGACATCCTTCACTTCACGAATGATCGGGTTTGCGATCGCAGCGGCTCTCTCGGCGCCTTTTTTCAGGATCGCGTCCACATGATCGGGGTTCGCGGCAAGACGCTTCATCTCCTCGCCGATCGGGCCGAACTTCTCAACTGCGAGATCGGTCAGGGCCGGTTTGAAGCTGGAGAAGGGCGCACCGGCGAATTCCTCAAGAACCTGCTGGCGGGTGCGATCGGCAAGCGCCGCATAGATGCCGACGAGGTTGGCCGCCTCGGGGCGCCCCTCCAGCTCTTTCTCATTGTCGGGAAGCGGCTCGGGATCGGTGCGCGCCTTGCGCAGCTTCAGCGCGATGCTGTCCCGGTCATCCATGAAGGTGATGCGCGAGTAATCGCTGGGATCGGACTTTGACATCTTCTTGGAGCCATCGCGCAGCGACATGACACGGGTTGCCGCGCCGAAAATCAGCGGCTCCGGCAGCGGGAAGGTCTCGGTGTGATAATCATTATTGAACTTCTGGGCGATATCGCGGGCAAGTTCAAGATGCTGCTTCTGATCTTCGCCGACCGGGACGTGGGTCGCGCGATAGACGAGGATATCGGCCGCCATCAGGTTCGGATAGGCGTAAAGGCCGACGGAGGCGTTCTCACGGTTCTTGCCGGCTTTTTCCTTGAACTGGGTCATGCGGTTGAGCCAGCCGAGGCGGGCGACGCAATTGAAGATCCAGGCAAGCTCCGCATGGGCGGGAACACTGCTCTGGGCGAAAATGATCGACTTTTCCGGATCGACCCCGGCCGCGATATAGGCGGCGGCGACTTCGCGGGTGTTTTTGCGCAGCTCGTCCGGATTCTGCCAGACCGTGATCGCGTGCATATCGACGGCGCAATAGATGCACTCATAATCCTGTTGCAATCGGACGAAGTTGCGGATCGCACCGAGATAGTTGCCAAGATGCAGGTTGCCGCTCGGCTGAACGCCGGAAAAAATACGAGACATTATGAGTTGTTCCTCACGCTTTGGACACGCGCCCCATCGGACAGCCTGCAATCAGGCCGTCGGGGCAGGAATCGGGCAGAACCCGGGGGTTATCACGGCCTTATTGCAGGCGGGTGGCAGGGCGTCAACAGATTTACGCCGAGGCGCGCCGTTTCAGCATGTTTTTCACCTCCTGCGGGCGGGCGCCGCCAAAGAGAAGGATGGCGGCGGCGTAAAGCGCCATTCCACCCGCGACGAGCAGGGCGAGCAGGACAATCCGCGCGCCGAGATCATCGGCAAGGAGGGGGCCGAGATAGTAGCGCGCAAGGGCAAGGCCGCCCGCCATGAGGAGCGAGGCGAGGACAATGCCGGCGAGCCGCCGCAGCAGGCGCGCGTCGGCCCGGTAATGGCCGCGCCGTCGCAACAGGAAGAAGAGCGCGATGACATTGAACCAGGAGGAAAGCGAGGTTGCGAGCGCAATCCCGACATGGGCGAGCGACTGGATGAAGAGAAGGCTGAGGCCGACGTTGAGAAGCATCGCGAGCACACCGACGACCACGGGGCTTGTCGTATCTTCGCGGGCGAAAAAGCCGGGTGCGAGGATTTTCACCAGAACATAGGCGGGAAGACCGCTCGCAAAGGCAAGGAGCGCCATCGCCGTCGCTTCGCTCGCCGCGGCGGTAAATTCCCCATGGCGGAAGAGGGCAGCGATAATCTCTTCCGGGATGACGACGAGGGCGGCGGTTGCCGGCAGCGTCAGCAGCATCGAAAGCTCGATCGCCCGGTTCATGCTGTGGAGCGCGGTGGTCTCTTCGCCGCTGCGAAGCTGACGCGACAGCATTGGCAACAGCGCGGTGCCAACCGCAATCCCGATAACGCCAAGCGGGAGCTGATAGACCCGGTCGGCATAATAGAGGTAGGAAATCGCCCCGGCCGCAAGATAGGAGGCGATGATCGTACCGACGAGGATGTTAATCTGCATCACCCCGGCGCCGAGGATGCCGGGCAGCATCAGCCGGAACAGCCGGCGGATATCGGCATTGAAGCGCGGCCTGCGAAGCGGCACGCGCGCCTCCGCCCGCCAGCAGGCGATGATGAGGAACACAACCTGCGCAAGGCCCGCAAGCGCAACTCCGATTGACAGCAGCATGCCGACATCGCTGTCTGTTCTGCCGATGCCGAGCAGCAGAAAGGCGATCAGAATGATATTAAGCAGGATCGGCGCCGCAGCCATCGCGGCAAATTTATAGAAAGCATTGAGTACGCCGCCGAGCAGCGCAACGATCGCCATTGCCAGCAGATAGGGGAAGGTGATGCGGGTATAGTCGACGGCAAGCTCGAAGCGAAGCCCCTCCATCTCGAAGCCGGGGGCCAGAAACTGCATCATGAAGGGCATGAAAATCATGAAAAGGCTTGAGAAGATCAGCAGGAAGCCGATGAGAATGGCGAGCGCGTGGCTCGCGAATTCAAGCGCGGGCTCTTTTCCCTCCTGCTCGAGCTTGCGGGCAAAAAGCGGAATAAAGGCGGCGGAAAATGCGCCTTCGGCAACCAGCCGGCGAAACATGTTGGGAATGCGAAAGGCGACGAAAAACGCATCCGCGACGGGCCCCGCGCCGAGAATGGCGGCCATCAGAATGTCGCGCAGAAACCCGAGCACGCGGCTGATCATGGTATAGCCGCCAACGGTGGCGACAGATTTAAGCAAACTCATCTTGTACCCATATCAGAACCGCGGGCCTGCCCCGCCATCAGCTTCCGACCGGGGCGACCTTCTTCGCCGCCACCGCTTTCTTCTGCGTTTCCGGCTCGTCGGACAGCGCGGCCAGAAGCTTCTTCTCGATATTTGCGAGTTTCACCTTGTTGGTGATTTTAAGGCCGAAGCTGTCCTTGACATAGAAAACGTCGACGGCCCGCTCGCCATAGGTCGCGATATGCGCCGACGAGATGGAAAGCGACAGGTTGAACAAGGTGCGCGTCAGGTTGGCCAGGAGGCCCGGCCGGTCACGGCCGCGCACTTCGATCACCGTGTGGGTGTTCGAAGCCTTGTTGTCCAGAATAACGGCCGGCTGCACCTTGAAGACTTCCGTTCGCCGCGGCAGGCTCGTCTCCATCCGGTCAAGCAGTTCAAGATGCGGCTTGCGGATGCCTTTCAGCGTGTCCTCGATGGTCTGGCGCAGCTTCTCCATCCGCCGGCCCTGGTCATAGACCAGACCTTCACTGTCCTGGATAAAGAAGGTGTCAAGCGCCATTCCGTCCGTCGTGGTGTGGATCTTCGCATCGACGATATTCGCGCCGCTGACCGACATCGCGCCGGCGATGCGGGAGAAAAGGCCCGGATGATCGGCCGTGTAGACAATCACTTCGGTGACGGACTGGAAAGGATCGCTTTTCGCCGCGATAGTGAAAAGCGTTCCCTCCTTGTCGGCCTGCTTCATCAGCTCGGCGTGGCGGACGCGATCATCACTGTTTGTCGCAATCCAGTAGGATTCGTAAAAGCGGTCAATATGAGCGTCGATATCCGCGTCGGGCCAGTGCGGAAGACGGCCGCGGAGGTCTTCCTGATAATGTTTCGCGCGCTCGGCCCGCCCCTCGGAGAGATGGCCGCCGGTCAGGGCATTTTCGCTCGCGTAATAAAGTTCGCGCAGCAGCTGGCCTTTCCAGCCGTTCCACACGTTGGGTCCGACGGCGCGAATGTCGGCAACGGTGAGGACAAGCAGCAGGCGGAGCCGTTCGGGACTCTGGATGATATTGACGAAATCCTCGACCGTCTTCGGATCGGAGATATCGCGCTTGAAGGCGAAGCTGCTGAGCGTCAGATGGTGGCGGACAAGCCACGCCACCGTTTCCGTTTCCGACGGCGAGAGGCCGAGCCGGGGACACAGCTTCTCCGCCACCTCGGCGCCGAGGATGGAATGGTCGCCGCCGCGGCCCTTGGCGATGTCATGGATCAGCACCGCGCAGTAGAGAACAACGCGCGAGCTGTTCTTCATCATGATCTTGTGGGAGAGCGGATGATCGTTCTGAAGTTTGCCCTGTTCGATCTGCGAGACGATGCCGATGGCGCGGATGGTGTGCTCATCGACGGTATAAACATGATACATATCATGCTGCATCTGGGCGACGACGCGGCCGAAATCGGGTATGAACTTGCCGAACACGCCGGCTTCGTTGAGCCGCCGCAGCGTTGTCTCGGGATCCTTTCGGCTGGTCATCATCTCAAGAAACAGCCGGTTGGCTTCCGGATCGTTGCGGACGCTGCGATTAATCAGCCGCAGGTCCTGCCGGATCAGCCGCAGCGCGTTCGGATGAACGTCGAGCTCCCGCTCCTGTGCCAGATGAAAGAGCTCCAGCATTTTGATGGGTTCTTTCTTGAAATCATCATCATCGGCGACATTGATCCGGCCGCCCTCGACGATGTAGCCTTTCAGCTTCCGCTTGGTGAGGCCGAGCCGCGGAATGGCGAGACGGCTTTTCTTCTGCTGCTCCGCCTCCAGCTTGGCGCAGAATATGCGCGTCAGATCGCCGATATCCTTGGCGACAAGGTAGTAATGCTTCATGAAGCGTTCGACGCCGCGGGTGCCGGCGTGGTCCCGATACTGCAGCCGCCTCGCGAGTTCGCTCTGGACGTCGAACGTGATGCGCTCTTCCGGCCGGCGCGTCAGGTAGTGGAGGTGACAGCGCACGGAGCGAAGGAAATTGGATGCCTTCGTCAGCTTGCGCCGCTCGCGTTCCGTAAAGACGCCGAGATCGACCATTTTCGGAATATCGGTCGTGCCATGCACGAATTTGGCAATCCAGAACAGCGTCTGCAGGTCGCGAAGGCCGCCCTTGCCTTCCTTGATATTGGGCTCGACAAGATAGCGCGAATTGCCGAAGCGCTCGTGCCGCTCTTTACGCTCCTGCAGCTTGGCCTCGATGAACTCCCGGCTGTGGCCCGCCACCACCTCTTTCATATATCGGCGGTACATCTCGCGGAACATCTCCTGATCGCCCCAGATGTAGCGCGCTTCGAGGAGGGCGGTCTGAATGGTCGTGTCCTTCTTCGCGAGGCGGATACATTCATCCACGTTGCGGCTGGAATGCCCGACCTTGAGGCCGAGGTCCCAGAGCATGTAGAGCACATATTCGATGACCTGCTCGCTCCACGGGGTCCGCTTGTAGGGATAGAGGAAGAGAAGATCGACATCCGAATAGGGCGCAAGTTCGCCGCGCCCGTAGCCGCCGACGGCGACGAGTGAGAGCTTTTCCTCGGTCGTCGGGTTGCTGAGGCGGTAAATATACTGCGTCGCGACGTCGAAAATCGTGCGGATCAGCTGATCGACCAGAAAGCACTGGGCGTACATCATCGCCCGGCCCTTGTTCGATTGCATGAAGCGCGCTTCTACCGTCGCGTTGCCGTTATCAAGCGTCTTTTTCAGGAGCGCAAGCAGATCGCGGCGAAATTCCAGACTGTCGGCGGCGTGCTTTTGCGCGATCTCGCCAATCGCCTGAACCAACGCCCGGCGGTCGATTATTTCCTTGCGATTCGGAATTTTTTCCATTTGGCATCCAGCTGACCGCTGCCGGGGTGCGGCGAACGGCTCAATAAACTCCGTTGACAGTTATTTACCAAAGAATGGCCGCGAACACCCGAAATATCTTGCGCCAGGCGAGATAAGGGCGCGGCGCCCCCGATGCGGCAACTTATGCACCGGAGGGCGCCGGGCAATCCCGGCCTCCCGTATCCCATATAGGAGTTACGGGCGGCAATGACAGCTGGCCGGAGAGGATGCCGGGGTAAATCAGGCGATTGTCTGCCCGCCATCAATGATCAGGGTCTGCCCGGTGAGGAAGGTTCCGGCTTTCGAGGCCATCATAATCGCCGCGCCTGCGATCTCGTCAGGCTGACCGATGCGCTTCAGCGGTGCGCGGGAGGTCGCGCGCTCAAGAATCTCCGGATTTTCCCAGAGTGCACGGGCGAAATTCGTCTGGATAAGACCGGGCGCAATGGCATTGACGCGGATGTTGTCCGTCCCATGCTCAACCGCGAGATTGCGGACAAGCTGCATATCCGCCGCCTTCGAAATGCTGTAGGCGCCGAGAACCGGGTTGCCACGCACGCCGCCGATCGAGGAGATGATGATGATCGCGCCGTCTTTGCGCGCCTTCATCTCGGGCAGCACCATGTTGCAGAGCCAGTGGTTGGACTTGATGTTGGCGGCCATGATCTTGTCGAACGCATCGTCGGGAATATCCATGGACGAGCCGAAAAACGGGTTGAGCGCGGCATTGCAGACAAGCACGTGGATCTCGCCAAGCTGCTTGTGGGCTTCATCCACGAGATTTTGCAGCGACTCTTTCGAGTTGATATTGACCGGGATGGAAAATGCCTTGCCGGCGGAGCCGGCGGGCAGGCTTTCGTTGATTTCGGTCGCCACCTGCTGGCAGAGATCTTCCTTGCGGCTGGAAATGGTCACCTGCGCTCCCGCTTCTGCCATACGATGCGCAATCGCTTTTCCAATTCCCTTGCTGGATCCCGTAATGACGACATTTTTGCCGGTCAAGTCGAACATATTCTTCTCCGTACGTGTTATTATTTATTGGGGGTTGTTCTAGCGGACTAGAGGCTACCCGCCTGAAAGAAGCTTGTCATCAAGAAGATTTTGCCGCCTCCGCGAGTTCTTTCAGTTCGTAAAGCAGGCCAAGCGCCTCGCGCGGGGAAAGATCGTCGACATTTATCCCCTGAAGCCGCGTTTCAACCGCCGAGGGAGCAGCGCCCGCGCCCGGTTTCGCCGGCTCATTGACGAGCGCGGAGAAAAGCGGCAGGTCGTCGGCAAGGCGCGTCGCGGCGGAACCCTGATCCTTCTCTTCAAGACCCTTCAGGACATCTTCTGCGCGGCGGATAACGGCCTGCGGCAATCCCGCGAGCTTTGCGACCTGGATCCCGTAGGAGCGATCCGCCGATCCCTCCGCGACTTCATGGAGGAAAATCACCTCTCCCTTCCATTCGCGCACCCGCATGCTGTGGTTGCGAAGTGCCGGAAGCCGCGCGGCAAGAACCGTGAGCTCATGGTAATGGGTCGCAAAGAGCGAGCGGCAGCGGTTGATCTCATGCAGGCTCTCCACCGTCGCCCAGGCGATCGAAAGCCCGTCGAACGTCGCCGTGCCGCGACCGATCTCGTCAAGAATGACCAGCGAACGCTCGCCCGCCTGATTGAGAATGGCGGAGGTTTCCACCATCTCGACCATGAAAGTCGAGCGTCCGCGGGCCAGATCATCGGCGGCGCCGACCCGGCTGAACAGCCGATCGATAATCCCGATATGCGCACGCGTGGCCGGAACGAAGGCGCCCATCTGCGCAAGAATGGCGATCAGCGCATTCTGGCGCAAAAAGGTGCTTTTACCGGCCATATTGGGCCCGGTCAGCAGCCAGAGGCGCTGTTCCTCATTCAGGCAGCAGTCGTTGGCGACGAAATCCGCCTCGGCGTTCGCTTTCAAGGCGGCCTCAACCACCGGATGCCTGCCGCCGGTGATCTCGAAGCTGAGGCTGTCATCGATTATTGGGCGCGTGTAGGCCTGTTCGACCGCAAGTTCCGCGTGGCTCGCGGCGACATCGATACGGGCGATGGCCTCGGCGGCCGCGAGAATTGCCGGGCCCGCATCGCTCACTTTGGCCACCAGCTCGTCAAAAAGCGCAAGCTCGAGCGCGAGCGCCCGGTCTGCGGCGCGCGAGATCTTGTCTTCAAGCTCGCCAAGCTCAACGGTCGAATATCGAACGGCGTTCGCCATTGTCTGGCGATGAATGAACCTGTCCGTCATCCGGTCCACGAAACGCGGCGTGATCTCGATGAAATAGCCGAGCACGTTGTTGTGCCGGATTTTAAGCGAGGGAACGTCAACCTCTTTGACATAGGCCGCCTGCAGATTGGCAATATGGCGCCGGCTTTCATCGCGGAGGACGCGAAGTTCATCGAGTTCAGGCCGGTAGCCTTTGGCAATAAATCCGCCGTCGCGCGCGAGCAGCGGCACGTCTGGCAGCAATGCCGCCTGCAAGTGATCGACTAGCTCCGCGTGAAAGCCGAGCTGCTCGCTCGCCTCGCGAAGCCCGAGCGGCAGGGCGCCAAGATCGCCGCTCGCGATGGCCGCGCGAATGTTCGCAGTCTCACCAAGCCCGTCACGGATGACGGCAAGGTCGCGCGGGCCGCCGCGCCCGAGGGTGAGACGGGAGAGCGCGCGCTCCATATCGGGGCAGCGCCGCAGGATCTCGCGAAGCCGCTCTCTTTTTGCCGGATCGTCCGTGAAGTAGCTGACCATGTCGAGGCGGTGATTGATAAGCACCGCCGAGGTGAGCGGGCTCGCCATATCCGCCGCGAGACGCCGCCCGCCGCCGCCCGTCACCGTCCGGTCGATGGTGGCGAGAAGGCTGCCGCTGCGCTCGCCGTTCATGGTCCGGGTGAGTTCGAGATTGCGCCGCGTCGCCGCATCGATTGACATGACCTCGGACGTGGCGACCTGCACGGGCGGCTTGATGAGCGGGAATTTTCCCTTTTGCGTCAGTTCCACATAATCGACGAGGGCGCCGGCCGCTGCAAACTCCGCCCGAGTGAAGGCGCCGAACGCATCGAGCGCCGCGACGTCAAAGAGCGCTTTCAGGCGCTTCTCGCCATTCTGGCTGTCAAAGCGAACGGAGGGGAGCGGCGTCAGGCTTTTGCCGCATTCATCGAAGAGGTCTCGAAATGTCTCCTCCTCCAGCCAGCGATCGGAGACGAGAATTTCACCGGGATGCAGGCGGGCAATCTGGGCGGAGAAATCTTCAATCCGGGTTGCGCCGGCGAAAAACTCTCCGGTCGATATATCGAGCCACGCCATGGCGTAGTCTTTCCCGGCGCGGGCGAGGGCGAGCAGGAAGTTGTGGCTCCGCGTATCAAGGAGGCTGTCCTCGGTAATTGTACCGGGCGTGACCAGCCGGATCACATCGCGCGCGACAACAGATTTGTAGCCGCGCTTCTTCGCCTCTGCCGGGCTTTCCGTCTGCTCCGCCACGGCGACGCGAAACCCCTTGCGGATCAGCTTCTGCAAATAGCTGTCGGCGGCATGCACCGGCACGCCGCACATCGGGATATCTTCGCCGCCATGCTTGCCGCGTTTGGTCAGCGCAATATCGAGCGCCGCCGCAGCAGACACCGCATCGTCAAAAAAAAGTTCGTAAAAATCCCCCATTCTGTAGAATAACAGACTATCCGGATGCGCGGCCTTGATGGCAAGATATTGCGCCATCATCGGGGTCGCTGATTTATTCGGTTGCGAGTTGGTTTTCTGTAGGGTAGGCATGGGAGAAAACTACCACAGACGGCTATTTTGCCAACCGCTTAATATACATCTAGAAATTAAACTTTGAATCTGAATATCAAGAGAATTATGAGGACACGGGTCGATGAGTGACAAGCCGGATTTAAGCCAGTATGAAGAAGCGCTGCGATATCACGCAACAGGCAAGCCGGGGAAGCTGGAAGTTGTCGCCACCAAGGCCGTCGCCACGCAGCAGGATCTGTCGCTCGCCTACTCCCCCGGCGTCGCCGGACCGTGCCTCGCCATCGCTGCCGATCCCGACAGCGTTTATGACTATACCGCCAAGGGAAATCGCGTCGCGGTGATCTCGAACGGAACGGCGGTCCTCGGGCTTGGCAACCTCGGGGCGCTCGCCTCGATCCCGGTTATGGAAGGAAAAGCGGTTCTTTTCAAGCGGTTCGCCGATATCGACTGTATTGACCTTGAAGTCGACAGCGAGGATGTCGATGAGATCGTCAACTGCATCCGTCTCCTCGGCCCCGGTTTCGGCGGCATCAACCTCGAGGATTTCAAGGCGCCGGAATGCTTCATCATCGAGCAGCGCCTGCGCGAGGAGATGGACATTCCCGTATTTCATGATGACCAGCATGGCACGGCTATCATCTGCGCTGCCGGGATCATCAATGCGCTCGATCTGACGGGCCGCCAGCTTGCCGACTGTAAAGTCGTCGTGAACGGCGCGGGCGCCGCGGCGATCGCCTGCCTCGAGCTCGTGAAAGCGATGGGCCTGCCGCATAACAATGCCATTCTTTGCGATACCAAGGGCGTGATCTACCAAGGCCGCGAAGACGGGATGAACCAGTGGAAATCGGCGCATGCGGTTGATACGGACAAGCGCACGCTGGAAGAGGCGATGGTGGGGGCCGATATTTTCCTCGGTCTCTCGGCAAAAGGCGCGGTGACGCCGGAGATGGTGCGCTCAATGGCCGACAAGCCGATTATTTTCGCCATGGCCAACCCCGACCCGGAAATCACGCCCGAAGAGATCGCCGAGGTGCGCGGCGATGCCATTGTCGCGACCGGCCGCTCGGACTATCCGAACCAGGTCAATAATGTTCTCGGCTTTCCCTATATCTTCCGCGGCGCACTCGATGTGCGGGCGACGACGATTAACGAGGAAATGAAGATCGCGGCGGCCGAAGCCCTCGCCGAGCTCGCGCGCGAGGATGTGCCCGATGAGGTCGCGGCGGCCTATAAGGGCAACCGCCCCATTTACGGTCCCGATTATATCATCCCCGTTCCCTTCGATCCGCGCCTGATCAGCCACGTGCCGACAGCAGTTGCAAGGGCGGCTATGGATTCGGGCGTTGCGCGCCGGCCGATCGTCGATGAACAGGCGTACCGGAACGAGCTGCGCGCCCGTCTCGATCCGACCGCCGGCTCCCTGCAGCTCATTCTCGATGAAGCCCGCACCTCGCCGCGCCGCGTCGTCTTTGCCGAAGGGGAAGAGGAAAAGGTCATCCGTGCCGCAATCGAGTTCCACAAGGCGGGCTACGGCATTCCCGTCCTCATCGGGCGCGAGCTCGAAGTACGCAAGACCATGGCGGAGATTGGCGTCGACGGTCTGGAGGGCATTGAAATCTACAACGCCCGCGAGATGGACGACCGTGAGAAATATTACGAATTTCTCTATCAGCGGCTGCAGCGTGAGGGGTATCTGCTGCGCGACTGCGCACGGCTCGTCAACCAGGACCGCAACACCTTCGCCGCCTGCATGGTTGCACTCGGCGATGCGGATGCGCTGGTGACGGGGATCACCCGCCGCTTCAATATCGCGTTCAAGGAAGTGAAGAAGGTGATCGATCCGAAGCCTGGCGCGCTGGTTATCGGCGTCTCGGTTATTGTCGGGCGCGATCGCACTGTTTTCATGGCGGACACCACCGTGACCACACTGCCGACCCCGCAGGAGCTTGTGCAGATCGCCAAGCAGGCGGCGGGCGTTGCACGGCGTCTCGGGCATGAGCCGCGCGTTGCGCTTCTGTCATACTCCAATTTCGGAAATCCGAAGCATTATACCGCCGACAGCGTGCGCGAGGCGGTTGCCCTGATGGACGCGGAAGAGCTCGATTTCGAGTATGAAGGGGATATTTCCGCCGATGTGGCGCTCAATCCGGAACTGATGAAGACCTTCTATCCCTTCTGCCGGCTTTCGGGCGCGGCGAATGTTCTGGTGATGCCGGGCCTGCATTCGGCGAACATCGCCTCCAAGCTGATGCCGGTCCTTGGCGAAAGCAAGGTCATCGGACCGCTCCTCGTCGGGCTCACAAAGCCGGTGCAGATCGTCCCGATCGGCGCGACCGTTTCGGATCTCGTCAATATGGCGGCGCTTGCCGCGCATGAGGCCGGTCAGTAAACGACCGGCCTTAAAGAGCCCTTAGTCGTAAAGCCGCTGTCGCAGCCTGCGGTGGGCGAGCCAGAACGCCGCAGCGCTGAACAGGACGACATATCCCGTATGCAGCAGGATGGCGCCTGCGTCGATATCGATCCCGGCCGTGAGCGGCCGGATCGCGGCGATCAGATGCGTCATCGGAAAGGCCCAGGCGACATACTGGATAAACTCCGGAAAGCGCGTGATCTCGAAGAACACGCCGCAAAAGACGAACATCGGCGTCACCCAGAATGTGAAGAAGTAGGCGAAGAACTCGTACCCCTTGGCGTAGGCGGTCGCGACAAGGCCGGCAGAGGCAAAGCAGATCGCGCCAATAAAGACAATCGGCAGGCTCAGAAGCGGCAGAAACCCGTTCGGAACGCCGCCCCAGATCCACCCGACGATAAGGACGCAGACGGCCGCAAACAGGGATTTGATCGAGGCCCACAGCACTTCGCCGAGCAGCAGTTCCGTCAGCGTAACGGGTGTCGAGAGGATGGCGTCCCAGTTCTTCTGCAGGAAATAGCGCGTAAAGGCGCCGATGGAGGTCTCGAAACTCGCCGTGAAGGCCGCCGAATAGCCGATCATGCCGGCGACCACGAAGGTGAGGTAGCTCATCCCCGACATCGTGTCGATAAAGGCGCCCATGCCGAAGCCGAAGGCGAACAGGAAGAGGATCGGGTTCGCGACGTTGGAGACGAGCGAGGAGCCGATCAGCTTCCTGAAAACGCGGTACTGGCGGTCGCACACCGCCCGGACATAGACAAATTCCGGCATTCTCATCGCGTCAGTTCTCTCTCAGCTTGCGCCCGGTCAGGCGCAGGAACACATCCTCAAGATTGGCCGGCCGGTGCAGATAGACGGCATCGGGCGGGAGGTCGGCGATAAATTCCGCCGTCTCATCGACAAAATAAAGGACCGAATCGCCGATGTCCTCCTGATCCCAGCGGGCCGTTGCGGAGGTTGCAAGCGCCGGTTTCTGCACCTCGAACACGAAGCCCCTCACATGCCGCGCGATCAGCTCCTCGGGCGTGCCCCGATCAAGGACCGTGCCGTTGTCGATGATGACGATCTGATCGCAAAGCCGCTGCGCCTCATCCATGTAATGGGTGGTGAGCAGCAGCGTCCGCCCTTGCTTTTTAAGTTCGCCAAGCTGTTTCCAGATCAGGACGCGCGCCTGCGGATCGAGCCCGGTTGTCGGCTCATCAAGAATGACAAGCTCTGGATCGCCGATCAGCGCCCGGGCGATCGTCAGCCGCCGCTTCATCCCGCCCGAGAGCGCATTGACCGGTGCGCGGCGCTTTTCGCCAAGCTGCATAAACTCGAGGAGCCGTTCGGCTCTCTCGGCGACGACGGCGGCGGGCAGGGCGAAATAGCGGCCGAAGGCCTCAAGATTCTCAAGGACGGTGATATCGGGGTCGAGATTGCTGTCCTGGGGGACGAGACCGATTTTCGCCTTCACCTCCCGCGTCATCTCTGACGCAGAGACACCGAAAACGGTAAGCTCACCCGCGGTGATTTCGGCAAGCCCCATGATCATCCGCATGGTCGTCGATTTTCCCGCGCCGTTCGGGCCGAGCAGGCCGAAGCACTGCCCCTTCGGCACGGTGAAGTCGATCCCCCGGACAACCTCCAGCGGGCCGTAGCGTTTGACGAGATTGCAGGCGGCGATAACGGCGGTGCTGTTCATAAAACTAAACCCGAACCGGAAAAGAGGAATGCCTTCGCGAAAAGCAGGCTGGCGAGCCTATGAGGATAGGCGCAATTTCGCAACCCTTTGCCACGTAAAAATGTGACAGACCTCACGCGATACCGTGCGGGGCGGAATTACTCCGTCGTCAAAAATATGTGACAATACATTATCAAGTTGACGTGAAATTGCCGTGAAATACTATTTTTCGAAGCACTAACACAACTTTGCAGGGGGCAACACGTGCGGTTTATCTTCTCCATCTCTCTCATTCTCGGGCTCTTCGCCGCAACTTCCGTCAACACGGCCGCCGCTGCCGATATCCACAGCTTTGATGTGATCGGCATAAAGCTCGGGATGACGCCCGACGAGACAAAACAAGCCCTGACCGAGCACAATCCAGAATTCGACGTTCAGGAGTATTATTACACCTACAGCTATAGCGACGGGACAACCACGTATAATACCGACGACGTTCTTGGCCGGATGGCGGTCAGACATATCCGGCCATCGGGCCCGACTCCGGGGAACGAGACAATTATCATCGAGTTCTCGGGCAAGGCCGGGAGCGAGGTGGTGACCGCTCTCTCGCGCGTCCGGTCGGGCGATCTGAATCCGCCGAGCATCAAGGATTTCGCCGCATTGCTGGTCGAGAAATATGGTCCGTTCAATCAAAGAAATGCGCATTTTCTTGAGTGGCATGGCGATACCGGCTCACGGACCTGCTTCGACCTCGGCGGATTGTCGGAAACTTCTGCGCCGCTGATGGAGAGGGCTGTCCACACGATCACAGATTTTTCCGTTTGTCGTGACACGATGAGATACGGTCTTGCAACAACGGGCTCCGTCGACAGTCTCGAGAAAACGACGCCGACCCTCGGCTTCGATGTCAGCATGGTGAGCGCCAAACTGCTGATCGAGAAATATGATGAACTGAATGAGTGGGTCAATAATCTGGAGGTGGACGCGACGAAGAAGCGCGAATCGACCGTCGTGAAGCCGAAACTCTGATTGATTGTTGCGCGATTTCGGACGCCCCGGGCGGAGATCGCACCCGTTAGACAGAAACGCCGTCCCGCTGGCCTCCGCAACTGAGGCCGGCGTGTGGCTGCGTTCTCGGGCAAAGACGGCTGCAGTCGTGCGCTCTGCCCCCGAAATAAGTTTGCGCAAACAGCATTCAGACTTTATGTCTCAGATCATCTTTAACAGCCAATTGATGGAATGCGACGTGTCTGACGAATTCTCACCCTCATTGCCCGACAGCGACACCCGAAAAAAGCTGGATAAGGCGGCGGAAATTATTACCGGTCACCTCGACAAGGCGCTGCAGGACTGCCTCGCGGCGGGTCTTGAGCGGGAGCATTTTACAGCCGCCACAATCGCGACGATGATGCAGGCGGTGGAGACGAGCCTCGGCGGCAATGCGGCCGGAGCGCTGGAAGAAATGGCCCAGATGGCCAAGCAGAAGAAAAGCGATACGCCCGTCCAGTAACGCGACGGGCGCATCGGTTGGCGGGGGCCGTCAGTCCGGCGTGTGGATCGGCAGATCGAGAAGCGCACGGCGGCGCAGCCACTGGCTCGGACGATAGCGCTCTTCCCCGGTGATCTGCTGGATGGTTTCCAGTATCTTCAGGCAGTTGCGCGTCCCGAGATGCTCGGCAAGTTCAACCGAGCCCAGCGGATAGTTGAGGCCGAGCTTCATTCCCTTGTCGATATCCTCAGGCGTCGCGACGCCGATCTGCGCCATTTCGCAACCGAGGTTGGCGATCATTGCACGGATGCGCGGGGCGACGAAGCCGGGATTGTCCTTGATCCGCGTGACGCTGCCCGAGACGGATTTCAGCATCGCCATCACCGACTGGACGACCTCTTCATCCGCGCCGGGGGCCGCCATGACGGTCGCGCGCACGAAGATGCCCGTCAGCGTGTCAATGGCAACCAGCCGTTTCGGATCGAGACCGAGGCGCACCGCAACCGCGGTGCAATCCTCGCCGACCGGATCGGCGAGAATGGGCGCGGTGCCGTCATCCTCGGAGAGGATCGTGACGCCGATGTCGCGCAGAATGGTTTCAAGCGCGCTTGACGGCTCGGCAAGAAGCACGCGGCGTGTCGGCGCCGCCGTGATTTTCTCCTCGATATCCGGACGGATGATGGTTCCGTCGTCGGCATAGTCATAGAAGCCGGCTTTGCTCTTGCGCCCGAAACGGCCCGCTTCCATCATGCTTTCATGCAGCGGGTAGGTGGAGAGGCGCTTGTCCTGGAAATAGCCATTGTAAATGATCTGGCTGACCGGAAAGTTGACGTCGATGCCGGTGAGATCCATCAGCTCAAACGGGCCCATCCGGAAGCCGCAGGCCTCGCGCATGATGGCATCGACCTGAAACGGCGTCGCGACGCCTTCCGAGACGATCCGCAGCGCTTCCGTCGTATAGGAACGCCCGCCGAGATTGACGAGGAAGCCCGGCGCGTCCTTGACGACGACAGGAACGCGTCCCATCCGCTTGCCGACGACTTCGAGCGCCAGCGTCACCTCATCGCTGGTATCGGTGCCGTTGATGACCTCGACCAGCTTCATGAGCGGCACGGGATTGAAGAAATGCAGCCCCGCGATGCGGTCACGGTGCGTGCAGGCGGACGCGATGGACGAGATGCGGATGCTCGACGTGTTGGAGGCGATAATCGCGTCACGGCGAACGATTTCCTCAAGCTGGCGGAAAACCTTCTGCTTGATCTCGAGATTCTCGACGATGGCTTCGACAACCACATCGCAATCGGCAAGGCCCACCATATTTTCCGCAACATTGATTCGCGCGGCGGCCTCCGCGCCTTCGGCTGCGTCCATCCGGCCCTTTTCGACGGATCGCTCGATCATCGAGACGATGAAATCCCGCGCTGCCGCGGCGGCGCCATCCGCCGCGTCGTAGATATAGACAGGCATGCCGCCCGTTGCGGAGACCTGGGCGATCCCCCGCCCCATGGCTCCGGCGCCGACGACGCCAATCTTCAAGTCCTGCTTCTGCGGGTCGATGGTCATGTGCTTGTGTTCCTGTTTCTTGTCAAATCGTGCGGGAGTTATACCCCGCGTATTAAAATTGTAAAACCCTGCCTTGATGCTGTGCAGCATAATCCTTACATATCGGGAAAATAGTGCCGTTAGGGCTATTGCTGCTGCAGCCGGAAAGGGTGCAGATATCTCGCTCATTAGAGGAGGAACAGATGCCGCGTCCCCTGTCGTTCAGTCACCCGCTGATGCTGGGTTTTGACCGTTTCGAGCAGATGCTCGATCAATTGTCGAAATCCTCCGGCGATGGGTATCCTCCCTATAATATCGAGCAGATCGGCGAGGATCGCCTACGCATCACGCTCGCGGTTGCCGGTTTCACCGAGGATGACCTGCAAATAACTCTGGAACATAGCCAGCTGATCATCCATGGTAAGCAGAGGGACGAGTCAGAGCGCGTATTTCTGCACCGCGGCATTGCGGCGCGCCAGTTCCAGCGTAAATTTGTTCTTGCCGAAGGGTTGGAGGTTGCGAGCGCGGAAATGGAGAATGGCCTGCTTCATATCGATATGAAACTGCCGACGCCAAAAGCCGAAAGCCGCCAGATCAAGATCACTCGCAAAAATTCGAAAAAAGAAATGAAGACGGTCAGCCCGTCGGAATTTACTGATTAACCCCGTTTTGGGGCGCGTAAAGGAGTTTGATATGCTCTACCAGGAAGCCACACTTCGTCACTTAAGTCCTGCGGCCTTCGGTATGCTGGGGTCGATGGACATGGCTTACGTTCGTCCGGTTACGGAGAACGGCACCGTTATCTATCGCATATTCGCGGCCAACGGCCAGCGTCTCGGCGAGGAGAAAACGGCTGCGGCCGCGCTGGTCGTTGCGCGCCAGAACGATTTCGAAGCGTTTCTCGTCAATTAAAGCGGGGGAATAGCGGAGCCTGAGGCTCAAACTTCCGGCTTCGCCGTTTCCTCGGTGAGGATGGCGTAAAGAGCATCCGCATCGTGGGTGCCCCTGAGCTTCTCGCATCTTTCCTTGTCGCGCAGCGTACGGGAGACCCGGGCGAGCGCCTTCAGGTGATCGGCGCCTGCGGATTCGGGCGCCAGCAGAAGGAACAGAAGGTCGACCGGCATATTGTCCATCGCGTCATAGTCGACGCCGGCGCTCAGCTTGGCGAAAATCCCATACACCCGGTCGATGCCCGGCAGCTTGCCATGCGGGATGGCGATCCCCTTGCCGATCCCGGTGGTGCCAAGGCGCTCCCGCTCGATCAGGACATCGAGGATATCGCGTTCCGCGCAGCCGGTGATATTTGCCGCCCGCCGCGCCAGTTCCTGAAGTGCCTGCTTCTTGCTGGTGGCTTTCACATCCGCAAACACCGTGTGCGGCTGAACAAGGTCGCTAATTTCCATGGGTACTTGAACCAGTCGGTCGTTGTGAGGGCACGGCGCGGATCAGGCGGTTTCGCCGGATTTTTCGATTCGCGGATCTATCCAGCCGATATTTCCGTCCGCGCGCCGGTACACGACGTTCAGTTCCTTCGTCTTGGAGTTCTGGAACATCATTGCCGGAAGATTGGCAAGATCCATCCGCATGACCGCCTCGCCGACCGAGCAATCCGGAATATCGGCGCTGCTTTCAGCAATAATCATGGGCTGCCAGTCGTCCTGCCCGTCAACTTCGGGCCGCTCCTCGTCGGGTTCGGGCGCAAGAACGTAATTCTGGGCGGCGAAGGCCATTTTCGCCTGATAGCGCTCCTTGCCGTGGTGGCTCTTGAGGCGTCGCTTGTAACGACGAAGCTGTTTCTCGATGCGCTCCAGCGCGGCATCAAAGCTGGCATAGGCATCCGCATGGGTGCCCGACGCCGCGACGTCGATGCCGGAACCGATATGGACGTTGCATTCAGTGTGGAAGTTGTGGTTTTTGCGGCTTATCGTAACCTGCGCGTCAATCGCGTTGTCGAAGTATTTTGCGACACCGTTCTCCAGGTTCGTTTCAATATGCTCTCGTAGGGCATCGCCGACATCAATCTGCTTACCTTTAACAATCACATGCATCATAAAGATCCATTCCTGAAGTGAGACCAAATCCGCCGGTCAGGCTGTTGTCGCCATTATGAGGGCGGGACCATAGTTTTAGTATATTGCAATGTCAACACACGTGAAATGATATGGGGAGTTGTCGTCGAGATTGCATCCTCTGCATCCTTCTTTTAGGAAGCGATTAGCTGCTTTTTCAGTCTCCGGCGTTCCACGGAAGACGGAATATTCATAGCATCACGATACTTCGCAACCGTACGGCGCGCAATATCTATCCCCTGAAGTTTCATCAATTCGACAATTTTGTCATCGGACAGAATCCGGTTCGGATCCTCATCATCAATGAGTTGTTTCAGCTTGTGGCGTACCGCGGCGGCCGAGTGAAAGTCGCCGCCGGAGGTTGATCCGATTGCCGAGGTGAAGAAATATTTGAGTTCGAACACCCCGCGCGAAGAGGCGAGATATTTGTTCGACGTCACCCGACTCACGGTGCTTTCATGCATGGAAATCGTTTCGGCGATGGTTTTGAGGTTGAGCGGGCGGAGAAACTCGATCCCTTGCGTGAAGAACATCTCCTGCTCTTCCACCAGTGCGGTAGCGACCTTGAGAATCGTCTGCGCCCTCTGATCAAGCGATTTCACCAGCCAGTTGGCTGAATTCAGGCATTCGGAGAGGAATTCCTTCTCCTCGCGGTTTTTCGATTTTTTGGCTATGACGGAATAATAGCGATTGTTGACGAGGACTTTTGGCAGGGTTTCGCTGTTGAGCTCGACATGCCAGCCGCCATCGGGACGGCGGCGGACGAAGACATCGGGCACCACGGTCTGGGCGACTTCGCCGCCATATTTAAGGCCGGGTTTGGGATCGAGAGCCCGAAGCTCCGCGATCATCTCGGCAAGATCCTCCTGATCGACGCCGCAGACCTCCAGCAGCCCGCGGAGATTGCCGGCCGCCAGCATTTCAAGATTATCCAGAAGCGCCGCCATCGCCGGATCATAGCGGTTCTTCTCCTGCAGTTGCAGGGCGAGACAATCGGCGAGATCGCGGGCGAAGACCCCGGTCGGGTCAAGGCCGCGAAGCTGCGAGAGAACCTCCTCGACGCGGCCCGGCGGGCAGCCGAGGCTTTCGGCAATCTCGCCGATATCTCCGGTGAGGTAGCCGGTTTCGCTCAGCATGTCGGTAAGGAAGGCCGCGATGATCTTGTCCGCCGCGGAGAGGGGGAGAAGATTTACCTGCGCGGCGATATGATCCTGCAGGGAGACATCGGAGCTGAGCGTATTCTCAAGGCTGATATCGGTGCCGGAAAAGGACGCGCTGCCGCTGTTCGCCGCAAGAAAACCGGTAGTGGCGCCGTCGGCATCAAAGGCGCTCTCCGGCGCGTCAGTTGCCGTGTCGTTGGTGTAGATATTGTCAAATTCGGTGTCGGTATCGATGGCGGCATTTTCCGCAAGCGAAAGCGGCACATCCTCGGAGACATGCCATTCTTCAAGGGCCGGGCCGTCGGCATCGATGGCGACATCTGTTCCCTCATCATAGGAGAGATAGTCGTCATCGCCCGCCGTCGCATCCGTGCGCTCGAGAAGCGGGTTCTTCTCAAGCTCCTGTTCCACATATGCCGCAAGGTCCAGATTTGAAAGCTGCAACAGCTTGATCGCCTGCTGCAGCTGTGGCGTCATGACAAGCTGCTGACTTTGTCTTAGGTCAAGTCTGGGCGCTAGAGCCATCTTACTCCTGATCCCGTCAATCTTTGATTGCTAAAGATTGAAGCGATCCCCCAAATAAACGCGTCTCACTCCTTCATCGGATACGATCTCCGACGGGTTGCCTTCCTTTATGACACGGCCTTCGTTAAGAATGTATGCACGGTCAATAATATCAAGCGTTTCGCGGACGTTGTGCTCGGTAATCAGCACGCCGATGCCGCGATCCTTGAGGTGCGAGACGAGGTCGCGGATATCGCCGACGGCTATCGGATCGATGCCGGCGAGCGGCTCGTCAAGCATGATATAGTTAGGCTTGCCGGCGAGCGCCCGGGCAATTTCGACCCGTCGCCGTTCGCCGCCCGAAAGCGCAATCGCCGGTGTCCGCCGCAGATGCGAAATCGAAAATTCCGCCAGCAATCCTTCGAGCATCGCCTCAAGTTGCTCCCGGTCGGGTTCGATCAGTTCCAGCACGGCGCGGATATTCTGCTCGACGGTCATGCCGCGGAAGATCGAGGCCTCCTGCGGCAGATAGCCAATGCCGAGCCGCGCCCGGCGGTACATCGGCAGGTCCGTGACGTCGCGCCCGTCGAGATAGATACTGCCGTAATCGGCGCGCAGCAGGCCGGAGATGATATAAAAGCAGGTGGTCTTGCCGGCGCCGTTGGGGCCGAGTAGGCCGACAGCCTCCCCCCGGTTCACCGTAATGTCGACACCGCGCAGAATAGGACGTTTCTTGAAGGCCTTGCCGATATTCTTCGCCCGCAGACCCGTATTCTCGGCGACCAGCCGAGGGCGGTTTTCGGGGATCTGGGGTCCTGTCGTCATCCGTGTCTCATACTCTACTCGCCGGCTTTGTCGTCAGGAACAAAAATCCCCTTCACACGGCCCTGGTTGCCACTCGTGCTCGCGCCGCCTTCAACCCGGCTCTGGCCGGTGACCAGATCGAGGGTGAGGGTGTCGCCGCGCAACACGTTCTTGCCTTGGGTTAATACCACATTTCCCTGTAAATCAATTTGTTTATTTACGACATCGTAAACGCCCGCATCACCCTGCGCGGTCTCGCGCGGGTTGGAGAAAAAGACGTCGCCATTTGCATCGATCTGGCGGATGTTCGGCGCATCGCCCTGCTTGTTCGCTTCCCGCTCCGAATAATGCACCACCAGCCGCGCGGCGCGCATCCGGATCTCGCCCTGGACGACCTGCACATTGCCCTCGAATATGGCGAGCTGCTTGGCCTGCTGCACTTCAAGGGAATCGGCCGTGATTTCAATCGGCTGGCTGCTGTCACCGGCGCCGCCGATCGCCGATTGCGCCGTTGCGCCGCCAATGCCGAGCGAAATCGACAGCGCAAGCGCGCCAAGCAATGATGTCAGTCCAATAGTCAGCTTCTTCATTCGGGCCTTCCGTAGAGCCGTTCAGGGATTGATGGTGACCTTGACATTGCCGTCAAAGCGTATGTTACCGCTAATCTGATCCGCCGCAAGACGATCCGCCTCGATGGCGCCAAGCGGCCCGTGACCCTGCAGCGGGTTCTGGCTCACAACCGTCTGTTTTTTGAGATCCACCCTCGCCGTGTTGGCGGCAAGCTGGTTGCCGCTGTCACTATAGATATGGATGTCACCGAAGAGATCGAGAATCCCCGTCTCGGTGTCAAGCTCGCCTTCCGGTGCGGTGACGGATATCCAGTCGCCGCTCGGCAGGGTGATATCGGCCTGGATATTCTTCAGCATGACGAGCGATCCGGTCGCCGATTTCTGCGTTGCGGTATCGGCGGTCACGACATACTGCTGCTCGTTGATATCGCTTGCCACATAATGCGGGTTTTTCATCGTCAGCCCGTCATCGGAGATCGTCACATCGGCATAGTCGAGCGTGAAGCCTTCGGGCTGGTCGAGATTGGGCAGGATGAAGGCAAGGCCGATCAGCAGGATCGCAAGGCCAAGCAGGATAAATTTGATGACCGAAACGAAGTGGCTGTAGCGCGCGTTGAACTTCTTTTCCGCCTGACCTGCCGCGTCGAAAAACTTGCGCGCGCCCGACCGCCCCTCGCGCGAGGCGTCGTCCGCATGCTGTAGGTCGGCGGATTTCATGCGCTATATCACCCCGCTTCGCAGGCAGTCGTGAACGCTGATGATGCCGATTGCCGTGCCGTTCTCGACAACAAAGAGGCAGGTTATGCCGTTAAATCCCGTGGAATTCATCTGCGCGAGGGCCTCCCCCGCGAGCGCGTCCGGGCGGATGGTCTGCGGGTTGCGTGTCATCACCTCGCTCACGCTTTTCTCAAGGAGATCGCGGCCCATATGGCGGCGCAGGTCGCCGTCGGTGATGATCCCGACGAGATGACTGTCGCTGTCGAGAATGCCGACGCAGCCGAAACTCTTGCTCGACATCTCAATAAGCGCATCGCTCATCGGCGTCGTATCGCCAACCAGCGGCATGGCATCGCCCGTATGCATCAGATCCACAACCTTGATCAGCGCCGAGCCGAGTTTTCCGCCGGGATGAAAGACACGAAACTGCTCCGCGCTGAAGCCGCGGCGCGAGAGGAGGGCGACGGCGAGGGCATCGCCAAGCGCGAGGCTCGCGGTTGTCGAGGTGGTGGGGGCCAGCCCCATCGGGCAGGCCTCCGGCGCATCGGGCAGCAGAAGCAGCGCATCGGCGCGCCGTCCGAGCGTGCTGTCCGCCTTGCCGACGAGCGCAATCAGCGGGATCTTGAAGCGGCGGGTATAGGCAATGATATCGCTGAGCTCCTTCGTCTCTCCCGAATTGGAGAGGCAGAGGACGACATCGTTTCGCGTGATCATGCCGAGATCGCCGTGGCTTGCCTCGGCGGGATGGACGAACTGCGCGGGCGTGCCGGTAGAGGCAAGGGTCGCCGCGATCTTGTTGCCGATATGGCCGCTCTTTCCCATGCCGCTGACGATCACGCGCCCTTTGGCCTGAAAAATGAAATCCAGCGCTTTGACAAATTCCTCATCAAGGTCGTCGCGGAGGGTCAGAAGCGCCGCCGCCTCCGTTTTCAGAACCTTCCGGGCAACTGCGAGGTCAGGGTCGTCGTCAAGCCCTTGCGTTGCCGCTTCCTTTGAAATTGTCATTAACTGATCCGTCGTCTGCGTGCAGACCTGACGCATGTTCCGCCAGGACGACATCTTATCGCTGAAATCTTATAACTATATAAGAAAACCGCCAACCGTTCACAAGGCCAATAGCGCCGCGGGCGGCCTAGCTGTGCGAGAATATATCAATCTCCGGCCAGCCGTCGAGGTCGAGGCGGGCGCGGGTCGGCAGGAAGTCGAAACAGCGACGCGCAAGATCAGTCCGTCCCTCGCGCGCCAGCATCGCATCGAGCTTCGCCTTGAGCCGGTGCAGATAGAGCACGTCGGAGGCGGCATATTCCTTCTGCGCGTCCGTGAGTTCCGCGGCGCCCCAGTCCGATGACTGCTGCTGCTTGGAGATATCGACGCCGAGAAGCTCCTGGCAGAGATATTTGAGGCTGTGGCGGTCGGTGAAGGTGCGGACGAGCCGGGAGGCGATCTTGGTGCAGTAAACGGGCGCGCAGGTGACACCCAGATAATGCTCGATCACCGCGATATCAAAGCGGCCGAAATGGAATATTTTGAGACGGTCCGGATCGGCGAGCTGGCGGCAGAGATTCGGCGCATTATAGCTTTTGCCGTCGAATTTCACGAGATGCGCATCGCCATTTCCGGAGGACAGCTGGATCAGGCAAAGCCGGTCGCGGTGGGGGATAAGACCCATCGTTTCGCTGTCGATAGCAATCTCGGGTCCGAGGTCAACGTCATCGGGCAGGTCGCCCAGATGCGTATAAATCGTCATTATGATCCTCCGGTACGGCTAGCGCAGTCTGAAGGATAGGAGCATAACCGTAAACATATGCTGAAGATGGTGCCCAGGAGAAGACTCGAACTTCCACTTCCGTACGGAAACTAGCACCTGAAGCTAGCGCGTCTACCAATTCCGCCACCTGGGCAACTCGTCGTTGCCTCTGATATAAAGCGGACGGGCGGATGTCAACTAACTTCGTCGAAAGTTTGAAAGAATTTTGCCGATAGCTCTTGGCGCTGCTCTTTTAAGCGGCTAGATAGTGACAATATCAGGATAAGATCAGGACAATATCAGGACAATGTCGGTACAATAAGGCATTGTCTTTATCGCTGCCGCTGATGAGAGGAAAAGAAGAATGTCGGGTCAATTGATTACCATTTTCGGAGGCTCGGGCTTTATCGGCCGGCATCTGGTTGAGAGGCTTGGGGCGCGGGGATACCAGATCCGCATCGCCGTTCGCGACACGGAAAGCGCCCTGCCGCTGATGACGCAGGGGAATGTCGGCCAGATCGTCGGCTTCCAGACCAATATCCGCAACCAGGAATCGGTGGAGCGCGCCGTTGCGGGCGCCGATATCGTGATCAACCTTGTCGGCATCCTCTTCGAGAAAGGCGCGCAGACATTCGAAGCGGTGCATGTCGAGGCGGCGGCGCGCATCGCCGCAGCCGCCCGCAAGGCCGGCGTGAAGCAGCTTGTTCATATGTCGGCGCTTGGCGTCGCACCGGATCACGCCGCGGCCTATGCGCGCAGCAAGGCGGCAGGCGAGGAGCGCGTCACTTACGAATTCCCGGGGGCGTCGATCATCCGCCCGGCGGTGGTGTTCGGCAATGACGATCAGTTCTTCAACCGTTTCGCCGGCATCTTTGCGCTCGCGCCGGTCTTTCCGCTGGCGGGCGGCGGCAAGTCGAGGATGCAGCCCGTCTGGGTAGAGGATGTCTCGGATGCGATTGTCCGGATTATCGAAACCCCCGAGGCGCAGGGCAAAACCTATGAGCTTGCCGGTCCCGACGTCTTAAGCTTCAAGGAGCTGATGGAGAAGGTGCTGGAGTTCACGCGGCGCAGAACGCTGCTTCTGCCGGTCCCTTACGGGTTGATGAGCGCATTTGCGGCGCTGATGTCCTTCGTGCCCGGCCGCCCGCCGCTCACGCCCGACCAGGTGACGCTTCTGAAGCATGACAATGTGGCGAGCGGCGATTTGCCGGGGCTTGCGGACCTCGGGATTCACGCGTCCTCCATCGATGCGATCGTGCCGGATTATCTGCGGCGCTTCCAGCGCGGCGGCGGCGTGCAGGTGGCTCATCCTTAATAGGTCCAAATCGGACCTATTTTTCGGATTGTTGTAAGGAAAACGATATCGACCTGTGTTATTTGAGCGCTTCGATGAGAATATAAGTCAACTTAATTGACCTATATTTCATTTTTTTCTAGGCATCGCAAAAAAATTACGTTATTCAGGAGTCAATCTTTAGGAAGATTCTGAATGCCTCTTCGCCTGCGCCACATCCGGCAAGAAGAGGGGGAGGATGAACATCTGACAGATTGACCAATTCGCCTGACGTACATGATTCATGTGGAATGCGCCGCTGCGTATTCGGAACGGGATGCCTGATGACGGAAAAAATGCTGAAATTCGTATCGCTCGAAAAAAAAATGCCGAACAAGCGGACGGCGGAAAAACGGCGTCAGGATTTTAACGAAATATACGACGAATTCGATAGCGAGCGGGCGAAGGCGCAGGCCAGCCGCTGCTCGCAATGCGGCATTCCTTTCTGCCAGATCCACTGCCCGGTTCACAACAACATTCCTGACTGGCTGATGATGACGGCGGCCGGCCGGCTTGAAGAAGCCTATGAGGTCAGCCAGGCGACCAATAATTTCCCCGAAATCTGCGGCCGCATCTGCCCGCAGGACCGGCTCTGCGAAGGCTCCTGCGTGATCGAGAAGGGCTTCAGCTCCGTCACCATCGGCGCCGTTGAGAAATACATCACCGACACCGCCTGGGAAAATGGCTGGGTCAAGCCGACCGTCCCGCCGGTTGAGCGGGCGCAGTCCGTCGGCATCATCGGCGCGGGCCCGGGCGGCCTCGCCGCCGCCGATCAGCTCCGCAAGAGCGGCTATCAGGTGCATGTCTATGACCGCTATGACCGCGCCGGCGGGCTGATGATCTATGGCATTCCCGGGTTCAAGCTTGAGAAGGAAGTCGTTGAACGGCGCGCGCGCCTGCTGACCGACAGCGGCGTTACCTTTCACCTGAATTTTGAAGTCGGACGCGATGCAACGCTTGCCGAGCTCCGCGCGCGCCATGACGCGATCGTCATCGCAACGGGCGTCTACAAGTCGCGCGATATCACGGTGCCCGGAAGCGGCCTTGGCGGCATTGTCCCGGCGCTTGAATATCTGACTGCCTCCAACCGCAAGGGGCTTGGCGACAACGTGCCGGCGTTCGAGGACGGCACGCTGAACGCGGCGGGCAAGAATGTCGTCGTCATCGGCGGCGGCGACACGGCGATGGACTGCGTGCGCACCGCCGTGCGGCAGGGCGCGAAATCGGTCAAATGCCTTTACCGGCGCGATCGCAAGAACATGCCCGGATCGCTTCGCGAAGTGGTGAATGCGGAGGAGGAAGGGGTCGAGTTCGTCTGGCTCTCGGCGCCCAAGGCCTTCCTCGGCGATGGCGTCGTTGCGGGCGTGCGCACCATTGATATGCATCTTGGCATTCCCGATTCGACCGGCCGCCAGGTGCCGGTGGAGATCGAGGGGTCGGACCGCGACATTCCGTGTGATCTCGTGATCAAGGCGCTTGGCTTCGATGCGGAGGATATTCCGACGCTGTTCGATGAGCCCGCCCTCGAGGTGACCCGCTGGGGCACCATTTCAGTTGATTTCGAGACGGCGATGACCAATCTCGAAGGAGTGTTCGCCATCGGTGATATTGTCCGCGGCGCCTCTCTCGTCGTCTGGGCCATTCGCGACGGTCGCGATGCTGCAGCTTCCATCCATCAGTATCTGGCAAGCAAGGCGGCGGTTGAACAACAGGTACTGGCGTCCTGACAAAAGGGGTGACGATATGACGAAGAAGATTGAGACACAGTCAACCGACCTCTCGCACGGGGAGGCTTTTGTCAAATCCTGGACGGAGAATGCGGCGCATCTCGCGATGAACGGGATGTATGACCCGGCCGAGGAAAAGGATAACTGCGGCGTCGGGCTGGTGGCGGCGATCGATGGCAAACCCTCGCGCGCGGTCGTTGTTGCAGGTATCGATGCGCTGAAAGCGGTGTGGCACCGCGGCGCGGTGGATGCGGACGGCAAAACCGGCGACGGCTGCGGCATTCATGTTCAAATCCCGCAGAATTTCTTCAAAGAACATATCATGCGCACCGGCCACAACCCGATCGATGGCCGCCTTGCCGTTGGTATGGTGTTTCTGCCGAAGACCAATTTCGAGGCGCAGGAAACCTGCCGCACCATCGTCGAGAGCGAAATTCTTGCCTTCGGCTATTATATCTATGGCTGGCGGCAGGTGCCGGTCGATGCGACGATTATCGGCGAGAAGGCCAACGCGACCCGCCCCGAAATCGAGCAGATCATGATCGCCAATACCCGCGGCGTCGATGATGACGAGTTCGAGCGCGATCTCTATATCATCCGCCGGCGCATCGAGAAGAGCGTGCTCGCCGCGCATATAAGCGGCTTTTACATCTGCACGCTGTCCTGCCGCTCGATCATCTACAAGGGCATGTTCCTCGCCGAGCAGCTTTCGAGTTTTTATCCCGACCTTCTGGATGAGCGATTCGTCTCGAGTTTCGCGATCTATCACCAGCGCTACTCGACCAACACCTTCCCGACCTGGAACCTCGCGCAGCCGTTCCGCATGCTCGCCCATAACGGCGAGATCAACACCATCCGCGGCAACATCAACTGGATGAAGAGCCATGAGATCCGGATGGTTTCGGAGACTTTCGGCGACCGCTCCAACGACGTGAAGCCGATCATTCAGGCCGGCGGCTCGGACAGCGCCGCGCTCGATGCGGTGTTCGAAGTGCTGGTGCGCGCCGGCCGCAGCGCGCCGATGGCGAAAACGCTGCTGATCCCGGAAAGCTGGGGCAACAAGGAGAGCATGCCCGCCAAGCACAAGGCGCTTTACGCCTACTGCAACTCGGTGATGGAGCCGTGGGACGGCCCCGCCGCCATCTGCGCGACCGACGGGCGCTGGGTGATCGCCGGCATGGACCGCAACGGTCTGCGCCCGCTCCGCTATACGCTGACGCAGGATAATATGCTGATCGTCGGCTCCGAGACCGGCATGGTGCCGGTCGATGAGATGCGCATCACGCGCAAGGGCCGCGTCGGCCCGGGCCAGATGATCGGCGTCGATCTGGAAAAAGGCCGTTTCTATTTCGATCGCGATCTGAAAGACAAGCTGGCGAGTTCGCAGCCGTTCGACAAGTGGATCGAGAACACCGTCGATCTTGGCAGCAAGATTGCCGGTGCGCCCGAGACGCGGCGGTTCGACCGTCAGGAACTGCGCCGTCGTCAGCTCACCGAAGGCTGGTCGCTCGAGGATCTTGAACTGATCGTTCAGCCGATGGCCGAGAGCGGCAAGGAAGCCGTCGGCTCGATGGGCGATGACACGCCGCTTGCGGTTCTCTCCAGGCAGTATCGCGGCCTGCATCATTATTTCCGCCAGCGCTTCAGCCAGGTGACGAACCCGCCGATCGACAGCCTGCGCGAGCGCGGCGTCATGACGCTGAAAACCCGCCTCGGCAACCTCAACAACATCCTTGATGAGGACAAGAGCCAGGCGGAGATTCTCGCCCTCGAATCGCCCGTGCTGACAAACGGCGAATTTGAAGCCATGCAGGCCTATATGGGCGACGCGGCGCAGGAGATCGACTGCACTTTCGATGCCGCAGGCGGCCCGGAAGCGCTCTCGAACGCGCTCCGTCATATTCGCAAGGAAGCCGAGAATGCCGTGCGCGGTGGCTGCGCGCATCTGATCCTCAGCGACCTCAATGTCGGACCGGACCGGGTGCCGATCCCGTCAATTCTGGCGGCGGGCGGGGTGCATACGCATCTGGTGAAGGAAGGACTTCGAACCTTTACCTCGATCAACGTGCGCTCGGCCGAATGTCTCGATGTGCAGTATTTCGCGGTGCTGATCGGCGTTGGGGCGACGACGGTCAACGCGTATCTCCTGCAGGAAACGATTATCGACCGCCATGAACGCGGCCTGTTCCCGGGTCTCGATATCCCGACCTGCCTCGCGCGGGCCAAGGAAGCGATCAATCAGGGGCTGCTCAAGATCATGTCCAAGATGGGCATCTCGGTGCTGAGTTCCTATCGCGGCGGCTACAACTTCGAAGCGGTCGGACTGTCGCGCGCGCTGGTCGCGGAGCTCTTCCCGGGTATGCCCTCGCGCATTTCCGGGATCGGCCTCCCCGGTATCCAGCACAAGATGCTGGAGCAGCATGAAAAGGCGTTCCGCAGCGATGTGATCAGCCTGCCGGTTGGCGGTATTTATCGCTACCGCGCCTCGGGCGAAGTGCATTCTTTCGACGGCGAGCTTATTCATATCCTGCAGACGGCGGTCGAGAAGGACAGCTATTCGCTCTACAAGAAATATAGTGAGGGGCTGCGCAACCTGCCGCCGATCAATCTGCGCGACCTGCTCGATTTCAAATCGCCGCGCCAGCCCATCTCGATTGACGAGGTCGAGAGCATCACGGAAATCCGCAAGCGTTTTGTCACCGGCGCGATGAGCCTCGGCGCGCTGAGCCCGGAGGCGCATGAGACCCTCGCCATCGCCATGAACCGGATCGGCGGCAAGTCCGACAGCGGCGAAGGCGGTGAGGATGTCGCGCGCTTCAAACCGCGCGCCAATGGCGATAACGCCAACTCGGCGATCAAGCAGATTGCCTCGGGCCGCTTCGGCGTAACGGCGGAATATCTCAACAACTGCGAAGAGATTGAAATCAAGATCGCACAAGGGGCGAAGCCCGGCGAAGGCGGACAGCTGCCCGGCTTCAAGGTCTCGGAGATGATTGCGAAACTCCGCAACTCGACGCCCGGCGTGACGCTGATCTCGCCGCCGCCGCACCATGACATCTACTCGATCGAGGACCTGGCGCAGCTCATTTATGATCTGAAGCAGATTAATCCCGATGCGCGCGTCTGCGTGAAGCTGGTGGCCGAAGTTGGCATCGGCACGGTCGCGGCCGGCGTTGCAAAAGCCAAGGCCGACGTCATCATGATCTCCGGCAACTCGGGCGGCACTGGCGCCAGCCCGCAGTCCTCGATCAAATATGCCGGCGTACCGTGGGAAATGGGCCTGCCGGAAGTCAACCAGGTGCTCACCCTCAACAAGCTTCGCCACAACGTCCTGTTGCGCGTTGACGGCGGCATGAAGACGGGGCGCGATATCGTCATCAGCGCGATGATGGGCGGTGAGGAATATGGTCTTGGCACCGGCGCGCTGGTGGCACTTGGCTGCATTCTCGTCCGGCAGTGTCATTCCAACACCTGCCCGGTTGGCATCTGCACGCAGGATGAGGAGCTGCGCAAGAAATATGAGGGGAATGCCGACAAGCTCGTCAATCTCTTCAGCTTCCTTGCCGAAGAGGTGCGCGAAATCCTGGCGCAGCTTGGCTACCGCTCGCTGCAGGAGATCATCGGCCACAGCAGCCTGCTGACGCAGGTCAGCCGCGGCTCGTCGCATCTCGATGACCTCGATCTCAACCCGCTGCTCGCCGAAGCCGATGCCGGCGGCAACCCGCGCCACTGCGTCAATGAGGGGCCGATCCCGGTGCCCGAGACGCTGGATGCGCAGATGATCAAGGATGCGGCGAGCGTCTTCACCAAAGGCGGGGAAAAGAAGCAACTCGCCTACACCATCCGCAATACGCATCGGGCAATCGGCACCAAGCTGTCGTCGCAGATCGTCCGCACCTTCGGGATGAAGGGGCTGGAGCCTGGTCATATTACCGTACGCCTCCGCGGCTCGGCCGGTCAGTCGCTCGGCGCCTTTGCCGTGCAGGGGCTGAAGCTCGAAGTCCTTGGCGATGCCAATGACTATTGCGGCAAGGGGCTTTCCGGCGGCACCATCGTCGTTCGGCCGCTGACCTCGAGCCCGCTGAAATGGAACGAGAACGCCATTATCGGCAATACCGTTCTTTACGGTGCAACGTCGGGCTATCTGTTTGCAGCGGGCCAGGCGGGCGAGCGTTTCGCCGTCCGCAACTCCGGCGCGATCTCGGTCGTTGAGGGCTGCGGCACCAATGGCTGCGAATATATGACAGGCGGTACGGTTGCTATTCTGGGACCGGTGGGGGATAACTTCGCCGCCGGCATGACGGGGGGCATGGCGTTCGTTTATGACGTCGACAATTCCCTGCCGCTCCAGATCAACAGCGACACCGTGATCTATCAGCGGCTCGCCTCCCGCCACTGGGAGGAGGTTCTGAAAAAGATGATCATGGATCATGCCGACTATACGCAGTCGCCCTTCGCCGAGTCTCTGCTCGCCAACTGGAGCTGGGAGCGAGAGCATTTCTACCAGATCTGCCCGAAGGAAATGATCAACAAGCTGGCCGAGCCGCTCTCCGATGCACCGGTACAGCAAACGGCTTGAGAGCACGTCTGACGCAAGGCGCCGGGGAAGAAATTCCCCGGCGTTTTTTTGATATCGGCAGAAATTTCCGCATTTGCGCGCGCGCTCCGTCTTCACGGCAGGGAAAGCGCGCCGAATACTTGCGCTGCGCCTTCGCTTCGGTTGGTACGGCTTTTGCTTCTCCAATAGCAAAAGCCGACGTCATCAGGAGACGCAGACATGACACAATCGACAAATTTTGCCGCCCCGCTGCCCGGGCATTCTTCTTCCTTCCCTGATCCGATCATCAACCCGGACGATGTGAAATGGGCCGCGCGCCGCTACATCCTGATTTACGGCGAGGCGGCGCCGGAGGTCGCGCAAAGTCAGGTGGCGCGCCTTGACGGAGAGGGAAAGATCCGTGTTGCCGAGATGTTCGAGCGGGTGCGGCGCGAGTGCGCGCGGCTCTTGAAGCAAAGCGAGACTCTCATGATCAGCCCGATTAACTAGGCATTTTAAGAGAATTTATCAAAATCCTTCAAACACCCTATTCTCCATTCCGGCCGCATGGGGTAATCTTGCGCCATGCGAACACTTTATCATTTCTGGATTTCTCCGGCCTGCCGCAAAGTTCGGCTCGCGATGGCGGAGAAAGGGCTTAAATTCGACCTTAGAATCGAAAAACCGTGGGAGCGAAGAGAGGCATTTCTCGCCCGCAACCCGGCCGGCGAGGTGCCTGTCCTGATCGATGAGAATGATGTCGTTCTCGCAGACGGACAGGCGATCTGCGAATATCTGGAAGAGATATATCCGGACGAGCCGCTGCTCCCCAAGGACGCGGTGGAGCGGGCTGAGACGCGTCGGCTGATCGGCTGGTTCGACCGCAAATTCTATGTCGAGGTGACGGAAAACCTGGTCGAAGAGAAGATCATGAAGCGGCTGACCCGGAGCGGCACGCCGAACACGGCAGCGATCCGCGCGGGCCATCACAACATTCATTATCATCTCGAATATATCACCTATCTGGTGGAGCGCCGCTCGTGGCTTGCGGGCAATGATTTCACCCTTGCCGACATTGCGGCGGCGGCCCAGCTCTCCAGCGTCGACTATCTTGGCGATGTCCCGTGGGAGCAGCATCCGACCGCGAAAATCTGGTACGCCCGCGCCAAATCCCGGCCGAGCTTCCGTCCCATTCTGGCGGACAATCTGCCGGGTATGCCGGCGCCGCCTCATTATGCCGACCTCGACTTCTGAAGGCGCCAATAGCGCGCCGGACCGGGATGAACTCCGAAGGATCGCGGCGGAGGAAGGGTTTGATACCGTCGGCTTTGCCTCCGCCGATTTTGGCGAGCTCCCGGGTCGCCGGCTCGATGAGTTCATTGCCGCAGGCCGCCACGGGGATATGGACTGGATCGTCGAAAAGGCGCACTGGCGGCGTCATCCGCAGGCGCTCTGGCCGGAGGCGCGGTCCGTCATCGTGCTCGGCCTCAACTACGGCCCGGAGGAGAACCCGGCGGCGCATTCAACGGCGGACGATCGCGGCGTCATCTCTGTCTATGCGCAAGGGCGCGACTATCACGATGTGATGAAGAAGAAGCTGAAAAGCATGGCCCGGCGCATCGTTCGTGACTATGGCGGCGATGTGAAGGTTTTTGTCGACACCGCGCCGGTGATGGAGAAGCCGCTCGCCGCCGCCGCCGGGCTTGGCTGGCAGGGCAAGCATACCAATCTCGTCAGCCGCGAGTTCGGCTCCTGGCTCTTCCTTGGCAGCATCTACACGACCCATGAGCTCCCGCCCGACGCGCCGGGGTATGGCGGCTGCGGGAGCTGCTCCGCCTGTCTCGACATTTGCCCGACAGCGGCGTTTCCTGCGCCCTATCAGCTCGATGCACGCCGCTGCATCTCCTACCTGACAATCGAGACGCGCGCGCATATCCCGCGTGAGATGCGGCCGCTGATCGGCAACCGGATCTATGGCTGCGATGACTGCCTCGCCGTCTGCCCGTGGAACAAATATGCGAAGAAGGCGTCGGAAATCAGCCTCGCGCCCCGCCCCGAACTCCGCGCGCCGGAGCTTAGGGCACTCGCCGGGCTCGATGATCCGTCCTTTCGCGAGCTGTTCTCGCGCTCCCCCGTGAAGCGGCTCGGGCGTAACAGATTTCTGCGCAATGTCCTTATCGCCATTGGCAACAGCGGCCGGCCCGACTACCTTTCATGCGTCGCGCCGCTGCTTGAAGACACCTCGCCAATTGTCCGCGTCGCCGCCGTCTGGGCGCTGGGGCGAATCGTCGACGCTTCTCTTTATCAACAATTCCGTGGTAAGCTGCTGGACGGGGAGCGAGATCGCGACGTCCGCGAAGAATGGGACCAGAGTTGTAGTGGGGGTGGACATGAGCAGGCTTGACAGCTTTATCCGGCGCATGAGTGCGCAGCGCGACTGTCTCAATTATGCCGCAGCCATCGTCGGCAGCGCGCCCGGCAGCGTCATCGAACTCGGGCTTGGCAATGGCCGCACCTATGATCACTTGCGCGAGCTGATGCAGGACCGCGATATTTACGTTTTCGATCGCCATGTGAAAGCGCATCCCGATTGCATCCCGGATGCGGAGCATATGATCGTCGGTGATTTCCTCGAAACCGTGCCGGCGGCGCGCTCAAAGATGAAGGCGAAGGCCATTCTCGCCCATTGCGATATCGGCTCGGGCGACAAGGAGGCAAGCGTTCTGCTGGCGCGGCGGCTTGGTGAGAGCCTGCCGTCGCTGCTTGCGTCGGGCGCCGTGATCGTCAGCGACCAGCCTTTTGAGGTCAACGACTGGCAGCCCTGGCCGCTGCCGGGCGGCGTCGCGGAAGGCCGCTACTATCTCTACCGTCAGGTATAATATCAGCGGGCGAGATATCCGCCGTCGATCACGAACTCCGCGCCGGTAACAAACGCCGCTTCATCTGACGCGAGATAGAGGATCATATCGGCAATTTCCCTCGCCTGACCGAGCCGCCCGATGGGCAGCGTTTGCTTCAGCCGCGTCTCTTCCGCCTCGCGTTCACCAACGGCGATCTTGTCGAAACGGCGCATCACCATCGGCGTTTCGATATAGCCGGGATGCACCGAATTGACGCGGACATTATAGCCCTTCTCCGCGCATTCAATGGCGGCGGCTTTGGTGAAGAGCCGGACGCCCCCCTTGCTCGCGCAATAGGCGGTGAGGTTCGTGAGCCCGCTGAAGCCAAGCACCGACGACATGTTGATGATGGATCCGCCGCCGCTCTCCTTCATGCGCGCCACGGCGGCCCTGGTGCCAAGAAAAGTGCCATCCAGATTGATCCGCATCGTCTGCTGCCAGAAGTCATAGGGCATATCGAGCAGCCCCTTGGCGCGGCCGATCCCGGCGGAGTTGACAAGGATGTCGAGCTTTCCAAAGCGATCGACGACCGTTCCGACGACTTGCGCCCACGCGTCCTCGCTCACGACGTCGAGCTCCTGATAAAGAACGTCATGGCCGCCCGCGGTCATTTCTGCGGCGAGCGCGCGCCCCTTTTCGGCGTCAATATCGGCAAGCGCGACTTTGGCGCCTTCCTCCGCAAAGCGGAGGGCCGTCGCCCGCCCGATCCCCGACGCGGCGCCGGTCACCAGCGCCACTTTCCCGCCGAGCCGTCCCTGCCCATCCCCTGCTTTTGCCATGATTTTCTCCCTCGTTTTTGGTTGAGAGAAACTCTGCCGCATGCGCGGGCAGGGGGCAAGCCTTAAGAGCGATCAGCCCTGCGCGGTGAAATCGAAATCAACAATAACCGGCGCGTGATCGGAGGGCTTCTCCCAGTCGCGTGCGGCCATGGCGACCTGCATCGCCTTGAGGTGCGGCTTCAGCGGCGGGGTCACCCAGACATGATCGAGCCGCCGCCCCCGGTTGGAGGCGCGCCAGTCCCGCGCCCGGTAGCTCCACCAGGAATAGAGCGGCTCGGGCTCCGGCGTGAAATGGCGCATCGCATCGACCCAGTCATGGGATTGAAACATCCGCGCCATATGCTCCACTTCGATGGGGGTATGGCTCACCACATTCAGAAGCTGCTTGTGGTTCCACACATCGCTCTCAAGCGGCGCGACATTCAGATCGCCGACGAGGATCATGCGTTTGTCATCGGCGCGCCGCGCGGCGAACCAGTCGCTCATCTCCGTCATGAAGGTGAGCTTGTGGGCGAATTTGTCATTGAGGGTGATATCGGGAATATCGCCGCCGGCCGGAACATAGAAGTTATGCAGCTCGATCCCGTTCTCCAGCGTCGCGGCGAGGTGCCGCTTGTCATCGCGCCCGCACCAGATGCGGGTCTCCGCCGGGGTGATCGGCACGCGGGAGAAGATGGCGACGCCGTTATAGCTCTTCTGCCCGGCGATCAGATAATGCTCAAAGCCGAGTTTCGTGAAGGTTTTCAACGGAAAGTCATTGTCCGAGACCTTGGTCTCCTGCAGACAGAGGATATCGGGCTGGTGTTCCGCGACGAACTGCTCGACATGAGCGAGGCGCGCGCGGACGGAGTTGATGTTCCAGGTGGCTAGTCTCACGTAAATTATCCCCTGTTCACTGGCGGGTTGAAGGGTTTACCTTCTTCTAGCATCTGAACATCGGCGGGATAAAGCCCAATAGGGCGGCGGTGCGTTATTTCCCGATCCGCGATGCGAGATAGGCGTCAAGCGAGGCGGGTTCCTGAAACGTAAAGCCGAGCATTTCCTTTTCCGCGTCGCTCAGCCCGTCGGCGCTCATGTTCGCCGGCAGCGCGATCTGCTGCTTGAAATAGGGAATATTGAACACATGATTGACGGCGCGGCGCTCTTTTTGGGTGCGGTTGAAGCCGCCGCCGTGGAAGGTCATGCAATCGAGCAGGATATATTGCCCCGCCTTCGCTTCCACTTGCAGGGCGTGCTTGCGGATATAGGTCTCGGACGGGAAGGCGGCGCTTTTATGCGACGCCGGCAGCACGAAGGTTGAGCCATTTTCGGCTGTGAAGTCATCGACGCAGAACAGCGCGTTGACTGCGAGCGGCGTACTGGTCGTGAAATGCTGATAGGGCAGGTCCCGATGCCAGATCGCCTGGCTGTAGGTCTGTCCCGGCGGATTTATGATGCCGTTCTGCTGGTTGAGGAAATATTTTCCGGGGATCAGAAGGCGGATAACGGCATGCAGTTCCGGATTCATGATCAGCCGCAGAAACGACGGACCGCCATGCGTGACCGCCGCCCGTATCGTGTGCAGTTCATTGGCGCCGCGTAAATTCTCCTCGCCCCATTTGCGGATGTAGCTGTCCCGCATCCGGTTGAAATCCCCGGATATCACGGCGAGTTCCGCATCAGAGAAGCCGGAATCGAGAATGGCGTAGCCGAGACGGCGAATCTGTTCGGCAATGTCCTCGTGCGGGGAGCTGGACTGATCCTGTTGCAGAACGCCGTATGAGCGGGCGGGAGCGCTGTATGTCGCGGTCATGGACGCTGTCCCATGTGGATCCTATAGGATGTGAAAACTGCTGCCGGTGATGGCAATCGGCCAGTGGCCCTGTTCAAACAGACGGTATTTGAGCGCGAAAGGATGATCCGCCTCTTCGCCGGCGGCAAGGACAAGCGCGGCCTGATGGCAGGCCTGCACCGCCGAGCCGATGACGGCGCGGATAAGTTCGTCATCCTCGAGCTCTGCCTCCTCGGCGAGGCCGTCGATGGCGCGCGTGATGACCTTGGAGGCCGTCGCGGAGACATGGGTGAGGGCGAGCGAGAGGTCCTCCTCGCTCATCAGTTCGAGCGCGGCGTCGGTCAGCGTCATGCGAAGCTGCTCCTCCGCCTCCCACCAGTCGCTGTTGAACTCGGGATTGCCGGCGGCATAGGCGGCATCCTCCCAGCTTTCAACTTCCGCCACAAATGCGTCCGGAAAGCCGAGATTGTTCATATACTCACGCGCCGTCTGCAGCGCGGAGCGGCCGAGCGGCTCTCCCGCCGCGGCGAACCAGGCGACGCTCGGGATCAGTTTGTTGAAGCGGATAACCGATCGTAATGTGGGATAGTCCTCGATATCCGGAAAATCCTCGTCCTCATCGGTCTCGAAATCCATGGTCGTTCACTGCCCCCTGATCATCATCGACGGTTTAACATGGATCGGATGATCACTTCATGTCTATTCATAGTCGCTGTCGAAAAAGGTGAAGAGTTCGGCCTTCAGCTTGATGTTCTTCTCGATCTTGCCGAGGCTGACGCTGGTGACCTGACCTTGCGCATCGGTGACGAGCCACTGACGAAGTTCGAACGGCTTGTCCGTGAAGATGAGCGTGATGCTGCCTTCATCGCGATTGTCGGTATCGATGATGGTGAGCCGCAGCGTTTCCCCTGCATGCTGCACATCCGTCACGGTGACGTCGCCGCTGAGGGAGACATTTTCCTTCAGCAGAATGCTGACCGGCGTTGCCATTAGCGGCAGGCGGGTTGTCTCTTTCAGCTCCTTGTCGTGAAAGACCAGCCAGAGCCCGTCCGCCACCACGAGTATCTGGGCGGGCGGCTTATATTCGAAGCGCATGCGGCCGGGTTTGCGCATGTAGACATCACCTTGCGCAATACCGCCCGCAGAATCGATCTGAAGGAAATCCGCCTTGAAGGTCTTGAGGGTGTCAAGATACGCCTCCACCCGCGCGATTTGCGCCTTGTCGGCCTCGGTAAGCGCCGCATGGGACGGGGCTGCGCTGATCGCCATCATCACGAGCGCGAACAGGAAATAGAGCGGTTTTGGCATAGAACGCATGTCTCTTGCTTTGGTTAAATGTCCATTTCCCCTGATATGGGAAAGGCCGCCGGAAATTGCCAGTCTTTAACGGGGGTCAATATTCGCGGCTGTCGATATCGCGCGCCAGCACTTCGCGTTTCCCGACATGGTTGGCGGCGCTGATGACACCCTCCTTCTCCATCTGGTCGATGATCCGTGCGGCGCGGTTATAGCCGATCTGCAGATGCCGCTGGACGAAGCTGGTGGAGGCCTTTCTCTCCCGGCACACCAGTTCAACGGCGCGGTCGTAAAGCTCATCGCCCGACCCGCCGCCATCGCCCATCATGCCGTCGAAATCGCCCTGATCCTCCTCGGTGACTTCCTGCTTATAGTCCGGCTCGCCCTGCGATTTCAGGAAGCTGACAACCTGTTCGACCTCCTCGTCCGAGACGAACGGGCCATGCACGCGCTGCACGCGCCCCGCGCCCGGCATGTAGAGCATGTCGCCCTGCCCGAGAAGCTGCTCCGCGCCCTGCTCGCCAAGGACGGTGCGGCTGTCGATTTTTGAAGTCACCTGGAAGCTGATGCGGGTCGGGAAGTTCGCCTTGATCGTGCCTGTGATGACGTCGACGGACGGGCGCTGCGTTGCCATGATGACATGCAGCCCGGCGGCGCGGGCCATCTGCGCGAGACGCTGGATCGCGACCTCGATATCCTTGCCCGCGACCATCATGAGATCGGCCATCTCATCGACAATAATCACGATCATCGGCAGCGGATCGGTATCGAGTGCGCGCTCTTCAAAGACGGGCTCGCCGGTTGCGGAATCAAAGCCGGTCTGCACGGTGCGTTTCAGTACCTCGCCCTTCTTCTGCGCCTCGCGGATGCGCTGGTTGTAGCCGTCGATGTTGCGAACGCCAAGCTCGGCCATCTTGCTGTAGCGGCTTTCCATTTCCTTGACCGCCCATTTCAGCGCCACAACGGCCTTGCCGGGCTCGGTGACGACTGGCGCCAGCAGATGCGGAATGCCGTCATAGACGGAAAGCTCCAGCATCTTCGGATCGATCATGATGAAACGGCACTCCTCCGGCGAGAGGCGGTAGAGCAGCGACAGGATCATCGTATTGACGGCGACCGACTTACCCGAGCCGGTCGTCCCCGCAATCAGAAGATGCGGCATGCGGGCGAGATCGGCAACGACGAGATCACCGCCGATATCCTTGCCGAGCGCGAGCGTGAGTTTCGAATTGGTGCTCTCATAGGCGGCCGCCGAGAGCAGTTCGCGCAAATAAACGGTCTCGCGCCGCTGGTTCGGAAGCTCGATCCCGATGGCATTGCGCCCCGGTATAACGGCGATACGGGTCGAGATCGCGCTCATCGAGCGGGCAATGTCGTCGGCAAGGCCGATGACGCGGGAGCTTTTCAGGCCCGGCGCGGGTTCCAGTTCATAGAGCGTCACGACCGGACCCGGACGGACACGGCTGATTTCGCCCTTGATGCCGTAATCATCAAGCACGGATTCCAGCAGCCGCGCGTTCTTGGAGAGAGCTTCCTCGCTGACCGGCTTTGAGACCAGCTTGGCATCGGGGAGAGCGAGAAGATCGAGCGGCGGAAGCTGATATTCACCGGCAGGTCCAAGATCAAGCACGGGCTGGCGCTCGGCATCCACGCGCTTGCCGACGGCGGCCGTCGCCTTGCGCGGCTCGATCTGCGGCTCGGCCGCCTTGCGGACAGGCGGCTGCGGCTTTTCTTTCTTGAGAAGTGACCGCTTCTTGCGCGGCGCAGCCTCCTGCACGGCCGGCTCCGCCGTGTCGTCATCGGCAAGGACGGACCGGAAGCTGAATTTCCGGACCATCGCCGGCGTCGTCACGATTGTCCGGAATACAGCGCCGATCGCCCGGCCGACAGCGCGCCATTCCCGGAAGGAGACGCCAAAGGAAAAGAGCAGCACGACCAGCGTGAAGAGCAGCAGAAGCGGCCCCAGTATGGCCGGATGGATATGAACGCCCACCTTCAACCCCATAAGGGTGAGGGTGTTGAAAATCACCTCTCCGACTATTCCGCCATAACCGGAATTGAGCGGCCAGCCCGCGGCAACGGGAAGGGCGGCGAGCGTCGCGGACGTTAGGGAAACGCCGAAGGGAAGGGCGGCGAGATGCATCCATCCCCAGCGCAGGCCGCGATGCGACATCACGCGCCACGACCAGGCAAGCAGGCCGAGAATGAGTGCGATTGACCCAAGCCCGAGCGTTTGCAGCAACAGGTCGGCGAGATGCGCCCCGCCGCTGCCGAGCAGATTGCTCGGCGGGTTCGAGGTCGCGTGATTGAAATTGGGATCGGCCGATGAATAGGTGATCAGCGCGAGGGTGCAGATAAGGGCGAGGACCAGCAGGGCAAATCCGCCGAGCTCAACCGCCCGTCTTTGTAGAAAATCAACGCTACCGCTGGGTAATATGGAAACTGATTTCGAGCTTTTAGATTTTAACATCATACGGATATTCTATAGGCTATTGGCCAGTCTAGTTAAAGCCTCTTTGCTCTCGTCGGGCGGTGCGACCAGCGCGACGCGGATATAGGGATCGCCCGGATTGATCCCGTCCGGCCCGGCGACGCTCAGATACCGCCCGGGAAGCACGCGCACCGCGCCCTTCGTCCAGAGACGTTTTGCCGCCTCCACCCCGTCGCCGACATCGAGCCAGAGGAAGAAGCCGCCTTCAGGGCGGTAAAAGCCGAAGCGCGATCCGAAAATTTCTTCCGCGATATCAAATTTCCGCCGGTAAAGGGCACGGTTTTCCTCGACGTGCGCATCGTCATTCCAGAGCGCGGTGGCGGCGGCGCAGACCGGAAGCGGGGACGTTGCGCCCGAAAAGCTGCGAAGATGCAAAAACGTCTTGATGAGGGAGGCTTCCCCGACGCAAAAGCCCGAGCGCAGCCCCGCCGCGCTCGATCGCTTTGAGAGCGAGTGGAAGGCGATCACATGATCAAGCGCGCCGCCCCTGTCGCGGCAGATTTCGAGGATGCCGACGGGCGGCGTCGCGTCATAGATTTCCGAATAGCACTCATCGACGATCAGATAAAAGCCGTGCTTCCTGGCAAGATCGAGGGCTTTTCCAAGATACGCCGCGCCGGCGACCGTCCCTTGCGGGTTTGACGGGGTGCACAAATAAAAGGCAGCGGTGCGGTCCAGCAGCGCGGGATCCAGCGCTTCCAGATCGGGAAAGAAATTGCTCTCGCGTCCTGCGGGAAGGAAAACGGGTTCGGCGCCGGCCATGATCGCCGCGGCGTGATAGACGTGGTAGTAGGGCGTCGGCATCAGAATTGCGGGCTTTGGCGATCCGCTTGGCGCGCGGTCGGTGATAATGGAGGCGATCATATAGAGCGCTTCCTTCGTGCCGTTCACCGGGGCGATATTGCGGTCCGCATCCAGCATCGTTTCCGGCAGCGCAAAGCGCCGCGCAAGCCAGCCCGTGATGGCGCGGCGAAGCTCGGGCGTGCCGTCGATCGGCGGATATTTGCCGTATAGATGCTCATTTGCCCGCAACGCATCGATCATAAGCTGCGGCGGCGTATGCTGCGGCTCGCCGATGGTCAGCAGCGCCGGTGTGAGCCCCGGCGCCGGCGCGAGCGGGTCGAGCAGAGTGCGCAGCGCGCCGAAGGGCGAGTCGCGCAAATATGTGAGGTCCGAATTGATCATTTACCCTGAATACCGCTCTGAGGGGTTATTTGATCCCGAAACTTAAGGGAATCGCGGGGGCGACACAAGCGGCTTGGGAGGGGGACAATGAAAAGCCCGAATTTCGACGCTTGGAAGGTCAGAAATCCGGGCTTGGTGGAGAGACCCCGCGCAAGTTGCCTGGCGCGAGGTCTGATTGGGACGCGCTCAGAGCGCCTGGGTTCCCTGACCGAACTCGGGGTAGGCTTCGAGCCCGAGTTCCGCCTTGTCGAGGCCGAGAAGTTCGTCCTCTTCATGCGCGCGGATCCCGATTGTATATTTGAGCAGGAGCCAGCAGGCCGAGCTGACGACGATGACGAACGCCCCGACGCTCACGATACCAACGAGCTGCGCGTAGAGGGTTGCGTCCGCATCCGAGAAGGTGACCGCGATCGTCCCCCAGATACCGCAGAAAAGGTGAGCCGGAATGGCGCCAACAACGTCGTCGATCTTCAGCTTGTCGAGCAGCGGGACGGCGAGCACGATGATCACACCGCCGACGGCGCCGATCAGGATTGCCATGCCGATGGTGGGATCAGCCGGCTCCGCCGTGATGGAGACGAGGCCGCCGATGGCGCCGTTGAGGGCAAGGGTGAGGTCAACCTTCTTATAGAGAAGCTGCGTCACGATCATTGCGGCAACGACACCGCCCGCGGCGGCCATGTTGGTGTTCGCGAACACATTGGCCATTTCAATAACAGCGGCGGCACTCCCAAGCGCGAGCACGGAGCCCCCGTTGAAACCGAACCAGCCGAGCCAGAGAACGAAGGTGCCAAGCGTTGCGAGCGGCAGATTTGCGCCCGGGATCGGGTTGATCCGGCCGTCCGCACCATATTTCCCCTTGCGCGCGCCGACAATGATTGCGCCGGTCAGAGCCGCCCAGCCGCCAACGGAGTGCACGATGGTCGAGCCGGCATAATCGGAAAAGCCGAGCTCCGACAGCCAGCCGCCGCCCCACGTCCAGGAACCCTGGATCGGATAGATAATAACCGTAAGCAGAACCACGAAGGCAAGGAACCCCCAAAGCTTCGTCCGCTCGGCGAGCGTTCCTGAAACGATGGATGCCGCCGTGCCGACGAATACCATCTGGAAGAACCAGTCGGACGAGGAGGAATAGCCATCGGCCGTAAAGGTGCCAGCGAGCGCTTCGCTGTCATCAGGTCCCCAGAACGGGCTGAAGGTGCCGATATAGCCGCTCACATCCATATACATCAGATTGTAGCCGATGACGTAGAAGGTCAGGCCGGCGACAGAGTAGAGGGCGATGTTCTTGAGGCAGATCGTCGCCGTGTTCTTGGAGCGGACGAGGCCGCTTTCCAGCATCGCGAACCCTGCTGCCATCCACATGACGAGTGCGCCATTGATCAGGAACGAGAAGGTGTTGAGGATATAGGCCGTCTCGACGTCGACCTCCGCTGCGGCCGGCGCGGCGCCGATCAGGGCAAAGGCGGCGGCGGTTGTTGCGGCTGTTTTCATTAATGTTGATCTACGCATCAATATTCTCCTGGAGCGCATCTGCGTTTATTTCGGCCGCACGGATACGGGCCTTTATTTGCATGTCTGGAACAAAAATTTCGGTTTTAAACTCGGAGGAAAAGGTAAAGGCGTGGTCCGCGCTGCGGTGGGTCTCCGTATGGCCTTTCCAATGACGCGTGCCCGTACCTTCAAATGCCGCGAGCCCGCCCGGACCGGAAGGCGTCCAGGCGTCGCGCCCGGCGTCCGGTCTGCAAGACTTTTTGGCAGCCATAACCAGCTTCATGATGCTTCCCTCTTTGGCTCTTACTGGCCGGGGCGATATGCCCGGCTTCAGGCCTTGTTTTTCAAGACCCGTGCCAAATTAGGGCGGAAATGAATTCCCTTTTAGAATCAGAATGTTGAAAATTTGCAGGCGAACGAGGGGAGCGATAAGTCGCGGCAATCTGCCTAAATTTTAATCAAGTCCGAGACTTTGCATAATTATTAGACATTTAACGGCGCGAGCGCCTGCTCGGCAGCGGCGGCGAGACGGAGGAGTTTGCCTTCCGAATGGGCTGGCGCCATCAGCATAAGGCCAACGGGCAGCCCCTGATCCCTGCCGCAAGGAAGGCTGATTGCGCAAAGGCGCAGCAAATTGGCGAAGCGCGTCAGCAGAATGGGCATTACCATCGTGCGGCCGATATGGGCGGGATCGTTGAGGAGCGGCGCGATGGCGGGGGGATGCTGCGGCTCTGTCGGGCCGGCGACAAGGTCGAAGCCGGCGGTTTGTTCGAGATACGCGCGCGTGAGTTTTTCCATACCGCGGTAGAGTGCGGCGATATCGGTTCCGGAAAATTTCTCGGCAGCGAGAATGCGCTCGGCGATGGGGCCGTACATATCGCCCGGCTTTTCCCGGATCAGGTCACGATACATCATACAGGCTTCGATAGAGGCGGGCGTGCCGAACTTTGCGGAAAGCGCCGCCATTTCATCGAGCGCAGGAGCAGGGCCGTCGATGACCTCCGCACCGGCGGCTTTAAGCAGGGCAAGCCCCTTGCGAATTTGCGCGGTAATCGCGGGATCGCTTACCTCGTCGAACTGGCTGGTCGCGCGTAAAATACGCACCCCCTTCAGCGATACGCCTTTGAGGTCAACAGCAGGCGTACCGGAGAGAATGCTGTAAAGGATAGCTGCATCGGCGACATCGCGCGTAAGCGGGCCGACACTGTCCTGCGTGTAGGAAAGCGGCACGGCGCCTTGCAGTGAAATGCGCCCAAATGTCGGCTTGAACCCCGTGAGATTGCACCAGGCGGACGGAATGCGCACCGAGCCTGCGGTATCCGATCCGATAGCGGCGGGGGCAAGCCCCTCTGCCACCGAGAGCGCCGCGCCGGTTGAGGAGCCGCCCGCGACCCGCTCCGTTTCCGTGTCATAGGGATTAGGCGTGATGCCGGTCCAGGGATTGATGCCAAGCCCGGAAAAGGCGACATCCGGCATGCTGGTCTTGCCAAGGCAGACAAGGCCGGCGCGCGTCGCCCGCGCGAGACAGGCCGCATCGGTCTCAGGGGTGCGTCCCTCCAGCAGCTTCGTGCCGGCTTCCGTCGCGACCCCGGCGGTATCGAACAGATCCTTCCAGGAAATCGGCACGCCATCGAGCGGGCTCAGCCTGACGCCCTGTTTTGCGCGACGTGCCGCAGCCCTTGCTTCACCGAGCGCCCGCTCTTCCGTCAGGCGGACATATATTTTCGACTGCGGGTCCGCCGTTTTGATCCGCCCGAGAAAATATTGCGCAAGATCAATTGGATCAATCGATCCTTTCTCTATAAGATGCCCAAGTTCGAGGGCCGTCATGTCGTGCCAGGGTTTTGCCATGCGCGAAGCTTAGGACTATATCCATGTCGTGGCAAGACGGCCGACAAACTAATCATCGGGCGGCGGATTTATGACGGAACAGACGATCAAAACAGATATACTCGTGATTGGCGGCGGGCTGAACGGTCTGCCATTCGCCATTGCCGCGGCCTCGGCGGGCCTCCGCGTCGTGGTGCTTGAGCGGGAAAAGCCGGCGGATCTCCTTGACGCGACGTTTGACGGGCGCGTCTCGGCGATTGCCCATGCGTCGCGCAACCTGCTTATTGCCTTGGGTATCTGGCAATATGTGCGGGAAAACCAGCCGATGCTGGATATCCGCATCACCGATGGCCCGTCAAAACTCTTCCTCCATTACGATCACCGCCAGCTCGGCGATGAACCCTTTGGCGATATCGTTGAGAACCGGCATATGCGCGAGGCGCTTTACCGGCGTGCAGGTGAAGTGCCGACGCTCTCGATCATGGCGCCTGCGAGCTATCGCGCGATCTCGCGGGACGCCTCGGGCGTTACCGCAACGCTCGCGAGCGGTGAAACCATTCAGGCGCGGCTGCTCGTCGCGGCCGATGGGCGCGGCTCGCCGGTGCGGCGCGCCGCTGGCATCAAAACGGTCGGCTGGTCCTATGATCAAACGGGGATCGTCTGCACGGTCGCCCATGAAATCCCGCATTACGGCGTCGCGCAGGAGAGATTCCTGCGCCCCGGTCCCTTCGCCATTCTGCCGATGACGGGAAATCGTTCCTCCCTCGTCTGGACGGAACAAACCGATCGGGCAAAGATCATCATGGGGCTTTCCGATGCGGCGTTTCAGCGCGAGATGAGCAAGCGCTTCGGCGACTATCTCGGCGCGCTCAAAGTCGTCGGTCCACGCTGGAGCTATCCGCTTTCCCTGCATCAGTCGGAAAGCTACGTCGCGGAGCGGCTCGCCCTGATCGGGGATGCGGCGCATGGCATGCATCCGATTGCGGGGCAGGGGCTGAACCTCGGCCTTCGCGATGTCGCGGCCCTTGCCGAGGTTGTCATTAATGCCGCGCGGCTCGGTCAGGACATTGGCGGGGCGATGGTGCTGGAGGACTATCAGCGCTGGCGCCGGTTCGACAGCATTACCCTCCTTGCGATTACCGACGGGCTGAACCGGCTGTTCGTCAATCAGCTTGCACCGGTTCGCGCGGCGCGCCGGCTCGGACTTGCCGCCGTGAACCGCATGCCGCGCCTCAAAGGATTTTTCATGGAACATGCCCGCGGCACGGTCGGGGAGCTGCCGCGGCTTCTTCGCGGGGAGACTTTATAGCGCCGCCTTCGCTGCCTTACGGGTCGCGGCTGAGGCCCGCCTTCGCGAGATTGTCGAGATAGGTCGCCCAGAGCGTCTCCTGCTTCAGGCCGAGTTCATAAAGATAACTCCACGAGAACAGCCCTGTGTCGTGCAGATCGTCGAATTTTATCCGGATGGCGTAGTTCCCGACCGGCTCCAGCCCCATGATGCCGACATGGCGGCGCCCCGCAACGATCTGCTTCTGGCTTGCACCATGGCCCTGCACTTCGGCGGAGGGGCTTTCAACGCGCAGGAATTCCGCCGGAAACTGAAAAGTCTGGCCGTCCGCGAAGGCGATGGAGAGAATTTTTTCCTGGCTTTTCAGGCGCACCTCGGTGACTTTGGGCCGACCCGCCTGATCGTAAATCTCGCCCGTCATGCCCCTTCCGCGATATCCAGTTCGCGCGCCTCTTCGACCAGCATGATCGGAATGCCGTTGCGGATCGGATAGGCGATCCCCGCCGACTTGCTGACGAGTTCGCTCTTCTCACGATCAAAAATAAGCGGCCCCTTGGTCAGCGGGCAGACAAGGATCTCAAGAAGTTTCGGATCAACAGCGAGTGTCTTGTTGTCGGTCATCAAAGGCTCTTTCACGCAGGGATTATTGCAAGGTACGGTGCGTTTCCACCTGCTGGATCATCATTTGCAGCAGGCTGATCAGAAGTTCTGCCCGGCTGCAGACGTCTTCAGCCTCCAGAAGCGCCTGCTTTTCCACGGGCGAGAACGGGCAGATCATGGCAAGCGAGTTGATCAGGCTGTCATCTTCGAGATTGTCGAGGGTCTGCCAGTCGTCGCCGCCGTCCTCGAATTCAAGGAAATGCCGAAGCGTCTCATGCAGCGCCTGACGGTCAACGCTGTTGCGCCGCAAAGGTTCAAGGTCATGGCGGAACTTCCCGTATGCCGCCTTGATCTGGCGATAGGGCGTCGTGACGTCTAGTTCCTCAATCACCTCGAAACGGCAGAGCCCTTCCAAGGTGATGCGCAGCATGCCGTTCGGCAGTGCGCCATATTCGCAAATCTTGCCGGCGCAGCCGATATGGAAGATCTCGGGCGTCATCAGCCGCGAGTTCGGATCGCGCGGCTGCACCATGCCGATCAGGCGATTGGTCGCCATGGCGTCCTGCACCATGGCGAGATAGCGGGGCTCGAAAATATTGAGCGGCAGATGAGCGTTGCTGAGAAGGAGCGCGCCGGACAGCGGGAAAATCGGCAGTACCGGTGGGAATTCGTCAAGTCCCATAGTCGCGCCCGTGTCAGTCATGAGAAGAGCAGAGATGAGAGCCGGCGTCGCAGGCTCTTTGTCAATGGGTTGGTGGCGCCAAGAAGGTCGAGCAGCTTGAGCAGCTCCTGCCGGCCGGCGGCTTCGTTCCACTCGCGGTCGCGGCGGATGATCTCGAGAAATTCTTCGCCGCCCGCCTCATAGTTGCCGCCACCGACGAGGGCGCGACCATATTGAAGGCGCGCCTCAAGATCATCCGGCTGCGCCTCGACCTTCTGGCGCAGCGGCTCGAGCTCGCCGGCGTTCACTGCATTCTCGGCAATCGAGATGGCCGCCATCGCGGCACTGACTTCGGGCGCTGATTTCTTGCTTTCGTCGATCGTGTCGATCAGACTTTTCGCGGCGTCGATCTCGCCAAGCTTGACATAAACTTTGGCAAGCTGCGCCTTGGCGCCGACATGCTCGGGGTCCGCTTCAAGGATTTTAGCAAAGGCTGTCAGCGCAACGTCGGTTTCGCCGGCCTCAAGCGCACTGGTTCCAGCTTCGTAGGCCTGCTCGATGGGGGAGGGGCCGATCGGGCCTGCGTGGTGCTCGACGAATTCCTTCACCTTGCTTTCCGGCAGCGCGCCCATGAAGCCATCGACAGGACGGCCGTCCTTGAAGGCGAAGACCGCAGGAATAGACTGCACCTGCAAACTCTGCGCGATCTGGGGATGCTGATCGATATCAACCTTGACGAGGCGGACAGCCCCTTTTGCGTCCTTGACCACTTTTTCAATAATCGGGCCGAGCTGGCGGCAGGGACCGCACCACGGCGCCCAGAGGTCGACAAGAACAAGCCGCTGCTTGCTCTCCTCCACGACATCTTCCATGAAGGTCTGCGTCGAGCCGTCCAGAATCAGATCATCGCCCGCCTCGGCGCTCTTGTTAATCAGGGTTTCCATCAGTGCTGTTACCAAATCCGTTTATTTTCAGAAGGAGTGCATTTGCGGACTAGCCGATGCGTTCTCCATGGGATAACACCATCCGGCACTTTTGTTAAGTGGTCCTCTCGATGATGTAGGCCGGTTGCACTAACAATCAAGACGCGTCGGCAATCTGTCTCTCCGGCAGTTCAAGGACCCGCGTCCGGTGGCCGCAGGCGTCGATGAAGGTCTGAAGGCCGGCCGGGGTGATGCGCGTGGTCATGGTGTTGATAAGCGGATGATAGTTGAGATACTCATGATCCATCATCCGTTTCTCGAGAATGACCTCAACGACCCGCTCCCTGTCGTTGATCAGCGCAAATGGCGTAACCGAGCCCGGTTCGACGCCGAGCGTCTCATAAAGCAGGTCCGGCTTGCCAAAGCTCAGGTTCTTTGCCCCGACCAGCGGGCGAAAGGCTTTCAGATCAACGGCAGTTTCCTGCAGGCAGACGACCAGGTAGAGGTCACCGCTTTTGTCCTTCAGGAACAGATTCTTGCAATGCCCGCCCGGCAGATGGCCGGTATGCTCCTGCGCTTCCTCGACGGTGAAAACCGCGACGTGATGATGGGTTTCATGACTGATTCCGAGTTCATCCAGTCTCGCCAACAAATCTTCAGGTGTTGCAGGCAATTTTCTCTTCTCCCTTTGCTTTCCTACTGCGAGGAAAGTAGCCGCTCTCGGCCCGGGTTAAAATAAAGAAATGCCAAAAGCGGAAAATTTCGAAAATCGCGCTTGCAATCGAAGGGTATTTACGTATTATCCCGCCTCGCAACCGATGTTGCCGCTCGAGCGGGCGTAGCTCAGGGGTAGAGCATAACCTTGCCAAGGTTAGGGTCGTGAGTTCGAATCTCATCGCCCGCTCCATATTTCAAAAATTTCATACATAAAATCAATTTTCTAAGCGCTGGGAGTGTCCCCGATTTCCCCTCCTCACGCGCCGAAGGCGCCATCGATCGTGTGCATTGCGCCAGTCACGAAATCCGTTTCCGGTCCCGCGAGCCAGGCGACCATCCCAGCGACCTCTTCGGCCCGGCCATGGCGCTTGATGGCCATGAAGCTGTGCAGCAGGTCGCGGATTGGCCCGTCGGCGGGATTGGCGTCAGTGTCGATGGGGCCCGGCTGAACGACGTTGACCGTGATCCCGCGCGGCCCTAAATCGCGGGCGAGGCCGCGGGCCATTCCCTGTAGTGCCGACTTGCTGAGCGCGTAGGCGGCAATGCCGGCGAACGGCACGCGGTCGCCGTTGACCGAGCCAATGACGATAATCCGTCCGCCTTCCGGCATCAGGCGCGCAGCTTCGACCGCGGCGTGATAGGGGGCATGCACATTGATCTTCAGCATCTCGTCGATCGCGTCGGGATCGAGGTCAAGCGCATTGCCGAAAACGGCGACTCCGGCATTCACGATGAGCACGTCGAGCGGGCCGCTCTCGCGCACCCGCCGAATGACCGCATCGCGATCGGCGCTGTCGGTGAGCACGGCCGTGCTGCCGGTCTCATTTGCGAGTTGCTCCGCCGCCTGCCGCGCGCCGAAATAGGTGAAGGTCACCTCTGCACCATCGGCGGCAAGCCGCCGGACGATTGCCGCCCCGATCCCGCGGCTGCCGCCGAGGACGAGTGCCGATTTTCCTTGAAAGCTGGTCATGAGATTCTCCAATCATATTTATATAGCGAGCGCTACATTAATATGGCTGGAGGTCTTCTGGTCAATGCATTATGTAGTTACCAATACAATAATAGTCTTTTGTGTGACGGCGGTATCATTCGGGGGATCAGAACGGGGGCTCCTCATTGGGAAGCGGGGATGCGTGCAATCACCTTGATCTCGAAATCGAACCCCGCGAGCCAGTTAACCCCGACGGCAGTCCAGTTGGGATAGGGGGCGGCCTTGAAGATGTCATTCTTCACGTCCATAACCGCGCCGATCTGTGTCTCGGGATCGGTGTGGAAGGTGGTGAGATCGATGATGTCATCGAAGGTGCAGCCGGCGGCCGCCAGCACGGCTTTCAGATTTTCGAAGGCGAGGCTGATCTGGCGGGTGAGGTCCGGCTCGGGACTTCCATCGTTCCGGCTCCCGACCTGGCCGGAGACGAACAGAAGGTCGCCCGAACGTAGCGCCGCCGAATATCGATGCTTTTCATAAAGGGCGTGCCGCCCGCTCGGGAAGATTGCTTCTTTTTGCATCATGAGGGGTGCTCCTCGCTGGTGGAAAGGACTTCTCTGATTGCGCAGCTCGCAACCTCGGCAGAGGCGAGAAGGCGCTCGAGCCCATAGCCGTTCCGCGCCATGGCGGAGAGACCGGCCATCGTTGTGCTGACGAAGGATGTGAGCCGGCCCGCCGCTTCCGGGTGCCGCGCCGCGATAAAGCCGCGAAGTGCTTCTTCTTTCGCAAGGTGAAAGTTTCGCGCGGCTTCGCGGGCCTCCGCATCGATACACCGCGTTCCTTCAAGGACGAGGCAGCCGGTCGTCTCCGGGTCGGCGGCATAAAGGCGGGCCGCCTGTTCAAGCAGCTCTGCGAGCGCGTCGGCGACCGGGCGGTCGCTGCGCAGCAATTCGCGGAATGGAACCACGCCGGTATGTGCGTAGCGTTCAAGCACCTGCTTGTAGAGGCCGGCCTTGCTTCCGAATGCCGCGTAAAAGCTCGGCGGATTGATGCCAAGCGCGGCGGTAATGTCGGCGACGCTCACAGCGTCATAACCGCGCGCATGAAAGAGCCGCTGCGCGGTCGCGACCGCCGCCTCGGGATTAAAGCGGCGCGGCCTGCCGCGGGGCCGCGGGATTGCGGGTTGATCCATGGCCTTGCCTCTATTGATTTTGCTCGTTCTATTTATGTAGCGTATATTACATATAGATGCAAGGCGTCGATTAAATCCGGCGGCTTAGGCTGCGCCGGGCGGTAGGCCAGTCGTCGGGGCGCCTGTGGGCGATAGGGAAAATTAACATTTCGACGCCATAATGGTGCCATAGTCTGTTGATACCAACCCGCGTCATTAATAATCGTTAATTTTTCTGGTTGAGGAAGAGTATGGCCTGTCCATTATGCGGCGGAGACGTCGAACGTCAAATCCGCACTTATGCAATTGATTATAAACATTTACAAAGTTACGTCGATCTCCCCGGATTATATTGCACCAACGCCGATTGCGGCGAGGGGATGGTTGAAGAGAGCGCCTGGGAAGAGGTGGAACGCGTCAAGGCGGAACTGAAGGCGGAATATCTCGGTGTGATGACGCCCGACAAAATCCGCGATCTCAGAACCAGGCTCAATCTGTCGCAGCGTCGCGCCGGCCAGATTTTTGGCGGCGGACCAAATGCCTTTCAGAAATATGAGACGGGTAAAGTCACCATCTCGCAGTCGATGAATAACCTGCTGCGTCTCGTCTCGAAATATCCGGAACTGATGGTGGAGCTGCAGCGCTGACAGGACGCCCTGCAGCGGCGTGCGTCAGAAAAATGATAGCCAAGCAGCCGGTTCGAAGTATTATCCTCCTGTGAACCGGGGGGGATAATCGAGTGGCTGCGCCTGACTACAACATTTCTCTGATCCCGCCGCGCCTTGACGGCGGCGGTGCCGATGTTGCATCCATCGGTTGTCGGGAAGCGCGGAAATGAGCGGTCCTATCCTGCTTGCCTATGATCTCGACGGTGAGGGCGGGGGGAAGCCCGTCAGCGACCGGGTCATCGGGAGGGAGCTCCGGCGCGATGTGCTCGCATGGGTTCACCTTGACGGAAAGCACCCCGATGCGCGGTTGTGGCTGGACAGGGAAATTTCGTCACTCGATCCCTTTGTCGTTGATGCCCTGCTCGCCGAGGAAACCCGGCCGCGTATGGCGGAGATTAATGATGGCGCGCTTCTGATCCTTCGCGGCATCAACCATGATGAAAATGCCGATCCCGAAGATATGGTGTCCATCCGCCTGTGGATCGACAAGACGCGGATTATCAGCGTGCAGCTGCGGAATTCGATGGCGATCTTTGACGTCGAAGAGCGGATCAGCGCAAACAAGGGGCCGCGCAACCCGGGCGAGTTCGTCAATTTGCTGCTCGCACGGCTCTCCGATGGCATGACGTCCCTGATCGCCGATCTCGATGACGAAACCGACGATGTCGAGGAGAGGATCCTTGAAGATCCTGACAGTTCCTTGCGGGAGCGGATCATCAGCATCCGCAAGACCGCGATCAAGCTTCGCCGCTATATAGCGCCGCAGCGAGATGCCATCGGCCAGCTGCTGCTTGCCGAGTTTTCCTGGCTGGACGGGCAGCATCGCCGCCTTCTACAGGAGAATTTCGACCATCTCCTGCGCTACATCGAAGATCTCGACGCCATTCGCGAACGCTCGCAGATTATGAAGGACGAACTCGCCAATATCATTGCCGACAAGCTGAACCGTCATCTCTATATCCTGTCGGTTATCGCCGCGATATTCCTGCCGCTCGCGTTTCTGACGGGGCTGTTCGGGATCAATGTAGGCGGAATTCCGGGCGATCAGTCCCCTTATGCATTCGCGATATTTTGCGGGGTTCTGGTGATCCTCGTCGCCGTGCAGATTTTTATCTTCAAGAAGCTGAAATGGTTCTGATCAGGGAAGCAATCGCATGATACGCATCAGCGCGGCCTTCGATGGCGGGAATATCATTTGCGATGACTGTCGCGCGCCCGCCGATATTCGGCTGCGTATCCGGCCAGATACGAATGCGGATTTTTTCCAGTGGTTCTACTTTCGCCTGAACGGCGCGCGAGACACCGATTGCGTTATGCGCATCCTGAATGCGGGGGCGGCCTCCTATCCACAAGGGTGGGACGGATATCGCGCCGTCGCCTCCTATGACCGGCAAAGCTGGTTTCGGATCGCGACGGACTATCGGGACGGTGAGTTGATCCTCCGCCACCGGCCGGAGCGCGATACCGTCTATTATGCCTATTTCGCGCCCTACACGATGGAGCGGCACCTTGACCTGCTCGCGTGCGCAGGGCAATCGCCGCTCGTGCGGCATTCATCGCTCGGATTGACCGCCCACGGGCAGGATATTGATCTTCTCACCATTGGCGATGCCGGCGAGGCGAAGAAAAGCTTCTGGATCATCGCCCGGCAGCATCCGGGAGAAACCATGGCTGAATGGTGGGCCGAAGGTTTTCTGGAACGCCTGCTCGATCGCGCCGATGCCGTCTCCCGCGCCCTTCTGGAGAACGCCTGCTTTTATGTCGTGCCCAACATGAATCCCGACGGCAGTCGGCTCGGGCATCTCAGGACCAATGCCGCCGGCGCCAATCTGAACCGGGAGTGGGACGCACCCGACCCGGAGCGCAGCCCTGAGGTCTATCATGTGCGGGCGAAGATGCGCGAGAGCGGCGTCAATCTCTGTCTCGATGTTCATGGCGATGAGGCGCTTCCCTATAATTTCATCGCCGGCGCGCACGGTATCCCGAGCTGGAATGCGACCCGCGACCGCCTGCTGACCGATTTCAAGCGGAGCTGGCAGCAGGTCAATCCCGACTTCCAGACGCAGCATGGCTATCCGATTGCGCGCAAGGGAAAGGCGAACATGTCGATCTGCGTCAATCATGTGAGCGAATATTTCGGCTGTCTCGCGATGACGCTCGAAATGCCGTTCAAAGATACGGCGGACCGCCCGTTTCCAGAGGTCGGCTGGTCCCCGGAGCGCGCGAAACGGCTTGGCGCATCGGTTCTCGATGTCATCTACAGATTGTTTGACCGTCTCTAGCGGGCATCCGAAAAATATTAGACAAAGATAATTTTTCTGTTGTTTTTTTTCGCGATCGGGAGCTTTCTATTTCGCGCAAAATCATCGTGATTCTGCATTTGTCGTTTTTTTGGAGGGGGTTCAAGACAAATGCTTGCGGAAAAATTTATCAAATCATCTGTTATCTATCTGCTGATCGGCCTCTGCCTTGGCCTTTACATGGGAATATCCACGGATCATTCCCAGATGCCGACCCACGCGCATCTCAATATGCTCGGCTGGGTGACGATGGCGCTGATGGGCGTCGTCTACAAAAGCTGGCCGCAGGCCGCGGCGGGGAAACTCGCCACCGTCACCTACTGGCTCGCGCATATCTCGGTGATCGGCATGACGGTGGGGCTGTTCCTGCTCTTTTCGGGGCACGAGGAGTATGAGCCCATCGCGGCCATTTCGGCGATTGTGGTGATCGTGAATATCATTCTGTTCGCCGGCCTGCTGTACCGAAAGATCTGAGCGTCAGCCTTCGGCCTCGAAGGTCAGCGTCTGCCCGAGCAGGCCCGCCGTGTTGCCAAGCGCGGCGAGACAGTTCTCTGCGCGCTCGGGCGGAATATAGACGGAGAAGAGCGTGATAAACCATGTCTGGTCATTCTCTTTCACCTGGTCGGATTTCAGGCGGACGATATTTGCTTCGAAATCGATGAAGACCTCGGTCAGCCGGGCCAGCAGTCCCGGCTGATCTTCCCCCTCGCAGCGGATGTGATGGGTGATGCGGCTTGGCGGCGTTTCGACGTCGTCAAGAACGAAGCGGCGAAGATCGACGTCTGCCTGCTCCAGCCCCTCAAGCGAGGCAAGCTCGCCTGCGAGTTCGCTCTCGGAAATCTCCGATGGGATTTCGATGATAGACGTAAAGGCGCAGCCCTTTCCGAGAATCGCAAAGGAGGTATCGCCAAGATTGACCCCCTTGTCGAATAGATGCCCACTCAGCAGTGAAATCAGACCGATACGATCCTTTGAAAAGACGGACAGAAGCGCTTTGTAGGTGGACATGGGACCTCGCTGTTCTGTGGCTGCAGATACCGGGAGCGGCATCATCCTCTATTACACCAGCTTTTTTGCGCCTTCGCAAACGGCATATATTCGCAAAGGCGGATAACCTTGCGTTAACGAAAAGACGCTATGATGGCGCAATCGGATTGAAACTATTTGCGATTCTCGGCCATTTCCGGCGTCGGGCAGGAAATTGCGGGAGAAAACTGGAGATAGATGAATGCTCATCGGTGATATCTTGTTGGCGCAGAATCTGGTGACGCCGGAGGATATAAAGATCGCCCTGCACCGGCAGAAGGAAAATGGCGGCCGGCTTGGCGAAAACCTCGTTGCGCTTGGCGCCCTGACCCAGGAGCAGCTTGATCGTGCCGTTTACGAGGCGCCGCGCGCGCCAAAGACCATCGAAGACACAGGGATCCCGAGCTCCAACCTGCTGCGCATTCTATTCAAGCTCATCTATGTGAACAGCCTTGAGACGGCATCGGAAATGTCAGCGGCCATCAAGCTGCCGCTTGGCGTCGTCAATCGCCTCATTCAGGAGGCGGGCGACCGCAAGTTTCTGGAGTCGCTCGGCAATGTGGATAATTCGACCTTTTCCGAAACACGCTATGTGATGACGGAAATGGGCAAGCGCTATGCGATCGAGTCGCTGGATCAGAACCAGTATGTCGGCCCGGCGCCGGTCTCGCTTTCCGCCTATCAGTCGCGCATCAATCAGCAGAAGATCACCAACGAGCGGATCAGCCAGCAGAAGATTGAGGAGAGTTTCAAGAACCTTATCATCGCTGATGATTTCGTGCGTCGTCTGGGTCCCGGCATCAACGCGGGGAAGAGTATCCTGCTCTACGGTCCGCCCGGTAACGGCAAGACGACAGTCGCGGAAAAGGTCGCGGATATCTTCGCCAACGTGATCTATATTCCCTATTGTTTCGAAGTCGACGGCCAGATCATCAAGGTGTTCGATCCGGCCATCCACAAGCCGCGGTTCGGGGCATCCTACAGCGAAAAGACGAAAAGTTCTGGCCTCCGCCGGGAGGAGTTCGACGGGCGCTGGGTGCCGTGCGAACGACCGGTTGTGATTACGGGCGGCGAACTGACGCTCGAGATGCTTGATCTCAGCTTCAACGCCCATGCCAAATATTATGAGGCACCGCTGCATGTGAAGGCGTCCAACGGCACCTTCATCATCGACGACTTCGGTCGCCAGCTTGTCAGCCCCGAAGACCTGCTCAATCGCTGGATCGTTCCGCTTGAAAGCCGGATCGACTATCTGAAACTGCACACCGGCAAGAGCTTCTCGCTGCCGTTTGACGAGCTTGTCATATTCTCAACCAACCTCTCGCCGGACGATCTGATGGATCCGGCATTTCTGCGCCGTATTCCCTACAAGCTTGAGACGGTGGGGCCGACGCGCGAGCAGTATTTCGAGATCTTCAAGATGGTCGGGGCATCGCGCGGGCTGGAGATTACCGAAGATATCCTCGATATCGTGATCGAAGAGCTTCAGGTGAACAACAGTTTCGAGCTTGCCTGCTACCAGCCGAAATTTATCGTCGAGCAGATCATCGCGGCCTGCAAATATCAGGGGCGGGACCCGGCGGTCAGCCGCGAGCTGGTCATTGATGCTCTGAAGAATCTCTACACCACCTCTGCGAAGGGGGCGGGCAAGACGGCGGCGAAGGCGTTGGAGACGGGCGCGACATCAAAAGCTTCGATTGCCGCGATCTGATCCGCCTGTCGCCTAGCTGAGCTGCGCGCGGTTGCCCGGCAGGACAAGCCGGGCCGCAGAGATGATGCTGGTGCCAAGCCAGCTCGTCCGGTTGATGACGAGGCAGGCGGTGGTCGCGTCAAGTTCGAGAAAATGATTGATCTCGGCGTTGGAGACGGCGGCCTGAATCACGTGCCGATGTGAGAGCTGGGCGTATTTCCGGGCAAGAAACGTATCGGTCGTCATCTGGCGGAAATCCGTTTCCAGAAAATCATGCACCAGCGCCGGATTGACGTAGCGGTCCTCCAGCATGACCGGCAATCCGTTCTCGCGATGCACGATGTAGGAGCGGTACACCTTCTCCCCTGCCTTCATGCCCATCATGATGGCCGCCTTGGGTTCGATCTCTTCCCCTTGCAGGAAATGGATATCGCACTGATGCCGCCCGCCGCGGTCGCGGATGACATCGTCGATCTCGCGGATTTCGAGGAGCTTGGGCTGTTTCTTCGGTGCGGCGACGAATGTGCCGACGCCCTGTATCCGCTCAAGATATCCGGCCTGTGTCAGCTCCCGCAATGCCCGGTGAATGGTCATGCGCGAAATTCCCATCTCCCGGACCAGCGCATGCTCGGAAGGTATCTGGAAATAGGCGGGCCAGCCACCGCCTTCGATATTCTGCAGGACGTAGGATTTGACCTGTTCATAGAGTGGCTTGGGCGGCGCAAAGCCGCCCTCTTCGGGCGCCAGGGTGATATGAGGCATGTCGAGCTCCCTCTCCGCTGTTTGTCTTAGCAGGAGGACGCCGGTACCGCCCGCGATGTGACGCGGCGGCGGACAGGAAAATGCAGAAACTTGAAAATAATTCTTGAACGATCGTTCCAGATGCCTATATGATATCTGTACTGATCAGCTCTATCTCTGAAAAGTTGATAATGATCTGTGAATGGCCTGCCCCGATTATTGCGCCCCTCGGGGTGGGCCGATTTCGCATCTCTCCCCCTGTCGTCCGTCTTTTACCCTTGAACCATATTGTTGCATTGTTCATATAAACGCCAAAGCAGTTTATGACATGCAGGATGGATATGACAGAACATACACATGAATTTCAGGCAGAAGTTGCCAAGCTTCTGGATATTGTGACGCATTCCCTCTACAGCGAGAAGGAAATCTTCCTCCGCGAGCTCGTGTCCAATGCGTCTGATGCCTGTGACCGGCTCCGCTATGAAGCGCTGACCCGTCCGGAACTCATCAAGGATGATCCCGAATTCAAGGTCTCTATCTCTGTTGATGAAAAGGCGCGCACGCTGACAATCGCCGATAACGGTATCGGTATGACCGAGCAGGAAATGATCGACAATCTCGGGACAATCGCGCGCTCGGGCACCTCGCGCTTCTCGGAGCAGCTGACCGGCGATGCCGCCAAGGATGTGACCCTGATCGGGCAGTTCGGCGTTGGTTTCTACTCCGCTTTCATGGTAGCAGATAAAGTCACCGTCACCAGCCGCCGGGCGGGAGAAGAGGGGGCAACCGTCTGGACGTCGGAAGGGCGCGGCACGTTCTCGGTCGAGCCCGCGACGCGGGATGGGCGGGGGACAACTATCGTCCTTCACATGCGAAAGGACGCGAAGGAATTTCTTGAGCCGGTGCGGCTTCGCCAGATCGTCAAGACCTATGCCGATCATATCGCCATTCCGGTGATCTTGCAGGGAACCGGCGAGAAAGCCGAGGCGGAGACGCTCAATTCGGCGAGCGCGCTCTGGACCCGTCCGAAATCGGAAATCACCGACGAGCAGTATGCGGAATTCTATCGCCATGTCGGACAGGCGTTCGATACGCCCTGGCTGACATTGCACAGCCGCGCCGAAGGTCGCATCGAATATACAATGCTCCTGTTCGTGCCCGGGCATCCGCCGTTTGACTTGTTCAACCCGGAACGGAAATCGCGTCTCAAGCTCTATGTCAAGCGCGTCTTCATTACCGATGACTGCGAAGAGCTTGTCCCGGCCTATCTCCGCTTTCTCCGCGGCGTCGTGGATAGCGAGGACCTGCCGCTCAACGTCAGCCGGGAAATGCTGCAGCATAATCCCGTCCTGCAGAAAATCCGCAGCGGCCTGATCAAGAAGGTGCTGGGCGAGTTGGAGCGCAAAGCCGCGAAAGACGCCGACGGGTTCAACAGCTTCTGGGACAATTTCGGCGCTGTTCTCAAGGAAGGCATTTATGAGGATGTCGTCAACGGCGAGCGCATTCTGAAGATGGCGCTGTTCAACAGCACCGCATCGGAGAAGCGGACCAGTCTTGCCGATTATATCTCGCGCATGAAGGAGGGGCAGGATGCGATCTACTATATCACCGGCGAGGATGTCGAGACGCTGAAAACGAGCCCGCAGCTTGAAGGGTTTGCGGCCAAAGGCGTGGAAGTGTTGCTGCTCGCCGATGCCATCGACAGCTTCTGGCTGAACCGCATTACCGAGTTTGACGGCAAGCCGTTCAAGTCCGTCACCCGCGGCGCCGCCGATCTCGACAAGCTGGCGGCAACGAAGGAAGCGGATGAAAAGACTGAACCCAAAGCGGATGACGCCGAGATGGACAGCCTGATCGCCGCCTTCAAAACGGCGCTCGATGGCAAGGTGAAGGATGTCCGCACCTCGTCTCGGCTGACGGGAAGCCCGGTCTGTCTCGTGGCCGATGACGGCGATATGGATATTCATCTGGAGAAAATCCTGAAAGCCAACCGGCAGCTTGGCGGCGGATTGGAAAGCCTGCGCATTCTCGAATTGAACCCGCGCCATATGCTGATCCGCAAGCTCGCCGCAAAGGTGAAGCAGAATGGCGCGTCCGATGCCGTGAGTGACGCCGCGCTTCTGCTGCTCGATCAGGCGAGGATCATTGAAGGGGATCCGGTGCCGGATCCGGCCGCCTTTTCGCGGCGCATGGCGAACTTCATGGTCGAGGGCATCTCTGCCTGACCTGCTGGACGGCGAGGGTCCCACGCCTCTGCGTGACTGAAAAAAGACTGCCGGAAACATAATCCGGCAGTTTTTTTATAGCTAAAAACAACTATAGCGATATATTAATTGAAAAAATACACTTTACTCTTACATGAGAAGCTGTGACCCCATGGAATGACGACTTGAATGATCCGACTTGGCAAACTTCTCCTGATCATCTGTATTCTGCCCGGCGCGTCCGCCTGCACGGCGGTCAAGGATGTGTTCGTTGCGGAGGAGATGACACGGTTCGCCGAGGATGTGACGGTGCTCTCTGCGGTGATCGCCGAGGAATTTGAGCTTGCGGAGGAAATCAACACCCTTGGCTTCACCGACAGCCTGCTCTTCCAGCTTGAGCTTGGCGGGACGCCCGATACGGATCTGAAGCCGCTCTTCAGCGCCCGCGATATCGCTGCGCGGCAGGATCTGCTCGCCGCCCTTGAAGGCTATGTCTCGGGTCTGGCGGCAATCGGCAAGGGGCAGAGCGCGAGCGCCGTCTATTCTGGCGTCTCCGGCGCGGCGGCGGGGCTTAAATCGCTCACTGCCGACAGTTTCAGCCTGTCGCATTCTCTCTCGCTCCTGCAATCGGATCAGCTTATCAATGACCTCGATCTATTCGACGAGTTCTTCCTGCTGCCCGAGCGGGATCGGCGGCTCGCACCCATCCTGGAGAAGGGGGGCGAGGCCGTGCGAAAATCAGCGCTGCTGCTTTATGTCGATATCGGTGCGCCGAGCGATCAGTCAGCCAAATGCAGCTTCACGGCGCCGGCCAACGACATTGATGATGATATGCGCAGCCTGAAGCTCTGCCGGGGTGGCCTTCGCTCCATTGTCGCAACCGCAATCGCCTTCAACGTCACGGTCTGGAAGGACCGTCTGGCCCATTTGACGACGCAGGCGGAGAGTAGCATCGCGCGCCGCGCTGTGGTGACGCATCTTGTCACGCTGCAGAAGTTTGCAGCGTCCGTCGATACGCTGCTCGCGCAAACCCAGTCCGCGCTGATCGCGATGGTCGCAACCCATAGCGCCTTTGAGACGGCTGTTCGTGAGAGCAATGCGGGCGAGGCATCCGCGTCCCTGCTGGCGGCGTCCCGCTCCCTGCTCTTTCACGAGGAGACGGCCGCTCTCAAGGAACGTATCGACGGCGCGAGATCCACCCTCGCGGCGCTTGCGGGTGCCGCGCCAGATGCGCCGGCGGGGCAAATTGCAGCAGCCGGCGATAAGGAGATGCCACAATGACTGAAACATTTGCCGAGGCGCTTCAAAAGCTGCAAGCCGGTCTCGATATGCTGAACGCGCAGGATGTATCGCATCTTCCCGCCCGCCAGCTTGCCATGGTGGAAAAATCGAAAACCGCCCTCTACGGCGAGATCCAGCATCTGCAGGCGCGCGAGATTGAAGAGCGGGATGCGGACTATGCCGTCGTGACGGCGGCGCTTCGCAACAGCAAGGCGGATCTCACGGCTCTCTCGGGCTGGATCGCCGAACGGGAGGCGGAAGACCGCGCGGTCTTCACAATGCTCTCGAAAGGGATAGGGATCGTCCTTTCCCTGCTGGTGTGAGCCAGTATTGCGCCGCCGCGGGGGGCGATCTTAGCGCGACTTGTCCATGATCCTGTCGACGGGATTGCGCGTGACGCTATAGCCCGCTTCCTTCGGGATCAGCAAAAATCTGCCTTCCTCCGTGACTTCGACCTTCGGCTCAACCGTGAAAGGCTTGTGTCTTTTGGCGTGGAGAAGGGCATCCTCGGAAGTTCCGAAGCGGCAGAGCGCCTCAACATTCATGCGGGTCGGGAAAATCACCGTATAGCGGCCCTTATCTGCTTCCTCGAGAACCTCGTTGGGCCCGACCCAGACCGAATCAACCGATTCCGTTCCGTCATGGGCGCCAAGCTGGTGCGGCGGCGCTTCGGCGATAAAGAAATGCGTATCGAAGCGCTTCGGCATATAGGACGGCGTGATCCAGTGCGCATAATGGCCGAGCAGGTCCGTCGCGAGTTCAAGGTTTTCGTTCCGGATCATCTCAAGGAGCGGCAACTCGCCTGTTTGCAGCGGCATACGGTATTTCGAAAGATCAAGCAGCCGCTCATGGGTCACCAGCTCCCCGGTGCTGCGGTTCCGCGCGAGGAGAATATTCGCCTCTTCGAAGCTCTCGCGGATTGATGCAACCTTGAACGGGCGGAGCGGATCGTCCTTCTGATCGTGATCGGGCAGAAAGTCGGCAAGGGCCGGGTCCATATCCGCGTCATCCACCTTGCCGCCCGGAAAGACGAGCGCACCGGACGCGAAGTCGATCTGATGATGGCGGACCACCATGAACACTTCGAGCCTGTCGCTCGGCTTCGCGCAATCGCGAACGAGTAGGACAGTTGCGGCAGGTTTAAGGGGAGCTGTTTTATCTGTCATAGGGCACCATTATTCTTCTTTTGGAACATTGTGCCCGAGAGCGAGAGCGGGATCAACCAAATAGGAGTTTCTCTCAAAATGAGACTTCAAGCGCCGCGAGAATAGGGCCATATCCCCGCTGCTGCACGACAAGGGCGCAACCTTCACGGCCCTGCGCGCGGATGTCGGCGAGATCGAGACGGATGATTTTCTCCTTGCCGTCCCATTGGCCGAGGGAGCGAATCTTGCGCACGATATTATGATAGGTGACGACCCGGCCCTTGTTCTCGCCGCGGCGGATATCGATGTTCTCTTCGTGGTCGAGATCGAACAGCCAGAGCGTCGCGTCGCCCGAGCCGTCCGGCAGGACGATGTTCAACTGATCGCCGTCAAAGGACCATTCCAGCGGCAGCCGAGTCATTTGTCCGCTGAGCTTCTTGATCAAGGCTTCCGCGCTGCTCCGGTCAGATCCGACAACATGTTTGACGCCGCCGATCACCATTTGCGGAGTATACACATAGCGTGAGCGGAGATGATCGCGATAGGCGTCCTGGCGGGCATCGTTCGCCTCGCTCGCGAAAACGTCCTTCCAGCCGATATAATCCCAGTAGGTGACCGAAAACGAAAGGCCGAGAATATCCGTGTTGCGGACAAGCTCGCCGAGGAACTTGTCAGCGGGCGGGCAGGAGCTGCAGCCTTGCGAGGTGAAAAGCTCCACCACCATTTGCGGCTGATGGGCGCTTTCGGAGGCCGCCTCGTTCGCGCCCGTCAGAATAAAGAGGGCGATCGCCGCGTTGAATACGAACTGTCTGACCCGGAGTTTGTGCATATGGTGTAACTAAACCAATCCCCATTCACAGACAAATCACCTGTCAGTGAGAGAGAAGTGAATGAAAAACGGCGGCCTGAAAGCCGCCGTTTGTTTTGCGTCAAGCAAATATATCAGCTTGCTAGAAGGTTCCGCAGAACATACTGCAGGATACCTTCGTGGCGGTAATACTCCACTTCGTCCAGCGTATCGATTCGGCAAAGCAGATTGACTTCCTCGGTCGATCCGTCCTTGCGCGTGATCCGGCAGAGAACATTCATCCGCGGCTTGATGCCATTTTCGATGCCGATCAGGTCGATCACTTCGCTGCCGTCGAGCTTCAGCGTCTTGCGGCTCATCCCCTCGGGGAACTGCAGGGGCAGAATGCCCATGCCAACGAGGTTGGAACGGTGAATACGCTCAAAGCTTTCGGCGATGACGGCCCTGATGCCGAGCAGCAGCGTGCCCTTCGCGGCCCAGTCGCGGCTGGAGCCGGTGCCATATTCCTCGCCGGCGAAGACGACCAGCGGGACGCCTTCCTCGCGATATTTGACGGACGCGTCATAAATTGACATCTGCGTTCCGTCCGGCATGTGGCGGGTGATGCCGCCCTCGGTGCCGGGCGCGACTTCGTTGCGCAGGCGGATGTTGGCGAAGGTGCCGCGGGTCATGACCTTGTCGTTGCCGCGACGCGAGCCATAGGAGTTGAAATCCTTCGGCGCAACATTGTGGGCCTTGAGATATTCGCCCGCCGGTCCGTCCGCCTTGATGGCGCCCGCCGGAGAAATATGGTCGGTGGTCACTGAATCTCCGAGCAGCGCAAGGATGCGCGCGCCCCGAATGTCGGAGGGAACGCCCGGCTCCCTCTGCATCCCCTCGAAATAAGGCGGATGCTGGACATAGGTGGAGGAGGCGTCCCAGTCATAGGTCTGTCCCTCGGCCACCTCGATCGACTGCCATGTCGCGTCGCCCGAGAAAACGTCCGCATACTGCGTTTCGAACATTTCGCGGGTAACGGCCTCGCGAACGGTCTGCTGGACTTCGGCGTTGGTCGGCCAGATATCCTTCAGGTAAACCGGCTTGCCGTCCTTGTCGGTGCCAAGCGGATCCTTCGTGATGTCGATATTGATGGAGCCGGCGATTGCATAGGCAACGACCAGCGGCGGGGAGGCGAGATAGTTCGCTTTCGCCTGCGGGCTGATGCGGCCTTCGAAGTTGCGGTTGCCCGAGAGAACCGAGCAGGCAACGAGCTCCTTTTCGGAAATCAGATCGGCGATGGCCGGATCGATCGGGCCGGAGTTACCAATACAGGTCGTGCAGCCGTAACCGACAAGGTTAAAGCCGAGTGCATCGAGATCATCCTGCAGGCCGGCCCTCGTCAGATAGTCGGTGACCACCTTCGAGCCGGGTGCGAGCGAGGTCTTGACCCACGGCTTGACGGTCAGGCCCTTGGCGAGTGCGTTGCGCGCAACGAGACCGGCCGCCAGCATCACGTTCGGGTTCGAGGTGTTGGTGCAGGAGGTGATCGCGGCGATGATCACATCGCCGTGGCCGAGTTTGTAATCCTTGCCCGGTACCTGGTATTTCGCCTCGATGGTGCTGTCGGCATCTGCGAGATCGGGAAGAGCTTCCTTGAAGGCGCGGGCTGCGTTCGTGAGCTGAACGCGATCCTGCGGCCGCTTCGGCCCGGCAAGGCTCGGCTCGACGGTGGAAATGTCGAGATGCAGCGTCGCGGAAAATTCCGGATCCGGCGTTTTCTCGTCCCGCCACATGCCCTGCGCCTTGGCGTAGGCTTCAACCAGTTTGACTCGCTTCGGATCGCGCGCGGTGAAGGTAAGATAGTTGATCGTCTCTGCGTCGATCGGGAAGAAGCCGCAGGTCGCGCCATATTCGGGGGCCATGTTGGAGATGGTCGCCCGGTCGGCGAGGCTGAGTTCGGCAACGCCGGGGCCGTAGAATTCGACAAACTTGCCAACAACGCCGTGGGCGCGGAGCATCTGCGTTACGGTGAGAACGAGGTCGGTTGCCGTCGTTCCCTCGCGCAGCTTGCCGGTCAGCTTGAAGCCGACGACTTCGGGGATCAGCATGGAGATCGGCTGGCCGAGCATGACGGCCTCCGCCTCGATACCGCCGACGCCCCAGCCGAGAACGGCAAGGCCGTTGACCATCGTCGTATGGCTGTCGGTGCCGACCAGCGTGTCGGGATAGGCGATTGCCGTGCCGTTCTGGTCCTTGCTGGTCCAGACAGTCTGCGCCAGATATTCAAGGTTTACCTGATGGCAGATGCCGGTTCCGGGCGGTACGACGCGGAAATTGTTGAACGCTTTCTGGCCCCAGCGGAGGAAGGCATAGCGCTCGCCGTTCCGTTCCATCTCAATCTCGACGTTCTGCCGGAACGCGGTGGCGGTGCCAAATCTGTCAACCATGACCGAGTGGTCGATGACGAGATCGCACTGCGCCAGGGGATTGATCTTCTCCGGATCACCGCCGAGGGCGACCATCGCATCGCGCATGGCGGCGAGATCGACGACAGCCGGAACACCGGTGAAGTCCTGCATCAGGACGCGGGCCGGGAGATAGGCAATTTCGCGGTCCGCCTTGCGTTCTTTTAGCCAGCCGGCAAGGGCGGTGACGTCATCAGACGTGACGGTGCGACCGTCTTCGTGGCGGAGCAGATTTTCGAGGAGCACTTTCAGAGAGAAGGGGAGGCGGGACAAATCCCCAAGCCCGGCTTTTTCAGCTTCCGGAAGGCTATAATATGCATATGTTTCGCCATCAACTTCGAGAGTGCGGCGAACTTTAAGGCTGTCGTGACCAGTTATTGTCAACGTTTCGCTCCTTGAGAGGTAGGGGGAACGGGAAATGCCGGGTTGCCCGGCATCCATAATTATAGTTCGGTATGTGCCCTAATTTTGAAAAATTCTCAAGTACTAAGGTGGAAAGCTGTCAATTGTCTGTCCCTTCCTCTGCAAGAGGCGCATGAAATCGGCCAATCGCCCTTTCAAGTCGCGCGAGGGATGCAAATATTTGCCTGTGCGCCCAACTTGCTGTAGTCAGAGAGGCGGGCGCCTGCCCGACCCTGTCCCGTTGGAGTGACTGCTGCCGCTATGGAATTTTCCGTCGACAATCTCGCCTGCCAGCGGGCGGACCAGTTGATTTTCAAGGATCTCTCTTTTGCCCTGTCGCCGGGGGAGGCGATCTGGGTCAGGGGACGAAACGGCGCCGGCAAGTCCTCACTCTTGCGCATCTGCGCGCGGCTGCTGCGCCCGGCCGGGGGACGGATCACCTGGCGGGGCGAAGATATTTTCACCGCATCGGAGAGTTACGGCGCGGACTGTCATTATGTCGGCCATCAGGATGCCCTGAAGCCCGTCCTCACCGTGCGGGAGAATATCCGCTTCTGGGCCGGCTATCACGGCGATGCCGATATCGAGAAGGGGCTTGGGGAGTTTGAACTCGGGGGTCTTGCCGACATGCCCGCGGGGCTGCTCTCCCAGGGGCAGAAGAAGCGCACCAATCTCGCCCGTCTCGCCGCCTCGAAAGCCGCGTTCTGGATCCTTGATGAACCGGTAAGCGCGCTCGACCGGCATTTTATCGATCTCTTCCGCAATCGTTTGGCCGAGCATCTCGCGGCCGGCGGAATGGCGCTTTTTGCCACACATCAGGATCTCGGGCTTGAGAATGTCCGCAGCATCGATCTGGATGGGTGATGTCAGATGAGGCGGTTCCTGAGCGTCATACGCCGCGATATCACACTGGCGATCCGCCAGGGCAGCGCGGTTGCGCTGAGCTTGTGTTTTTTCGTGATTACCATCGTGCTCTTTCCGCTCGGCGTCGGGCCGGAGCTTGCGGTGCTGGCGCGGATCGGACCGGGCGTCATGTGGGTTGCCGCCTTGCTCGCCTGTCTGCTGACGCTTGATCGGATGTTTCAGGCCGATTTCGAGGATGGCTCGCTCGATCTGCTTTTGATCGGGCCGCTGCCGATTGAAATGCTGGTGCTCGCGAAGGTGATCGCGCACTGGCTGACCTCTGTTCTGCCGCTTGTTCTGATCGCCCCCATTCTCGCCCTGTCGCTCAACATCCCGCTCGACGGCGTTCTCGCGCTGGTGCTTGCGCTGCTGATCGGCACGCCGACGCTCAGCCTGATCGGGGCCGTTGGCGCGGCGCTGACTGTGGCAATGCGACGCGGCGGTGTGTTATTGTCACTGCTGGTGCTTCCGTTATATATACCGGTGTTGATTTTCGGCGTGGCGGCTGTTGAGGCGGCCATTGCCCTGTTGCCGGTGGCGCCGCATCTTCTGTTGCTCGGCGGCATTTCACTCGGCGCATTGGTTATGGGGCCCCTCGCAGCAGCGGCGGCCTTGCGGCTGTCCCTCATCTAGAGGCTATATAGGGAAAACGGAACAAGACAAGGCATGGCCATCAATCTGCACAAGTACGCCAACCCGCGCCGGTTTTTGTCGATCATCGGCGCGATCTATCCGTGGAGTGTCGCTCTCACGGTCGTCCTGCTAGGTGCCGGCCTTTATCTCGCTCTCTTTGTCGCCCCGCCGGATTATCAGCAGGGCGAGACGGTGCGGATCATGTTCGTGCATGTGCCGGCTGCCTGGATGGGGCTGATGGTTTATACAATGATGGCGATCTCGTCCGCCGTCGGGCTGATCTGGAAGCATCCGGTCGCCGACCTCACGGCCAAGGCGGCCGCGCCGATCGGCGCCTGCTTTACTTTCCTCGCGCTGGTCACCGGCGCGCTGTGGGGGCAGCCGATGTGGGGCACCTTCTGGGTGTGGGACGCGCGGCTGACCAGCATGCTGATCCTGCTCTTTCTCTATTTCGGCTATATGGCGCTGTGGGAGAGTTTTGATGATCAGACCAAGGCGGCGAAGGCGGCGGCAATCCTTGCGCTTGTCGGCATCGTCAATGTCCCGATCATCAAATTCTCCGTCGATTGGTGGAATACGCTGCACCAGCCGGCGAGCGTCGCGACCATGGCGGGGCCGAAGATCCACAGCTCGATCCTTATTCCCCTGCTGGTCATGGCGCTTGCCTACACGGCTTTCTTCGTGATGCTGCTGATTATGCGCGTCCGGGCGGAAATCCTCACGCGGCGCCTGCGGATCCTGCAGATTTCCGAGGTGAGAGAGCAGTAATATCCGGCGCTCCCGGATCGCGGCATTGTGACGCATCAGGGGCGCGGACTTCTGTATTTTAGCGGTAAAGACATTATATCTTTGCCGGAGCAAAAATTTAGAGGGCATTTTGGACCAGGTTATGACTTTTTTTCAGATGGGCGGTTACGCGCTGTATGTCTGGCCCTGTTTTGTCATCTCTGCCGTGACGCTGCTCGCACTCTATCTGCAGAGCCGACAGCGGCTGAAAACCGTTGAGCGCGAACTCGCGCTCGCCGAAGCCGCCCGCAGCGACCGCAGGCCGTCGCGCGCGACGCGGGGGACAGCGGAGGATAGCCTCTCATGACCCGCAAGCAGCGTCGGCTTTATTTCGTCCTCGCCGGGATGAGCGTCCTTGCGGTTGCGGTGGCTCTGGTGCTCACCTCTTTCCAGGACAGCCTCGTCTTTTTCCGAAGCCCGACGGACCTCGTCGAGAGTCCGATGCCGGCAGGGCGCAATTTCCGCCTTGGCGGCCTCGTTGAAGAGGGGAGCGTCAAAAAGGAAGGCGTGCGCGTCAGCTTCTCGGTGACCGATCTCAATGAGACCGTGCCGGTGACGTTTGAAGGCATGCTGCCCGATCTCTTTCGCGAGGGACAGGGCGTGGTGACGGAAGGCGCCTTCAATGAAGAGGGCGTGTTCGTCGCGCAGAACGTGCTCGCCAAGCATGATGAGAATTATATGCCGCCGGAAGTCGCCGATGCGCTCAAGAAATCCGGGGAATGGAAACCCGGGACGGATAACTGATCTATGGTCGCGGAAATCGGACAGTTCGCCCTTATCCTCGCGCTGGTGACAGCGCTGTTTCAAGGGTCGGTGCCACTTGCTGGCGCGGCGCGGGGCAGCCAGCCGATGATGGGATTTGCCGGCAATTCCGCCGCTGTCCAGTTTCTCGCGATCACCGTCGCCTTTGCCTGCCTGACCTATGGCTATGTGACGAGCGATTTTTCCATCCTGAATGTCGCGCAGAATTCCCACTCCCTGAAGCCGATGCTCTACAAGATCAGCGGCGTATGGGGGAATCACGAGGGATCGCTGCTGCTCTGGGCATGGATCCTCGCGCTGTTCGGCCTCGCAGTCGCCCTGTTCGGACGCAAGCTGCCCGACACGCTGAAAGCGCGGGTGCTGGCTGTGCAAGGGCTGATCGGCGTCGGTTTCCTGCTGTTTATCCTGTTCACCTCCAACCCGTTCGAGCGGTTAAGCCCGGTGCCCCTCGATGGCAACGGGCTGAACCCGCTGCTGCAGGATCCGGGGCTCGCCTTTCACCCGCCGTTCCTCTATCTCGGCTATGTCGGGCTTTCGGTCACTTTCTCCTTCGCCATCGCGGCGCTGATTGAAGGGCGCGTTGATCCGGCCTGGGCGCGCTGGGTGCGCCCGTGGACGCTCGCCGCCTGGGGCTTTCTCACCATCGGCATCGCGCTCGGGAGCTGGTGGGCCTATTATGAGCTCGGCTGGGGCGGCTGGTGGTTCTGGGATCCGGTGGAGAACGCCTCCTTCATGCCGTGGCTCGCAGCGACGGCGCTCTTGCATTCCGCCATCGTGGTGGAGAAGCGCGACGCGCTCAAGAACTGGACGATCCTGCTTGCGATTGTCGCCTTCAGCCTCAGCCTGCTCGGGACCTTCCTTGTCCGCTCCGGTGTGCTCAACTCCGTGCATGCTTTCGCGACGGATCCGGCGCGCGGCGTTTTTATCCTGATGTTCCTGATCGTTGTGATCGGCGGCTCGCTCCTCCTCTACGGCATTCGTGCGCCGATGATGAAAGGCGGCGGGCTGTTTGCACCGATCAGCCGCGAAGGCGCGCTGGTGCTGAACAACCTGCTGCTCTCGGCGGCTACGGCGACCATTCTTCTTGGCACCCTTTATCCGATCTTTCTCGATGCCTTTACGGGCGCGAAAGTCTCCGTCGGCCCGCCGTTTTTCGAGGCGACCTTCCTGCCGCTCGCGATTCCGCTTATCGTCGTGATGGCCATCGGGCCGTTTCTGTCGTGGAAGCGCGCCGATCTTGCGGGTGTCCTGTCGCGCCTGAAGTTCGTGGCCCTTCTCACATTGGGGATGGTTGGCGCTCTCCTCTGGTGGCGGTTTGAGACACCGGTGATGGCGCTTGTCGGGATGGGAATTTTTGCGTGGCTGCTGCTGGGATCGCTCTTTGAATATGCCGACCGGATCAAACTTTTCCGCGCGTCCCTTGCCAGCAGCTGGCGACGCTGGCGGCAGCTTCCGCGAAGCGCGCATGGCATGACCGTCGCCCATATCGGCGTCGCACTCGTTGTCCTCGGCATCACGGCCTCGGAAACGTGGCAGTCGGAGCATCTCGGCGTTATGACGCCCGGCGAGACGGTCACCGTCGGCGGCTATGATTTCCGCTTTGATGGCGTCGAGACGATCGCCGGGCCGAACTACCAGTCCGATCGCGGCACTTTCTTTGTCACGAGAGGGAGTGACAAAGGCATTCGTCTTTACCCTGAGCAGCGCCGTTACAGCAATCCGCCGATGGAAACGACCGAAGCCGCGATCCGCCCCATGCTGAGCGCGGATCTTTACGCGGTGGTCGGCGAGAGTGACGGCGCGGACGGTTATGCGGTGCGGATCTATCACAAGCCCTTCGTCTCCTGGATCTGGATCGGGTCCTTTGTTATGTTCGCGGGCGGCGCGCTCAGCCTCAGTGATCGCCGTCTCCGCCTTGGCGCACCAGGGCGGAGCCGCGAGAAAAAAGCGCTCGCCTCTGGCCTCACGGAAGCAAAGGGATAATCATGCGGTTGCGGTTCCTTGTCCCCGTCCTCACCTTTGCGGCGATCGCCGCGATCATGTGGTATGCGCTCTTCAACCTCAACCCGACGGAGATCCCATCCGAGCTGGTGAGCCGGCCGGCGCCTGAATTCGCGCTTGAGGCCGTGCCGGGTTACGGGCCGGATCTTGCGAAAACCGATCTTGCGACGGGGAAGGTGGTGCTGCTCAACGTCTTTGCCTCCTGGTGTGTCGCCTGCATGGTCGAGCATCCCTATTTCATGGAGCTCCGCGAGAAGGACGTTGTCGATATCTACGGGCTGAACTACAAGGATACCCCCGATGCGGCCGCCAAGTGGCTCGCCCAGCATGGCAATCCGTTCAAGCGGACGGGGATGGATATTAAGGGGCGCGTCGGCATTGATTTCGGCGTCTATGGCGTGCCGGAAACCTTCGTCATCGGGCCCGACGGAACCATTCTCGACAAGGTGATCGGGCCGCTGACCCCGCCGATATTTGAAATGCGCATCCGGCCATTTCTGGAAAGGGCGGAGAGTTGATGGCCCTTTGCCGCACAATGCTGCTTGTCCTCTTTATGTTGCCGCTTCCCGCTCTGCCGGCGGCGGCTGTCTTTCTCGATCAGCAGCTTGAGGATCCCGCGCTGGAGGCGAGAGCGCGGGCTGTCTCGGCGGAGATCCGCTGTCTTGTCTGCCAGAACCAGTCGATCCTCGACAGCAATGCCGATCTCGCGAAGGATCTCCGCCAGATCGTACGAGAGCGAATCGCCCTTGGCGACAGCGATAGCGACGTGAGGGCCTATCTCGTCAGCCGCTATGGCGACTGGGTGCTGCTCGATCCGCCGTTCAAACTGACGACGCTTCTCCTCTGGCTAGGGCCGGCGATTATTTTCATCGGGGGTCTTATCGTCACCTTTCTTTTCCTGCGCGGCCGCAGCCGGCCGGCGACGGAAGCCGCGCCTGCCGCCTTCACGCGCGAGGAAGAGGCGGAGCTTGAGCGGCTGCTCGGCGATGACCGGCGCGAGGATCCTTCATGATCTGGCTTGTTCTCGGCGTTATCCTGCTGGTTGCCGTCGCTATTCTTGTCTGGCCTTTCCTGCGCCCGGCCAGCCCCGAGCGGCGTCATATCGACCAGAGTCTCGATGTCTATCGCCAGCAGCTTGACGAGATCGCGACCGATTCCGCGCGCGGCACCATCAGCCGGAGCGATGCCGAAAGCATGGAGATCGAGATAAAGCGGCGGATGCTGCGGCTCGGTCGGACGGCGGAGAGAACGGGGAAGGCCGTGCGTGATGACAGGCGTTACCGGCCGCTTGCCGTTGCCCTGATCATTGCCGTGCCCGTCGTGAGCCTTGGCCTTTACGCGGCGCTTGGCTCGCCGGATCAGCCGTCGCGCCCGCTCGCCGCCCGCGACATTGCGGCGGAGCGGATGGCGCTGCAGCAGCAGAGCGGCGCGGCGCTGGTTCAGCGTCTGGTCGACGCGCTGAAAGCGCAGCCGGAAAATCTCGACGGCTGGGTGGCGCTTGCCACCACCCTCAGCCGGATGGAGCAATATGAGCAGGCGGCCGAGACCTATCTCAAGGCGACAATCCTTGCGCCGAATGCGGCCGAGCTGTTCGTCAGCGCCGGTGAGAATTTCTATTTTGCGGCGGGCGGACATGTGACCGATGCCGCCGCCTCGGCGTTTGAAAAGGCCCGGGCGATAGATGCAGCGCATCCGGGCGCGCGCTATTACCTCGCGCTTCGCGCGGCGGAGCAGGGCGAGATGAGCGCGGCGCTCGATCAGTGGATCGCGCTCTATGAGGACAGCCCCGCCGATGCGCCCTTTATGCCCATTCTCAAGAACCGGATTGAACAGGCGGCCGAAGAGCTCGGCAGAGACGTCAGCGCGGTATTTGCCGTAAAAACACCGACCGAGCGCCCGCGCGGCCCGACCAGTGAAGATATGGCCAATGCTGCCGGCATGACGGCGCAGGAGCGGCAGGAGATGATCACGGCAATGGTGGAAGGCCTCGCCGTGCGCATGGCGGAGACGCCGGACTATGACGGTCTGATGCGACTCGCCGAGGCCTACCGGGTTCTTGGCAAAGATGCAGAGGCCGCGGATGCCTTTGCACGGGCGCGCGAGGAGCGCCCCGATGATATCGCGGCCCTTGCGGGGGAAGCCTTCGCTCATGTGCGCGCAGAAGGGGCGGGCGGCGTCCCCCCCGCCTCCGCTGTCCGGCTTTATCGCGAATTGCTCACAAAGGATCCCGATCATCCCGAGGCGCTCTGGTATCTCGGCGTTGCGGAGGCGACGGCGGGGAATGAGCAAGCGGCGCGCGGGCTGTGGACCCGCCTGCAGGCGGCGACAGCGGCGGACGATCCGCTTCATGCGGCCGCGGGCGAAGCAATAAAGAACCTTCCCGAGGTCGCTAAAAATTGATAGCCTGACCTGTCCCTTATAATAAGAACGACAGGCGAGACCGGTGGTATCGACAAACCCAGACGATTACGGCTTTGAGCGCCGAGTTCCTGACGGCGACACGATGGAGCGTCACGTCTGCGCCGATTGCGGCTGGGTTCACTATGACAATCCCAAAATCGTTGTCGGCTCCGTCGTTACCTATGGCGACAAATTTCTGCTCTGCAAACGCGCCATCAATCCGCGCCGCGGCTATTGGACGCTGCCCGCCGGGTTTCTTGAACAGAAGGAAGCCGTCGAGGACGGCGCGAAACGCGAGGCGATGGAGGAAGCGACGGCGAAAATTCGCATCCGTGACCTCCTCGCGGTTTACAGCGTGATCCATATAAGCCAGGTACAGATCATGTATCGCGCCGTGCTGGATACGCCGGATTTTGCGGTTGGGCCGGAATCCCTCGAGGTGCGGCTGTTCGACTGGGCGGAAATTCCGTGGGATGACCTTGCTTTCCCGTCTGTCTACTGGGCGCTGCATCAGTTTAGAGAGGTAATGGATCGCGACAGCTTCACCCCTTTCACCAACCCGAGCGGAGAGTTGCTCGAAAAGTCACTTAAAATGTTACGTCGATAGACTTTCTGGTTAGGAACGCTGATGAAAAAAATGATGATTGCGGCCGTTGCGGGTGCCGCTGCGCTCACGGGTCTCAGCCTTGTCGCCGAGGCGAGCTTTCTCGACAAGCTGCAAAAAACAATCGAGAGCACAACTTCCTCGGTCACCGGCGGCGGCAAGGGGAGCGGGAGCAGCGGCGCGGTCAGCGGTCTCTCCACCTCCGAGATTATTCAGGGCCTGAAAGAGGCGCTTCGCGTCGGGACAGAAGCCGTTGTCAATCAGGTTGGTGCGGTCGATGGCTATAACGCCGATCCAGCAATCCATATCCCGCTGCCGGAAAAGATGCAGCAGGCGCAGGCGCTGCTTCGGAAATTTGGCCTCTCCGGCCTTGCCGACCAGCTGGAGGAGAAGCTGAACCGCGGCGCGGAGGCGGCGGCGCCGAAGACCAAGGAAATCATCTATAACGCCATTTCCTCGATGACGCTTGACGATGCGCAAGGGATCTATAACGGGCCCGATGACGCGGCGACGCAATATTTCCGGAAAGTCTCGACCGCCGAGCTGACGGAGACGATCCGCCCGGTCATGGAGGAGACGCTTCAGGATGTCGGCGCGCTCACCACCTACGACAGCCTGATCTCGCAATATCGGGATATTCCGCTGGTGCCGGATATCCGCACCGATCTCACCGACTATGCAACCGGGATGGCGCTCGAGGGGTTGTTTCACTATCTCGCCGTTGAAGAGGCGGCCATCCGGAAGGATCCGGTGAAACGCACCACCGAAATTCTCAAAACCGTCTTCGGGAAATAGGCGCTCACGCGCTCCCGTCGGGATCCTGCGGCTTCTGGTGGCGGGTGATCATCGGAACCTGGGCGATGAAGAAGAGGAACGTGGCGGCCGTAAAGCCGAACACCTTCACATTGACCCAAAGGTCCGTTGAGAAGTTGCGCCAGACAATCTCATTAGCGATCGCCATCGCGAGGAAAAAGACCGCGAGGCGAATCGTCAGCTTTTTCCAGCCGTCGTCGGAGAGATCCCAGAAATTGTCGAACAGAATTTTGATGAACGACTTGCCGAGCGCGAGCCCGGCGAACAGGATGACCGAGAAAATCGCATAGATGATCGTCGGCTTCATTTTGATGAAGGTCTCATCGTTGAGGTAGAGCGTGAGGCCGCCGAACACCATCACAACGACGGCCGTCACCATCGGCATCATCGGCAGGCTGCGCGTATAATAGTAGGAAATGGCGAGCGCAATCAGAGTGGTGACCATGATCGCCGCGGTCGCGATGTAGAGATCGCCGAAATAATAGGCGGCGAAGAAAATCAGGATCGGCCCGAGGTCGGTTGCGGGCTTCAATCCTTTGGGCATTGATCTTTCTTCAGCCATTCTGTCTCTCTTTTCAGTTTTTGTTGTCGGCAACCCCGGCAAGGGCGCGGGCGAAGTCTTTTGCCGTGAAGGGCTGCAGGTCGTCTTCCCCCTCGCCGACACCGATGGCATGGACGGGAAGGCCGAAGCGATCGGCGATGGCGACCAGCACGCCGCCGCGCGCTGTGCCATCAAGCTTGGTCATGACAAGGCCACTGACGTTGCAGGTCTTGCCGAAGATCTCGACCTGGTTCAGCGCGTTCTGACCCGTTGTTGCATCCAGCACGAGAAGGCAGGAATGCGGCGCTTCGGGGTCCATTTTCTTGAGAACGCGGAGAATTTTTTCAAGCTCCGCCATCAGGTTCGACTTGTTCTGGAGCCGCCCGGCCGTGTCGATCAGCAGGAGATCAACGCCGCTCGCCTTTGCCTTTTCAAACGCGCCGAAAGCGAGCCCCGCCGCATCACCGCCGACTTTCGTCGTCATCACCTCGGCGCCGGTCCGCTCGCCCCAGATCTGCAACTGCTCAACGGCAGCGGCGCGGAAGGTATCGCCCGCCGCCAGCATCACCTTTTTGCCTTTGCTGCTGTACTGCTTGGCGAGCTTGCCGATCGTTGTTGTCTTGCCCGATCCGTTGACGCCGACGACAAGCACGACATGGGGCTTCAGGCTCTCATTGAGTGTGAAGGGATGAGCGACGGGCTCCAGAATGGCGGCAACCTCGTCGGCAAGCGCGGTTCGGATTTCGTCGGGGGAGATCTCCTTGTCATACCGGTTGCGGGCAATATTGGCGGAAATCCGTGCGGCGGTCGTGACGCCAAGATCGGCGCCGATCAGCAGTTCTTCAAGCTCCTCGACCACGTCATCATCGAGCTTGCGCTTGGTGAAGATGTCCGTGATGCCGCCTGAAATAGCGGAAGAGGATCGCTTCAGCCCGTCGCGAAGACGACTGAACCAGCCTTTCTTTTCCTGTGTTTCACTCATGCCAACTTCATCTTCTACAAACGCCGGGCGAACAGTTTCCGGCCATCGGTCGCGGTAATTATCACAGGGATGATATCCCCGCCCGCCGCCGTGAAGTCAAAATCCACGGGCGCATAGTGAATAGTGCGTCCGGTCGTTTCATTCTCGACAAGAACCGACTGCTCGCTGCCAATGAGGGTTTCAAGGAAGCGCCGCAGGTTGCGCTCTCCCGCGTCGCGAAGGGCGGCGGCGCGGATTTTCCGAATATCCCCCGGAACCTGAGGCATTTTCGCCGCCGGCGTACCGGGCCTCGCGGAGTAGGGGAAGACATGCATATAGGCAATGTCACATTCCTCGACAAGGCGGAGGCTGTTGGCGGCCATCTCGTCGGTCTCCGTCGGGAAGCCGGCAATGATGTCGGCGCCGAACACGATATCGGGCCGCAGCCGCCGCGCCTTGTCAACGAAAGCATAGACATCACCCCGCAAATGCCGGCGCTTCATCCGTTTCAGGATCATGTCATCGCCCGCCTGCAGGCTGATATGCAGATGCGGCATCAGCCTTGGCTCACTCTCGACAAGCCGCCAGAGATCGTCGTCCACCTCTACGGGATCGAGTGAGGAGAGGCGGAGGCGCTCGATCTCCGGCACCGCCGCGAGAAGCCGGCGGCACATCTGGCCAAGCGTCGGCTGGCCCGGCAGGTCCTCGCCGTAAGCCGTGATGTCAACGCCGGTGAGAACAAATTCCTTATAGCCGTTGCGGGCGAGGGAGCGCGCCTGATCGACGATCGCGCCAAGCGGGACGGAGCGGCTGTTGCCGCGCCCGTAGGGGATGATACAGAAGGTGCAGCGATGGTTGCAGCCGTTCTGGATCTGCAGGAACGCGCGGGCGCGCCCGTCAAACCCTTCGATCAGATGCCCGGCTGTCTCCTCGGCCGACATGATGTCGTTGACCTGGACACGCTCGCTGCCCTCAAGCGAGAAAGCGTCCCGCGCCAGCTTTTCCATGTTGCCGAGAATCTTGTCGACTTCCGGCATTTTCTCAAATTGAGCCGGGTTGGTCTGGGCGGCGCAGCCGGTGACGATGATTGTGGCGTCCGGATGCTCGCGCCGGGCGCGGCGAACGGCCTGCCGCGCCTGTCGCTCGGCCTCTTTGGTCACCGCGCAGCTGTTGATGATCACCGCATTGGTCATGCCGTTCGCGATGGCGTTACCGCGCATGACTTCCGATTCGTATGTGTTGAGGCGGCAGCCGAAAGTGACGATCTCGGGGGCGGCAAGCGGCTTGATTTCTCCCATTACGACGCACCCCGGAGGAGGGCGGGGCCAAGCACGCCGTGATAGGCGGTGGCGACCGGCCCGGCCATAAAGACATGTCCGTCCTCGCCGATGCTGAGATCAAGCGCGCCGCCGTCGAGATGGAGCCGCGCCGCGTTGCCCGCAAGGCCGCGCCGGTTGGCCGCCACCATGGTCGCGCAGGCCGCCGAGCCGCACGCGAGCGTAATGCCGACGCCGCGCTCCCACACGCGGAGGCGAAAGTCACCGTCCGCCATTTTGCTTGCGACGCTGATATTGGCCTTCTGCGGGAAGATCGGATCGGTCTCCGCGATCGGTCCCCATTTCGCAAGATCGATCGCATCGGCATCCTCGACAAAGAACACCGCGTGCGGATTGCCCATATTGACGCCGACCGGATCACTGAGCGGCCCGATGGTAAGATTGATATGCGCCGTATCTTCCTCGCGGGCGAGCGGGATATCGCGCCAGCTCGTCTTCGGCGCGCCCATGTCGATCACGATATGCTGGCGATCTGCGCTCTCGCCCTTCAGAAGCCCGGCGCGGGTCTCGATCAGAACATTGTTGCGGTCCGCCTCTTCCATCAGCAGCGAGGCGACGCAGCGGGTGGCGTTGCCGCAGGCTTCCGCTTCCGTGCCGTCGGAATTATAAATCCGCATGAAGATGTCGGCAGGGCCATTTGCAGGTTCCATGACGATCAGCTGGTCATACCCGACGCCGCGATGCCGGTCGCCAATGGCGCGCAGCGCATCCGGCGAAAGCTCGGGCACGCGCGCTCGCCCGTCAATAATGACGAAATCATTGCCAAGGCCGTGCATCTTGATGAAGGGTATTTGTTCCATATCCCGCGATATAGGCGTTTCAACGCCTCCGGTCCAGAGATTTATCAGGGGAGATCGGCGGTTCTGCTTGACTTATGCGAGGGGCTGTGGCTAATTCCGCCCCATCACGGCAATTGAGTCGCACATATAAAGTACCGTTACCGGTATCCGTCAGCCCGCGAGTTTCGCGCCCTGACGTTTTTTGCGTTGTGCATTTGAGGGTCGGGGTCAGGATTTTCACCGGATTTTGAACGGGCCGTAAACCATATGTTCGAAAATTTGACAGGCAGGCTGGGCGACGTTTTAGGGCGCCTCACCAAACGCGGTGCACTGACCGAGGCGGATGTCTCGGAAGCGCTGCGCGAAGTGCGCGTGGCACTGCTTGAAGCGGACGTGGCCCTGCCGGTCGTCAAGAGCTTTATCAAGCGCGTCAAGACCCGCGCCGTCGGGACGGAGGTTCTGAAATCCGTCAACCCGGCGCAGATGGTGATCAAGGTCGTTCACGACCAACTCGTCGAAATGCTGGGCTCCGAACAGCAGGAGCTTAATCTCGTCGCGGTCCCGCCCGTCGTCTACATGATGGTCGGCCTGCAGGGTTCGGGTAAAACCACCTCGACCGCGAAGATCGCCAAATGGCTGACCGAGAAGAAGAACAAGAAGGTTCTGATGGCGTCGCTCGACGTGCGCCGTCCGGCCGCGCAGGAGCAGCTTAAAGTGCTCGGCGAGCAGACCGGCATCGCGACGCTGCCGATCATCGCCGGCCAGATGCCCGTCGATATCGCCAGGCGTGCCGTCCAGTCGGCGAAGCTGCAGGGTATCGATGTGGTCATGCTCGATACCGCCGGCCGCCTGCATGTGGACGAATCTCTCATGGCGGAGATGGAGGCGGTCCACCGCGAAACCGCGCCGACCGAAACGCTGCTCGTTGTCGACAGCCTGACCGGTCAGGATGCCGTCAACGTCGCGGAACAGTTCAAGGCCCGCGTCAACGTGACCGGCATCGTGATGACGCGAATCGACGGCGATGGCCGCGGCGGCGCCGCTCTCTCCATGCGGGAGGTGACCGGCTGCCCGATCAAACTGCTCGGCACCGGCGAACAGCTCGATGCCCTTGAGGCCTTCCATCCGGACCGGATCGCCAACCGCATCCTCGGCATGGGCGATATCGTGTCGCTGGTCGAGAAGGCGGCGGAAACCATCGAGAAGGAAGAGGCGGAACGTCTCGCCCAAAAGATGCAGAAGGGTCATTTCGATCTTGATGACCTTGCGAGCCAGCTTCGTCAGATGCGCAAAATGGGCGGGATGAGCAGCCTGATCGGGATGCTGCCGGGTATCGGCAAGATGAAAAAGCAGCTCGACAGCGCCAATCTTGATGATCGGCTGCTGATCCGTCAGGAAGCGATGATCCAGTCGATGACCCCGAAGGAACGGCGCAATCCCCAGATCATTGCCGCCTCGCGCAAGAAGCGCATCGCGGCGGGCTCGGGCATGACCGTGCAGGATGTCAACCGTCTGCTGAAACAACACAAGCAGATGGCCGATATGATGAAGAAAGTAAAAAAGCTGGGAAAGAAGGGCATTGCCCGCGGGGGTATGCAGAGCCTTCTTCCTCCCGGCATGAAGTTTTAACCGAAATCAAGTTTGTTAGAGGAAAGAACCTACTATGGCACTTAAAATTCGCCTTACTCGTCAGGGTGCGAAAAAACGTCCATTCTACCGCGTCGTTGTTGCCGAAGCCAGCAGCCCGCGCGATGGCCGCTATATCGAGCGTCTGGGCACCTACAACCCGATGCTGCCGAAAGATCATGCGGATCGTGTCTCGCTCGACGGCGAGCGGATCCAGCATTGGATCAGCAACGGCGCGAAGGCGACCGACCGCGTTGTGCGTCTGATGGCGTCGGCGGGTCTGAGCGAGGCACCGGTGCGGAGCAACCCCGAGAAAGCGAAGCCGAAGGCGAAGGCGCAGGAGCGTCTGCGCGAGCAGGAAGAGGCCCGCAAGGCCGCTGAGGAAGAAGCTGCTGCGGCGGCTGAGGCTCCGGCGGAGGAAGCATCCGACGATTCGGAACAGCCGGCCGAGGCCTAAGGAAAGGGTACGTGCCTGTGGCAGAGCGGGTGCTGCTGGGCGTGATCGTCGGGGCGAAGGGCATCAGGGGCGAGGTGAAGATCAAAAGCTTCACCGAAGATCCCGAAAATATCGCCGCCTATGGCCCCTTGGAAGACGCGTCCGGGAAGACGACCTTCAAGGTGAAGGTCGTCGGCTTCAGCAAAGGTTTGCCCGTGGCGCGGATTGCGGGTATATCGGACCGCACCGCGGCGGAGGCCCTGAAAGGAACGGAGCTTTACGTCGCCCGCGAGCGATTGCCCGAGACAGAGGACGGGGAAGAATACTATCATGCTGATCTGATCGGTCTTGCGGTATTCTTCCGGGACGGGACGAAGCTCGGCACCATTGAGCGTGTATTCGACTTTGGTGCCGGAGATATGCTGGATGTCCGTCCTGACCCGACGTCAAGCGATGTCAGGGAGGCTGTTCTGGTTCCCTTTACGGCGGAGCGGGTGCCGGTGGTTGATGTCGCGGGCGGCCGGGTTGTCGTCGATCTGGAAGACGGGTTTTTCTCTGTTCCCGATCGCCGGGCGGAAGGGTCCGACGTTTAAGGGCCGCGCTGGCCGGGATGAGGAGAGCAGATGGTGTGGACGGCCCATGTCCTCAGTCTTTTTCCGGAGATGTTTCCGGGACCGCTCGGGCAGAGCCTGGCGGGAAAAGGGCTGCAGCGGGGCGACTGGGCGATGACGGTGACGGATATCCGTGACTTCGCAACCGATCGGCACCGCACGGTGGATGACAGCCCGTTTGGTGGCGGCGCCGGGATGGTGATGCGGCCGGATGTGGTGGCATCGGCGATCGATGCGGCCAGGCACAAGGCGGACGGGATCACGAAAGTGATCTATTTCAGTCCGCGCGGCCGGGTGATGGATCAGGCTCTGGTTCGGGAGCTGGCGGCGGAGCCGGGGGTTATCCTGCTTTGCGGTCGCTTTGAAGGGGTCGATCAGCGGGTTCTCGAGGCCCGCGAGGTGGAGGAAGTCAGCCTCGGCGACTTCATCCTGTCGGGCGGCGAGATTGCGGCGCTTGCGCTGATGGATGCGGTGGTGCGGCTGCTGCCCGGGGTAACCGGCAACAGCGCGTCGCTGGAGGAAGAGAGTTTTGCGGACGGGTTGCTGGAATATCCCCATTACACCCGACCACCGGTCTGGGAAGGGCGCGCGGTTCCGGACGTTCTGCTCTCGGGCCATCACGAGAAGATCAGGGACTGGCGGCAACGTCAGTCCGAGGAATTGACGAAGAACAGAAGGCGGGACCTGTGGGACCGCCGCGAGCGTAAATTTTGAAAGGGTGAACGCCAATGAACATGGTTGAAAAGCTTGAGCAGGAGCAAATCGATAAACTGACTGCGGAACGTCCCGTTCCCGAGTTTCGTCCCGGAGACACCGTGCGCGTGCATGTGAAGGTTGTCGAAGGCGCGCGGGAGCGTGTGCAGGCATTCGAAGGGATCTGTATTGCCCGTGCCGGCGGCGGTATCAACGCCAACTTCACGGTCCGCAAGATTTCCTACGGTGAAGGGGTTGAGCGTATCTTCCCACTGTATTCGCCGCGGATCGACCGCATCGAACTCGTCCGTCAGGGCGTCGTTCGCCGCGCGAAACTCTACTACCTCCGCGAACTGCGCGGCAAGAAGGCCCGCATCCGCGAGCGCCGCGAAGACCGGTATGCGGAAAAGGGCGGCAAGTAAGCCGCCCCGCTCCCCACGGGCACGAAACACGGAATAATACAGGCAGAATAACTGGCTTTCATGAGGATAGAATAATGGGAACTCCGAAAACCTTGTATGACAAGATCTGGGACAGTCATGTTGTAGATAAATTACAGGACGAGACCTACATTCTATACATTGATCGTCATCTTGTTCATGAGGTCACGAGCCCGCAGGCGTTCGAAGGACTGCGCGCCGCCAAGCGCACGGTTCGCCGGCCCGACGCGACCTTTGCCGTTGCCGACCACAACGTCCCGACCAAGGATCTCGACAAGGGCATCACCGACCCTGAAAGCAAGCTGCAGATCGAGACGCTTGAAGCCAATACGGCGGACTTCGGCATTCCCTATTTCTCGATGACCGACGACCGGCGCGGGATCGTGCATATCATCGGTCCGGAGCAGGGGTTGACCCTGCCGGGCATGACGATTGTGTGCGGCGATTCCCATACCTCCACCCACGGCGCATTCGGCTCGCTCGCGCATGGGATCGGCACGTCCGAGGTCGAGCATGTTCTGGCGACGCAGACGCTGGTTCAGGAGAAGGCGAAGAATATGCGCGTGACCGTGACGGGTGAGATCCCGTTCGGTGTCACCGCAAAGGACATCGCCCTTGCCATCATCGGCAAGATCGGCACCGCCGGCGGCACCGGCCACGTGATCGAATACACCGGTGATGCGGTCCGCGCCCTTTCCATGGAAGGGCGGATGACGCTCTGCAACATGACGATCGAGGCGGGCGCGCGCGCCGGCCTGATTGCGCCGGATGAAACAACCTTCGACTATATCAAGGGCCGGCCTTACGCTCCGAAGGGCGCCCTCTTCGAGCAGGCGGTCGCCTATTGGAAGACGCTGAAGACCGATGACGGCGCGCATTTCGACAAGGAAGTTGAGATCAACGCAAGCGAGCTTGTCCCTTACGTCACCTGGGGAACGAGCCCGGAAGATGCGCTGCCGATCACCGCAAACGTCCCGGCGCCGGAGAGCTACGCCGATGCCGGCAAGCGGGCGGCGGCTGAGCGGGCCCTCAAATATATGGGTCTGACGGCAGGTATGAAGCTCTCGGATATCGAGGTTGATCATGTGTTTATCGGCTCCTGCACGAACGGTCGTATCGAGGATCTGCGCGCCGTCGCCAAGGTCGTCGAAGGCCGCAAGGTGAAGGAGAGCGTCCGCGCCCTCATCGTTCCGGGTTCGGGCCTCGTCAAGCTTCAGGCGGAAGAAGAGGGGCTGGACAAGATCTTTCAGGATGCCGGTTTTGAATGGCGCGAGCCCGGCTGCTCGATGTGCCTTGCCATGAATGCGGACAAGCTGGAAGAAGGCGATCGCTGCGCCTCCACGTCGAACCGCAACTTCGAGGGGCGGCAGGGACGCGGCGGGCGCACCCATCTGGTGAGCCCGGCAATGGCGGCCGCAGCGGCCGTGACCGGTCGCCTGACCGATGTGCGTGACATGTACAAGGGGAACTGAAATGGAAAAATTCAATAAACTGACGGCTGTTGCCGCGCCCATGCCGCTTGTCAATATCGACACCGACATGATCATCCCCAAGCAGTTTCTGAAGACCATTCAGCGCGCGGGCCTTGGCAAGAATCTTTTTGCCGAACTGCGCTACGATCGGGACGGCAACGAGAACCCCGATTTCGTGCTGAACCAGCCGGCCTACCGGAACGCCCAGATCCTGATCGCGGGCGATAACTTCGGCTGTGGCTCGAGCCGTGAGCATGCGCCCTGGGCACTGCTCGATTTCGGCATTCGCTGCGTCATTTCGACGAGCTTTGCGGATATCTTCCACAACAACTGTTTCCGCAACGGCATTCTTCCGATCGTCGTGTCGCCGGAAAATCTCGCGAAGCTGATGGACGATGCCGCGCGTGGTTCCAACGCGACCATTTCCGTTGATCTCGAAGCGCAGGAAATTCGCGGCCCCGACGGCGGCGTGATCCACTTCGACATCGACCCGTTCAACAAGCAGTGCCTGCTGGAAGGTCTCGACGAGATCGGCCTGACGCTGCGCAAAGCGAACAAGGTCACGGAGTATGAGGACACCCGCAAGCTTACCCAGCCGTGGCTCTGAAATCAGCGGTCCAGCAATAGCAAGAAAGTAATAAAAATGGCATCAAACAAATCTTTGCTGATCCTCCCTGGCGACGGTATCGGTCCTGAAGCGATGGGCGAAGTCCGCCGCATCGTCAACTGGATGGAAAAGAACCGGGCGGTCTCTTTCGATGTGGATGAAGATCTCGTTGGCGGCAGTTCAATTGACAAGCACGGCATTCCGATCACCGATGAAGTGGTCGAGAAGGCGATGAATGTGGACGCGGTCCTGCTCGGCGCTGTGGGCGGTCCGAAGTGGGACAAGCTCGATTTTTCCATCAAGCCGGAGCGGGGCCTGCTGCGCCTTCGCAAAGATCTCGAGCTGTTCGCCAACCTCCGCCCGGCCGTCTGCTTCGATGCGCTGGTCGATGCCTCGAGCCTGAAGCCGGAGCTGGTCAGCGGGCTCGACATCATGATCGTGCGCGAACTGACAGGCGGCGTTTACTTCGGGGAGCCGCGCGGCATTCAGGATCTTGGCAATGGTATCCGCCGCGGCGTCAATACGCAGGTTTACACCACCCCGGAAATCCACCGCGTTGCCCGCGTCGCCTTTGAGCTGGCGCGCAAGCGGGGTAACCGCGTCTGCTCGAGCGAGAAGGCGAACGTCATGGAATCGGGCGTTCTCTGGCGCGAGGAAGTGCAGAAAATCCACGACAGCGAATTCCCGGACGTCGAGCTCAGCCATATGTATGCTGACGCGGCGGCGATGGAGCTGGTGCGCAAGCCCAAGCAGTTCGACGTCATCGTCACCGATAATCTCTTTGGCGATATCCTCTCCGACTGCGCGGCGATGCTGACCGGCTCGCTCGGCATGCTGCCCTCCGCTTCGCTTGGCGATGTCGATGCTACCGGGCGGCGCAAGGCGCTTTATGAGCCCGTTCATGGCTCGGCCCCCGATATCGCGGGTAAAGGGATCGCCAATCCGATCGCGACGATCCTTTCCTATGCCATGGCGCTGCGCTATAGTTTCGATATGGGCACAGAAGCGGATCTTGTTGAAGGCGCGGTGCAGAAAGTACTTGCTAGCGGCATCCGCACTGGCGATATCATGTCGCCCGGCATGACGCAGGTTTCCACGACGGAAATGGGCAATGCCATCATTCGCGCACTGGATGAGGCCAATGGCTGACGCTGGCAGGCGTGTGTGAGTTAACCTCCGGTTCGCCGGATTAGAGAAGAGATCAGAATCATGGGATACAGAGTTGCGGTAGTCGGCGCCACGGGCAATGTGGGCCGCGAAATGCTGAACATCTTGCATGAAAGACAATTTCCGGTGACGGAAGTTATCGCGCTCGCGTCTAAACGGTCCGTCGGGCGGGAAGTTGCCTTTGGCGACAAACGCCTCAAGGTCAAGGCGCTGGATGATTTTGATTTCACCGGTGTTGATTTCGCGCTGTTCTCGGCGGGCGGTACCATCGCGGCCAAATATGGCCCGGGCGCAGCGGCCCAGGGCTGCATCGTGATTGACAACTCGTCGAACTTCCGGATGGATCCGGACGTGCCGCTGATCGTGCCCGAAGTGAACGCGGCTGCGGCCGGCGGATACACGCGGAAGAATATCATTGCCAACCCGAACTGCTCGACGGCGCAGCTCGTTGTTGCGCTGAAGCCGCTGCATGACGTGGCGAAGATCAGGCGCGTCGTGGTCTCGACCTATCAGTCGACGTCGGGCGCCGGCAATGAGGCGATGGATGAGCTTTTCACCCAGACCAAGGGCATCTACGTCAATGACACGCCGACGCCGCAGAAATTTACCAAGCAGATCGCGTTCAACGTGATCCCGCATATCGACGTCTTCATGGAAGACCGCTATACGAAGGAAGAGTGGAAGATGACGGTCGAGACCAAGAAGATTCTCGATCCGGCCATCAAGCTGACGGCGACCTGCGTCCGCGTCCCGACCTTCGTCGGCCATGCGGAAAGCGTGAACATCGAGTTTGAATCCGAGCTGACCGCGGATCAGGCACGGGAAATCCTGCGCGAGGCCCCGGGCATCATGGTCGTCGATAAGCCGGAAGAAAATGGCTATATCACGCCGGTCGAGTGTGTCGGGGACTATGCGACCTTCATCTCGCGTATTCGCGATGATACGACGGTCGAGTTTGGTATCAATCTCTGGTGCGTCTCCGACAACCTTCGCAAGGGCGCGGCGCTCAACACCGTGCAGATTGCCGAGCTGGTCGGGCGGGAGTATCTGAAAAAGGCCGCATAAGCCGCCCGCTTCACCACAAGAAACTAAATTGAGCCGGAGAGGGGAAAACCTTTCTCCGGCTTGTTCATTTCCGCGCTCTCCTTTACTCTGCACTGCAAGCGGCGGCTCCGCCCTCAATTGCGACCGGGAGGATGAAATGACGATGCGCGGCATGATCCGATTGGGGCTATGGTTTGGGTCCATTCTCCTGCTTCTCCCAGCGATAACGGCAAGCGGCTTTGCCGCGGATCGCTTTGTCGATCCGGCGGCGGCGCCCGGCGGCGAGGGCAGCCATGAGGCGCCATGGCGGGATATCCAGCATGTCCTCGATCAGAAGCTCATCGCACCGGGCGATCGCCTGCTTCTGAAGGGCGGGAACTACGGGCGCGTCAGAATCAACGATCTCGCCCCGCCGGAGCGCGTGGTGATTGAGGCGGCAGGCGAGACGCCGGCCGTCTTCGAGATGATTGAAATCATGCGCAGCCGCAACGTCACCCTTAAAGGTCTTACCGTCACGACAGGCGGCAACCGCCAGCCCGGCGACCGTGCGCATGTCCGGATCGACAAGCAGTCGCGCGATATCACCGTCGAGGGGCTGGAGATCTATACAATCAGCGACAGCTCCGACTGGTCGGCCGGCGAATGGGATGAAAAGTCGCTCGACGGGATTTTTTCGGAAGCCGAGAATGCCGAGATTCGGGGTAATCGCCTCCGCAACATCCGCTTCGGGATCTCGACGCTCGGGCGGCGCAGCGTGGTCGCGGGCAATGAAGTCGTCAATTTTGCCGGCGACGGTCTTCGCGGCCTCGGCGATGACAGCCTCTTTGAAGGCAATATCGTCAAGAACTGCTATCAGGTGAATGACAACCACGCCGATGGCTTCCAGTCCTGGTCGACGGGGGCGGATGGCCGGCCGGGCACAGGCACAATCCGCAACGTGACGCTCCGCGGCAATCTATTTCTCAATTACGAGGATTTCCATCAGCGCTATCCCTGCAAGATGGAAGGCATCGGCCTTTTCAACGGCGTCTATGAGGGATGGACGATCGAAAACAACATCGTCATCGTCAATAACTGGCATGGTATTTCCGCTTTCGGGATGCGGGCGAGCCGCATCGCCCACAACACCGTCATGGATATCGACTATTTTCCGCCGGGACCGGCCGCGATCACGATTATTTCCCTCGCCGGAGAGGCGCCGGCGGGGCGCAATCTGCTGATCAACAATGTCGCCAACGAGATCAACATCGAGGGGGACGGCGTCGATGCCGCGGGCAATATCGAGCTCGATGACCTTGATGATGTGTTTGAGGATGTCGATGCGGGAGACTATCGCCTTCCGAAAGGAAGCGATGTGATCAGCGCGGGTGTCCCCTTCAGCAAGGTGACGACCGATTTCTTCGGGAGGCCGCGAGCCGCCGGATCCGGGGCGGATGCTGGGGCCGTCGCGCGGGCAAACTGAGCACGGACTTCCGACACGCAGAAAAGCCGCAAAAGCGGCGCCCTTTCCATTGCGTCGCAACAAAAACTTATTATGATGCGGCACGCATTTCTTTAATTAGCTTCGAGCAACCGAAAAGGGCTTCTTGCCCGAGGGATAAACCATGACAAAAACTATTCGCCCCCGCCGCTCCGTCCTCTATATGCCGGGTTCCAATGCGCGGGCCCAGGAAAAAGCGAAAACACTGGCCGCCGATGCGCTCATTCTCGATCTGGAAGATGCCGTTGCGCCCGATGCCAAGGTTGAGGCGCGCGAGATTGTTTGCGGCAACGCCGCCGCCGGCGGTTATGGCAAGCGCGAAATTATCATCCGCGTGAACGGGCTTGATACGCCGTGGGGCCGCGATGACCTTATCGCCGCCGCGAAGGCCGGTCCGGACGCCATCCTGCTGCCGAAGGTCGAAAGCGCGGCGCAGGTGCAGGAGATGGAAAAGATCATGAAAGAGGCGGGCGCGCCTGCCAAAACGACGATCTGGTGCATGATGGAAACTCCGCTCGGCATTCTCCGGGCCGAGGAGATTGCGAGTGCAAGCCCGCTCGTTGACTGCTTCGTCATGGGAACCTCCGATCTCGTGAAGGAACTGCAGGCACAGCATACGCCGATGCGGCTCCCCGTCATCACCTCGCTCGGCCTTTGCCTTCTCGCCGGGCGGGCCTATGGCCTCACCGTTCTTGATGGCGTTTACCTCGATCTCAATGATGACGATGGATATCGTGCGGCCTGCGTGCAGGGGCTGGAACTCGGCTTTGACGGCAAGACGCTGATCCATCCGAAGCAGCTCGATGCGGCCAATGAAGTGTTCGCACCGTCTGCGGACGAAGTCGCCCTGTCGCGGCGCATCATCGAGGCGTTCGAGGCCGCGCAGAAGGAAGGCAAGGGCGTCGTCCTTGTCGATGGCAAGCTGATCGAGAATCTACATGTCGAGATCGCCAAGGCGAAGGTCGCCATGGCCGATGCCATTGCCGAAGCCGCGAAGTAAAGGAAGAGGATCATGAGCAAAACCAACCCCGGTAACTATTTCGAGGATTTCCGGATCGGCCAGGTGATCGATCATGCGACACCGCGCACCATCACGGAAGGCGACGTGTCGCTCTATACGGCGCTCTACGGCAACCGTTTCGCGCTGCAATCCGCCGATAGCTTCGCTATGGACTGCGGTCTTGAGGCCGCGCCGGTCGATGATCTTCTCGTCTTTCACGTCGTCTTTGGCAAGACCGTGCCGGATGTATCGCTGAACGCGGTCGCCAACCTTGGCTATGCCGATGTGCAGTTTAAATCGCCGGTCTACCCCGGCGATACCGTTAAGACGACCTCGACGGTTATCGGCCTTAAAGAGAATTCCAACGGCAAAACCGGGGTTGTCTATGTCCGCTCCATCGGCACCAACCAGATGGGCGCGATTGTCCTCGACTATGTCCGCTGGGTGATGGTGAGAAAGAAGGATGAGAGCGCGCCCGCGCCGGCGGAAGTCGTGCCGGATCTTCCCGAACGCGTTGATCCTTCGCTCCTCTCCCTGCCGGACGGGCTTGATTTCTCCTCCTATAACGCGACCCTGGCCGGCTCGCCGCATTATTTCGAGGATTATCAGGTCGGCGAAAAGATTGACCATGTCGATGGCATGACGATCGAGGAAGCCGAGCATATGATGGCGACGCGGCTCTACCAGAATACCGCCAAGGTGCATTTCAACCAGCACCAGATGAAGGATGACCGCTTCGGTCGCCGGCTGATCTATGGCGGGCATATCATCAGCCTGGCGCGCGCCCTCTCGTTCAACGGCCTCGGTAATGCGCAGCTTGTTGCCGCGATCAATGGCGGCTCGCACACCGCGCCGACCTTCGCCGGCCACACCATCTATGCCTGGAGCGAGGTGGTGGAGAAAGCCGAGCTTGCCGGAAATGCGACGGCAGGCGCGCTTCGCGTTCGCACCCTCGCAACCAAGGACAAGCCGTGCGACAGCTTCCCGGATAAGCTCGAAGACGGCAAGCGCGATCCGTCGGTCGTTCTTGATCTTGATTACTGGGTGATCTTGCCAAAAAGATCTAACGGAGTATAAAAAGGAACAGTTCTATTGACTTGCCAAAGAGGAGGCTTAAACTCCTCGGTTAAAATTAGAATAATTATGGAAAATTATCATCAAGAAAGACTTCCCCATGGCGAAAATTGATAGACCGCTCTCGCCGCATCTGCAGATTTACAAATGGCAGATTACGATGGTGACCTCGGTTCTGCATCGGGCGACGGGCATTGCGCTTGGAGCGGGGGCCCTGTTACTGGCCTGGTGGCTGATCGCCATCGCCGCCGGTCCGGAGGCCTATGGGACCGTCAGCGCCTTCCTTTCCTCCTGGTTCGGCCTGCTGGTTCTCTTCGGCTTCAGCTGGGCGCTGTTTTACCACCTCTGCAACGGCATCCGGCATCTGTTCTGGGACGCAGGGCAGGGTTTTGAACTGCCGACCATGCGCAAAAGCGGCATGACCGCGATCATCGCCTCGGTGGTTCTGACGGTGATCACCTGGATTATCGCCTTTTCGATGGGAGCCTGAGCCATGGATATGAGAGCCCCGCTTAAGAAAGTTCGCGGCCTTGGTTCGGCGAAGGACGGCACGACGCATTGGTGGCATCAGAAGGTGACGGCGCTCGCGCTCGTCCCGCTCTTTGTCATCGGTCTCGCCTATGTCCTCTGCCTGCTTGGCGCCGATTATACGGAAGTCCGCCAAACCCTCAGCCAGCCGTTTGCCTCGCTCATCCTGCTGCTGCTGATTGTCGCCACCTTCTATCATCTGAAGCTCGGCCTGCAGGTGGTGATCGAAGATTATATCCACACGGAAAGCACCAAGTTCATTCTCTTGCTGCTCAACAGTTTTGTCTGCGCAGCCGTTGGGCTGGCTGCGGCGCTTGCTGTTCTGAAGCTAGCGTTCGGGGGTTAAAGTAGCAACATGTCACAAGCCTATCCAATTACAGAACATAAATATGACGTCGTCGTTGTCGGCGCTGGCGGTGCGGGCCTCCGCGCAACCATGGGCATGGCAGCCGCCGGTCTGAAAACCGCGGCGGTGACCAAAGTCTTCCCGACCCGCAGCCACACGGTTGCCGCGCAGGGCGGTATTTCCGCTTCCCTCGGCAACATGGGCGAGGATAACTGGCAGTGGCATATGTATGACACCGTCAAGGGATCCGACTGGCTCGGCGATCAGGACGCAATCGAATATATGTGCCGCGAAGCGCCGGCGGCGGTGCTTGAGCTCGAACAATTCGGCATGCCGTTCAGCCGCACCGAAGAGGGCAAGATCTATCAGCGCGCCTTCGGCGGCATGACCACGCAGTTCGGCGAAGGCCCGGCGGCGCAGCGCACCTGCGCGGCGGCGGACCGGACCGGCCATGCCATGCTGCATACGCTCTACAGCCAGAGCCTGAAATATGACACGCAGTTCTTCGTCGAATATTTCGCGCTCGATCTCATCATGGATAAAGACGGCGCCTGCCGCGGCGTCCTCTGCCTCTCGCTCGAAGATGGCTCGCTGCATCTCTTCCGCTCGCACATGGTCGTTCTCGCGACCGGGGGATACGGCAGGGCGTTCTTCTCCTGCACCTCTGCCCACACCTGCACCGGCGACGGCGGTGGCATGGTGCTGCGGGCCGGTCTGCCGCTCCAGGATATGGAATTCATCCAGTTCCACCCGACCGGGATCTACGGCGCCGGCTGTCTGATCACCGAAGGGGTGCGCGGCGAAGGCGGGTTCCTAGTCAACTCCGAGGGCGAGCGCTTCATGGAGCGCTATGCGCCGCATGCGAAAGACCTCGCGAGCCGCGACGTTGTCAGCCGTTCGATGACGATGGAAATTCGCGAAGGCCGCGGCGTCGGACCGCGCAAGGACCATATTTACCTGCATCTTGATCACCTCGATCCCGACCTGATCGACGAGCGGCTGCCGGGCATCTCCGAAAGCGCCCGCATCTTTGCCGGTGTCGATGTGCATAAGGAACCGATCCCGGTTCTGCCGACCGTTCACTACAATATGGGCGGTATTCCGACCAACTACCGCGCCGAAGTTGTCGATCTGAAGGACGGCAACCCCGATGCGATCGTCCCCGGCCTGATGGCCGTTGGCGAAGCGGCCTGCGTCTCCGTTCACGGCGCCAACCGTCTCGGTTCGAACTCGCTCATCGACCTTGTCGTCTTTGGCCGGGCCGCTGCTCTCCGCGCGAAGGAGATCATCAAGCCCGGTCAGGCGCACGCGCCGATCGCGAAAGATGCCTGTGACGCGGCGATTGCCCGTCTCGATCACTTCCGCTATGCGAACGGCAGCCTCTCCACCGCCACCATCCGCGACAATATGCAGCGGGTGATGCAGGACGACTGCGCCGTCTTCCGCACCAGCAAGACGCTGCTTGAAGGCGTTGAGCGGATCAACGAGGTGTGGAAGCAGATGCCCGATATCAAGACGACGGACCGGTCTCTGATCTGGAACTCCGATCTTGTCGAAACGCTGGAGCTCGACAACCTCATCCGGCAGGCAGTCGTCTCGATGACGGCAGCGGAAAACCGCAAAGAGAGCCGCGGCGCCCATGCGCATGAGGATTATCCGGAGCGGGATGACGAGAACTGGATGAAGCACACGCTCACCTATCACAGCGATGAGGAAGGCGTGAAGATCGACTATCGTCCGGTGCATAACTACACGCTGACCGATGAAATTGACTATATCAAACCAAAAGCGCGCGTTTACTAAGCGCGTTGGGGATGAACCATGGCTGAACTGACATTACCTAAAAATTCAAGAGTTGGCGTTGGCAAGACACATGAAAAGCCGAAGGATGCGAAGAACGTCAAAGTCTTCCGCGTCTATCGCTGGTCGCCCGATGATGACAAAAATCCGGCCATCGACACCTACTATGTCGATCTGGATGACTGCGGGCCGATGATCCTCGACGGCCTGATCAAGATCAAGAACGAGATTGACCCGACGCTGACGTTCCGCCGCTCCTGCCGCGAGGGAATCTGCGGCTCCTGCGCGATGAACATCAACGGCACGAACACGCTGGCCTGCACGACGGGCATGGATGAGTTCGACGGAGAGATCAAGATCCACCCGCTGCCGCATCAGCCGGTCGTGAAGGATCTGGTGCCTGACCTCACCAATTTCTACGCGCAGTATGCCTCGATCAAGCCGTGGCTGCAGGCGGAATCCCCGGCTCCGTCGAGCGAGCGGTTACAGTCGAAGGAGGATCGCGCGAAACTCGACGGACTTTATGAGTGCATTCTCTGCGCCTGCTGCTCCACCTCCTGCCCGAGCTACTGGTGGAACTCCGACCGGTTCCTCGGCCCGGCCATCCTGCTGCAGGCCTATCGCTGGATCATCGACAGCCGCGATGAACATACGGGCGAGCGCCTCGACAACCTCGAGGATCCGTTCCGGCTCTATCGCTGCCATACGATCATGAACTGCACCAACACCTGCCCGAAGGGTCTGAACCCCGCGAAGGCGATTGCAGAGATCAAAAAGCTGATGGTGGAGCGCCGCTAAGTGGCCCCATAAGTTTCCGGAAAGTGGTCCTTTTTTAAGAGCCAATTTACGCTAGATTAAGACCGCCTCCTAAAGGCGGTCTTTTTTATTGGATTGACTGCAATGTATGTTCCGCCCTCGTTCAAAGCTCCCGAAAAAGAAACACTGACCCGTCTGATGCAGACGGCGAACTTCGGCCTGCTGATTTCCAGGGGCGGGGCGGATGGTCTTGTTGCGACGCATCTTCCCTTCGCCTATGATGCAGGGCGGGGCGAATTCGGGACGCTCATCGCGCATATGGCCCGGAGCAATCCCCATGCCGACATTCTTGAGGAGGACGAAGCGCTCGTCGTCTTTCTCGGGCCGCATCACTATATCTCGCCCAATTATTACGTTACCGACGGCAATGTGCCGACATGGAACTATGTCGCCGCCCATGCCTATGGGACACCGGTCATCCTTCGCGATGACGCCGCCGTTCGCGCCGTTCTGGAACGCCAGACGGCGGAGCAGGAGCGAGCGATGCCGACTCCTTGGAACCCGGAAGGACTTGATCCGGCGCGCTATCAGGCGCTGCTCCGCGGTGTCACGGTTTTCGAGATCGAAATTCAGCGCATCGACGCGAAAGCGAAGCTCGGCCAGAACAAATCGCCAGCCGATCAGGCGTCGATGACGACCGCCATCGGCCGCCTGTGGGACTGATGCATTTCAGGGGCGCGACGCTACTCCGCCGCCTCGCGGCCCGTCAGATAGTCTTCCGATCGCATTTCCATCAGCCGTGATACGGTGCGCGCAAACTCAAAACTGCCATCGCCCGCGGTGTAGAGTTCCTCCGGCTCGACCTCGGCGGAGATGACGAGGTTCGCCCTGGCTTCATAAAGCACATCGACGAGGGTGACGAAGCGCTTCGACTCGTTGCGCCGTGCCGGCGTCAGGCGGGGAACCCCCTCGAGAAGAATGGTGTGAAAATGCTCGGTGAGGGTGAGATAGTCGGCGGCGCCGAGCGCGACAGCGCAGAGCTCCGCAAAGCGAAAGCGCGCGACGCCGCGCGCGGATGTTTTTACCTTCAACTTGCGACCCTGCGTCACCAGGGTTTGCGGGTTATTCTCATAGCCTTCCGTCATTTCCGCATAGATCCGGTCCATCTCCGCCGCTGCGTGATCATCAAGCGGGCTGAAATATACCGGATGTTCGGCAAGCCGGTTGAGGCGATAGTCTTTCCCGCCGGCAAGATGCAGCACGTCGAGCTGTTCCTTCAGCATGGCGATAAAGGGCAGGAAAAGCTGCCGGTTGAGGCCGTCCTTGTAAAGATCGTCGGGCACGCGGTTCGACGTTGCGACAACAACGACGCCGCTTTCAAACAGCATCTCAAAAAGCCGTCCGAGGATCATGGCGTCGGCGACATCGGTGATCTGGAATTCATCGAAGCAGAGCAGCCACGCGGTCTCGGTGATGGAATTGGCGAGCGCCGCCACGGGATCGTTGTTGCGCCCTTCCGTCTTTTTGCGCTCGCGATGCATGAAGGCGTGCACCTCCTGCATGAAAGCGTGAAAATGGACCCGCCGCTTCTGCCTGACCGGCGCGGTGTCGAAGAAAAGATCCATCAACATGGATTTGCCGCGCCCGACATCGCCGTAGATATAAAGCCCCTGCGGCGGCTCAACCCGGGGCTTGCGCGCGCCGAGACGGAAGATCTGCGTCCAACGCGTGCTGGTCTTGGGGTTATAGTCCTGCAGGCGGCGATGCAGCGTCTCCAGCTTTTCAACGGCAAGCCGCTGTTCCGGATCGTCCTGAATATGATTGCTCGCCAGCAGCTTGCGATAGGCTTCTTGAGGGCCGGATTGATCAGTCATTAAGTTGCAGGGGTCAGAGAGTAAGCAAAATGCACGATAAACAAGTTCCCATGATCTCTACAGATATGCAGCCGCTCTGGCAATGATGCGAAGCCCAATGATTCATTTTTTCCGCGCCCCTTCGCGTTTGCCGGGAGTGAGATCGGCGGCAAATTATCCTTGCCCGGGCGGATCAATATTAATTCCGGCTAATTTTTCGTGATGATAGAAGCCGGCCCACAAAAATTTGCCTGCAAATACATGCCTGATCTTGCTCTTGCGCCTAAAAAGGTCTAGTACCGGCAATAATATTCACAAGGGGGCTCTTCAAATCCCTGATGGTCCTCCCCCCTCTTTTGACTTCGGAGAATATTAATGGCTCGAAAAAAGATTGCCCTTATTGGAAGCGGGAATATTGGCGGCACGCTCGCGCATCTCGCCGGCCTGAAAGAACTTGGTGATGTGGTCCTGTTCGATATCGCGGAGGGTCTGCCGCAGGGTAAAGCGCTTGATATTGCATCGTCCGCCCCGGTTGACAGGTTTAATGCCAATTTTTCCGGCGCCAATGACTATAGCGCAATCGCGGGCGCTGATGTCTGCATCGTCACCGCCGGAATCGCCCGCAAGCCCGGGATGAGCCGCGACGACCTGCTCGGCACCAATATCAAGGTCATGCAGTCGGTTGGCGAAGGCATCAAGAAATATGCGCCGAACGCCTTCGTCATCTGCATCACCAACCCGCTTGACGCCATGGTCTGGGTCCTGCGCGAGAAATGCGGCCTGCCGCATAACATGGTCGTCGGCATGGCCGGTGTTCTCGACAGTGCCCGTTTCCGCCTGTTCCTCGCCGAGGAATTCAATGTCTCCGTTGAAGATGTGACGGCCTTCGTTCTGGGTGGCCACGGCGACACCATGGTGCCGTTGATCCGCTATTCGACGGTTGCCGGTATCCCGGTTCCGGACCTCATCAAGATGGGCTGGAGCACGCAGGAGAAAATCGATGCGATCGTCGATCGCACCCGCAACGGCGGCGCCGAGGTTGTGGCATTGCTGAAAACCGGCTCGGCCTTCTATGCGCCGGCCTCCAGCGCGATCACCATGGCCGAAGCGTATCTCAAGGACAAGAAGCGCGTCCTGCCCTGCGCCGCCTATGTGAAGGGCCAGTATGGTCTTGACGGCATCTACGTCGGCGTGCCGACTGTCATCGGTGAAGGCGGTGTAGAGCGGGTTGTCGAGATCAACATGAATTCGGAAGAGAAGGCCATGTTCGATAATTCGGTCAACGCGGTGAAGGGACTGGTTGATGCGTGTATCGGTCTGGATCCGAGCCTGAAATAGGCGGCAAAAATGAAAGGGCACAGCAATAACCGGTTGTGCCCATTTTTGTGGTGCGATACCGTAGCTCGAATGGCTTTTTGAGGGGTAGATGCTCCACTTTTTGATGTTTCTAATACAGCAATAAACGGAAAACGATGAATATTCATGAATATCAGGCGAAAGGCCTGCTCTCGAAATACGGCGTGACCGTACCGCGAGGGGGAGTAGCCTATACGGCCGATGAGGCAAAAGGCGTCGCGGAGGGGCTGGGTGGCCCGGTCTGGGTCGTCAAGGCGCAGATCCATGCAGGCGGTCGCGGCAAGGGCGGCGGCGTCAAGGTCGTCAAGTCCCTCGACGCGGTAGCCGATACGGCAAAATCCATGATCGGCATGCAGCTCGTGACGCATCAGACCGGTCCGGAAGGCAAGGAAGTCAAGCGCGTCTATATCGAGGAAGGGTGCGATATCGCCCGTGAACTCTATCTTGGCGCGATCATCGACCGCGCCAAGGATTGCGTGACCTTCATGGCCTCCACCGAAGGCGGAATGGACATCGAGGAAGTCGCCGAAAAGACACCGGAAAAAATCCTCATGGTAAGCGTTGATCCGGCGTCCGGCATTATGCCGTTCCATGCGCGCCGGATTGCCTTCAGCCTCGGCCTCGAAGGCAAGCAGATCAATGCCGCGGTCAAGTTCATCATGGCGCTTTACAACGCCATTATCGATACAGACGCGAGCCTTGTTGAAATCAACCCGCTGGTCGTGACCGGCAGCGGCGATGTGATCGCGCTGGATGCGAAGATGAACTTCGATGACAACGCGCTTTACCGGCACAAGGATATTGCCGAGCTGCGCGATCCGGACGAAGAGGATCCGGCCGAGCGGGAAGCGGCGCAGTACGATCTCAGCTACGTCAAGCTCGATGGCAATATCGGCTGCATGGTGAACGGCGCAGGCCTCGCCATGGCGACGATGGATATCATCAAGCTGAACGGCGGCGAGCCGGCAAACTTCCTCGACGTTGGCGGCGGCGCCACGCGCGAGAAGGTCACGGAAGCCTTCAAGATCATCCTGAAGGATGAGAATGTCGAAGGCATCCTCGTCAACATCTTCGGCGGCATCATGCGCTGCGATGTGATTGCCGAGGGCGTTGTCGCTGCGGCGAAGGAAGTCGCCCTCAGCGTGCCGCTGGTTGTCCGTCTCGAAGGGACGAACGTCGAACTTGGAAAGAAAATTCTTGCAGAATCGGGCCTGCCCATTCTGTCCGCAGATGATCTTGGCGACGCTGCCGAGAAAATTGTTAAAGCAGTGAAGGAGGCAGCGTAATGTCGGTTCTCGTGAATAAGGATACGAAGGTCATTTGCCAGGGCTTTACCGGCTCGCAAGGGACGTTCCATTCCGAGCAGGCCATTGCCTATGGCACCAAGATGGTCGGCGGCGTCACCCCCGGCAAGGGCGGGGAGAAGCATCTCGGTCTCCCGATCTTCAATACGGTCGCCGAAGCGCGCGACGTTACCGGCGCCAATGCGAGCGTGATCTATGTTCCGCCGCCGTTCGCGGCCGACGCCATTCTGGAAGCGATCGATGCCGAGGTTGAGCTGATTGTCTGCATCACCGAAGGCATTCCGGTCCTCGATATGGTGCGCGTCAAGCGGACGCTGCGCAACAGCAAGTCCCGTCTCATCGGTCCGAACTGCCCGGGCGTCATTACGCCGGATGAGTGCAAGATCGGCATTATGCCCGGTCACATCCACCGCCGCGGCCATGTCGGGATCGTTTCCCGTTCGGGCACGCTGACCTATGAAGCAGTTGCGCAGACGACGGCTGCAGGCCTTGGACAGAGCACCTGCATCGGCATCGGCGGCGATCCGGTCAACGGCACCAACTTCATCGACTGCCTGGAGATGTTCCTTGCCGATGATGAAACGGAATCCATCATCATGATCGGCGAGATTGGCGGCTCGGCCGAGGAGGAAGCAGCAGAGTTCCTGAAATCCTCCAAGGTCAAGAAGCCGGTGGTCGGATTTATCGCAGGCGTGACGGCACCTCCTGGTCGTCGCATGGGCCATGCCGGGGCAATCATTTCCGGCGGCAAGGGCGGCGCGGAAGACAAGATGGAAGCCATGCGCAGCGCCGGCATCACCGTGTCGGACAGTCCGGCCGCTCTCGGCTCGACATTGGTAAGGGTTTTGAAAGGTTGACCTTGTAGGGTTAGCTATTACTTGTTGTATTGACTCTTATAGGGGGCGGGAGAAATCCCGCCCGTAATGCAGGATGGTTCAGCAATTGGAAACTTCTTCTTTCCTCTTTGGATCTAACGCCGGATTCATTGAGCAGCTCTACACGCGTTTTCTGAATGATCCCACTTCGGTTGATGTAAGCTGGCAGCAGTATTTCAACTCGCTCGGCGATGATGCCGAGACCGTCCTTGCAGAGGCCCGCGGCGCGCCCTGGGCGCCCGCGACCAATGGCCTCGATCCCGAGGATGACTACGGCATTCTCGGCGACGCCGCCAACCGTGCGATCGAGCGCGCGGAAGAGAAGGGGGCGACCGTCTCCGAAGTCCGCATGGCGGCGATCGATACGATCCGCGCGCTGATGCTGATCCGGTCCTACCGGGTGCGCGGCCATCTCAAGGCGAACCTCGATCCGCTCGGGCTTGAAATCCCGAAGGAGCATCCGGAGCTTAATCCGGCGACCTATGGCTTCAAGGAAGAAGACTGGGACCGACAGATTTTCCTCGACAACGTCCTCGGCCTCGAGACGGGGAGCATCCGGGAAATCCTCTCCATCGTGAAGCGCACCTACTGCTCCACGGTCGGCGTCGAATTTATGCATATTCAGGATCCGGAGCAGAAAGCCTGGATCCAGGAGCGTATCGAAGGACGCCACAAGGAAATCACTTTCACGACCGAGGGCAAGATCGCGATCCTGCGCAAGCTGATCGAGGCGGAAGGCTTTGAACAGTTCCTCAATGTGAAATATACGGGCACGAAGCGCTTTGGCCTTGACGGCGCCGAAGCGCTGATCCCCGCCATGGAAGGCATCATCAAGCGCGGCGGGCAGCTCGGTGTGCGTGAGATCGTCCTCGGCATGGCGCACCGTGGCCGCCTCAACGTGCTGACCAACGTGATGGCGAAACCCTTCCGCGCCGTATTCTCGGAGTTCCAGGGCAACCCCGCCCATCCCGAAGACGTCGAAGGTTCGGGTGACGTGAAGTATCACCTCGGGACGTCCTCTGATCGCGAGTTTGACGGCAATGAGGTGCATCTCTCGCTGACCGCGAACCCGTCGCACCTCGAAGCCGTAAACCCCGTCGTGCTCGGCAAGGCGCGCGCCAAGCAGGCGCAGCTTGGCCGCGATGTGGGCGGCCAGGTCATGCCGTTGCTGCTGCATGGCGATGCCGCCTTCGCAGGGCAGGGGATCGTCGCCGAGTGCTTTGGCCTGTCCGAGCTGAAGGGCTATCGCACCTCCGGCACCATCCATTTCGTCGTCAACAACCAGATCGGTTTCACGACGAGCCCGAAATATTCGCGCTCCAGCCCCTATCCGTCCGACGTCGGCAAGATGGTGATGGCGCCGATTTTCCACGTCAATGGCGATGATCCGGAAGCGGTCTGCCATGTCGCCAAGATTGCGACGGAGTTCCGCCAGCTGTTCCAGATCGATGTCGTGATCGACATGTTCTGTTACCGCCGTCACGGCCATAACGAGGGTGACGAGCCGGCCTTCACCCAGCCGCTCATGTACCGCACCATCGCGCAGCATCCGACGACGATGCAGATCTATGCCAAGAAGCTGATCGCCGAAGGCGTCACGACCGAGGCAGAGGTCGAGGGCTGGATCGCCGAGTTCCGCGATTATCTTGAAAAGCAGTATGAAGCTGCCAACAGCTTCAAACCGAACAAGGCCTACTGGTTTGAAGGCCGCTGGCAGGGCTTTGGCCGCGCCGATGAAGGGGCGCGGCGTGGTTCGACGGCGGTCGAGATCGACCGGCTGAAGGAAATCGGCCGGGCGCTGACGAATATTCCGCCGACGCATAACGTGCATCGGACGCTGCAGCGGGTCCTCAAAGCCAAGAAGGAGATGATCGAGACCGGCAAGGGCATCGACTGGGCGACGGCGGAAGCGCTGGCGTTCGGCTCGCTCCTGAAGGAGAATTATCCGGTCCGCCTGTCGGGCCAGGACTCCGGGCGCGGCACCTTCTCGCAGCGTCATTCGGTGATCGTCGATCAGGTGACGGAAGAGCGCTACATTCCGCTCAACAATCTCGGCGGGGAGCAGGCGCATTATGAGGTGATCGACAGCATGCTGTCGGAAGCCGCCGTGCTCGGCTATGAGTATGGCTATACGCTCGCCGAGCCGAATGCGCTCGTCCTCTGGGAGGCGCAGTTCGGCGACTTCGCCAACGGCGCGCAGATCATCATCGACCAGTTCATCTCGAGCGGCGAGGCGAAGTGGCTGCGTATGAGCGGCCTCGTGATGCTGCTGCCGCATGGCTATGAAGGACAGGGGCCGGAGCATTCCTCCGCCCGTCTCGAGCGCTATCTGCAGCTTTCGGCAGAAGATAACTGGCAGGTGGTCAACTGCACGACGCCGGCGAGCTATTTCCACGCCCTTCGCCGCCAGATCCACCGCAAGTTCCGCAAGCCGCTGGTGGTGATGACGCCAAAGTCGCTGCTGCGCCACAAGCTGGCGGTCTCGACGCTGGAGGAAATGGGCCCCGGCTCGAGCTTCCACCGTGTGCTCTACGACAACGAAAAACTGTGCCCTGACAAGGATGTCAAACGTGTTATCCTGTGCTCCGGCAAGGTCTATTACGACCTGCATGCGAAGCGGGAGGAACTCGGCGACAAGCACACCTATTTCCTTCGGCTTGAGCAGCTCTATCCCTTCCCCTGCGAGGCGCTGGAGGAAGAGTTGCAGAACTTCAGGCATGTGGAAGATGTGGTGTGGTGTCAGGAGGAGCCGAAAAACATGGGTGCCTGGACATTTGTGGAGCCGCATCTGGAACGCGTTTTTGCGAATGTAAAAATGCAGAAGGTGAAGCGCGCGCGCTACGCCGGGCGCAAGGAAGCCGCATCGCCGGCAACCGGCCTGCTGAAAAAGCACATCAAGGAACAAAACGCATTGTTGGACGACGCGTTCGGTATCAAATCGGAATAGGGAAGTCAAAATGACGGTGGAAATTCGTGTTCCCGCACTCGGGGAATCAGTGACGGAAGCAACGGTAGGCCAATGGTATAAAAAAGTCGGCGACTCGGTCACCAAAGATGAACCGCTCCTTGAGCTGGAAACGGACAAGGTCACCCTTGAAATCAATGCGCAGGAATCCGGGCGGCTGGATGAAATCTCGGCCCCCGAAGGCACCGATGTGGAGGTTGGCGCCCTGCTCGGCCTGATCACGGCGGGCGCAAGCGGTAACGTCTCCGCCCCGGCCGCAGCCTCGCCCGAGGCGACGCCGGCGCCGCAACCCGCGCCGGCACCTGCGGCAGCGCCTGCGGCGGCTCCGGCACCTGCTGCGGCGGCACCGGCACCGGGCGCGCCTGCAGAAATTCTTCCGGCGGCGCAAAAGCTGATCGATGAAAACAATCTCGACGCCCGCCGCATCCGCGGCACGGGTAAGGATGGCCGCATCACCAAGGGCGATGTTCTGGAAGCGCTTGAGCATGGTGGCGCATCCCCTGCCGCAGCCCCGGCTCCGGCCCCCGCAGCGGCGGCGCCTGCGGCTCCGGCCGCGCCCTCCGGCCCGCGCCCCGAGGAGGCGCGCGAGGAGCGGGTCAAGATGACGCGTCTTCGCAAGAGCATTGCGACCCGCCTTAAAGATGCGCAGAATACCGCGGCCATGCTCACCACCTATAACGAGGTGGATATGACCGCGATGCTGGAGTTGCGCCGGGAATATCAGGATCTTTTCATCAAGAAACACGGCGTGAAGCTCGGCTTCATGTCCTTCTTTACGAAGGCCTGTATCGCTGCCCTCAAGGAACTTCCGGCTGTGAATGCGGAGATTGACGGCGACTATTTAGTCTACAAGAACTACTACAATATCGGCATTGCCGTTGGCACCGACGCCGGTCTTGTGGTGCCGGTTCTGCGCGACGCCGATCAACTCAGCTTTGCGGAAGTGGAAAAGGGGATCGCCGCGCTCGGCGCGAACGCCCGGGACGGCAAACTCAGCATGGCCGACCTGCAGGGCGGTACCTTCACCATCACCAATGGCGGTGTCTATGGCTCGCTGATGTCCTCGCCGATCCTGAACCCGCCGCAGGCGGGCGTTCTCGGCATGCATAAAATCCAGGAGCGGCCGATGGTCGTGAAGGGCGAAATCAAGATCCGGCCGATGATGTATCTCGCGCTCACCTATGATCACCGGATTATCGACGGCAAGGAAGCGGTGACGTTCCTTGTGCGGGTGAAAGACGCGCTGGAGGATCCGCAGCGGTTGTTGCTGGACCTCTGATCAATCCAGAAGGATAGAGGCATATTATGAGTGACGATACTTTCGATCTGGTCGTAATCGGCGGTGGGCCGGGCGGCTATACGGCCGCCATCCGGGCCTCCCAGCTCGGCATGAAGACGGCGTGCGTTGAAAAGCGCGAGACGCTCGGCGGCGTCTGCCTGAATGTCGGCTGTATCCCGTCGAAGGCGCTGCTCAAATCGTCGGAGCTATATGAAGAGGCGGGACACGATTTTGAACGCCGCGGGATAACCATCGGCTCGCTGAAGCTCGATCTTGGCAAGATGATGGGTGTGAAGCAGGAGACGGTGAAGGGTCTGACGCAGGGGATCGAGTTTCTCTTCAAGAAGAACAAGGTCACTCACGTAAAAGGCACGGCAACGCTGGAAGGCGGCGGGCGGATCGCGGTGACGGGCGCGGAGGCGAGAACGCTGAAGGCGAAGAATATCCTCATCGCGACGGGCTCGGACGTGACGCCGCTTCCCAATGTCGAGGTGGACGAGAAGCAAATCGTCTCCTCCACCGGCGCGCTTGAACTTCCCAAAGTGCCGAAGAAGATGATCGTCATCGGCGCAGGGGTCATCGGGCTTGAACTCGGGACCGTCTGGCGCCGCCTCGGGGCCGAGGTGACGGTTATCGAATTCCTCGATCGCATTCTGCCCGGTACTGACAACGAAGTTGCCAAGGCAACGCAGCGGATCCTCAAAAAACAGGGGATCGAATTCCTGCTCGGCAAGAAGGTGACAGGCGCGAAGAAGGAGAAATCCGGCGTCACGCTGACTTTTGAACCCTCCAAGGGCGGTGATGCGGAAACCTTGAAAGCCGACGTCGTGCTGGTTGCGATCGGCCGGCGTCCCTATACCGAAGGGCTCGGGCTTGACGATCTCGGTGTCGAGCGAGACCGCGGCGGGCGCATCATTGTCGATAAGAACTTTAAGTCCACCGTCGATGGGGTTTACGCGATCGGTGACGTCATTGAAGGGCCGATGCTCGCGCATAAGGCGGAAGATGAAGCCGTCGTCTGCGTCGAAAAAATGGCCGGCCAGAAGCCGCATATCAATTACGACACCATTCCGGCTGTCGTCTATACTTGGCCCGAAGTTGCAACCGTCGGCAAGACGGAAGAGCAGCTGAAGGAAGCGAATATCGCTTATAATGTCGGCAAGGTACCGTTCGTCGCGAACAGCCGCGCCCGCGCAAATGGCTTCACCGAAGGGTTTGTGAAAATTCTCGCCGACAAAAAGACGGACAAGGTGCTCGGCGTTCACATCATTGGCCCGGATGCTGGAACGATCATCCATGAATGCGTGTTGGCGATGGAGTTTGGCGCCTCGTCCGAGGATATCGCCCGCACCTGCCATGCGCACCCAACGCTCAACGAAGCGGTCAAGGAAGCGGCGCTCGCCGTTCTGGGGCGCACAATAAACAGTTGATCTTTTCATCAATCGGTCAGCAGAATAACGGGTCGGAATTTTCCGGCCCGTTTCATTTGCACTGTAATCTCAAGGAGACGTCATGAAGCTCTGCTATAGCGCCCTCTCTCCCTTCGCCCGGAAAGTCCGGGTTACCGCAATCGAGCACGGGCTGATGGATCAACTGGAAAAGGTCGATCCCGATACCAGCGACATGTTCAAAGGGTTCAATCGGGCAAATCCGCTCGGTAAAATTCCGAGCCTCGAACTCGACAATGGCGATCTGATCTATGATTCCATTGTGATCTGTGAATATCTCGACAGCATTGGCAAGGGGCCGAAGCTGTTTCCGCCCGCAGGGCCGGAACGCTGGCGCGTCCTGACGCTCCACACGATGGCGGATGGCATGATGGACAACACGCTGCAGCGGCGTGTCAACAGTCTCCTTCCGGAAGGGGAGGGCTCGCCGAGCTGGATGGAACGGCTGCGCTTCGGGATCGAGAACTGCCTGGATGAGATGGAGCGGCAGGCGGACGGCTATGGGGAGGCGCTCAATATCGGAACAATTACGGTCGCCTGCGCGCTTGGCTATCATGATTTCCGGCTCGGGTATGAGCAATGGCGCAACGGCCGACCGGCGCTCACGCGGTGGTATGAGAAAATGCTGAAGCATACATCCATTTCCGAAACACTGCCAGGCTGACCTTGCGACAGAATCTGTCGGGGCCAAAGCTGACGCTGGTGCTGTGCCTGGCGGAAATCACGGCAATGACCCCCTTCGCCACCTTTCCGGCGATGATCCCTTTCTTTTTCGATCACTGGTCCCTGACGGGATCGGATGCCGGCTGGATCAACTCGGTCTTTTTCATCGGCTTTACGCTGTTTGGCCCGGTCGTTACCTCGATGACCGACCGGATCGATGCGCGGCGCGTTTTCCTCCTTGGCAGTTTTCTCGCCATTATCGGGGCATTCGGCTTTGCCTATCTCGCGCATGATTTTTATTCGGCGTTGCCGTGGCGGTTTATTTCAGGCGCGGCGCTCGGCTGCACCTATATGCCGGGACTGAAGGCGCTTACCGACCGGCTTCCCGCCGGCGATCAGTCGCGGTTCATCGCCTTTTACACGGCGAGCTTTTCAACCGGCTCCGCGGTCTCCTTTCTGTTGATCGGGCAGGTGCATCTCTGGTTCGGCTGGGAAGAGGCGCTGGTCTCCGCCATGCTCGGCCCACCGATTTCGCTGGCTCTCACCTATATCTTCACCCGGCCGAAAGCGCTGGAGCAGCCGCGGGCGTGGGCGCAGATCTTCAACTACCTGCCGGTGCTGCGAAATCGGTTCAGTATGGGCTATATCATCGCCTATACCTGCCACACTTGGGAGCTGGTGACGATGCGCTCCTTCATGATGGCGTTTCTCGCCTTCTCCCATATGCTGACGAGCGCGCCCGTCTGGATGGATGTCTCGACGATTACCGCGATTGCCGTTTTCGTCGGGCTGCCGGCAAGCGTCCTTGGCAACGAGCTTTCCCTCAAGATCGGGCGGCAGCGCGCGATCACCCTGGTCGTGCTCGCCTGTCTCTGCGTGTCGTTGAGCATCGGCTTTATGGCGAGCCTGCCATTTATTATCGTTGTAGTGATGAGTGTTCTTTACGGCTTCCTGATCGCCGCAGACTCGTCCTCACTCACGGCCGGGTCGGTCGGCAGCGCGCGGCCGGAATTTCGCGGTGCGACGATGGCGGTTCACAGCTTTCTCGGCTTTAGCGGCGGTATCGTCGGCCCGGTGGTTGCAGGCGCCGTCCTCGATCATTCCGGAGGCCCCACGTCGATCACGGCCTGGGGGCTTCTCTTTGTCTCGATGGGGGCGGTCACCCTGATTGCACCCTTCGCCCTTCGCCTCACCCGTAAATAGGCGGACAGTCAGCTTTTCGGGTGCGCCTGATCATAGACGGCGAGAAGCTTCTCCATATCGAGGTCCGTATAGCGCTGGGTCGAGGAAAGCGAGGCATGGCCGAGGAGTTCCTGAATGGAGCGAAGATCGCTGCCGCTGCCGAGCAGATGACTTGCAAAACTGTGGCGAAGCGCGTGCGGCGTTGCCGTCTCAGGCAGGCCGAGGCCGCGGCGGAGCGTCTGCATCTTGAGCTGTATCGCCCGCGCGTTCAGCCGCTTTCCCTGCCGGCCGACGAACAGGGGGCCGGTCCCCTCCAATGGAAACGGGCAATGCCTGAGATATAGGTCGATGGCCTCGCGCACCGCGGGCAGTACAGGCACCATCCGTTCCTTGTTGCCCTTGCCGATCAGGGTGAGAATGTCGCCTTTCGGACGATCCGCCATATTAAGCCCGAGGGCTTCACCAATGCGCAGGCCGCAGCCGTAGAGCAGCGTCAGCACCGCAAGGTCGCGATACTGTATCCAGTCCGGCTCACGCGCATCCGGCGTCCCCTGCAACAGCTTTCTTGCATCGGTCACGGCGAGCGGGCGCGGCAGCCGCGTCGGCGCTTTCGGGGTGCGGAGGGATTTGAGGTAGGGGTTGTGGAATGCGCCTTCGCGCTCCTGACGCTTGAAAAAACTGCGGATCGACGAGAGGACACGGCGGAGCGACGTGGCGCTGAGGCCCTCCTGGCGGCGATGCGCAAGATAGGCGCGAAAATCCGCAGCGCGCAACGCTTCAAGATCACTGAGCGTCGGTTCGCCGCCGAGATGGCCGGTGAGAAAGGCGAGGAAATCCCGCACATCCCGCTCATAGGCTTCAAGCGTGTGCGCACTCGCTTTCTTTTCGTGGACCAGCCAGTCCATCCAGTCGTCAAACGCGCGGTCGAGGGAGCGATGCTCTGGCATGCCTATGCCGATTTCTGCTCCAGCCACATCTGCAGGCAGGATTGAATGGCTATTGCAAGGAAGGAGAGAAGATCGGTCGCCTGATCTTCGTCAAAATGTCCGGGCTCGCGGCTGCCGAAGGCGACCATCGCCCGCGCATGCAGCGAGGGGATATCAAGCCGGATCAGCGCATCGGAACGCACCAGGTCCTTGGCCGGGCCGAAAATGGCCTTGGACTGCGGCGCGCGCGCCCGAAGGAGAATGTTCCGCCCGTGCCACGGGGCGCGATTGATGCTGCCGGGCTTGAGGCGTTGCAACCCCGTCATATCAGGAAGCGGGATCGGCCCGTCTTCAACGCAAAGGGTCAGAACGTCGATTTCGAGAAGTTCCGGCAAATCCTGCGTCAGGATGTGAACGAAATGGGCAAGGTTGGATGCTCCGAGAAGCGCCTGTATTGACGCGTGCACCATGTTCTGGGTGTGATTGTTATTGCGGGCGGCTTCAACGAAATTTTCTTGAAGTTCGGTGAGCCGGGCGACTTTCTTTTGCAGCCGCGCCACCATGTAGGATTGCAGATCGACGACGCCGTCGTCGGCCGCGCGCCCGGGAAGCTTCATCTCCGACAGAAGATCGGCGTTATTGACCAGGAACTCCGGATGCGCGCGAAGCCAGTTCCGGACGCTTTCTTCGGTCAGCCGCGGGGTTTCTGTCCCGCCGTCACCGATCTTCTTGTCAGATGTTTCACTCACCTACGCTACTCTCATTGCGGCGTTGTCAGAGGATATTCTGGCCTGTTTTTTCCCAGTCCGCAAGGAAAGCCGCAAGGCCCTTGTCCGTCAGGGGGTGCGCCACAAGCTGTTTCAGAACGGCGGGCGGGATCGTGCAGACATCTGCGCCGATCAGGGCCGCCTCGACAATATGCGTCGGATTGCGGATAGAGGCGACCAGAACCTCGGTTTTGAGGTCGGGGTAATTGTCATAAATCTGGACGATGTCGCGGATCAGATCCATGCCGCGCTGGCCGATATCGTCAAGGCGTCCGACGAAGGGCGAGATATAAGTCGCGCCGGCTTTTGCGGCGAGGATAGCCTGTGCGGCCGAGAAGCAGAGCGTGACGTTGACCTTCGTGCCGCCGCGGCTGAGTTCGGCGCAGGTTTTGAGGCCGGCCATGGTAAGCGGGACCTTGACGGCGATATTTTCGGCAATCCCGGCCAGCTTCTTTCCCTCTTCCAGCATCGTCTTGAACTCGGTCGCGGCCACCTCGGCGCTGACCGGTCCATCAACGATCTTGCAGATTTCGCCAATTACTTCAAAGAAGTCACGCCCGGTTTTGGCGATCAGTGACGGGTTCGTGGTAACACCATCGAGAAGGCCGGTATCGGCAAGCTCGCGGATCTCTTCGGTGTCGGCTGTATCAACAAAAAATTTCATGAGATGTTACGTTATCCTGACGCTTAAAGACTGGTTTGAAGGGTCGGAATAGTCTATCGCATAGAGATGAGCAGTACAATGAAACATCGTCGCGTGCGTGTTCTGATGCCCCTCTCGGGGAAAGATCTCTATGACTATCGCGCGCCTGCCGCGCTTGGCATAGAAATCGGTCATTTCGTCACCGTACCGCTTGGCAAGCGCGAGGTGACAGGGGTTGTCTGGGAGGAGGCGGCTGCGTCCGACGTCGCGGAAGAGCGCATGAAGGATATCCTCGCGGTCCTCCCTTGCGCGCCCCTGCCGGCCGATAGCATCCGTTTCATCGACTGGGTCGCGCAATACACGATGCAGCGAAAAGGCCGCGTCCTTCGCATGGCGATGAGCGTGCCGGAAGCGCTTTACCCCAAGGCTGCGCGGATCGGCTATCGGCTGACGGCGGCCCGGCCCGAGCGAATGACCGCCGCCCGGCAACGAGTGCTGGATATTGCCGCCGAGGCAGGCGTGCAGAGCGCGGCGGATCTTGCAAGCCTTGCCGGCGTCAGCGCGTCCGTCGTCAAGGGACTTGCGGAGGCGGGCGCGCTGGAGCCGGTCGTGCTACCCTCTGACGCGCCGCTTGAGCGACCGGACTGGCGCCACGGCGCATTTGAATTATCGCCCGATCAGAAAGCCGCGGCCGACGCGCTGGCGGCAGATGTCGCGGCGCGGAATTTTGCCGCCTCGCTCCTCGACGGGGTGACGGGCTCGGGCAAGACCGAGGTCTATTTCGAGGCCCTTGCCGCCTGCCTGCGCGAGGGGCGGCAGGCACTGGTGCTGCTGCCGGAAATCGCGCTCACCGCGCAATGGCTGGACCGGTTCGAAGCGCGCTTCGGCGCGCGGCCGGTTGAATGGCATTCCGACCTCGGCCAGAGCGAGCGGCGGCGCAACTGGCGCGCGGTCATTGAAGGGCGGGCGGAGATTGTCATCGGCGCCCGCTCCGCCCTTTTCCTGCCCTTTGCCGATCTCGGCGTGATTATCGTCGATGAGGAGCATGAAACCTCCTTCAAGCAGGATGAGGGCGTCCCCTATAACGCGCGCGATATGGCGGTGGTGCGCGGCAAGATCGGAAGCTGTCCGGTGGTCCTCGCATCGGCAACGCCGTCGCTTGAGACGATGCTGAATGCGAGAAGCGGGAAATACCGGCATCTCAAACTGCCGTCACGTTTCGGCGGAGCAGTCCTGCCCTATGTGGAGCTTATCGATCTCAAGCAGCACCGGCCGGGTCCGCAGCGCTGGATATCCGAACCTCTCCGTCTCGCCATGGAGGCAACGCTCGGCGAAGGGCAGCAGGTGATGCTGTTCCTGAACCGCCGCGGATATGCGCCGCTGACGCTGTGCGATGCCTGCGGCCATCGCCTGCAATGCCCCAACTGCAGCGCCTGGCTCGTCGAACATCGTCTCATCAACCGCCTGCAGTGCCACCACTGCGGCTATTCGACGCGCCTGCCCGGCGCTTGCGACGCCTGCGGCGCGGAGGAAAGTTTCAAACCCTGCGGTCCCGGGATCGAACGTCTCTCGGAAGAGGCCGCGAGCCTGTTCCCCGAGCGGCGGGTCGCGATGATGGCGAGCGATACGATCACCAGCCCGAGGGCGGCGGCCGAATTTGTCGCTGCCATGGATCGGGGCGAGATTGATATTCTGATCGGCACGCAGATCGTTGCCAAGGGATATCATTTCCCGAATCTGACGCTTGTCGGCGTGATTGACGCGGATCTCGGCCTCACCGGCGGGGATTTGCGCGCCGCCGAGCGCACCTACCAGCTCCTCTCGCAGGTCATGGGCCGGGCCGGCCGTGAATCGATCCGCGGCAAGGTCTATCTGCAATCCCATCTGCCGGAACATCCCGTCATTGCCGCAATCGTCCATCAGGAGAGCGAGGCGTTTTTCAACCTCGAGGCGGCGGGGCGGGAAAGCGCCGGTATGCCGCCGTTCGGCCGTCTGGCGGCGCTGATCCTGTCAGGGCCCAAAGCCGAATCAGTCGCCAGTTTCGCCGCTGAACTCGCGCGGCGGGCGCCGGCCGGAGAGCGTTTGGCCATTCTCGGACCCGCCCCTGCGCCGCTTTCCATGATCCGTGGGCGGCATCGCTACCGTTTTCTCATAAAATGCGCAAAAGATGTCAGCATCCAGGCAATCATCGGAAAGTGGCTGCAGGGGTGCAGGTTACCGAGCGATATACGTCTGCAAATTGACATCGATCCCTATAATTTCATGTGAGAACGGGAAATTTGACGGATAAATCGGGAAAACGAACATTTTAGTGAACATACTGCTGTGCAGCATATTGCCACCCGGTTTTCCCTGTGTTAATAACCCCCTGCCTCGACTATGGGAGCAGCCTTGCTGCCTGCGTGGAAGGGGCTTCACAAATTAGACGGACGCATATCTCGTCCAATTTCAGGCCTGGGGATCGTTTCTTGTCAGCTGAGAACATATCAGTTTCCGGTATTGCGGGTCGTTATGCGACGGCCCTGTTTGATCTGGCGTCATCAGCCGGTCAACTCGATGCCGTTGCCGCCGACCTGGCGACACTCAAATCAATGATGGACGAGAGCGGAGACCTCGCCCGTCTGGTGAAAAGCCCGATTATCAGCCGTGCCGATCAGGCGAAGGCGATGGGCGCGGTTCTTGAAAAACTCGGTACGGGCGATCTTGTCCGCCGGTTTATCGGAACTGTTGCGCAGAACCGGCGACTTTTTGCGCTGCCCGGTATGATCAAAGCCTATGGTCAGTTGCTGGCCGCAGAGCGCGGCGAAGTGGTTGCGCGGGTGACGTCGGCCAAAAAGCTCACCAAAGGTCAGCTTGATGCAGTTTCATCTGCCCTCAAATCTGCCATCGGCAGTGATGTCAGTCTCGAATCGGAAGTCGATGAGAGCCTGATCGGGGGTCTTGTCATAAGGGTTGGTTCGCGAATGATTGACAGTTCGATCCGGACTAAACTTCAAAATCTTAAGTTTGCGATGAAAGGGGTTGGGTGATGGACATCCGCGCCGCAGAAATTTCCGAAATTCTTAAACAGCAGATTGCGGGGTTTGACACGCAAGCTGAGGTCTCAGAGGTTGGTCAGGTGCTTTCCGTCGGTGACGGCGTGGCCCGCGTGTACGGCCTGGACAATATCCAGGCCGGCGAGATGGTCGAATTCCCGGGCGGCATCAAGGGGCTGGCCCTCAACCTTGAAACCGACAACGTCGGTGTCGTGATTTTCGGTTCCGACCGCGACATTCGTGAAGGCGATACTGTCAAGCGGACTGGCGCGATTGTTGAAACAGGTGTCGGCAAGGGCCTGCTTGGCCGCGTTGTTGACGGCCTTGGCAACCCGATCGACGGCAAGGGTCCGATCGAAGCAACCGAAACCCGCCGCGTTGACGTGAAGGCGCCCGGCATCATGCCGCGTAAATCCGTCCATGAGCCGATGATGACCGGCCTCAAGGCCATCGACAGCCTCGTTCCGGTCGGACGTGGCCAGCGCGAGCTGATCATCGGTGACCGTCAGACCGGCAAGACCGCGCTTGCTGTCGACACGATCCTCAACCAGAAGTCCATCAACGCGAGCGGAGACGAGAGCAAGAAGCTCTACTGCGTCTATGTCGTGATCGGCCAGAAGCGCTCCACCGTTGCGCAGGTCGTGAAGACGCTTGAGGAAAACAACGCGATGGAATATTCCATCGTCGTCGCCGCAACGGCCTCCGACCCGGCGCCGCTGCAGTATCTCGCGCCCTTTACCGGCTGCGCGATGGCGGAATATTTCCGTGACAACGGCATGCATTCCCTGATCATCTATGACGATCTGTCCAAGCAGGCCGTGGCCTATCGTCAGATGTCCCTGTTGCTCCGCCGTCCGCCGGGACGTGAAGCCTATCCGGGTGACGTTTTCTATCTCCACTCCCGTCTGCTCGAGCGGTCGGCCAAGCTGAACGACGCCAATGGCGCGGGCTCGATGACGGCACTGCCGGTTATTGAGACGCAGGCCGGCGACGTTTCCGCCTATATTCCGACCAACGTGATCTCGATTACCGATGGTCAGATCTTCCTCGAAACCGAGCTGTTCTACCAAGGTATTCGCCCGGCCATCAACGTCGGCCTGTCGGTCTCCCGCGTGGGTTCGGCGGCACAGACGAAGGCCATGAAGCAGGTCGCCGGCTCGATCAAGCTGGAGCTTGCGCAGTACCGCGAAATGGCGGCCTTCGCGCAGTTCGGCTCCGATCTTGACGCGGCAACGCAGAAGCTGCTGGCCCGCGGTGCGCGCCTGACCGAGCTTCTGAAGCAGCCGCAGTACAGCCCGCTCACCATGGAAGAGCAGGTTGTCGTGATCTTCGCCGGTGTGCGCGGATATCTTGACGCGGTCGAGGTCTCAAATATCGGCGACTATGAAAAGCAACTGCTTGCGGAAATGCACGCGAAGCACCAGGGGCTTCTGGACACGATCCGGAACGAAGGCGCCCTGTCGGCGGAAACTGAATCGAAGCTGAAAGATATTCTCGAAGGCTTCTCCAAGGCATTTGCATAAGTTGAGCTTAGGAAAGGGGCAGCCGGAAAATGGCGAACCTTAAGGAACTCAAAAACCGGATCAACAGTGTCAAGTCGACGCAGAAGATCACCAAGGCCATGAAGATGGTGGCAGCCGCAAAGCTGCGCCATGCGGAGGAGGCGGCCAATGCCGCCCGTCCTTACGCAGAGCGGATGAATGCCATGATGGCATCCCTCGCTGCGGGAATGGTTGGCCAGGAGGATACGGCGCCGCGGCTGCTGGCCGGGACGGGTTCGGATCAGCGTCATCTGATTATCGTGGCAACCGGTGAGCGCGGGCTGTGCGGCAGCTTCAACAGCTCCATCGCGAAGGCGGCGTCAAGAAAGATCGATCAGCTGCTGGCCGAAGGCAAGGATGTCAAAGTCCTTTGCGTCGGCAAGAAGGGTCGCGATGCCCTGAAGCGCAAATATGGCAACCTGATCATCGGCTTGGTCGATCTGTCGGGCGCCAAGCGCGTTGGCTTCGGCAACGCCCAGCCGATCGCGCAGCGCGTCCTGACGATGTTCAATGAAGACGAGTTCGACGTCTGCACGATCTTCTATGCGAAGTTTGTCTCCGTCCTCACCCAAGAAGTGCAGGAGCAGCAGCTTATTCCGGCGTCCATCCCGGAAGCGGCGGAAGCGGACGAGAATGATATTCTTTATGAATATGAGCCGGGCGAAGAAGAAATTCTGGCAGAACTTCTGCCGCGTAACCTGTCGGTGCAGATTTATCGGGCACTCCTTGAGAATTCCGCCTCCGAGCAGGGTGCACGGATGTCGGCGATGGATAACGCGACCCGAAACGCAGGCGATATGATCGACAAGTTGACCCTGCAATACAACCGTGAACGTCAGGCCGCGATTACGAGCGAACTGATTGAAATTATTTCCGGTGCGGAAGCGCTCTAGCCTTCTCATCGACTGTTAAGAACTGAAGTGACCCTGTAGGGAGCATGAAAATGGCAAAGAATGTCGGCAAGATTACCCAGGTGTTGGGCGCCGTCGTGGACGTACAATTTGAAGGGGAACTCCCCTATATCCTGAACGCTCTGCATTGCGACAACAATGGCCAGCGGCTGGTGTTGGAAGTGGCGCAGCATCTTGGCGAGAACACCGTCCGGGCGATTGCCATGGATGCGACCGAAGGTCTGGTTCGCGGTCAGGAAGTGGTCGATACGGGCGATGCGATCCGCATGCCGGTCGGTCCGGAAACCCTCGGCCGTATCATGAACGTCGTCGGCGAGCCGGTTGACGAGCGCGGCCCGATCAAGACCGAAAGGTCCGCTCCCATCCACGCGCCGGCCCCGGATTTCGCGGATCAGTCCACGGAAGCGGAAATTCTGGTGACCGGTATTAAGGTTGTTGACCTCCTCGCGCCTTACGCCAAGGGCGGTAAGATCGGCCTCTTCGGCGGCGCCGGCGTTGGCAAGACGGTTCTGATCATGGAGCTGATCAACAACGTCGCCATGGGCCACGGCGGTTACTCGGTGTTCGCTGGCGTTGGCGAGCGGACGCGTGAGGGTAACGACCTTTACCACGAAATGATCGAAGGCGGCATTATCGACACCGAAGGCGACAAGTCCAAGGTGGCGCTGGTCTATGGCCAGATGAACGAGCCGCCCGGAGCCCGTATGCGTGTTGCTCTCTCCGGCCTCACGCAGGCGGAATATTTCCGTGACGTCGAAGGCCAGGACGTTCTGTTCTTCGTCGACAACATCTTCCGTTTCACGCAGGCCGGCTCCGAAGTGTCCGCTCTGCTCGGCCGTATCCCCTCCGCTGTGGGCTATCAGCCGACGCTCGCGACCGACATGGGCGCCCTGCAGGAGCGTATTACCTCCACCAACAAGGGCTCGATCACGTCCGTTCAGGCCATTTACGTTCCGGCCGACGACTTGACTGACCCGGCGCCGGCAACCTCCTTCGCCCATCTGGACGCGACGACCGTTCTGTCCCGTCAGATCGCGGAGCTGGGTATCTATCCGGCCGTTGACCCGCTCGACTCGACCTCCCGCATGCTTGATCCGGCCATCGTCGGCGAGCGCCACTATGAGGTTGCCCGTCAGGTTCAGGAGACGCTGCAAACCTACAAGTCGCTGCAGGACATCATCGCAATTCTGGGTATGGACGAGCTGTCGGAAGAAGACAAACTCATCGTTGCCCGGGCGCGTAAGATCCAGCGCTTCCTCAGCCAGCCGTTCCACGTTGCTGAAGTCTTCACCGGTTCGCCGGGCAAGTTCGTGAAGCTCGAAGATACCATCGAAGCCTTCGAGAAGATCTGCGCGGGCGAATATGACGAGCTGCCGGAAGCCGCCTTCTACATGTGCGGTGGCATCGACGAAGTGCTTGAAAAGGCGAAGAAACTGGCTGCGGACGCGGCTTGATCATCGTCTGAAGGAGTATTGAAATGGCCGACATGATCACCATGGATCTGGTATCACCCGAAAGACTGCTGCTCTCGGATGAGTTTGAAATGGTTGTGCTGCCGGGCGCCGAAGGAGACTTCGCCGTTCTCGCCGGTCATTTGCCGATTACGTCCACGCTTCGCCCCGGGGTGATCAGCATCTATGAGGCGGACAAGGAGAAGGAACGCATTTTCGTCAATGGCGGGTTTGCGGAATTTTCCAACGACAAAATCACCGTTCTCGCGGAAGAGGCTATCTATCTGGCCGATCTCGACCGGGCCGATCTGGAGCAGCGTATCCAGAATGAGCGCGAAGACGAGGAAGACGCCAAGGATGAGGAGACCCGTCGCCGCGCTGCGGAGAACCGGGATCATCTGCAGCAGCTTCTGGACGCGATGGCATAAAATCGCAGGACAGACCAATAAAAAAAGGGGCCTTCGGGCCCCTTTTGTTTTTGGCAAGCGCGACAGGTTATTGTCAATTTCGATGAATGATTTAGTCTGAAATCAGAGTGATTACATGAAGTAACTGCGTCATGACAACAACCGCCCTTATCGCCGGGGGAAGTATTGCCGGGCTTGCCACGGCCCGGGCGCTTTCCTCCCGCTTCGATCGCATCCTTCTGCTCGATGCGGATCAGCTGGACCACGACGGATTTGCGCGCAAAGGAACGCCGCAGGCGAACCACGTCCACGGTCTCCTCAAAAGCGGCAGCGATGTGCTGACGCGCCTCTTTCCCGATCTGCCGGAGCGTCTCATCCGCGCCGGTGCCGTTTCCTGCAATTTCAGCCAGGAGGTGCGCTGGTATATCAATGGGGGCTGGATGCCGCGCTTTGACGGCTCCATGCGGATCTATTTCCAGACGCGCCCGCTGCTTGAAGGATGCCTTCGCGCGGCGGTGCGGGAAACGCGAAATATTGAAGTTCTGGATAATATCCGCGTTGAGGATTTCACGCTCGATGACGCGGGGCAGCGTGTCGTTGCGGCCGTGGTGAGACGAAATGGCGGGGAGGCGGAGGTAGTAGCCGCTGATTTCTTTGTGGATGCGATGGGGCGTGGCAGCCTGTTTCCCCGCTGGCTAAAGCGCGAGGGCTTCGGCACGGTCCCGGAAGATCATATCCGCGTCAATCTCGGCTATGCGAGCTGCCTGCTGGAGCTTCCCGAGACGCCAAGGGACTGGAAAAGCATCCTGATCTACCCGAAGGGCCCGGGCGAGATCCGTGGCTCTACCCTCGTTAAGGTCGAAGGCGGGAAATGGCTGCTGACCCTTGCCGGCTATCATGACGACCATCCGCCGGCGGATATGGCGGGGTTTTTGCAATTTGCCCGCACGCTGCCCCGCCCCGATATCTTCGAGGCCGTGAAAGATGCCCACATCGTGAGCGATATCAGATTGCACAAATTTCCGCACGGCCAATGGCGGCACTATGACCGGTTACCCAGATTCCCGCTCGGCATTCTGCCGGTCGGCGACAGCAATACCAGTCTCAACCCGTTGTTCGGGCAGGGCATGAGCGTTGCCGCGCTGTCCGCGGCAATGCTCGGCGATCTGGCTACAGAAGTCGATTTCAGGAAGGAGCATGATCTTGACGAATTGCGGCGTCAGTACTTCACCGCGCTTCGCCGAATATTTGCGACACCCTGGGACCTCGCGCGCGGACAGGACTTCCGTTATCCTGAAACGGTGGGGCCGAAGCCTCTGACGCTTCCCCTTAAAAACGCTCTTAAAAGCCTGATCATGAGTTCGCCATCGACGGATGTCGTTGAGAATTTTTACCAGGTGGTCCATCTCGTAAAAAACGAGAATTCCTTCTATCACCCTCAGTGGTGGCCGAAGCTCATCGCAGGCATGGTTCGACGCTAACTCTTTGAAATATAAATAGAATTGCAAGATTCGGGCACCCACAATCGGGCGGCGGAATCACGGTTGCGCTTTTCTCTCAATTAAGAGTAAATTAACCACCATTTGATATATTTTTATAAAGAATTTTGTAAGTTATTCAATGTTGGCGACGAAATTGAACTTTCCAAGTCAGTTCAGGACGATTGACTCTATCTTCAACGGGACGAAGCTGAACAGGTTTTCGTTGCGATTTGTCGATAGCGACGTCGAAAGCGCCTACAATGATGCGGCGATCGCGCGCTCGCTTACCGTCATGCGGTTGTCGCTGCTGTCAGCGGTTGTTATCTATGCCGCCTTTACGATCCTCGATTTCTACGTCATCCCCGAGGCTTTCTGGGAAGCGCTCGTTATCCGTTTCTGTTTCGCGATCCCGATTTTCCTCGCCGTCTTCGGACTGACCTACACGAAATTTTATCCGATCATCGCCCAACCGGGCGCGGCTTTCTGTATGCTCGCCTCCGGTATCAGTATCATCGTGATGACGGCCATTGCCGACGAACCCGGAAATTATCTCTACTACGCCGGGCTCACGCCGCTGATCATCTTCTGCTGCTGCCTGCCGCCGACACGGTTTCTGTACGCGACGTCGGTGACCGTGTTCCTGGTGGTCGCCTATCACATCTCGGCGATCTGGTATAATCCGATCCCGCTGCTGATCCTGATGGCCAATGACTTCTTCCTGCTAACCGCAGCGGGAATGGGCGTTTTTGCGGCGTATTTTCAGGAGCTTGCGCAGCGGCGCGACTTCATCAACATGGAGATGCTGCACGAAGAACGGGTGAAGAGCGATATTCTGGCTGAAAAGGCGCAGGCCGCCAACCATTCGAAATCGGAATTCCTCGCGATCATGTCGCACGAATTACGGACCCCGCTGAATGCAATCATCGGCTTTTCGGAAATTCTCGACAAGGAAATGTTCGGCCCGCTCGGCCGGGAGCAGTACAAGGAATATGCGCACGACATTAACATCAGCGGGCAGCATCTGCTGAGCATCATCAATGACATTCTTGACCTCTCGAAAGCGGAAGCCGGCAAGCTGGTGCTGCAGGAGGAAGAGGTGTCGATCGTCAATACGGTAAACTCCACGCTCCGTATTATCCGCGACAATGCGGCGGAGCGCGGTGTGCGTCTTATTTTCGATATGCCCGCCCGCGATCTTCGTATGATCGGCGATCCGAGATTGCTCGCGCAAGTGTTCCTCAACCTGCTGTCCAATGCCGTCAAATTCACCCATAAAGGCGGCTCTGTTTCGGTCAGTTTCAAGACAATGGAGAACGGAAACTCGCAGGTTCATATTCGCGACACCGGTATCGGTATCGATGCGGAGAACATTGAAAAGGTTTTCGATCCGTTTGTGCAGATTGAAAGTGCGATGGTGCGGAACTACGAAGGCACCGGGCTCGGCCTGCCGCTCAGCAAGAATATCATGGAACTCCACAACGGCTCCATCCGCCTCGAAAGCCGTCTTGGCGAGGGAACGGTCGCGATCGTCGAAATCCCGAAGGAACGCCTTGTCGAGGAACCGGCGGAACCCGCCGAGCAGACCAAGCTGGTGCGCGGCCGCTCCGCATAAAAAGGCTTGCGTGCCGCTTCCCCTATGACCCAAGCGATGCGGCGCTCGTTTCTCCTAGCTCCAATTATTCAGGCTTGGTGACGAACAAAAGATGGCAGTGGTTCGTCGGATCGGCAATGACCTCACGCTTCGCCGCCGGATCGACCTCTTCGGCAAGCTCGTACATTTCGGCTTCCGTGCGGTGAACCAGCGTCCAGTCCACGACATACTCGACCTGCCACTTGAGGCTGGCGTCCGACGTCAGCATACAGCCGATAATCAGAGTCCCACCCGGGCGCAGGTTGCGGTAAAGGTCGTTGACCAGCCGCGTTGAGCGTTTCTTGCCGAGATAATCGGCAAGACCGACGGCATAGATCAAATCCTGCTTGTCAAGCTTGCTGAACAACCGGCCCGTCGCCAGAAACTCAAGGAATGTCGCGTGCAGGCAGCGGACCCACGCCTTGCCATCGAGCCGCACAACTTCCGGATAGGTGCTGTTGTAGGCGTAGGAGAGCGCGTCGTGATCCTGATCGATCAGCGTGAATTCCACCGGAAGCGGAATGTTCGGCGTCTTCAGGTAATTGGCAACCTCCTGGGCCGGGCCGCAGCCGAGGCTGGCAACCTTGAAATCGCTGCGCCCGCGTGCGGCCGCCTGCGAGCAGAGACGGGCGATGGCCTGCTTGGTCATCGTCATGCGGGTCGCAATAAACTCCCCTGTCGAGGTGCCAAGGCGGTGGCAGAATTTCGCATAGGCCGTATCGCCTTCGAGCGTCAGGTTATAGGCGTAGTTCATGACCTGGTAGTCGCCCGGATAGCCGAGCGGCTTTTCGTAGGCGCGCCGCCAACTCGCACCCGGCAGCAGCTCCGGCGTCAGCACCATCTCGGTATACTGCTTGACAACGGCGATCGCGTCGACATCATCGCCAAGCTCATCCGTAATCTTGAGGCATTTTTTGGAGATTTCTCTCCAGCGCATCATTGCCTTTGTTTCGCAGGCGAGGATTGTGTCCTTTATCCGCTCGTCGCGGCGCACGTCATCGCGGCTGAGGTCCGCCTCGACTTTATCGAGCACCCTGTGAATGGAGCGGAGCATATAAACCGCGTCACTGATCGCTTCCTTATAGGCCGCCGGAACGAGATGGGAATGATCGGCGAGCCCGATGGTGACGGCCTGCTGCAGGGCAAGGTCGTCATGCTGGGCGAGGATCTTCTTGATGTCGAGAAAGCCACGCGTCAGTTCAACGGCGACTTTATGCTGATTTTCATGGGGTTCAATGCGGCGGATCTTGCCGTTTCCGGAAAATACTTCCGTCTCGCCGATCTTGAGCTGGAGCGGAACGTCATTATTCATATTCTCCAGCCAGGAGAAACTTTGCGGGCTGACAAAACTGATGCCGCTCATACTGATGTCGTAGATATCAAACGCCTGATCATCCATCTCGACAACAGGTGTGATACTGTTCATCAGTTCTTTAGCGTTGAATCGTTCAGCGCGGTAAAAAACGCGCCGACCTTCTCCCCCGGAAAGCTCTTCATAATGTTTCATGTTACGCCCACAACACGGTTACTGTTATTTAACAAAAGTAACACGCCGCGTGATCTGCTCTTTTTCAGATATTCACCGGGCAATATTCCCAAGAATAACAATGCAAATTCCTGCGCCGCAGCAAAATTAACCTTGTTTATTAACCATGAAAATTAATCGCGATTAACAACTGTTAAGGATTATAAGCGCAACGGAAAAGGAAACACAACAGAAGAAGCTAAAATTTTCGATAAATGCGCGTGAATACTATATATAGCCGAAATTTCGGCTATTTTAATTTGTATCAACCAGACTTGGTAGCGCGGGCGTGGTTGTACCGAGCGGTTCACAACACGTAAGGGGAGAATTTTTCCAAAACTGTTTCATATAAATCACGCTTGAAGGGGACGATGAGGCGGGGAAGATCCGAATAATCGGCCCATTTCCACTCGGAAAATTCGGGATGTTCCGTTTGGATATTGATTTCATCGTCCCGGCCGAGAAAGCGGAACAGGAACCATTTCTGCTGCTGGCCGCGATATTTTCCCTGCCATATTTTGCCGAGCAGATCATCGGGAAGGTCGTATTTCAGCCATTCGTCGAGCATGTGAACCAGCTCGACATTGCGGGTCCCGATCTCTTCTTCAAGCTCGCGGAGCGCCGCGACGATCGGATCCTCATTCAGATCGATGCCGCCCTGGGGCATCTGCCAGTGTTCGCTGACCATATCGATTCGCCGACCGACGAACACCTGCCGCTTTTTGTTGAGAATCATCATCCCGGCGCAGGCACGATAAGGGAGGCTTTCACGGAGCGACGTTGTGTTCATCTTGCTTCCTGCTTGTTGGCGAGTGCGGAGATCGGGACAAGCCGGAGCCCCTTTGCCTCCAGCTCCTTGGCCCAGTCGATCAAATATGTATAGCTTTTCTCGGACGGATAGGCGATACCGACCGCCGATCCGGTCCGGCGCGCGATGGTTTCGAGTGCCGCGAAATTTTCATCCATCACCGCCGTTTCCGCGCGGTGATCGAGAAAGCGATTGTTGATGACAACCGGTATGCCGAGGTCCAGCGCAATGTCGGCGGCGATGCTGTCGGCCGCTGTCCGGCTGTCAAGATAGATCAGCTCTTTGCCGCGGACTTCATTAAGGACGGGGGTCAGGGCGTCCGCGTCCTTCGTGAATTTCGAACCCATCTGGTTGGTGATGCCGATATAGCCGGTGAAGCGATTGAGCGCCCAGTCGAGCCGCGCCAGATTTTCCTCGCTTGTCAGATCGGTTCTAAGCCCGTGTACGCCGGGATCAAGCCGCGGATAGCCCTGCGGCTCCATCGGCACCTGCAGCAGCACTTCATGGCCCGCGGCGCGCGCTTCATTGGCAAGCTGTTGCAGATTGTGGCCGTAAGGGTTGAAGCTGAAGCTGATGGCCGGCGGCAGCATCGCGATCGCCTGACGCGCCGCAGCGTTGCTCATGCCGAGCTCGCTTATGATGATGGCGATCCGGGGTCTCAAATCGCCGGCATCTTGCGCCTTCATCCCGGTAGGCTGAGGCGAGGGGGGAGGTGCGTCGCGGGCCATCTCGCCGTCAGACTGGAGATTGCCCGGTGCGGCAAGAGGGGCAACAGGCAGAGGGGCCTCCGCGTTCGCATTTTGCGCATCCTGCGGCGCCGTTTCAGGCGGCAGCGCGGATCGCGAATTCGTCTCACCCGGTTCGTGGCGATCCGCGGCGGCGGGCGTATCTGCGGCCGCTTGCGAACCCGCGTTCGCCGGCGTGTCCATTGTCGCCTGCGCCGCTTCACTCTCATCAGGGGCAGTCTGAGGAGAAGCGCCGGTCTCCTCGCCTGTTTCTTCAACCATTTCTTCTGCCTCGGCCCCGGCAGGCGGCGCGGCGTCCGTGGCGGGAGCCACCTCTTCCGCGGGCGAGGGCGGAACGGCGGGCGGAACTGCCATTTCTTCGTGTGATGAGTCCGCGTCTGCGTCTGCGCCATCGCCGATATCGGAGACGTCGGCCTCGCCTGTCTCAGTTTCCGGCGCCGGTGCGGGTGCGGGCGTCACAGGTGCAGCCGCTATCGCAGGCGCCTCATCCTCCGCGTCGCTCCCGGCGGGTGCTGCCGGAGTTGCGGGGAAAGTTGCGCCTTCATCGGCGTCAGCGGTTGAGTCCGTTGCTGCGTCGCTCTCCCCGGATGGGGCGCCGAGCGGCTCCCCGGCTTGATCGCTCGCAGTTGCGGGGGGCGTGTCCTTAATGGTGTCGGGGTCTGTTGCTGTTGGGGCGGTGGGAGAGGCCGGGTCCGCTTCCCCATTACTCTGGGCGGGAGGCGCGGGAGTCGCGGACGAAGGTTCTTGGGCGACTGCATCCTCCTTCGGCGTCTCAGAGGGCTGGTCGGGGGTAACGGCGCCCGTTTGATCCATCTCGCTGTCGCCGCGGGACGTCTCCGCCGGGATCTCGACGGGGGCGGTGATTGCGGCGCTTGCGCTTACCGTTGTGTCGGGTCGCTCCGCTTTCTGGCTGAAATACCCCCATCCGGCGAGAGCGATGATCGCGAGAGCAATCGCCAGAGACACGATAAACAAACCCGACACCTTGTTGGTCGCTGCCGGTTTTGTTACGTCGTCTTTATCCGAATTTCCCACTGCAATCCGCCGATACTCATGATCCCGAGGGGCGCGGAAGCGGAAGAGTTACCGCCTCCGCGCCATCCGGGGTGACAAACAATAGCTCTACTGGGCGCTTTTTTTCGCGAACAGCGAGACGCCCTTCAACAGGTCCTTGGCGCGAAGAAGCTGATAGTCGACAATTTCCTCGCCATCTGCGGTCGTCGCCGTCGGAACATCGGTCGACTGCTCTTCCTCGCCATTTTCGAGGTGGTTTCGAAGGTCGGCTTCCGACCGCCGCCGCGCCGACTCGAGAACTTCCAGCTTCGCCTGCTCCACTTCGATGTCAGGAACGATGCCCTTCGCCTGGATGGAGGTGCCGGACGGCGTGTAATACCGTGCGGTGGTCATGCGCATGGCGCCATTGCCCTGCAGCGGGACGATGGTCTGGACGGATCCCTTCCCGAAGCTCTGGGTGCCGAGAATGACGGCGCGGCGATGATCCTGAAGTGCGCCGGCGACAATTTCGGACGCGCTGGCCGATCCGCCGTTGATCAGCACGACGATCGGCTTGCCGTCGATAATGTCATCGGGCTTTGCATTATAGCGCTGCGCATCGCCCTGCTTGCGGCCGCGGGTGGAGACGATCTCGCCCTTCTCAAGGAAATCATCCGAGACGGCAATCGCCTGATCGAGAAGGCCGCCGGGGTTGTTGCGAAGATCGAGAATAAGACCCTTGAAACTATCGCCCGCTTCGGCCTTCAGATCGCCTACGGTCTTGCGAAGGCCGCTGTCCGTCTGCTCGGTAAAGCTGGAGATGCGGATATAGATAATGCCATCATCTTCAAGCCGGCCGCGCACCGACTGCACGGTGATGATGGCGCGCGTGAGCGTGATCTCAAGCGGCTCCGCTTCGCCGGCGCGGCGAATTGTGAGGGTGAGGTCAGTGTCAACGAGGCCGCGCATCTTGTCGACCGCCTCCGCGAGCGTGAGGCCGAGAACCGGTTCGCCGTCGAGATGCGTGATCAGATCGCCCGCCTGAATGCCGGCCTTGGCGGCAGGCGTATCATCAATCGGGGCAACCACTTTCACAAAGCCGTTCTCCATGGTCACTTCGATGCCGAGGCCGCCGAACTTGCCGCGGGTCTGCACTTTCATGCCATCGTAGCTTTCGGGATTGAGATAGCTCGAATGCGGATCGAGAGAACTCAGCATGCCGTTGATGGCCGCTTCGATAAGCTTCTGGTCATCAACTTCTTCGACATAGTCTTCACGGATCTTGGCAAACACATCACCGAACAGATTTAGCTGGCGATAGGTTTCGGAACTTGCCTCTACGCGGTTGTCGGGTGTCGTAATGATGGCAATCGACAGCAGGAGGACTGCTGCGGCCAATACACCTGTTACAACATTTCTCATTATCCGCTAACCTTTCTGTTTTCGGCCATCAACCACGGAGCGGGATCGATGGGCGAACCGTTGTTCCTAAGCTCCATATAGAGCATCGGGTTTTCTTTACCACTGCCTGCTTTCATCCGCGCGACAGGCTCTCCGGCGAGGAGAAGCTGCCCGACCGAGGCGTCGATTGACCCCATGCCGGCGAGCAGCGAATGATACCCGTCACCATGGTCGATGATCACCAGCAATCCATAGTGCCGGAATGGCCCGGCGAACGCGACCTGCCCGTCAAACGGCGCGATCACCGCCGCGCCGGATCGGGTTTCGATGACGATCCCCTTCTTGCGGCCAATCTCGTCACTCTCATCATAATGGGTAACGATCCGTCCGCCAACGGGTAAGGGGAGGAGGCCTTTCGCTTCTGTGATGTGGCGCTCCGGGCCAAGGCTCGCGAGCCGCTCGGCGACTTGTGGTTTAGCGGGTGTCTCTGTTGGCGGCGGCGGAGATTTTTGCGCGAGCGCGGCCATCCTTTCGGCCGCGGCGGCGGCCACAGCGGCCGCGATCCGCGCCTTTTCCTTTTCGGCGATCTCGCGCTCAAGGCGCGCTTTCTCTTCCGCCTGCCGGCGCTTCTTGTCCTCCGCAAGGCGCGCGACCAGCGCGGCTGTGTCACTGATGTCCGCTGTCAGCTTGTCGAGGCGCTTCTGCTCGGCGTCGCTCTCTGCGGCGATTTTGCTTTGTGCGGCGTGTTTTTCGGCGAGCAGTTGATCGAGCTTTTCCTGTTCGCTATGCCGTTCATCACGAAGGCTCGCAAATTCCTCGCGTTCTTTTGTATACTGCGCCCGCAGTTCCGCCAGTGTATTCAGCTGTGCGCCAAGCTGGTCGGCATCCTCTTTCAGTTTGGGCAGGATGGATTGCAGCAGCGAGGACGCCCGGAGACTGTCAACCAGCCCGCCCGGATTGCCGATCAATGTGCCTTCGGGCTGGCGGCTGAGATGGATGAGTGCGGAGATCGTAACGGAAAGCTCGCCGGTGCGGCTTTCGAGATCACTCAGCGTCTGACTTTCCACCTGCTGGATCTCATCGAGGCGCTGCTCGACAATGATCAGCTGTTCGTCGAGACGGGTGAGGGTACTCGCAGCCACCACCAGCTTGCGCTTCAGCGCCTTTATCTCGCTGTCGAGATTTTCGAGCTCGGCGGTGAAATTCCGCTGGCGGGCTTCAGAGGCCTTGAGCGCCTGTTGCAGGGTCTTGAGTTCGTCATCGGGGTTCCCCGCGTGGCTGCTTGCGGGAAGGACAAGGCAAAGCCCGAAAACGCCGATAGCAAGCGGAGAAAGGGTCCGACGCAGCCCAAGCAAACTCAACTCAAGACGCAACACGGTTCTTTTCGATCCCCTCCTTCGCGTGGATAAGGTTCGCACCGCCCATTTCGGACGGGATATCGAGGTCCATCAGGGCGAGGACCGTCGGTGCGAGATCGGCGAGCGTGCCATTGGCAAGGCGTGCATTCTCCGCGCCGCCAACCGCGAGCACCAGCGGCACCAGGTTGGTCGTATGCGAGGTGTAGGGCGCGTTGGTTTCCGGATCGCGCATCAGCTCGATATTGCCGTGGTCCGCAGTGATCAGCAGAGCGCCGCCGACACTCGCTACAGCGGTTGCAAGCTGGCCGACGCAATCGTCAATCACTTCGACGGCGCGCACGGCCGCCTCCATCACGCCGGTATGGCCGACCATGTCCGGGTTGGCGAAGTTGACAACAATCAGGTCAAATTTCTCCGATTTGACAGCGCCAACGAGCTTATCCAGTACCTCATAAGCGGACATTTCCGGCTTCAGATCATAGGTCGCGACCTTTGGGCTCGGCACCAGAATGCGTTCCTCGCCGGTATAGACGCGCTCCTCCCCGCCGTTCAGGAAGAAGGTGACATGGGCATATTTTTCGGTTTCCGCGATGCGAAGCTGCGTCCGGCCGGTTTTGGCGACAACCTCGCCGAGCGTCTCGCGGACATCGACCGGCGGGAACAGGGCTGGCACGGATTTGCTGAGATCCGCCGAATATTCGATCATGCCTTTCACAGCCGCGAGAGCGGGGCGCTTTTTCCGGGCAAAGCCGGTAAAGCCATCATCAACAATGGCGATGAGCAGCTCACGCGCGCGATCGGCGCGGAAATTCGCCATGATGAACGCATCTCCATCCGTGATGCCGCTATATCCGCGGGCTACGCGCGGGGCGATAAATTCGTCGGTTTCGCCCGCCGCATAGGCCGCCTGAAGCGCGGCAACGGGGTCGTCGAAGGGCGCGCCTTCGGCACTGAAAATGGCGTTATAGCCCTTTTCGACACGGTCCCAGTTGGTATCGCGGTCCATCGCGAAGTAGCGCCCGACGAGCGTCGAGAGGCGGGTATTCTTCAATCCGGCGATCTGTTGGAGGAGCGACTCCGTATAGCCCGCGCCGCTTTTAGGCGGCGTGTCGCGGCCGTCCATGAAGCCATGCAGATGCACCGTGACGCCGGCGTCATCCATGATTTTGGCGAGCGCGGCCATATGATCCTGATGCGAATGCACGCCGCCCGGAGAGAGCAGGCCGCCGATATGGCAGGCGCCGCCCGAGGCTTTCAATCTGGCGATCAGGTCGACAAGTTCGGGGTTTTTGGCGAGCGCGCCCGTTTCGATCTCCCGGTTGATGCGGGGCAGATCCTGCAAAATGATCCGGCCGCTGCCGATGGTCATGTGACCAACCTCGGAGTTGCCCATCTGGCCATCCGGCAGGCCGACATCGGCGCCCGACGTGCTGAGCAGGCTGTGCGGGCGCGTTGCCAGCAGTTGGTCCCAGTTCGGCGTGTTGCCGGCGGCGATGGCGTTATCGATGCTCGTCTCGCTATGACCCCATCCGTCCAGGATGCAGAGCACGACGGGGCGGGGGGCGGAGGATGATTTAAGATGGCTTGTCATAACTGTCTTTATAGTCCTGATAGGCTTAAGATTCCATTATAATCATGCGCGGTGATAAGGGTGATTCGATAAAATCGAGGCCGCCCGGTAGAGCTGCTCGGCAAGCAGGCCGCGCACCATCAGATGCGGCCATGTCATGGGTCCGAGCGACAGCAGCCGGTCCGCGCGGGCCAGCGTCTCGCGGCTGTGACCGTCCGCTCCGCCGATCAGAAAGGCGAGCGTCTGCACGCCGTCATCGGCATAGCGGCCGAGCAACGCGGCGAAGTCAGGGCTGCTCATGCTCCGGCCGTTCTCATCGAGGGCGATCAGCGTCGCCCCGTCCGGTACCGCGCCCATCAGAAGGGCGGCTTCGCGCGTCTTTCGCGCCTCGCCCTTCAGCGGCTTCTTCTCTTCGACTTCCTTGAGTTCGACAGACCACGGCAGACGGCCTGCATAATCAGCGTAAAGCTCTTGCAGCGGACCGCCCCGAAACCTGCCGACGCTGGCAATCACAAGGCGCATCCTGTCCCTTTCGATTACTGGTCCGGCGGACGCGAGGTCAGCCGATCATCTCAACCGGTATATCCGGAGCCCAAATTTTCTCCAGATTATAGAAGTTCCGCACTTCGGGCCGGAAGAGGTGAACGACGATATCTCCGGCATCGACCAGAATCCAGTCGCCGCCGGTTTGTCCTTCCATCCGGACCGCACCGTAACCCGCTTCCTTGATGCCTTCCTTCAAATGATCCGCCATCGCAACCACCTGGCGGGAGGACCGGCCAGAGGCGATAATCATATAGTCTGCGAAGGAGGTTTTTCCGGCAAGGTCGATCGAAACGAGGTTTTCCGCTTTGTCGTCGCTCAATATTTCTTCAACGAGATCGCGGAGTTTTGCTACATCAGCTTTCCGAGCTTTCATAATAGGGATCAATTAATCTCCAATAAAATGACGATAGTCGTCCTTACTCTTCATAATTTGGGAAGTCTTTATCACAAGAGCAAGCATTTCCTGTCGTATCACGAGAATTTCTTATCTGGGTACTGCTAAGATCGATTGTCGTCTCCGGCAAAAAGACCCACGCCGGCGGCTTCATATCGGCGAGATGACGCCGGTCATCGCCGAAACTGTTGTTGAAAACACGCGCGCGGCGAAACTTAGTCGCCGCCTTCCCGTTGAGAGCCTTATAGGTGAAGCCGGGCCGATTGAAGACGGCGACCGGCACCAGCGACATGATCTGCTCCCACTTTTGCCACTTCGGCAGCTGCACGAGGTTGTCAGCGCCCATCAGCCAGACGAATTTATGGCGCGGGTACGCGGCCTTGAGCGCTTTCAGCGTATAGACCGTTCGCCGCTCGCCGATCCGCGCCTCAAAGTCGGAGACCTTGATGCAAGGGTGGCGGGCAAAGCCGCGCGCATACTCGAACCGCTCACGAAACCCGGCCATCCCTTCTGCCGGCTTCAGCGGGTTCTGCGGTGAGACGAGCCACCAGATCTCGTCGAGATCAAGGAGGCGGAGCGCCGCCACGCTGATCCGGCGGTGGCCTTCATGCGCTGGATTGAACGAGCCGCCCAGAAGCCCGATTTTCTGCCCCCGCATCAAACGCATCAGGATCGCGTCTGGCCGTCGCCCCGAACCACATATTTGAAGCTGGTCAGCTGCTCCACACCCACCGGGCCGCGGGCGTGCATTTTTCCGGTCGAGATGCCGATTTCCGCACCCATGCCGAACTCGCCGCCATCGGCGAACTGCGTCGAGGCATTCTGAAGGACGATCGCGCTGTCCACCTCTTGCATAAAGCGGGCCGCTGCCGCGGCATCTTCCGTGATAATGCAGTCCGTATGATGCGAGCCATACGTCTCGATATGCTCGATCGCAGCGGAAAGGTCATCGACGAGGCGCACCGCGAGGATAGGTTCGAGATATTCCGTCTGCCAATCGGCCTCAGTTGCCAGTTTGGCGCGGGCATCAAGGCTCCGGACGCCTTCATCGCCGCGAATTTCGCATCCGGCGGCGATCAGGTCATTCAGAATACCCGGCAGCAGATCACCTGCCACCGACCGGTTGACGAGCAGCGTCTCAAGCGCGCCGCAGATGCTGACCCGGCGCATTTTCGAGTTGAACACCACATCGCGCGCCTTGGCGGGATCCGCCGCGCTATCGATATATATATGCACCAGCCCGTCGAGATGGGAGAAAACCGGGATCCGGCTTTCTTTCTGCACCCGCTCGATCAGGCTGCGTCCGCCGCGGGGGACGATCACATCGATATAATCAGAGAGGGCGAGAAGGGCGCCGACAGCGGCGCGATCGGTCGTCTCGATCATCTGGATTGCATCGACCGGCAGGCCGGCGGCCTTGAGCCCGTCCTGCAGGCAGGACCAGATGGCGCGGCTTGAATGATAGCTTTCCGAGCCGCCGCGGAGGATACAGGCATTGCCCGCTTTCAGGCAGAGGCCGCCTGCGTCCGCCGTCACATTGGGGCGGGATTCGTAAATGATGCCGATAACGCCGAGCGGCACGCGAACGCGCGAAATGGCAAGTCCGTTCGGACGCTCCCACTCTGCGATCACCTCGCCGACGGGATCATTGAGTTCTGCGATGGCCTCAAGCCCGCCAGCCATGGCTTCGATCCGCGCATCATTGAGCTCGAGACGGTCGAGGAGCGCCGCCGTAAGCCCTTTTGCGCGCCCGCCCGCAAGATCTTTCGCATTGGCGGCCAGAATGTCGGCGCGGCGCGCGCGGAGCGCGGCGGCGGCCGCGCGCAGCGCCTCGTTCTTTGCTGCCGCCGGGGCGAGAGCGAGGGTTTTTGCGGCGCTGCGCGCACGGCGGCCCAGGTCTTCCATCATCGCGATGATATCGCCGTCGGAGCTGATTTGAGGCTGTGCAGTCATCTTAACTTCCGATTTTTTCCCGTTGATTCAAAGCAAGTTCGTCGCGGTGGATCATCTCGTCGCGGCCAGAATAGCCGAGAATCTCTGCGATCTCACCACTTTTATGGCCGATGATCCGCGCCGCGTCTTCCGACGAGTAGGCAACAAGCCCGCGGCCGAGCTCGGACGCGGCGCTATTGACCACGGTCACGAGATCACCGCGCTGAAAATCACCTTCCACCTTCATGACGCCCGCCGGGAGCAGGCTTTTGCCGGATCGGAGCGCCTTTTCGGCGCCGGCATCGATGGTCAGGCGGCCGCTCGACGTGAGCCCCGCCGCGATCCACTTCTTGCGTGCCGAGCGCGGCGTGTCATGGGCGATGAAGCAGGTGAAGTTCGCGCCATTCTCCATGGAGGTGAGGGGGCGCATCACCGTGCCGCTGGTGATGAACATGTTGCAGCCCGCCGCCATGGCGATCTCGGCGGCTTTCAGCTTGGTTTCCATGCCGCCCCGGCCAACATCGGTTTTTGTCTTGCTGGCCATGCCGAAAATATCCGCGTTCAGCGTCGTCACCTCGCGGATAAAGCGCGCATCGGGGTTGGCTTTCGGATCGGCCGTATAGAGGCCATCAATGTCGCTCAGCAGGATGAGGCAGTCAGCGGAGATCATCTGCGCAACGCGGGCGGCGAGCCGGTCGTTATCGCCATAGCGGATTTCGCTGGTGGCGACGGTATCATTCTCATTGACCACCGGGAGAGCGCCGAGCGCGAGCAGCGTGCTCACGGTGCTGCGGGCGTTGAGGTAGCGGCGACGCTCCTCGGTATCGCCGGGGGTGAGCAGGATTTGCGCGACGCGGATGTCATGGACCGCAAGGATCTCCTGATAGGCGTGCGCGAGCTGGATCTGGCCGACGGCGGCGGCCGCCTGGCTTTCCTCCAGCCGGAGCGGCCCGCTTTTGAGACCGAGCACATGGCGACCCATGGCGATGGACCCGCTCGAGACGATCAGCACTTCCTGGCCGCGCGCGCGCATTTTCGCGATATCCTCGGAAAGCGCGCTCAGCCATGCATGGCGAAGCCTGCCCGTGCTGCTGTCAACGAGCAGCGCCGAGCCGATTTTGACGACGACCCGTTTTGCGCGGGTAAATCTGTTGATCAGGGACGCCATGTCTCAGCTTCTGCTCCCGACTTTTTTCTTTGTTCTTCTTCTTCCGCCGCGCGCTCTTCCGCCTTGCCCCTGTCGACATATTTCAAAAGATCGAAGAGGAGGGGCTGGACATTCTCCCCGATGACGGCGGAAATCACATGTACGCGCCGGCCGGTGACTTTTTGCAGCGAACCCACTTTTTCGGCAAGTTCATCCTCGCTGACCGAATCCATCTTGTTGAGCACAACAACTTCGGGTTTCGCCGCGAGATCTGCGTCATAGGCCGCGAGCTCGCCCCGGATCGTCTTGTAAGTGGCGACGACATCGGGCTCTGTCGCGTCGATCAGATGCAGAAGCACGCGGCACCGCTCGACATGGCCGAGGAAACGGTGACCAAGCCCGACGCCTTCGGATGCGCCCTCGATCAGGCCCGGAATATCGGCCATCACAAATTCCCGCTCGCCAACGGCGACGACGCCAAGCTGCGGGACCAGCGTGGTGAAGGGATAGTCGGCGATTTTCGGCTTCGCACGGCTCGTCACGCTGAGCAGGGTCGATTTGCCGGCGTTCGGCATGCCGACAAGCCCGACACCGGCAATCAGCTTGAGGCGCAGCCATACCCAGCGCTCCTCGCCCGGCCAGCCGGGCTCGAATTTCCGGGGCGCGCGGTTGGTCGCCGTCTTGAAGGCGCTGTTGCCGCGCCCGCCGTCGCCGCCGCGGCAAAGCGTCATACGCTGGCCGACCTCGGTAAAGTCGGCAATCAGCGTCTCGTTGTCCTCCTCCAGCACCTGCGTGCCGACGGGAACCTTGAGGATCACGTCCGCCGCCGCCGCACCCGTCCGGTCCCGCCCCATGCCGTGACCGCCGTTCTTCGCCTTGAAATGCTGCTGATAGCGATAGTCGATCAGGGTGTTGAGCCCGTCGACGCATTCGATAATGACCGAGCCGCCGCGGCCGCCGTCACCGCCGTTCGGGCCGCCGAACTCGATGAATTTTTCGCGCCGGAAGCTCACCGCGCCGGGACCGCCGTTGCCGGAGCGGAGATAGACTTTTGCCTGGTCGAGAAATTTCATCGTTTACTGCCTAATGCTAAAGTATTGGCGAAGAGATAATATGCTCCAGCCAATAAAAAAGGGGAATGGCCCGGACCATTCCCCTTCTTCAAATCTTTGAGCGGTGTTCGGCGGGCGTCAGGCCTGCTGCTCTACCGATACATAGATCTTTCCGCCACTTTTTCTGGTAAATTTTACATTACCCTCGGTAACGGCGAAGATGGTGTGATCCTTGCCTATGCCAACATTGTCGCCCGGGTGCCACTTGGTGCCGCGCTGGCGAACAATGATGTTGCCTGGAATAACCTTCTCGCCACCGTATTTCTTGATGCCCAGGCGGCGACCGGCCGAGTCGCGACCGTTGCGGGATGAACCGCCAGCTTTCTTATGTGCCATTCAGATTACTCCTCGGTTTTCTTGGCTGCGGCCTTCTTCGGCGCAGCTTTCTTCTCGCCCTTCGCGGCAATGTCGGTGATTCTCAGAACCGTGAGGTCCTGACGGTGACCGGCCTTGCGGCGATAGTTCTGGCGACGCTTCTTTTTGAAGACAACGATCTTGTCGGCCCGCGCCTGCTCCAGCAGGGTTGCAGAAACAACGGCGCCTTCGACGACCGGCGCGCCGACTGTCAGCGCCCCGTCATCGCCGGTAATGGCCAGAACCTGGTCCAGCTGGATGCTGTCGCCGGCTTCGCCCGCGAGGCGTTCCACCTTGATGACATCGTCTTTGGCGACCTTATATTGCTTGCCGCCGGTTTTGATCACTGCAAACATGGCTGATCCGTTTCGAACATGTTGAATGGCCCGCCAGAACCGATTTCCAGCGCACCTTAATTGAAGGGCGCAATATATCTATGGGTCGGGCGAAGTCAACATGATTCCGGGACCATTTTGAAGTTTTTAACCCATTCTCTCCTTGCGTCGCCAAATCCGTTGCGCTACAAGCCGTTTTTCGAAAGAGCTCAGGTGCCGGGCCCTCGCTTCAGGCGGCCCGAGACCTGATCTGAATATGCGGTCGGTTGGCAGAGTGGTTGAATGCGCCGGTCTCGAAAACCGGTAAGGGTGCAAGCCCTTCGAGAGTTCGAATCTCTCACCGACCGCCATTCCTCAGTTACCTCCCCGATACCAGGAAATCGGCCATTCGCAAGACGGGCTGACGGGCGACGCGCTTTGCCCGCAAAAATTGCTTTGCGGCCGATCAGTTCCCCTTTTACAATGGCGCGGCGTCGCATCGTTTCTCCGATTCTTGCGAAATTATCGCAAAACGGAGTTGTCATCCGCGTATATGTTACAATGTTAATGAACGCCATCGTTCATAAATCGTGAAGGGAACGCGACATGTTTGATATCAGCGCTCTTGACCTCGCGCGATTTCAATTCGCCTTCACGATCTCCTTTCACATCATTTTTCCGGCCTTCACCATCGGCCTTGCGAGCTACCTTGCCGTACTGGAGGGGATGTGGCTGTGGAAAAAAGATTCCCGCTATCTTGAGCTTTTCAATTACTGGAAAGTGATTTTCGCGGTCGCCTTTGCCATGGGCGTCGTCTCGGGCATCGTGATGGCGTATCAGATCGGCACCAACTGGTCGGTTTTCTCCGACAAGGCCGGTCCGATCATCGGCCCGCTTATGGGTTATGAGGTGCTCACGGCGTTTTTTCTGGAATCGGGTTTTCTCGGCATCATGCTGTTCGGCCAGAAGAAGGTGGGACCACGGCTGCATTTTTTTGCAACCGTGATGGTCGCGCTCGGCACGCTTTTCTCGGCCTTCTGGATCCTTGCGGGAAATTCCTGGATGCAGACGCCGGCCGGATATGTCCTCAACGATGTTGGACAATATGCCCCCGATAACTGGTTCGCGGCAATTTTCAATCCGTCCTTTCCGTATCGCCTGGTGCATATGGTCCTTGCGGCTTACCTGACGACGGCCTTTGTCGTCGGTGCGGTCGGCGCCGTACATCTCTTGAGAAACGCCGCGGACCGGAATGCGCGGCTGATGTTTTCCATGGCCATGTGGATGGCCGCGCTGGTGACGCCGATACAGATTATTGCGGGCGATATGCACGGCCTCAATACGATTGAACACCAGCCGGCAAAGATCGCGGCGATTGAGGGACATTACAAGTCGGTCGCCGGCGCGCCGCTCATCCTGTTCGGTATCCCCGACAATGAGCGCGCCGAGACGCTTTATTCGATCGAGGTGCCGCGCCTCGGCTCCCTGATCCTTACCCATAGCTGGGACGGTGAGGTTGAGGGGCTCGAGGCCTTTCCGCGAGAAGACTGGCCCAATACGTTTCTTGTCTTCTGGTCGTTCCGGATCATGGTCGGCGCCGGCCTGATCATGCTCTGCATCGGCGGCTGGAGCCTTCTGCGGCGGTATCAGCGCCGATTCTACGAGGATCGCTGGCTCGCCCGGGCGGTCGTCGCATCAGGCCCGCTCGGCTTCATTGCTGTGCTCTGCGGCTGGATCACCACGGAGGTCGGGCGGCAACCCTGGACCGTTTACGGCTTGCTGCGAACATCGGAGAGCGCATCGCCGCTTGTCGCTGCCGAAGTCGGAACGACCCTGCTTGCCTTCATCGCCGTCTATTTCATCCTGTTTGGCGCCGGCGTCTATTACATGCTGCGGCTGATGAACAAGCCGCCGTCGGTTCCGGAGGATGCGGAAACGGCAAACTGGAAGCGCCTTATGGGTATCACCGCTGCGGCATCATCCTTTGACCCGCAGCAACACTGAGTAAGGGAGGAGCGGAATGGACATCGACTTACCTCTCATCTGGGCCGCGATTATCGCCTTTGCCATTCTTGCCTATGTCGCGCTCGACGGCTTCGATCTTGGAATAGGGATCCTCTTTCCCTTCGCTCCGGCCGCGACCGGCCATCGCGACGACATGATGAATTCCATTGCGCCGATCTGGGACGGCAACGAGACCTGGCTGGTCATGGGAGGCGGCGGCCTGCTGGCCGTATTTCCGCTCGCCTACTCGATCGTTCTGCCGGCGCTTTACATCCCCCTCATCATCATGCTGCTTGGGCTTATTTTCCGTGGTGTCGCCTTCGAATTCCGCTGGCGGGTGAGTGAGAGCAACAGAATCTGGTGGGATCGGTCGTTTATTTTCGGCTCGGTGACGGCCGCGTTTGCGCAAGGCGTCTGCCTTGGCGCGCTGATCGAGGGCATAGATGTTGTCGATCGGAGCTATGCGGGCGGGCGGCTTGACTGGCTGTCGCCCTTCTCCGTGCTGACGGGCGGCTGCCTCGTCATCGGCTACGCGCTGCTCGGTGCGACATGGCTCGTGATGAAGACCGAGGGAGAATTGCAGGCGCGGATGCGAAAATTTGCCGCCGTCGCGGGCATTGCAACGCTCGCCCTTATCGGGGTTGTCAGCATTGTGACGCCCTTTCTCGACCCTGAGTATTTTCATCGCTGGTTTGATGGCCCCCGCGTCATCTTCAGCGTGCTGGTGCCCTTCCTGCTCGCGATTTGCGCCGCGCTTCTTTTTACCGGCCTTCGCCGCGGCCATACCTATCGCCCCTTCTTCGCCGCGCAAGGGATCTTTCTGCTCTGCTATATCGGCATCGGCATCAGTTTTTTCCCGCGCATGGTGCCGCCCGATATCACCATCTGGGAGGCGGCGGCGCCCTATGCGAGTCTTTCCTTCCTGCTGGTCGGGGCGGTTATTCTGATCCCGACGATCCTCGCCTATACCGCCTACAGCTACTGGGTTTTCCGCGGCAAGGTCAGCAAGGGCGGAGGCTATCACTGATGTCGACGCGCGTCCGTCAGCTTCTCTGGTTCGTCGGTCTTTGGCTTCTTGGCGTTGCGAGCGTAGCACTTGTCGGCTTTATCATCCGGTTGATTCTGATGCCGTGACGCGGATTGCCAAGTAACCGGAGTGTAAACACTAAGCCATTATACCATCGATATGATTCAAATTAATATTAAACCCTCTTGCGTCGAATAAATCTCTGTCATACGGTAATCGAGCAGGTTTTCCGGTCCGCTTTTTAGGAGGGAGTTGATCGGGAGCCCGCAATGAACTCTTTTGCGAAGATACGACAATAATAAGGGGTTTTGTATTTTCGCAGGAATTCAGTCCGGTGGGAGGGACCATACATAATGGAGTATTTTTTACAGCAGCTGATAAACGGAATCACGCTGGGGGCCATCTATGGCCTGATCGCAATCGGCTACACGATGGTTTACGGCATCATTGGCATGATCAACTTTGCCCATGGTGACATTTTCATGGTGAGCTCCTTTATCGCGCTGATCGTCCTGACAGCGCTCGGCGTTACCATATCCGCAGGCGGAGGGGTGATCTTTCTCGCGCTGATACTGGCGCTGGTTTCGGCGATGGTGATCGCTTCGATATTCGGTTGGACTACTGAACGAATGGCCTACCGGCCGCTGCGTGGCTCTTTCCGTCTCGCCCCGCTGATTACCGCGATCGGTATCTCCATTGTGCTTCAAAACTATATCCAGATCACGCAGGGCGCGCGGGTGAAGCCGCTGCAGCCGCTGATCTCGGACGGATACACGCTGATGACGGGCGAAGGCGGGGATTTCGTCGTGCAGATCTCCAATATGCAGATCCTCATCATCGTGGTGACCGTCGTACTGATGACGATCTTTTCGCTGATGATCGCCAAGACGTCACTCGGCCGCGCCCAGCGGGCCTGCGAGCAGGATCGCAAGATGGCTTCGCTGCTCGGCATCAATGTTGACAGGACCATCTCGATGACCTTCGTGATGGGAGCGGCGCTCGCCGCCGTCGCCGGCCTGATGTTCCTGCTCTATTACGGCGTGATCGACTTCTTTATCGGCTTTATTGCCGGTATCAAGGCCTTCACCGCCGCCGTGCTTGGTGGCATCGGATCGATTCCGGGGGCCATGCTCGGCGGCATGGTGATCGGGCTGATCGAGACTTTCTGGTCGGCCTATTTCTCGGTCGAATATAAGGATGTCGCCGCCTTTTCGATGCTGGCGATCGTGCTTATCTTCCTGCCTCAGGGGCTGCTGGGCAAACCCGAGGTGGAGAAAGTCTGATGGCAGTCGTCACAAACAGTGCGCCCCACGCGGCACGTCGCTTCGACGTTCCGAAAATCGCCAAGGATCTCTTTTTCACGACGCTGATTGCGATCGGGATTTTCGGCTCCACCATTGCCTTTGAAACGGTCTCCGCCGCCGGCGGGCTCTCGTTGCGCTACAGGTTCGACACAGCCTTCTATGTTATCCTTGTCGTCGTCCTCGGGCGGCTGCTGCTGTGGATATTCTTCTGGAGCAAGGCGCCCGGTCAGGCGGCGGTTACGGTGCCGGCCGGGGTCAAGAAGTCGCTTCGCGCGTTCGGGGAGAAATTTGGCCGGTTCGCCGGACCCGTCCTGCTTCTGCTGGCGCTGGTTTTCCCGTTCCTGCCGACCACGGACCGATATTTTCTCGATCTCAGTATTCTGATCCTGACCTACATCATGCTCGGCTGGGGGCTGAATATTGTTGTTGGCCTTGCGGGCCTGCTGGATCTTGGTTACGTCGCCTTCTATGCGATCGGGGCCTATTCCTATGCGCTGCTCGCGCAGTATTTCGGCTTGTCCTTCTGGATGTGCCTGCCGCTTGCGGGAATTCTCGCGGCGTTCTGGGGGATCATTCTCGGCTTTCCGGTGCTTCGCCTTCGCGGTGATTACCTTGCGATCGTGACGCTTGCGTTCGGTGAGATCATTCGCGTCGTGCTGCTGAACTGGTATCAGTTCACCGGCGGCCCGAACGGCATCTCCGGCGTTCCGCGGCCGAGCTTTTTCGGCATTCCCTTCACGCGAGGTGAAGGCGGGTTCGCCGATACCTTCGGGCTCGCCTTCTCGTCGTCACATCGGATGATCTTTCTCTATTTCCTCATCCTCGCGCTCGCGCTGATCACCAACGTGGTGACACACCGGCTGCGGCGGCTGCCGATCGGGCGGGCGTGGGAAGCCTTGCGGGAAGATGAGATTGCCTGCCGCTCACTTGGCCTCAACACCACTTCGGTCAAGCTGACGGCCTTTGCCATCGGCGGTATGTTCGCGGGCTTCGCCGGGTCCTTCTTCGCAACGCGGCAGGGATTTGTCTCGCCGGAGAGCTTCACCTTCATCGAATCGGCCCTGATCCTGGCGATCGTCGTGCTGGGCGGCATGGGCTCGCAGCTCGGCGTGGTCGTCGCCTCGGTCGTCATGATCGGCGGCTTCGAGCTGTTCCGTGAGGCGGAGCAGTATCGCATGCTGATCTTCGGCCTTGCCATGGTGATGATCATGGTGTGGCGCCCGCGCGGGTTGATCTCCAGCCGGGTGCCCTCGATTTTCCTTAAGGAGAAGAAGAAAGTCTCGGCGGATATGGTTGCACAAGGGGAGGGTCACTGATGGCGTATGTCACCGATAACCCGGTCCTTACCGTTGAACATCTCAGCATGCGCTTTGGCGGCCTGCTGGCGGTTGACGATCTCTCCTTCGAGGCGGGGCGGAACGATATTACCGCCTTGATCGGCCCCAACGGCGCCGGCAAGACGACCGTTTTCAACTGCATCACCGGCTTTTACAAGCCGACGGAAGGACGTATCACCGCACGTCATGAGAATGGCGATGAGTTCCTTCTGGAACGGATGGATGATTTCCGTATTCCGCAAAACGCCCGGGTCGCCCGCACCTTTCAGAATATTCGCCTGTTTGGAGGGATGACGGCGCTCGAGAATCTGATGGTGGGGCAGCATAACCCTTTGATGGTGGCCTCCAACTATACGTTCGGCGGCATCCTCGGCCTCGGCAGCTATAAGCGGGCGGAAAAGGAAGCGGTGGAGCTGGCCAAATACTGGATGGAGCATACGGGCCTTCTGCACCGCGCCGATGACGCAGCGGGCGATCTGCCCTATGGGGAGCAGCGCAAGCTGGAAATTGCGCGGGCGATGTGTACGAAGCCCAAACTTCTCTGCCTCGACGAGCCGGCAGCCGGCCTCAACCCGCGCGAATCGGAGGAGCTGAACAAGCTGCTGATGTACATTCGCAATGAAGAGGACACGGGCGTTCTCTTGATCGAGCATGACATGAACGTGGTGATGGAAATTTCCGATCATATTGTCGTGCTCGACTATGGCAAGAAAATCGCTGACGGAACGCCGGAGGAAATCCGCAACGACGTCAGCGTTATCGCCGCCTACCTCGGTGTTCCCGACGAGGAGGTTGACGAAGTCGAACAGGAGATTGAAGAGATCGAGGAGGGAACATCGTCATGACCACGCAACCTCTCCTTGAAGTGAAGGGGGTCGAAACCTTCTACGGTAAAATCCAGGCGCTCAGGGGCGTAACGCTCGAGGTGAACCGCGGCGAGATCGTCACGTTGATCGGGGCCAACGGCGCCGGCAAATCAACGCTTATGATGACCATATGCGGCGATCCGCGAGCGGCGGACGGTGAGATCGTTTTTGACGGAACCGAGATCACGAAGATGCCGACGCATGAGATCACTCGCCTCAATATTGCCCAGTCGCCGGAGGGCCGCCGCATTTTCCCGCGGATGACGGTCTACGAAAATCTGATCATGGGCGCCATGACCTCGGATCCGGCATTTTTTGACGAGGATCTGAATCGGGCCTTCGAGCTGTTTCCGCGGCTGAAAGAGCGGCGGGACCAGCGCGGCGGAACGCTTTCGGGCGGGGAGCAGCAGATGCTGGCGATCGCGCGGGCGCTGATGGCGCGGCCACGGTTGCTGCTCCTTGACGAGCCCTCTCTCGGTCTCGCGCCGCTGGTCGTCAAACAGATTTTCGAAGCGATCAAGGAACTCAACGAAAGGGACGGGCTGACCGTTTTCCTGGTTGAGCAGAATGCCTATCACGCGCTCCGGCTGGCGCACCGCGGCTATGTCATGGTCAACGGCCGGATCACCATGAGCGGGACCGGCAAGGAGCTGCTCGCCAGTGAAGAAGTCCGCGCCGCCTATCTCGAAGGGGGAGGGAACTGATGGGGATACTTTGGGAAAACAGCTTTCTGCCCTTCCTGTTCGTCACGGTCATTATCGGCGGCGGCGCCGCCTATCTCTCGGGCCGGTCCCTCGCGATGAGCTGGTACAGGATCCGCAAACTCATGTTCTACATGCTGCTGCTCGCCGGCGCCGTCCGGTTTTTCCACTATGCGCTCTTTGGGGGCACGCTGCTGTCGGTTCACTATTATGTGGTCGATGCCGCTGTCCTGATCGGCTTTTCGCTGTTGGGTTACCGCTTGACACGGGTGCGTCAGATGGTGACACAATATCGCTGGCTCTATGAGCGGGCGGGACCTTTCTCCTGGCGTGAGAAGAGAGTCGTAGGAGAATGATATTTCCGGCTATTCGCTATCAGCGTAAAAATAAAATATTGATAAGATTGCGAAATCCAGAGTAGGGTAGGTTTAATATTCAATCAACTGGGAGTGAGAAGATGAAAAAGTTTCTATTTGCCGCCTCGGCATTATCACTGGGTATGATGATGACCTCGGCGCCGGCCTGGGCGGATATTGCGATTGCGACCGCAGGCCCGATGACCGGCCAGTACGCCAGCTTCGGCCAGCAGATGAAGGCAGGCGCCGAGCAGGCGGTGGCCGATATCAACGCCGCTGGCGGCGTCAATGGCGAGATGCTGACACTGGAAGTCGGCGATGACGCCTGCGATCCGAAGCAGGCGGTCGCTGTCGCCAACCAGATGGCATCGAAAGGTGTCGTGTTTATGGCCGGACATTTCTGCTCCGGTTCGTCCATTCCGGCCTCTGCCGTCTATACGGAAGAAGGGATCATCATGATCTCACCGGCTTCCACCAACCCGAAGCTGACCGACGAAGGCGGCGATAACGTCTATCGCGTCTGCGGTCGTGACGATCAGCAGGGCATTGTTGCCGGCGCATATCTCGCCGAGCAGGCAAAAGCTGGCAAGAAGGTTGCCATCCTGCATGACAAGACCGCTTATGGTAAGGGCCTTGCCGATGAAACCAAGGCGGCAATGGAAAAGAATGGCGCCGAAGCAACCATGTATGAAGCCTATACCGCCGGTGAAAAGGACTACACCGCGCTGGTTTCAAAAATGAAGCAGGAAAGCATCGATATCGCCTATATCGGCGGCTACCACACTGAAGCCGGCCTGATTGTCCGCCAGATGCGCGATCAGGGCATGAGCACGCAACTCGTCTCGGGCGATGCGCTGGTCACGGATGAATACTGGTCGATCACGGGCGATGCCGGTGAAGGCACACTGATGACCTTCTCTCCGGACCCGCGGAAGAACCCGGGCGTTGATGAGCTGGTAGCGAAGTTCCGCGCCAAGGGCATCGAGCCGGAAGGCTATGTGCTTTACACCTACGCTGCTATTCAGGCCTGGGCGCAGGCGGCGACGGCGGCAAAGTCGATCGAAGAGGACAAAGTGATTGAAGCGCTGAACACCGGCACTTTCAAGACCGTTCTCGGCGACCTGTCGTTTGATGACGTCGGTGACGTAACGCTGCCGGGCTATGTCTGGTACGAATGGAAAGACGGCAAGTACGACTATAAGTAAGCCACGCGCCTACTGATATTGGCCCCGGCGGTTGCAACTGCCGGGGCTTTTTTTGTGTCGCCGCGTCAGGGAAGGACCCAAAGCGCCTCGGGCGGGAAGTGAACCGCGACCTCGCTGCCGACGGTCAGGGCAGGCGCCGAAAAAGGGGAAACATAGGCCTCGAACGAAACCCCTCCGGATCTCAGGCGCAGCATCACCTTCTCGCCGAGAAAAACGACATCGTCGATTGTCGCGCGCCCGCTGGTCCCGGCGGCGGACGGCGTATTAATGAGAATATTTTCCGGCCGGATGGTGAGGATGCGGCCCTCCGGCGGCGCATCCATCGGCAGTTGCAGCCGGCCGAGGGCGCAGTCAAAATGCCCCTCCGTTACATGCCCCGCGATAAAATTCCGCGCACCGAAAAATTCCGCCACCACCCGGTCGTTCGGGCGGGCATAGAAGTCCGCCGGCTGGCCGTGCTGACGCAGCCGCCCGTCGATCAGAAGCGCAATGGAATTGCAAAGCCGAACGGCTTCGGACTGGTCATGGGTGACGAACAGCATCGTCGTTCCGGTGCTCTGCTGTAACGATTTCAGAAGGGATTGCATCTCGATGCGCAAGGGGGCGTCGAGATTGGCAAAAGGCTCATCGAGAAGCAGGAGTTTCGGCCGCAGCACAAGGGCGCGCGCCAGGGCGACCCGCTGCTGCTGTCCGCCGGAAAGCGCTGCCGGCTTGCGCACCGCAAGGCCGCCTAGGCGAAGGAGATCCATCATCTCATCGACGGCGCGCGCGACCTCCGCGCGCGATTGCCGCCGCATGCGCAGACCAAACCCGATATTCTCCGCGACATTGAGATGGGGGAAGAGGAGATGCTCCTGAAAGATGAGAACGATATCGCGCTTGTCGGGCGGGAGAGAGACGATCGAGCGTCCCCTCAGGCGAATATCCCCCGAGGTGGGGTCGATCAGCCCCGCAATCATTTTGAGGATTGTCGATTTTCCCGATGCCGACGGGCCGACAAGTGCGGTCAAGGCGCCCTCCTCAACGGAGAGGGAAAGTCCATCGATGGCGGGGAGCGCCGCGCCCGGATAGATCTTGCTCACATCTTGCAATTCGAGCTGCGTCATATCTGCCCCGCTGCCGGAAGATAACGATTTCGGCCACTTAGGCGGCGGGAGACAAATACCAGCAATATAAGCCCTGGAAGAATATAGATTATGCCGATCGCGCCGGTGAGGTCGTTGCGTCCGGCGCTTGCAAAGTTGAACAGCAGGAGCGGCAGCGTCACAACCCGTCCGCCGCCGATCAGCAGCGTCAGAATATACTGGCTCCAGGACACCAGAAACGTGAAGAGGGCACCGATCAGAAGCCCCGGAAGAATCAGGGGCAGTGTGACATGCCGGAATGTCTGAAATCTGCTTGCGCCGAGACTGCGCGCCTGCGCTTCCATCGCTGTGTTGTAGTTGGAAAAGACGCTGGCCATCACCAGCACCATGTAGGGAAGGGCCGGGATGAGATGCGCGATCACCACGCCGGATATCGTGCCCGCGAGACCGGCTTTCAGGAACACCACATGCAGGCCGAGACCGACGGCGATACCGGGGACAATAAGGGGTGCGAGGATCAGAAGCTCGGCAAGAGCCTTGCCGCGAAACCGGTACAGCCCGAGCGCCCGCCCGGCCGGCACCCCGATCAGGGCGGACAGGAAGGTGACGGCAAGCGCAACAAGCGATGTGACGCCGATTGCCGGGAGCATGTCCGATGCGGGTGAGATCACATAGCGCCAGGCACGCAGGCTGTAGGCGCCCGGCAGGAGATCGGGGAAAAACCAGCTACGGCTCACCGACCAGATCGCGAGCGGGATAAACGGCAGCACGAGCCATGAGACCAGCAGTGCGACAGACAACCAGGCGAGAGGCGGAAGTCCCTTTGATTGATTATTCTGAACGCGCAGCGACCCCATCGCCTCAGGCCCGCATGTAGTGGCGCGTCAGTCGCGCATAACCGAAAATCATCAGCGCACTCATCCCCGCGATAATCATCGCAAGCGCGAGCGCCGTCGGCCGCGCGGCAAGATCGGGCTCGGTAAACGCCTGATAGGCAAGGACCGGCAGGGCCGCCGGGTAATTCTGCCCGAGCAGGGCGGGAATTTCATAGGCGCCGAAGGTGAAGGCAAAGACGATCATGCCGGCGGCGAGCAGGCCCGGCGTCAGCAGCGGCAGCAGGACATGGCGAAAGCTCTGCCAGCGGCTCGCCCCGAGCGAGCGGGCGACCGCCTCATAATCCTCGCTCAAAGTCTGCATATTGGCGAGTAGGATCAGGCCGATAAACGGCACCTCCTTCCACACATACTGAAGGATGATCCCAAGCGCGAAGGGGTCATATACAAGCGCGGGAAAGTCGCCGGGCCGTCCGATCAACTGAAACTCATAGGCAAGCCGTGCGAAAAAGCCCGACTGGGAGAAGAGATAGAGAATGCCGATGGCGCCGACGAGATGCGGCACCGTGAGGTTCATCTGAAAAAGAAAATGGATGATGCGGCGGCCGCGAAAACTCTGCCGCAGGAGAAGCGCTGCACCGATCGCAAGGAGCGAGGCGAGAAGCGTTGAAGTAAAGGCGATATGAAACGTCAGCAGGAAAGAGTGATAAAACGGCCCGGAGGTAAAAATCTCGCGGTAGGCATCGAAACCCCAGTCATGGAAGCCGATGAGCGGCATATAGCCAAGGCTGCCGGCGACGCCAACGGCAAGCCCGCCGAGAAAGAGGACGCCAATTACCAGAAGAGACGGCGACAGCATCAGGAATATTTTAAGGCGGTCCACGGCGCGCTCTTTCACGAACCGGCGAATTTTCGCCCGTATGGAAAGGGTAGCTCAGGGCAGGCGGCAATTCTATCTCGCAACATTTTCCTGCCAGCCTTTTTCGATGGCGCTGATCCAGTCGGGATGAAGTTCGGGAAGCGTATGTCGCGCCAGTATTTCCGGCGCGACAACGGCGGGATTGCGGGGCAGGGCGCTGATGCGTTCCCTTTCCGCGCTCTCCAGCCGCTCGATGTCGATCGCGGGCGCCGCGCCCCAGACGTCGGCTTTCGCCTTTTCATACTGCGCGTCAAAGGAAATCAGGAAATTGGCCGTTACCATCGCGGCCGCCTTGTTGGGCGAGTTATAGGGAATGGCGACATAGTTGGTATTGCCGATGGTCCCGTCTTCAAGACCGTAGGAGCGGGTCGTTTCCGGGAAAATGCCATTTTCGACATTGATGCCAAAGATCGCCGGATCATAGTCGAAATATTGCGCGACTTCGCGATTGGCGAAAAGCTGCGCGAGCGCGGCGATGGAGTTCGGATAAGTGGTCCCCTGCCGCCAGAGATAGGGTTTCATCCCGTTGAGAATTTCCCAGGCCTTCGGCGCGACCTCATCGAAGATCGCCTGGTCGAAATCACCGAGCAGTTTTTCCGGCCCGCCCGCCGCATGATAAAAGACATGGCGGATAAAAACGCTGCCGTTGAAGTCACTGGCGGCGGGATAAGTGAACTCCCCGGGGTTCTCTTTCACCCAGTCGATCAGGGCGGCAATGCTTTGCGGCGGATTTGTCGTTCGTGCGCTGTCATAGGCGAAGGCAAACTGCGTCCGGTTCCACGGCACTTCGCAGCCGTTGACGGGGAGGCCGAAATCATTGGCAACGGACGGATCATCCCAGTCGATCAGCGGGTTGTTAGGCAAAAGATCGGTGTAACCGCAAAAAAGCAGATCGCCCTCACGCATGGTGCGGAAATTGCCGCCATTGATCCAAATCATGTCCACCGACCCGTCCCGGTCGCGTCCCGCCTGCTTCTCGCCAAGCACCAGAGTAACCGCTTCCGCGGTATCGCTGACGCCGATGCGATTGAGCGTAATATCGTATCTTTTCTTAAGCTCCGCCCCGACAAATCCGGATACATAGGCGTTTATATTGTCCGCGCCGCCCCACATGAACCAATTGACCGTGCCGCCTTTCGCCGCTGCGACAACATCATCCCAGCTTGCATAGTCCGGCTCTCCGGCATGCGCCGCGAGAGGTGATAATATCAGCGCACCTGTCATCAGCAGCAGGTGAAAGAACTGACCAAAGGGGACGCTGAAGCGACGGCTCATCATATCTCGGATCCTGTCGGTAGGGCGATTGACGTCAGGATCATCCTAACGAAAACTTACCGGCCCGTCCGCACCTATTTCATGTCGCGCATATTCCCGGAAGATATATTCGCCACACTAGAATTTTCTGGGCAAGATTGCGGCAATTTGGTTAGATGACGGAAACTTCCGATAGGGCTCAGGGTAGGAAATTGGGATGGTCGATCATGGGTTGGATAGAACAGATTTCCGCATTTTGCGGGAGATTCAGGAAAACGGCCGTATTTCCATGGTCGAGCTTTCAAGGCGCGTACATCTGACGAAGACGCCCTGTGCGGAGCGGGTCAGGCGGCTCGAGAAAGCGGGCGTGATCCGGGGCTATTTCGCCGCGCTCGATCCCGCGACAATCGACGCCGGGCATGTGGTGATGGTGCAGGTTCAGCTTGAACGCACCACCGCGGCGGATCTCGAAGCCTTCAACGCCGCCGTTCAGGATGTCCCGGAGATTCAGTCCTGCATGATGATGGCGGGGGGTTTTGACTATCTTCTTAAAGTGCGCACGCGCGATATTGCGGCCTATCGGGAATTGCTCGGCACCAGGATTTCCCGCCTGCCGCACGTGCAGCAGACCCACACTTACGTTGTCATGGAAGTGGTCAAGGACGAGGTGACCCTCCCGCTTAGCGGCCTTTTGAAGCCGCAGGGAGCGTGAAGGCCGGCCCGTTCGTGAGAAATGCGCAGCCATTCATGGCGCCGCGCCGTCGGGTAGCCGGCCGCCGAGCGCGGCGGTTATTTCGCGCGCGATGCCGCGGGTAATTTCGCCAAGTTTTTTCATCCGCTCTTTCGAGATCCGGACTGCCGGACCGGAAATGGAAAGCCCGGCGAGAGGTTCCGCATGCTCGTCATAGATGAGGGCGGCGACGCAGCGAAGGCCGATGGCATGCTCTTCATCGTCGAGGACAAAGCCGCGGCGGCGCGCCTCGATCAGCTCCTGGCGCAGCCGTGCCGCGTCCGTAATCGTGCGCTCGGTCAGTTTGGCAAGGCCCCGTTCGCTGACAATCCGCTCAATCTCTGTGTCGGACATCCCCATCAGCAGCGCCTTGCCGACGCCGGAGCAATGCAGCGGAACGCTGTTGCCTGGTTTTGAGAACACGCGCATCATCTCGCGGCTCTCGACCTGCGCGAGGTAAATCGCCTTGCCGCCGTCGGGGATGGCGAGGTTCACCGTCTCGCCGCTCAAATCCATGAGGCGGCGCATATAGGGGCGGGCAACGCTTGCAAGATCGCGCGAGACAAGAAACCCGTTGCCGGTAACGAACGCGCGCATGGCGATCTGCCAGTGGCTGCTGTCCCGGTCATATTGCACGTAGCGCTCTTCCTGCAGTGTCGTGAGCAGCCGGTGAACCGTTGACGGAGCAAGGCCGAGGGCGCGCGCGATTGCCGTCAGCGAAAGGCCGGGCGGATTGTCGGCAATCACATTCAGGATTGAGAGGGCGCGCGTCAGTGATTGCACCTGCCCCGTGCGCGCCGGTGCATTGCTCTTTGTGGCAGTTTTCATTGCATCCTGATCCTGACGTGCGTGATTTCCATATTGTGAAATTAATTCCATTTTAATTTAATCCGGACGCGCCATATGTCAATATGGCAGCATTGATCCAGCAGCGCCGAGGCCTGCTGAATTGCTGTTTCCCGAAATGTGAGAGATTGAATGGCTGTATATGTTAAGAAAGCCGGGCTTCAGGTAGCGCCGGAAATTGTCGATCTTGTGGAAAAGGACATGCTGCCGGGGCTTGATATCCCGGCGGAGAAATTCTGGAAACTTCTCGCCGATACGGTCACCACTTTTGCGCCGCGCAATCGCGCCCTTCTGGAGACGCGTGCGGACCTGCAGGAGAAAATCGACGCATGGCACCTTGCTGCGAGGGGCAAACCGCACGATGCCGCCGCGTACCGGGCGTTTCTTGAAGAGATCGGCTATCTGGTTCCCGAAGGGCCGGCGTTTAAAGTGACGACAAGCAATGTCGATCCGGAAATCGCCGATGTGGCCGGCCCGCAGCTTGTCGTTCCGGTGATGAACGCGCGCTATGCGCTGAATGCGGCGAATGCGCGCTGGGGCAGCCTCTATGATGCGCTTTATGGCGCCGATATCCTGCCTGAGACGGACGGCGCGGAAAAAGGCAGCAGCTACAACCCCGTGCGCGGCGCGAAAGTGATCGACTATGGCTTTGACGTGCTCGACCGCGCGGTCCCGCTTGCCGCCGGCAGCCATCGGGATGTCGTGGCCTATCGCCTCAAGGAAGAGGCGGGGCGGAAGGGCCTTGTTGTCGCGCTTGGCAACGGGTCCGAGACGACCCTTGCCGATCCCGCGCAGTTCGCAGGCTATACCGGCGATGCGACGAAGGGGGCGATCCTTCTGCGGAAAAACGGCCTCCATATTGAGATCGAAATAGATCCTGCGCATCCCGTCGGTCGCGATCATCCGGCGGGCGTCAAGGATATCGTGCTTGAATCCGCTCTCTCCACCATTCAGGACTGCGAGGATTCGGTGGCGGCGGTCGATGCGGCCGACAAGGCGCTCGTCTATCGTAACTGGCTCGGCCTCATGAAGGGCGATCTTGAGGATCGCTTCGAAAAAGGCGGAGAGACGATTACGCGCACCCTGAACGGCGACCGTCCCTATCGCGATCCGGCCGGAAATGAGTTCACGCTACACGGGCGCAGCCTGCTGCTGGTCCGCAACGTCGGTCACCTGATGACGACGGACGCCGTGCTGGACGGGCAAGGCAACGAAATTGCCGAAGGCATCCTCGATGCCCTGATGACGACCGCCGCCGCGATGCATGACCTCAAAGGGCGGAGCCGTTACCGCAACAGCCGCGCTGGCAGCGTCTATATCGTCAAGCCGAAGATGCACGGGCCCGAGGAAGTCGCCTTCACCAACGATCTGTTCGCCGCCGTCGAGGATGGCCTCGGTCTGCCGCGAAATACGCTCAAAGTCGGCGTGATGGATGAGGAGCGGCGCACCACCGTCAATCTCAAGGAATGCATCCGCGCGGTGAAGGACCGGATCTTTTTCATCAACACGGGCTTCCTTGATCGCACCGGTGATGAAATCCACACCAGCATGGAAGTCGGCCCCTTCATGCGCAAGGAAGATGCGAAGGGCGAGCCGTGGATCGCCGCCTACGAGGACTGGAACGTCGATATCGGCCTTGAGGTCGGGCTCCCCGGCCACGCCCAGATCGGCAAGGGCATGTGGGCGATGCCCGATGAAATGGCGAAGATGATGGCGGCGAAGATTGCCCATCCGCGAGCCGGCGCCAACTGCGCCTGGGTGCCCTCGCCGACGGCGGCGACGCTGCATGCGCTGCATTATCACGAGATCTCGGTAAAGGACCGCCAGAAGGAGCTTGCCTCCCGCCCGCGGGTGAGCCTTGACAGCATCCTGACGCCGCCGCTTCTTAAAGGGCGCAATCTCTCGGAGGCAGAAATCGCAGCCGAGCTTGATAACAACGCGCAAGGTATCCTTGGCTATGTGGTGCGCTGGATCGATCAGGGGGTTGGCTGTTCCAAGGTTCCGGATATCCACAACGTCGGATTGATGGAGGATCGGGCGACGCTGCGTATTTCCAGCCAGCATATCGCGAACTGGTTGCATCATGGCATCTGCACGGAAGAGCAGGTCATGGAAACCCTGACGCGCATGGCGGCGGTTGTCGATGCGCAGAATGCGGGTGATCCGCGCTACCGGCCGATGGCCGGAAATTTTGAAACGTCGGTCGCCTTCAAGGCGGCCTCAGATCTGATTTTCAAGGGACGCATGCAGCCTAGCGGCTATACCGAACCGATCCTGCATGCCCGCCGACGGGAAGCGAAAGCGCAATAAACCAGCATTTTCTTGTATTTGCGCGGTCTCTATGACTATAACAGACAGACGAATAGCGTCGTCTGTCTGTTTTATCTTGTCGAAGGGGCGGTAGCTGCAAGATGTCGGAAGAAAAGATAAAGTCCGGTAAGCCATCCGCTTCCGCGATGGGAATGACAACTCTCGATGGGGTCGTCGGTTTTCATATGCGCAAAGCGACGCTCCGCGCGCAAAGCAGTTTTGCAACGGCGGCGGGAAAAAAGCTCATGACCGGGCAATATTCCGTCATGGCGATTATCAAGGAAAATCCCGGCCGGACGCAAAGCGCTATTGCCGAGGCGGCGGGGCTGGACCGCTCCTCGCTTGTCCCCGTCCTCAACAAGTTTGAAAAGCAGGGCCTGATCCGGCGCGAGCCGGTCGAGGGCGACAAGCGGGCCTACGCGGTTAGCCTCACCAAGAAAGGGGAGTGCGAGCTTGCCGCGCTGGAAGAAAAGGTGCGGGCGATAGAGGCGAAGGTGATTGCCGGGCTTGGCGCGGAAAATCACGCGCGGCTGATCGAGCTGCTGAAGAAGTTCCACGATATTATCTGAAGCGCATCTCGTCTCCAAAGCCAGGCGTAGAGGGCCAAGAACCCCCCGCAAACACTTCCTTAATGAAATCACGGGATACTTGGCCGACCGGCGTAGCCCGGCTGGCGAAATGGAATGCGGTGCAAGATGGATGGTGCGACACGTGCGCGGAAGGCCTTGCGGATCCGCGCCCGGAATACCAACGTAAATGAACGGACGCTTCTCGCGACCGACTATCTGAACCATTTCAATGAAGCATTGATGCTGGCTGAAATGGTGACCGACGTCCCCGAGATGCTGGAGGATTTCCTGGGCTGGCAACCCCGTTGCTATGTCGATCATTTCCGCCAGAGCAGTCTTGCCGATCGCGATCTTGCCATTGCCGCATATCCATTGTCGCCGCCGGAATATCGTGCCCCCTTCGATGAGATTACACGCGGCCTCGATACCGAAATACGGGCGTTGCAGCGGCATTTTTCCGCAGCGGCGGCGCAAAGGCGCGAAGCTACAGAGGAGAGAATCACGGAGCAGTGCCGCGCCATTCGTCATCTGATTGACCGGGCCGGCGCCATTATCAATGGCTATTCGCCGGACAAGGCGCCGCCTCGGGCAGAAGCGGATAGTGAGACGGCGTTCGGCGAGGAGGCGATCAATGCGCTCTTCGACTAGCCGCCCAATGAGGGCCGCGCGATGCTGCATCTTGCTTTTCGCCCTTTGCCTCATCCTCCTCGCCATGCCGGCCGCAGCGGGAGAAAGGGATGCTGACTGCGGCGCCTTCTGGGTGCGGCCCGCCGTGGACGTCGAAGGAATTATGGCGCCGCCCCGCATTGACAACAGCAAGTCATCCGACCAGATCGCAATAATCGCCCGGGAGAGTGGCTACTCCCGCTCGCTTCGCCGCGCCAGTCTGCTGGGTCTCACCTATGCGTTCACCGGGCCGAGCATTGCGATCGAGACGCGATACCGGAAGGAAAGCGACGGGCGGTTATGCGTCCGGCTTGAGCGCGTGAAATTCACTTTCGGGGCGCGCTCGACCGATGTTTACGTGGCGCGGAAATACCGGCCGGGAAGCTGCGCCTACAACGTCATCCTCGAGCATGAAATGGAACATGTCAGGATCAACGAGCGTCTTGTCCGCGACTATATTCCGAAAATCGAAAAGGACCTTGCGGAGCGCGCCGCCGCGATCCGCCCATTCTACCATACCGATATCAAGCGCGCAGGCCAGTCCATAGGCAACCGGCTGCGCTTTGAGCTCGAAGCGCTTCTCAATGAGTTCAACGCGGTTCGGCTCCGGGAAAACGATATCATAGATACGCCGCAATCCTATGCCGAGATCCATGCCCGCTGTCGCGATTGGTAAGATTTGTTCTATTTATTCGCGAATTCTTAAGAGATTCCTGATTAGCTCAACCTATGGTTTGCAATAGGTGTTGCAAGTGAGCGGAAAAGGGCCATCTGAGATAGAGGGCGAAAATGATTATTGCAAATGATATCAAGAGAATGTTGAGAGCACTTAATTTCGAAGACGATTACAGATTAGAAGGCTCTGCGGCGGACCGCCGCTATCAGCGAGTGGATGTGGAATGGCTGGCGACTATTCGCGCGGAAAGCGGCAACGCCTGCATCCATGAGGAGGAACGCGAAGTCAGCGGTACCATACGGGATATCTCGGCGAACGGTGCGCGTCTCGATGTGGACGGGCTGTTCTTTGAGAAAAACAACCTTCTGTTGCAATCATCGCAACTCGGCATTGTCCGCTGCGATGTCGTCTGGCGGCGCGGCAACAAGATCGGTCTGCAATTCTCGGAGGATCCGAAGCGGATCCATGCGCGACTCAAGGAGCTTCTCCCCGGTTTCGACAGCCGGCTACCCTGATGGCTGATCCGCGGTTCCGGCCCGCAACGGTTCTGCTTTTCGACCCGGAACCATCCATGCGGCAAAGTATCAGAAGCGCGCTTTTGAACATCGGCTTCGGCGCGGTGATCGCCGCCGGTGATGAAGCCGACTTTGTCCGCAAGCTCGAAGAGGAAAGCTTTGACCTCGTCCTTGCCGAAACGGCAAGCTCTAAGGCCGATACCCAGCATATCATCCGTGATCTCCGGCATAGTAAAGTCGGGCAGGACCCGTTCGTCAACGTCGTCCTTTCCATCTGGAATACCGGGCCGGAGGTTGTTCGCGACGTCATCAATGCAGGGGCGGATGATCTGATCCTCCGCCCGATGTCGCGGGCCCAGATATTCGCGCGGCTTCGTCATCTCGTAAACGCCCGCAAACCGTTTATCGTGACCGCGGACTATATCGGACCCGACCGGCGCGCTTCCATCAGCAAGCCGTCAACCGCGCCAACGCTGATCGTGCCGAATTCGCTGCGGGCGAAGGTCGAGGATATGCCCGAGCTTGCCGCCACGCCTGAAGCGATCAGGCTTGCCCTCAATGCAGTCAATGAGCGGAAAATAGCCATCTACTCCGAACAGGTCATGCGGCTTTCCTCTGCCGTTATCCTGCTCTCCGAGATGAGCGGATCGACGAGTGAGCGCAAGGAGGTGGTCACCGTGATGCGGACGCGAAATCTGGCGCTGATGGAGGCGGTCAAGGGGTCGCGTTATGAACATATCCTCTCGCTTTGCGAGGCGCTGGACGGCTTGCTGATCCGCCTCTTTGTGGAAAAAGGGCCGCTCAGCAGCAAGGATCAGGAACTGGTCACGCAGCTTCCCTACGCCATCCATCGCGGCTGCCAGGAACTGCATGGCTCCGCCGGCCTGGTGTTTGATATTCGAGACGTTGCGGCGCGCCTTCGCGAAACGGGCGCCGCCTTGCCGCCGGCATCCCAGCGGCGCGGTTCCCAAAGCCGCAGCCTCACGGTAGCTTGAATGTCAATTTTTGCAGTTTCGGCTTTGCTCCGGATATTTAACGACTACTATTAAGAAAAAGGCCGGGCAGGCAAAAGGAGGGAGTGAAGGTGTCTTTTGTGCGTGCAAGAAAATTAGCCTTCCTGCTGCTTGCTGTCACTGTCGCAACAATTGTTATGCTTGGCGTTGTCGGGGCGCAAGGAATCGCTTTCCTGCGCATCGGAACGGGGTCGGCGGCGGGAACCTATTATCCCATCGGCACCCTGATCGCGTCCGTCATTTCAAGTCCGCCCGGAAGCGGCAGGTGCGAGAGTGGCGGATCCTGCGGCGTTCCAGGGCTCGTCGCGACCGCGGTCACAACGCATGGCTCCGTCGACAACATCAACGGCGTCTCGAAAGGGATTTTTGAGACGGCGCTCGCGCAATCGGATATTGTCGCCGCTGCCTATAACGGCACGGGCATCTATGCAAAGCAGAAGCCGATCCAAAATATCCGCGTCATCGCCAATCTCTATCCAGAGGATATCCATCTTGTTGTCCGCAAGGGCGCCGGGATCAAGAGCGTTGCCGATCTCAAGGGGAAGAGGGTGTCCATCGACGGGGAACGCTCGGGCACGCGGGTCAATGCCATTGAAATTCTCAACGCATACGGGCTGCGGCTGAAGGATATCAAGGCCGTGATGGCGAACCCCAACAAGGCGGTCAGCATGATGCTCGGCGGCGAGCTTGATGCGTTTTTCCTCGTTGCCGGCTATCCCGTTACCGCTGTCACGGAACTCGCCGATCTTGACATTGTCGACCTTGTCCCCATCGATGGCAAAGTCGCCGAAAAGCTTATCGAAAAGACCGGCTATTATACGCGCTCGCGGATTCCCGAAGGGGCCTATAAGGATATCGACGTCACCCCGACCCTCGCCGTCAATACGCAGTGGATCGTCAGTGAAAATTCGACGGATGAGCTGGTCTATGAATTGACCAAGGCGCTCTGGAACCCGAAGAATAGACATCTGCTCGACAGCGGGCATGTGAAGGGGCTGCTCATTCACATCGAGACGGCGCTGAAAGGCGTGACGGTGCCGCTGCATCCGGGCGCGGCGCTTTATTACAAGCAGATCGGCCTGCTCGACGACTGACGGGGCGATTTCGCGCCATATCGAGCAGACCGCCGCCGTCCCCGTCAATTGCGGTTGTCGGCGTTTCGGGCCTTTGCTATGGTCGGGCAAAAGCCAAGGAGTGCACCGTGATCCCATTCATCGCGACCGAAGTTGACGTTCCGCCGATCCCCCTTATAGTCATTGAAAAGAAAGCCTATTCGGGCTGGCTGGAGGGCCAGCCGGAGATGGTAAGAAACTGGATTTTGGCGCAGGAATTTGATGCATCGGGCGGGAAGAGCCTGTTGCTGCCGGACCCGACGGGCGGCATCGGGCTGGTTCTCTTCATCAAGGATGGGGACTGGAACATCTGGAGCCTCGCCGAATTGCCGGCGCGCCTGCCCGGCGGGTTTTACACACTCCGCGCCGATCTTTCGCCGAAAGAAGCAACCGATCTCGCGATTGGCTGGTCGCTTGCGACCTACATGTTCGATCGCTTCCGGAAAAACGAGAAAAAATTCGCCACGCTTATGCTGCCTTTCGGCGCGGATGCCGCCATGGTCGCCCGTACGGTGAAGGCGGTGATGATGGTGCGCGATCTCATCAATCTCCCCGCGGGCGATCTCGGCCCGACCGCCCTTGAGGCGGCGGCCTCGCAGGTGGCGGGTGAGTTTGAAGCGGAGCAGACAAATATTGTCGGCGATGATCTCCTGACCTACCACTTCCCGATGGTGCATGCGGTGGGGCGCGCCGCCGCCGATGCGCCGCGTCTGATCGACATCACCTGGGGCGACAAATCCGCGCCCAAGGTGACGCTCGTCGGCAAGGGCGTCTGTTTTGATACGGGCGGCCTCGATATCAAGCCGTCATCGGGCATGCTGATGATGAAGAAGGACATGGGCGGCGCGGCGACGGTCCTCGGCCTTGCCTATATGATCATGGATGCGGGTTTGCCGGTCCGTCTCCGCGTCCTTATTCCGGCAGTTGAGAACTCCATCTCCGGCAATGCCTATCGGCCTGGCGACATCCTCCAGAGCCGCAAGGGCAAAACGGTGGAGATCGGCAATACGGATGCGGAAGGGCGTCTCATCCTTGCCGATGCGCTCGCCGCCGCCGATGAGGAGGCGCCGGAGCTGCTGATCGATATGGCGACGCTGACAGGCGCCGCGCGGGTCGCGGTCGGCACGGAGATTGCCGCGACCTTCACCGATGATGACGCCCTTTACGCCGAGATTGCCGCTCACGCCGAGCGTGAGAAGGACCCCGTGTGGCGCCTGCCGCTCTGGTCGGACTACCGGCATATGCTGGACAGCAAATTCGCCGATATCAACAATTCGGGGTCGGGCGGTTTCGCAGGGGCGATCACGGCGGGGCTGTTCCTGAAGGAATTTGTCGAGAACGCGAAAAGCTGGGTCCATTTCGACATCATGGCCTACAACAATCGCGCCCGGCCCGGCCGCCCGGTGGGGGGAGAGGCGTTTGCGCTGCGCGCCCTGTTCGCGCTGATCCGGGACCGCTACGGGCGCTGAGCGGTAGGAGCCGGCTCAGTAGCCCTTTTCGGGATCGACGGCGTTAAGCAACGGCTCGCCGTTTTTCGTGCGGATGATATTCTCCGCGACCAGCTTCGCGACGCTCGCGGGGTCGGAGATGCTCGCGACATGCGGCGTGATGCGGATTTTCGGGTGTCGCCAGAAGGGATGGTCCGCCGGCAGCGGCTCGATACGGAATACATCGAGCGTCGCGCCCGAGAGATGCCCGCTGTCGAGAGCCTCGATCAGATCCTCATCCACAAGATGCGGACCGCGACCGGCATTGATGATGGCGGCGCCCTTTGGCAGTTTCGCGAAGAGGTCGCGGTTCAGGATATTCTCGGTCTCCGGGGTGAGCGGCAGCAGGCAGACAAGAATTTCGGTGCGGGCAAGGAAGGCGTCCCGTTGATCGTCGCCGAAGAAGCTTTCGACACCTTCTATATTCTTTCGCGACTTGCTCCAGCCGGCAACGTCAAACCCGAGGAGATGCAGCGCTCTCGCCGATCCACTGCCAAGCGCGCCCATCCCGAGGATGCCGACTTTGCGCTCGCTGGCGAAGGGGGCGAAATGCTCCTTCCAGACACCGTCCCGCTGCTGCGCATCATAGGTTTGGCAGAAGCGGTGGTGATTGAGCACATGCTGCACGACATATTCGGTCATCCGGCCCGTGAGGTTCGGATCGATCACGCGCGAGAAGGGCAGGTGACGCGGGAAATCCGGATCGGCAAGCAGGTGATCGACACCGGCGCCGAGCGAATAGACCGCGCGCAGATTTTTAAGCTTCGCAAGCTCCCCATGCGGCATCTTCCAGCAAAGCGCGAATTCGATCTCGTCGGGATTGCCAATGTCCGGCCAGATGCGCACCTCGAGATCGGGGATATATTTATTAAGTTCCCGCCGCCACCAGTCGGCGCGGTCGATATTGCTTTTAAACAGCAGGGCCATATTATTTTTTATCTCTCGCCTTTAGCCTAGTTATTCACCGCGCCGGGTTCGGCCGCCTCCAGATCGAACGCCGCCTTCATCAGAGCTTTTGTATAGTCTGTCGCCGGATTGTCAAAGATTTCCGCCGCCGGCCCCTGCTCGACGATTTTCCCGTTGCGCATAACGATGACGCTGTCGGCGAGGGCGCGCACGACCTTGAGGTCGTGGCTGATAAAGAGATAGGTGAGATTGTGCCGGTTCTGCAGATCACGCAGCAGATTGACGATCTGCGCCTGCACCGACATATCAAGCGCCGACGTCGGCTCATCCAGCACGATAAACTTCGGCTGCAGGACAAGGGCGCGGGCGATGGCGATGCGCTGGCGCTGGCCGCCCGAAAATTCATGAGGGTAACGGTCCTGCGCCTCGGGCGGGATGCCAACCTCCTGCAGCACATCGGAGATGCGGTCGCGCCGCGCCATGCGGTTGCCGCGTCCCTCATGGACGATCAGCCCCTCCTCGATGATCTGCCCGACGGAAAGACGCGGGCTGAGGCTCGAATAGGGATCCTGAAAGACGATCTGTATCTCCTTGCGGAGCGGGCGCAGCTCCGACCAGCCTGAAGTGTGGATCGGCTGGCCGTTGAAGTAGATCTCGCCTTCTGAGGAGATGAGGCGGAGCAGCGCAAGGCCGAGGGTCGATTTGCCCGATCCGCTCTCGCCGACGATGCCGACGGTGTGCCCCTGCTTTATGTGCAGTGTGATGTCATCGACCGCCCGCACATGATCGACGGTGCGGCGGAGCAGCCCCTTGCGGATCGGGAAATGCACTTTCAGGTTTTTGCAGACCATAAGGTCGGGAACGCTGTGGTTCTTGCGAAGCGGCAGCCCCTTCGGCTCCGCCTCCAGCAGCATCCGCGTGTAGGGATGGCGCGGTCGGAAGAATATCTCCTCGGTCGTGTTGGCCTCGACGATCTCGCCGTCGGTCATCACGCAGACTTTCTTCGCCATCTTGCGCACGATGCCGAGATCATGGGTGATCAGCAGGATCGCCATGCCGAGGCGCCGCTGCAGATCCTGCAAAAGCTCAAGGATCTGCGCCTGGATGGTGACGTCGAGAGCGGTCGTCGGCTCATCGGCGATCAGAAGGTCCGGTTCGTTCGCAAGCGCCATCGCGATCATCACCCGCTGGCGCTGGCCGCCGGAAAGCTGGTGCGGATAGGCGTTCAGCCGCTCGTCGATGTTATCGAGCCCGACCAGCTCCAGAAGCTCGCGCACCCGCGCGGCCGCTTTCTTCTGACTCATGCCCTTGTGGATGCGGAGCGTCTCGTTGATCTGCTTCTCAATGGTATGGAGCGGGTTGAGGGACGTCATCGGCTCCTGAAAGATCATCGAGACATTGTTACCGCGGAATTTCTGCATCTCTTTCTGCGAGCGGCCGATGACCTCGACGCCATTGATGCGGATCGAGCCTTCGGGGTGCTTCGCCATCGGATAGGGCAGCAGCTGCAGGATGCTGAGGGCGGTGACGGACTTGCCCGAGCCGCTCTCCCCGACGAGCGCGAGCGTCTCTCCCTTCTCGATCTCGAACGAGACGCCTTTGACGGCGGGAAGCTCCTTGCCGTTCGAGCGAAAGGTCACCCAGAGATTTTCAACAGTGACAAGCGCCATTACTGAAACGTCTTTCTTGGATCAAAGGCGTCGCGAATGCCTTCCTGCATGAAGAACGCAAGCGTCAGCATGATGGAGAGGGTGAGAAAGGCGGTGATACCGAGCCACGGCGCCTGCAGGTTGGCCTTGCCCTGCGCCAGTAGCTCGCCAAGCGAGGGGGAGCCCGGCGGCAGGCCGAGGCCGAGAAAGTCAAGCGACGTCAGGCTGACGATCGAGCCCGTCAGGATAAAGGGCAGGAAGGTCAGCGCCGAGACCATGGAGTTCGGAAGGAGATGCTTGAACATGATCACGCTGTCCCGCACGCCAAGCGCCCGCGCCGCCCGCACATAATCGAAATTGCGCGAGCGTAGGAATTCCGCCCGCACGACGCCGACAAGGCTCGGCCAGCTGAAGAGCAGCAGCAGAAACAGCAGGATGAGGAAGCTCGGCTCGATCAGCGCGGCGAGGATGATCAGGATGTAAAGGCTCGGCATCCCGCCCCAGATTTCCAGAAAGCGCTGGAAAATTAGATCGACCCAGCCGCCGAAATATCCCTGCACCGCGCCCGCCGCAACGCCGATGATGGAGCTGATGACGGTCAGGATGACGCCGAACGCGACCGAGATGCGATAGCCGTAAATAACGCGCGCGAGTACATCGCGCCCCTGATCGTCGGTGCCGAGCCAGTTCTCCGCATCCGGCGGTGAGGGGGCGGGCGATGTCAGATTGTAGTTGATGGTGTTATAGCTGTAGCGGATCAGCGGCCAGATCTGCCAGCCCTTCTCGTTTATGAGCTCGACAACATAGGGGTCGCGGTAATCCGTCTCCGTCTCGAAGATGCCGCCAAAGGTCGTCTCGGGATAGGAGATAACGAACGGGAAATAGAGCTTGTCCTCATAGGAGACGACAAGCGGCTTGTCATTGGCGATGAGCTCGGCGCAAAGCGAGAGAAGGAACAGGATCACAAACAGGATCATCGACCAGTAACCGCGCCGGTTGGCCTTGAAATTCTGCAATCTGCGCCGGTTGATGGGAGAGAGTGCCATGCTACACCTCCCGCGCTTCGAAGTCGATCCTTGGATCGACCAGCGTGTAGGTGAGATCGCCGATCAGGTTCATGATCAGCCCGAGCAGGGCGAACACATAGACGGTCGCAAAAATCACCGGATAGTCGCGGTTGATCGCCGCTTCAAAACCGAGCAGGCCAAGGCCGTCGAGGCTGAAGATCACCTCGATCAGCAAGGATCCGGTGAAAAGGATGCCGATAAAGGCGCTCGGGAAGCCCGCGATAACGATCAGCATGGCGTTCCGGAACACATGCCCGTAAAGGACGCGCCGCTCGCTCAATCCTTTGGCGCGCGCGGTCAAAACATATTGCTGGCTGATCTGGTCGAGGAAGGAGTTCTTGGTAAGCTGCGTCAGCGCCGCGAACCCGCCGATGACAAGCGCCGTGATCGGCAGGGCGAGATGCCAGAAATAATCGAGGATCTTGCCGATCAGGCTGAGCTCCTCCCAGTTATCAGACGTGAGACCGCGGAGCGGGAACCAGTTGAAATAGGAGCCCCCCGCGAACAGCACGATCAGCGCGACGGCGAAGAGAAAGCTCGGGATGGCGTTGCCGACGATCACGAGGCTGCTGGTCCAGATATCGAATTTCGATCCGTCGCGCACCGCCTTGGCGATGCCGAGCGGGATGGAGATGAGATAGATCAGCAGCGTCGTCCAGAGCCCGATGGAAATGGAGACCGGCAGCTTTTCGATCACCAGATTGACGACCGTCTCGTCGCGGAAATAGCTGCTGCCGAAATCGAACATCAGGTAATTTTTCATCATCAGGAAGAAGCGTTCATGCGCCGGTTTGTCGAAACCGAACTGGATCTCGAGCTGCTTGATGAACTCGGGATCCAGCCCCTGCGCGCCGCGATAGGCGCTCTCCGTACCAAAGGATGAAGACGCGGCGCCGCTTGCCGTATCGCCGCCGCCGCTGCCGCCGATGCGGGCCGTGGCGCTGACTGCAGTGCCTTGAATTTCCGCGATTATTTGCTCAATCGGCCCGCCCGGAGCGAACTGGATAACCACAAAATTGAGAACCATGATGCCGAACAAAGTCGGTACCATGAGCAGGATGCGTCTCAATATATAGGCAAACAACGGCGACTTCCCCCTGTCCGAGATGCGAACTACTTTCCTTGCCGTCTCGCAAGGTCCTCGGCTTTCTCCGGATCATACCACCAGCTTTGCAGAACCGCACGGTCAAAACCCGGCTTCTCTGCATCCGGCCGGCCGAATTTATTCCAATAGGCAATGAAGTGGGAGCTTTTGTACCATTGCGGAATAAAATAATAATTCCACATCAGCACGCGATCGAGCGCACGCGCGGCGGACCTGTGCTCACTGCGCGTTTTGGCCTCGATAATTTTCTCGATCAGCGCATCAACAACGGGGTTTTTGACCCCGGCGATGTTGAGGCCGCCGATGACGTCCGCCGCCGCGGAGCCCCACCAGTTGCGCTGTTCGACGCCCGGCAGCTCGGGCTGCGAGACGCGGCGGATAACAATGTCGAAATCAAACTCCCGCACCCGGTTCTGCCAGCTCGCGACATCGATGACGCGGATCGATGCATTGATGCCGGCGCGCTTCAGATTGGCGATGTAGGGGTTGATGACGCGCGCCATAGTTTGCTCATAGAGCAGGAACTCGACACTCATCTGCTGGCCCTCATTGTTAACCAGGCGATTGCCGGAGATTGTCCAGCCTGCCTCGCGAAAAAGCGCCAGCGCCTTTTGGATCTGGCTGCGCATATTGCCCGATCCGTCCGTCTTCGGGGGCGTGAACTCCTCCGTGAACAGTGCCGCCGGCAGGATGTCCCGATAAGGTTCGAGAAGCGCAAGCTCCTCCGCGCCCGGAAGCCCCGTCGCCTTCAGGTCGGAGTTCTCAAACACCGAGCCAAGGCGCTTATAAAGGCCATGAAAGAGATTCTGGTTGGTCCATTCGAAATCAAAAAGCAGCCCGAACGCCTCACGCGCCTTGATGTTGTCGAATGGCGCGCGGCGGGTGTTGAGGAAAAACGCCTGCATTCCGGTCAGGCTGGCATCGGGAAGAATATCGCGCTTGATGAAGCCGTTTTTGACCGCCGGCTTATCGTCATATTCCGTGGCCCAGGAGCGGGAGGTGAACTCCTCGCGAAAATCATACTCGCCGGCGAAAAACGCCTCGAGCGCAATCGTGCGGTCGCGGTAGTAGTCGACCTGGATGGTATCGAAATTGAACCGCCCCCGGGAGACCGGAAGGTCCTTCGCCCAGTGGTTTCGAACGCGCTCGTAAACAAGGGTGCGGCCGGGATCTACCCGCGCGAGCCGGTACGGGCCGGAGCCGAGCAACGGGGTCATGCTCGTCACATTGAAGGGCCGGGTTGTGAAGGATGCTTTGGACAGCACAGGCATCGTACCGACCACTCCGGGCAGGTCGCGGGTCAGGGCGCCGTCGCGAAACTCGAAGCGGATACGGTCCGGCGCGAGGACATTTGCGGCGACGATGTCGCGGAAGTTGAGGGCATAGCGCGGATGTCCCTCTTCCTTCAGCAGGTTGAAGGTGAAGGCAACGTCCTCAGCGGTGATCGGACTCTCGTCATGAAAGCGTGCTTCGGGGCGGAGGCGAAACTCCGCCCATCGCCCGTCCGGATCGACGGTCACGCTTCTCGCGAGCAGGCCGTAGACGGCATCCGGTTCATCGAAGGACGGGGTCATGAGCGAGGTGAAGTTGAAATAAAGATCGCCGCCGCGATCGCCGTTGAGCAGGCCGGCATTGCCCTTCAGCAGAAAGGGATTGACGGTATCGAAGCTGTCGAGATCGCGCAGCTTGATCGTGCCACCCTTCGGCGCCTGCGGATTGACATAATCGAAATGCGTAAAATCGGCGCCATATTTCAGTTCGCCAAAGGCGGAAAACCCGTGGCTCGGCTGCGGTTCGGCATAGGCGGCGATGGTAACGAGCAGAAATGTCGCAACAAGCGCGGGCAGGGCCTTTATCATCTCACCTCTCTGTCGGGCGTCCGACGACTATTTTTCTTTCAGCCGTTGCAGTCCTGCGCGCAGATTTGCTTCCTTCTCCGGATCAACCCACCAGCTCATGATGTCCGGCCCCTGCGACGGATTGATATCGGTATGCCCGAACTTGTTCCAATAGGCAATTCGGTCATAGGCGGCATGGAACTGCGGAATGACATAGAAATTCCATGTCAGCACACGGTCGAGCGCGCGAACGGCCGGAATGAGTTCCTCATAGGTCGGCGCCGCGATTAGATTTTCGATCAGCGCGTCAACGACCGGGCTGTCGATCCCCATGACGTTGCGGCTGCCGGGCCGCTTGCCGGCGGCGCTGCCCCAGAACTCCCGCTGCTCGTTCCCGGGACTGATGGACTGCGGGAAAACCGCCGTCGTGATATCGAAATCGTAATTGCGCAGGCGTTCCGTATATTGCGAGGTGTCGACGACGCGGGTTGAGGCATCGATGCCGAGTTTCTTCAGGTTGCGGATGAACGGCCCTGTGATGCGCAGTCCGTTCGGATCATACATCAGGAATTCGATCGTGAGCGGCTGGCCCGTTTTCGGATCGGTGAGTTTTCCGTCAATCACTTTCCAGCCCGCGTCTTCAAGGATCTTCATCGCGGTGCGAAGCGCGGCGCGATCCTGCCCCGAGCCGTCGCTTACCGGGGCTTTGTAGGCCGGTCCGAAGACGCGCGGCGGTAACTGGTCGCGATAGGGCTCCAGTATCGCAAGTTCGGCGTCCGATGGCTCGCCTTCCGCCGCCATGACCGAATTTTCAAAATAGCTGCTGGTCCGGCTGTACTGCTCGAACATGATGTTCCTGTTCAGCCATTCGAAGTCGAACGCATATCCGAGCGCTTCGCGCACGGCGGGATCCTGAAATTTCTCCCGCCGGAGATTGAAGGCGTAACCCTGCATTCCGGCGGAGCGCTCATTGTCGATCTCCTCGCGGATGACAAGCCCTTCGCGGACTGCGGGGAAGTCATAGCCGGTTGCCCAGTTCTTGGCGCTGTTTTCCGCGCGATAGTCATATTCACCGGCGGCGAACGCCTCGAGCCGGACCGCAGAGTCGCGATAGAAATCATAGCGGATGGTGTCGAAATTATAGCGCCCTTTATTGATGGGGATATCCGCTCCCCAGTAATCCGGCACACGCTCAAATTCGATGTAGCGGTTGGCTTCAAACTGTTTGACGCGGTAGGGGCCCGAGCTGAGTATCGGCGACAGCGTGGTCTCGTCGAAATTGCGTGTCTCGAAATGCGCCTTCGACAGCACCGGTAGAAGCTGGCCGACGATCTGCGGCAATTCGCGATTGGGCGGGCCGGAGAAGACGAATTTAATCCGGTGATCACCGATTTTTTCGGCCGACTGCACATCCGCATAATAGTAGCGGAAAAGCGGCGTTCCCTTCTCCTTGACCGCCTCAAAGCTGAAAATCAGGTCTTCCGGCGTTATGGGCGTGCCATCGTGAAAACGCGCTTCGGGGCGGAGATTGAAGATGGCGAAGGAGAGATCTTCCGCCACCTCGACGCTTTCGGCAACGAGCCCGTATTCAGCGCTTGGATCGTCATAGGACTGGCTGAGAAGCGTTTCAAAGGTAAGGCCGAGCCCGTTGGCGGACTGCCCGCGGGCAATAAAGGGATTGAGGTTATCGAAGCCGCCTTCTGCCGAGAGACGCAGGGTGCCGCCTTTCGGCGCATCGGGGTTCACATAGTCAAGATGCGAGAAATCAGGGCCGTATTTCAGCGGGCCGGCCAGCGACAATCCATGGCTTTTGATGGTTTTGATCCCGTCAGCGGCATTGGCAGCGGAAAACGTGAGGCTGAATAGCAGAAGTGCCGACGCGGCTGATTTCAGAAAACCCATAAATATCCTCACTCGATACACTTGTCGGAATATGTGTTTCAAGATGGGCGGTTTGCCGGGGGACATCAAGAAAAAAAGCCGTGAAGTGGAGGGCAGTTCGCGCGGCGGGGCGAACAAAAACACCGGACGGGGTGCCATCCGGTGTGTCTGTTGAGCTGGGGTGCGGCGCGCGGAGCGAACTCCGCGCTCGATGCATCAGTCGGACTGGCTCGTCGGCTGTTCTTCGCTGGATGCAGCCGGTTCCTGTTCCCCTTCAGCCGGCGTCTCTGCGCCTTCCGTTGCTTCGGCCGGCGTTTCTTCCTCGACCGTCGGCAGCGGGACATCGCTCTTGCCGAGGGTGCGGAGATAGACAATCAGGTCAGCCCGCTCTTCCGCCTTGCGGATACCGGCGAAGGCCATCTTGGTGCCCTTGATATAGTCACTCGGCTTGGCGATGAAGTGATCGAGATTTTCATACGTCCACTCACCGCCCTTTTCCAGCAGCGCGCTCGAGTAGCTGAAGCCGTCAACCGCGCCCTTGGCACGATCCAGAATGCCATAAAGGTTGGGGCCGGTCTTGTTGGCGCCGCCCTCTTCGGCCGTATGGCAGGTGCTGCATTTCTTGAACGCGTTCGCGCCGCGGTCAGCGTCGGCGGAGGCCAGCAGGGCTGCGAGAGACGGGCCCGCATCCACTTCCTCACCGCCGGCAACGTCGGTCGAAGTAAAGGCGCTCGTGTCAATCGCATAAGCGGGAGATTCTGGATAGGTCGGGCTCACCGCCAGCTTGGCGACCTCGTTTATAACCAGCATAATCAGAACGCCCGCCAGAACGGCACCGATAATTTTGTTTATTTCGAAACTATTCATTGCTGCCCTCAGCTTTTTATATCCTTAGCGGTACCTCTTACCAGCGGCAATAAAAAATTGCGAGCGGAAATTAACTGCTTTGTCCTGCCGGGCGCAAGACGTATATACTCATTTCATCGGAAAATTCGTCTTTTGGATCAAAATCATGGGATCTGCACCGCAAAAACCGCTGATCGTCATTCCGGCCCGCATGGCCTCGACCAGACTGCCGGGCAAGCCGCTGGCCGAGATCGGCGGCCTGCCGATGATTGTCCAGGTCCTGCGCCGCGCCGAGGAGGCCGCCATCGGTCCCGTCATAGTCGCTTGTGCTGAAAAGGAAATTGCCGACGTGGTGAGCGCCGCCGGCGGAACGGCGATCCTGACCCGCCCCGATCACCCGTCGGGCTCCGACCGGGTATTCGAAGCGGCCGAGCGGTTTGATCCGGACGGGAGTTTCGATGCCATCGTGAATCTCCAGGGCGATCTGCCGGCGCTCGATCCCGCGGCCGTTGGCGCCATTTTTCGCCCGCTACAAAATGTCGCAGTTGATATTTCAACGCTCGTCGCCGTGATTACCGATCCGGCGGAACTTGACGATGAAAATGCCGTGAAGGCGGTCGTCTCGCTCGGCGAAGGCGCAACAATCGGCCGCGCGCTCTGGTTCAGCCGCCTGAAAAGTCCGGGCGGCGCGGGGCCGCATTATCACCATATCGGCCTCTACGCCTATCGCCGCGCGTCGCTCGCCAAATTCGTGTCGCTGCCGCCCGCACCGCTCGAACAGCGGGAGCGGCTGGAGCAGCTCCGCGCGCTCGAAGCCGGCATGAGAATTGATGCGGCTGTCGTTGACACGGTGCCGCTTGGCGTTGATACTCCGGAAGATCTGGCGCGCATCCGCCGCATGTTTGTTTCCTGATAATTTGAGAAGTTGAAAATGTCCGAGACTGATCCTGACAATCGTATTGCCTTTCAGGGGGTCCCCGGTGCCTATGGCCATCTGTCCTGCATGACGGTATATCCGGAAATGGATGCGACCCCGTGCGACACATTTTCGGGCACGCTGGCGATGGTGCGCGACGGGCATGCGGCGCTTGCAATGATCCCGATCGAGAATTCGCTCGGCGGGCGCGTCGCGGACATTCACCATCTGCTTCCCGAATCCGGACTTTACATCATCGGCGAACATTTCCAGCCCGTCCAGCATCAGCTCCTCGGCGTGCCGGGCGCGACGCTTGGCGATGTGAAGATTGTGCACAGCCACGAACAGGCGCTCTCGCAGTGCCGCGGGCTCATTCATGATTTCAACCTGGTGCCGATGGTCCACGCGGACACGGCGGGATCGGCGAAGATGATTGCCGAGCTTGGCGACAAGACGCAGGCGTCGATCGCCTCCAGCCTCGCCGGCGAGATCTATGGCCTGCAGGTGCTGCGCGACCGGGTCGAGGATCGCATCGGCAACACGACGCGCTTCGTTATCATGTCGCGGCACCGCAGGACGCCGGATCCGAAAGAAGGCCGCTGCATGACAAGCTTCGTCTTTCAGGTGCGCAGCCAGCCGGCGGCGCTCTACAAGGCGCTCGGCGGATTTGCAACGAACGGCGTTAACGTCACGAAGCTTGAAAGCTATATCACTGACGCAAGCTTCGAAGCGGCGCAGTTTTATATCGATATCGAGGGGCACCCCGAGGAAGCCCGCGTTGCCCGCGCCATCGAGGAATTGCAGTTCTTCTCCGCGAAGCTGAAGATCCTTGGCGTCTATCCGATGAACCCCTATCGGCGGCAGTACAGCAGCTGATAAGGCTTGATCAACGTTGCGGGATTGAATATAAGCGCTCGCATTTCCCGAGCGCGCTGCGCGCCGGGAACAGGTAAGGAACAGCAATGCTGAAGAACCAGATTGAGATCATCACGGCTCTCGGTCGCGCGCAGAAGCTATTTCTGCTGATCGCGATCAGCGCCATGGCGGTCGTCGTCACGGCGTCGAACATCCTCGTCGAGATGCCGATCAATGACTGGCTCACATGGGGCGCATTGTCCTATCCTGTTGCCTTTCTGGTGACCGACATCACCAACCGGACCCTCGGTGTGCGCATTGCCCGCCATGTGGTCGTGGTCGGCTTTGTTGCCGCCGTCGTCATATCGCTGCTGATTGCCAATCCCCGCATTGCGCTCGCCTCGGGCTCGGCATTCCTGTTTGCGCAGCTTCTCGATGTGACGATCTTTGATCGCCTTCGCCGCCTGAGCTGGTGGAAGGCGCCCGTCATCTCTTCCGTCGTTGCCTCGCTCGTTGATACGATCATCTTCTTCTCGCTCGCCTTTGCCGGCACCGGGCTGCCGTGGCACACCTGGGCGCTCGGGGACTATGCGACGAAGCTGGTGATGGTGGTGGTCCTGATTCTGCCTTTCCGGGGTCTTATCCGCATAACAGATCCGCTGACGCTTGCGCCGCTGACCCGTTAGTCGTAACGTCCGCGACGGCACGGCCGGGGGAGGGACGGCGCATTCTCGCGCGTCTCGCAGGTCAAGGTTGAGGTGTCTGAATGGATTTGCTTGCCATCGCGCTTATTCTGGCAGCGGCCTGCTGTCATGCGACGTGGAATTTTCTTATTAAGCGCCTGAATGGCGGCCCCGAGCTTGTCTGGCTCTTCTCCCTCGTTTCGAGCGTCATTTATCTGCCGCTCGTCGTCGTCATCATGCTCCTTGAGCGACCGACTTTCGGGGCAATGGAACTGATATTCCTCGCCGGATCCGGCGCCCTGCATCTTGCCTATTTCCTGCTGTTGCAGCAGGGCTACCGCCGCGGTGATCTGTCAGTCGTCTACCCGACGGCGCGCGCCTCGGGGCCGCTGCTCTCCATTACCTTCGCTGTGTTGATTCTCGGCGAATATATGACGGTGCAGATCCTGGGCGGCGGCCTTGCCATCATTATCGGCGTTTTCTTTCTGACCGGCGGGTTTCGGAGCCGCACGTCCAACCTGCGGGCGTCGCTGGGATTTGGGCTTGCCACCGGCGTTCTGATCGGGAGTTACACGGCGTGGGATGCCTATGCCGTCACCGCGCTCATGCTGTCGCCGCTCATTGTCGACTACGCGTCGGCTGTCCTTCGTACCGTCGCGCTCGCGCCCTATGCGGCGGCGCGAAAACCCCTCGTCCTTGGCTTCTGGCGCGATCACAAGGGGGCGGTCATTGTCATCGCGGTGCTGAATTCGCTGGCCTACATCCTCTTCCTGATCGCGGTAACGCTGACGCCGCTCGTCTATGCCGCACCGGCGCGCGAGATCAGTGTGCTGCTGACCGTGATGCTGGGAACGCTCATCCTGAAAGAGGGCAGCTTCCGCGGCCGCATCGGCTGGGCCGCACTGATCCTGGCCGGTATGCTGCTGCTGGCGACGGGTTAGTCAGGCTGCTCGACCCAGAATTTAGCGAGCTGGTGGGCGAGGGCGATCGGGCCGCCCATGCGGAGCCCGCTCCGCTCGCTGCTCTGGTTCAACATGCCGCGCACTTCTTCCTTGCTGAACCAGCGGGCATCCGCAAGTTCCACCCGGTCGATGGTGATATCATCATGCAGTGCCTCGGCGAAGCAGCCGATCATCAGTGATGAGGGGAAGGGCCAGGGCTGGCACTGGTGATAGCGCACATTCTGCACCCGCACGCCCGCTTCTTCAAACACCTCCCGCGCGACGGCCTGCTCGATCGTCTCGCCCGGTTCAATGAAGCCGGCGAGGCAGGAATAGAAGCCCGGCGGAAAGCTGGCACCGCGACCCATCAGGCATTTGTCGCCATAGAGCACCATCATGATGGCAACGGGATCGGTGCGCGGAAAATGCGTCGCCTTGCAGTCGCTGTCCCAGCAGACGCGCGAGTAGCCGCCTTCCTGCGGCCGGGTCGAGGCGCCGCAGACGGCACAGAAGCGATGCCGGTTGTGCCAGTCGATCATCGAGCGGGCCTGCGCGAGCGCGCCGGCCTCGGTCGGGCTGAGCTGGGGGGCGATGGAGCGTACGTCGATAAACTTTCCCCAGTCCGGGAAGGGCGGCTGACGCGGATTTTCGATTGCCGAGACATCGATGGCAAAATGATATATGCCGTGCTTGTCGACGCCGAGAAAGACGTTCTCCGCCCGATCGTCGAGAAACTCGCGCATCTCCACTTCGGGGCGCCAGTCAATCGCGGTCGCCCCGCGCAGGTTGATCAGAACCTTCAATTCATGCAGGGGAAGGAACCGACTGCTCGGATCTTTTATTTTCTGTTCCAACCAGTTCGTGTCGGTGCGAACATGTGAGGCGCGGTCGAGTTCTCCACCGCCAAAGATTATCGGCTTCATCATGACCGGTAATTTGTCACAAAGCGTACCCCGCCGCAATCGTCAAGATGTTGTAAAGGCGTTAAAAAAGCGCGGAGGCAGGGCCGCAGGCAAAAAATTGACGAAAGGGCTTGCTTATCGGCGCCATCTGCATGATATAGGCAGTGGAAGGCTGGCGATGGGCGTGCCTCTCGCCAACCCGGTCAGGTCCGGAAGGAAGCAGCCGTAACGAGTTTCGGTGCGGGTCGTTGCCAGTCTTCTTCTTGTTTCCCCGAAAATTGAGTATTCCCTCGAACGCCGCGCCGCTTTGACTGGCGTTCGGCGGGCCAAGTCTGCTATGATCGCGCCATGTCGACAGAACAAGCAACTACTCCCTATCGGGTTCTCGCCCGGAAGTATCGCCCCAGAAATTTCGATGAACTGATCGGCCATGAGGCGATGGTGCGAACCCTCTCCAACGCGCTGGAGGCGGGCCGCCTCGCGCATGCCTTCATCCTGACAGGGACGCGCGGCATCGGCAAGACGACGACGGCGCGTATCATCGCCCGCGGCCTCAACTGCATCGGTCCGGACGGCACCGGTGGGCCGACGATCTCGCCGTGCGGCGTGTGTGCCAACTGCATCACCATCGCCGAAGATCGCCATCAGGATGTGATTGAAATGGACGCGGCGAGCCGGACCGGCGTCGACGATATCCGCGAACTGATCGATGGCGTGCGCTATCTCCCCGTAAGCGCCCGCTTCAAGATCTATATCATCGACGAAGTGCATATGCTTACGCGCAATGCCTTCAACGCGCTTCTGAAAACGCTGGAAGAGCCGCCGGAGCATGTAAAGTTCATCTTTGCGACCACGGAAATCCGCAAAATTCCGGTGACCGTTCTCTCGCGCTGTCAGCGCTTCGATCTGAAGCGTGTCGACGGGGAGACGCTCGCCGAATATTTCGCAACCATCGCGGCGAAGGAGAACGCCGAGGTTGAGGCGGATGCGCTTGCGCTGATCGCTCGTGCGGCCGAAGGGTCGGTGCGCGACGGCCTCTCGCTGCTCGATCAGGCGATCGCGCATGGCGATGGCAAGGTGAGCGCGGAGCAGGTCCGCGACATGCTCGGCCTTGCCGACCGGACGCGCATTCTCGATCTCTTCACCCTGCTGATGGCAGGCGATATCCGGGAGGCGCTTGCCGTCCTCCGCGGCCAGTATGCCGCGGGCGCCGATCCGATCGTCATCATTCAGGATCTGCTCGAGCTTACACACTGGCTGACGTCGATCAAGGTGACGCCCGAGGCGGTCTCCAATATCGCCGTCGCGGGCGGCGAGGCGGCGCGTGGGGAGGAACTGGCGGGGAAACTCTCCATGCCGGTGCTTGCGCGCACCTGGCAGATGCTGCTTAAAGGGCTTGAGGAAGTGAGCCACGCGCCGATGCCGCTCGCCGCGGCGGAGATGGTTCTGGTTCGCCTTGCCTATGTCAGCGACCTGCCGACGCCCGGCGAGCTTGCGCGCCAGATTGCGGGCGGCGCGTCCGCGCGGCCATCGGCCCCGGCGACCGCAAGCGGCGGCGGCGGAGCGGGCCTGCGCGGGAGCACCGTCGCGACGGCGGCGGTCGCCCTAGCCGGCGCGGCGCCAGAGCGGGCCGCGGAGCGGGCGCCGGAGACGCGGGCGCATCTCTCACTCGTGGCCGATAATGCGCCGCGCATTGAAACGCCGCCGCAACCGGAGCCCGCGCCTGAGCCTGAAGTGCCGGCGCCGCAGGAAGCCCGCGAGATCCAACTGCAATCGATGGAGGATGTGGTTGATGTCCTGACCGACAGGCAGGATATTAAGCTGAAGGCGGAGGTGCTAAACTTCGCCAAGCCCGTGTCCTTTGCGGACGGGGAAATCGAATTCAGCCCAGCGCCGGGCGCGGCAGCGGATCTTGCGAGCCGGCTCGGCAGGCGCCTGCGGGAGATTACCGGCCGCGCATGGGATGTCCGCATGACCGCCCATGCCGAAGGCGCCGCGACGGTCGCCGAAAAACGCGAGAGCGACAAGGCCGCGGAAATCGCCGCGCTTGAGGCGCATCCGCTGGTGCGCAATATCAAGGCGCTTTTCCCCGCCGCAACAATCCGCGAGGTGCGCCATCGCGGACCTTCCCTTGACATGACGCTTGGCGATGACATATCCGGTGATGACGACATTCAGGACGGAGACATATTTGAATGAAAAACCTTGGCAACCTGATGAAGCAGGCTAAAGAGATGCAGGCCAAAATGGCCGAAATGCAGGCCGAACTGGAAAATCATGAGGTGACCGGCCAATCGGGCGCCGGGATGGTCAGGGTGACGCTGAACTGCAAGGGCGAGATGCGCAAACTGCACGTCGATCCGTCGCTGGTTGATCCGGAAGACAAGGAAGTCATGGAAGATCTGATTGTCGCCGCCCATGCGGATGCGAGAAAGAAGGCGGACGCCTACACCGCCGAAAAGATGAAGGAAATGACCGGCGGCCTGCAGCTTCCGCCCGGCATGCAGCTGCCGTTCTGACGCGCCGCTGCGATCAACCCCAATGAGCCAGTCCGAAATCGATACGCTGATCCAGCTTCTCTCGCGGCTTCCCGGCTTCGGCCCGCGGTCGGCGCGGCGGGCGACGCTGCATCTGATCAGCCGGCGGGAAACCCTGCTGACGCCGCTTGCCGCCGCGATGCAGGCGGCGGCGGATACGGTGAAGGTCTGCGAGGAATGCGGCAATCTCGACGTAACGGAACCCTGCGCCATATGCCGGGATGCGGAGCGTGAGGCGACCATGCTGTGCGTCGTCGAAGATGTCTCCGATCTCTGGGCGCTGGAGCGCTCTGCCGCTTTCCGCGGGCGCTATCACGTTCTGGGTGGCACCCTCTCGGCGCTTGATGGGATCGGGCCGGATGAACTGAATATCGAGAGCCTGATCCGCCGCGTAACGGAGGGGCGCGTCAGCGAGGTTATCCTTGCGCTCAATGCAACGGTTGATGGCCAGACAACCGCGCATTATCTTTCGGACCGGCTTTCGGAATTTGATGTGCAGGTAACAAAGCTCGCGCATGGCGTGCCGGTCGGCGGCGAGCTTGACTATCTTGATGATGGCACGCTTTCGGCCGCGCTCAAGTCGCGCCGGTCGATCAGTTAAGGCTCATACCCCATCTCGCGCGGCGCTTCCGGAGGTGCGTTCAGAAGATCCTCGGCAACATCCCCAAGCTGCAATTCCTCGATCCGCTCGGCGCGGCTGCTGATCTTTCGGCTTGAGGTCTTGATCTGGTCGATATCATTTCCGGCTTGAGTGAAATGCTTCGAGAGGTTGTTGACCCGGACATCCAGTCGCTCGATATCCTTCAGCAGCACGCCGATCTCTTTCTGGATGATATGCGCCTGCGCCCGCATCTGACTGTCTTTGAGGACGGCGCGGACCGTGTTGAGCGTCGCCATCAAGGTCGTCGGCGAAACGATCCATACCCGCGACTTGTAGGATTTCTCGAGCACCGCCGGGAAACGCGCGTGAAGCTCCGCATAAACCGCTTCGGAGGGCAGGAACAGAAGCGCCGATTCCGCTGTCTCGCCATCGAGAATATATTTCTCGCTGATATCGGCGATATGTTTCTGCATGGCGTTGCTGAAGGCGCGCTCGGCCTGGGTTTTTTCGGCCTCCGTCTCCGCCTGCCGCATCAGGTGAAAACTCTCCAGCGGAAATTTCGCATCGACGACGATCGGCCCCGGCGGGTTCGGCAGCTTGATCAGGCAGTCGGCCCGTCGGTTGTTGCCAAGCGTTACCTGAAACTCATAGGCCGAGGGCGGCAGGGCCGATTTCACGAGATCATAGAGCTGGATTTCCCCGAACGCACCGCGTGCCTGCTTGTTGGCGAGAATATCCTGCAGCCCGACGACCTGCGTCGAAAGTTCCGTCAGGTTGGTCTGCGCCTTGTCGATGACGGCGAGGCGGGCCTGCAGTTCGGAAAGGCTCTGTCCGGTCTTCTCGGCCGATTGCACGAGGCTTTCGCCAAGCCGGCGCGAAACGGCATCGAGCCGTTCGTTGAGCGTGCGGTTGATCTCGGCGCGGCTGGTCGCTGTATCGTTTGAGACCTGGCGAAGCTGGCCTTCAAGCTGCGACTGCCGGTTCAGTAGCGTTTCCGCAAGACGGTGCAGGTTCTCACTGTTTGCGGATGCTTTTTCGGCAAGCGCCTGCGCCTTCGACATGCGCAGCACAAGAACGACGATGACGATAAAAAGCAGCCCGATAACGGCGATCAGGGCGACTTCAAGCCCTCTTCCTTGCAGAAACTGCTCAATAAACTCTTGCAAAACCCGCTACTCCCCGGGGACCAATGGTCTTGACGAACGCAAACAGGCATAATACCTACTCATTGTGCCATAAAGGCACATCAGAAACATATCGTCAATGGAATGCCATGGCCCTTTTACCCATATACACGGCGCCCGATCCGCTGCTCAAAACCATCTCAACGCCGGTTGAGAAGGTGGATGACGAGATTCGCAAGCTGGTTGCGGACATGTTCGAGACCATGTACGCCGCGCCCGGTATCGGTCTTGCCGCCATTCAGGTGGGCGTTCCGAAACGCCTGCTGGTGATGGATGTCGTCGGCAAGGGGAAAGAGGAGCCGCCGCAGCCGCTCGCGCTCATCAACCCGGAAATCACCTGGGTTTCCGATGACGATGTGACCTATGAGGAAGGCTGCCTGTCGGTGCCCGAACATTATGCCGACGTCGTGCGCCCGGCCGAAGTGGAGGTCAGCTATCTCGATCTCGACGGCCAGCCGCAGCAGCTCCGCGCCGATGGCCTGCTTGCCATTTGCGTGCAGCATGAGATTGATCATCTGGACGGTATCCTGTTCCTTGATCATCTGTCGGCGCTGAAACGCAACATGATCCTCCGCAAGCTTCTCAAGCAGAAAAAAATGGCGAGTTGAGGCCGGCGGATGGCCCGACTGCGACTTGCCTTCATGGGGACGCCGGCCTTTTCAGCGCATATTCTGAAGGCCCTGATTGCCTCGCCGCATGACATCGTTTGCGTCTATTCGCAGCCGCCGCGCCCGGCCGGGCGGGGCCGCAAGCTGATGCCCTCGGCTGTCCACATAGTTGCTGAAGACGCCGGGATCCCGGTTCGCACCCCCCAGTCGCTGAAATCTCCGGACGTGCAGGCGGAATTTGCCGCGCTCGATCTTGATGCCGCAATCGTTGTCGCCTACGGCCTTATCCTGCCGCAGGCCATTCTCGACGCGCCGAAATATGGCTGCCTCAACCTCCACGCATCAATTTTACCGCGCTGGCGCGGGGCCGCGCCGATCCAGCGGGCAATTATGGCCGGCGATCCTGAGACCGGCATTGCGGTCATGCAGATGGAGGCGGGGCTCGATACAGGCCCGGTGCTCGCCGAGACGCGCATTCCCATAATATCCGAAACGACGGCGGGCAGCCTGCATGATGAACTTGCCGAGGCGGCGGTGCCGCTCCTCCTCGCAACGCTGGAGCGGCTTGGCGATCCCGATCTTGTCGCCACGCCGCAAAGCGCGGAGGGCGTGACATATGCCGAAAAAATCTCCAAGGCCGAAGCCGCTATTGACTGGACGCGGAGTGCAATTGAGCTTGACCGGCATATTCGCGGTCTCAACCCGGCGCCGGGCGCCTATTTCGAGCATCAGGGCCAGCGGATCAAGCTATTGAAGGCGCGGCCTGTCAGTGGCAGCGGCGCACCGGGGGAGGTGCTCGATGACACCCTCACCGTCGCCTGCGGCGAGGGTGCGCTCGCCTTGCAACTGGTTCAGCCGGCCGGCAAAGGTCCGATGAGTGCCGCCGCCTTTCTGAATGGCCGCCCGATCGCCAGGGGCGAGGTGCTCGGCTGATGCCCAGCTTCCGTATTACGATCGAGTATGACGGAAGCGCCCTCGTCGGCTGGCAGCGCCAGACCAACGGGCCGTCTGTGCAGCAGTATATCGAGGAGGCGATTTTTGCCTTCTGCGGGGAAGAGGTGCGGATACAGGGCGCCGGGCGGACCGACGCCGGGGTCCACGCGCTGGGCCAGGTCGCAAGTTTCGCGCTTGCCTCTGACCGCCGGCCCGAAGTTGTGAAGAATGCCCTTAATTTTCATCTGAAGCCCGCGCCCGTGGCCATTCTTGACTGCCGCGAGGTGGAGGCCGACTTCAGCGCGCGCTTTTCGGCGACGCGGCGGCATTATCTCTACCGGATTATCAATCGGCAGGCGCCGCTGACCCTCGAGCTTGGGCGCGCCTGGCATGTGAAGCGAGAGCTTGATGCCGAGGCGATGAATAATGCGGCCTCCGTCCTTGTCGGCGTTCACGATTTCACGACCTTTCGCGCCGCCGCCTGCCAGGCGAAATCGCCCCTGAAAACGCTCGACCGGCTTGAGGTTACGCGAAGCGGCGTCCTGATCGAAGTCCGCACGTCGGCGCAATCCTTTCTGCACAATCAGGTGCGCGCCATGGTGGGGAGCCTGTCACTTGTCGGAACCGGTCAGTGGACGGCCGATGATCTCCGCGCGGCGCTGGAGGCGAAAGACAGGTCGCGCGCCGGCCCGAACGCGCCGCCCTATGGGCTCTACCTCACGCAGGTCGATTACAGCTAGAGACCGTTTGCGGTGAAAAGCCAGCCCGAGAACAGCGACTGGACGAGGATCACCACGAGAAATTCGAGAAACGCGAAGCCCGCCGCGATAAACCCGCTCGTCCGCAATGTCACCTTGAGGATGTACCAGAGGTAGACATATGTGGCGACGATGAAGATCAGGTTGAGCATGCTGCCGAAACCGGGCGGGAGAATGCCGGTGGCAATCACAGTGACAGGAAGCCAGATGAGGATCAGGCCAAGCTGAACCCAGTTATAGACGATGACAAACGCGCCAAAGCGATCACCGAGCCCCATAAGGCGCGTCACCGTGCCCATGACAACAAGATAGCTTCCCCAGCTTACCCAGAGTGCAAGGCATAAAATCAGGATAAATGGAACGAGCGCGGTGTCGGTTTCGAATGACCGGTAGTCGAAGGCATTCTCGAGCGCGAAAACCGGTGCGGCAAGCAACAGCGCATAAAAGGAACGATAGAAGCCGTCTGCGGAGAGATTGAAATAGGAGAGGGCGCCCGGTGTGCGTTTTGCGAGCAACACGGCGCCATTCAAAGACGTGCGGATTTCCTGCAGCGTTATCATCTGCTCTTCTGGAAATAATTGAACAGGATATCGGTGTAGATATCCGTCAGCGCCTCGATATCGCTGATGCTCGCCCGCTCGTCGACCTTGTGCATGGTTTGGCTGATCAGCCCGAACTCGGCGACCGGGCAGTAATCCTTGATAAAGCGGGCATCGGACGTGCCGCCGGTCGTCGAGAGAACGGGCTTGATGCCGAGACGCTTTTCGATTGCCGCGACGATCAGGGCGCTGAACTCGCCTTCGGGCGTCAGGAAAGGCGACGAGTTTCTGCTGCAATCGAGCGTATAGCGACAGTTCCGCTCCGTTGCGATCCGGTCGAGGATAGTGCGGATCGTCGCTTCGAGCGCATCGTGGCTATGCTCCGTGTTGAAGCGGATGTTGAAGGTCGCTTTCGCCGTCCTCGCGATCACGTTGGTCGCCGGGTTCCCGACGTCGACGGTGGTGAATTCGAGATTGCTCGGCTGGAAATGCTCCGTCCCGTCATCGAGAATGTGACTGTCGAGCGCGGTTATCATGGTCGCCATATGGGGAATGGGATTATCCGCAAGATGCGGGTAGGCGACATGCCCCTCCGTTCCCGTGACGGTGAGATAGCCGGTGAAGGAGCCTCGCCGGCCGATTTTGACCATCTCGCCGAGCTCGGACGGATTGGTCGGCTCGCCGACGATGCAGTGATCGATCTTCTCGCCCCGCTCCGCCATCCAGTCCAGCACTTTGCGCGTCCCGTTGATCGCCGGTCCTTCCTCATCGCCCGTGATCAGAAGACTGATGGAGCCATCGAAGTCACCTGCGGTCGCACCGATGAAACGCTTTGCGGCAACGACGAAAGCGGCGACGGCGGCTTTCATATCCGCTGCGCCCCGGCCGACAATCATGCCGTCGCGGATGGTGCCGCTGAAGGGATCGACGCTCCATGCGTTTTTATCTCCGACCGGAACGACGTCGGTGTGGCCGGCGAAGCAGAAATTGGGAGCCGAGGTGCCGAAGCGGGCGTAGAGATTGTCAACGTCCGGCGTTCCCGCCTCGCTGAACGTCAGACGATGACAGACGAAACCAGCCGCCTCAAGCGCCTTTTGCAATACATCAAGCGCGCCCGCGTCGCGGGGCGTGACACTCGCGCACTGCATAAGAGCCTGCGTCAGGGCGATGACTTCTGAATTTTCTGCATTATTTTCCATAGGATGACCTTTACCGCCCGCCGGGGCGCCCGGTCAATGGGGAAGGTGCCGGCGCGCGAATAATTGTTCGCCTCATTGCCCTTTGCCGATTGCGCCGGCGCGCGCGACGCGATACTACTCATCAGATATGCAGGGAAGGTAACGCATGCGGTTTCCTCAACTTCCCGGATCCGACAATTTCCACGGCGTGATCTATATGCTGGTCGGAATCCTCTTCATGAGTCTGACGGACGCCTTTGCCAAGCTGCTGGTGGAGGCGAATTATTCCGTTCTCCAGATGCTGGCGATCCGAGGATTATTCCTCATGGTGCCACTGACCGCCTGGATGATCTGGCGCGGCGGGACAAAGCGGATCCGCACGAACCGCAAGGGCATGCATGTCATCCGCGCCATCTTTGGTGTGCTGGCGCCGCTTCTCTTTTACCTCTCGCTGAAAGAGCTGCCGCTCGCGACCGCGACGGTGATTTTCTTCGTCTCCCCCTTTATCATGACCGCGCTTTCGGTGCCGCTCTTCGGTGAGAAAGTCGGTATCTATCGCTGGAGTGCGATCGTCGTCGGCTTCAGCGGCGTGCTGATCGTCATGCAGCCGGGCGGCGGCATGTTGAAGTGGGAAGCGCTGCTCGTGCTCGGCTCCAGCCTCTGCTACTGCGGTATCATGCTGACGGGGCGCGTGCTGACGCGAACGGAGACGACGCTCGCGGTGGTTTTTTACAATACCCTTGGCGTCCTGATCATTACGGCGTTTATCACGCTCTTTACCTGGGAGCCCATGCCGCTTCGCGACATTGGGCTGATCGCGCTGATGGCGGCGCTGTCGCTCGTCAGCAGCGTCTGTATGATCCGCTCCTTCGCGGTCGGTGAGGTCGCGGTCATCACCCCGTTTGAATATACGGGGATCATCTGGTCGGTGATTTTAGGGTTTCTCTTCTTTGGCGATTTCCCGCCCTCGCACGTCTGGCTCGGCATCGTGGTCATCGCCGGCAGCGGTCTCTTTATGATCTACCGCGAGCATATCAAGCGCGTGTGACACCGGGCGGAGGGACGCTCCGCCCGTGTCCTGCGTTATTCCGCGCTTAATCGCGGAGCAGTTCGTTGATGGATGTTTTGGAGCGGGTCTGCGCATCCACCGTCTTCACGATCACCGCGCAGTAAAGGCTCGGCCCCGGCGTCCCGTCCGGCAGCGGCTTGCCGGGCAGCGACCCCGGAACGACCACAGAATAGGCGGGCACGCGGCCGATATGGATCTCGCCGGTCTCGCGGTTGACGATCTTGGTGGAGGCGCTGATAAAGACGCCCATGGAGAGGACGGAGCCTTCCTCGACGATGACGCCTTCGACGACCTCGGAGCGCGCGCCGATGAAGCAATTGTCTTCGATGATGACCGGATCGGCCTGCAGCGGCTCCAGCACGCCGCCGATGCCGACGCCGCCCGACAGATGCACATTTTTGCCGATCTGCGCGCAGGAGCCGACGGTTACCCAGGTATCGACCATGCTGCCGCTGTCGACATAGGCGCCGAGATTGACGAAGCTCGGCATCAGCACCACGTTCGGCGCGATATAGGCGCTTTTGCGCACGACGCAGTTCGGCACGGCGCGAAAGCCCGCCTCGCGAAAGCGCGCGGCGTCCCAGCCCTCGAACTTGCTCGGCACCTTGTCCCACCAGGCGGAATTGCTGCCGGGTCCGCCCGGGATCAGTTCCATATCGTTGAGACGGAAGGACAGCAGCACCGCTTTCTTCGCCCACTGGTTGACGGTCCAGCCGTTCGCGCCTTTCTCGGCGACACGGAGCGATCCGTTATCAAGAGCTTCCAGCGTGGCGTCGACGGCCTCGCGCACCTCGCCCTTGGTCGCGACGGAAATCTGGTCCCGGTTTTCCCAGGCGGCGTCGATGACGGGTTGCAACTGCGCTACTGTCATAAATTTTTCCCCGATATCTAGTCAATTTGCGTTGGCCAGAAGATACCCGGCCCCGGCGAGATGTCAATCTGCCGGCCGGGTAAATTTTCTTAGTCCTGGCGCGCCCGGTCGTTCAGGAGATCGGTCAGCCAGCGGCTGAGGTCGTCCGTCCGGTAGTGGATATGATCGCCGTCGCCGCCTTCGCGGGACCAATCGGTATTGCCCGGGATCCAGACGGTTTTCATACCCATCTCATGCGCAGGCACGAGATTGACGGCCATATCCTCGAACAGCACTGCGCGCTCGGGATTGATATCGAAATCGCGGATCAGCTTTTCATAGACCGGCTTATGGGGCTTGGGCAGGTAATCGGCCGCCGCGATATCGAAGATATGGTGGAAATGGCGGTCGATGCCAAGCTGGGTCGACACATTCATTGCGTGAAAGTGCGAGCCGTTCGTGAAAATAATTCTCTTGCCCGGCAGCTTTTCAAGCGCGACGCCGAGTTCGGGGACCGAAACGAGATCGGAGACGTCGATATCGTGAACGAATTCGAGATAGGCGGTGGGATCGATGCCATGCACCTCCATCAGGCCGCGGAGGGTTGTGCCATGCTCCCTGAAATAGCGCTTCTGAAGTTTCTTTGCTTCGACGAGATCGATATCCAGCAGCTTCGATATGAACTCGCCCATCTTCTTGTCGACCCTCGCGAAGAGGTTGGTCGCCGAAGAATAGAGCGTGTTGTCGAGATCGAATATCCAGCTGTCGATATGCTCAAAATCCTGCCAACTTGGTGTATTCATCATGTCCTGAATGTGCCCCCGACTGGGTCGAAGGGCAAGCCCTATCTGGCCCGGGATCGGGCCGTTTATTAATAATCTGTTAAGATTAGCCACCTATGATAGCAGCGATAAACTGTCTCTGGGATATTTAGTGGCTGTGACGATCCATTCCAGCGGAAAACAACGCGCCGCCCGTCGATATGAGGAAAACAAAGCGCGGGCGCTGAGCATCGACCGGAGAGTGCGTGCCGATCTTGCCGCTCGCGAGGATGTCGAGCCGGAGATCCTCTATTATCTTGCCGATGATAACTCGGGCGATGTGCGAAAGAATCTCGCCATCAACCCCGCGACGCCGGCGCGGGCCAATCTTATCCTCGCGACCGATGATGATATCGAAGTGCGCATGGAGCTCGCGCGGAAGATCTGCCGCCTGCTTCCCGATATCACCGACCAGCAGGCGGTCGCGCTGCTGCAACGAACCATCGAGGTGCTCGAAATCCTCGCCCGCGATCAGACGGCCGCCGTTCGCGCCATCGTTGCCGAGGCGCTGAAAGACAGTCTCGACGTGCCGAAGAGCATCGTGATGACGCTGGCGCGGGATGTTGAGGAAATTGTCGCCTGCCCGATCCTCGAATATTCGCCGCTGCTCTCCGACAACGACCTGCTCGAAATTATGGCGAGCGGGATTGCGGCCGGGGGGTTGCAGGGCATCGCGCGTCGGCAGAATATCGGCGAAGAGGTATCCGATGTGCTGGTTGCGCAGCTTGAAATGCCGGTGATGTCGGCGCTTCTTGCCAACCCGTCCGCCAAAATCCGCGAGGAGACGCTGGACCGGATCATCGATCAGGCGGAAACTGTCGAGGCGCTGCATGAGCCGCTTGTCATGCGGCTCAATCTCTCGCTCCGGGCCATGCGGCGGATCGCCGGCTTCGTCGCCTTCTCCCTCGTTGAAACACTGGCGCGCCGCCATAACCTCCCCGAACAGGCGGAAAAGCAGCTGAAGGCTATCGTGCGCGGCCGGATTGACGAAACCCGGGAGTTCGATAAGACGCCGAAGGCGAAGGGGCGCGCGGCTGCGGAAAAACTCTATGCGGATGCGAAGCTCGATGAAGATGCGGTGAGCGAGGCGGTGGAGGCGAGAGACCAGGAATTCGTCACCGCGGCGCTCGCGCTTCTCGCCGATTTCAGCCACGAGAAAGTGAGCGCAATGCTGTCATCGCGCAGCGGCAAGATCGTCACCTCACTTTGCTGGCGGGCCGGGCTCGGCATGCGCCTTGCCTACAAGATACAGACAATGATCGCCTTCGTGCCGGGGAAGGATCTCGTCAACGCGCGAAACGGGTTCGACTATCCCTACAGCCCCGGCGAGATGGAATGGCAGCTTTCCTTCTATGAAAACTGACGCGCGGCGACGCGCCTAGTCGTCGCTGTCCGTGATCATGGTGCCGACGCCATGCTCGGTAAAAGTTTCGAGCAGCAGCACATGCGGAATGCGGCCGTCCAGAATGGTCGCCGATTCGACCCCTTCCTCCAGCGCATAGAGACAGGTTTCAAGCTTCGGGATCATGCCGCCGCCGATGGTTCCGTCCTGTTGCAGCTTCAACACCTCGGCCGAGGACAGACGGTTGATCAGCTTTTTGTTCTTGTCGAGCACGCCTTCGACATCCGTCATCATGATGAGCTTGGTGGCGCCGACGGCCGCGGCAATATGGCCGGCGGCGGTATCGGCGTTGATATTGTAGGTCTGGCCGTTGGGGCCGACGCCAATCGGCGCGATTACCGGAATGACGTTATTCTCTTCGAAACTTTCGAGAATTTCCGGATTGATGCGGGTCGGCTCCCCAACAAAGCCGAGATCGAGAATGCGTTCGATGTTGCTGTCCGGATCGCGCTTTGTCCGCGTCAGCTTCTGCGCCTCGATCAGTTTCCCGTCCTTGCCGGAAAGGCCGATGGCCAGCCCGCCTGCCGAGTTGATGGACGAAACGATCTTCTTGTTGAGCGAGCCCGAAAGAACCATCTCGACGATTTCCACCGTCTGCTGGTCGGTCACGCGCAGGCCGTCGATGAATGAGCTGTTGATCTGCAGCCGCTCCAGCATGCTGCCGATCTGCGGTCCGCCGCCATGCACGATAATCGGATTGATCCCCACCTGTTTCAGCAGCGCGACATCGCCGGCGAACATCAGCGACAGCTCTTCATCGCCCATGGCGTGGCCACCATATTTGATGACGAACGTCTGGCCGCTGAAGCGGTGCATATAAGGCAGGGCTTCGGAGAGCGTGCGGGCCTTGGCCAGCTGTTCTTCGACCGTCAGGGAATTATTGCTCATGTAATTAACCGACCTCCGCCATTGTCGCCAGCTCCGCCCGGAGCATGTCTATCCCGTATCCTTTGACGGCGCTTGTGACCACCACTTCCGGATGTGACGCCGGACGTTTGGTCAGTTCCGCCTTGATCTTTGTAATCAGTGATTCGATGTCACTTTTATTGCCTTTGTCAACCTTCGTCAGGACGATCTGGTAGCTGACGGCAGCGGTGTCCAGCATATCCATGACGTCGCGGTCGGAGGATTTGAGGCCGTGCCGCGAATCCACCAGCAGGAGGACCCGGCGGAGCGACGCGCGGCCGCGCAGATAGCTGTTCACGAGATCCGTCCAGATATCGATCTTCGCTTTCGATGCCCGCGCATAGCCATGCCCCGGCAGATCGACGAGATAGAGCCGGCCGCCGAGATCGAAGAAGTTGATCTGCTGCGTGCGGCCCGGCGTGTTGGAGGTGCGGGCGAGGGTGTTGCGGTTGGTCAGCGCATTGATCAGACTCGATTTGCCGACGTTGGAGCGGCCGGCGAAGGCGACTTCGACGAGCGAGGCGGGCGGCAGCATCTGAAGCGTTGCCGCCCCGGCGACAAACCGGCACTCCTGCGCGAAAAGATGCCGCCCCGCTTCAATGCGCAGGGCGTCGTCTTGGTCTGTCGCAGGATCAATCGGCGCTGTCATACGGCCATACTCGTCAGCTCTTCTCTCCCGACGCGCTCACGCCCATCCGCTTCATGATCAGCCACTGCTGCGCCATGCTGAGAATGTTGTTCCAGGTCCAGTAGATAACGAGACCAGCCGGGAAGCTTGCCAGCAGATAGGTGAAAAAGATCGGCATGAAGAGGAAGATCTTCGCCTGTACCGGGTCTGCCGGCTGCGGGTTCAGCCGCTGCTGCAGGAACATGCTGACGCCCATCAGGATCGGCAGGAAGCCGATCATCAGAATTTGCGGCGGATCCCACGGAATGAGCCCGAAAAGGTTAAAGATCGTCGTCGGATCCGGTGCCGACAGATCCTTGATATAGCCATAGAAGGGCTGGTGACGCATCAGCAGCGTGACGAACAGCACCTTGTAGAGCGCGAAGAAAATCGGGATCTGAAGGAGGATCGGCAGACAGCCCGCGGCCGGGTTCGCCTTCTCCTTCTTGTAGAGCGCCATCATCTCCTGATTGAGCTTCTGCTTGTCCTCGCCGTAACGCTCGCGCAGCTTCAGCATCTCCGGCTGCAGCTTCTTCATCTTGCTCATCGACACGTAGGATTTGTGCGCGAGCGGGAGCAGAATGATCTTGATGATGATGGTCAGCGCCATGATGGCGAGGCCGAGGTTGCCGATCAGCTTGTCGAGATATTCGAGTGCAAAATAGATCGGCTTGGTCAGGAAGTAGAACCAGCCCCAGTCGATGGCAAGATCGAAGCGGGCAACGTTATACTGCTCTTCATAGGCGTCCAGAATGGAAACTTCCTTGGCGCCGGCAAAGAGCCGGTTGGTTATGCCCGCTGTCTCGCCTGCAGGGACCGTGACGCCCTGCTGGTTGAGATAGTCGGTCTGATACCGCGCTCCTTGCGGTGCATAGGAAAAGCGCGTCTTGACCTCGGTGGCCTGATCGGGAATGAGCGCGGTCAGCCAGAATTTGTCGGTGATGCCGAGCCAGCCGCCCGTGGAGGTATAGCTCGGCGTGTCGCCGTCTTCGAGGTCGTCGTAGTCAATTTCCTGAAGCTTGTCGTTGAGAACGCCGATCGGACCTTCGTGCAGAATATAAAAGCCCGTCGTCTCCGGCGTGCCGTGGCGCGAAATCAGCCCGTAGGGATAAAGCGTGATGGCTTCACCGGTATTATTTTCGACCCGCTGTTCGATGGCGAACATATAGTTCTCATCGATCGAGATAATCCGGTGGAACACCAGTCCTGCGCCGTTGTCCCATTTGAGTTCGAGCGGCTTTTCCGGTGTCAGCTCGGTCGCATCCGTGCTCCAGATAGTCTGGGAATTGGGCAGGGCGATATTGAGGCCGGGTGCAGGGCTCCAGCCGAATTCGGCGTAATAGGGATGCGGACTGCCGGCCGGTGAGAGCAGTTTGATCTCCGGGCTGGCGGGATTGACCTGCTCGCGATATTTGATCAGCGTCAGATCATCAAGCCGCGCGCCGGTAAGGGAAACGGAGCCGTGCAGGCTCGGCGTCGCGATCCTGATCCGCGCCGCATTCTGAAGGCTCTGCTCGCGCGTCAGGCTGTTCTGGGCGACCGGGCCCTGATTCTGGGCCGGCACGGAAAGATCGCCCGGCGCGGCGGGCGCAGATGACGAGGCCTCGGAGCCGGATTGAGCCGACTGCGCCTGCTCCTGCTGGCGTGCTTCTTCGATTTTCGGGCCTTCAACGAAATACTGAAATCCGAAAACGATCAGAAAACAAAGAACGATAGCGAGGATCAGGTTTTTCTGGTCTGACATGATTACAGGTCCAATGTTACTTGATACGGGCGCGGGATGTCAGGTCGGGCGCGCCATGATGACAGTCGCGATGTGTGTCGGGAACAGGGTCATATCCCTGTCCGCCAAAGGGATGGCATCGCGCGAGGCGTCGCAGCGTCAGCCAGCTCCCTTTCAGCGGGCCGTGAACAGCCAACGCCTCCATAGCATAGGAGGAACAGGTTGGATAGTAACGACAGCTCGCCGGCAGCAGGGGCGATATGAAATAGCGATATATCCGGATCGGGAGCGAGAGCAGAAAGATGACAGTCGATTTGATCACCGCGTTCCCCGTTCCGCCGAAGCCGCAGCTCCGACCTTGTCCAGCGCCAGCCTGAGATCGGCCGTCAGATCGTCGAAATCACGATTGAGAGAGCTCTGCCGCCCGATCAGAACAAAATCCCAACCCCGCGCGGCATGCTCGGGGATAACCTGATCGGCAGCGGCGCGAAGGCGACGCTTTATCCGGTTACGGACGACAGCATTGCCGACCTTTTTGGTCACAGTAAAGCCAACGCGCGAAACATCGGTTTCGCCCGTTGCAGTCCCGCGGGCGGCCTGTAGAACCATCCCCGGTGCGGCCCATTTACGACGAACAGAGGCAACACGGAGGAAATCCGCCCGCTTTTTCAACCGTTCGACGCCAATCGGCATGAGTTAGGCTGAAAGGCTCTTGCGGCCTTTTGCCCGGCGGTTGGCAAGAACCCGGCGTCCACCGACCGTTGCCCGGCGTGCACGGAAACCATGGCGGCGCGTGCGAACAAGTTTGCTCGGCTGATATGTACGTTTCAAGAGACTTCTCCGTCGATCATCCGCGCGCTTTCGCGCGAAGGGAAAACAAGCCCCGCTGTATAAGGTCTACGCGGGGTGAAGTCAATGCAGGAGATGAATTTTGCAGCCGCGGGGCGGGAACGCCCGTTCAATTGAACTCACGATCGCTTGAAGCGGAATTTAGACGCCTATCATCCGGACGTGCAATAGCATAAGCTGACCGCCATAGCGACCGGGAACGGAGTATCCGTTCTTCGGCTCCAAGACAGATTCGCCCGGTCCATATGGCAGGTTCCGACAGCAAAAAGAGGGTCCCGAAAAAGCGCGGCAAGGCGCAGCAGACGCGCGCGCCACGTGCCGGGGGGGCAGCGCGGCCCCGCCTGACCGTGACGCGGTTGTTGCCGCTTGCTTTGGTTGCCCTCGCCATTGCCGCGTTTTTTGCCTTCGGTCTCGATAACTACCTGACGTTCCGCGCGCTCAGCGAAAATCGGGATCGCCTGCTCGATTTCGTTGCCAGCCACTATGTCGCCGCCGCGATGCTGTATATGTCGATCTATATTGCGGTCGTCGCCCTCTCGCTGCCGGGCGGGCTGCTGATGACGGTGACCGGCGGCTTTCTGTTCGGCTGGGTTGCGGCGGGCGTGATGACGGTGATCGCGGCAACGCTTGGCGCGACGCTCATTTTTTTGATTGCGGCAACGTCGCTCGGCACGCCGCTTCGCGCCCGGGCGGGGCCGTGGCTCAAAAAGCTGGAGGCAGGCTTTGCCGAAAATGCCATGAGCTATCTTCTCTTCCTTCGCCTCGTTCCGCTCTTTCCGTTCTGGCTCGTGAATGTTGCGCCGGCGTTCCTCGGGGTGCGCACCGGCACCTATATCCTTGGAACATTGATCGGGATCATTCCGGGAACCTTCGCCTTCGCCTATCTCGGCGGTGGTCTTGACAGTATCATCCGTCAGCAACAGGCAACTTATAGCGCCTGCATGGAGGCCGGCCGGGCCAATTGTGCGCTTGATTTTCAGATTTCCTCACTGCTGACGGGGGAGATGCTGGTGGCGTTCGCTGCGCTGGGCGTGCTGGCGCTGGTGCCGGTCATTGTGAAAAAGCTGCGCGGACGCGGCCAATAGGGGAGGGGCTGCTGATGGGCCGGAAAATTGAGGCGGATATTTGCGTGATCGGCGCGGGCTCGGGCGGGCTGTCGGTCGCGGCGGGAGCAAGCCAGCTCGGCGCGCGGACCGTCCTCATCGAAGCGGCGAGAATGGGGGGCGATTGCCTGAACTACGGCTGCGTCCCCTCAAAGGCGCTGCTGGCCGCGGCGAAACAGGTGGCGGGCATCAGGGCAGCCGCCGCATTCGGAATTAGCGCCCCGGCCCCGCAGGTCGATTTCCCCACCGTGATGGCGCATGTGCAGTCGGTCATTGACGCGATCGCGCCGCATGATTCGATTGAACGCTTTGAAGGCCTTGGCGTTACGGTGATTGAGGGGCGGGCGAGGTTCGTCTCAGATCGCGAAGTTGCTATCGGTGCCGATCGCGTTGTTGCCCGGCGTTTCGTGATCGCGACGGGCTCGCGCCCGCTCATCCCGCCGATCACCGGACTTGCCGAGAGCGGGTACCTTACTAACGAAACGCTTTTCGATCTGAGAGAGCTGCCGGACCGTCTCCTTATTATCGGCGGCGGGCCGATTGGCATTGAAATGGCAACGGCCTTCAGTCGGCTGGGATCAAACGTCACCGTGTTGGAAGCGGCCCGCGTCCTCGGACGGGAGGATCCGGAGATGGCGGCAGTGGTCCTCGCTGCGCTCCGCCGCGACGGCGTTGATATCCGCGAAGGGACCGCCGTTTCCGAGGTTGCCGGCGGCGCGGGCGGAGAATACCGGCTCGCCCTTGCCGACGCGGAGAAGGAGGTTCTCTCCGGATCTCACCTCCTTGTCGCGGCGGGGCGGCGGGCCAGCCTCCACGATCTCGGCCTTGACGCGGCGGGAGTTGCAACGACGCCTTCGGGAATAACAGTGGATGGCCGGCTCCGGACAACGAACAGGCGCATCTTCGCAATCGGCGATGTGGCGGGCGGGCCGCAGTTCACCCACGCCGCCGGGTATCAGGCCGGCATTGTTATCCGCAACGCTTTGTTCCGACTGCCGACGAAGGCGGACTATCGCGCCCTGCCGCGGGTGACTTTCACCGATCCGGAATTTGCGAGCGTCGGGCTGATGGAAGCGGAGGCGCGCGCCCGCCACGGGGATAAGATAAAGGTGCTTCAGTGCCCGTTCAGCGACATTGACCGGGCGCGAACGGATCGCCGCGAAGAGGGGCGCATCAAGGTCATCACCGCGCCGCGCGGGGTAATCCTCGGGGCGGCGATTGTCGGAGCCGACGCCGGCGAACTGATCCAGCCCTGGGTGCTTGCCGTGTCGGCGCGGCTTAAAATATCGGCGATGGCGAACTATATTGCGCCATATCCGACGCTTGGCGAGATTAACAAGCGCGTCGCAGGCGCCTACTATACGCCGGCCCTCTTCAGTGCTCGCACGCGTGCCATCGTCCGTTTTCTCGCGCGTTTCGGATAGGTCCGCGCCGCGCCCGCCGATCAGTCTTCTGCATTGATATTGCCCCGCCATCAATGAGTTGATGCAGATCATCTTTTTGATTTATCCTTGGTAATGGCATTCTGGAACAAAATACAGGCATCTTTCCATAGCCTATCGGCGCGACTGCTGGTGCTGACGCTGCTGTTCGTTATGCTGGCCGAAATTCTGATTTTCGTGCCCTCCATTGCGTTTTTCCGTCTCAACTATCTGGAGAAGAAGGTGGATTTCGCGCACCTTGCGACCTTGTCGCTGCTTGCCTCTCCGGACAATGTGGTTTCCGAAGAATTGCGCGAGGAACTGCTGTTTCGGGTGGGGGCGCGCAGCGTCGTCCTGCACGGCGCCAACTCCCGGCTTTTGATCCTGCGCGAGAATATGCCCTATATCATCGACGCGGAGTATAACCTAGCGGAAGACAACCCCTTCCTCCTGATCGAGGATGCGTTCGAGAGCATGATCACAGGGCCGGGGCGGATTATCCGGATCCTCAGCCCGATCGAGAATGAGCCCAATTCCCAGCTCGAGGTCGTCATCGACGAAGCGCCCCTGATTCGGGAAATGTACAAATATGCGTGGAATATCTTCTGGGTATCACTGCTGATCTCGATCCTCGCGGCCATTCTTGTCTATTTTGCGCTCCATTGGCTGATGGTGCGGCCGATGCGGCGCTTGAGCGAAAATATGAGCCGCTTTCGAAAGGCGCCGGAGGCCGTCACCACGGCGCCCGTCTCGACCCGGCGGCGCGATGAGATCGGCATTGCCGAGCGCGAATTCGAGATCCTGCAGACGCGGCTTCGCGCGGCGCTGAAGCAGAAGCAGCATCTGGTCGCGCTCGGCACCGCCGTTACCAAGATCAGCCATGACCTTCGCAACATTCTCTCGACCTCGCAGATCGTCAGCGACAGCCTTGCGGAGATTGAGGATCCAAAAGTGCAGAAGATTGTTCCGCGGTTGATGACCAGTATCGACCGGGCGATCGAGCTCTGCACGCAGACCCTCAAATTCGGCCGCGCCGATGAACGCGAGCCGCGCAAAGAACGGTTCCTTCTGGAATCGCTGGTCAATGAGGTGCGAACCTCGGTTGGCCTTCGGGAAAATGAAGGGGTCGTCTGGCGCAACGTGATCCCCGCCGGGATGATGCTGCATGCCGATCGTGAGCAGTTCTATCGTATCCTTCTCAATCTCTGCCGCAACGCCGTTCAGGCGATGGAGGGCAAGGGAACGCTTGAAATCCGCGTTTGTCGGCAGGGGCCGCGCACGCTGATCCGGATTATCGATACGGGTCCGGGGCTCCCTGAAAAGGCGAAAGAGCATCTGTTCGAACCTTTTTCCGGCTCGGCGCGGGCAGGCGGAACGGGCCTCGGACTTTCCATCGTGCGTGAGCTTGTCGTTGCGCATGGGGGGGACATTACACTGGAGAGCACGGGACCTGCGGGCACCATATTCCGCATTGAACTGCCCGATTAATAAATTTTAAAGGCGCGGCGTATTAGGTGGTGTCAGAATAGGTGATCATTCGCTCGCCGGAGGTTGAGGGCATGGGTAAAAATCCGTTCTGGTCAGGCGCGGGGTTAGGCGCGGTGCTGCTCGCGCTCGCGGGCTGCGCAAGCGACACGGCAACGCCCGGACCGAAACAGGTTGCCGCGCTGCCGGGCGAAACCTGCTCGCCCCTTTCGGGAAGCGACGCCGTCTGCACGGAACTGGACGGCGAGGTGATCGTTCAGATACCGCTCTACTGCTACCGGTCGCTCGGCACCGTTGATTGCTACAGCGAGCCCAATCCCTATCCAACGGAACGCTCGCCGCGGGTGCGCAAGGTTCCGCCGCTTGCCTCTTTCGGCGCGCCCTATGTCAGCGTTTCGGAGTATGAGCGTCTCAAAACCGGCCAGCGGCTCGGCGATCAGTGACTGTGATCTTGCGCATGTTTCGTCGTTTTTCGTGAAACCGGCGTGATATCGCACGATAAAGTTGCTACCTTACAGGGAGAAGAGAAGGAGCAACGCACAATGACATGGAATCCGGAACAATATAACCTGTTCTCCGATCACCGCCTCCGTCCGGCGCTCGACCTGCTCGCGCAGGTTCCGCTGGCCGCGCCAACCTTTGTTTATGATCTCGGATGTGGGACGGGCCATGTCACCGCGCTTCTCGCGCAGCGCTGGAAGGAAGCGATCGTTACCGGAGTCGACAGCTCCGAAGAGATGTTGGCGAAAGCCCGGGAGGATTATCCGTCTCTCGAATGGAAACGCGAGGATATCAGCCGTTTCAGCCCAACAAGCAAAGCCAATCTTATTTTCAGCAACGCGGCCCTGCATTGGCTCGACGACCATGAAGCGCTGTTGCCGCGACTGCTCGGCCAGCTTCGCCCGGGCGGCGTTCTCGCGGTGCAGATGCCGAATAATTTCAACGCCCCGTCGCACGAGAATCTCTATGATCTTGCCCGCTCCTCCGAATGGTACGACCGGCTGGGGGCGCTGGTCCGCCCGGCGCCGGTGCACAAGATCGACTGGTATTTCGAGCTTCTCTCGCCGATGGTTGAGAAAATCAACATCTGGGAGACGACATATTTTCAGATCCTGAAGGGCAAGGATGCGGTCCTTGAATGGACGCGCGGGTCGGCCCTTCGCCCGTTCCTCGCGGCACTCACCAAGGAGGAGGCGGTGCTGTTCGAGAGTCAGTATGCCGAGCGGCTGCTGTCGGCCTATCCGATGCGCGAGGACGATGCGACGATCTATCCCTTCTCGCGTCTCTTCATCGTTGTCCAGATCCCCGAGTAGGGGCGGCGCTATTCGCTGAGCACCACGCCCTCCCGCCGCCGGTCCGCGCCACCGACAAGCCCGTGCGGCGTGATGTGGATGCCATGCAGCCCGCTGTTGAGCGCGCGGACATTGACCTTATAGCCCATCGCGTCAAGCGCCAGCTGCAGGTCAGCCGGGGGCGTCTCCTTCTCGATTTCCAGCACGCCGTTGCGATTGATGACGTGCGGCATGTCGATCGCCGTCTGGATATCGACCCCCCAGTCGAGCGCGGCGACCAGCGTCTTCAGCACATAACCGATGATCCGCCCGCCGCCCGGTGAGCCGATCACCATCTCGAGCGCGCCGTCGCTATCAAAGACCATCGTCGGGGCCATGGAACTGCGGGGGCGCTTGCCGGGCTCGATCCGGTTCGCCACCGGCCCCTCGGGCGTCGCGGGGATGAAGGAGAAGTCGGTGAGCTGGTTATTGAGCATGAAGCCGCGCACCATCAGTCGAGAGCCGAAGGCGTTTTCCACCGATGTCGTCATCGAGACGGCGTTCCCATAGCTGTCGATGATACTGAAATGGCTGGTTGAGGGAAGCTCGATTGCGTTGTCAATCCCGCGCGATCCCTGCTTCTCCCGCGGATCGCCCGCGGCGAACGGCAGCGCTGGCGCTCCCGGCCGGATCAGCCGTGCGCGACGCGAGAGATACGCGGGGGAGAGAAGATCGGCAACGGGCACATCGACGAAATCTGTATCGGCGAGATATTTGCCGCGATCGGCAAACGCAAGCGCGCTTGCCTGCGCGATCAGGTCGATGGCCTCCGCCCCGAGGGGATCAAGCGCAGCAAGGTCATGCGCCGCCAGCAGCCCGAGGGCCTGCAGCAGCGTAACGCCGCCCGAGGTCGGCGGTCCCATGCCGCAGACCTGATAGGCGCGATAGGGCGCGCAAACCGGCGCGCGCTTGATGGCGCGATAGGCGGCGAGGTCGTCAAGCGACAGCACGCCGGGATTTGTCGGGTCGTTCCGGACCGCCGCAACGATCGCCGCGGCGATATCGCCGCGATAGAAGGCCTGCGCGCCGTCCTTCGCAATCTGCGAGAAGGTTTCGGCAAGCTCCGGATTGACGAGCCGGGCCCCGGTCTTTCGTGCCTCTCCCGACGCGTCATAGAAATAGGCGCGTGCAGGCTGCCGGGTTTTCAGATACTGGTCCTCATGCAGCAGGTAATGAAGGCGCGGCGTGATGAGAAACCCCTCGCGGGCATGGCGGATGGCGGGCTCGAACAGCTCCGCCCAGGGTAGCCGGCCGTGATCGCGATGCGCCATCTCCAGCATGGCGAGGACGCCGGGCGCTCCAACGGAGCCGCCGCCGACAACGGCATCATAGAATTTCTTCGGCTCCCCGTCCGCTTGCAGAAAATGATCGGGCTGGATAGCGGCAGGGGCCGTTTCGCGCCCGTCATAGGTTTCGAGCCGCGCTGCCGCTGCATCATAATAGAGTAGGAAGGCGCCGCCGCCGATGCCGGATGATTGCGGCTCCACCAGCGTCAGCACCATCTGGGTTGCGATCGCGGCATCGACCGCGCTGCCGCCGCGCGCAAGGATATCGCGCCCCGCCTCTGCGGCGAGCGGATGCGCCGCCGCGATCATGAATTTCTCTGCGCCCTCAGATTGTGACGCGGCAGCAGCACGGCCGCAGACAAGAAGCGAAATCAGCGCGGCGAATATCAAGCGGAAAGCGATGCGTTTGGCGCTCATGAGGGACTCTCTCCTGTTCCTGCCGCACGTGCGAAGATAAGTTGACCGGCGTTTCCGCCGCGACTAACCTGATGGGAAATAAATATAAACAAAGATGCAGCAAATGATGAAACCCGGCGCCAGAAACCTTATCACAGATGTAGACGGGATAAAAATCGGCAATTCCGAGGATTTGGGGGCGATGACAGGCGTGACGGCAGTAGTTCCGGAGGCGCCCGCGGTTGCGGCGGTGGATGTGCGCGGCGGGGGGCCCGGCACGCGCGAGACAGAAGCGCTCAGCCCCGAATGCCTGGTCGAGCGCATTGACGCCATTGTTCTCAGCGGCGGCTCGGTCTACGGGCTTGAGGCGGCCTCCGGCGCGACAATCGCTCTCGCCCGTCAGGGGCGCGGGTTCGAGGCGCGCGGCATCCGCGTTCCGATTGTGCCGTCCGCAATCCTTTTTGATCTTGCGAATGCCGGCAACAAGGACTGGGGCGACATGCCGCCCTACAGGCAGCTCGGCATCGAAGCGGTTCAGAACGCACGCGTGGATTTTCCGCTCGGCAATACAGGCGCAGGCTACGGCGCAGCGGCCGGAAAACTGAAAGGCGGGCTTGGCAGTGCATCGCTCATCGACGCGGACGGCATACAGGTTGGCGCGGTGATTGCGGTCAATCCGGTCGGCAGTGTCCTGATCCCCGGAACGCGGCATTTCTGGGCTTGGGCGCTTGAGCAGCAGGATGAGTTCGGGGGCTTTGGCGCGCCGGATCTGGCGGCGGATATCCCCCTCGACCTTCCCGCGGATTCGCGCCTTGGAGAGAATACGACGATCGGAGTCGTCGCCACCAATATCACGCTTACGAAATCGGAAGCCAAGCGCATCGCCATAATGGCGCATGACGGCTTCGCGCGTGCAATTAGGCCTGTACATACCCCCTTTGACGGCGATAGTATTTTCGCATTGTCGACGGAGAGGAAAGAGGTAACGGGACTGCGGCCTCAGGTAATCGCGAAAATAGGCGCCATGGCTGCAGATTGTGTTGCCCGTTCAGTAGCCCGTGCAGTTTACAATGCCAAAAGTCTGGGCGGCGTGCCGGGATTCATGTCGTAACGTTTCAAACGTCATTTAGGGAGAAAAGTCTATGAAGAGAATGTTTATCGCTGCTGCCGTTGCAGGGGCCATTCTGGCGCCCTTTTCGGCCGTGGCCGCAAAAGACAGTGTTGTCTTTGCCCAGCAGCTCGAGCCCCCCGGGCTTGACCCGCGCACCGGGGCCGCTGCGGCGATTTCCCTGACAACTCTGTACAATGTGTATGAAGGGCTGACCCGGATCGACGAACACGGCATGGTTCAGCCGCTGCTCGCCAAGAGCTGGGAGATCAGCGACGACGGCCTGACCTACACCTTCAAGCTTGAGGAAGGCGTCAAATTCCATGACGGCGCGGATTTCGACAGCTCCGACGTGAAATATACCTTCGAGGCCAACAAGGCCGAAGGCAGCCAGAACAAGCGCAAAGATCGCTTCGATGTGATGGAAAGCATCGAGACGCCGGACGCAAATACCGTCATCATCAAGCTGAAGGAGCGCCGCCCCGACCTGCTGGAGCAGCTTGGCGAATCTACCGCCGTGATCGTTGATCCGGCATCAGACGCCAACAATGCGACCCATCCCGTCGGCACCGGCCCCTACAAGTTTGAAAGCTGGACGAAAGCCGACAACCTCAAGCTCACTGCCGCGGAAACCTACCGCGACAAGGAGAACCTGCCGATCAAGCATGTGACGATCCGTTTCATCGGTGACGGTACGGCCCGCCTCGCCGCGCTTCTCTCGGGCGATGTGGATGCGACCGACGTGCCGACAGAGCTGCTTGCCAATGACGCGCTGAAGGATGGCTACAACATCATCGTCGGCAACACCAACGGCGAAGTGATCCTGAGCACGAACAATGCACACCCGGCGCTCTCCAAGCTGAAAGTGCGTCAGGCAATTGCGCATGCGATCAACCGTAAGGAAGTCATCGACGGCGCCATGTTCGGCTACGGCACTCCGATCGGCACGCATTTCGCCCCGCATCACCCCGATTATATCGATCTGACGGATACCTATCCCTATGATCCGGAACTCTCCAAGAAGCTGCTGGCGGAAGCCGGGTATCCGGACGGGCTGGAGCTGTCGCTGAAGCTGCCGCCCGTTGAAGGCTATGCGCGCCAGGGCGGGCAGATCATCGCCTCCCAGCTCGAAAAGGCCGGCTTCAAGATCAATATCGAGAATGTCGATTGGCCGAAATGGCTCGATGAAGTCTATAAGAACAAGAACTATGACCTCTCCATCGTCGCCCATGTCGAACCGATGGATATCGGCATCTACATCCGCGACAACTATTACTTCAACTACAACAACCCGAAGCTGAAGGAAGCGGTTCAGGGGGCTGATTCCGCCGCCTCGCCGGAAGAGCGGACCAAACTGCTGCAGGAAGCGCAGCGGATTCTCGCCGAAGATGCGGTCAATGGTTACATCTTCCAGCTGCCGCGCATCATCGTCACCCGTGAAGGCTTGAACGGCGTCTGGCAAGACCTGCCGCTATTCGCGACCGACGTTGCCCGGATGAGCTGGAGCGACTGATCGCGCCGCGACAATCGGAAACGAAAAAGAAAACCCGCTGGCTTCCACCAGCGGGTTTTTTTGTGGGAGGAACTCTAACTCCTCCTCCCGTGCGGGGTAAAGTTGTCTGACCCGTTATCAGGCAGCGGCGAGGTGCTTCTCAAGCTCGTCCGCGCCACCGATCCGCTGGCCGTCAATGAAGACCTGCGGTGCCGTCAGAGCGCCGGCGACAGCGCGAAGCGAGCGATAGGTCGCATCCGAACCAAGGACGATTTCCTCATAAGAAAGACCAGCCTTCTCCAGCGTCGACTTTGCGCGGGCGCAGTGACCGCAGCCGGGCTTGGTGAAGATCGTGACAGCCTTCGGCTTCGCCGCCGACGGGTTGATGTAGTTCAGCATCGTATCGGCATCGGAAACCTCAAACGGGTCGCCTTCCTTCTCCGGTTCAATGAACATCTTCTCAACGACGCCGTCATTCACCAGCATGGAATAGCGCCAGCTCCGCTTGCCGAAGCCGAGATCCGCCTTGTCGACGAGCATGCCCATGCCTTCAGTGAAGGTACCGCACCCATCCGGAACGAAGGTGATGTTTTCGGCCTTCTGATCCTTCTGCCACTCATTCATCACGAAGGTGTCGTTAACCGAGAGACAAACGATCCGGTCGACGCCGTTTTCCTTCAGCACCGGTGCGAGTTCATTGTAGCGGGGCAGGTGCGAGGAAGAACAGGTCGGCGTAAATGCGCCGGGGAGCGCGAAAACAACAACTTTCTGGCCCTTGAACAACTCATCCGTCGTCAAATCACGCCAAGCGTCCCCGACGCGCGTTTTAAAGGTTACGTTCGGGACTTTTTGGCCTTCCATATTTTTCATCTTTTAACAGCTCCACTGAAATTGAATTAATGACAGCTTACATATAGGAAGGAAGCCTGTTGTTGCAAGTCACTTTTAGAATTATTTTAATATATAAGGTTTTTCTCTGAAGCCGAGAAAAAATCATTTTGCTTCATATAGTTAGAGCGAGAGGAAATCTTCAGAGCAATGGAGAGACGGCGGGATATTTGCTCAGCGCACGTAGATATGGACTTCGTTGGAGGCGACGTTGGCATTGGCGGCGCTCAACAAATTCACACGCGACGCCGGCAGCCCCATATTGGTCAGGGATCGCAGCACGCGCTGCGCATTTTGTGTCGCACGGGCCTGGTTGCCGGCGAGATTGCCGGTGAGGGGGGCGATGGAGACAATGTCAAAGCTTGATTGGGGCCGCGCCTGCAGGGCCTGGCTGACGGCATCGTAAAGCGGGTCTTCATAGGCAACATCGTCCCGGTCGAAACGGATGATCACGAGCGCCTGTCGCTCATCGGCCGCGGCCTGGGTGCGGCTCGCTGTATCAGGGCCTTTCCGTCCGCTGACGGTGCTGCCAAGAAAGCCGCCATTCTTGATGGCGATCGACGTATTGGTGAGGTTCATCCGCTCGGTTCCGACATAGGTGGTCTGGCGGTTGATATCGTTGGTGAGCTGCGTCAGCAGCCGGTTGGCGAGAACCGACGTGCGGCTCGTCTCGTCTTCGAGAACGGTGAGCTGGCGATGGTCTTCCTCGATCGCGCCGCTGAGATCAAAAGCGGACTGCACCGATTCGAGCAGGAAGCCAACCTCGCCCACATCTTCGGCGATGGTATTTGCAAGCGTGTTCATGCGCGAGACGTCCGCGGCAACCTGTTCGAGATCCTTCTGCGCCTCGTTCCACTGGTTGATCAGGATCGGGTTGCCCTTGGTCGTGCCGATCTGCAGCCGGGCGTTGATGGCGGCCATGGTGCCGTGATAGCGCTGCGAGGTGGCGGCGGTGGAGGCTTCAATGCTCTGATAGGCGCTGCTGCCCTGATCGATACGCGCTTGCAGCGTGCGAAGATTATCGCGAAGCGCCTCAACCCGCTGTCCGACAACGGTGCCCGTGCTGGGCGCGGATGTCACCGGCGGCAACTCGAACGGGTTTCTCGCCGTGCTGGAGGCCGCTGCGGTGCCGGAGCTCGCGGAAATCGGGCCGGACGGGGTCATCGCCCGGATATCTTCGGGTGAGAGATTCTGCGCTGTTTTCGCATCGGCCGGGGCGCTCTCGGACGGCGCCGGATCGCCGGTCAGCGGGGGCAGAAGCGTTTCATCAAGGAAAGAGCAACTTGCAAGAAGGAGTGCGACGCTGATTGCAAGGGGGCGGGTAAGATTGAATACCATGGCTGTACAACACTCTTTGTTTCTATGCACGCGTCGGGAAACGGCAGAAAATTCCGCATCCAACCCGGGCGGTTATCGTCACCGGAAATCACGGGCCGATACTATCCAATGTGCGCCGTGGCGACAAGAACCGATTTCGCCACAACTTTTTGCATGAATCCGGTTTAATCGCTTGCATTACCCCCCCCTTTTGATTAGTTTCCCGATCCGCAGGCGGCGACAACCCACGTCATCGCCCGCGAGAAGCGACATCAGGCACCGGTAGCTCAGCTGGATAGAGCACCAGACTACGAATCTGGGGGTCGGGAGTTCGAATCTTCCCCGGTGCGCCATCTTCAAAGGCCCGAGAACTGCGGTTTTCTGGGCTTTTTGTTTGTCCAAAACCTGAATTCGCGCCACTATGGGCGATAACCGCCGATTTTAAGCCCTCCTGAAGTCCGCAGAAAACTGCCGTTTTATACGAATAGCCGTCGATGACGGGCGCAAATCTGGGAAACAAAAGAGTGCTGCCGAGTGGTGTAGCGCGACACATGGTTTTGCCTGCAACGACACATGGTTTTACCTCACTCACATTTTAGCGCCGCGTCCCATTTTCAGTTCGAAATAATCACCTCACCGACCTTTTTTGATGGTCCGTTGGCGATGGTATAGCGGGTCTCGACAGTCTCGATGTGAAAGCGGTCGAAGATCGACCATACTTCCGGGCGGTCGTTAAGAGAGAGGATAAATCGTCCTTTAATGGCTCCTAAAATCTCCGCTAACCGCTCGAAATCATCGCGGTGAAATGCATCCTTGCCGTAGTCACTCTCACAGCCATAATACGGCGGATCGAGGTAAAACAGGGTGTCAGGCCGGTCGTACTTTGGGATAAACACATCATATCCCATGCACTCGATAATCACACCGGAGAGGCGGCTGTGGAGATCATCGAGCATCGGGCCGAGCTTATTGATATCGAACCGGCCGGGATAACCCACAGCAACGCCGAAATTCTTGCCCGAGACCTTGCCGCCGAAGGCCGTGCGCTGCAGGTACAAAAACCGCGCAGCGCGCTCGAGGTCTGTGAGTGTGGCAGGATCGGTGTCCACCAGGCGCTCGAATTCCCGACGGGAGGTGATCTGGAATTTCATCATATCCATAAAGGCGGCATAGTGCCGCTGCAGGATCCGGAAGAATGTCGCCACGTCCCGGCTGTAATCATTGATCACCTCCGCCCTGGGCTGGCGGGTGCGGCGGAGGAAAACGCCACCCATGCCGACGAATGGCTCGGCATAGGTCTGGTGGGGGATTTGATCAATTCGGGCGATGATGGTTTTGGCCAGGTTGCGTTTTCCGCCGATGTAGGGAGCGACGGGCAGGGTGGGTTTTACCTCATTAACGTTTTGCAAATCTATCTCATTTAAACAGGCCCGGCCGCGCAAGCGGCGGCGGGGCGGCTTATGTCGTGGGTAGTGTCCTCTACCCGGTTCCGGCGCGCGAACGCCGTAACCCCCGCCTCATTTAAAGCGGGTCGCCTCGAGCGGCTGATACCGCTCGCCATTCAGGCTGTCGGGATCGGCGATCGCGATATTGCTCTGGCTGTCTGTGCCGACCGGCTCTTGAAACCGGATCACGTCGCCAGCGTAACGCTGGCCGACCTGATAAAATTCGACGGGTCGGCCGACCAGTTCGTGCGCATACCCGAATTTCTCACTTTTCACGTCATTAATGCTCATTTAAACGCTCCTTTAATTGTCAGTTACAGTTCCTGTGGTGCCCGGCAGAGCGTTCCAGCCTGCCGCGTCCTCGTCGATAAATACGTCGGCCGCCACGCTCTCGACCGTCGATCCAAAAATGGGGTCATTGTTTGCGTCGAAAAATGACCCCCAGTTGGCCTCCGCGTCGATATAGGCAGACGCCAAAAACAGGGGTCCGATGATATCAAACTCGGATTGGCCCGAGCCCGCCGCCGTCAATGAATTGATCAACGATAGCATCTTGAGATTGGCGGCGTAGCTGTCCGTGCCGCTGGCGGCGAGCGCGCCGTTGATCATCACCTTTTGCGTCCCATCCGTCACACTGACGACGATCGCCAGCTCTGCATTTTTAGCATAGCCACCTGCCGATGTGTATGTGTGGGGGCTGCCGCTGGTCTCCTCCATAATCGTATAGAGGCTGGAGGATGCGCCGGACGCAAATCGGAGACGGCTGTTATTTGCGCCCTCGGACGACATCAGCGTCGTCTCGGCTGTGGAGGTGCGCCTAATTTTAAGAGCAACGGTCAAATTTTTGGATGCGGCGGGCGGAGTAAATGCGTACCACGTGCTGCTGTCAAAATGCACGTCATTAATTGAGACAGGGGGCGCCGCCGCATCCACAGTTATGTTGAATGGGTCGGTCGTGTCGCTGCCCGCGGAGTTGGTCGCCGTCACGGTCACGCCGGTTTTATCGTCATCAGGATCATCCGGCGTGCCGGATAGCACGCCCGAGCTGGTATTGAACGACAGGCCCGACGGGATTGATGAGATCGAATAACTCGTCGGAGTGCCCCCGCCGAATTCCTCGCTAAAATCAACCGGCGTCATCGCCGTGTTTTCGGTCAGCGTGAGGTTGCTGACGGAGCCTGTGTACTCAGGCGCGGTGACCGGCGTCCCGCCAAATCCCGGATACCCGCCGCCGACGTAATCGCTGGTGATCAAGTCGCCGTGCATATCCCGCGTAAAGTCAATCTCCGGGAATTTGACCGCCAGAGTAGAGAGCATCGCCGAGATATCCGCCCCGCTCTTGCCCGCGTTGCCATCCTCCACATAATTAAAATTACCGCTGGACGGATCAACATAGGTCTCAGCCAGATCATTGTCGTGGGTATCCGTCGGGTCGAGAGACCCGGATGATTGACCGGACAGCAGACCCGTGTAGAGGTTGTTTTTTTCCTCGGCCAGAGCCGCTGCGCCGCCCGTCGCCCCGCCGCCATTGAGGATCATATTATAAAATCTCGTATCAACGGAGGCGTCATAACCGATAATCATAAAGCCGCCGGTCCCATCAGGCCGTGGCGGGATGGTGACGTTCCAAACGCGGACCTCATCATCGCCGCCGGAGGGGAGCGTCCCACCCTGATCGACAATGGCCCGGCCATCAGTCCCGCCAGTGACATAATCCAGCCGTGAAGGCTCGATATAGCTCTCTCCTATATAGACACCCGAGGCCTCTTGCCATGTCACATAACCGTACTGTCTGTAAATTTGCAATGCGTAGCCGATAGCATCAATCTGGCCCTCGTAAAAATTGACTGCGTTGGCATGTTCGTCAAATCCATTAAAAAATGCATAGGCGCGATAGAGCACCTGATGCTCGGAAGGGTCGGTATAATTATTGCCGAACGACCGGTGGATGGCCTGGCCGCACCGAAAATAGAGCGCGTTTGTGTTGAGCCAGTCATTGCAGCGCTGGGTAAACACGCCAAATGATGCGGTAGTCTGCAAGATAGTGTTTTGCTCAAGAATTAGATCATCGTTGAGGGCAAAATAGATCGCGCCATAACCCCGCGAAGAATGCCAGTTTTTGCCGAGGACGCAGTTTTTAAGGCCATTGCCGGTCCGAACGCCACCACTTGTGGCGCTGGTGACAGTGCCCGCGCAGACACCCTCGCGGGTCAACGATCCGCTGGCCCCGAAAATGTTGAACCCCTCAATAGTTGTGTTCTGGACCGCCCCCCAATCCACGCAGAATGTGCGGGCCGAGACTTCGATTTTGTCGGTCAGATTGCGGGCGTCATAGGGCCAGATGTAGAGATATCGGCTGCCGTCTCCCTCTGCCTCGCTCTCAAACATCCACTGCCCTGGAGCGGTCAGCGGGACGTTAAACAGGGCAAATCGAGTGCTGCCCGATTGCGGGTCCTGATCGGCCGTCGCGAGCGTGATCGTATCGGTCCCGTCAAAAGAGGCGATCTCCCCCGCGTGTAAATAATTGCCGTTGCGGTGGTAGTACACCCGCGCATTGGTGAGCTGCCCGGCAGTGTAGGCGGAGAGGACATCAGCGTCTGTGATCGAGCTGATTTTACCGCCCACGGTCCCGAAACTGTCGGCGCTGTGGTACTCGGTAAAGACTTTGAGCGCCGCCGGGTCACCCTCAACCGCTTTATCGCTGGCCCAGCGGAGCTGGACCCCGGCCTCGTGTAGATTAAGACCCTCCGGCGGGATATTGGTGTGGGTAAATCCGGAGGGGAGCGCCACCTTGTAGCACTTGGCATAGTCTGGACCGACGCGGGCCGCATCGCCTGCCGTACACGGCGTCCATCCGGTCAATATCTCAAATGCGCTGATCGTTGGCCGGGAGGTGCCGCGCGGCACGATATCGAGCGCACTCCATGCGCCTGCCCCAAGTGAGACACTCTCCCGATAAATAATCTCGTCACCGCCCGGCGTTTCGCCAGCGACAATGATTTTCTGCACGCCGCCCGCCGCATGGGCGGCATTGCGCGCCTCGGTAATGGTCTTAAAGGCAGTGCCCCATGATGTTCCGTCGCCGGAACTGACGACGCTTGCATCAACATAAAATGTGCCAGTCTCGCCGCCATCATAAGTTACGTCAGAGCCATAGCTAAAATTGTTATGCGCAACCGAGTAGATCATGATCGGGCCGCTAATCGCGGTGCCCTCAGCATTTGTCGCCTTCACTCGCCCATAGATGGGTTTTGCGTACGTGGGGGTGCCGGACAGTATTCCGGTCGAGGTGTTGAGCGTCAGGCCATCCAGCAGCTGATCCTGCACCGCGTCAAACGGCTCCCATGCATAGCTGGTCGCATCATCAAAGCGCGGGCCGAAATCATAGGCCGTCATCGCCGAGCCCTTGATCACCGGGATCGGCAGGATATCGCCGCCGAGGTAGCGCGGCGCATCCGCCGGCGGATCGACGATTGCGGTCACGGTCAATATCACCGTGTTGCTGGCGACTGCGCCATCGCTATTCGCGACCACAACATAGATCTCGGATCCACTCTCGACCAGCTCGACAGCCGTGAGCGTCAGGCTGGCCGATGTCTCGCCGACGAGCGCGACCTCATCCATGTACCATTGATAGCTGTCCGCGCCCGTCGCGGTCACTGTAAATGTAGCGTTTTCCCCCTCCGTCACGCTCTGATTTATGGGCTGCACGGTGATCACGGGAGGATTGAGGACGACTGCGCTGACCGTCAGTGTCGCGGCATTAGAGGTGACCGATCCATCCTCATTGCTGACGACGCAATCGATCTCCGCACCATCGTCACCCAGCGTCACCGCTTCGAGGATGAGCGTCGATGATGTCGCGCCGGGAATCGGCGCCTCGTCGAGCCGCCACTGGTAGCCGGTCGCGCCCGTGGCCGTGACCGAGAAGGTCGCGTTCGCCCCTTCCGTCACTGTCTGATTTGACGGCTGCACGGTGATGACAGGAAGGACCGGAACGAATTCATTGACGGTCAGGATTGCCGCGTCCGAAATGACCGAGCCGTCGCTGTTGCTGACGACACAATCGATCTCAGCGCCGTCGAGTGCGAGCGCGACATCCTCAAGCGTCAGGGTCGAGGAGGTCTCGCCGCTGATCGGCGTTCCGTCGAGCCGCCATTGATAGCCGGTCGCGCCGGTCGCGACGACCACAAAATTCACGTCGTCACCTTCCACCACCGACTGACTGCCCGGATGGACTGTAATCACCGGTGGAGCGACCTCGGGCGGAGCCACGTTGTTTGTAACGAGTGCGCCCGAGATGGACGGGACATTAAATCCATCGGCATCGAGCCAGTCGCCGGGGCCGGAATTGTAAGACCAGCGAACCTCTTGCCCGGCCTCGACCTCCTCGTTAAACGTGAAAACGAGCGTATCGCTCGAACCGTCCGCCGGCGATGCCGCAAGCCCGGTTACGGGCACATCGTCAATAGTGATTGACACGCCGGTAATGAACCAGCCGCTGGTGATACTCTTGCTGAAAATCACCGTCAGCGTATCCGGCGAACCGTCGCCGATCACTGCCGAGACCGGATACGCTGCGAAAGCCGCCGGACCGCGCAGATCGCCATAGCCGATGATCGAAAGCGCTGCTGTCGCTGTGATTGCCGCGCCCGCCGCCCCGCCCGCGTAGGCAGGTTGACCGGTCGCGTATGTGCTGCCGGGATCGCCCGGCTCGCCCGGATCCCCGCCCTTGCCGCCGGCTGTATGCAACGCGCCGCCCTCACCGCCGGCGATGGATGTGCCCGGGCTACCATTGTTCCCGCCATTGATATCGCCGCCATGTGCACCGCCCGCGCCCGGCAACGAGCCCGCCCCGCCGCCGCCGCCGCCCGCGCCCATATAAACACGGTAATGCCGCCCGCCGCCGCCACCACCGCCGCCGCCCCAGATTTGCCCCGCCGCATAGTCGAGGATGGTTGGCGTTTCGATATGAAGCGCGTCGCCGCCCGGCAGGCCGGCAGAGCCGCCGTTCTGCTCGGAATTGGAGCCTTTCCCCCCAGCCCCGCCCATGCCCTGGATCCGGCCATCGACGGTCAGATGGATCAGGCTGCCGGCCGCGAAGACGCCGGTGCGCAGCGCTTTGAGCGCCGTGCTTTCCGAGCCGATGATGACGCCGCTCTCCACGATAACCGTCACAAAGGCGGGCAGGCCGGGAATAAAATTCGGCTGCTCCTGCGCAAGCTCAAAGAGGTTGACGTTGTAGTCATCCACGCTGAGCTGCAACTGGATTGACTGACCGCGCCAGCTGTTACTGATGTTCTGCGGGCTTAGGAAACCCATGTCATTCCCCCTCCTGCAGCGCCTCTAAAGCCGATGTCAGGGCAGTGGTGAAGCTGGTGACCGCGGCCGCAACAGCGGCGGCATCGGCGGCGGTGGAGACGGCGTCCTCCGCCTGTTTTATAGTGCCGTCGATAACCGAGACGACGGTTGCCAGCATCAGGGCCTTGGACTGCTGCAGCTCCGCCAGATCGGTGATGCTTTCACCGAGGCCGCGTGCGGTCGCTTCCGCCGCAATGATCGCCTCATCTTCCTCTGTCGCCACCCCGGCAAGATAGCGCCGCGACCGCTCCGCCTTCACCGGCCAGGCGGCAATCTCGAATGGGCCGGCGTCGGCCGTTTGCGCGCGGATATCGTCCGCAATATGCCGGATGCGGGCGATAGCCTTCGCCTGCACCGCTTCCACGCTCAGCGTCGAGGTGGCGGGCGTTGCAAGCCCTGTCTCCGCATCGAGCGTGCCGCCGGGGACATAAACCTCATGCACACCGAGGGCAAAGGCAGGATCAAGCCGCGCATAACCGCCGAGCGCGAGCAGCGCCGCGTCATCAAGCCCGTTCGTACGGATCGTCGTGACTTCTCCGCTCCCCGGGTCGGTATAGGGGATGACAGCCGGGCGGGTGAGCGGCAAACCCGCAGGAGCGCCGTTTTTAATCTGCATGTAAAGAGCCATTTACCCCTCCTTAAATCCCGCTTGCGCGGATGGTTGTTGTCAGCTTTTGCCCGGCAATGGTGCTGCCGATTTGCGTCACCTTGAACACGAGCACGTCGCCCGCCACCGCGTCGACATAGGCCGCTCCGCCCGCGAATGTGCCGGCCGTATGCACATTGTCGGTCGCGGCAATGCGCGGCTTGGTGCCAAAAATCGACGCGCCGTTTTTTTCAATGTCGACAATCACGGCTGCGCCGGTCGGCGCTACCGCAGCATGCGCATAGAAGCCATCGATCCGGATCGGGCGAGCGAGGACGAGGCGGCCATATTCCTGCACGGCGAGGTCCCGCCCGGATCCGTCCGATGCGACGCCGGCCATGAAAGCGATATCCATTGCCCGCCCCTTCTGGATTGCCTTTGAGAGCTGGGCAAGATCGCCGTCGTCCGGTTCCAGTCCGGCATTTTCGATGGCGTTCAGGATCTCGGTCTGGACGACGTTGAAAAACTCTGCCGGGATCTGCGAGCCTTTGGGGTTGTTGCTGTTCGGGTTTTCGAAGGCATCCTCGGTCCCCGACGCATCGAGCGGCGGCACGTATTTCATTCGGTTTCCTCATAGAAAAATGTCAGGATGGTGTGGGCGGGCTTGAGCTGCTGAAACAGGCATTCCAGATCCTCCGCCTGGCGCAGAGTGGCGAGAAAATCTCCGCAGTTACTGGCCCCCGTTCGGGCATAGGTGACGCGCGGCTCATGCACCGTCACAAACCAATAGTGCCGCTGTGCAGGGCCGCCGCCGAGTGGATCGACAAGGAAATCGCCGCAGCACAGCGGCTTGCATTCGGTAATGGTGACGGGATAGCCGAGATCCTCGGCGAGCCCCTCAAAGAAGGACCTGCTTTGCCCCCCTGTGGAGAGATACCGTTGCAGGATGGCCGCACGGCGCTCCTGAAACACCGGGGCGTAGGTGACGCAATCATCCGGCAGGCCGAGCGCGATTTCCCAGTCGTCGATCAGAATGGATGCTTCACGTGGATCCGCTTCTCGCTCCAGCTGAGCAATGCGCTCCTCGATATTGGCGAACTCTACCGCGAGCCCTTCGACCAGGCTCATCAGGACGGTATTGCGCTCGCGCGGCCAGGCGAGGCCGCCCGGCAGCAGCTCGCGCAGCGCATTCACCTGGCGGGCGATTTCAGTTTCGCTCGCCATCACTCGATCTCCGCAAAGGCGATGCTGCCGAGCGTCGCGATCTCGCCAGCCGCGTGACTGACGTCAGCGGCCGGGGCGACGACGACATTGTTGCCTTCGCCGGCCGCGATGGACACCGCCTCGCGGATCTTGCTGATCAGCAGTGTTGCCCCCGGTGCCGCGAGCCGCGTCATCAGGTCGTTGAGCTCGGCCGTCACCGCCGCCTGTACTGTGGGCGTGTTGGGGGCGAGTTGGATCTCGAAATCGAGTGGCGTTGCGACGGGGGCAAGGGCGATCACCTCGGCCGTGATCGGCCGAACGCTCTCCAAATGCGCCTGCACCAGCGCGACATGAGCCGGAGAGGGGATGATGTCCGCCTCGTCATCGGTGACATAGCGCACGGTCACCGAGCCGCCTGCCTCGCGGACCGGCCAGACGCGGGTAACGCCGGCGACTTCCAGCGCCCAGGCGATGTAGTCATGCAGCGCTCCCCCTTGCGCCGGCCGGCGCCAGCGGGCGACGACCCGCTCGCGGAGCCGCTCAATCGGCTCGACATCACTGCCGCCGGTGATGCCTGGAGCAAGGACAGTGCCGGAGCTCGCGACATTGGCAAGCGGCGAGATGAACGAGAGACTGGCTCCGGCGGGCGTGTTCGCCGCCGCCGTCGGATCGACGGCCCGAACAGGGACGCTCGCGCTGCCGCCGGCGATGGCGGTTTCCGTCTGGACCTCGAAAGCCATCCCGTCACTACGGGTAAGGACGCGCCCTTCCGGGATGACAGCTCCGTCCGCGCCGGCGACACTTACCATACCGACAGCCTCCTCGCCCGCCTTGCGCGGGATACCGCGCAGCGGGGCATGCAGCTCGAGCAGGGCATCCTCATCGGCCGTGGCGGGAAAGAGCTGCCGTTCGGCATATTCAATCCGGCCATAGAGCCCATGCGCAAGGCCGGCGACGGCGCGGCCGATTGTGGCGACATAACTTTTGCGCAGCAGCGGGTCCGTCCCCTCGAGGCGGGAAGCCAGGGTCGTGCGCAGACGTTCATCGAGATCGGCAATTGTCGGGCGCGGCGCGGGCATTATGCGTCCTCCTTCCAGAGCTGGTTAAAACGAAATTCAAGCGGCTGATCGGCCCGCTGGAGTGTCACGATCAGGCCGAGAGTGGGGGATGCGCCAGCGGCACGCGGCGGGATCTCGATTGCCTCCACATTGACCTCTGTGACCACCTTGTCAGTGATCATCCATGCCAGCGCCTCCTCGGCGATTTCCTGTGTGCGGCGGAGGTTTTCAGGGGTGACTTTCAGCCGGTCGAGCGTCCAGAGCCGCGAGCCGATGCGGTCGGCGGGATCATCATTGAGCAGATCGCCCCACCAGCCGCGCCGGTTGCCGCTGCCATCCGGGATTTCGTCGGTGGGGAGCGCCCGTCGGTCGGTAAAAAGCGATATCAGGACGGCCGAGACGACGCCGTCATCGCGGGCGAGGTCGCCGCCGGTGACGCTGAAATCAATCCCGAGCATGGCCGGATCGAAACTGGCGAGCAGATCACTCATGCGGACCTCACTGTGTCTGACCCGGAGATGATCGGCCAGTCGCCCGCCGAGCTGCCGCCGCCGATGCGGACCATATCGCCGACGCGTGCGACAGGCTGCCCGTCCGCGCCACCGAGCCGGATATCATCGCTGTTGATGACCAGCGATCCTGCGGTGACAATCATCTCGCCCACCTCGACCACAAGTTTTTCGCTGTTGAGCTCGGTCTGGCTTTTGCGATGCCGAAATAGCTTGCCGGTATAATGGCTGACGCCGACTTCGCCGGCCTCCTTGTCCTTCGGCTCATAGCGCATGTCGGAGGTGGCGATACAGATGGCCGCGTTGCGCTTGCCGCCGACGGCAACAAAGACGGCCTCGCAGCCGGGAAGTGGCACGGAATATAGGCCATATTCCTGAAACTGCTCCAGCCCGTCGTGAGTCTCGCCGGCGAGCAGGGTTGCCTTCAGATACTGTTTTCCTTCTGTGTGGCTGATCGCCTTCAGCACCGCCCGGCCGACGAGGAGCTGGAGCTGGAGCCGCAATTTGCTGCTGACCTTCCGGATCAGATCCTCTACCATGAGAGCGCCCCCTCCGTGCCCTGATCGAGCGGAACGGGGATCAGGTCATAAGCAGCCGGCGGAACGACGCTCAGCTGGGTCAATGTCCCTTCCTCGTTTTTTGTAAATACCACCCGCTCGACCAGCATCGTCGTGTCGATCCCGGCCTCCGGATCATCGACCGTCACCAGCTTGTTGGGTTGCCAAAGCGGGCCGGTCGCCCCGCCCGTGCGCCAGCCGGTGAGCGTATACTCGTATGACTTGGCCTTGCCGGCGCGGACATTGACTTCAAACTGCGCGCGATCCGCGAAACTTTTCGCATCGCCGCTGGTCTCCGAGATGATGATTTTCGGACGATATCTTGCCACGTTGACGTCCGTCGCCCGGGCATCGCTGCTCGCGGTCGCATCAGGATCAGCCCAGATATTGCCCATGCCATCTCCCTTAACGATGACCGGGCTGAACCGGCCACGCGAGGAACTGGTGCCGGACATCGCCTTGATGTTTTTGCCCAGCACCAGCGCGCCCTGCAGCTCCTCGCCGGCACGGACCAGCGTTAGATTGCCGTGTACATCCGCCATCGGGAAGACTGCACGCGCGGCGCAGAGCCGCTGCAAAAAGTCGCCGGCGCTTTCACCTTGCGACACATCGACCTTGGCAAATGGTTCGCCGACATCTGTGAGGGCGCGGACGGTGACGCCGAACTCCCGGCCGATATCCGCGGCGATCTGGAGGAGCGTCCGGTCTTTCCATTCGCTGATTTTTGCCCCGGCGCTGCAGTCCACGAGATCGGCCGTCCGCGAGCGGCCGGTGATGGTGGTGGTGGCCGTCTCGTGATCGTAGCTGGTCCGCAACTCATCGATCCAGCCGTCGATCACCAACTCGTCGTCGATGAGGATCTGCACCGCAGAGTTATCCATGATCGCCGGGCGGCCGCGACGCTGGCCCCAATGCGCCGAGAGTGTCAGCTCGAACGTACTGGCAATCTCGCCTATAGCCATCTCGACGCGGCTTTCCGTCCATCCGCCATAGATGAGATTGTCGATTTTGAGCGCGACATCAGACATTGGAGAGCACCTCCAAAGGCCGGCCAGCGGGTACGAAATTCGGATGCTTCAAGGCGTTGCGGGAGATCAGATCGTCGGCCTTGTCAAGATCCTCGAACAGATCGTAGGCAACGGCCAGCGCAGGCCGCGTCCGGTTGATGCTGACGCGGACCAGCCGGGCAAGGTCGATGGACCGCTGCCGCGTATCAGTCACCAGCTTGGCGCGGAGATCCTCGAGCGCCGCAAAGACCGGATCGGACGCGGCGGCGGCCGCCTCATCGATCAGATCGAGCGCGTCGGCGAGGGCGGCGGTCGCCTCCTCATAGCTGTCAAAATCCGCAGTGACCAGGGCATCGGCTTTCAGTGCGGCGGCAGTTGTGGTAACCAGCCCCTCCAACGCCGTCTGATTGTCCGCCTCCGCCCGGCGGGACGCTGTTGCCATCGCGCCGTTTGAGTTCGGGACAGGACGTAATGTCGCGCGCCAGCCATCAAGGATCAGGCCGAGCGCGCCGAGGGTGCCAAGAGGATTGCTCAGCGCCGCCCCGCCGAGGGTCAGCGCGCCCTGCAGGGCGGCACCCAGCGCGGTCGGCTCATAGACGAGCGTCGAGACCCGCTTGCGGGTGCCGATAACTTGCGATTTTGACGCATTGATTTCGCTGGTGACCAGGCGGAGAGAGCTCATGGCTCCCTCTATCTGGGTGAGGAGGGAGCCAACCAATCCCTCGCTCGCTGCGGCGACAAAGCCGGGGCGACCGCGCGCGGCGTAACGCTCCTGAAAGAGATCGAGCGCCGCCTGGCGCGCCTCTTCGCTCGATATCAGGACGGTGCGGCGCGTATCTGTTCGCACGGTCGGGCGGACAATTGGCGCGCTCTTCACGAAGGTGACGGTGAAGACGGATTTGCGACCCTCGCCGGCACTCTCCGCAAGCGTCCAGCGCTCTTCCGGATCAACCTCGACCAGAACGGTGCCGACAAAGGGATGGATCAACTCGCCCGCGCCGGCCGCATCGAGCGCCGCCCACATGGCATTGCGCAAGCGCATGTCGTCGCCGAAGAGGACAAGATCGAAAGTGAACTTCTTGTCGGCAAGGCCGAAGGTTTCAATCTCGCCCTGGTCGCTGCCGGGAAACTCATGATGCACACCGCGCCGGCCACCGGAGACGCGATGGGTCAGGGAGTGAAACGGGATGCCCCGAAAGCTACCGGGCCGAAGTTGAGAGAGCCAGCTCATTCACCAGCCTCCAGCTTCCATCGGCGGGCCGGCATGCACATTTGTGCCGCGCCGCGCGCGCCGCGCGGCTGTCGCTCGGACAACCGGGCCGCCGGCGTTCGGATTGACCGCAACATCAACGTTGACCTCGCCGTTTTCTTTGGTGACGTCGATCAGCTCGGTCAACAGCTCGGCGATCTGCTCGCCGCTGAACTGACCGCCAAAGCCGCCCAGCACCCCGCCGACAATGCCGCCGAGCAGGGTGCCGAGGCCCGGCACCACGCTACCGATGGATGCCCCGAGGGCGCTGCCGCCGAGCGCCCCGCCGAGTGCACCGAGGTCACCGCCTATGCCTCGGGCTTTTTCCGCGCCCGTGAGATCATCCGCCAAAGCAGTCCCGCTGATCGCCGCTCCGGCGATCAACGCGCCGAGGACCGGCACACGCGTAAAAAGCCCTTTAAGGCCACTTACAGAACCGCCCTTGAACAGCGATGTGAGCCGTGAAGCGAGCCCGCCGGTCGTGCCGGCAGCCGCAGCGGCACCCGCCGCACCAGCGGCAACGCCGCCGCGGCGGGGATTACCCATGCCGCCGCCCATGCCGCCCATCCCCATATTGACGACAAAGACCTTCTGCACACCAACGGCCCCGACCGCACCAGCGAGGCCGCCGGATCTCATTCCCTTCGCCATGCCGACAATGCCCATGCCGCCCTTGATCAGCTTGTTTATTATGACAAGGCCACCTACCGCGCCGGCGATGCCGATCAGCGTTTTAAAAATCGTGTCGAGCCGATCAGGATCCAGAGCATTAATGGCATCTGCGAGACCCTTGATTGGACCGGACAGGTTTTTATCGGCGAGGTTCTGGATTGTTGATGAGAGGCTTGTAAGCGCCGCGTCCATTGTCTGGGCCGCGCGCGTGGCATCCTCCATCAACTTCGATCCGTCGCCGCCAACGGCCAGAAAACTGTCGAGTGTTTTAAAATCCTTGGTATCTCTGTACTCACGGGCAATATCTCTGATCGCCCGCATGGCCTGGATATCGAAGACCTGGCCGAGTTTGAGTTCGTCCCCGCCCGATAGCGTCATCAGTTCCTTGGTGATATCAACCAAGCTGCGCATCTTGTCGGGATCATCATCCTCGAAAATTTTGAGCCCAACGCCCTCTAGCTTTTTGATGATCTCCCCATCCAGCAAACTACCTGCATAGCGTTCGAACGCTGTTGCGGCCATCTCGGGCGTACCGGTACTTCTCATTGACATCTGCATGAGTGCGCCCAACTCCCGCGCACCACCAACCCCGACATTGCCCGTTCCCGCCATCATTGAAATGATACGCGGCCCCAATGCGGCCAGGTCATCAAGCTCAAAGCCGCCCGCCTGGCCTTGGACTAACAAAGTGTCAACCGCTGCTTCAAACGCCTTTGGATCACGAATGCCCATCGTCTCGATCAGACCCGCGCCGAGTGCACCGGCCGCCGCGCCGGTAGCACCGCTCGCGCGGATCAGCCGGGCGAGGGTCTGCATGTTTTTGGTGACGGCCTCCAGATCGCCGGTCTTTTTGTAGATTTCGTCGACAGCCGCAAACAGCTCGCCTTCGCCGATGCGGATATCAGGCGCGCGGGCCGTCTCAAAAATCTGTTCGCGCAGTTCGATCATTTGTTTTGACGTTCGCCCGGCCGCGATGCCCAGCATCTCATACCGCTTCTCGAGGCTAGCGATATATTTGATGGCCCCGGCCGCCGCCGCGCCGGAGAGGATGGCGCTATAGCGATTACCGAGGGCATCGAGCCCTTTGCTCGTTGCCCGCAGCGTGCCATTCATCCGGCCCATGGCAACGCTGCTGCGCTTGGCCATACCTGCGAGCGCCATCTCATTCCGGCGCGCTTCGCGGGCGACATTGCCGCGCAGGTTCAGGAGCATATCAACGTTGGTGGTGACCATTTATTTCGCTTTCATCCTTTGCCAATTTCAGGATCATTGCCGCTTCTCGGAGGCCGATATTCAGGACCTCATCCCGGCCCCAGCCGGTAAATCGGCTGATCATGACGACCATTTTTATTACTCCCCGCCGGTCCTCATGCGGATCGGCGGGATTATTCTCGCCCCGCCGGCAGCCCGATCTCCGCCATTGCATCAGCGAGGAGGCGGTTATCAAATTTCTCCACCTGCAGGCGGATCAGCCAGCCGTCGGTCAGGGTGAGATCACGAAAGACTGCGGGGTCCGGCGCGCCTTCGCGGTCTCCAAATTTGACGATGCGCCGGGCGAGCGCCGCGCGGGTGAAGTCGCCGCCTTCCGCACTGTTTGTTTCCTCCTGCGCCGCGAGCAGGTCTTTCAGCGTCGTCTCGCGGATCACGAAACGGGTAACGGCCGCGCCGTCAACGGTGAGGCCGCTCACCATGTCGATGGCCGCCGATCCGTCGACGTCGATTTTCGCGAGTGCATCGGCGCGAAGGCGCTCATCAAAGGCGCTGATCTGTTCGACAACGAGCAGCCAGTCGGTGTCGGTCAGCATCGAGAGCAGATCGGCAGACATCGGGCCGTCCGTACCCGCATATTTGGTGACGCGCCGGGCGACGAGCGCCAGCTCGAGCGCGAGGCCGGACTTCTTGCCATGCGTCTTGATGACGTCCTCTTCGTCCCGGTCCAGCGCTTCCCGAACCGTGAATTCAGTGAAGGAATGTTTGCCCGCGCTGATGCCGCCGGCGAGCTTGATGACCGCCGTCTGGATCAACCCTTAACCTCCTCGACATCATTGCTCATAAACTCCATGTCGACGGTGCCGCCATCGGAGTTGAGCGTCGGCGGATCACCCAGGCGGACGGCATCAGAGAAGATATAGACCTGCCCGGTGTCACAGGTGAACGTAACCGTAGCCGGTGGCAGCTCAGCCAATTCCTTGAGACTGTCGCCCTTGCCAAAGCGGAATGTTGCGCTGATCTTGCCGGAAACCAGCTGCTCTTTGTAGCCGCTGCCGCGGTCGGTTTCTTCTTCTGTCCTCCGGACGCCAGGGAAAGTGCAGGTGGCGCCGAGTGAGGATGCCCACTCTTTCCCGGCGATAGCGATATGGGCGCGGCCCGTAAACTGTTTGCTCATGGCAGATCCTTAGAGGCTGTACTGGATTTTGCTGGCGTAGATCAGGAAGTTGCCGATCAGCTTCGCCGGGTTCAGAACGTTCACGCGGTCGGGATTATTCGGATCCCGCTCGACGCGGAGCTCCTCGATAAACTCGTCGACCTGATGCACGAGGCCCGCGCCCTCCCACTTCTTGTAGAGTGAGATCAGCTCGTTGCGGATCCCGTCCGGGGTGATCACGTTGGCTGACGGTCGAGTGCCGTTGTCAGCCAGCTTGAAGCGCGGGAAGGTCGTCGCGATTGTGTGGCGCTCCGAATAGCGGAGATATGCGAGGAGCGTCATCGTCACGAGCCGGAGATAGGACGTATCCTCCAGCCCTTGCGCGTTGACCTGGTAGGTCGTGATCGCCCGTGTGATATGCACGTCACTGCCGACGCAGTAAGTTGGCGTGATGCCCTCATAGAGCAGCAGCTCCTGCTCCATATCGGTAAACTGCGCATCGGTCGCCGGAGCCAGCACGCCCGGCAGGCGCAGTGTCTGATAATCACGGGCGGGATCAATCGCAGCATTGAAGCTGATGACCCCGCCGTAGGCGGCGGCGATCTCCCAAGGCGGTGTCGGGCAACCATTGATGCCGATGATTGTCACGCTCGGGCTGTTGCGGCCATCGCCAAAGGTGGAGAGAGCGCCATGCGTCCCGGCCCTCGCCGAATAGGCGATCCCATCCTGCATCTCCATCGGGCCGAAGCGATCCTCGAGCTCCGCCTCCAGCGCCGCTAGATTGGTGGCGTCGGTATAGGGCGTGATGATATCGGTGTACCAGGTCGGCCCCATCGCCGCGATGACGCTGTCAATCTCCGGATTACCCGTGCCGCCGGACATGGCGGTGATCGCCACTGTGAGGCCGAGCGGGCGGAACTCGTCATCATAATAGTTGATCCGGACATCGATAGAGTTGCCAAGCTCGCCCTTATGCCGGGCGGTCAGGTTGACCTTAAAGGCATCTTCTCCGTCGACTGCAGCTGTCACCGGCAGCATGCCATCGCCATTGATGGCAGCTGCAACGGCTGTAGCAATGACGGTGGCCGCGTCCCCGGTCTTGACGCCGACGCGGATCCGCCGGCCACCGATCCAGAGATTGAGCGTGCCGGCCTTAACCGAGGTTGCTGTAAAGCTGATGTCCCCGGATGCGGCAGTTCCGGCAGATGCGTCCGCCAGCCCCATGCAGACGAGCTGGTGATAGTTGTTGGCATCACGGAGGCGAATTGCCATCTGATGCAGCATGCTGCCGTAACCGAAGGCGACGGCGGCACCGGCCGGGTCGGTGACCGGGACAGGCGTCGCCTCGGCAACCGTCGCGGTGGAAAGCATCTGGCCGATCATGAGGATCTTGCGCGGCATGCCGACAAGCCCGCGGACCGCACGGCGGTTGTCATATTCAATGTACTGACCGGGGCGGCGAAGATCGACCGGCACCTGGTTGAAAGCAATCATGCTCATGCATCAGCTCCTTTTTTCTGCCCGGACTTTGCCGGCGATTTCAATGTGACGTCGCCGTCCTTGACCCGGCGCAGCCAGTACGCACTAGTCTCGACGACAGCCCCTTCCGGCGGCAGGTACACATCCGCTGCGCCGAGAGGCTTGTCGGGGTTGATGACTTTAAGTCCCGCTGCGGGGACGACATGGATCGTCTGTTTCATTCGCTCTCTCTCAAGTCGATGTGGTTGACAGGATGGTCGCCGGGCGGGAGCGGCAGATCGTCCGCCTCGTCCGTCCAGTCGGAATGGTAAATGTTGAAATCAGCCAGGTCGGTTTCGGGATCGAGCGTGCCAGGGACATCGACGGGCAGCGTAAAAGTCGCGGCATATGCCGCAATCGCGCGCTTCATCAGCTGACCGGTAAAAAGGTTTTCAACTTGTGCGATCCGGAAGGGTCCGCAGCCGGCGACAGTCACGCCATTGAGCGCCGCGACGGCCACACTGACAATTTCATAAGCGCCGATCTCTCGCGTGTCCCCATGCCGGCGCTGTACCTGGCCGCCCTGGTGAGAGGTAACGGCATAAAGCGCCCAGCTCGTATCAATGCGGTCATCCATGCCTTGTGTCAGACGCCCGCCGAGGAACAGGACGTAAAGCGCCGGTGTCTCGATCCGCATTTGCGCCACGCTCTCCGCCGTGAATTCGCCTGGTAACGAGCCAACGGTTTTGAGCGCCGACTTGCCATCGCGGGTAAAAGCGGCGGCGGCGAGGTCAATGATCCCCTTCTCGATATCTGTGATCCATCCGGCGGCGGCGCTCATGGCAGCACCTCCAGCCGTCGCCGCAGGAAGTCCATCGCGATTTCGCGAATGGCCTCGAAATCATCCTGGCTGAAGCCGAGATAGGGCCGGGCGGGAATGGTGACCTGTTTCGCGAAGATCATCCGGTCGCCAATTTTGAACGCCAGACGAGCGGCGCTTTTCGGCTTGATCACCGCGCCATATTGGTGCACGCCAGCATAGATAACGTTCGTGCCGACCCGAACTTTACGGCGGGTCGCCTTATAGGTGATGGATCGACGCAGCCGCGCGCTTTTCTGCAGGATCGGCCCGTCACGAGAGATCGGCAGCCAGGCGTTCCCGTCGGGATCCTCCTCATTCTCAAAGCGGAAGTCGACCGACGTGCGGAGCTCTTCGCCGATCTCCTGCATGAGCGGTGTGGTATCCGCACGACCGATCTCGCGGAATGCAGCGGCGATCTTGTCGGCGGCGGCAGGGCGAAATTCAATCGTCGCAACCATGTTAAAACCCCTTCATCTCGGTGCGCCCGAAAACGCGGGGAGGGGCGACGACGGCAGGGTTCGTGCTCTCCCGCGTGAGGTCGAGATCGGCAACGCCACTGGCAAATTTCTCGAGCAGCGCGATGGCATCCTTATAGCGGGCGCGGACATCATCGGTCGGGTTGACGGTGGAGAGCTGGTAGCGGGCAAGGTCGAGGGCGAGCCGCGCGACAATCGGCGGCGTCGTCGCAAAGGGCAGCGGATAAACCGGTGCCAGATATGCATTGATCTCGGCCTCGGCAAGGGCAATGGCATCGTCGATCGCGGCGGTCATCTTGACCGCATCGCCATCATTGTCACGGTCGGCGAGCTGCTCGATGACGTAAGCGCCAAATGCATCTTTCAGATTTTGAGCCGTGATATATGCCACTTAAAGACCTCTAAAAAACGGGTCAGCCATATGCGGTGGCTGACCCTATGTTGCGCTCCCCTGGCATACACGCCGCACCGCACCGCGACGGCAGGATCATTGCGCTGGAATTATTTTTTGGTGGACGGGTCTGTAATAACGGTGACCATGAGGCCAGGCTCCGCCATCAGCGCCGCCAGCTGCGCCTCCGTAAATGTCCCCGCAGGATGCTCGACATCCTCGTTCGGATGGGCCATGCCGCAACGGCGGAACCCATCCTTAACGGCGCGGATGATGAGGGCGGGCGTCCGCCCTTTTGGATCAGGCGCCGTTGCCTCGGGCTTGGTTTTGGGTGTATCGGCCATCAGATTTTTCCTCTTAATCCAGCCACGGGACTTCGACGATTTCGGCGAGCTTGAAGTCCGGATTGCTCGACCCGTCAATGCGGTCGCGCAGGAGGACATCGCGCGCGGCGTCCGCGTTGCCTGCACCGACAATCAGGGTCTTGGGGTTGATCCCGAGCGGGACGCCGGCATCATTCTTGAAAGCTCGCATCATGTTGCGCGCCTCGCGGAAGCCCTCCGCGTCAAGCGTATCCTTCACGCCGACGGCGAGCTGCCAGAAGCCATAGCCAACTGCGCCGCGGCCGCTGGAGCCGTAGAGCAGCTGGTCTTTGTGAAAGACATTCTCATCATCCGGATTATCTTTGGCGACGAAGTTGTAATCCTCGCGCTTCTGATAGATGAGCGGCTTCAGCGCGCGGCTGGTATCCATCAGGAACCAGGGCGAACCGGACCCGGTGACAAAGTTGGAAACGCTGTCCTTGCTGCTGCCGAGGCCAACAGGATGATCAGTGTCGAAAAAATACTGCCCGTCGAAACACGCGGTGTCGAAGCCACCTAGCAATGCTTCAAACACCATCTGGTCGGGATGAATTTTAGCCTGCCGTCCCATCTCCTCCATGAGCGGTGAGTAAATGCCGATATTGTCGTCCTTGATGTCGTCCGCCGCCACGCCAACGGTCAGCTCGAACTTGCGGTTCTTGATGGCATAACCATGCGCCGAGATCTGATGAATGACGCGATCACCAAACCATTCACGAAAGCCCGGAATGTTGCCGAGCCAGCCATACTCGTTGCTGGCCGTGGTGGAGTTGACCTGGGTCGCGATGTGTTGCCAGTAGACCTCCGGCGCATCAAAGCCGCGCTGGAACGATGCGTTAAATCCGACATTGAGGGTGCGGAGATTTTGTCCGTTGATAATCATTTAAACGATCCTTTAATCGATCTTGACCCAGACACCGTACTCGTCGATGTCCATGATTTTGCCTGCGGCCGACCGGGCATTCGTCGCATGTGTTTTTGCGACTGTCTGGTCATCGACGATGTAAGCCGTGCCGCCAATGTCGGCGCGAGTGATCTCATCGGTGTCCGCGGAATTCGCGAATGGAAAGATGCCCTTTGCGGTCGTGACGGTGGCTGCACCTGCACCGCCCGCGCTGTTGTCGACCGTTTCCCGCGCGACACCTCGCGCCTTCAGCGTCGCGGAGACAGCACCAGGTGTTGCATTGCCGCTTGCGTCCAGGCAGACAAGCGCGCCCGCGTAGATTTTCTTCGCGGCGGCGACAGGATCCGTGAACAGAATTCCCGCCCGCTCTTCAATCGGACGGCCATTGGTGAGTGCAGTCATGCGGCGGCTCCTTTTTTGGACTTGGCGAATTCTTCCGCCGTCAAATTCATCGCCTTCGCGACCGCCAATTCGGCGGACGTAAGGCCGGTCGCTGTGTCAACCTGGGCAGAAAGCTGGAACTCGCCCGCGAGCACTGGCGCGTTTTCGATGTAGCTGGCGAAGCCTGCCGGATCCGACTTTGCATAACCGAGCGCCCATTCCTTCATCGCGGGCGGAACCTTGCCAGCCTTCACGGCGGCATCAACTGTGGCGGTGGCCGTCTCCAGATTGACCTTGTCCTGGAGATCCTTCAGCGACGCAGCCACCGTCTTGAACTGGTCGATGCTGACATATTTCGCCGGGTCGGCCGTATTGGCCTCGGCCTTTGCTTTGGCGATATCGGCGATGGCGGCCACGATGTCGTCGACCTTTGCCGCCTTTTCAAGACCAGCTGCCTCAGCGAGCCGCGCGACAGCGGCCGATCCGCTCTTGGCCTGTTCCGCCAGGGACTTAATCGCGGCACAGACCGCAACGTCCGTTGCCTTGTCCTCTGGCAGGCCAAGGGCGGCCGCCAGAGTTTTCAGAAACTCTTCCATGTTTTCTCGATCTCCATATTCGCTAGATGCAAGTGCGGTGAGTGATAGGGCCGGATCATTAGTGAGACCAGCGCGCAGGATCGCCAGGACCTCACCGGATTTAGAGTGCGCGAATGTCGGGCTGATGTATCGGTACTCGCGGTTCTTGAGCATCTCTGCGGCGCGCGCCGTCCATTCGACACGGCCCCAGATGCCATCGCTACGCGCCTCGAGCTGCTTGATCCAGCCAGCGGCAGGCGCAGGCTGGCCATTCGCGGCCGCTTTATCGGTCTGGTGCTCGAAGTCGATGACGATATCGCGGCCCAAAGACAGGCTTTTCTCGATAACCTTCTCGGCCGAGGTCAGCGTCCAGCCGGCGCGGCCGTCAAACTCGTGAGCGCGAAACTCACCGGCGGGCATCAGGTGGACCCACTGGTGGTCCGATCCCGCCTTCAGCTCGACAATAAAATGTGCGATACGCTCCGCCAAAATATCACCCGATAAAAAGAGGTTGCAGCCGTACTGTTCGTGGGTGAGTATGGCGGGAGCACGGTCCGCAGACTGCCCGGAAGTCCTTCCGGCCAGCGCCATTTATCCGACATTCCGACAAACGCAGATCGCCCGCCCATGCAACGTCGCCGTTAAAGGGGTGTTAAACGGTCAAATTTCGCCGCTGCAGTGATTTAGGTGGAACGATACCCCTCAAGCCGACAGAGGCCCCACACGGGCCTTAAAATCAGGATCGCTTGGGGAGGGGGTTGAATGCATCAGCAGAAATTGTTATATGAATTCCAGCGAAGGTGATGTTTGGAGAAGTAGCCTCCTATAAACATCACTGGGTGGCCAGCAGGCTACTTCTGACCAGCCTCGATATTTTCATCTCGTGCGTAGAGCAGTCTCCCATACCGCACAGAGTTAATATCTGATTTTTTTCTAGCCTTGAAATAGGTCCATCCTTCAAATCTGCCGCGCACCACATTTGCCACAAAAACAAAACGGCCGATTTTCGGAAGGTAGACGGATTTGACAAATCGTTTTCGCAATGCGACCTGTCCATTAAATCTGCTTTTTTCAAAAGCCAGCCAGATTTCGAACGGATCTGACAACAGTTCGGGAAGGAAGGGCAAATAACTACTTCTCTCTAATTTGAGGTGACCTGCCAGATTATCAAAGTTCAATTGGAAGGCTGAGCCGTCAGGGAGGGGGACGACCATGTCCATAACTTTTTTGTCCGCTCCGAAGATCGTACGAAGGGCCTTTTTCATTTCATCGTCTGTTTTTAATCGCTCTCCCAACCTTGCCCTTGGATTGTCGACGGGAACGTCGGCGGGCCGACCGAGCTCCTGCCAGTCCTTTTTATAAAGCGGTTCCCATTCCCTTATCCCGCTATCGAGGAATTCCTGACGGACTTCCTTTGGATACTTTCTCCCCCAGCCAGCCTCCCCGACATTGTAATCAAAGCCAGGATCGATCCCCTTCGGCACCTGCCGGGTGACCGGGCCGGAGGGCGTGTTGATTGTCCGCTCCTCCATCTCCATCGGCGGGGCTTTGTCTGAAACCTTCAGCTTGTATCGGCGCAGGTCACGATCCGAGAGGCTCTGCACGGAGCACTTGCAGCCCCAGCCATTGATCGGCATATGCGTCTGCCACCAGGGATCGTCTACGGGCAGGATCGTGCCGTGCCAGGCCTGATGCTCCGGTCGCCGGTCGCCGCCCTGCAGCGCGGTATAGCGGAGGTAGGGGCGCGCATTCTTGACCTGCTGGATCTGTTGCCACTTGCCGGCGGAATATGCCATCTGCAGGTTGGTCTCAAAAATCACCCGGCTCCGCCAGTTCCGCCCGCCGTTATATTGCCAGCCGTGGGTCGCGACGATGCGATCAAAATCCTTGCGAAACTCTTCCAGCGTGGTGCCCTGGCTGATTGCCTTATCGATTGCCGACTGGAAATCCTTGAGCAGATCATCCTTCATGGCCCCGGCAACAACAAAAGCGCGGGCGTGTTGCTCCCGCCAGATGTCCGTCCAGGTCGCCGTCGGCATCCGGAGTTTGCCCTGGAAGAAATCAATTGCCTCCTCAAAATGGACGGGCTCTAAGCGGGGACCGTCAGCCATCGAGTAATGCCGCCCGGCCCGCCAGATCAGCAACCGCCAACGCCTCGCCAATCACGTCGCCCATCTCCCGGACATCCATATCCGGATAGGCGTCGAGCAGGCGGCTCGCAAAATCGGCGAGGTCGCTGGAGCTCTCCATGATTTCCCGGACCTGGTCTATCATTTTTGTGGCCGCACTGTCAGCGGCAACAATGGCCGCCTCCGTCAGCTGATCAATATCGCGTATTGGTCGGCTTGCCGCCCCGGCGAGCGCGAAGGTGCCGGAGTGCCTGGCGCGCGCATTCTCGGTGTCGGGTTGTGGGAAGGCAGGCATGAGCGGTGCATTGCCGATAACCTCTTCATCCTCTTCCGGTTCGGGGATGCCCATCTTATCGCGCACCCATTTGGCCGGGATTTTGAGCTGAGCATCCGCCGCCGTCTTCACGGCGGAGGCAAAGGCTTGCATGTCGAGGCTTTCCGGGATCGGCAGCGAGAGCTTCGGATACACATCCTGCGGTCCGAAATTTAGATCGATCAGCGGGCGAACCAGCTGGCGATTTAGGGTCGCGGCGAGCTGGCGTGCATCCGATTGCTGGATGTCGAGACGCACTTCCTGATGTTCCTTGGAAACGGCATGACCGCCCGAGATTGCATCGGTCGTCGTCGTCTGGCCAAGGATTGCTTTTGATACTTGCTGATCAATCCAGTTGGCGAGCGATGAATAGAGTCCGCCGTTGCCGCTTCCGCTTGACCCACCGCTGCTCGCCGCCTGGACAAATTCGATCATCATGCTGTCGGGGATAATGGCGGCGGCGTCTGTGCCAATCATCCCCACGGCCCGCCGGAGGACCGCCTTATCTTCTTCGGTTGCCATCTTGTGATATTTGCCGATGCGGATCGGCTGACCATAGACTTCCGCAAAGACGACCCAGTCTTTCACCGCGAAGTTTTTAAACATGTAGTACCAGCTGATCGCGCGGGCGAGACCACCGCGGATCGGGATGCCGCTCTTTGCCTTGACCTCATGGAAAATAAACTTGAAATCCGGCAGCGGCATTCCGCTTGCGCCGTCGCGGAGGAGCGGCGTGCGCCCGTCGGTCACGGCGAAGGTAAACCAACGCGGATCGCGCCATTCAAGCCGTCCGGGCGTCCATTGCTTCGCGGATTTTTCCCACATAATCTCGACGAAGCTGACGCCCTTGCCGGTCGCATCCAGAACATCGAACAGCTCCTCCTGGATCGTATCGCGGTTAAGAACATCGCGGACGAAGTCGGCATGCAGCTGTGCCGCCTTAGAGTTATCGGCAGCTTCGACGACCAGCTCCAGCCCCGAAACCGAGCGCTTCCGCGTCCCGATGACGCCGAGATAATGCAGGTCTTTTTCCTCGAGCTCTTCCGCGAGCTCAAAGTAGGATAGCGGATCCCCTTGCTCGGCCGCGCGGAGCAGGCTGGCAAGCCGCGGCGGCGTCAGTCCTTGCGCCGGATGGCCTGCGAGAACCGAGCGCACACCGGTCATTGTCGGCGCGGCGACCTCTTCGAGAAGGACCTCTTTACGCATTGGCGTGCCGTCAGAATTAAGGATCACCGCCATCACCAACCTCCTTTTGAAACTTTAAATTTTGTGCCAACGCCTGGCGAAAAATCATCGTCGCTCATCTCGTCGACCGTCCGCCGGGCGGCACGGCCGACCGGCATGACGTCATATTCCGGCGCGTCCTGCAGGCTCGCTGCATAGGCAAGCAGGGCGGCAATGCCGCTATCGCCGTGCCGCTCGGTCCCGTCCGTCCCGCGCTGGCGGTAATCCTTCGGCATGCGGGGCACGCCGTCGATCCGCCGGAAACCCCGCAAGTCCGTGATCACATCTTCATGGGCCGGGATGCTGATCGTCTGATCTTCAAACGCGGCTTTAAACGGGGCAGTGTTTTCCTCATACCATTTGACTGAGAGCTTCACCTCTTCGATCAGCTGCACGCCATACTCCTGTCGGGCACGCTCGGCGAGGAACGCGCCGTTGCCGGTTGCGTCCAGCTTGCCGCCGGAAAAACGCGGCAGGCGGTCGACGACATATTTAAAGATTTGCCATTGCTGCTCGAACGGAACATTGGTGAGCTCGACAAGGAACGGCGTCCGGCGAACTAGGCCGGTGTCAATTTGCAGCGGCCAGAGCACCGTCTTGTCTTTCACGCGGGCAAAATCGAGACCGAGGAACGAGGCGAGGTGGGGCGGCACGCCGGCAAGCAGCGGCAGGAGCGTCTGCTCGCACCAGTCGTTGATTTCGGCGCGGCGGATCGGTTCCGGCAGATCAACAAAGCCGTCCGCGGCGCGATAGCTGACCACCGGCACATCCGGCTCGGCGCAGTTTTCGAGGAGTGCGCGCGGCAGCCAGACACCGCCCGAGCGGGTCGGGATGCAGTCCAGCTCCTCCGCCGCAGCGTCGCCATAGAAGGCGCGGATATCGTCGCGCCACTTGGCTTCGCCCTCGGGCGTCCATTCCCTTCCGGAAACCAGGCATATCCGCTCGTATAAGCCGTCTTTTAACGCATCATCAAAGGTGATTTTAAGATGCTCATAGGGTTTGCGCCCGGCCTTGACTTCTTCGATCAGCTTGTTGAAGGGGTTCTCCACGCCATCATGCGTCGAGATAATCATCACCCGGCCGCCCCACATCAGCAGCGCGAGGGCCGCCTTCAGGAGCTCCTCGAGCTCGTCGTGGAAAGCGGCCTCGTCGATGATGACCCAGCCCTGTCGGCCTCGCAGTGAACGCGGCCGGGAGGTAAGCGCGACGATCTCAAAGCCGGATGCGAATTTGATCCGGAAGGCGAGGATGTCTTTGCTGTCTTTTTCTCTCTCGCCTTGATCCTTGAAAAGAAATTCCTCGACCTCAAGCGCGGCAGTCAGATATTCGCGTGCCCACATCGCGCAGGTGTCAATGAACTCACGCGTCATCTCCATGTTGTAGCCGAGATAAAAGACGTCCATCCCCTTTGCTGTACGACCACTCGCGGCCGTCAGCACCGCCTCGGCGGCAATGCCCCATGTCGCGCCGATACGCCGGGACTTTTCGACGATGACAACCGGCGAGAAACTGGTCGTCTCCAGCAACTCCCGTTGATAGCGCAGCAGGACGTCTTCGACCGGCATGGCCGTGAGCGCATCCGGAAGCCGATGCGTGCTTTGCCGGCGGAGCTCTGTCCACTCTTCCGCGCTGATCGTCATTTTCTGAGCCCGAGAATACTGCTCCGGATGGCGGCAGCCGTGGCGGCGGAGAGCCCGGCTTCGCGGGCGGCTGCGTCAACCGCGTCTGCGGCGGCGCTTGCCACCTCCTTGGCGACCCGCTCGCGGATGCGCTGCTCGCGTTCGATAGAGAGCTTGTTCGCGCCTTCAATATCCTTGATGGATTTTGCCAGGAACATAATATCTTTGGGATCGGCGCTGTCACCCTCGCCCATGTCGGCCAGCGTCTGGAAGGCGAGGGTTTTCAGCATCTCGCCGAGCAGCATGCCGACGTCGCTCGAAGGATCGGCGGCGAGTTGCTTCAGCCATAGCCCGGCGACCTGCTGAGCGTCCTGATATTTTTTGAGCGACGCGGAAAAATCCCTGGCATATCGGCCGACGGCCGAGCGGGAAACATCCTGATCCAGCTCGTTCAAATGTGCAGTGATATCGTCAATTGTCCGGCCTTGCTGGATGAGCAACTGGACCTGTTTCAGGATCGCCGGCGGCAACGCTGTCACGCTCGATTTGCGGCCCATGGTCAATCCTCCGGCGAGGGTTGCTGGACGCCTGGCACCACCGCCAATCCCTTTGCGACTTCGCTTCCGCGCTTGACGATCTCGGCGACATAGAGATCGGCGATACGCTTGGTCCGGAGCAACCCCTGTTCCTCCAGCCAGACAATTTCCGTGCGGATCTGATCGCGCGATGCCTTGTCGCCGAAGCTCACCACCACCTGATGTAGCAGGCTTTCATTCGCGCTATAGCCCGGAGCCTCGTCGAGAATGCGCAGGATCGTCAGACGGCGATGGCGGCGGAGAAACTCATTGTAATCGGTCATTTCGTCGTCCTCAAAAAACCGTCCATCATGTCGATCTGCTTTTTCAGGATCTTGCTGATATTTTCCATGCCCTTGAGTTCGGCCCCGAAGCGCTGCAATGATCCCTCGAGCTGCTTGATTTCTAGCGCCAGCTTTGTGACGTCGTCTTTTGATGGAATATCACTTTGCTTGGCCTCCAGTCTTGTGATCCGATCCGCATGGGTATCGAGCCGTTTGCCGTGGCTTGCGCGAAGATCCTCAATGTGCGCGCGGTTCGCTTTGGACCGGGACACGCTCCAGCCGATGGCCGACATCACGAGCATCCAGAGCGTGTTGATCAGCAGCAATAACTCGGTCAAATTCATCTCCGGTAATTTCACGCGAAGTCCCTCTCGATCTTTTCCTGACAAAACACACAGCGCTGCACATTCGGCACCGCCGCGCGGCGGGCGGCCGGAATATCGCGACCGCAATCGCAAACGTCGCGCGCCTCAGCGCTGATCTGCCGGCGGCGGCCGGTAATCGCGAGGCGCAGCTGCAGCTCCGAGAGCTCTTGCGCGTGATCGACCGCGTCAGCCATTTGCCACCGCCAGCGCCGCGAGCCGGTCGACATACTCGTTGATCCGGTGGCGGGTAAAACGACGGACGGGAATGCCGCCGGTCAGCCCATCGGCGAGCCCCTTGGCGACATCCCACCATTGGTCGGCCAGCTGACGAAAAAAATTGGGCCAGGTAATCATCTCGCCGCCCGACGTGATGTAATACCACGACCCTCCGTGTTCATACCCCAGCGTCGAGGGCGGCACATTCGGGACAATGTCGGAGGCATTGACGATGCGAAAATGCTGATATCGACTGCCGTAGTTCAGCGCATACAAACCGTCGCCGACGCGCGGCGAGCCGAAGCTGTAGGTTGCAATGTCATCCTCATGCGACAGTCGCCATTGCACCAGTTGGGCCAGCGCGCCGCCAAGGCTGTGCCCGGTGAAATAAAGCGGCCCCCGATGACGATACTTCTCCAGGGCATTGCGGATCGGATCCGCCAGAGCAATCGCGCCGGCGTTAAACCCGCTATGCACGCTGCCGAGACTGCACCGTTCCAGCCGGTCCCTGGTGATTTTTAAATCTGTCAGAATGTCCTCATAATCGAACTCGGTCCCACGGAAAGCCACCACTGTCAGCCGGTCAAAAAAGAAGATTACCGCCTGATGATTTTGCACGGATATCATCAGATATCGGCAGTCGTACTGATTGGCCGCAATCCATTTGACGATGGCATCGTGCTCGGCATAGGCGAGCCGCGAGAGCACTGCCATAAAATGCGCGATGGTCAGATCAAACTGGCCAAAACCATTTTTAAGAGCGGGCGGTATCATCGCAGCAGCAGCACCCGTGTGAGGGCGCTGGTCAGGCCATCGACGATGCCGGGGATCGCTTCCCTGACATCGGCACTGACCGCCTGCTCGACGGCGGCGCGGATCATCTGCCCGTCAAAGGATTTGATGCCGGTTGCTGCATAATCGACCTTGAGGCCAGCGGGGGTTTCCACGGTGAGCAGGATCTCTTCCTGTTCCTTGCCGCCGAGGATCAGCGCATGAGCCGGACTGCCATCCGGATTAAAGCTGATTTCGGCCTTATTGATCCCGGCGAAACCTTGTGGATTGTTGGCGGTTACACCGGCGCAGGCCGACAGCATTAGCGCGGCCAGAAGGGCGGCAAATTTAATCATATATTTTCTCCTGGAAGGGAAGCCTGTAGGCGCGGGTAAGCCAGCCGGCCTCAAAGCTCTTGGACTTGAGGCAGCGGAAATAGCCGGCCGCTTCACAGTTGAGGGCGATCATCAGATAGGCCGGTTGCCCCATACCGTTGATGGCTGCAATTGTCTTGCTACCCATCACGCCATCCTCGAGCACCGGATTACCGCAGGCGCGCAACGCCCGCTGAACAACGCGGCTCGCGCCGCCGAAGCCCATCGGAAAGCAGAGATCGAAAATCTTGATGGCGATAGCGGGCTCTTCGATTTCGCCGATCCGCCACTTGTCGTAGAGCAGTTCGTAATATCCGATAGCCGTGCTCATCGGCATCGCGCGGATATCCTCCGCCGTCACCCGCCCGTCGCGATCCAGATCAAATTCGGCAAAACCGTCGCCGTCAATATCACCGACGGCGCGGGCGTGACGCAGACTGATGCCATGATTGGTGGCCCCGCCCGGATCGTCCGGATGGTCGGAAAATCCGCCCTCGTTCGCCCGCACATAGGCGATAGCCCGCGCACGCTTATCCATCAAAAAGCCCCCGTAAAAGGCCTGTTAAAGAGGCTTTTACGCTAGGGGGTTGCGGACAAAAAAAATGCCCGGAAGAGCTTCCGGGCAGGCGAGGGGATAACGCAATACCGTATCTGATTTTTGCCGGCGACGCTAGAACAGGTTGCCCTGATTTGGATCCTCATCGCCACTATTCGTGATCTGGCGGATCCGCCGCTCGGTCAGCTCGAACTCACGGGCAAGTTTTCGCTTCGATGCGCCTGCCGCGACGGCCGCCCGGATCTTGAAATCACGCTTCCCGCGATGAACGGCAACCGCGCGCGGGATGTCGAGCCGCTCGCCGCCGAACTCCTTTGCGAGTTTGAGCGCGGCGGGCAGGCCGATCAGCTGCGCGATCTTGTGATCATCCGTAATTTTTTTAGGGATGTATTCCTCGGTGCCGCCGAACTCGGCGCAAAGGATAATTGCGGGGCCGGTCCCGATCACTGCAGCGATTTGTCGGAGACTTTCGGGGATCATGGTTCCCTCCTCAATTGACAGCGTGAACGGCAAACAGAACAACGGAGGCCCCCGTCTGGCGGTTACGCCAGACCAGCCGCAGGGCGAGCTGACATGCAGAACGTCGCCACAACCGCGCGCGAGGGGCAAGCGCGAAGCCGGCCTCGGTCATGTGCCGATCATGCGCCGCGAGATCGGGATAAAACTCGAGCAGGCGGCAGGCCGGCGAAAAGACCATAGATCGACCAATGCGGGGCATATCATCCATTGGCGGCCTCTTTGTGATTGGCTTTGGCCGCGCGGATGCTCGCGCCGAGCGCGGTTTGCAAGCGAAGGAAATCGTGCTCGTCAAATTCATCCGGCCATGCCTTCGTGGAGACGCCGGCGGCGATTGCCGGCAGGGCAGGCAAGTTGTCTTTTAGCCGTGCATAAATTTCCCATTGCGCTTCAATCACACGCTGCTGCGGCCGCTGGATGATAACAACGTCACGGCCGCGCAACTCGGAGACTGATGACCAGTCGACATCGCCCTCCCGCGCCGCCCAGGCTTTCAGGCTTTCGATAACCTTGTAGGCGTTCTGGCCTTTGATCCAGTGAATATCCTCAACGCCGCGACTTCTCCCGCCGGTCACCTTCCGGGCATGGTTCGCCAGCGCACTCTCGCGCGGATCCGCGACAATGCCGAGATCGTAGAGCGCCATCCAGAGCGCCCGCATCTTGCGCGCCTCCGGATGGGTCGCCATCTTGCGTTTGCCGGCGCGGCGATGCTTCGCTTTAAAGCCTTGCCGCTTCATCTCATCGGCAATCTGGTTCAGCTCCGCCGCGCTCATCTTTGAGGCGCTCTCCTTGCCGGTGATGCCGCGAAGCATATCGCGATAGGTGGCGTCATCGAGACCCAGTTCCTTTTTGCCGATGTGAACAAGGGCGATCAGTGCGTTCCGGCTCATGACAGCACCTTTCCTTTCAGCGCGCTGCATAGCTCGGCCAGCACTTTGTGGCGGCCACGCGGAGCCTCTTCCACCACCTCGTTGAAGATCACCCGGAAGTCAGGGCCGGCCATACCATAGGAGCGCCCCAGCCGGAGCGCGGAACGGACAATCCGCTGTGCGTCCGCAATGTTGAGAGCGGAATGATCGGCATCGAGCGGCAACTTGAAATGCACGTCCAGCATAGCGGTCACCAGTCGGTCGCGGTTTTCACTGCCGCGCGCCCGCCCGTAGGCGCTCGCCCGCATGGAGAGCTCCAGGCAGGCCAGCGTCATCTGATCGCGGCGGGCCATCAGCTTGCCCTCGCCTTCCGATAGAGATCGAAGGCCGCGGCGATGGCTTCACTTCCATATTTTGCGACAGTGCTCTCGCAATGACCGGCGGCGATCAGGTCGTGAGGGGAGCATTCACCGCCCGAGTGCCAAAGCGCGCGGAGGGCAGCCGATGTAAGATCAGTCTTGATTTCAGATGATGACAATATCGCGTTCATTCTCAACCTCCTTTTGAAGATCCAACCAGCGCGATGCGATCACAGATCGGACGATGCTGGCATTGAGGTGCACCGGCATGAAATAAGGGTCAACGGATATCAGGATTTCTTCCAGACAGCATCCTTGACCCAGCGCCCAGCGGACATGCTCATCGGCAATCTCCAGTGCCGTGATCGCGATAAGCATGTCGGCCTGATCCATCGACGATCACGCGTTGGCGATGTTGATGGAAATAGCCTCCCATGGGCTTTCTGCCGTCTCCCGCTGGTAGAACCGCACATAGCTTTTGCTGCCGGTGACGCGGATGCTGTCATTGATCGCGCGCACTGCCTGGCGCCAGCGCTCGTCATCAATTTCGACGCGTTTCAAACTAAACAGCGCCTCGCGATTAACGCGGCCTTTATCGACCGAGAAAGCGTGATTGAGCAGACTCTGCACATGCGCCTTGCTCTCTGACGACCAATCCAGAATGCATTCATCGACCAGCTCCTTGGCGATACGCAGCTCCGGCCCAAAGTCGATATGTTGCTGTACTTGGACCTCTACCTTTGAGAGGCCGTCGAAGCTGACCAGCGTAATGTTGCCCTTCGCGCCGCCCCGGTTCGATCCGTACTTCTCTCGCAGGATGTCGAGTGTCGTTGCAACATCCTCATAAGTATGCTGCTTGAAGCGCGTGATCTGCGCGGACAGATCCAGCGCGTAATCCCGGATCTTGGTGACGGTCTGATCGACGAGCAGGTCCTGCGGGCGGATGTTTTCAATCCGGCAGAGGCGACCTTGCGGGTCCATCAAGAAGCCGTCAGGAATGTTTTGATCTGTCATGGAGATACTCCTTCGCAATATTTGAGGGGATCGTGTATTTGACTTTGGCGATGACGCGAGTTCGCTCCTCGTTCTGGAGCCGTTCTTTAATTACATGCATCAATTCATCTCGGATTGCCCGAAGCTCGAGGTCGCCGAAAAAGAACAGCTCGGCGCGCCGCTCTGCATTTAAGATTGACGAATGATCGCGCCGGCTGAAGGTGCGGGCGACCTGGAGAGAACTTTTCCTGAAGGCGCGGCGCAGTATCCAGATGGCGGTGAAGCGGGCTCGGACGAGGTTTCTGGATCGATTGAAACCAAGGATTTCCGCGCGGCTGACCCCGAAGCGCGCGGCGACCAGGCGAATGACGTCCTGGGATGTCATGCGCCACCTCCCATCAGCACGGCGAGAACCGACAGGCTGAAGAACATGCCGTTGAGGATGTCGAAAAAGAGCGCGCCGAGCTCGCGATGCAGAAAGCCGATGAGCATAAACGTCACCGAGACGAGGGCCGGTCGAGCAAAGAATTTATTCAGCATGAGATGTCTCCTCGTTCGGGAAAATGGATGACGTTGGTTGTGTCTGCACCCGCGACCAGCATGGGCTGGTGTACAATATTCCGCTCAAGCGCGGCGGCATCGCGGGCCGCCTGCTCGAGAATTTCAGAGAGTTGGCGCAGGGCGACGGGTGAAAAGATGATCTCTTGGCCGCTCTTCGCCGCGTGATGAAGGCAGCGGATATACTTGGCGGTGTTTTGCATGTTTCTAGACAGCATCATTGGTCTCCTTCTGAATGAGACGGGAGTGAGGGCAGCCGGAACGGCAGGCTTCATAGAGGCGGATACGCAGCCTGTTGGCAGTCGAAAACGGGCGCTTTTGATGAGCTAAACATTCGTTCGAGGGCAGGTCGCCGAGCACCGGGCATTGCACTGTTTTTTTCATCAATGCGCCGCGCACGGCTTCTTCAATTGCTGCAATGTCGCCCGCGTAATTTTTTGCGAGAACCATGCTGACCGCCGTCGTCGAATAGCCGATCATATCCGCTACCTTGCGCTGGCTTTTAAGCTCATCGCAGCGCTTAGCCATAGCGAGGACCCAGTCCGGGGCACTGTCCCCCCAGGCGGCACTCATGCGGTCATGTGATGTTCTGACATCAGCCATTGTCATCCTCCTTCGTCCAGACGACCTTGTTCAGATTGGGATCAAAGATCTGCCTGCCCCGCTGGATTTTGGGAGGAAGGTGACCTTTGCATCGCGCGGGATTACCAGAATAGACAGCGAGTTTGCCGCCGGGAGATGAGGGTTCAATCAAGGTGATGTATCCCGCACGATAAAGGTGAGAGATATATTTTCTGGCGGAGCCGGGCTTTACTTGGATTTCTTCCGTGCTCGCATGCAGCGCAAGATCTTCATATGTAAACATTTTGAGCATCCGGATCGCCCGCCACATCTGTTCATTGCCGAGACCTTGTGTGACGAGGGATCCATCCTTGCGGATACGCGGCGTTTCCGGCTCTCGGCGGATGACCGTGTAAGTGTTATGTGTCACGTTCTTCTGGATGCGCTTCCGCTCGACGTAGACATATCCGGCCTTTTCAAGGCCGATCAAATAATCACCGACGGTGCCAACATTGATAGCTGAGAGGTGGCTGATATCCTTTCTGGTAAAGGTGCCGAGTTCCAGCATAACGCGCCACATTTCATCGCGATTTCTTTTCCCGCGCTTATGAACGGGTTTCATAGACATCAGCCGCGCCCCCGCTTTAGAGCCGCGTCAAAGGCGCGGCCTTTCGGGGCCGTCCCTGTGTACCACTTAAAGTCAAGGTCGCTCATGCCTATCGCCGTCAAGCCTTTGGCGATGGCCGCTTGCCGGATCTGCTCTAGATTGACGCAGATGCGGCGCGGGCGGAATTCCGAGGCAACGGCAATTGCCTTGATCACATCTTCCGATATTTCAATCTCCCTGCAGTAATGCCTGGCGAGGTGAGCTGCGTCAGAGATCGTTGCGGGCTCGGCCCCTACCCATTGAGATATCCGATTGTGCACCCGCTCCCAGCGGCCGAGTTTTTGCGGTAACATTTCCTCGCCTATCAGAATGATCGCGATGTTGGTGGCGTCATGAATTTCGCGGACAAGGTCAATCTTCTTGTCCGTGACCATGTGGTCGAATTCATCGATGATGAGAGGGCGGCGCGAGCCGTGCAGACGCTCGATAATGATCTTCATTTTCTCGGAAATGGTCCCCCGGACCAATGGTCCTGTCTCTTCCAGCAGGGCATCGCAGAAGCTTTTGACAGTCCAGAATGCCCCGACTTCAAGGTAATAAGCGCGGTGGATATGGGCGGCGTATGTTGCGGCGAAGGTCTTTCCAAAGCCGCTCGGCCCATGAAAGGTTGCCATGCCCGGCAGGTGCGCCGGACGCGCCATTGTCCGCTCTACCATCTCGGAAAAAAGCATGACATTTTTTAGGGGTGCAATCGTTGGTATTTCTGTCATAATGAAACCTCTGTTTAATCGAACTAATTCGGTTACTTATTGAGTGGTCCGGGTGCCTCCGGGCCACTCATCCCTGAAAGAAGTTTTCTCCAAAATCCTCTTCCATCTTGCGGCGCGTGCGGTATTCGGCGCTGTCGATGTACCGCAAGAGCCAGCTCTCGTCGGCGGCATCGACATCGGCGCCGGCCGCAATGCGTTTTTGCAAATTCTTGGCTTTGACGTACCTGCTGTTAGCCTCGTCCACGACGCTGATTGAGGCGCGGTTGCGGGCCAGTTTCTCTTGCCGGATCAGGGCCTCCTCATACCGTTCGGCCTCGTTGGCAGGACCGCTTGGCAGATCCGGTGTCCGGCTAAACAGCGCGTCGGCAGCTGCCTCCGTGAAGGCCGTATTGTGGACGGCCGGTGCCTTTGGAAACGCGAGGAGCTTTGCGCCTTCCATCGCAGCCTCAGCGTCACGCTCTGCTTGTCGCAGGACCGCATCGGCGACGGAGGCGGGCTTAATTTTACTAGCCTCTTTGCGCAGCTCCGCCGTACCGCGCCGGATGAAATCTTTCTGTGCCGCCTTGGCGGTGGCGGCGGCTGCTATCGGGTCGATGCCCATCAGTTCCGCATTAGTCGCGGCGCAAATGAATTCCGATTGATCTTCCGTGAAGCAGTAGATGCGGCCCAGATCGGTCGGGTCGAAGCGAACATGTACCTTCTGACCAACCTGCAGCAGGTTCGACCAGTAGAAGTTATTTTCGACCGAGACGCCTTTTTTGCCGACTGTGCGGATCCCGCTCACGCCGGGCACCTCGGCGAGCAGGATGTGCAAGATATCCTCATTCTCGATGCGCTTAACCGATCCATGCCAGGCGTTGTATTTGGCCCAGGGCGTGTCGCCGGACAGGCCTTTGTGAGGGTTGTGATGATATTTATTCTCAACCCACTGATTAATCCGGTCCTGCAGCTGATCGGCGGTCAGCTCGATTGTAAACGCCTTGGCGTCCTTTTCTCCGAGCCGCTGCGCGAAAGCCCGTCGCGCTTCAATGGCTTTTCGGTCAGTCACGTTATGGCCGATAAAGCCGGGCAGGAGCGGCATGCAGCCGCGCTGCAGCGTTCCGATGGCGCGCTCGACGGTGCCCTTGTGCTCTGGCGTGAAGGGCGCGGCAACATCCTGACGGATGCCAAGCGACGTCAATGCGCGCACGAAGGCATGGCTGGTAAAATCAGATCCATTGTCTGTCCGGATGATTTCAGGGACGCCCCAGTCCATGATCGCCTGGCGGATCAGGAGGAGAGACGAAACGGTCGCTGGTGTGCGGCTGACCAGCACCTTCATCCGCCGCGTATAGACGTCGATCACGCAGTAAATGTTCTGCCGACCATCCAGGCAAAGGGCATCGGCCGGGGAAGCGTCGATCTCCCAGAGCTGGTTTGGCGCATTGACCCAAGCGTTTGCCGTGCCAGGTGCGGCGAGATATTTGTTCTTCCAGCGATCCGGATCTGTGATCTTCATCAATATCTCGGCATTTTCCTTTTTCCACTGCCCCATCCACCGCTGCAAAGAACGGATGTTCGGGATGGACCGCAGGTCGTCGCCAACGGACCACATCTCGCCGAACTCGTCCCGAAGCAAGTCGCGGATATGCGCGGCCGTCAGGTGCGGCTGATGGATGATATGGGCGGCAATAAATTTCGCGACCGCGCCGTCGAAAGCGGTGTCGAACAAGCTCGTCCCGCGACGGTTGCCGTACTGCCCGCCGAGCGCGCTGATCTTTCCCGCATCGCGCAGGCGTAGCCAGTTTTTTAAACTGCTGATTGAGACCCGCTTAATGGCCTCATAAACCCACTTTTGCACGGCCGGGATGTTGCGATCATTGTAAAGTATAGTGAAGGCGTAGCGGGTCATCTCGACAGTGTCCCGGCTCTCCGCCGCATAGGCATCATAGAGCGCCAGCACCGCCATTTTTGCATCCCGCTTCACGCAGGCGCGCCGAGGCAGTTCCGTCGTTACTGGCGGGGCTTCAGGCAGTGGCACGGGCGACATGCCGGCTTTAAGAGAACGGAGGGCGAGGAGCGATTGCGCTGCGGCAGGAAGGAGGCTGATGTGGTATTCGACACCTCCCCCTTGACCCGCGCGAGGACGGCAACGCGTCCGTTCCGCTTGCCACTGCTCAACCTCGACAAGTCGCATAACGCCCTGCCGGGTTGTCGGCAAGCCGGGAATGTTCAGGTCAGCGATTTCCGCGGCGGTGTACCAGGCGGCAATCATATTAGCCCCTCCGACTTCGCGGCGCGACGCAACTGGTTTTCGGCGGCCTCCAGCTCCCGTTTCTTCTCGGAAATCTGGGCGAGGTGGATCACATCGAGATATTTGCGATCAACCACCGCGACAGGGAACAGGTCAACGAGAGTGGAAAGCAGCCGCCAGTCGCCCGTTGCATGGACGAGGGCGGCAAAGCGGTGCAGGCTGATATTGTGATCCGTCCGCGCCTCGCTCGCGTAGGCATTTAGCATTGCCTCTGAAATGTTAACGCCGAGGTAGTCTGACATCCGGGCGGCAATTTCCGCCCGGTCGAGTGGGCATTCTTTCAGCGCCAGCGCAATCGCCTTGGCGAAGCGGGCGGAGAGGGAGACGGCGCGGACCTGATCTTCCGTAAAGGACTGGCGCGGCTGTGGTGGCTCCCAGCTCAACAAATCACCCGTTGCCTTATCCCCCCGAACGACCGCCATCAGATGACCTCCAGCTCGCGCAGCATGGCAATAAATTGCCGCTGCACCTTGCCGCTGGCCTTCACCCATGCCTTTTGCAGGTTTGCCATTTGCTGTTCTTCAGGGGAGAGGGTTTCCGGCTCCTCCCCGCGAATGATCTGCAGGGCGGCCTTGACGGATTTGGGCGGATTTTCTTCTCCCAGCATCGCCGTAACGACTGCCATTTGCTCGGACGGTTCCAGCTTGGCGAGGGCATCCAGCTCCTTGCCGCTGTCGGCGATCCAGCTTGTGGCGATTTTCTCGCGGACATCGGGACTGATCCGCTTGGCCCGGCGGACATACATCTGAATTGAACGGGGTGTGAGCCCTATTCTTTCAGCCGTATTTTGAGCAAACGAAATTTTTTCGTTTGTTAAGCCGCGAAAACCAAGGCCTCCGGCCACACCGGCGCGGGTTTCGGGAAAAAGAACTTCATAGATTTCCTGACGCTGCTGTAGGAAGACGGCGCGATCCAAAGCAGAGAGTTCGCGCCGGAACAGATTCTCGTCGATCTCGATCAAGCGGCGCTGCAGAAAGTCCGCCTCCGGAGAGATCAAGGCGGGGATCGTCTCCCACCCGAGGGACTTTGCGGCCTCCAGCCGGTGCATCCCGGCGAGCAATGGATACATCCCTCTGCTGGATGCTTTGTGAGACACTTCGCCCACGATAATCGGGCTCATCAAACCACGCTCGCTCATGGACTGGGCGAGCAGTGCGATATAATCCGGATCGGCTTGCCGCAGGCGATCTGCAGCCAAAATTTTACTAACCTGCAACTCGACAAAACTCATGATCAAACCTGCGTTTGGAAAGTGGATAGGGGGTGGGAAACGGTGGGAGGTATCCGCCCCACCCCCGGCAGCCAGGCGAGAACGGTGGCAGGTCCGTCGCCCGGGAGGCCGTTGATGAATGATGGAGCGCGGTCATTTTGACTGTTCATGCCGCAGCTCCTTTTTGACGGTGACTACCCGAATTTTGTGGGGTAGGTTTGTGCGTGTCGGATGGATTCTCGCTATGGCGGTATCTGTCCGGCCAAAGCTCTTTTGCATCGATACCCAAACCATGGGCAATCAGTGCCTCGGCTTTGGGATAGGGACGCGCCAGTGCAACGGAAAAATGCGACGGTTTCAACGGCGTGGTATCCGCGAATTCATTGAGCGTTCCAAACCGGCTTTTGATTTCCGCGAGGATTAAATGCCGGTTCCATTTACGGGTTTTTGTGCTGGTCACATGCCCCTCGTAGGTTGCTCAAAAAAGATTGGCCTGGCCGCCTCTCTTTTTTTGGGTTGGTGTTTTGGATTTCTAAAGGAATGATAGACAAATATTAGGGTTAATCAAGACAAAATTAAGGATAACCCCTATTATTTGTCTATCTCGGGGACGGGATGACGGGCGGCAAGTATATTGACAAGAGATTTCAAGAGCTTATCAGCATCGTCGGCGGCAACAAAAAAGCTGCTGAACTAATTGGTAAGTCGGAAAAGTCTATCGAGAGATACAAAAGTGAGGGACTTAAAAATCTCTACTTTGAGGATCTGCGCAAACTTCTAAGTGCGGCAGACAAATCATTTTCATGGCTGATTACGGGGAGTATTGGGGGCGAGGAAGAACAAGGCTTCATCGCGATACCGGTGATGGATTTTTCGGTAAGCGCCGGGAATGGATCGCTGGTTGAAAGGGAAAGGGTCGCGGATGTGATGCATCTGAATGAAGCATGGCTGCGCAGCACCTTCCATGTCACGCCGCAAAGTGTCACGATCCTGCCGGTAAAGGGAGATTCGATGGAGCCGACAATCCGGAGCGGCGAGCTGGTGCTGATTGAAAAGATTGACCTCTCCGGTCGGCCCGGCGATGGCATCTATATTGTGCGGCTGGATGACACAATCGCCGTCAAGCGCCTCCAGTCAATGCCCGGCGGCGTAATCAGGGTCTCCAGCGATAACAAGCATTTTGAGCCCTATGAGATAGGGCCAGATGATACGGTTGATTTCGCGGTTTTGGGGCGGGTCCTAGCGGGATTAAGGGCGCTCTGAGGGCGCAGGCAGCTCCTGCACCGGGGTAAAATTCCACGGCACGAAGACCTCACCATCGGTCTCAACAGGTGGCAATCCGCAAAAAGATGTTCCGAAACCCGCCTCGTCATGGATGTTGGCGACCATTCCGGGGCTACCCTCCCAGCCGATCATATATATCAGCGACCCGCCTGAGGCCTCTGGCGGGAAAAACGCGGGTTCAAACGAAATCCAGAGTGTTATGTCAAAAAAATACGTCCAGCCATAAGCGACCCCGGGAGTGGGATCGGGGGCGTACCACGCTTTGTCGTCCGCATCACGGATGAGAGAGATTGAGGCATCTTGCACATCCCCCCAATGATCGGACGCACCAGGACATGCCTGAAAGAATTCCTTGACTGCCCGCCGGACATCTTCGAGGTCCACCGGCACGGTAAAGGCTGACAGCACAAAATTCGTCTTCGGCGGCTTTTCGACAACCGCCGCATCCTCGTCATCGCGCCCGAGTAAAACCATGAACCACACGAGTATGCCTAACAGGACGGTACAGAATATTATACCGGCAATTTTAAGCATCACCTCAGATGCCACCCATATGATCTCCAGAAACTTGATCATCGCCCCTCCTTTTTCCGCCTAGTATAAACAACGCTCCATGTAATTGTATTATTTTTATCTTTTTCTAGGTTCTAACGGCGAGGTGAGCAAAAATAAAGTTGCATGTTGTTCACACCTGATTGATTTCAGAAACAGTCATTATTCCATATATTTCAATTGCTTAGGAGAACATGCAACAAAAGAAAAAGCATGCAACACGAATTGCATGTTTGCACCGCGATTATATGGCGCCAATCATGGCAATATCGTCGTGATTAAGTGCTCCTTAATAACACTAAGCCATTGGATTAAACGGCTTTTTGCTATTACTGGAGTGCGGAGTGATGGCGGCGCCGATTTTTTGGCCTCGGGTAAGACCATGTGTCGCGACGGCGTTCTAAGTGTCGCAGCGCCGAATTTTTGACTAGGTATAAATCTGTGTTAAACCTGCATTAACGTGACCTTCAACACCGCAGGAAAGCGCCGTTTTTTTTGTCAGCATCCCGATACGTCCCGATATATCCCGCAATATCCCACCTATCCCTCCCGGTTAGTTCTAAGTGTCGTCTTACAAGTGGTGTCTGACGGCTCTTGCGGGAGTGCCGGTGGGTCCATACAATCGGCTCTCGATATCGAAAACCGGTTGTGAGGGCGCGTTGGGGCAGTTGAGATATGGAGCACCGAGAGCTGCTTTCGGGGTTAATCGGGCGACCTGTCCTGAAAGCCGACGCTCTCCCAACCCGCGCCGGACCGGCTCGCCCATCCCGTCACTGCATCTATCTTGCAAGGCCTTGAAGTATGAAAGCACTCACCGGCGCGCAGGAGATACTCCGGGAGCGGGTGCATGACGTCGCCGGAGGATAAGAGCAGGGCAGGCCGCGCCGTGCCGGGAGGTTCTGCGGGCGAAGTGTTCGCCGCCTTCCTGAAACTTGGCCTGACGTCCTTTGGCGGTCCTGTCGCCCATCTTGGCTATTTCCGCGATGAACTGGTCATACGCCGGAAATGGATCAATGAGGCCGGATATGCCGATCTGGTCGCGCTCTGCCAGTTTCTACCCGGTCCAGCGAGCAGCCAGGTCGGTTTCGCCCTCGGCCTGCTGCGCGGCGGCCCGCTTGGAGCGCTGGCCGCCTGGGCGGCCTTCACACTGCCCTCCGCGCTATTGCTTGTCCTCTTCGCAATGGGCGCTGCCGCGTTCGAGGGGGCATGGGGAGCGGGCCTCATTCACGGCCTGAAGGTCGTCGCCGTTGCCGTGGTGGCGCAAGCCGTATGGGGCATGGCGCGGGCGCTTACGCCGGACCGGGCACGCGCCGGCATCGCGCTTGCCGCCGTTTTGATCGTGATCTTTGTCGCCGGCTCGGCCGGGCAGATTACGGCCATCGTTATTGGCGGCCTTGCCGGGTTATGGCTATGTCGTAACGGCCCCGAGGCGAACGCAGGGCACTTGACCTTTGCTGTGCCGAGATGGGCCGGCATGATATCTCTCTTTCTATTCTTTTTCCTATTGTTCCTGTTGCCCCTCGCGGCGGGCACCGCGCAAGGGCTCGCTCTTTTCGATGCCTTCTATCGCGCGGGCGCGCTCGTCTTTGGCGGGGGACATGTCGTGCTGCCACTCCTCCAGGCCGAAGTTGTCGCGCCGGGCTGGGTGAACCAGGATGCGTTTCTCGCCGGTTACGGCGCCGCGCAGGCCGTGCCGGGGCCACTCTTTACCTTCGCGGCCTATCTCGGCGCCGTCATGGGGGTGGAGCCAAACGGAATTGCCGGGGCCGCGATCGGCCTTGCCGCGATATTCCTGCCGGGCTTCCTTCTGCTGGTCGGCGCGCTCCCTTTCTGGGATATGTTCCGATCCCGCCCCGTCGCGCAAGCGGCGATGCGCGGCGCCAATGCCGCCGTTGTCGGCATCCTCGGCGCGGCGCTCTACAGCCCCGTCTGGACAAGCGCGATCCAGAACTCTCACGACTTCGCGCTGGCCTTGGCCGGATTTATCTTGCTCACTCGATGGAAAGCGCCGCCGTGGATTGTTGTGCTGCTCGTGGCCTTGGGCGGGACAGTGCTTGGTTTCTTTCCGGGTGCCGTATAGGCGATGATTCCTGCATCTTCCGGTTGACAACGCGGCGCGGTGGAACATTTCAAATATCAGAATATCTGAATGGAATGGAGAGAGCGCCGTGGCGAAATACAAGGTGGGGGATCATGTCAGCTGGAATTCCGAGGCCGGGCGGGTGAGCGGCCATATCATCAAAATTCACGAGGCGGATTTCGACTACAAGGGGCATCGTCGCCGCGCCGCGGCCGAGGCGCCGCAATATGAGATAAAGAGCGACAAGACAGATCATATCGCCGCTCACAAGGAGGGCGCGCTGACCAGGCTCGGGTCATGAAATGCAGCTTTTCCACGATCGGCCACTCAAACCGTGCGCCGGAGACGATCATCGGCATGCTGAAGGATGCCGGCGTGCAGTTGCTTGTCGATGTTCGCGCCTTTCCGAAATCGCGCAGCAATCCCGCGTTTAACGAAGATCCGTTTGCGGCGATGCTGGCCGACCATCAGATCGGTTATCGGCATATGCGGGCGCTCGGCGGACGCCGGGCGAAGCAGCCGGATATCGACGAGCGGCTGAACGGCTACTGGAAGGTGCATGGCTTTCACAACTACGCGGACTATGCACTAAAAGCCCCGTTTCAGGAGGCCTTCGGCGATCTTCTCAAGATTGGCGGGGCGCGACCTCTTGCCATCATGTGCGCGGAGGCCGTCTGGTGGCGCTGTCACCGGCGTATCATCACGGATTATCTGCTGTTGCATGGCCATGAGGTGCGTCACCTGATGGCGCCCGGCCGCGTCGAGATGGCGAGACCGACAGAAGCCGCATGCCTTCGCGGGGATGGCACCGTCATTTACCCGGCGTGACAACGGCGGGGGACAAAATAAAACCGCCGGGACGGAGGCCCCGACGGCTATGCAATAATTTTTGTACCGACCGGGCGATCAGTAGGCGCCGTTGCCCGTCTGCTTTCCCGAGCGCCGCGCGGCAAACTCGGAGAGGAGAGAGGGGAGCAATTCGAACTCCGGGTCGAATTCACGATAATCACAGAGCAGTTCCTCGCCTTCGGCAATGTCGCGGCGCGCAAAGCCTTCGGTGATCATGGTGAAGTCGGTATTCGGTTCTTCCGAATGGTTCATCATTCGGCCATTGTCGAGCTCGATCACCAGCATGTCCGGGTCTCCCGGTGCGGGGTAGGCATACTTTCTGAGGAACTCCTGCATGACAGGCGAGCTCGTGGTCATCCACTCGAGTGGTACCAGGCGGTCAAAGTCGGGCGTGTACAGCCAGATACGTGTGCCTTTCCTGATGGGTTCCGCTGCAAATACACCTACACCTTCAACGACGCTTGGCGCGACAAACGTGCGAACTAACATCATGTGATTTGGTCTCCAGACCGGAAATGGGGACGGCAGCCCCGCGCGGCGAACGTTTCGCCGGCAAACAAATTAAGTAGCTTTATTGGGGCAATTTACAAGCGGAAATAATGCGGCGGAAAAGCGGCAGGAAACGGCTATTTTTTGCGGAGTTTTTGAAGCGTGTTTTCGAGCTCATTCAGAAACCGGCTGCGGTCCTTTTTGCTGAACGCAGCGTTATATCCCGCGATCTCGCCGGTCTCGCGAAGATGGCTGTTGAGGCTTCGCATCGCCAGCGCCATGCCGATGGATTGCTGGGTGAACGGCTTGCCCGTCGGGCCAAGCACAATGGCGGATTTTTGCAGCGCGCGATCGGCAAGCGGGATGTCCGATGTAATCACAATATCGCCGGCCGTCACATTGTCGGCGATCCAGTTATCGGCGGCATCGAAGCCGTCATCGACAATCACCTGCTCGATCAGCGGGCTTGCGGGAATGCGCATCCAGCTGTTGCTGACGACATATGTCATCAGCCGATGCCGGCCGGCGACGCGGTAGACTTCATCCTTGACCGGGCAGGCATCGGCATCAATGAAAATGCGCGTCAAGACGCTCTCGCACTCGCCTCGCGGATTGCTTCCCACACCCGCCCCGGTGTCGCGGGCATATCGAGATGCGGTACGCCGAGATCGCTGAGCGCATCGATGAGGGCGTTCATGATCGCCGGCGGTGCGCCGATGCAGCCCGCCTCGCCGCAGCCTTTGACGCCCATCGGATTCATGGTGCAGGGCACCTCGATGGTCTCATAATGCAGATCGAGCGGAATATTGTCGGCGCGCGGAATGCCGTAATCCATGAAGGAGCCGGTGAGCAGCTGCCCGTTGTCGCCATACACGGTATGTTCGGTGAGCGCCTGGCCGATGCCTTGCCCAACGCCGCCAATGACCTGGTTGCGCACCAGCGCCGGATTGACGATGGTTCCGAAGTCGTCGACGATAACATAACGCACCACCTCGGTCTGGCCGGTGAGGTCGTCGACCTCGATTTCGGCGATATGGCAGCCGTTGGGATAGGTGAAAGCATCGACCGTGAAGCTCGCTTCGGTGTCCAGCCCCTCCGCAAGGTTCTCCGGCAGCTCCCCGAGGCCCCTGGCGCGATGCGCAAGCTCCATAATGCCGATCCGGCGGTCGGTTCCGGCGATGGAGAAGTCACCCGCATCGGCAGAAAATTCGATGTCGACCGTTGCCGCTTCGAGAAAATGTCCGGCGAGTTCCTTTCCTTTGCGGATCACTTCGTCGCTCGCGGCATGGATCGCGGGGCCTTGTGCGGTGAGCGAGCGCGAGCCGCCGGTGCCGCCGCCGGTGCGGATTTTATCCGTATCGCCCTGGATAATCTCGATCTTCTCGAACGGCACGCCAAGGCGTTCGGCAACGATCTGCGCATAGGCCGTTGAGTGACCCTGTCCGCTCGACTGCGTGCCGACGGCGACGGTGACGCGATCATCTTCGGTGAAGCGGATCGTCGCGGTCTCGGTCGGGTTGCCGGCCGTTGCCTCGATATAATAGCACATGCCGATGCCGCGCCGCCTGCCGCGCGTTGCCGATTGTTCTTTGCGGGCGGCAAAGCCGTTCCAGTCCGAGACTTCGAGCGCGCGGTCCATCAGGCGTTCAAACTCGCCGCTGTCATAAAGGCAGCCCGTCGCCGTTTTATACGGGATCGCGCTCACAGGGATAAAATTCCGCCGCCGGATTTCGGCCTGCGTGAGGCCAAGCTCGCGCGCCGCCTTGTCCATCAGCCGTTCGATAATATAGATCGCTTCCGGCCGCCCTGCGCCGCGATAGGCATCAACCGGCACCGTATTGGTAAAGACGCCGATGCAGTGATAGTGGAAATTCGGAATATCGTAGACACCCGGCATAACCTTGACGGCGGCCATGGTCGGGATCATCGGGCCAAAGGTGGAATGATAGGCGCCGATATTGGCATTCGTCTCGACTTTTAGCGCGATAACCTTGTGGTCAGCGTCCAGCGCAATAGCCGCCCGCGTGACGTGATCGCGCCCTTGCGTGTCGGAAAGGAAAGCATCGCTCCGCTCGCCGATCCACTTGATTGGGCGGCCGAGCTTGCGCGACGCCCAGACGGCGACCGCGCATTCGGAATAGAAAAAGAGCTTCATGCCGAAGGCCCCGCCGACATCGGGGGTGATGACACGGATTTTCTCTTCCGGGATATGCAGGACTGCATTTGCGAGCAGGGAGCGGAGCACCCAGCCGCCCTGCGTTCCCATGCGGACGGTCATTTTGCCTGCCTCTGCATCCCAATCGGCGATCAGGCCGCGCGGCTCCATCGAATTGACGACGACGCGGTTGTTGACAAGCTCGATCTCGGTGACGTGGGCGGCTTTTGCAAAGGCATCGCGGACCGCGTCCGCATTTCCTTGCGCCCAGTCGAAGGCGACATTGTTCGGAACATCATCGTGAACGAGCGGCTGGCTGCCATTGTTCGCCGTAGCGGTATCAACGACGGCGTCAAGCTCGTCGAAATCAATTTCGACAAGTTCGGCTGCGTCCTTGGCCTGAGCGAGGCTTTCGGCGATGATAAAGGCGATATTGTCGCCAACATGGCATACCTTTTCCGTCGCGAGAACGGGATGGCCCGGATCGGCCCGGTTGCTCCCGTCGCGGTTCTTGAGCGGGATCATGCAGGGGAGCTGGTTGGCGTCATTGGCTTCCAGCTCGCGGCCGAGAATGATATCGACAACGCCGGGCGCCTGCCTCGCGGTTTCGACATCGATGGAGAGAAGGCGCGCATGGGCGACGGGAGAGCGCAGCATATAGCCGTAAAGCTGCCCCTCCAGGGTGATATCATCCGTATACTGACCCGTGCCGGTGATCAGGCGAAAATCCTCTTTACGCTCGACCGACTGGTTGACACCGAATTTTACCATGGTTCCTCCCCGTTCCTTTGGCGAACGCCGCATCCCTCGGCGCGCTCCTGCCTTATCTTATCCACGCAGACAGGGCGCTTTCAAGGCGGGCGATTATTTTTCTGCAGCGCCGCAAGTTCAGCTCGGCGTCTCGAACAGGACCCCGTTCGCGATCAGGCCATCGATTTCACTATCGCCATATCCAAGCTCTTTCAGAATATCGCGGCCCGCCCCGCCGAAAAGGGGCGGCGGCAATTGTGGCGCGCCGGGTGTGCGGCTGAGCTTTACGGCAACGCCCGTGCCCGAATAGCCGTCCATCTCGATCACCATCTCGCGGTGGCGCGTGTGCGGATGCGACATCGCTTCGGGAACGGACATGGCCGCGCCGGCAGGAACGCCGGCCGCCATCAGTTCGGTTGCTACCGCGACGCCGTCCTTATCCGCAAACAGGCGGGTGAGTGCGTCATTGAGCACGTCCCTGTTGGCGACGCGAAGCGAATTGTCAGCAAAGCGCGGATCGCTCGCGAGTTCCGGCTCACCAAGCGTCGCGCAGAGCTTCGCGAACTGCCCGTTGTTGCCGACACCCAGAAAGACGGGCGTCGTTTTCGTCGGATAGAGATCATAGGGCGCGATGTTGGGGTGGGAATTGCCGGTGAGCTTCGGCGCCTTCCCCGACATCAGATAGTTCGCGGCATGGGGATGCTGCAGCTGGATGCCCGTATCGTAAAGCGAGGCCTCGACAAGCTGGCCTTTGCCTGAGCGGTGGCGCTCGTTCACCGCCATCAGGATGCCGATCACCGCGTTCATGCCGGTGCCCAGATCGACGAGCGGGATGCCGAGCCGGAGCTGGCCTGAGTCCGGCGCGCCGTTGATGCTGATCAGCCCCGCCCAGGCCTGAATGACCGCATCATAGCCCGGGAAGCCGCCGAAGGGGCCGTCCGCCCCGAAACCCGTCACGCGGCAATGGATGAGGCGCGGGAATTTTTTCGACAGGACCTCTTCATAGCCGAGGCCCCATTTCTCCATACTGCCGGTCTTGAAATTCTCGACCAGGATATCCGCATCCTCCAGCAGCCGGAACAGAATTTCCTGCCCCTTGCCAGCGCGAATATCAAGCGCGATGGAGCGCTTGTTGCGGTTGGTGCCGCAGAAATAGGCGGCGAGGCCCTTGTCGTTGTAGGGTGGACCCCAGCCGCGCGTTTCATCGCCCTGCGGCGGCTCCACCTTGATGATCTCCGCGCCGTGATCGCCGAGCATCTGCGTGCAGAACGGCCCGCCGAGTACGCGGGAGAGATCCACCACTTTCAGGCCCGCGAGGGCTCCCTTACCTGCCATATTGCCTCTTCTGCCGTTATGTTTCCCTGTTGCCCGCTATCTTTATCCATCAGGCGCTGGAAGTCACCGGAAATATCGTCTGCGCGAAATGCGGATAGACCTCGGCGATCTTGTCGCGGACATCCCGCTCGAGCAGGGCGAGAAGTTCGGGATCGGGCGAGGAGGTATAGGGCGTCTCCGCTGCATAGTCGAAGCTGAAGCCGGTATTCTCCAATACATCCTCGAGTGAGCTTCCCGGGTGCACGGAGACAAGGCGGAATCGCTCCTTCTCCTTGTCGAAGCGGAAAAAGGCCTTGTTCGTGACAAGCCCGTAAGGCCCGCCCTTGCGGTAGGTTTTCGCATCCGAGGTGCCGGGCGCGCTGATGAAATCGACTTTGTCGACCAGCGTGCGGCGGCTGTGTTCATCGCGAAAGAGGATGACTTTCGGCACCAGGAAATAAAGATAGGCCGAACCAAAGGTGCCGGGCCAGCGCGGGTTCTGCGTCGGATAGTCGCCGCGGCCCATCAGGTTAATATTGGCCTTGCCGTCGATCTGCCCGCCGCCAAGGAAGAAGGCATCGATCCGCCCTTGCGCCGCGCAGTCGAAAAGCTCCCCGCCGCCGCCGGTGAAGAAGTTGTTGGCGACGGAGCCCAGGATATTGACATATCGCGGCGATCCCCACGCCGCCTTGGCAAGCAGCGCCGCGGCCCCCGGAATGGGCGAGGCGGCACCGACCGCCACATGGTTGCAATCGCGCAGCAGTCCCGCGATCAGGCAGACAAGCGCTTTCTTCGCATCCCCATCCGTCGTCATAGGCCGACAAGCTCCTGATCAACATACCGGGCGATATAGTCTGCAAAGCCCTCATCGGTCGCGGCAAGGCGCATATATTCGCGCATATGGGCGCTGTCGCCCTTCGGGCCGTTCCAGAAGGGAAGCGGCCAGCTGCCGTTTTTTGCTACGCTTATGGCGCCGACATAAAGCGCGGGCAGGACGCCTGCGGCCATTTCCTCGCTTTCGAAAAGGCTCGTCTCGCTGATCGCATCGACGGTGACGAACGCCGCCTGCGAGGCATGCGACATATTGACAAGCTCGCGCTTGCGGCCGAGCCAGACGTTCCCCTCGCGATCGGCAAGCGGCGCGTGGAACAGCGCAACATCGGGCCGGATCGCCGGGATGGCGACGATGGGATCCTCCACTTCCGCGAACGGGTTCTGGATGACCTTCCAGTGGGGATGGTTTTTCAGAACATCGCTGCCGATAATGCCGCGAAGCGGCATGAAGGGAATGCCTTTCTGAGAGGCCTGCAGCGCCGCGTGGATGGCCGGGCAGGTCGCGTCGATAAGGCGGATCGAACCCTCCCGCACGGCCTTTGTAAAGCGGGGCGCGGGGCCGTACTCGCCAAGCGTGAGGGCGGAGCTCTCCAGCGTCTCCACACAGCCGGCGCCGATCAGCAGCTCCGCCTGCAGACCGCTGGTGGGGACGCCGATAAGATGCAGCCCTTTTGCCCGCCGGCGGATGAGCGCGCGGGTCGCCGCCATGGAAACACCGGCGTAATCCGCCGGAATGGCGACTTTCGCGCCGTCAGGAATGGCTTTTGCGAAATCGTCCAGGGACAGAATGTCAGGCATTGAAATGTTACCTCCCGCAACTTGATATCATGTCTGGGCGCGGATCGTCTTGTTGAGGATAAAGGGCGATGCCCCGATCACAAGGCAAATAATCGAGAAGGTGAAAACGGCGTGATAGTTCTGGGTGATGTCATAGATGACGCCCGAGAAGTAGGAACCGTTCGCCATGCCGAGGCCGCCGCCAACGGCGACGCTGCCATAGATTGACCCGAAGGTCGGTCCATGGAAAATGCGCGCCGCGATGGAGCCGATCATCGGTCCGCGCGAGCCCATGGAGAGGCCAAAGAGGACAATGAAACCCCAGAGCGGCAGCACGGAATCGACCTCGCTCAGCAGCCAGAGGCAGATGACCGAGGCAATCGTAAAGACGTAGGTCAGCATGGCGGTCCAGAAAAGACCGATCTTGAGCGCGAGATAGCCGGCGCCGAGCATGCCGATCGGGATGAAAATGCCAATAAGGCCGAGCTTGACCGACGCTTCAATGGGCGGGAAGCCGGTCTCGATCATATAGGTCACCGCCTGGATGATGACCGAGAACATGCCGCTGCCGGTGAAGAAAAAGACGGAGGCGAGGCCCCAGAAATAGGTCGTCTTCAGGGCTTTCGTGACGGTCCAGTTCACCGTCGGCGTGCTGATCGTGCTGGTCTTTGGTGCCTCCAGATCATTGCGCCCGGCGGATATCCGCTTCCACGGCAGAAAGACGAGAATGATGAGGATCGCCAGCACCCCAAGGCCGAGACTGAACTGCGCATTCCGCCAGCCGTAATGCTCGATCAGCACCTGCGAGATGGAAAGGCCGAGCAGCGTTCCCGCACCGAGCGAGGAATAGATGATGGCGAGGGCGAGCGGAATCTGCTTGCGGAACCAGCGGCTGGCGAGCGCCGAGTTCGGGACGTTGCCGCTGCAGGCGACCCCGAAACCGATCAGCAGGCTGATGCTGAAATAGAAATGCCAGATGTTCGTTGCGATGCCGGAGATCAGCAGCCCGAGACCGGCGGCGAGAACGGCAATGCCATAGACATTGCGCGGACCGAGCCTGTCGAACATGGTGCCGACCAGCGGCCCCGTCAGCCCGGTTACCAGCCCGCCCATGGAATAGATGGAGGCGACGGTGCTTCGGGACCAGTCAAACTCGGTGCCGAGCGGGATGACCAGATTGGGAAAATTCTCGAATGCGAGGCGGCCGACCATCCCCATCATAAAGGAAAGCGCCATAACGCCTATGGCCAGCGGCACGAACTCGGTTTGCTTGGAATCGGTCAAAAACCCCGCTCCGTTCTTATTGTTATTGCCGGGAGAAAAATCAGGCATGAAATCATTTTGACCTGATCCTAGTCCACCCCGAAGCAAATTTGAATGCTCTTTCTTTCGCCGCCCGTTATTCTTTACGGAATATGGCCGAGGCGAGCCAGCCGGCGAACAGCGCGATCAGAATGGCCGTCATTCCGTAGATCGCCGGATGTTCATGCGCCACTTCATAAATCATCCGGCCAAAGCCCGATTTCTTGATGAACAGCGGCGATGAGGTCGCGCTCAGCAGTTCGCCGTCCTTGAACAGGTAAAACTCCGCAATATAGTCGCCGACGGGCACGTTGGCGGGAATGTCGATCGTCGCCCGGAACAGCTTGTTGCCGAGGAAATAGACAGCCGCATCCTGATCGGAATAGAGACGCTCCTGCGATTTTCGCCGGATCAGCGCCGCTTCGAAATCCTCACTTGCCTCGCCAAGCCTGTCCGGCTGAAACCGCAGACGCTCCGGCCCGATCCGGAGGCGTTGCAGCATCTCCGGCGATGCAATTTCTTCGACGGGGCGACTGCTCGCGATGGCGTAAAAGCTCGGAACCTTGAGAAATTCGACGGACTCCGTATTGATCCAGATTCCCGCAACACGCTCCTTGCGCCGGACAACGACCTTGCGTTCCGGCCCCCGGACGGTCACCAGCACGTCGCCGGTGCCGGGGCCGACTTCCTCGCTGTCAAGCTCGATCGCGCCGAACAGCAGCAGTTCCGTGCCCGTAAAGTCGGAGGTCACTGAAATCAGATGCGAGGAGATATCGGTGATCAGCGATGATTGCGCCGCTGCACCTTTCGCGCCGATCGAAAGGCCGACGCAAAGCGCAAGCGCCGTGATAACGCGCGGGAGCCGAGAGGTCTGCTGCAGGATCGCGCCCATGCTCATCCCCCCTCGGCGAGTGAGTAGAGATCAGCGGGCGTCGCCACCATGTCGAATGCGAGCTTCAGGCAGACCGCAAAAACCATAATGGCGAGAAGCACGCGAAGCTGTTCCCCGCGGAGCTTGCTGCCGACACGGGTGCCGACCTGCGCCCCGATTACCGAACTTGCAACCAGCAGGAGCGCGAGAACGGCGTCGACGGTCTGCGTGCTGACGGCATGGAGGAAGGTGATGTTGGCGGTAACGAAAATGATCTGGAAGAGCGAGGTGCCGATGACCACGCTGGTCGGCATGCCGAGGAGGTAGATCATCGCCGGCACCATCACGAACCCGCCGCCGACGCCCATGATCGCGGAGAGGATGCCAACCATCGCGCCGATCCCGAGTGGCATCAGCGCGCTGATGTAAAGCTTGGATTTGCGAAACCGCATCTTGAAGGGCAGGCCGTGGATCCAGTAATGCTGATGCAGCTTCTTGCGCTTCGGCGCACCTTTGCGCGATTTCAGCATCGTATTGATGCTCTCGATCATCATCAGGATGCCGATGGTGCCGAGGAAAAGCACGTAGGAGAGCGAGATCATCAAATCGATCTGGCCGATGGATTTCAGCAAGGCGAAGATCCAGGCTCCGATGACCGAGCCGACGATACCGCCAACCAGCAGCACGAACCCCATCTTGAAATCGACGTTGCCGCGCCGCCAGTGCGCAAGCACGCCCGAGACGCTGGCCGCCGTGATCTGGTTGGTGACGGTCGCCACGGCGACGGCGGGGGGAATGCCGATAAAAATCAGCAGCGGCGTCATCAGAAACCCGCCGCCAACGCCGAACATGCCCGAAAGAAGACCGATTGCGCCGCCCATGCCCAAGACCACGAAGAGATTGACTGAAATCTCGGCAATGGGCAGGTAAATCGTCATTTGTTGAGCATTTGCCTTCTTTTTTCAGCCATGAGCGGGAGGTGCAGCACTGATGTTTCTGCCTATACATGAAAAGGCTGATAAAGGGAAGGGGAGGGGCGGGAAACTTCGCGCGATCTCCAGGCGGAAGCGAGGGGCGCGCCGCGCGGCGAACCTGCGAAGAGGCGCGTCAATGCTCCCTGCCCCGATAGCTTGCAAAATGCTGCCGCCGGCCGGATAGAAGGAAGTGGCGCAAAGTCGCATTCCATTCATAATACCGCGGGCTTCAGTTTTAATATCTGGACTGTGCGGCAGTAAAAATCCCCGCCTTCTGCAATTCCGCCGGAAGTCGTCCGCTGAGCCAATAGAAATACATGCGAAAATCGCTATAGAGCGACCAGAACGGATATTTGAATGTAGCCGGGCGGTTCTTTTCGATAAAGAAATGCGCGATCCACGCCGGGCCGTATCCTGCGACGAGCGCGAGCAGGAGAAGGGCGGGCGATTTCAGCCAGATCGCGGAGATGAGTGCAAGGAGAGCGAGGCTGGTGCCGACATAGTGCAGTTGCCGGCACGCGGGCTTTGAATGCTCGCGCAGGTAATAGGGCCAGAACGCGTCATAGCTGGTTATCTTTTCCGACATATTTCACCTCCGTCCCGCGTATTCATCGCGCGGATTTTCTGCTACTATATCAGAAAAATCGCAAATTAATCCAATGACAGTTGTCCTGCGAAAGGTTGACGTTTACGTAAACGTCAACTATATTCATGGGCAGGGAAAACATCGGAACAATCAATGAATGCCAGAATGCAGATAGACGCGGACGAACGGACCAGCTTCTCCATTACGGAGCTTGCCGAAGAATTCGGCGTGACATCCCGCACCATCCGGTTTTACGAGGATAAGGGGCTGATCAATCCGGCCCGCGAGGGGACAACGCGGATCTATTCACGCAAGGATCGCGGGCGTCTCAAGATAATCCTGCGCGGGCGCCGGCTCGGCTTCAGCCTGCAGGATATCAAGAAGATGCTGGACATGTACTCCCCCGAAAGCGGCAGCCGGGCGCAGCTCACCTTCACCCTGACGAAATGTGAGGAGCAGCTTGAAAAGCTGAAGGCGCAGCGGGCCGATATCAACGAGGCGATCGAAGAGATCGAGGATGGCATTCGCCAGTTGAAAGATTATCTCGCGGCCGGCGGCGATCCGTCGAAAGGCGCGAGAAAAACCATCGCGTAACCGGTCTCCCTTTGGGACCGGCTTTTATCATTTGATCAGTCGACAGCCCGGGGCGGGCTGGAACCAGGAGCAGCCGGGAATTGCCGGTTCATGTGACTTGAAAGGAAGTCGAGACAATGAAAAATGTTGTAATCGCGGGCTATGCGCGTTCTCCCTTCACTCTCGCCAACAAGGGAGAGCTTATCAAGGTTCGTCCCGATGAAATGGCCGCGCAGGTGGTCAAGGGCCTGCTCGAGAAAACCGGTGTCGATGCGAAGGATATCGAGGATGTGATCATCGGCTGCGCCTTTCCGGAGGCCGAGCAGGGCCTTAACGTCGCGCGCCTCATCAGCTTTCTCGCCGGTATTCCGATCGGCGCCGCCGGAACGACGGTGAACCGCTTCTGCGGTTCGTCCATGCAATCGATCCATATGGCGGCCGGCGCCATCCAGATGGGCGCGGGCGAGGTCTTCATCTGCGGCGGGATCGAGAGCATGACGCGCATCCCGATGGGCGGCTTCAACCCGGCGCCGCATCCCGGCCTTTATAAAAATTACCCTGAAGCCTATGTTTCGATGGGGATCACGGCGGAAAATCTCTCGAAGAAATACAATATCTCCCGCAAGCAACAGGAAGAGCTGGCGGTCGAGAGCCATGCGCGGGCGACGGCCGCGCGCGGGGGGGGAAAATTCACCGATGAGATTATCCCCATCGTTGATGGCAATACGCGCGTCGAGCAGGATGGCTGCATCCGCCCCGAGACGACGCTTGAGATGCTGGCCGGCCTGAAGCCCGCCTTCGATGAAACGGGCACGGTAACGGCGGCGACCTCGTCTCCGCTTACCGACGGCGCGGCGGCAACGCTTGTCTGCTCGGAAGACTATGCCGATGCGCATGGCCTCAAGAAACTCGCGCGCATTCGCTCCATCGCAGTCGCGGGCTGTGCGCCGGAGATCATGGGGATCGGCCCCGTCCCGGCGACCGAGAAAGCGCTGAAGCGCGCCGGCCTCACCATCAAGGATATTGATATCGTCGAGCTGAACGAAGCCTTCGCCGCCCAGGCGCTCGCCGTTATTCATGAGACGGGCATTGATTTCGCGAAAACCAATCTCGATGGCGGCGCCATCGCGCTTGGCCATCCGCTTGGCGCGACCGGCGCGCGGATCACCGGCAAGGTCGCGAGCCTGCTGCAGCGCGAAGGCAAGGCGCTCGGCCTTGCAACGCAGTGCATCGGCGGCGGGCAGGGGATCGCCACGGTTCTGGAGGCCTGCTGAGATGACCATTGAAAGAGTCGCCGTCATCGGCGCGGGCGTCATGGGCGCGGCGATTGCCGCCCATGTCGCCAATGCGGGCGTTCCCGTGGTGCTGCTCGACATCGTGCCGAAGGATGCGAAAAACCGCAACACGCTGGCCGAAGGCGCGATTGCCGCGATGCTGAAGACGAATCCTGCGCCCTTCATGCACAAGAAGAACGCGCGGCTCATCACCCCCGGCAATCTTGAGGACAATTTGGATCTCCTTGCCGATTGCGACTGGATCTGCGAGGCGATCGTCGAAAATCCGGCGATCAAGCAGGATCTCTACAAGCGCCTCGATGGTGTGCGGAAAGCAGGCTCGATTGTCACCTCCAACACCTCGACCATTCCGCTGAAAAGCCTGATGGCGGGGATGCCGGAGAGCCTGCAGAAGGATTTCGCCATCACCCATTTCTTCAACCCGCCGCGCTATATGCGCCTCTTTGAACTGGTGGGCGGGGAAAAGACACGGAAAGACGCGCTGGAGGCGCTTCGCCGCTTTGCCGATATCAAGCTTGGCAAGGAAGTGGTGGATGCCTATGACACGCCGGGTTTCGTCGGCAACCGGATCGGCATCTACTGGTCGAACGTCGCGACGCGGAGCGCCTATGATCTCGGCCTCACGGTCGAGGAGGCGGACGCGGTCTGCGGCAAGCCGATGGGCATTCCCTCGACCGGCATCTTCGGCCTTGGCGATCTGACCGGCATCGATTTGGGGCCGAAAGTCATCGCCTCCATGCTGAAGGAGCTGCCGGCGAGCGATACTTTCGCGAAGGAATATGATCCGAACCACCCGCTCGTCAAAACTATCGAGACGATGATCGCGGAAGGCTACACGGGCCGCAAAGGCAAAGGCGGTTTCTACCGCATGAACAACGCGGGCGGGAAGAAGGTCAAGGAAGCCCGCAACCTTAAAACCGGCGAATATGCGAAGGCGGCCAAGCCCGACCTTGCCTCCGTCAAGGCGGCAAAAAAAGGCCTTCGCGCGCTTGTCGAATTTGATGACAAGGGCGGCAAATACGCCTGGGAGATCCTCGCGCGGACCATTTCCTACGCCGCCTCGCTGGTCGGCGAGATTGCCGATGACATCATCGCCATCGATACCGCAATGAAGACGGGCTACGCCTGGAAATACGGCCCGTTCGAGCAGCTCGATCAGCTCGGCAACAAATATTTCATCGACCGGCTGGCGGCTGAAGGCCTGCCGGTGCCGGAACTCCTGAAAACCGTCGGCGATCGCCCGCTCTACAAGGAAGAGGGGACGACCGCCTACTTCATGACGGTGACGGGTGACTATGCCCCCATCCCGGTCGCGGAGGATGCCTGGATGCTCGCCGATATCAAGCGCGGGCGGGAGCCGATCCTCTCCAACAAGGGAGCCAGCCTCTGGGATCTTGGCGATGGCGTCGCCTGCCTCGAGATCCATACCAAGATGAACTCCATCGATCAGGATGTCGTCGCCATGCTGCAGGAGGCGGGCAAGATCGACCGCAAAGGCTTCAAGGCGCTCGTCATCGGCAATGATGCGGACAATTTCTCGGTCGGCGCCAATGTCGGCCTCGCGCTCTTTGCCGCCAATGCCGCCATGTGGCCGGTGATCGAAAACTCCATCACCGAGGGGCAGAACGCCCTGATGAAGCTGAAATACGCGCCCTTCCCGGTGGTTGCCGCGCCCGCCGGCATGGCGCTTGGCGGCGGCTGCGAGATTGTTCTCGCCGCGGATGCCGTGCAGGCCCATGCGGAAAGCTATATGGGCCTTGTCGAGGTTGGCGTTGGCGTCATCCCGGGCTTCGGCGGCTGCAAGGAGCTGGTGATGCGGGCGATCCTGAACAAGAAGCGCCCGGGCGGCCCGATGCCGGCGCTTGCCGCCGTTTTTGAAGCGATCTCGACGGCCAAGGTTGCGACAAGCGCGGCGGAAGCCCGTGATATGCTGATCCTGCGCGAAGGTGACCAGATCACGATGAACCGCAAACGCGTCCTGCCCGATGCGAAAAGACGCGCGCTGGCCCTCGTTAAGGGCTACAAGGCGCCGGAGCCGGTCGAGATCAACCTGCCGGGGCCGACCGCCGCGGCGGCGTTCGATATGGCGGTCTCCGGCTTCGTCACCATGGGCAAGGCAACCGCCTATGACGCTGTGGTGAGCGCCGAGGTTGGCCGGGTTCTCTCCGGCGGGGATACGGATATCACGCAGCCGGTCACGGAGAAAAAGCTGCTCGAGCTGGAGCGGGAGGGCTTTATGAAGCTCATCCGCAACTATAAAACGCTCGACCGGATCGAGCATATGCTGACCACCGGCAAGCCGCTCAGGAATTAGGAGGAGTATCGAAATGCCTGTTTATAACGCACCGGTCAAAGACTTCCGCTTTGTTCTGACCGAGCTGCTCGGCATCGACAAGATGACCAACATGCCGGGCTTCGAAGAGGCGACGAGCGATATGATCGACGCCATTCTGGAAGAAGGCGCGAAGCTGATGAGCGAGGTGATCCAGCCGCTCAACCAGGTCGGCGACAAGGAGGGCTGCGTCTGGAAAGACGGCGAGGTGACAACTCCGCGGGGCTTCAAGGAAGCTTATGATGAATATCGCGCCGCCGGCTGGATGGGGCTTGATGCCGATCCCGAATATGGCGGGCAGGGGCTGCCGCATGTTCTTGGCATCGCCTTTGCCGAGATGATGAGCTCCGCCAACATGGCGTTCGGGATGTATCCCGGCCTCACCCACGGCGCCTATGCGGCCATTCTCGCCCATGGCACGGAGGAGCAGAAGAAAACCTGGCTGCCGAAAATGGTCGCCGGCGACTGGACCGGCACCATGAACCTGACGGAGCCCCATTGCGGCACCGATCTTGGCCTGATGCGCACGAAAGCGGTGCCACAGGACGATGGCAGCTATAAAATCTCCGGCACCAAGATTTTCATTTCCGCCGGGGAACATGATATGGCGGAGAATATCGTTCACCTCGTGCTTGCCAAAATCCCGGGCGGGCCCGAGGGCATCAAGGGCGTTTCGCTCTTCATCGTGCCGAAGTTCCTGCTCGATGAAAACGGCAATCCGGCGACGCGGAACGGCGTCGCCTGCGGCTCCATCGAGCATAAGATGGGTATTCACGGCAACTCCACCTGCGTCATGAATTATGACGAGGCGACGGGCTGGCTGCTCGGCGAGGAGCATAAGGGCATGCGCGCCATGTTCACCATGATGAACGCGGCGCGGCTCGGTGTAGGTATTCAGGGCCTGAGCCAGGCGGAGGTTGCCTATCAGAACGCGGTGATCTACGCGAAAGACCGCCTGCAGGGCCGCGCGCTTTCCGGCGTCAAGGCGCCTGACAAGCCCGCTGATCCGATCATCGTGCATCCCGATATCCGCCGCAACCTGATGATGATCCGCGCCTTTACGGAAGGGGCGCGGGCGCTCGGCCTCTGGGCCGGGTTGCAGGTCGATATGGTCGCCAAGCACCCCGATGAGGAGGCGCGGCGCGCCGCCGATGAAGGGCTGTCGCTGCTCACCCCGGTCATCAAGGCCTATTTCACCGATATGGGCTTCGAGATGGCGGCAACGGCGATGCAATGCTACGGCGGGCATGGCTATATCCATGAATGGGGGATGGAGCAGTTCGTCCGCGACGCCCGGATCACGCAGATCTATGAAGGCGCAAACGGCATTCAGGCGCTCGATCTCGTGGGCCGCAAGCTGCCGCAGAATATGGGGCGGAACCTGCGCCAGTTCTTCCACCCCGTCGATGCCTTCATCCAGGAGAATATGATGGATCCGGAGATGAAGGACTATGTCCTGCCGCTCGCCAAGGCTTTCGCCAAACTGCAGCAGGCGACCGCGCTGATTGCCGAGAAGGGCATGAAGAATCCCGATGAGGCGGGCGCGGCCTCCACGGAATATCTCCGCATGTTCGGACTTGTCGCTCTCGGCTTTATGTGGGCGCAGATGGCGAAAATCGCCAAGACCAGACTGAACGAGGGAACGGATGATCCCGAATTTTACAAGACCAAGCTTGTCACGGCGCGGTTCTTCTTTGAGCGGATGATCCCCGATGTCTCCTCGCTTCTTGTCAAGATGAGCGCCGGCGCGCGGACAATGATGACGCTGGAAGCAGAAGCATTCTAAGGAATTTAAAGCGGCGTTCCGGCGCCGCTTTTCTTTTTCCCGCCGCCCATTGCCGGCGCGATGCTTTTTGCTGACAAGGAGCGGCGCACCTGTCTAGAATGGCGGCGGATGATACCCTCTCACCCGTTAACAGGGAAGGTTGCGGGCAGTATAACAATAAAGGTTTTGAGATGATCGAAAGAACAATATTCAGCGAAGAGCATAATATTTTCCGGGAATCGGTTCGCCGCTTCTATGAGGAGCATATTATCCCCTATCACGCCCAGTGGGAAAAGGACGGCAAGATCAGCCGCGACGCCTGGCGCGAGGCCGGGCGGCAGGGCCTGCTCTGCATGTCGATACCCGAAGAGTACGGCGGGGCAGGTGCGGACAAGCTCTACAGCATCATCATGATGGAAGAGCAGGCGCGCGCCGGGACAAGCGGCCCGGGCTTTGGCCTGCATTCCGAAATCGTCGGGCCCTACATCCTGAACTACGGCACGGATGAGCAGAAGAAGCGCTACCTGCCGAAAATGGCGAAGGGTGAGCTTATCGGCGCCATTGCCATGACGGAACCGGGCGCAGGGTCGGACCTTCAGGGCGTCAAGACGCGCGCCGTGAAGGATGGCGATCACTATGTCATCAACGGCTCGAAAACCTTCATCACCAACGGCTTTATGTCGGATGTGGTGATCGTCGTGACGAAGACCGATCCGGAAGCGGGCGCGAAGGGAACGACGCTGTTCCTCGTCGAGGCCGGAACGCCCGGCTTCGACAAGGGCCGCAATCTCGAGAAGCTCGGCATGAAGGCGCAGGATACCTCGGAACTCTTCTTCGACGATGTGCGCGTCCCGGCGAGCAACATCCTCGGCGGCGAGGGGCAGGGCTTCTTCTGCCTGATGAAAGAGCTGGCGTGGGAGCGGCTGCAGATCGCCATCTCGGCCACGGCGACGATGGAAGCGGTTCTCGAGGAGACGATCGAATACACCAAGGGCCGCACCGCCTTCGGCCAGAACATCATCAAGTTCCAGAACACCCGCTTCAAGCTGGCGGAACTGAAAACGCAGGTCCAGATTGCCCGCGTTTTCGTCGACAAATGCATCGAAGAGGTGATCAAGGGCACGCTCGCGGTCGATACGGCGGCGATGGCGAAATACTGGTGCTCTGACATCGAAAACCGCGTCATTGACGAGTGCCTGCAGCTGCATGGCGGATATGGCTTCATGTGGGAATACCGGGTCGCCCGCGCCTACGCCGATGCCCGCGTCCAGCGGATCTACGGCGGCACCAACGAGATCATGAAAGAGCTGATTGCCCGGCAGCTATGAACACCGCGAGGATGATCGCGATCCGGTAGACCCAGTCGCCGCCCGTGAGGGCGGCGCTTTGGGGTCGTTTCCGATATAAATCAGGCGGCATTTTCAATGTTTCATGTGAAACGGGCAGCTCTGCCCAGTCGTATCTGAATTGCATCACATGACCTCCTTCGGATAGCCGGGGGCCTTCCTCAAAAGACCCCCGGTGTCGTTCTCAGTGAAAGTGTCGGTGCACGGCACTGACATGGCGATGATCGGTGCCGCAGCAGCCACCGATCACGGCGAGATTGGGCAGATACTGCGCGAGCGCAACATGCTCGGCCGCGAACTCGGAGGGATTGCCATCATCCAGCTCCTCCGCCTCGTCGAGCTCGGCATGGCTGAGGCGCGAGGCGTTGGCGCGCAGGCCGCCGATGCGGTTCCGCCAGCTTCCGCCCTCCTTCAGGATCTTCTCAAAATGCGTCGGATGGGCGCAGTTGATCATGTAGTAGGCCGGGCCGTTATCGCTTGCGGCATCCGTCCGCTCGATGGCGCTTTGCAGCGTCTCGCCGGTCGGCAGCCGGCCGTCGGTCTCCACCGTGAAGGCGATGACCGAGGGGACCTTTGCCGCCCGGCAGAGGCTGGCAATGGCAATCGCTTCCTCCGCATAGGCCATCGTGATGGCCGAGATCATGTCAACGCCCGCATCGGTGAAGGCCTCAACCTGCGCCTTATGATAGTCATAGGCTTCTTCAACGCTCATCAGGAAGGCGGGGTTGTAGCCGTCGCCGCGCGGGCCGATTGCGCCGTTAATGACGCAGGGCGTCGTTTCCGTCTCATGAACCTCGCGGATCCTGTGCAGCATTTCGACGGATTCGCGGTTGACCATCTCAAGCGCTGCCGCGCTGTAGCCAAGCTTGGCGCCCCAGTCGTGGCTTGCCCGCCAGGTCGGGGTATCGAGGATGATCCCGGTGCGATTATCCTTCGCGATAGTGATATATTTCACGAGATAGGCCTCGATCGCCTGCCGTCCTTTGAGATCGCGCATCAGATCGAAGGCGGCAAAGCAGGGCAGCTCAAAGCCTTCATGAAACAAAAGGGTGGTTTCCAGCCCGCCATCCGTCAGGAAGACATTGTCGACATTCTGGGGCAGTTGAGTACGGTATTTTGCGTGCATCATTTTGGTTCCCTCCATTAGTGGTGAAGGGAAAATATGCCGCGGGGAGAGGCCAAACCAGCGGGTTTGCGGTACAGTTTTACCACTTTTCCAAATTCTGTTTGAATATCAACTATCTGTAATGTTTTTACTCCGTGCAAACAGTGGTAGAATGCCCGGCTCAAATGAAAAACCGCACCGCGGGTACAGTACCTTTGGTACAGAAAATGGGGATGGTCATGAGAAAAGGAGGAACTGCAACACGGGAACGGCTATTGGCGATCGCCGAAACGGCGATACTGGCAAAGGGCTTCAGCGCGACGTCTATCGAGGAGGTCATTGCGGAAGCGGAAATAACGAAAAGCGGCTTTTTTTATCATTTCAAGGATAAGACCGAGCTCGCCCGGGCGCTGGTGCTTCGCTACCTTCAGGAGGATGAAATCGTGCTCGACGGGTTGTTCAACCGCGCGCGAGAGTTGAATGAGGATCCACTGCACGCTTTTCTGATCGGCCTCAAATTATTCTCCGAAATGATGATGGATCTGCCGGAGGGGCATCCGGGGTGTCTTGTTGCGACGATCTGCTATCAGGAACGCCTGTTTGATCGCGATATCCACGAGCTGACGCGGAGCGGGGTTCTCAACTGGCGGGCGAGATTTCTTAAAATCCTGACGGAGATTGCCGAAAAATATCCGCCGAACGACGATGTCGACCTGGTTGAGGTGGCCGACCTCGTCTCGACGATCGTGGAGGGCGGCATCATCATGTCAAAGGCCGCGCGCGAGCCGATGAAGCTCGCGTCGCAAATTATGCTCCTGCGCTCCTACATCAAGCTGCTGTTCACGCCGCGCGGCGATTAGGCCGGCGCCGAAAGCTGTGCGATCAGCAGCTTCTCTTTCGGATAGCGTGTGAATTCTTCGGGCAGCGCGACGGACTTGCGCGTCGTCATATCGAAGTAGCAGCCAACGACGGTGGTGGTGACGGCGACGCACTCCTTGTCGAGATCGATCAGCTGGTGGCCGAAGCGGAAAATTTTTCCCGACGCGCCGATCAGTCCGGAGCGCAGCAGCACCGCCGCGGTCTTGCGAAGCGGGGCATGAAACTCCGAGTAATAATCGAGGGCGGCCGAGCCGAGATTGCGCTCACGGATGGTCGCCCGCGTCAGCCCGACGTTGTTGATGATATGCGTTGCCGCGTTCGAGAAATAGGCGACGATATGGCGCATCTCGATATGACCGAAGGCGTCGCTCTCCCATACATCGACGGAGCCGCGCGCACTGTCGAACAGGTGATCGAGCGGCGTTTTCGGCATAACGGGGCCGGAGAAGGGGCCAGCGCGGTAAACGCCGTCATGCGCATCGAGGAGGTTCAACGCCGCGCGGCGGACCGGCTCGGGCAGCGGCAGGATCGTATCGGCATCGAAATCCACAAAATGGGCCGTAAATTCATAGACGGCGGAGAGCTTCTGCTCACGATCATTGAAGAAATGAATGAAGCCCTCGATCTCGTCGCCATGGACGCCAAAGATGCCCGCAACGCCGTAAATCGGCGTTCCCGACCTCACTTCCGATTTATATTGCGTGCGCATCGTCCGGAAGCGAAGGCCCTTGCGGGTCTCCCGAATGACCGCAGGGGTAAGCCCAAGGGCGTTTTGCAGATGACCGAAGGCATCCGACGCCTTTGCCATATAGAACTGCACGTTCATATGGTTCATCTGGTCGCATTCCCACTGGTCGACGCCGCCGCGATAGGCCGGGATCAGTTTGCTGCTCATACCGCTTCCTCCCCGTCAACCCTGATTGCCTCAATCTGGCGGCGCATCGCCTCGGTCAGCGGGATGGCTTTGCGGCTGACAAGGTCGAGATAGACCGATGTCATCCGGCTGGTGAAGCAGAGCCGTCCGTCCGTGCTGTTGTAGAGACGGTGTGAAAAATGGACGGCCTTGTTGCTCGCCCCGAGGATGGCGCTTTCCATATGGATAAGGTCGCCGGCATAAAGCTCGGAAATGAACCGGTTGTCCTGCTGCACGGCCGCGAAGCCGACCCTGCGATCAAGATAATCCGCGAGATCGACCCCGGTGCGGGGAAAGGTGTTGTGCATCGCGCCATTGAGACGGGCAATATAGAACTGGATGTTCATATGCCCCATCCCGTCGCATTCGCGGGCAAGAACCTGACCGCGATAGCTTTCTTGATAGCCGCTTATGGAAGGGTCACTCATGTTTCCACGTCCTTGTTGTTTTTCTTATCGTGTTATTCTTAATAGCATCTGTTCTCCGTATCGGTCGACCATTTCTTGCGCCGGCTGACCGAGGCGCGACAGGCTTCCGCCGCTCTGCAGCATGAGAAGGCCGAGCAGATAGGTGAAGAAGTCCATCGTCTCCTCCTGCGCCTGCGACGGCGTCGCGCCGCCCAGGTGGTGGAGCGCATTTGCAAGCAGGCCAAGAAGCGCAAAAAGCCGGCTGTCGAACTCCTTGCGGGCGGCGCGCATCGCCGGCTTGTCGATCTCCGGCAGCGTCGCAAGCAATAGCGCCCGCTCCGCCGGCCGGTCGCGAAAATAGCGCATGAAAAGATGAAAGCCTGCGAGCGGGGAACTCCCGTCCCGCAGCGCCGCGGCGCGGATCCGGCGTGCAAGCTCGGCAAAGGTCGCCGCCAGCAATTCGATCTGGATTTCCTCTTTTGTGCGGAAATAGGCATAGGCCGCGCCAAGCGAGTAGCCGGCTTCCTCTGCGATCGCGCGCATATTCAGCCCCTCCATCCCGCGCGCATCAAAGAGCCGCCGCGCCGCGTCAAGGATATGCCGCCGCTTGAATGTTTTGAGGCTTTCGCCGCGCGCGTTTCTGTTGCCTGCCGCCGCCATATCCTTTCCTTTCGTGAACAGTATATAAAAAAATGAACATTGTTCAATAATATCCTCGAAGGGCGGCCGGAAATTATTTTTGATTATTTTCGACGGAATGATTTTCGCCCCGCGTTGAATGGTTAAGTCAATCAGATGAGGAGACTTGAGTATGAAGCGCAAAATGATCGTAGGCTCTTTGATTGCGGCGCTGGCCGTCCCGGTTATGGCTTTTGCGGCCGTCGAGGGTGAGCAGGGCAAACGCTTTCATAAGGGCGATATGTTTGAACGCCTCGACAGCAACAAGGACGGCGAGATTACGCTCGATGAGATGACGGCGCGGGTCACTGCCCGGTTCGAAAAGCTGGATAGTGATAAAACCGGCACTGTTACGATCGAGGAAATGACGGTGCGCGTCAAAGAGATGTTCGAGAAGATGGACACCGACGGCAACGCGGCCATCAGCCGGGATGAAGCGAAGGCATTTCATCAGGCAAAGCGCGACGCTCATAAAGCGCGCCACGGCGACCGGATGCTGAAGATCCTCGATGCCGATGGTGATGGCGCGGTCTCCAAGGAGGAGTTCGTGGCCGCCTCTTCAATGCGCTTTGCGGCTGCCGACAAGGATGGCGACGGGGTCCTGTCCGCCGCCGAGCTTGCCACCATGAAGCGGGGCATGAAGAAGATGAAAGACAACTAACGGGCGCGGTGTCAGTTTTGCGCACCCGACGGGGTCCGCATCTGCCACCCCCGGCAGAGCGGACCCTTTTTTCTGAGCGGAACTTGCTCCCGGCGCGATTGAATGACGCTCAGCCGCGCCGCTCTTTGGGCAGGATATCCATATATTTGCAGATAATGCCGAGCATTACCTCGTCCGCGCCGCCGCCGATGGAGGTGAGGCGGCTGTCGCGATAGAAGCGGGTGATCGGCGTCTCGTTCATGAAGCCCATGCCGCCATAATATTGCAGGCAGGCGTCGGCGACCTCGCGGCTGAGGCGGCCGACCTTCAGCTTCGCCATGGAGGCGAGCATGGTCACATCCTTGTCGCGCACATAGTCATAGACCGCGCGATAGGTGAGGGAGCGGAGTTCCTCCACCTCCGTCATCAGCTCGGCAAGGCGGAAGTGGATATACTGGTTGTCGAGCAGCGGCTTGCCGAAGGCTTCGCGGGTTCGGGTGTAGTCGATCACGTCCGCAATTGCCTTCTCGAGTGGCTTCAGCCCTGCGCCCGCCGCCCACAGCCGCTCCTCCTGAAACTGCAGCATCTGATAGGTGAAGCCCTTGCCTTCCTCGCCGATGAGGTTGCGGGCGGGCACGCGAACGTCCTCGAAATAAAGCTGCGCCGTGTCAGAGGAGCGCATCCCCATCTTGTCGAGCTTGCGCGCGACGGTGATCCCCGGGCTCTCCATCGGCACGATGATGAGCGACTTGCTCTGATGCATCGGGCCGTCGCCGGTGTTGACCAGCATGGTCATGAAATCGGCCTTGGTGCCGTTGGTGATCCACATTTTCTGCCCGTTGATGACATAGTCGTCACCGTCTTTGCGGGCATGGCTCTTGATATTCGCAACATCCGATCCCGCGCCCGGCTCAGAGACGCCGATGCAGGCGACAAACTCGCCGGAAATCGCGGGGCGGAGATAGGTTTCGCGCACATAGTCGGAGCCGAAGCGGGCGAGGGCAGGGGTTGCCATATCCGTCTGCACGCCGATCGCCATGGGCACGCCGCCGCAATGGATCTGCCCGAGCGTCTCGGCAACGGCGAGGCTGTAGGAGTAGTCGAGGCCAAGCCCGCCGAAGGCTTCCGGCTTGGAGACGCCGAGAAATCCTGCTGCGCCGAGCTTTTTGAAGAGATCATGCGTTGGGAATTCCCCCGCCGCCTCCCATTCATCGACGTAAGGGTTGATCTCCTGGTCGATAAACCTGGTGAGGGAGCGGATCAGCTCCTTATGCTCGGCCCCGTATATCATTCATTCCTCCTCGCGTAAGAATTCCGGCACCTCGGCCAGATGAAACCCGTTGTAGGGCTTGTTGTTCTTGTGGTCGGGAATATCCCAGTTCATGCGGATGTTGGGTGCGCCGCCATCGATGCGCAGGCAGCTTCCGGTGATAAAGGCCGCAGCCTCCGACAGCATAAAGACGATGCCGGCGGAAATCTCCGATTCCGTGCCGAGGCGCTTCACCGGATGCGACGCAATGCGGGCCCGGACGCGGGAGATCCATGATTCGGGATAATTATACATCCCCGATGAGATGATCAGGCCGGGCGCGACCGCATTGACCCGCACGCCCGCGGGCGCCCATTCGAGTGCTGCGGTTTCGGTAAAGCTCAGCATGCCCTTCCGCGCTGCGCCCGAATGACCCATACCGGGCATCGAGTTCCACATGTCGGCAATGATGTTGACGATACTGCCGCCACCATTGTCGCGCATCCACTGGGTGTAGACTTCCCGGCTGAACAGAAAGCCGCCGGTGAGGTTATTGCGAACGACCGCTTCCCAGCCCTTGAAGCTGATATTCTCGAGGAGCGACGGAAACTGGCCGCCCGCATTATTGACAAGGCCGTGGATGGCGCCATGATCGCGGATAATGTCCGAAACGGTCGCGCGGACGGCGTCCTCATCGCGGATATCGCAGCTGTGGATGGTTGCCACGCCGCCTTCACGGGCGATTTCCTTCTGGACATTCTCCAGCTTCTCCATCGAGCGGCCGACCAGCGCCACTCGCGCACCGAGCGCGATCAGCTCATGCGCCGTGCAGCGTCCGATGCCGCTGCCCCCGCCGGTGATGATGATGGACTGCCCATCAAAAAGCCCGGGCCGGAAAATGGAACGATAATTCATCATAAAACTCCCACGTTTGTTATTCTTGCTTTTCGCGGTCCTGATGCCGAAGGGGCGGCGATCAGGAATTGACAGATTAAAGCTTGACCTTTACGTTAACGTCAAGCTGTTCCCGGGGCGAAAACAGCCGCCCCGAACTCAATTTATAGACGGTTTTGATACAATCCTGAAAGGAAAAGAAATATGGCGACGCTGGAAGAAATCACCGAAGGTCTGCGGCAACGGGTCGGCGATGACAGTGGGCTGGATGCGACGCTGAAATTCGACTTCAAGGACGACGGCATTGTCTATGTGGACGGCGCGTCGGTTCCGAATACGGTCTCGAACGAGGACAAGGACGCCGATTGCACGATTACCATCTCAAAGGATAATTTCGAAGCGCTCGCCAAGGGGGACCTTGATCCGACAACCGCGTTCATGATGGGCAAGCTGAAGATTTCGGGCAGCATGGGGATCGCCATGCGGCTGCAGAAAATCTTCGGATAAAAAAATCACGGCAACGGCAAATTTTTTCTGTATTTTTTTTCGGCGAGCCTTTATGAAAAGCCCCTCAAATTTTTTTGCACAGCAAATGGGGCTAGTCATATGACAGCGAGATCAGCACGACATGGGCGCAACCAGGGCGGCAAAGGCCGCAAACGTGGTGGCGGCGGCAACGGCAACGGCCTGACGAAAAGCAGCCGCTCCAAATTGCAGCGCGCCGCACGCAGGCTGACGATGCGGATACAGGGCCGGCATTCGGCGCGTCGCCACGCAAAGAAGATTCAGCACGACGCACCGCAGGCCGCCTGAGCCGCGATCGACCGGAAAAGATGCGGGCGGTTCCCCTCAGCGGGACCGCCCTTCTTTTTGCTCATTCCACAGGTAAAGAATCTCCGCATCGCCGCCGCGTGTCGTCGCGAGCTGGCTGGAACGCGCCGCCGTCTGCTCTTCCGCCGTCTTCACCAGAAGCGATCCGAGCGCGCCGGGGGCGAGGTATCTAATGAGAATCATTGCTCCTCCGATTATGCTAATGATTATCATTATTAAATTATAGCGAGGCGCGGGCGTCAATAGTATTTAAGAACCGCTCGCAATAAATTCGGCTACAGCTGGTCGATGGCGACGTAACGCTCGCCGACATTGTCATAGCCGGTTGCGAACGACCAGCCGTCGCGCTCCGCCGCCAGCACGATGTTGGCGCAGGCCCGGCTGTCCGAGAGCGCATCGTGATGATTGAGCTCAAGACCCAGAAAATGCGCGACATTCGGCAGTTTCGTCGGGCGGATTTCCCACATGCCGCGGGCAAGCTTTACGGTGCAGGTAAACTCCTGCAGCGGAGCGGGAAGCGAAAAGCGGGCGCAGCAGCTACGCAGAACCTTGGCGTCAAACCCCGCATTGTGCGCGGCGAGAAAATCGATGCCGTCAAAATAGGGCGCCATCTCCGGCCACAGCGCGCCGAAGTCGGGTGACGCCTCGACATGCGCCCAGGTGATGCCGTGAATATGGGTGAAAAAGAAATCGGGCGTTGGCGGACGGATCAGGAACGACGCCTCGGCGACAATGCGGCCATTTTCCGCGCGGACCAGCCCGACGGCGCAGGCGCTGTCGGGCTGGTAATTGGCGGTCTCGAAATCAATCGCAAGAAAACTACTCATACATTCCTCATACCCCGCCGCGGCGCGGGGAGGCGGGCGACAATCGCCCGTCAGGCGCCGGCTTCGGCTTTCTTTCGCGCTTCATATTTCTGTTTTTCCTCCTCGACCAGCTCCTTCTTCGAGAGCTTGCCGACAAGGGTTTTCGGCAGTTCCGGCCGGAACTCCACGGCGGCCGGCAATTCGTGCTTGCCGAGCTTGTCTTTGAGGAAGGTGCGGAGCTCCTCGATGGTGAACTCCTTCGCCCCCGGCGCGAGCTTGATAAAGGCTTTCGCCGCTTCGCCGCGATAATCATCGGGAATGCCGACGACCGTCACTTCGGCAACCGAGGGATGCTCGAAAATTGCTTCCTCAATAATCCGCGGATAGACGTTGAAGCCGCCCGACGTGATCATATCCTTGGTGCGATCGACGATATGCATGTAGCCGTCTTCGTCGAGATAGCCGGTATCGCCCGTCAGGAAGAAGTCGCCAATAAAGGATTCGGCTGTGGCTTCGGGCTTGTTCCAGTAACCCTTCATGACGTTGGGACCGCGAAGGGCAATCTCGCCGATCTCGCCCGTCGGCATGACCTTGCTCTTATCGTCGACATCGAAGATGCGGATCTCGATCCCCGGCAACGGAATACCAGCCGCGCCCGGGACGCGCTTGCCCGTCATCGGCGTGCTTGTCCCCGACGGCGAGGTTTCGGTCATGCCCCAGCCCTCCAGAAGTTTGCAGCCGGTAACGCGCTGGAACTGATCCTGCACTTCGACCGGCAGCGGAGCGCCGCCGGACGCACAGAATTTGAGGCAGGAGAGGTCATATTCCTTGATCTTCGGATGGTTGGCGATGGCCATATACATCGTCGGAACGCCCGGGAAAACCGTCGGCTTCTTCTTGTCGAGATCCTTCATGACCGCATCGAGCTCGAACTTCGGATGCAGGATGATCTCATAGCCCCCGGCAATGCCGAAATTCATGATCACGGTAAGGGCGTAGATATGAAAGAGCGGCAGGACGGCCAGCACCTTTTCCTGCCCGTCGATGAGGACATTGTCATCCCCCTGTATCATTGACCGGTACTGCTGGCAGGCCGCGATCAGATTGCGATGCGTCAGCATGGCCCCTTTGGGAAGGCCTGTCGTGCCGCCGGTATACTGCAAAACAGCGACCCGTTCGCCGGGATCCGGGACCGGGCTCGGCTCGATCTTGCCGTCGTTATCGATCAGCTCGCGGAAGGTCATGTTCTGATCATTGACCGGAACGCGGGCGATCTCTTTCGACTTGACCAGCGGATAGAGGAAATTTTTGGGGAACGGCAGCACTTCCTTCAGGCAGCCCGAGATAATCTTCTTCAGCCGCGTCTGGTTCAGCATGCCGGCGATTTTCGGGTACAAGACCTCGAGATCGAGCGTCACCATGAAGTCGGTGTGACTATCCTCGATCTTGTGGCGGAGCTCCCGTTCGGCATCGAGGGGGGAATAGTTGACCACCGTTCCGCCCGCTTTCAGAATGCCGAAGAAGCACACCATGTAATGCGGAGTATTGGGAAGATACAGCCCGACATGGACGCCTTCCTTCACGCCGAGCGCGCGAAATCCCTTTGCCGCCCGGTTTACCAGCGCATCCAGCTCCGCGTAGGTGTAGCGCTTGCCCATAAAATCAATGACGTAATTATTCGGCCATTTGCGGACCGCTTCATCGAGCAAGGCGTAAACCGGCTTGTCCTCGATCGTGATATTCCAAGAAACCCCTTTCGGGTATGATTTCTCCCAAAGAAAATTCGTCATGATATCCCCCAGCACGAAACGGTTGGCCTGTCTCTGCCAAGGTATGCCGCGAAGGGGAGACGGGTCAACTAAACTATGTGCTGCATGCCCGCGCGAGTGCAATCAGGCGATCCTGATCGCCGTCTGGTGAAACTTTCATCCAGATTTCCGGTGAATTATTTGCCGAGAATTTTCCAGATGCCATCGGCGACCGCAATGGTTCGCTCGCCGACAACCAACTCGCCATGGATAAAGACGACGGCGAGGCCGCGTTTGTTGATGGTTGCGCGCACCTCAATCCAGTCGCCCGGTTTTGCCGCGGAAAGAAAATCGCAATTGAGGGAAATGGTCGCGCATTTCTGCCGATCAATCGAGCGCCAGATGATCTGGCCGAGCGCCTCATCAAGAAAGCTGAGCAGCATGCCGCCATGGATGATGCCATTGCCGTTGGCATGGCCCTCCTCGGCGAGAAAGCCGTAAGTTAAATTCTCGCCATCGTCCTTGTAGTAGAGGGGACCGATCTTTTCCGTATAACGCCCGCGCGAGGTGAAGGGACGAAAGCCTTCCGGAATGGAGGAAAGTGTCATACTGGTACCTGAATTATTATTTTGGCCCAGTATGACCATAATGATTTCCGGTGCAAGAGGATGTTCGTCAGTCCGCCTCTTTCACGTAACCGTTGCGGATGGCGTTTTCGATGCACTCATGCTTCTCCGCATAGCCTTGCGTCGAGGCGCCGACGATCCGGCCGTTGGACGCGGTGCGTCGCCAGCGCCATTTATGATGTTTTGCGTTGTGGTCCTGGTAAAATTCCCACTTATCAGCGTGCCCTTTGTCTGTCATTTTGAACTCCAATGTCTGGCTGCGGAATGAGACGCGGGAGCGGCGCGTTTTGTGATCGGAAAGACGGGGGCGAGAGCCGGCCATTCTGCAGTGCGCTGGACAACAGGGGAGCAGGGAAGCGATGAGAACCGTCGAAATCGAGATCGAGAAAATCTATGTCCCGACGAAGATGCGCAAGGAGCTGAAACCTGACCGTGTCGACGAGCTGGCCGCGGATATTCTTGAAAATGGCCAGAAAACACCCGTTCAGGTTCGCATGGGAGAGGGACGCTATGTGCTGGTCAGCGGACAGCACCGGCTGGAGGCGAAACGCGCCCTTGGCGATGCCCGCATCGACGCGGTAATCGTCCAGGCGCGGCGGCACTGACGTCTAGCTGCCGCTATTCTCCATCAGGCGGCGATAGAAGCGGATGATCTCGGCGTAATTGTCGATCAGGATTCGCTCATCCGTGCCGTGAACGCGGGCGAGATCCTCGGGGCCAAAGCGCAAGGGAAGAAATCGATAGTTGTTCTCCGCGACCTCCTCGTAATGCTTGCTATCGGATCCTGCCAGCATCAGGCCGGGAGAGACCAGCACGCCCGGAAAAATCTCCCGGATGGTCCGCTCGATCAATTGATAGCCCGCGCTTTCCCGGCTTGAGACACGGGACGGCGCGTTCGCCTGCCGGATCTCGATAGTGACATCCGGATCATCAATCACGCGCCTTACATGATCGACGACATCGTTGGTCGTCGTCCCCGGAAGCAGGCGGAAATTAACGCTCGCCGTCGCGGTCGAGGGGAGGACATTGTCTTTCGTCCCGCCTTCGGCAATGGTCACGGCGGTTGTCGTCCGCACCATGGCATTGGTGGCGCCCCCCTTGCCAAGCTCGTGCACCAGCAGTGGATCGAGCAGCCAGCGGTTGGAGATGACTGCTTTCAACGGCAGCGACATATACGGCGAGAGCGTGTCGAACATATCCGAGGCCGGGCTTTTCAGGACCGCCGGCAGCGGATTATCCTCAAGCCGGGAGATGGCCCGGGCGAGCTTGCCGATGGCGGTCGTGCGGGGCGGAATGGAGGAATGGCCTCCCTCCGCGCTCGCCGTGAGATGGAGCGTGAGATAGCCCTTCTCCGCGAGCGCGATGAAGGCAATTGGCTCATCGATGCCCGGCATCATATCGCTGACGATCACCATGCCCTCATCAAGGGTGAAATCGAGCATCACGCCTCGCTCCTTGAAAAGGGCGGCGATTTTGGCGGCGCCTTCCTCGCCGCCGATCTCCTCATCGTGGCCGAATGCGAAGTAGATCGTCCGCTCCGGCGTAAATCCGCCGGCGAGCAGGTGCTCCGCCGCTTCCAGAATGGCGAAGACGGAGACCTTGTCATCGAGCGTGCCGCGTCCCCAGATCATGCCATCCTGAATTGCGCCGGAAAACGCATCCTCCTGCCAGCTTGCCTCGGTTCCGGGCTCGATAGGCACGACATCCATATGCCCCATCAGCAGGATAGGCCGCAGCGCGGGGTTTCTCCCCTCCCACGTATAAAGAAGGCTGTGGCCGCCAACGACTTCGCGTCCCAAGGTCGCGGTAACGAGCGGGAAGGATGCGTCGATAAGCTGGTGCAACCGCTCGAACTCGGCGCTTGCGGGCGGATCGTTCCGGCCGGTCGAGATGGTCCGGATCCGGACGGCGGCGGCAAGCCGCTCGGCCGCCGCAGCCGCATCGATGGCAGGTGGGTCAATGGCTGTGACGGTGACATTCCCGGGCGTATTCATAATCGTCTTTGCCGCCATGACGACGACAAGCGCGAGAACAGCGATAGCGATCAGAAGAAAGAATTTCCTCAGCATGGTCAATCCCCCGTCCGGCTGACATTTTGTCCGCCCCTGCTTTCCTTGCACGGTGCAGGATGCTACATGTAAAGGCAACGAAAAAAGCTGCGCTGGCACGCAACGGGCGCAAGGCGCATCTATAGTCGCGAGGACTGAAACTGTGGCCATTTCGATGATTACCGAGCAGACGCTTCGCCGCCTGATGCAGGAGAGCGTGGAGGAATACGCCGTTATCGATGTGCGCGAGCAGGGCGTACATGCGGAGGGGCATCCGCTCCTCGCCGTCTCCCTGCCGCTCAGCCAGATCGAGCTTCTGGCGCCCCTTCTGATGCCGCGAAAATCCGTTACCATTTACCTTCTCGATCAGGGGCCGGACTTGCCGCTTGCGGAGCGGGCGGCTGAAGTGCTGCAGTCGCTGGGCTATGATAATCTTTCCCTTGTGGAGGAGGGGGTTGTCGGCTGGCATGACGCGGGGTTCGAGCTTTTCACCGGCGTCAATGTGCCGAGCAAGGCGTTCGGGGAATTCGTCGAAGCGACCTACGGCACCCCGTCCGTTACCGCGAAAGAGCTGGCAGGACGGCAGGCGGCGGGGGAGAGACTTCTCATTCTCGACAGCCGCCCCTTTGCGGAGTTCCATCGCATGTCGATCCCGGGCGGCCTCAATATGCCGGGGGCGGAACTGCTCTACAGGCTGCATGAAACCATCAGCGATGAGACAACGCCGATCATTGTCAATTGCGCCGGACGGACCCGCAGCATTATCGGCGCGCAATCGCTGATCAATGCCGGTATTAAAAACCCGGTCGCTGCGCTGAAAGACGGCACGATGGGCTGGCATCTTGCCGGCTTCGAGCTTGCCCGCGGGGCGGAACTGGTTGCGCCCGCACCCGGCGCCGCGGCGCTTGAAAAAAGCCGCGCCCGGGCGCGGCAGGTTGCCGTGAATTTCGGCGTCAAATCCATTGATCTTGAAACGCTCGCGAAATTGCAGTCGGAGGCAGCGGAGCGCTCGCTTTTCCTCTTCGACGTCCGGACCGAAGAGGAATATCTCGCCGCCCATCTGCCGGGCGCCCGGCACGCGCCGGGCGGGCAGCTTGTGCAGGCGAGCGATGAATATATAGGGGTTCGCAATGCGCGCATTGTCCTGATTGATGATTGCGCGGTCCGCGGCGTTATGACGGCATCCTGGCTGGTGCAGATGAACTGGCCCGATGTTTATGTCCTGACCGCGGGGCCGGACGCCTTCACCGAAAGCGGTCCGCCGCCGGGGGCGGAGATTAAAAAGGCCGAGACCATCACCCCCTATGAGCTTGATGCCGTGCTTGCCTCGGGCGAAGCGGTCGCAGTCGTCGACCTGGCCCCGTCGCGCGACTATCGCAGAGGCCATATTCCCGGCGCTTTCTGGGCGATCCGCTCCCGCTTTGCCAAAGATCATATTTTTATGGCGCCGGTCGGGCTACTCGTCCTCACGTCGCCGGACGGCGAGCTTGCGCATCTTGCCGCGGCGGAGGTCGCGCGCCTGCTGCCCCGAACCATTGTGCGGGTGCTGGGCGGCGGTACGCGCGCATGGCAAAAGACGGGCCTTCCGCTTGAGGCCGGGGAGACGCAGATGCTGAGCCGGGCGGACGATGTCTGGTACAAGCCCTACGATTACGAGGCGGCCGAGACCGTACGCCGGCGGATGGAGGAATATCTCGCATGGGAGATTGGTCTGCCGCGGCAGCTGGCGCGTGACGGCGTGATGCAATTTCGCAGATTTTAAAGGAGCAAAAGCGGGCGAGTGATGATATTGTCGCGCGCAATGCGACGAAATTTCGCGTTGCTACTTTGAGGCGGATAGAACGAAAGCCATGCTTGCAATGAAGGAAAAGCCAGCCTAGCATGGGTTTAAATGGGCCCCGAAGAACCCCATGAGAATAATGGAGAAAACCGGATGGATTTATCATTTAGTAAAGACGATTTGGCGTTCCGCGACGAGGTGCGGGAGTTTTTAAGGACTTCTCTTCCCGCCGATGTGAAGGAGCGCTTTGACAGGGGACTGCATCCCACCCGGGAAGGGCAGATCCGCTGGCAGAAAATCCTCAATGAAAAAGGGTGGATGGCTCCGAACTGGCCGAAGGAGTATGGCGGGACCGGCTGGACAATCACCCAGAAATATATCGCGGCCCACGAGTTTGGCCACGCCTCAGCGCCGCCGCCGATGTCCTTTGGCGTCAGCATGGTCGGCCCGGTTATCTATACCTTCGGCACGCCCGAGCAGAAGGAATATTACCTGCCGCGCATCCTGAATTCCGACGACTGGTGGTGCCAGGGCTATTCCGAGCCGGGATCGGGTTCCGACCTTGCCAGCCTGCAGACGAAAGCGGTCCGCGACGGCGATCATTATATCGTCAACGGCCAGAAAATCTGGACCACCTTCGCGCAGCATGCCGACATGATCTTCTGCCTTGTGCGGACCGACAGCTCCGCCAAGCAGCAGGAGGGGATCAGCTTCCTCCTCATCGATATGAAGACGCCCGGCATTACCGTCAAGCCGATCATCGGTATCGACAAGGAGCACAGCCTCAACGAAGTCTTCTTCGAAGATGTCCGCGTTCCGGTCAAGAACCGCATCGGCGAAGAGAACAAGGGCTGGACCTACGCCAAGTTCCTGCTCGGTCATGAGCGCAATAACATTGCCCGTGTCGCCCGTTCCAAACGCCAGGTCGAGCGGCTCCGCGCCTTTGCGCAAACGGAACGCAGCGGCGGTCGCCCGCTCGCCGAAGATCCGGATTTCATCAACAAGCTGACCCGCATCGAAGTTGACCTGATGGCGCTCGAATATACTGAGCTCCGCTATATTTCGATGCTCTCGCACGGCAAGAATCTGACGGCGGAGCCTTCCGTCCTCAAGATCAAGGGAACCGAGGTACAGCAGCGGCTGACCAGCCTGCTGGTGGAGACCCTCGGCATGTACGGCGCGCCTTACGAAGCCGAGAAGAACTTTGAAGGGCGCAACGAAGCACGTGTCGGGCCGGACTATGCATTCGGACCGATGGCCGAGCATCTTTATCTTCGGGCCGCGACCATCTATGGCGGCAGTAACGAAATTCAGCGCAACATCATCTCCAAAATGGTTCTGGGATTATAAGGAAAATAAAAAATGGACTTTGAACTTTCCGACGAGCAGAACCTGCTCAAAGACAGTGTCGAGCGATTTGTCAAAGACAACTATTCGGCAGAAGCGCGCGCCAAGCTCGTTGAAACAGATTCTGGTTTCAGCCGGGACCATTGGAAGAAGATGGCGGAGCTGGGCTGGCTCGGCCTGCCGTTTTCTGAGTCCGTTGGCGGTTTCGGGGGCACCGCCATCGAGACCATGATCATGATGGAAAGCATGGGCCGCGGGCTCGTGCTCGAGCCTTTCCTGACGACCGTCGTCATGGGCGGCGGCCTCGTCGCCGAGGCGGGCAGTGAAGCGCAGATCGAGGCGATTATTCCCGAAGTGATTGAGGGGAATATGCTGCTCGCTTTTGCCTATGCGGAGCCGCAGTCGCGTTTTGATCTTCATGACGTCGAGACGACGGCAACGAAGTCGGGCGATGGCTATATCCTGAACGGGCATAAGTCGGTTGTCTATCACGGCACCACGGCGGACAAGATCATTGTATCCGCGCGGACCAGCGGCAACGCCCGCGATAAAGACGGGATTTCGCTCTTCATCGTCGATAACAACGTGGCCGGGCTCAGCCGGCGCGATTATCGCACCGTGGATGGCCAGCGCGCCGCCGATATCCTGTTCAACAATGTCAAGGTCGGGGCTGATGCCCTGCTCGGCGCGGAAGGCAAGGCCTATCCCGTCATCGAGAAGATCGCCGACCGAACAACCGCCGCGCTCTGTGCGGAGGCGGTTGGCGTGATGCAGGCGGCAATCGACATCACCAACGGCTACATCAAGGAGCGCAAGCAGTTCGGAACGCCCATCGGCAAGTTCCAGGTTCTGCAGCACCGCATGGTCGATATGCATATGGAGGCCGAGCAGGCCAAATCCATGTCGGACATGGTCGCGATGAAGCTGGAGCTGGACGATGTCGAGGACTGCCGCAAGTCCATCGCCGCCGCCAAGGCGAAAATCGGCCAGGGCGCCAAGTTCGTCGGTGAACAGTCGATCCAGCTGCATGGCGGGATGGGGATGACCGATGAATATTCCATCGGCCATTATTTCAAGCGCCTGATGACGATTGAAATGCTGTTCGGCAACACGGACTATCACTTCAAGCGCTACGCCGCGATGGCCTGAGGTCACGCCTCATCAAGACCAAAGACCGGAGAGGTTCCGCCTCTCCGGTTTTTTATTTTCTGCGCGCAGAGATTCAGAATTCGTCCCAGGCGACGGGCTCTTGTTCATAGGGCAGATAGAGCGGATGCTTCGGCAGGCCCTGCTTTGTCAGGGCGAGGACATGCGGGCGAATGTCATGCCGGCGCAGCAGTGATTTCACCGCCTGATGGCGGTTGTGGTGCGTGCCGTGCGTGCCCCAGGCGCAGATCACCATATCAGCGGATTTAGCGGTCTCGATCAGCACCGCATCATTATCGGGGCCGACAGGGTCGGCCGATGCCTTGAGATTGCGGGGGTCGGTCGCACGATAGGCGAAGAGATTGACGACATCCAGTGCCTTGAATCCCATACGGATCGCCCGGCGGTGGCAGCGCTCGATCGTTGGATCGTTGCGCGTCGCATCGGCGGTGGAGGGGTTGAGCATGATAAAGGCGACGCGCGGCCCCGTCTCCCAACGCCGCCAGAGGTGATAGCGATAGGCATTGCATGGGCTGAACACGGCGCCGCTATCGCGAAAATAGTCAATCTGCATCTGAACTTCCGAAGCTCTCCCCGGTCGTTCCGGGGCGCCAGATCGGGCGCTTTTTCATAATCTCGGTAAACGCCCGGCTGCCGACCAACCCGTTGAGCCATGCCCGCAGTTTCGGATAGGGCGCGGCTTTGAACCAGTCCGGATCGACATTGGCGAACTGCCGGATGAAAGGGAAAATTGCGATATCCGCGAGACCGTGCGTCTCGCCATGCAGATAGGGGGCGGCGAGCCTTGCTTCGAGCGTTTCGAGAAATGTCTCGCCCTCGCGCCGGTAAGTGCGCTGCGGATGATCCGGGAAGCGCACATGATATTTATAGCGATCAAGGCTCGACTTGAACGGCCCATCATTCTGACCGATCAGCTCACGCGCGGCGTCAAGCGTCGCCGCCGTTTCCGGTATCATCCGATGCGGATCATGCCCGCGCAGTGCCCAGAGCATGATGTCGAGGCTCTCGTCAACCACGCGGCCGCCCGGGTGTACAAGCACCGGCACCGTTCCTTTCGGGCTTGCCGCCAGCATCGAGGCGGGCTTGTCTTTCAGCAGGATATTGCGAAGCTCGACGGTCCGGCCCGAGTAATAAATCGCAAGGCGCGCGCGCATGGCATAGGGGCAGCGGCGGAAGCTGTAGAGGACGGGACGGGTAGTCTGTTCGGAAAAGGTCGCGGCTGTTGTCATATCGGATTGATGCGTCGATGCAGGCGCGCTTGCGCCGATCGCCCCAGCCTAGCGGATACAGCCGCTAATTACCAGCGCAGGCGGTTTGCTCGGCGGCGCATGGCCGCCCGGAGCGACTCTTTGCGTTCAAAATCGATATCAACCACCGGCTCTTCGGTAAAGTCGAAGGCCGGGATGTCCGAGGCGGCGGCCTCACCCGCTTCGTAATGTTCCGTTGCCCCCGGACCGGCGTTCCGCGCAAGGTGCAGATCGACGACCTCCACCGTCTCGCGATAGAGCGGGCGGCTTCGCATCCGCTCCCGGGTTGGTGATTTCAGGATGTCAATTTCCTCAGGCGCGAGGTCGGGCGAGATATGAAAATCCCGCCCTGGCGTGGACGCAGACGCGGCGCCGGCCGACGAGGCGCTTTGTTTCGCCCGGCATTGCTGCGCGCCGGCAGCCTCGCCAAGGCGCATTTCCGGCGCCGGATCGGCAAAGGCGATCGGCTCCTCGAAGGTTTCAAATATTTCCATCTTCGGAGGCGACGTGCGATAGCGGCGCGAGCGGGCGCGGAACGCTTCGTCGCGGGCGCGCTCCCGTGACTGGTCCTGCTTCTGGCGGGCGGCCGAGGCTTCGGCATCCTTGAGGTGCGGCAACTGCATCTCGATCCGCTCGACCAGCGTCAGCATCGCTTCCTTCAGCCGCTTGTTGCGTTTGCGCAAATTCTGGTTCTCGGCCAGCAGCACCCGTTCCCGCGCGGAAACGATTTGGGCCTGACTGAAGAGAGGTTTTCCAGGATTCTGTCGAGCAAAGCTCATTTGTTGCGCTCTTCCCCGTTCCATCCTTAATGTGATTGGGAGCAATCGTTCTTGCGCCGTAAAATGCGGCTTATGTTGCGAGGCGTATTTTAACGGGAAAAAATGGCTAAAACTACTGAAAATCTAAGTTTTATGGTTAATTTCAATAAAAATTGATACAATTTCTTCTAATGGGCGTAAAACGGGCCGAATAGCGGCGAAAATTAACGCTTGTCCACTGCGCCCGCAGGGAAATTTCGCAAAAATCTCACAGTATGTCATCGGCTTATGGTTAATATTTCCGGAATCCGGCGGAGGCCATGCGGCGACCTTACTTGCTCGCCGCGATGATATCCTCGGTTCTGCAGGACGCCGTCGTGAAGCGCCTTTCGATCTGGCAGTATTTATTCATATCCAGAACGTAATGGCCGGTGCAGCTGTTGAAGCTCAACCACGCCTGGTAGCGGTAATCGTCTCCCATCTCCCCGCCGGCATAATGATGCGTCAGATAGACGATTTCCGAGATCTTGCTCCGGTCAATATGGGTCCGGTCGAGATCCTGCTCGACGACCGGTTTGCAGTCTTCCGGCTCGTAGGCGGTAATCTGGCTCGGCAGGTAGTCCGAATTGCCGGCGCAGGAGGCAAGGGACGCGAAAAGCAGTCCGCAAAGGCTCAGTCTGGTTATGGTTCGCATGGTTCCTACCGGATAAACATTCGCCAAAGAAGCGGCGGTCAGGGATACTTTCCGCCTGTCGGGATAATTTAGCTCTCTCGCGGGGGAAATTCAATTCACATGCGCTGCCCCCGGCGAGGATCAGCTCGCGATCGTGATTTCAAGGGGCGTCAGCCCCTCTCCCTCGGCAATCAGATGATCGCCACGTAGAACGGGCCCAACCCCTGCCGGCGTTCCGCTATAGATCAGATCCCCGGGGGCGAGAGTGAAAGAGCGGGAAAGATGCGCAATCACCTCCTCGATCGACCAGATGAGATCGGTGGTTGATCCGGACTGGCGAACATCGCCATTGATGCGAAGGCTGATCGCCAGCGCGCCGGGGCGGGCGACACGATCGGCCGGCGTGAGCGCGCCGCACGGCGCTGACTGGTCGAACGCTTTACCGCTGTCCCAGGGTCGGCGTGTCTGTTTGGCTTCCTCCTGCAGATCGCGGCGGGTCATGTCGAGACCGATCGCATAGCCGAAAATATGCGCGCTCGCCCGGCTCGCAGAGATATTCTCACCGCCCCTGCCGAGCGCGATGACAAGTTCAAGCTCATGATGCAGATTGCGCGTCAGCTTCGGATAGCTCATGCGCGCGCCGCTCTCCAGAATGGCGTCGGCGGGCTTGGTAAAGAAAAACGGCGGTTCGCGATCCGGATCGCTTCCCATCTCCCGGGCGTGATCGGCGTAGTTCCGCCCGACGCAGAAAATTCGCCGGACGGGAAAGCGCGCGTCGCTCCCCTCAATGGGCAGAGAGGTCTGCGGCGGCGGGTCAAAGATATAGCGCATGGGAGATCCTCTTGCGGGTTACGGGTTTTCAGCGTTGTTCTGCCAGCTCTGAAGATCCTTCAAGAGCGTTTCCTGCGCGGTCTTGTTGAGGGAGCGAACCCAATCGTGAAACCCGCGGCGAAGGTCCGCGGCGGTCAGTTCTTCGTCATAGGCGTTGAACAGTATTTCCTTGTATTCTTCGAGCGTTGCGCATTCAAACTCGTTATCGCGGGGGTCGAAGGCGGCCAGCTTTTCGGCGACCTCCGGTCGCGCCATGGCTGCGAAGAAAGGAATATCCTCCTCAAGATCATACCCGCCCCAGCCGAGCCACCAGGCATCGCTTTTCGGCTTGTCGAGATTCCACGCATAGAAGACTTCCGCGGTGATATCCCGTGCTGCCCGCTTGGCGATGACCTCGAGATTCTTGGCGTCCTTCGTCTCGGAGAAAAAGACCCGCGCGACTTTGAAATAGCCGATGCCGTCGGCGTCCCATGCGGAAAAGAATTTGTCGAAGCGGTTTTGGCTTTTCACCTGAATATCCTGTATGGGGAGTAAGTTTTCTATTCGTCGATTGTCGGGCGCAATTTGTCAAGGGCGCGGCGATCAGATTTTGTCGGCCGCCCTGCGCCGGCATCGCGCACTGCAACGGGGGCAGGCGCGGCAGGGTCTGCCTCCTTTCGCTCGATCGGCGCGAGGTCTTCATAGAGCGTGCGGGCTTCCGTCGCCGGGCCGCGGCGGGTTCCGATATCCAGCAGGCGGACGACGCGGATATGTTTTCCTTGCGCGAAGGTCAGCACATCCGCCGCCTTGACCACCGCGCTCGCCTTCGTCACGATGACGCTGTTGATGCGAAGCTTGCGCGACTGCACGACCTTTGCCGCAAGGGAGCGGCTTTTAAAGAACCGCGCATACCAGAGCCATTTATCGACGCGAATGCTGTCCGAAGATTCCGTGCCGGTATCGCTGGTCATTGATTATTTTTTGCCGAGCGTCTTCAGGATCGCAAAGGGCGAATCGGGATCGATTTCCTTTTCCTTCACTTGCGGGCGCTTCGGTTCAGGGCGCTTTCCTTTGGCTTTCTTGATGTCGGGCGCCGCAGCTTTCTGCGTGCGCTCTGCCTGCGGCTTCGGTCCGCGCGCCTTCTTGCGGAAGGATTTCTTGCGATAGGTGATGTCATCGCCCTCGCCCTCCGCGACATATCCGAGCTTGTCGAGAATAAGCGCGAACTGCTCACGCGTGGTGCCGACGAGCGAGAGCATTTCATGGGTCGGCCGGAAGGGAAGATTGCGCGGCAGGTCTTTTTTCCTGTCGCTAGTCTCCGAAGCCGCCGTAGCTGCCGCCTCTTCGCGCTCGCCCGTGGCGTCAGCCGCGCCATCAATCTCGCCGGCTGAGATTTCCGTCTCTGCCTCTATCGCGTCAAGCGGGGCGCCGGACGCTTCTTCGGCCGGGGGCGTTATATCCTCCGCTGCAGGGGCCGCCGTTTCCAGCGATACCTCCAGCGCAGGCTCGGCAGCAACATCGGGCGAAGGGGGCGTGTCCGGCGCAGTCGCGTCGGCGGAGGCGGCGGTTTCCTCATTAGCGCTTTGCGCTGCGGGAGTGGGACTGTCCGCGGAGGCAACGTCCGGCGCTGCACCTGCGGGAGCCGGAGAGGCCGGCGTTTCCAGCAGTCCCCTTGATGCGCGGCGAAGAAGATTGGCGAGCCGGTCCAGCATATCGAGACGGACGGCGAGCTTGTCAAATACCGCGTATCCCGCCGTCATATAGAAGGTCCAGGGCAGCTTGCCGTCGATCTCGAACGAGACGCGGCCGGCGGGCGGTGCCGGCGGTATTTCGCGCCGCTCGTGATAGATCGCCCACAACAGGCAGCGGAGCGCCGTCGGATCGGGCTTCAGCAGGATCGGCATAAAGACATGCTCATAGCCGACGCGAATGCCGCCGAATTTGAGCCGCCCGTAATCCTTTTTATCGAGCAGGCGAATCTGGTCGTTGAGCTTGTAGCGCTGGATGGCGCCGAGATTTTCACTGAGCTGGAAGGCGATTCCGCGCGCCGGCGCCGGCAGCGGCAGGGATTCGAGCTGCACCAGCGGCTTCAGCCGGGTCTCGATCGTCTTTGCGAGCCATTCATTCAGGCGCCGCATCACCGCTTCCTGCGCCGGGCCGTTCAACTGCTCACTGGCGAGCAGGACAATCTTCGGCTTCAGGATGCTGTCGCCCTTGGCGAGGCTTGCAACCGGTGTCTCCTGCCAGACGATCTTTCCTTCGGGATCGAGAGAGAGTTCCGCATCCTCCGCCCCGGCGAGACGGGCCGCGCGCGCCGCGATCTCGGCGGCGACCGCCTTGTTTCCGGCATTTCGGAGGGTTCTTGCTTCCGTGTTATTGAGGCTGGTGTCGGCAGTGAATCGCAGCCCTTTCAGGGTGCCCAGATAATGTCCTTCAACATGGACCTCTCCGGCTTCGTTAATCTGTGCTTCCAAGTGACTTCTGTCTTTCAGTTTACGCACCAGCATCGCAGTGCGGCGATCTACAAATCTCTGGGTCAGCCGCTCATGCAGAGCGTCTGAAAGTTTATCTTCGATGGCACGGGCCGCATCCTGCCAGTACCGGCAATCGTCAATCCATTCCGAAACGTGGGAAATATACGTCCAAGTCCGCGTATGAGCAATACGGGTTGCGAGGGTGTCGATATCCCCATCAATTTTATCGAGGCTTTTAAGATGCCCGGCAACCCAGTCAGTCGGCAGTTTTCCGCGTTTTCCCTGTAGATGAAGGAATATCTCCCGAAGCAGCCGGACATGCACGTCATGCATGGTTTTTCTGAAATCCGGCACCTGGCAGACCTGCCAGAGCTGACGCACCTGGCGGAGGGATTGTGAATGGCGGCTGACTTCCTCGTCCCGGATCAGGGATTTGAACGCGTTATAGTCATCGGGATCGCGCGGCGAGATCATGCCGTCAACCGTGGGCAGTTTCTCGAGCGAGCGGAGGAGATCGCGCGTCGTCGCGAAATCGAGCGCGTGGTTGCGCCAGCGGATATTGCGGACCGGATCGAACTCGTGATTCTCGATTTTTTCGATCAGCTCCGCTTCCAACGGTTCCACATTCGCCGTGGTGCCGAAGCTGCCGTTGTTCATGTGACGCCCGGCCCGGCCGGCAATCTGCGCGAATTCCGCCGGATAAAGCCGCCGCGACAGGGCGCCGTCATATTTCACCGTGCCGGCAAAGGCGACATGCTCGATATCCATATTGAGCCCCATGCCGATGGCGTCCGTCGCGACGAGGTAATCCACATCGCCCGACTGGTAGAGGGCCACTTGCGCATTCCGCGTGCGCGGCGAGAGATTACCCATCACGATGGCGGCGCCGCCGCGATAGCGCCGCACCAGCTCGGCGATCGCATAGACATCGCTCGCCGAGAAGGCGACGATGGCCGTGCGCGGCTTGAGGCGGGAGATTTTCTTGGGCCCCCGGTAAGTCAGCTTGGAAAAGCGCGGGCGGGTGATGAAGGACGCATCCGGGATCAGCCGCTTGATCCACGGGCGAATGGTTTCCGCGCCCAGGAACAGCGTCTCTTCCCGTCCGCGCGCGTATAACAGGCGGTCGGTAAAGATGTGGCCGCGCTCCGGATCCTCGGCGAGCTGGATTTCATCGACTGCGAGAAACTCAAAGCCGCGATCGAGCGGCATCGCCTCGACCGTGCAGATAAAGTAAGCGGCCTGCGAGGGGATGATCTTCTCCTCCCCCGTCACCAGCGCGACATTGGCCGCGCCCTTCACCGCGACGACCCGCTCATAGACCTCACGGGCGAGCAGGCGGAGCGGCAGGCCGATCACGCCGTCGCGATGCCCCATCATCCGCTCGACCGCGAGATGGGTCTTGCCGGTATTGGTCGGTCCGAGGATGGCGGTGACGGGACTGGCCTTGAATGATCGAGGAGATATGTTGCCGGGGTGCATTCCTTATCAACTCCGTTAGTGGAGGCGTCGCCTCAACTAGCATCTCGTCTGAATTCAGCCATACCGGAAAATGCGGCGTATTTCGGCGCTGATCCTGTCCCCTATATGGAGATTATGACGAAAATATCGCGCCCGCCGGACAAAAAATTGAAAATATCCGGAGCACGCGCTCGCAATGTTCAATATTGTTGTGGCAAATGTCCAGAAAATTGCGGAGAAAAAGGGCGGACGACGGGCGATTTCTCAAGCTAACGCTCGTTTGGTTTTTGAGAAATTTTATGATATAGCTCCCGCGCTATGTTACATTTAAACCGATCCGGCCGGGCGGTTGCGCCGATTTGCAGCAATAGAGCGGCGGAAGAATAAAAAGGTGGAAGAGAAGAATGAGCGAATTTCCGAAGCAGACTTTGCAGGATTGGGAAAAGCTGGCAGAGAAGGAGCTGCGTGGCCGCAAGGTTGACGAGCTGAACTGGGAAACGCCCGAAGGAATCACGGTCAAGCCGCTTTATACCCCTGCCGACGTCGCGGATCTCGATCTTGCGGACGATCTGCCGGGCGTTGCGCCGTTCAAGCGCGGCGTACGCGCCACCATGTATGCCAACCGCCCATGGACGATTCGCCAGTATGCCGGTTTCTCGACCGCCGAGGAATCGAACGCTTTTTACCGGCGCAACCTTGCCGCCGGCCAGAAGGGTCTTTCGGTCGCCTTTGATCTTGCTACCCACCGCGGCTATGATTCGGATCATCCGCGTGTTGTCGGCGACGTCGGGAAGGCGGGCGTCGCCATCGACAGCGTCGAGGATATGAAAATCCTCTTTGACGGTATTCCGCTCGACCAGATGTCTGTTTCCATGACGATGAACGGCGCGGTACTGCCGATCATGGCGAACTATATCGTCGCCGCCGAAGAGCAGGGGGTCACACCCGACAAGCTCGCCGGGACCATTCAGAACGACATTCTGAAGGAGTTCATGGTCCGCAACACCTATATCTATCCGCCGGCCCCCAGCATGCGGATTATTGGCGATATCATTGGCTACACCTCCGCCAAGATGCCGCGCTTCAACTCCATCTCCATCTCCGGCTATCACATGCAGGAAGCCGGCGCGACGCAGGTGCAGGAGCTCGCCTTCACCCTTGCCGACGGTCTGGAATATGCCCGCGCGGCGATGGCGAGCGGCCTCAAGATCGATGATTTCGCGCCGCGTCTCAGTTTCTTTTTTGCCATCGGCATGAATTTCTTCATGGAAATTGCGAAGCTGCGCGCCGCCCGTATCCTCTGGGCCCGCATGATCAAGGAGTTCGAGCCGAAGAACGAAGCCTCACTCATGCTGCGCACCCACTGTCAGACCTCGGGCGTCAGCCTGACCGAGCAGGATCCCTATAACAACGTGATCCGCACGGCCTATGAGGCGATGGCCGCTGTTCTTGGCGGGACGCAGAGCCTGCATACCAACGCACTCGATGAAGCGATTGCGCTGCCGACCGATTTCTCGGCCCGCATTGCCCGCAACACCCAGCTCATCCTTGCCGAGGAAACCGGCGTCCCCCACGTTATCGATCCGCTCGGCGGCAGCTATTATGTCGAAAGCCTGACCAATTCACTGGTTGAAGAGGCTTGGAAGCTGATCGAGGAGGTCGAGGAAATGGGCGGCATGACCAAGGCGGTCGAAAGTGGCATGCCGAAGCTCCGTATTGAGGAATCGGCAGCGCGCCGTCAGGCCCGCATCGACCGCGGCGAGGAAGTCATCGTCGGCGTCAACAAATACCGGCTTGAGAAGGACGACACCAATATCGAAATTCTCGACGTTGATAACACCGAAGTGCTGCGCCAGCAGGTCGCCCGTCTTGAGAAAGTCCGCGCAAACCGCGATGAGGCGGCCTGTCAGGCGGCGCTCGATGCCCTCACCAAAGGCGCCGAAGGCAACGCTAACCTGCTGGAGCTCAGCGTCAATGCGGCGCGGGCGCGGGCGACGGTTGGCGAGATTTCCGATGCGATGGAAAAGGTCTTTACCCGTCACCGGGCGGAAATCCGCTCGATTTCCGGTGTCTACGGCGCCGCTTACGAAGGAGATCAGGGGTTCATGAAGATTGCTGCGGATATCGAGGCCTTCACGGCTGAAGAGGGACGCCGTCCCCGCATGCTGGTCGTCAAAGTCGGGCAGGACGGCCATGACCGCGGCGCCAAGGTGGTCGCGACCGCCTTCGCCGATATCGGCTTTGACGTCGATGTCGGGCCGCTCTTCCAGACGCCGGCGGAAGCGGCGCAGGACGCGATCGAGAATGACGTTCATGTCATCGGCATTTCCTCTCTCGCGGCCGGTCACAAGACCCTGGTCCCACAGATTATCGCCGAGCTGAAAAAGCAGGGCGCCGAGGACATTCTGGTTGTCTGCGGCGGCGTTATCCCGGCGCAGGACTATCAGACGCTCTATGATGCGGGTGTTGCCGCCATCTTCGGGCCGGGCAGCAATATCCCCGAGGCGGCGGCGAAAGTCCTCGATCTGATCCGCAAACGGCGCAAGGCGGCTTGACCAACGCCCCGCCTGTCGCTGTATGATCACCAGCAGCGATTGAACTGGCGGGGAGGGAGCCGTGAAAATCATCTACAGCCCGGATCATGCCTGGCATGATCCGAAAACCTATTTCAAGGGCGGCACCTTTCACGCGCCGCAGGAAGTGCCGATGCGCGCCGAGGCCTTACTAGACGGCCTTCGCGCGGCGGGGCATGAGATCATCCCGCCCTCGGATTTCGGGCCTGGCCCGCGCGCAGCCGTCCATACGCCCGGCTATCTCCGTTTTCTTGAAACCATCCATGCGCGCTGGATCGCCGGCGGCCTCGGCGGGGAGGAAGTGCTCCCCAACATTCACCCCGGCAGGCATATGACCTCGATGCCGAGCGGCATCGTCGGCGAGGTCGGCCACTACACCACCGATCTTTCCGCCCCCGTCGGCCCCCGGACATGGGAGGCGGCGGTTGCGGCAAGCAATGTCGCGGTGACGGCAACGCGCCATGTGCTGGACGGGCTGCCCGGGGAGGCGCGTGCCTCTTACGCGCTCTGCCGCCCGCCCGGGCATCATGCGTTCAAGGATCAGGCTGGCGGCTTCTGTTTCCTCAATAACATTGCCATCGCCGCCGACTATGCACGGCGCGAGGTCTCCCGCGTCGCCATTCTCGACGTCGATGTGCATCACGGCAACGGCACGCAAGGTATTTTCTACGAGCGAGCCGATGTCTTCACCATCTCGCTTCACTGCGATCCGAGCGATTTTTATCCCTTCTTCTCAGGCTATGCCCATGAGCGCGGACGCGGGGCGGGGGAGGGGTACAATCTCAACCTGCCGCTTCCGCCCCTGACGGCGGATGACGCCTATCTTGAGTATCTGGAAGATGCGCTCGCCGCGCTTCGTGCCTATGCGCCGGATGTGATCTTTGTCGCGCTCGGGCTCGATGCCTTCGAGAAGGACCCACTCATCGGCCTCTCCATCAGCACGGAGGGTTTCTCGCGCATCGCCGCGGCCATCGCCCGCCTTGGCCTCCCGACCGTTCTCGTGCAGGAGGGGGGCTATAACCGCGATTATCTCGGCGCCAATATCGCCAGCTTCCTCGGCGGGTTCGAGAAGGCGCGCGGCGCCCGCTAAAGCCTGAAGCTCTCCGGCAATAGCTCGCCGATCGTCTTTGTGACGGGGCCCGCCTCCCCCTCATAGTGAACGGGGACGTCGGGGGCGGCAAATTCGGCAATCACCTGCCGACAGGCGCCGCAGGGCGAACAGGGGGCCGCCTCGCCCGCCGCATTCCGGTTCGTGATATAGACCGCGCGGAGCGTCATCGCTGCGCCTTCCGCCGCGACGGCGTTTGCGATCGCGTTCCGCTCGGCGCAGAGGGAGAGGCCGTAGGACGCATTTTCCACATTGCAGCCGCTGTAGACGCGGCCGCTCGCCGTCAGGACCGCCGCGCCGACCCTGAAGCCGGAGTAAGGGGCGTAGGCCGCCAGCAAGGCTTTTTCCGCTGCGTTTTTAAGCGCGTCTCTTTGCATGATCGTCACCGGAGGAGAAATCCGCCCGCGAGCGGATCACCATCTTCATAGGTGAATTCCGCCGTACCCGAATAATAGGCATGACCCTTTACCTCGACGGTGACGGCGGCATGCGGGCCGACCTTTGTGGCGGTCAGAAGCCTGCCGTCAAAAATGGCGCCTGTAATGCTTTCGAACTGGCAGACATCGCCCGGCTCTATTTCCTTGCGGGCAGCGGAGACGGCAAGGCGCGCCGTGATGCCGGAGCCCGTGGGGCTTCGATCCACCTGCCGGTCGGCGAAGACGCAGACATTGGCGCTCTGGGTTTCTTTCCCGCTTTTGCCGTCCGTCAGGATCGTGCCGTAGAGAAAGCCGAGATCCGCAGCGTCCGGGTGCGTGATCGGAATTTGCGCCTTGGCGGCTTCCGTGACGATTGTGGCCGCCGCCGTCAGGTCATCGACCGAGGAGCGTTTCACATCGAGGCCGAGGGTTGCCGCATTCAGGATGGCGTAAAAGGCGCCGCCATAGCCTATATCAATCTCGACCGGGCCGTACTCGCGCGTCTCGATGAACTGGCCGAGCTTGTAGGCAAAGGCGGGTACGCTCTCGAAGCGGACGGCGCCGGTGACGCCTTCATGTGTCTCGACCACGGCGCGGACGAGGCCTGCGGGGCATTGGATATTGAGCGGCGTCTCGTGCAGTTCCTTGACCTTCAGCCCATAGTCGAGCGCATACCGCCCGAGTGCGATGATCGCATGGCCGCACATGGTGCTGTAGCCCTCGTTATGCATGAAGATGACGGCGAGATCGGCGTCCGGATGATCCGGCGGCACCAGCAGCGCGCCATACATGTCTTTATGCCCGCGTGGTTCCAGCATCAGGAACTTCCGGAAATGATCGGCAGAGTCGCGCAAATACGCACGTTTCTCGAGCAGGGTCACCCCCTCCGGCACCGGCACGCCGTCCGTTACGATGCGCAAGGGTTCACCGCCTGTGTGCATGTCGACCGTCTGGATAGCGCTGATCATCATGTCCTCCCGGTTCGTTTCCTGAACAGGATAAGACGGATCGGTAAAATCTGGTAGGGCTTTCAATTCGCTTGACGAAGGCGCGGGATTTTCCGATATCCAAGGCTATGAATGATATGACAAAACAATCCGCCGAATATGTCGATGATCTTGCCACGAAGCTGCTGAAGGGAGATCGCCGGGCGCTTGCCCGCGGGATCACGCTGGTGGAATCGATCCGCGCCGATCATCGCAAGATGGCGCAGGCGCTGCTCGATCGCTGCCTGCCGCATACCGGCAAATCCATCCGCATCGGCATCTCCGGAACGCCGGGCGTTGGCAAATCCACTTTCATCGAGAGTTTCGGCAAGCTGTTGACGGGCGAAGGGCATAAGGTCGCGGTGCTCCCTATCGATCCCTCCTCGCGGCGGAGCGGCGGCTCGATCCTCGGCGACAAGACGCGCATGGAGGAACTGGTGCGCGATCCCAACGCCTTTATCCGGCCATCACCTTCCGGCGGCTCGCTCGGCGGCGTCGCGCGGCGGACGCGCGAAGCCATGCTGCTGACCGAGGCGGCAGGATTCGACGTCGTTCTGATCGAAACGGTCGGCGTCGGCCAGTCAGAGACGACGGTTGCTGAAATGTCGGATATCTTTTTGCTGCTGCTCGCGCCGGGCGGCGGCGATGAGTTGCAGGGCATCAAGCGCGGCGTTATGGAACTTGCCGATATCGTTGTCATCAACAAGGCGGACGGCGATCTGAAACCGGCCGCGGCGCGGGCAGCGGGCGAATATAAGGGCGCCCTCCGACTGATGCGGCCGAAAAGCAAGCACTGGAAACCGAAAGTGCTGATGATCTCCGCGATCAACAGTATCGGGATCGACAAGCTGTGGGAAGCTATCGGCAGCTACCGGACGGCGCGGGAGGCGGCGGGGGAGCTTGCCGAGCAGCGGCGCGAGCAATCGGTCGCCTGGATGTGGTCGGAGCTTCGTGATTCTCTGATGGCGCGCTTTCGGGCGCATAAAGGGGTTGCGGCGCGGCTTGAGTCCATGGAAGCGGACGTTCGCGCCGCCCGGATCCCGCCGGGGGTCGCCGCAGAGGAGCTCCTAAAGATCTTTTTGGGAAAATAGCGCGGGCGTCTGCCTTTCATGCTTGACGCCGCCGCTCGGTTTCCTTAAATAGCGGGCTTGCGTTCGGCGTCTTGCGCCGGCATATCGATTTATTTGGTTAAAGAGGTTCACTATGGCACGTCGTTGCGAATTGACAGGTAAGGGTGTTCAGGCAGGCAATAATGTCAGCCATGCCAACAACAAGTCCCGTCGCCGGTTTTTGCCGAATGTGCAAGAAGTCCGTCTGATGTCCGAGTCGCTCGGCCGCTCCTTCAGCCTGAAAGTTTCGGCAGCAGCGCTCCGCTCTGTTGAGCACAACGGCGGTCTCGACAAGTTTCTGCTGAAGGCCCGCGATGAGAATCTCTCGACGCAGGCGCAGCGGGTGAAGCGCGAAGTCAAAAAGGCGGCTGCCGCTGCATAAAGCCGGCCTCCGGATCACTTTTTTCAAGAACGGATGGGAGATATTCCCGTCCGTTTTTTTATTCTCCTGTTTGCCTCGCGACCCACTGCGTTCTATTTTTATCCCACTGCGTTAGCAACAGTCTGACAGGAGGGAAAAATGTATGCACGACGTGAAATCGTAAAGGGCGCGGCGACGCTGCCGCTCGCGGCAATTCTGGCCGATCCACTCCTTGCGCGCGCTGCGGCGGCCACGACGGAAAACGTCACCACGACGCTCAAAGACGGATCGACCGTCGGCGCCGCCGTCGCCTACCCGGAAGCAAAATCAGCGCCGGCCGTTCTGCTTGTCCATGAATGGTGGGGACTGAATGACCAGATCAAGTCCGTTGCGGTCGAGCTTGCGCGGGAGGGCTATGTTGCGCTTGCCGTTGATCTTTATGGCGGCAACGTCGCCTCGACGCCCGATGACGCGGGGCAGTATATGAAGGCGGTCAAGCCCGAAGTCGCGACGGAGACCCTGCAGACATGGGTTTCCTGGCTGCGCGAGAATGAGCGGACAACGGATTATGTCGGCACGGTCGGCTGGTGCTTTGGCGGCGGTTGGGCATTGAATGCGGCCATCGCAACGCCGGTTGAGGCGACGATTGTCTACTATGGCAGCGTTGCCCGCGACGCGGAGGCGTTGAAGGCCCTGAAAGGCCCGGTCCTGGGTCATTTCGCGGAGCAGGATAAATGGATCAACAAGGAAATGGTCGATGGCTTCATTGAGCAGATGAAGCTTGCCGGACAGCCCGCGCCGGAAGTCTATTGGTATGATGCCGATCACGCCTTCGCCAACCCGTCCGGCGGGCGCTATGACAGGGAGGACGCGCAACTTGCCTGGTCGCGCAGCCTCGCATTTCTACAGAAGAACCTGACGGCCTGATCCTACCAGCGATCGCCACGCGCGCGCTGCGAGGGCTTATTCTCGTCAAACAGATCCGCAAGCTGTTCCATCATCACGCCGCCAAGCTGCTCGGCGTCGATGATGGTGACGGCCTGCTGATAGTAGCGGGTCACGTCATGGCCGATGCCGATGGCGATCAGTTCGACGGAAGAGCGCGTCTCGATCCACTGGATCACATCGCGCAAGTGCTTGTCGAGATAGTTGCCGGGGTTGACGGAAAGGGTACTGTCATCGACTGGCGCGCCGTCTGAAATCACCATCAGGATGCGCCGCAGCTCGGGCCGGCCGAGCAGGCGATTGTGCGCCCAGAGCAGGCCTTCGCCGTCGATATTCTCCTTCAGCAGCCCCTCGCGCAGCATCAGGCCGAGCGACTGGCGGGCGCGGCGATAGGGATAATCGGCAGATTTATAGACGATATGGCGAAGGTCATTGAGGCGGCCGGGGTTCGCCATCTTGCCCTCTTCCAGCCATTTCTCGCGCGATTGTCCGCCTTTCCAGGCGCGGGTCGTGAAGCCGAGGATCTCGACCTTGACCGAACAGCGCTCAAGCGTGCGGGCGAGAACATCGGCGCACATCGCGGCAACCGAAATGGGCCGCCCGCGCATCGAGCCGGAATTGTCGATCAGCAAGGTGACGACGGTGTCGCGGAAATCCGTGTCCTTCTCGATCTTGAAGGAAAGCGGCAACTGCGGGTCGATCACGACGCGTGAGAGCCGGGCCGCATCAAGAATGCCTTCATCGAGGTCAAATTCCCAGGCGCGGTTCTGCTGTGCCTGCAGCTTGCGCTGCAACCGGTTGGCAAGCTTGCTGATCAGGCTGTGCAGATTGGTCATCTGCTGATCGAGCTGATGACGCAGGCGCGCAAGCTCCGCCGGCTCGCACAGATCGCCCGCCTGGACAACCTCGTCGAACTCGGTGGTATAGGATTTATACGCGGCGGCCTGTGGCGCATTGCGGAAATCGTCCGGATAGACGGGGCGGCGGTCGCGACCGGCCTCATCGCCGGTGCTCGTCGCCTCCATATCGGCGCTTTCGCCGGCGTCGGTATCGGTGCCGTCCTCGCCCGCCCCTTCCTGGGAGCTGGCGTCCTCCGCGGCGCTTGCGTCCTGGGATTCGTCCTCGCCTTCGCCGCTGCCGCTTTCGGCTTCCGGCTGTTGCTCGCCCTGATCCCCGTCGGCGTTATCGTCGCTGTCCGAAAATTCGCCTTCGGCATCGTCGATCAGGTCAAGATCGCGCAGCAGCTTGCGGGCCGCGCTCGCAAATTCTTTCTGATCGCGAATGGCATCCAGCAGCTCGGTGAAATCATCGCCGCTTTTCTCTTCGATCTCGGCACGCCACAGATCAACCATCGCCTTCGCGCTCTCGGGGATGGGGATCCCGGCGATTTTTTCGCGGGCGAGCAGCCCCATCACCTCGGCGATCGGGGCATCGGCTTTGTCGCTGACATGAGCAAAACCGCTTTCCCGGCAGTGACTGTCCAGCCGGTTGAACAGGTTATCGGCAACGCCTTTCATCCGCGCGGCGCCAATGGCTTCGACGCGCGCCTGCTCGATGGCGTCAAAGACCGCACGGGCCTCGCCCCCTTCCGGGGCGTAGCGGGTATGGAGGCTTTTATCGTGGTAGCGCTTGCTGAGCGCGAGGCTGTCGGCAATGCCGCGCACCAGCCGGACATCCTCGATCGGCAGGTCTCTCGCCGGGTTGGGCAGACGGGCGCGGTCGCCGGTTAGCCCCGGCGCATCGTTACCGTAGGTTACCTGTAACTCTTTCTCCTGCGCCATCGCCCGCATCGTTGCAGTGACGGCGCGCTTGAAAGGCTCGGCCGCCGATTCCTTATTTTTGATAAAGGCCACGGCGTTGCTTAGGCGACGATGTTGACAGCCGACTCAGGCAATTCCTCGCCGAAGCTGCGCTGGTAATATTCCGCAACGAGCGGTCGCTCCATCTCGTCGCATTTGTTCAGGAACGTCACGCGGAAGGCAAAGCCGATATCGCCAAAAATCTCGGCATTCTGCGCCCAGGTAATCACCGTTCGCGGGCTCATCACGGTGGAGATATCGCCGGCGATGAAACCGGCGCGGCTGAGTTCCGCGCAGGCGATCATGGACCGAATGATCTTGCGTCCCTTTTCAGTGTCATAGCTCGGGACTTTGGCGAGCACGATCTCATTCTCCACATCTTCCGGCAGATAGTTGAGCGTGGTCACGATATTCCAGCGGTCCATCTGGCCCTGGTTGAGCTGCTGCGTGCCGTGATAAAGACCCGTCGTGTCACCGAGGCCGACGGTATTCGTGGTTGCGAACATGCGGAATGCCGGATGCGGGCGAATGACGCGGTTCTGGTCGAGCAGCGTGAGCTTGCCTTCGACTTCCAGCACGCGCTGGATCACGAACATCACATCGGGGCGGCCGGCGTCATACTCGTCAAAGACGATGGCAACCGGCGACTGCAGCGCCCAGGGGAGGATGCCTTCGCGGAATTCCGTTACCTGCTTGCCGTCGCGCAGCACGATGGCGTCCTTGCCGACAAGATCGATACGCGAGATGTGGCTGTCGAGGTTGATGCGGACGCAGGGCCAGTTAAGACGCGCCGCGACCTGTTCGATATGCGTTGACTTGCCCGTCCCGTGATAACCCTGCACCATAACGCGCCGGTTGAACGCGAAGCCCGCAAGGATGGCGAGGGTTGTGTTGTGATCGAAGACATAGGTCGGATCCAGATCCGGCACGCGATCGGTGCGGACGCTGAACGCAGGGACCTGCATATCGCTGTCGATCTTGAAGACTTCCCGCACCGATACCGTAATGTCGGGCATATCAATTTTCAATTCCGGGGTATCGCCGGCAAGTTCTAAGGACTTCATAAGTACAATTCCGTATCACAAATTGTGGTATTTCTTTTACGGGCGAACCTTACGAGTTAGCGCAACTTCGCAGGTGTGTATAGGCCTGATTGATGTTTTTTAGAATTTCTTCGGCCTTTTTATCGCCGCCGCGTATATCGGGATGATATTTCTTTGCCAGCTCCTTGTGCCGCCGCTTTATCTGCTCAAGGCTGCTGCCCGGTTCGAGGTTGAGTGTGGCAAGTGCTGCGCGCGCTTTGGGATCGAGCGAGACCCGTGATTTCGTCTCCGCACTCCCGTTCTCCGTCCGAACTCCCGCCATCTCCTCGCGAAGATTGAACGGATCGTGATAGCTGTGATCGGCGCGCAACGTCGCCGTTCGGGATCCGAGTTTCCAGGTCGGCCGGTGCCCGGTGATATCCTGCGTGCGGTAGCGGAGGATCTCCTCATCCGACATCCCGGCAAAGAAGTTCCACGCCTTGTTGAATTCGCGAATATGGACAAGGCAGAACCACTGGTAATCCTCCGGTCCGCCGCGGTCGAGCATCCGGGTTTTGGGCGCGCGGAATTCCCCGGCTTCGCTACAGTCGGCATGCGCGCATTGCTTCTGCGTCTTCCCGGCGAATATATCGTCGAGGGATCTCTTCCGCGTTCTGGACATAATCATATTATGGATATCCGGCAGGACGGTAGCAAGGCTGGAAGCGAAAAACCGCATCTTTTTGACAATTTCGGGTGTCAATGCCGCATCAGAAAGGAAAAGCGTCGCCGCCGGCGCTATATTAATCGCGGTGAAGGGGAGGGAGATCTGGGCAGCCATGAAACTTTATGGCAGGATCGCCCTATCACTGATCAAGCAATCTCAGGAGGGATTTTCCGGAATGTCCGTTGCCAAGACCATCGAGCGCAAGCTGACCGAAGCCTTTTCGCCCCGCGAGCTGGAAATCGTCGACGAATCGCATCTGCATATCGGTCACGCGGGTTCGCATCCGGAGGGGGAAAGTCACTTCCGGGTCAATATCGCCGCCGATGCCTTTGCCGGAATGTCCCGCGTTGCCCGCCAGCGGGCTGTCTACAGTGTTCTTGCCGAGGATCTCGAGAACAGGGTGCATGCGCTTGTTCTGACAGTGCGCGACTAGATAGGTTGTCGTTTTCAAAAAAAATTTAACCATGGGTTGTTGAACTGATTATCTGCGCGCCTATATGCTCTTTTCGATAGTACAATATTGCTAACGGCAACTTATAAGAGCATAGCAGGAGGGCGTCATGCCGCAGGAAAGCCAAACCCTTGTAAACCGGAATATTTCCATCATCGACCCGAGCTCGGGGCAGCCCCATCGCACCAGCATCCGGCTGGAACAGATCGAATGGGCCGCCCTTAAAAATATCTGCGCGCGGGAAAGTATTTCGATCAACGAATTCTGTTGCCGCGCCGACAGGGATGCAAACCGCCGCGAGCACTCGCGCACCTCGCGTATCCGCTCCGCGATCCTCAGCCACTATCTCGATCGCGACCAGCGGCCGGATGCCTGATCTTCACAGCAGGTAGAGCAGCAGGACGGGGAGGGTAGCGAAGGAGAGGAGCGTCGAAATCAGCACCATCCCCGCCACATGGCTGTGCGCCCGGTGATAGCGAAGCGAGAAGAGATAGTTGAAAACCGCGACCGGCATGCAGCATTCGAGAATAAACACCCCGCGGGCAATGCCGTCGAGTGCGAACAGCGTGGCAAGCGCATATCCGACGGCAAAGCCGAGCATCAGGCGAAGCAGCGAAAGACCCGTCGCAAGCGGGATATGACGGAGCGACAGCCCGGCAAGGCTGACACCCAGCGCAAACAGCATCAGGGGGATGGTCAGGCTCCCGATCAGGGACGTGGTATTCATGATCGAAAGGGGAATCGAAATGCCGAGCGCCTTGACACCAAGGCCGATAACAACCGCGTAGATCAGCGGCGTGCGGAGGAGTTGCGCAAGCGATGTCGTCCCCGATGAGAGCCAGATGCCGACCGTGAACTGCAGCGTCGAGAAGACGGTAAAAAAAGCGATGCCAAGCGCAAGCCCAGCTTCGCCAAACGCGAACATGCAAAGCGGCAGGCCCATGTTGCCAACATTCGGAAACATGATGCCGGGCAGGTAGTCGCGGATATCGAGGCGGCAGAGCCAGAGGACAAGCAGGCCCACGGCGCCGAAGAGGACGGCCGCGAGAAACGCGAGAAAGGCAAACTCAAGGAAGCTCCCGAGCGCCATCTCAAGCCCGGCCAGCGTCGAGAAAATCAGCATTGGGGCACCGATATTGGTCACGATGGCGGTGACCGTCTCGGTGTGAAAGACGCGTCCCGTTCTTGCCCAGAAATAGCCGAGCCCCGCCGTCCCGACGACCGGGGCGATGATGTTCAGGAGAATTTCATACATGGCCCCTGCGTCCCCGTCGGGCAGATCCCGTCAGACCCCTAATGTTCAACGGGCGTGATCTTGAGTTCGGTAATCTGGTTATGTTCCTTTTTTGTGATCTCGAAGCGGTGGCCGTAGAAGATGAAGGCCTGCCCGACATCCGGAATGATCTGCGCTTCGTGAATAATCAGCCCGGCGATCGTGGCCGCCTCTTCATCGGGAAGCGACCAGTTGAAGTGACGGTTCAGGTCGCGGATTGTCACCTCGCCGCGGGTAATGATACTTCCGTCCTTGCCGCTGCGCACATCGATTGCCGCGAGGTCATGCTCATCTTCGATGCTGCCGACGATTTCCTCGAGAATATCCTCAAGCGTCACCAGCCCCATCAGCGCGCCATATTCATCAACGACAAGGGCAAAATGGGTCTTGCGGGTGAGAAAGGCATTCAGCTGGTTGCGCAGCGTCGTCGTTTCGGGCACGAACCAGGGTTCAGCGGCAAGTGCCTCGATATCGACCTTCTCATATTCGCCGTTCAGCGGAATGAGGGCGCGCAGCAGATCCTTTGCGTGAATGATGCCGATGATATTTTCGGTGTTTTCCTTCCAGAGCGGCAGCCGCGTATAGGGGCTGCCAAGTACCTGATCGATAATCTCGCGCATCGGTTTCGAGCAATCGACCATTTCCATATTCTTGCGGTGAATCATGATATCGCCGAGCTCAACCTCGTCCATATCCATGATGGTGTCGAGCATCTGCCGCTCATGCCGGATGATGCCGGCGTCTTCCGAATGCAGCTCGATTGCGCCGCGCAGTTCGTCCTGCGCCGCATCGCTAACGCGAGCCGCATCCGCCTCCTCGCGGCCCATGCCGAGAAGTTTCAACGTCGAACCGACGATGAAATTGACGATCGCGACGGCGGGCGCGAACAGGGCAACGATAGGCGGCAGTAGCGGACCGACAAAAAGCGATACCGGCACGGCGCGCCGCAGCGCAATGGTTTTCGGCATCACTTCCGAGAAGACGACGATGAGAGCGGTCATGATCGCCGTTGCGTAGGCAACGCCAATGTCACCGAACAGCGTGATGAAGATGCTGGTCGCGAGCGCAGAGGCGAGAATATTGACGAGGTTGTTGCCAAGAAGGAGGGCGCTGATCAGCCGGGCGCTGTGATCGCGCAGCCGGTTAACGATCGTCGCCCGTTTGTTGCCGGCCTGCGCCATCTGATGCAGGCGGGCGCGCGATGCCGCCGTAAGCGCGGTTTCCGATGCCGAGAAAAAAGCCGATAGCGCCAACAGAACAAAAATCGCGATCGACGAAAGAATGAGAGCAATATTCATTTCCGTAGTTCCTGCGCCTCCATTCGGGACTGCATCGGTTAGCGTATCAACGCCTGTTCCAGCACGGCGAGAATATCCGCATCCGCCACATCATGGGAGCTGAAGGCCGCGCCGATACCTTTCATCAGAATAAGGGTGATCTTGCCGCCGCTGATCTTCTTGTCCTGGCGCATGTGACCGAGAAGCGCTTCGGCTGTCCAGTTGACGCCCGCAATGGCCGGCACGGTGGTTGGGAGGCCGACAGCCTCAAAATGCGCGCGGATGCGCTGACTTTCCTGCGGCTTCATCAGGTTGAGTTTTACCGACAGATCCGCCGCCATGATCATGCCGATCGCAACGGCTTCCCCATGGTTGAGATGCGGCCCGTAGCGGCTTTCGGCTTCCAGCGCATGGCCGAAGGTATGCCCAAGGTTGAGCAGCGCCCGGACGCCGCCTTCCCGTTCATCCTCGGCGACAATGCGGGCCTTGGCCCTGACGCTTTGTTCGACGGCATGGATGCGCGCGGCCGTATCGCCTTCGATGACCTTCCGCCCGTTCACTTCCAGCCATTCGAAAAACGCGTAATCGCCAAGCAGGCCGTATTTCACGACTTCAGCGTATCCGGCGAGCAGCTCGCGCGGCGGCAGGGTGTCGAGGAGCGAAATATCGGCAAGAACCAGGCGCGGCTGGTAGAACGCACCGATCAGGTTTTTGCCCTGCGGCGCGTTGATGCCGGTCTTGCCGCCGACAGAGCTGTCGACCTGCGACAGAAGCGTCGTCGGGATCTGGATAAAATCAACGCCGCGGCGCAGGGTTGCGGCCGCGAAGCCCGTAAGATCCCCGATCACCCCGCCGCCAAGCGCAATCAGCGCTTCATCGCGCTGCAGGCGGGCGTCGAGCAGATCGTCCATCAGTTCGGCGTAGGTCGCGATGTTTTTGCTGCCTTCTCCGGGGGGAAAGACAAAGCTTCGGCTGTCGACGCCGGCGCGGTCGAGGGCATTCTTGAGCGTTTGCAGATGCAGCTCCGCCACCGTTTCATCGGTCACGATTGCAACGCGCGGATTGCGCAGCACCTTTCTGATATGGCCGTCGGCCCGATCAAGCAGGCCGCCGTCGATCACGATATCATAGGAGCGCGCGCCGAGAGAGACAGAAACGCGCGCGGACAGAGGGTCGGGGTCAGGGGAAGAGGGGGTCATCTTTTTCCGGTATTATCTGGGATGTGGCTGTTCGATTCGCACGCCGCAAGCGCTGCGATGATCTTGTCGACAACGATTTCATGCGGGCCATCGCCGCTGTCGATGGTGATGTCGGCCTCCGCATAGACAGGGTAACGTTCGTCCATCAGCCTTTGCAGGGTCTTCTTCGGATCGCCGGTCTTGAGCAGCGGCCTGTTGTTTCGCTTCATGCAGCGCTTGTAAATGACATCGAGATCCGCGCGAAGCCAGATCGAGCGGCCTTTCTCGGCGATCACCCGGCGCGTATCAGGGGCCATGAACGCCCCGCCGCCCGTCGCCAGCACGTGACGCGGCTCATCCAGCAGGCGGGCGATCACTTTGCGTTCGCCCTCGCGAAAGGCGGCCTCGCCGTGGGTCTCAAAGAACTCCGGGATGGACATGTTCGAGGCCGTCTCGATTTCCGTATCGGCATCGCGAAACGGCAGATCGAGCGCGGCGGCAAGACGCCGGCCGATCGAGCTTTTTCCGGCCCCCATCAATCCGACCAGCACGATGGTCCGGTTTTCCGTCTCAACAACCGTCGCGGCATCGCCACCGCCGGTTTCTGCTTTTCTATTCATTCCGCCACTTTTCAACGATCTGACAAATGATCCCGGGTCGGAGCCGGATCACAATAACTTTCCCGGAAGGTTATTGATGTAATTTGCCGAACCGTGGTAATCAATAAAATCTGATTTTTAACATAGTCACAACTGAACGCATTTAATAGCAACAGTTTTACCAACTATCACCAACTTTTGGTGACGCGTATCCGGATACAGTGATCTGCCATGTCGAAGTTTGCTCTTTTTCTGCTTTTTCTGGTTGCCGCGGTGGTCATCGGCGGTGGCGTATTTCTGTCCGCCTGGGACATTCCGGCGCCGTCGGCTCAGGTCGAGAAGGTTATTCCCAATGACCAGTTCCCGAAATAAGGCCGGACTGCTTCTGACGCTGCCGCTGTTCCTCGGTCTTGCGCTGCCGACGCCGTTCGCCGCGGCGCAGGGCAAGCCGCTCAGCCTCGTGCCGCCGCCGCTCGGTCAAACGACCGAAGAGCGCGCCGCAACCGGCAGCGCCGCCCCGAGCGTCCCGGCCGAGAGAGCGCCCGCGAAAAACGTGCTGGAAGGGCCGGGCGTCACGGGCGCGGTCGTGATCCAGTCGCTTCGCAATATCGGCCCGGCGACAGTCGGCACGCTCTCCGAGGCCGATGGCGGTTTCGACAGCCTGATGTGGCGCGGCACAGCGCCAACGCGCATTACGTCGTTGATCCGTCAGCTTCCGATCCCGGTCGCCTCCCCAGAAATGCAGCAGCTTTACCGCCGCCTGCTGCTGAGCGCGGCAATCATGCCCGACGGGTTGCAGGATCCGGCGGCCTTGCTGGCGCTCCGGCTAGACAGGCTGGTGGAAGCGGGTCTCGTCACCGACGCGGCGGAGCTGCTTGCGCGTCTCCCGGCCGCGGACATGACCCCGTCGCTCGAGCGGACCGCCATCGAGCTTGATCTCCTGCGCGGCGCCGATGAGACGGCGTGCCAGCGAATCAGCAGCCGGCAGGTCGAGACCGCGGACAATTTCTGGGCCAAGACCGATATCTTCTGCAGCCTTGCCGCGGGCAATATCGCGCGGGCCGACCTCAATCTCACGCTGCTTGGTGAGGCGGCGCAGGATGATCCGATGTTCGTCGCACTCTTTGACCGTCTCGCAGGTGGGAAGGCGAAACTCCCGGAAAATGACCAGCCGCTCACATTCCTGCACATTGCGATGATGCGAAAGGCAGATCTCGATGTGCCGCTTTCGGCCATCGAAAACGCCGGCTATGCCTTTCTCTGGGCGCTTGCCAATGATGAAGGCGCCCCGCTCGATGAGCGGTTTGTTGCGGCTTACCGCTCGCTCGGCGTCGGCAGTGTCGCGCCGGAGCTGCCGCGCGGCCTGATCCGGGACGGCGCCTTCAAAAGCGGCGGCGATGCGGCGGGTGAGCTTGGCAATATCGCCGCGCTTTACCGCGAGATGACGAGCACGACGCCGGAAGCGGAACGGCGGCGGATCGTCAGCGATATCTGGGCTGCGGGTGATCGCGACAGTAGTTACCTGACGGCGGCGGCCCTTGCGGTGCCGCCGATGCTGATGGTCTCCCCCTCGGACGAGGACGCAGCCTTCGCGCTCAACGCGCTGCGTGTCTCGCTCATCACCGGGGAAGTCCAGAACGCCGTCGCGTGGGAGCGGATGATCCGGCGCGGCGCCCTGAAAGGCGATTTTGCCGCGCGGGAGACATCCCGCAGGCTGATTGCCCGCTCCGCTGCCTATATGCTGATCTCGGGCGTTCCCGGAATTGCCCGGTGGAATGCGGAGACGTTTGATGTGACGGATTTCGGCCAGTCCGAAAGCGCGGTGCAAAATGATAACGCCGGGCTTTATCTCGCCATTCTCGAAGCCCTCGGAGAGACGGTGCCGGCATCGCTCTGGACGGACGCCCTGGCCATCGGCCAGCCGCCGCGGACGGGGAACGCCAATATGGTGATCGAGAAGAACCTTGTCGCCGCCGCGGAAGCAGGGCGCCTTGGGGAGACGGTGGCGCTGTCGCTTGCCGCCCTTGGCGAGGAGGGGCCGGGAATGGCCTCGACGCCAACGCTTTATACCGTGCTGAAGGCGCTCACGTCCGTCGGGCTGGAGGCATCGGCACGAAAGCTCGCGCTTGAGGCAGCGGTCGCCCGGAATCTCTGAGATGTCCGCGCCTTATCTTGAGGCTTTTCTGGAGATGCTCCTGACGGAACGCGGGGCGGCGGCGAATACGCTTGCCGCCTATCGCCGCGATCTTGCGGACTTTGCCGATTTTATCGCGCGCCGCGGCGTGAGCCTCAAGAACGCATCATCCGCGGATATCCAGGCATATCTCAAATTCATGGACGATCTCGGGCTCAAGGCGACGACGCAGGCGCGGCGTCTCAGCGCGCTGCGCCAGCTCTTTTCCTATTTGCTCACTGAGGATATTCGCCGCGACGATCCCTCGCTCAACATCGACAGCCCGCGCGCCGGACGGCGACTGCCGAAATACTTGAGCGAGGCGGAGGTCGATTGCCTGCTTGCCGCCGCAGAAGGCGAAAGCGCGGAGGAGAAGCGCCTCCATGCGCTGCTGCAGCTGCTATACGCGACCGGCCTTCGCGTCTCCGAACTTGTCACGCTGCCCTATCCGGCGCTCCGCGATGAGGACCGGTTTCTGCTGGTGCGCGGCAAGGGAGGCAAAGAGCGGCTGGTCCCGGTCAACCGGACCTCGAAGCAGGCGCTCGACGAGTATCTTGCCCTCCGCAGCAGCTTCTGTCCGGACGGCGCGCATTCGAAATGGCTGTTTCCGTCACGAAGCGAAGAGGGACATCTGACGCGGCAGCGGCTCGGGCAACTCCTGAAAGACCTCGCAATCCGAAGCGGGATCGATCCGGCGAAAGTCTCGCCGCATGTGCTGCGCCATGCCTTCGCGAGCCACCTGCTCGCCAACGGCGCGGATTTGCGCTCGCTTCAGAAAATGCTGGGCCATGCCGATATCTCGACGACGCAAATCTACACCCACGTGCTGCAAAAGCGGCTGATGGAGATCGTCGCAACCCATCATCCGCTCGCATAGTGAAAATTATCAGCGGAATGCTTGACTCTCTCATCCGCCTGCCGCAATTTCCCCTCAACCCGAACATACATATCAAGAAAGAGTGATCGCCATGAGCTTTACTGTTCCGGAACCTTGCGTTTCGCGCCTGAACCGTTGTGAACTCGCCGTGCCCGGCTCGAGCCCCCACATGTTTGAGAAGGCGGCCAAGACCGACGCCGACGTCATCTTCCTCGACCTTGAGGACGCGGTGGCGCCGAACGACAAGCCGAAGGCACGTGAGAACATCATCGCGGCGCTGCATGACGTTGACTGGGGCGATAAGGTCATTTCTGTCCGCATCAATGGTCTGGACACGCACTACATGTACCGCGACGTCGTCGATCTTGTTGAAAAGGGCGGCGAGCGTCTTGATCTGATCATGATCCCGAAGGTCGGGACCGCGGCCGACGTCTACGCGCTCGACATGCTGGTGACGCAGATCGAAACCTCCATCGGCCGCAAGAAGAAGATTGGCTTCGAGCTGATCATCGAAACCGCGCTCGGCATGCAGAACATCCATGAGATCGCCGCCGCAAGCAAGCGCAACGAGAGCCTGCATTTCGGCGTTGCCGACTTTGCCGCCTCGACCAAGGCGCGCACCACCTCCATCGGCGGCCCGAACCCGCTCTATGGCGTTCTGACCGATCCGGCCGAGGATGGCTCGCGTGATTTCCACTGGGGCGACATGTGGCATTATGCGATTGCCCGCATGGTTGTCGCCGCGCGCGCCAATGGCCTTCGCGCCATCGACGGTCCGTTCGGCGATTTCTCCGATCCCGACGGCTATATCGCGCATGGCAACCGCGCGGCCATCCTCGGCTGCGAAGGCAAATGGGCGATCCATCCGAAGCAGATCCCGCTCGCCAATGACATCTTTACGCCGCCGGAGAAGGAAGTCGCCAAGGCGCGCCGTATTCTCGAAGCCATGGAGAAGGCGCAGGCCGAAGGCGCCGGCGCAATTGCGCTCGACGGCGGGCTGATCGATATCGCATCCATCAAGCAGGCCGAAGCGCTGGTCAAACAGGCCGATATCATTGCGGCACGGGCTAAAAAATAACCCGTTCACACGGATGCCATAATATTAAGTAATGACGGAACGGTTCATTGACGGAACCGTTCCGTCAATTTATTAATCAGTCCGTCAGTTTTCTGTGGGGTCTGGACGATTTATGAATAATTTCCTTGATTTTGAGAAGCCGATCGCTGATCTCGAAGGCAAAATCCGCGAGCTCGAAGGGCTTGAGGACGCCAGCGATATCGAGATCAAGGAAGATATCGCGAAGCTGCGCCAGAAGGCGATGCAGCAGCTTGAGCAAACCTATGCGAAGCTGACGCCGTGGCAGAAAACGCAGGTCGCCCGCCATGTCGATCGTCCCAAACTCAGCGATATCACCGCCCGGCTGATCGAGGATTTCATGCCGCTTGCCGGTGATCGCGCTTTTGCCGATGACAAGGCGATTATCGGCGGCCTCGGCCGGTTCCGCGGCCGCAGCGTCGTCGTGATCGGGACGGAAAAAGGCAAGGATACGGAAACCCGCATCCGGCATAATTTCGGTATGGCCCGCCCGGAAGGATACCGCAAGGCGCAGCGGCTGATGCGGCTCGCCGATCATTTCGGAATTCCCATTCTGACCTTTATCGACACCTCCGGCGCCTATCCCGGTATCGGCGCGGAGGAACGCGGCCAGGCCGAGGCCATCGCCCGCTCGATTGAAGTCTGCCTTGATGTCCGCGTTCCGATGATCGCCTCCATTGTCGGCGAAGGCGGATCGGGCGGCGCCGTCGCGCTGGCAAGCGCCAACCGCGTTCTGATGTTCGCCCATGCGGTCTATTCGGTGATTTCGCCGGAGGGCTGCGCGGCCATTCTTTGGAAGACCCGCGACAAGGCGCAGGAGGCGGCGACCGCCATGCGCATCACGGCGCAGGATCTCTTGAAGCTCAACGTTATCGACCGCATTGTGGATGAGCCGGTCGGCGGTGCGCAGCGGGATGTGCCCGCGGCAATCAACGCGCTTGGCGATGCGATCGAAGAGGAACTTGTCAGCCTCTCGAAAAAGGAACCGGGCGAATTGCGGGAAGAGCGGCGGCGCAAATTCCTTGCCATCGGACGACTGGAAGAAGGCTGATCGCGGCCCTCAATCTCCCCTTTTCCACCCTTAAAAAGCGGCCCGTTTAGCTTTTTTTCACTATTACCGCCAAGTATGGATCGCGGTGATGAAATCAGGTTGTTGTTAAATCCGTCACCGGAATAGCTTCCCTGATCGAAAAAAATAATTAAACTGACGCTTGACGAAGGGGGAAGTTCACGTGCTCTATCACGGCATCATTATTCTTGCCTATGCGCTGACGGCTGCGGTTATTGCGATTCAGGCGCCGTCATATGTGCCGGGGCTCGATCCGGTCATTGGCTACTGGGCGGGCGGCACTTTTTTCCTGTTGTGCGCGCTGGTGCATGATTTCGTTATGCGGCATGTCGAACGGGCCCGCTTCCAGCGCGAATTGATGAAGATCCGAAGTGATCTCGACATGGCGGAAACGGGCCTTGACCGGTTTGACAGCATTCTCGGCAAACTTGCCGGGAAGGACGGCAATATCGATAGCTTTGCAGCCGAGATGCATATTCTCCGCCGTCTCCTGCGGCAGCTTTCCAATCAGGAACCGGCCACCAATGCTTCCTCCGCGGCGGCGCCTCCGGCGGAGGATGAGGAAGACGAAATTATTCTCTCGAGCGATGCCGAAATCGACCCTGAGCCTGCTCCGGCGGACGCGCCCTGCAGCGGCAGCTATGATGACGGCGACCGGCTCGAGAATGAGATCCTTGAAATTGTCCGTGCCGGTTTGCAGGAGAACAAGGTCGATCTCTATCTGCAGCCGATTGTCCGCCTGCCGCAGCGGCGGACGCAGTTCTACGAAGCCTTTTCCCGCATCCGCGGCCCGCGCGGCGAGGTGATTACGCCCGGGCAGTATCTGAAGGTGGCGGAAAGGGAGGGGCTGATCGGGACCATCGACAATCTTCTGCTAATCCGCTGTGTGCAGCTTATCCGGCGCGTGCGGCAGCGGAATGTTGATATCGGCTTCTTTGTCAACATCTCGGCGCATACCCTCAACGACACCGCTTTTTTCCAGCAGTTTATTGAATTTCTCGACGCGAACCGGGATCTCGGCAGAAGCCTGATCCTCGAATTTGCGCAAGATGACATCGACAATGCCTCAGAGGCTGTAGAGGCGGGGCTTGACGCGCTCGCGCGGATAGGCTTTACCTTCTCTGTCGATCATGTGAAGCGACTGGATTTCGATTTTGCCGCTCTTGGCAAACGGAATTTCCGCTTCCTCAAGGTGGCCGCCGCGGATTTGCTGCCCGGCCGATCGGACGACACCATGTATATGGAGCCAGAGGATTTGCGCGAAGCACTGCTGCGCGAGAATATCGAGCTGATTGCCAGCATGGTGGAGGATGAAGACACCGTCATCGGCCTTCTGGATGTGGAGGTCGGTTTCGGTCAGGGCTTTCTTTTCGGAGTTCCGCGGCCACCGCAATCCGTCAATTAGCAGGGTTTTCAGATGACTTTTAAAATCATTCCCGGTCTCGCCGGGATCGCGTCGGATTATGACGCCTTCATTCTGGATTTGTGGGGCGTGGTGCATAACGGCCGCGAGCCGTATCCGGGCGCGCTTGACTGCATGGCGAAGCTGCGCCAAGGCGGCCGGCCGATCATTCTCGTCTCCAACGCGCCCCGCACCAACAATTTTGTCATCAGCTTCCTTGAGGGGCTGGGCGTCGCCCGTAACTGCTACGACCATATCCTGACCTCGGGCGACCTGACGCGCGAAGCGCTGACGCATCGCACTCATCCGCTGCTGAAAGAGCGGGGGAACGCCTTTTACCAGATCGGCGCGACCCGCGATAAGGGGCTTGAGGATGGGCTCGACTATCGCCGCGTTGCCACATTGGCGGACGCCGATTTCATTATCTGCACGGGATTCGTTAACGATGAGATCGAGACGCCCGACGACTACCGCCCGCTGCTGGGTGAAGCGCTATCGCGGGATCTGCCGATGTTCTGCGCCAATCCGGATCTGACCGTCATGCGGGGCCATGAGATGATCTATTGCGCCGGATCGATTGCGGCACTCTATGCCGAGATGGGCGGACGTGTCGCGCTGTTTGGCAAGCCTTACCCGGAAGTCTACCGCCAGGCCATGGCCGCGCTTTCCATCACCGACCCCGCGCGCATCCTCGCTCTTGGCGACAGCATGCGGACGGATATCAAGGGCGCGACGACCGCCGGCATTGACAGCGTACTGATCAGCGGCGGCATCCATGCGGAGGATTGGGGCCTGTCGGCAGGCGCGCTGCCGAGCGATGCGCAGGTCGAGGCCGTGGTGCGCGAATATGCGTTCTCGCCCCGTTATGTCACCGGCCATATGGTCTGGTAGGACGGGGGACGCGCTGCTCAGTCAAAAAGCGCGTCGATTTCATCCTGCGCCTTGCTGTGCTCGCTGGAGGGCGCCGGGTTTGACGCAGCGTCAGCAGAGGCGGCTTTCGGCGCTCCGGCATCGAAAAGACTGTCGATTTCCTGCTGGTCCACCCCCTCGCCGTCGAGCGCGGGGCCGTTCAGGAGATCGGCATCACCGCCGGGCGTCGCCGCCGCGTCATTTGCCGCGATGCTGTCGATCTGATGCCCCCACGCTTTGGTAAGGCGCGCCAGATACTCCTCGATATAGTTGAGGGTCGAGACGACCTTGCTGATCCGCTGGCCGGTAATATCCTGGAACGAGCAGGCTTCAAATATCGCCATGCAGGCATCATTGACGACGTCGGGCTCGGTGACGCGTGCCGACATGATGGTCTCGGCCGCGCCCATGATCTGGTTGGTGGCCGCTTCCGTCGCCTCGACAATCGCGTCGAGCTCCTTGCCGGCGCGCGGAAGTTTCTCGCGCTTCAGATCATTCGGTCTGATCTGGGCGATTTCCGAGCGCGCCGCCATGATAAAGCTCGCAAGATCCTGGCAATCCTGATGCAGGGACGCGATCTGCCGCCGCAAACGAAGGATTTCCTCCGCGTCGGACATCAGAACTCTCCCAGAACCGAGGTAATCTTTGCTTTCAGCGTTGCCGCGTTGAAGGGCTTTACGATGTAGTTGTTTACGCCCGCTTTTTTCGCGGCGATCACGTTTTCCGTCTTGGATTCGGCCGTGATCATGATGAAGGGCGTGCTCTTCAGCGTCTCGTCGGCGCGCACTTCCTTGAGAAGCTGGTAGCCGGTCATCGGCTCCATATTCCAGTCGGAGATGACAAGTCCGTAGTTTTTGGTTCGCATCTTCGAAAGCGCGGCAGACCCGTCGGAGGCTTCATCAACCATGTTGAAACCGAGCTGCTTGAGAAGATTACGAATGATCCTCAACATTGTTTTATAGTCGTCGACGATCAGAATTGACATGTTCATATCAACAGCCATGGATTACCCTCTTGCCATATTTATTAAATGCCCGCTGAGGCGGAGCCAGTGATGAAAACGAATTTACAAAGTAGGGGGCGAAGTTGAAAAAATGGTTAATTCGGGCACGCTTCCGGACGCGGGGCGATGAAAGGCCGCGCCGCGGTGCCGGAATTGCAGTCGTCCCTTGCAGTCATGGCGGTTTTGCTTCTATATAAACCGGCGAATCCCCGATAGTGAGAACGGATAATCATGTCTGTATATGAAGAATTGCACGGCTATTTTCTCGACGACCTGAAGATCGGCATGACGGCGGTCTACGGCAAGACCATTACGGAAGCGGATATTCTCCTCTATGCGGGGGTCTCAGGTGATACCAATCCGTTGCATCTCAATGCAGAATTTGCCGAAAAGACGATGTTCAAGGAACGCATCGCCCATGGCATGCTGTCAGCGGGTCTGATCTCCACCGTTTTTGGTACGAAGCTTCCGGGGCCCGGCGCGGTCTATGTCAACCAGAGCCTCAATTTCAAGGCGCCGGTCTGCATCGGCGATACCGTCGTCGCCCGCGTGACGGTGAAGGAAATCAACGGCAGACGCGTGAAATTTGACTGTGCCTGCACGATTGGCGAGACGGTTGTCCTCGACGGCGAGGCGACGCTGATGGTTGTCCGTCGCCCGTGAGCGCGGCTGCAGGAACGGATTTTACCGGATGAAGATTTTACGTGATTATCAGAATGTGCCGACGGAGTGCCGCGGGCTGGTGCTGGCGATCGGCAATTTTGACGGCGTCCACCGGGGCCATCAGGCGGTGATCCGCGAAGCGCAGAGAATTGCCGCTGAGCGCGGGGTTCCGGCGGGCGTGATGACATTTGAGCCGCATTCGCGCGAGTTTTTTGCGCCCGGCGCGCCGCCCTTTCGTCTCTCGACGATGGAAACCAAGGCTGCGCATCTGAAATGGCTCGGTGTCGATGTGATGGTGACGCTGACCTTCGATCTCGCCTTCTCGCAGAAAACCGCAGAGGAATTCGTGCGCGATGTGCTGGTCACGGGATTTGAGGTCGCGCATGTCGTCGTCGGCTATGATTTTATCTTCGGCCACAAGCGACAGGGCACGACGGCGATCTTGAATGAACTCGGAAAGAAATACGGCTTCGGTGTGACCGAAATCGCCCCTGTCGGAGAGGAGACGGTCATTTTCTCCTCAACCGCGATCCGCGAGCGCCTGAAGGAGGGCGATCCCAAGCAGGCGGCAGCCCTGCTTGGCCACTGGTGGGAGGTCGAGGGACCGGTCGCCGGCGGCGATCAGCGCGGGCGCACCATCGGCTTTCCGACGGCAAACATACCGCTCGTCGGCTATCACCATCCGAAACGCGGCGTTTACGCGGTCCGGGTCGGCTTGCATCGTGGCTCGCATATCGACTGGATCGACGGTGTCGCCAATTTCGGGATGCGCCCGACGTTCGACAAGAAAGATGTGCTGCTGGAGGTGCATCTGCTGGACTGGACGGGCGATCTCTACGGGCAGAGCCTGCGTGTCGCGTTCGTCGACTTCATTCGCCCCGAGATGAAATTCAGCGGGATCGAGGAACTCACGCAACAGATCGCGAAAGATGCGGAAAGGGCGCGGGAGATTCTTTCCGATCCCGACAACGCACAAACGCGCTATGCGGACAAGAAAGGTCTGGGATAGGCAGTTTTTTGCGAATTTTCGCGGATGATTTCTCGACAGAGGTTTGGGGAGTTGGTAAAACACCAGCCATGAATAAATACTGGATTTGCAAAACCGGGTTCCCGGGGTGCTTCACCGTTGGCGGTCGAATTAGCGGCCCGGCCTTGTCTCGTTAAGGCCGGGTGTGAGAGGTCAGTACCTGATGTTCAGGGAAAAGCTCTGCAAGAATGGCGTTATCCCGCCGGTTATTCATCTCAAATAAAGTTACTGTTAGGATCAGTTCGCTGCGATGAGCACTGACTATAAATCGACGATTTTTCTGCCCCGTACCGATTATCCCATGAAAGCGGGTCTGCCAGCGAAAGAGCCGGGGCTGCTGGAACGCTGGGAGAAGATGGATTTGTTCCGCCTGCAGCGTGAGCAGTCGGTGGATCGTGAGAAATTCATTCTCCACGACGGCCCTCCTTACGCCAATGGCAACCTGCATATAGGCCATGCCATCAACAAGATCCTGAAGGACGTCATCAGCCGCTCGCAGCAGATGATGGGCAAGAACGCGCATTATGTCCCCGGCTGGGACTGTCACGGGCTGCCGATCGAATGGAAGATCGAGGAGAAGTACCGCGACGCCGGCAAGAACAAGGACGATGTGCCAATCGCCGAATTCCGCCGTGAATGCCGCGAGTTTGCCGCTCATTGGGTCGAGGTGCAGAAGGAAGAGTTCAAGCGCCTTGGCGTGATCGGCGACTGGGAGCGCCCCTATTCGACGATGAGCTTCGATGCGGAAGCGCAGATTGCCCGTGAGCTGATGAAGTTCCTGATGAACGGTGGGCTCTATCGCGGCTCGAAGCCGGTCATGTGGTCTCCGGTCGAGAAGACCGCGCTCGCGGAGGCGGAGCTTGAATATCACGATCACACCTCGACCACCATCCACGTCCGCTTCCCCGTGAAATCGGGTCCGGCCGAGTTTATGGGCGCTTCCATCGTCATCTGGACAACCACCCCCTGGACGATGCCGGGCAACCGCGCCATCGCCTATGGCCGGGATATCGACTATGTCGGTTTCAAGGTGAAAGCGGTGACGGAGAAATCTCTCGCCGTTGTCGGCGAGACACTGTTCGTTGCAGTGGAGCTTCTGGATGAGGTGAAAAAGGAAGCCGGCATCATCGATGCCGAAATTGTCTGGCGCGGCAAGGGCGATGATGTAAAAGGCGTTGTCTGCCTGCATCCGTTCCATGGCAAGGGCTATGATTTCGACGTGCCGCTCATTGACGGCGCGCATGTCACGGTCGATGCGGGAACCGGCTTCGTCCACACGGCCCCCGGTCACGGTCAGGAGGACTACGAGGCGAGCCTTGCTCATAAACTTGAAATCCCCCAGACGGTCGATGAGGACGGCACCTTCTATGCGCATGTGCCGATGTTCGCCGGGCAGCATGTCTATAAATGCAATGAAGGCGTCGCCGATGAGCTGGAAAAGGTCGGCGCGCTCCTTAAACGCGGCAAGCTGGTGCATTCCTATCCGCATTCCTGGCGCTCGAAAGCGCCGCTGATCTTCCGCAATACCAGCCAGTGGTTCATCTCGATGGAAGTGAACGATTTGCGCAAGAAGGCGCTTAAAGCCATCGACGAGACCAAATGGTATCCGGCATCGGGTCGCAACCGCATCCATGCGATGATCTCGAACCGCCCCGACTGGGTGCTGTCGCGCCAGCGGGCGTGGGGCGTGCCGATCACCGTTTTCACCCATAAGGAGACGGGCGAGCTCCTCCGCGATGAGGAAGTGAATACGCGCATTGCCGATATTTTTGAGGTTGAAGGCTCTGACGCCTGGTTTCAGTCACCGGCCTCTCGTTTCCTTGGCGACAAATACAATCCCGATGATTACGACATGGCGATGGACATTCTCGACGTCTGGTTCGATTCCGGCAGCACGCACGCCTTCACGCTGGAAAAACGCCCCGAACTGAAATGGCCGGCATCGCTCTATCTTGAGGGCACTGATCAGCATCGCGGCTGGTTCCACTCCTCGCTTCTCGAATCCTGCGGCACGCGCGGCCGCGCGCCCTATGAAGCGGTGCTGACGCACGGCTTCGTCATGGACGGGCAGGGCCGCAAGATGTCGAAATCCCTCGGCAACGTCGTTGCGCCGCAGCAGGTCATCAAGGATCATGGCGCCGATATCCTCCGTCTCTGGGTCGTCTCGTCGGACTATTCCGACGACATGCGCATTGGTGATGAGATCGTGAAGGGGCAGGTGGACAGCTACCGCCGCCTTCGCAACACGCTGCGTTTCATCCTCGGCAATCTTGACGGCTGGGAGGAGGCGGAGCGGATCGCGGTTGACGAGATGCCGGAGCTGGAGCGCTGGGTGTTGCATCGCCTTGCCGAACTCGACGTCCTGATCCGCGAGAACTGCAATCGCTTCGAATTCAGCCGCGTCTTCACGGCGCTGCATAACTTCTGCACGCTGGAGCTTTCGGCCTTCTATTTCGATATCCGAAAAGACGTGCTTTATTGCGACGGGGCGATGGACACGCGCCGGCGCTCGGCCCGCACCGTGCTCGATCATCTGTTCCACTGCCTGACGGCGTGGCTCGCTCCGATGCTCGCCTTCACCGCGGAGGAGACCTGGCTGACCCGCTTCCCGGGCGAGGAGAGCAGCGTGCATCTGCGTCTTTTCCCGGAAATCCCCGCGAACTGGCGCAACCCGGATTTGCACGCGCGCTGGTCGAAGATCCGCAGCTTCCGCCGCGTCGTCACCGGCGCGCTCGAAATCGAACGGCGCGAAAAGCGCATCGGCTCCAGCCTGCAGGCCGCGCCGGTCGTCTATATCACCGACGATTACAAACCGGTTCTGGACGGGCTCGATCTTGCCGATATCTGCATCACATCGGGCGTCCGCCTCTCGACGGAGACCGCACCCGATGATGCCTTCCGGCTTGAGGATGTCAAAGGCGTCGCGGTGGTGCCCGCCCTTGCCGAGGGCGAGAAATGCCAGCGCTGCTGGAAGGTTCTGGACGAGGTGGGGAGCCACGAGACCTATAACGATCTTTGTCACCGCTGCGCCGATGTGGTGGGCGACATGACGGTTGAGGCCGGGGCCTGATATGCTGCTTCGCCTCGGCCTCGCCATCGCGGCCCTCATCCTCGCGGTCGATCAGTTGAGCAAGCTTTACCTTATCGACCTGATGGAGCGCTATCCCGGCGGGATCGAGGTGACGTCCTTCTTCAATATCGTGATGGTCTGGAACCGGGGCGTCAGTTTCGGAATGTTCGCGGGCGACGGTATGCGCTGGATACTGGTCGGCGTTACGGCATTGATTTCCATCTTTATTTTTCTCTGGCTTAGAAAAGCCACAAACCGGCTGTTGGCTATCAGTCTCGGTCTTGTGCTCGGCGGCGCGATCGGCAATATCATCGATCGCATCCGGCTTGGCGCGGTTGCCGATTTCTTTGATTTTGACCTGATTTTCATGCGCTGGCCGGCCTTTAATGTCGCCGATATGGCGATCGTTGTCGGGGTTGCGCTGTTGTTGCTGGAAAACTTGTTTCATGGACGAAAGTCCGATAAAATATCGTCATGAGGGAAGGCTTGAGGAAAATGCGTTACGGTCGCCTGCTTACCGGCTTCATACTGCTATCAGCTTTCGCACTGACAGGATGCGAAGGAACGAAGCAGGCGCTTGGCATCGGCAACAAGAGCGGGCCCGACGAATTCACCGTTATCACCAAGGCCCCGCTGATCATCCCGCCCGATTTCTCGCTCCGCCCGCCGGCGCCCGGCCAGAAGGGGCTGCAGGATATCATGGCGGAAAACAGCGCGAAGACGGCGCTTCTCGGGCGGGGACGCGATACCCGTCCTGTCACCCATTCCGAGGCGGTCGCCGCGGGTCTCTCGACGGGCGAGCTGGCGCTGCTGCGGCAGGCCGGGGCGGAGAATATTGATCCCAACATCCGCGAGATCGTCGATACGGAAACCGCCACCCTCGCTGCGAATGACGAGACGTTCCTTGAGAAAATCATGTTCTGGCAGGATCAGCCGCCCTATGGCACGGTCGTCAATCCGATAGAGGAAAAGAAGCGGCTGCAGGAAAATGCGGCGCTTGGGGAGAATGCGGCGGCCGGCGGCGACACCCCCGTCATCAAGCGGAAGAAACGTGCTCTTCTGGAAGGGCTGTTTAACTGACATTGCGGCAGGTTGCGATGGGCCATGTCCGGCAGGTCGTAACTTTGTCTTCCGGCGGTCTTGTCATGCGCCGCGATCCGCCCTTGATTAACTGCATTCGTTGAGTAGGACCGGAGGTTGCCGATGGGCCCGTTGCGATCATCATTTTTCCTGGCGCTGGTCGTTTGCCTTGCCGTCGTCGGGCGCGCCGCCGCGCTGCCGGCCGCCGAAGATATCCCGACACTGTTTGATCCGAAAACCGCGACGCTCGATAACGGCCTGCAGGTCGTCGTGCTCGAAGATCATCGCGCGCCGATCGTCACGCATATGGTCTGGTACCGCGTCGGATCGGCGGATGAAGCGCCGCTCAAATCCGGCATCGCGCATTTTCTCGAACATTTGATGTTCAAGGGCACGACAACACTGGCGCCCGGAGAATTCTCGGCCATCGTCGCCAGGAACGGCGGGCAGGAGAATGCCTTCACCTCCTATGATTACACCGCCTACTATCAGAATGTCAGCGTGGACAAGCTGCCGCTTTTCATGAAGATGGAAGCGGACCGGATGCAAAATCTGCAGCTCACCGACGAGATTGTCGCGCCCGAGCTAAAGGTCGTACTCGAAGAGCGCTCGCAGCGAACCGACAACCGGCCCGGCGGGCTGTTCTCCGAACAGTTTCGCGCGGCGCAATATCTCGCGCACCCTTATGGCACGCCCGTGATCGGCTGGCGGCATGAACTTGAGACGCTCACCACTCAGGACGCCATCAACTGGTACAACAGATATTATGCGCCGAACAACGCCATCCTTATCGTCGCCGGCGATGTGAAGGCGGCGGACGTTTTTGCCCTCGCCGAGGAATATTACGGTCCCATTCCGGCCAAGGAAATCCCGGTGCGACAGCGTGTGGCGGAGCCACCGCAGCTTGCCAAACGCACCGTTGAAATGTCCGACAGGCGGGTGCGCGAGCCAAGCTGGCAGCAGAGCTATCTTGGCCCGATCAGCCGGGAGGCCCCGCCGAAGCAGCTTCGCGCCCTCGAGGTGCTCGGGCGCATCCTTGGAGGCGGCGTGACCAGCCGGCTCTATGACCAGCTTGTGGTGGATCGGATGATTGCGACCAACGCCGGCGCGTATTTTGATTCCGGCGCCTATGACTACACGGGCTTCACCCTCTACGCGAGCCCGACAGCAGATCACAGTCTTGACGATATCGAGGCTGCCGTGCAGGCGATCATTCGCGACGTGATTGAAAATGGCGTGACGGAGGCGGAGCTTCGCCGTGCGCAAAGGCAAATGCTCGCCGATGCCATCTATGCGCGCGACAATATGCAGGGCGCGGCCAATATATTTGGCGCGGCGCTGGCGGCGGGACAGAGTATCGAGGATATTGTCACCTGGCCGCGGCAGATCTCCGAGGTCACCGCCGCCGAGGTGCAAGAGGCCTCAAAAATGATATTTGACGAGCGGCGCTCTGTCGTTGGCCGGCTGACGCCGGAGCCCGCGGCGACGCCGGCCGCACCGAACGAGTAAGGAAGCAGATCATGCAGAATGTCACCCGTTCCGTTCTCGCCCTTTGCGTCTCGCTGCTCGTCCTGCTTGCCGCGCTGCCGGTGCGCGCACTCGAAATCAAGGAGGTGACGAGCCCCGGCGGCATCACCGCCTGGCTGGTAGAGGAGCCATCAATCCCCATCGTGAGTATGAATGTCGTCTGGCGCGGCGGCGCGAGCCTCGACCCCGCGGGCAAGGAAGGCCTCGCCTATCTTGCCTCCGCCACCATGGATGAAGGCGCGGGCGATCTTGAAGGCAAGGCATTTCAGGCCCGGCTCTCCGATTCAGCGATCCAGCTCGGCTTCGATGCGAATCGCGACAGCTTCTCGGGCGATCTCAAAACGCTGAGTGAGAATACCGAGGAGGCGTTTCGCCTGTTTTCCCTCGCCATCACCGCGCCGCGGTTTGATCCAGAGCCGGTCGAGCGCATCCGCGGTCAGATCCTCGCGTCCCTCAACCGGAAACTATCCGATCCCGGCAGCCTTGCGAGCCGCGCCTGGTTCCGCCTCGCCTTCGGCGATCATCCCTACAGCCGCCCGGTGGAGGGAACGATCGAGACGATGTCCGGGATTTCCCGCGATGATCTGCAGGGCTTTGCCGGGACGCGTCTTGGCCGCGACAACATGCTGATCGGCGTCGTTGGCGACATTACGGCGGAGCAGCTTGCGCCGCTGCTTGACAGGACGTTCGGCAAGCTGCCGTTGCAGGCTGACGCGCGCGCGGTGCCGCCGACCTCGCCGCGCGATGAAGCCGCGCTTGAAGTGATCGACTGGGATATTCCGCAAAGCGTCGTTGTGTTCGGCGGCGAGGGCGTGACGCGCGATGATCCCGATTACTATGCGGCCTATGTCTTCAATTATATCCTCGGCGGCGGAACATTTTCCTCCCGCCTGACAGAGGAGATCCGCGAAAAGCGCGGCCTCGTCTACAGCGTCTACAGCTATCTCTATCCGCTCCAGTCTGCAGGGCTCATGATGGGCGGGCTCGCCACTGGCAATGCCTCTGTCGCCGAGGCGCTTGGTCTGGTCACCGAGGTGATCGAGGAGCTGCGCCGCGACGGCGTGACCGAGGAAGAGCTTGAAGCGGCCAAGACCTATATCAACGGCTCCTTCCCGCTCGGCCTCGCGACAAACGACCGTATTGCAGGGATCCTGGTCTCCATGCAGTACAGCAACCTGCCGATCAGCTATCTCGACGAGCGGGCGGCGCTTATCAACGCCGTGACAGGGGAGGATATCAGGCGCGTCGCGGCGCGACTGCTCGATCCCGAGAAGCTCATCGTCGTCGTTGCGGGAAGACCGGAGAATCTCGAGCCTGCGTCGACGGCCCCGGAAAAGAATTGACGGCGCGACTAGGCCCGGGCGGGTCTTTTTGCTAAGCTTCGCCGCGAACCAAGTCATCGGATCCTCATGCATTTACGTCGCCTGCCAGAAAATATCGTCAACCAGATTGCCGCGGGAGAGGTCGTCGAGCGGCCCGCCTCCGCCGTCAAGGAACTGGTGGAAAACGCCATCGACGCCGGGGCGAGCCGGATCGATGTGGTGATGCGCGAAGGCGGCCGCTCGCTGATCACGGTGACGGATAACGGGGTCGGGATGAGCCGGGCCGAGCTCGAGCTATGCTTCGAGCGGCACGCCACCTCGAAACTTCCCGATGATGATCTCGTTTTCATTCGCAATCTCGGCTTTCGCGGCGAGGCGATCCCGTCCATCGCGTCGGTCAGCCGGATGCGCATCACGACCCGGCGCGCTGAAGATGACAGCGCCTGGTCTCTTGCCGTTGAAGGCGGCAGGAAAGGGGAGGTGGAGCCGGACAGCGGGGCGCGGGGAACGCGGGTTGAGGTTCGCGACATTTTCTTCGCAACACCCGCCCGTCTCAAATTCCTGAAAACCGAACGCTCTGAATTTGGGGCGGCGCTCGACGTGATGCGGCGGCTCGCGATGGCATTCCCGGCGATCTCTTTCACCCTCGCCGATGAGAGCCGCGTGGCGCTTCGGGTAAACGGGGCGGAGGGCGATCTCTTCGACAGTTGGCTGAGCCGCCTCGCCGCGATCATGGGGCGGGAGTTCGCGGAGAATGCGATGCGGATAGAGGCCGAACGCGACGGCGTGAAGCTTGCCGGCTTTGCAGGCGTTCCAACATTCAACCGCGGCAATGCGGAAATGCAGTTCATGTTTGTGAACGGCCGTCCCGTGCGTGACAAGCTGTTCACCGGGGCCGTGCGCGGCGCCTATATGGATCTGCTTGCGCGAAATCGCCATCCGCTGCTTGCGCTGTTTCTTGAAGTGCCGCCCGATCAGGTGGATGTAAATGTCCATCCGGCGAAGGCTGAAGTGCGCTTTCGCGACAGCGGTGGCGTTCGCGGGCTGATTGTCGGCGCGCTGCGGAGCGCTCTCGCCGAACATGGTCACCGCGCCGCCTCGACCATCTCCGGGCAGGCGCTTGGCGCCTTTCGCGCCGAGACGACCGCGCTGCCCCTGCAATGGGAGAGCCGTCGCTCTGGCGGATGGAACCGCTGGCCGGAGGGGGGAACCCGCCCGCCGGCACCCGGCCTTGCGGAGGCGGCCGCCGGCTTTCAGGCGCCGCTCACCGCCTCGCATGAGCCCATGGCGCGAAGCTTTGAGGTGCCGGGTGAACAGCCGAGGACCGATGCGCCGCCGGCGCCTGAACAATATCCGCTTGGCGCGGCGCGCAGCCAGCTGCATGAGACCTATATCGTCGCGCAGACGGAGCGGGGCATGGTCCTCGTCGATCAGCATGCCGCGCATGAGCGGCTGGTGATGGAACGGATGAAGAAGCAGCTTGCCGAAAGCGGCGTTGCGCGTCAGATGCTGCTCCTTCCCGAAGTGGTCGAGATGGACGAGATCGCCGCAAGCCGCCTTGCCGAGCGGGCCGACGAGCTCGCTGAAATGGGACTGGTGCTGGAAGCCTTCGGGGCCGGCGCCATCGTCGTGCGCGAGACGCCGGCCGTTCTTGGCACCTGCAATGTGAAGAGCTTGCTGCAGGATCTCGCCGATGATCTGGCGGAGCTTGATACCGCCCTGTCGCTGAAAGACCGGCTCGATCATGTCTGCGCCACCATGGCATGCCATGGCTCCGTCCGCGCCGGCCGCCGGCTCAGCATCGAAGAGATGAACGCCCTCCTTCGCGAGATGGAGGCGACCCCGCACAGCGGTCAGTGCAACCATGGCCGCCCGACCTATGTCGAACTGCAGCTTAGCGATATTGAAAAGCTGTTTGGACGCCGCTAAACATTGCCGCAACAATTTTCCAGCCAGAGGACGCAATGAAACCGCGGGACGCGCAACAGTTTGACGTGGTGATTATCGGCGGCGGTGCAGCGGGCCTGATGTGCGCGATCGAAGCGGGCCGGCGCGGACGTCGCGTGCTCGTCCTTGAAAAAGCGGAGAAATGCGGAAAGAAAATCCTTATCTCCGGCGGCGGGCGCTGCAATTTCACCAATCATTTCGCCGCACCGGATCGCTTTATTTCCGACAATCCGCATTACTGCAAATCGGCGCTCCGGCAATATACGCAAAGTGACTTCCTTGCCCTCGTTGAGAGGCACGGCATCGCCTGGCATGAAAAAAAGCTCGGGCAGCTGTTTTGCGACCGAAGCGCGGAGGAAATCGTCGCGATGTTGGAACACGAATGCGCGGCAGCCAATGTCACGATCTGGCGCGGCGCCGGGGCGGAGAACATCCGCCGGGAGGACGGGCGCTTTACCGTCAAGGCGGGCGGACGGCAGATCGGCGCTGAAAGCGTGGTGATTGCGACCGGCGGCCTCTCGATCCCGAAGCTTGGCGCCACTGATTTCGCATACAGGGCCGCGAAGGATTTCGGCCTTCCGATGGCGACGCCGCGTCCGGGCCTTGTGCCGCTGACATTCGGCACAGGAGACAAGGCGCGCTTTGCCAATCTTTCCGGGGTTTCCGCCGATGTCGAGATACGCTTCGCCAAGGCGCGGTTCCGGGAGAATTTACTCTTTACCCATCGCGGCCTTAGCGGCCCTGCAATCCTGCAGATATCGTCCTTCTGGGAAGCGGGAAAGCCCGTTGAAATTGACTTCCTTCCCGATCTTGATCTCGCATCGCGGCTCAAGGAACAGCGGAAGGTTGCGCCGAAAATGAAAATTGCAACGCTTCTGCGTGAGCATCTTGCCAACCGCCTTGTTGATGCGCTGCTGCAGCCGTTCGGCGAATTGCCGGAGCTTGGCAACTGCTCGGACAGGTTGATCGCCGATATTGTGAATGGCATCAAACTGGTCAAGGTTTTTCCGACCGGAACGGAAGGCTATGCCAAGGCCGAAGTCACCGTTGGCGGCGTGAGCACGGCGGCGCTTGATTCCAAGACGATGGCATGCCGCGACGTGCCGGGTCTGTTCGTGATTGGCGAGGCGGTGGATGTGACCGGCTTCCTCGGTGGCTATAACTTCCAATGGGCGTGGTCGTCAGGCTATGTGGCGGGACAATATGCCTGAGCGGCGGAGCCTGGAGGATTGGCAGCGGCTCGTGCCCGAGCTTGGCATCGAGCAGAAGACGCCGGGGCGTGAGATCGACTTCGATAGCGGTGCGCTCTCAAGTCTTTCTGCCGCGTTCTGGAAGGAGGGATATATCGCGCTCCCGCCGCTCTTCCGCCCGGCCGACTATCTTCCCGTTCGGGCGGGGATGGAGCGGCTTAAAAGAGCTGCGCTCCCGCCCGTCTATATTTACCTCTTCGATGAGCCGTGGCTCATGGCCGCAAAGCTCGGCGCGCTTGTCCGCCATTTTCTCGGCGACTATGGAATTTTGCCCAATCTCTGGGCATGGCACCTTGCGGAGGAGGGGGAGACGGGCTGGCCGCTGCACCGCGATTGTGACGCGGTGACGGTGTTCGGCGAGCGAGACGAACGGGTCCTGATGAGCCTTTCGCTCTGGCTGCCGCTGACCGATGCGGATGAGCGAAACGGCTGCATGTATGTTGTGCCGTTGGCGTCCGGCGAGGGGGCGGGCGAAGAGATGCAGGAGACGCCATTGCCCGCCAAGGCGGGGAGCGTGCTCGGCTGGCGGCAGGATCTGCTGCACCGGGGCGGCGCCTTCACGGCGCGCGCACAGAACCCGCGCCTCAGCCTGTCGTTTGAGTTTCAAAACAGGGCGTTTGATCCGCTGGCGAAACCTCTCATCGATCCGCGGGCACTTCCCTCCTTCGATCTCCGGCAACGCCTTATTCAGGCGCAGTTTGCGAAGTACCGTCACATTGATCCGGCGCGTGCCGCAGGAAAATAAGTCGCGCCGCGCCGTAGTGGCGGTCTTTCAGGATCTCAAAGCCTTCGGGCGCAGGGAATGTGGCATTCTTCGGAAGTTCGACAACAACGATGGCGCGCGGCTTCAGCCAGCCATTATCCCGAAGCGCAAACAGCGCCGCGCCGGCGATATCTTCCCCGTAAGGCGGATCCATCAGGACAAGATCATAGGCCTCCGCCGTCTTCCCGGGCCGCTGCGCATCGCGATTGAGCGTATCGCTTTCGCGCAGGAAGTTCATTGCCTGGATATTGGCGCGAATGATTTTTAGGCTGCCGGGGTGGTTGTCCATAAAGGTCGCATGGCCTGCGCCGCGCGAGAGCGCTTCAAGCCCAAGCGCGCCGGTGCCCGCGAAGACATCCAGCACGCGCGCATCGCGCGGCAACTGGCCATGCTCGCTTTGCATGTCGCGGTCATGGGCGAGGATGTTAAAGAGCGCCTCCCGCGTCCGATCCGCGGTCGGGCGTATCCGTTTATCCTCGGGCAGCAGAAGCTTCCGGCCCCGATAGCGGCCGCCAACGATGCGCATCAGCTTTTGCGGCTCCGTACCGCGGCCGGCTTCGCGCGCAAGGTTGGCCGTTTGGCGGCCGTACCCCCGCCGCCTTTCGCGGGCGCCTTTGACGCCGTGACTGGTCCTCTTTTATCTCCTGTCGTGCGCGGCGCGGCGCCCTTTCTCTGCGGGCGCTGGCCTTTGCCGCGTGGCTCGGCCGGTTCTTCTTCCTCGAATTTGGCGACACCCATCTGATCTCGGAGGATCTTGGCTTTCACCTCCTCGACCGCGCCGACGGGAAGATCGCTGAGTTGCAGGGGGCCATAGGAGATGCGGATCAGGCGGCTTACCGGGTAGCCGAGATGTTCGAGCACCTTTCGCACTTCGCGATTTTTGCCCTCTCGGAGGGATAGGGTGAGCCAGCTGTTTGCGCCCTTGGTGCTGTCAATTGTCCCTTCGATCGAGCCATATTTCACGCCGTCGATCGTCAGTCCCTTTGCAAGCTTCTGCATGTCTGCGTCGTTCGGGTGGCCATGGACGCGCACGCGGTATTTCCGTTTCCATCCGGTCGCCGGCAGCTCCAGCCGGCGCGCAAGCTCACCGTCATTGGTGAGCAGCAGCAGCCCTTCGGAGTTCAGATCGAGCCGGCCAACGGAAATGACCCGCGGCAGATCCTCAGGCAGCTTTTCGAAGACCGTCTCGCGGCCTTTCTCGTCGCGGTGGGTGGTCACAAGGCCGGCGGGCTTGTGATAGCGCCAGAGCCGTGGCCTTTCGATCGTCGGGATCTCCTTGCCGTCCACCGTGATTTTATCGCCCGGCCCGACATTGACAGCGGCGCTTTGCAGCGTTGCCCCGTTCACGCTGACGCGCCCAGCTTCGATCCAGCGTTCCGCCTCACGGCGGGAGCAGAGGCCGGCCCGGGCGAGCCGCTTGGCGATCCGTTCTGCGGGTTCCTTGTCACCCGTCATTTCGGGCCTTCCTTCGCGGCGCGGATAAAGGCATCGAGGATCAGCCGATCCCCGTCGGAAATCATGTATTCCGGATGCCACTGCACGCCAAGGCAGAAGCGGTAACGGCTGTCCTCGATCCCCTCAATCACGCCATCCTCCGCGATGGCATTGACGGTAATCGTGTCGCTGATGTCCTTTGCCGCCTGGTGGTGCGCGCTGTTGACGGGGAGCCGGTCGGTGCCAACGATCCGGTGCAGCAGCGTCCCCGGAATAATCTTCACGTCATGGCCGGGCTCGGTGCGCGGGTTGGACTGTTCATGGGCGAGCGGATTTTCCACCTCGTCGGGGATATGCTGGATTAGCGTGCCGCCGAGGATGACATGGAGAAGCTGTTGCCCGCCGCAGATACCGAGGACCGGCTTGTCGGCTGCCAGCATCGCTTCGGTCATCGTCTTCTCAAAGAGGGTGCGGCGGTCTTTGGTGATGACGGTGTCGTGACGCGTCGTCGCGCCAAACATGCCGGGGTCCACGTCAAAGGCACCGCCGGTTACCATCAGCCCGTCGAGCATCGTCGCATATTGGGCGACGAGATCCGGTTCGTGCGGCAGGGCAAGGGGCAGGCCCCCGCTCGCGGTGACCACCTCGGCGTAATTTTGCCGCAGCGCATACCACGGCAATTTCGAGTAACCGCCCGCCTCTTCCGAATCAAGCGTTATGCCAATAACAGGAGTTTTCATAGCTTCTTTTAGTCTGCTCCGGAGCGGAACTCAACCGGCCGTTTCGTGGCATAAGCAGATTTCCGATATTTCTCACTCTTGACGGAACGAAGGACGCTTGCGACTGTGCGCTATGGACAATGAAATTGTAGATTATATGGAAATGGCGCTGGCCAGCGCCGAGATTGCGGCGCATCGCGGCGAGGTGCCGGTCGGAGCCGTCATCGTCGATACGCGCACGGGCCGCGTCGTGGCCAACTGCAGCAATCAGACAATCAGCCGCAATGATCCAACGGCGCATGCGGAAATGCTGGCAATCCGCGCTGCAGGCAGTATGCTGGGCAGTCAGCGGCTCGTCGATTGCGATCTGTATGTAACACTTGAGCCCTGTCCGATGTGTGCCGCAGCAATTTCTCTGGCGCGCATCCGCCGCCTCTACTTCGGGGCGTATGACCCCAAAGGAGGAGGGGTCGAGTTTGGGGCGCGTATCTTCGATCAGTCGAGCTGCCATCATCGCCCGGAGATTTACGGCGGCCTGCATGAAAGCAAATCAGGGGAGCTGCTGAAGAATTTCTTTGAAAAGCGTCGGTAAATAATGAATGATGCCGGCGCAATCCAAAAATAATAAGTGATAAAAGGAACTGTGGATGATTTTCGAATATTCTGACAAGGTGAAGGAGCTGCAAGCGAGGCTGCAGGCCTTCATGGACGAACATGTCTATCCGAATGAGCATGTTTACCATGAACAGCTCGACTCCGGCGACCGCTGGCAGCCGACGCCGATCATGGAGGAGCTCAAGGCGAAAGCGAAGGCCGCCGGCCTTTGGAACCTGTTCCTGCCGGAAAGCGATCTCGGGGCCGGCCTGACCAACCTCGAATACGCACCGCTTTGCGAAATCATGGGCCGGGTCAGCTTTGCACCCGAAGTGTTCAACTGCTCCGCTCCCGACACCGGCAACATGGAAGTGTTCGAGCGCTATGCGAGCCCGGAGCTGAAAGAGCGCTGGCTGAAGCCGCTTCTGGAAGGCGAAATCCGCTCCGCTTTCGCGATGACGGAGCCGGCTGTTGCCTCTTCCGACGCGACAAATATCGAATCGGAGATCGTTCGCGACGGTGACGAATATGTCATCAACGGGACCAAGTGGTGGACCTCGGGCGCCAATGACCCGCGGTGTAAAGTCCTGATCTTCATGGGTAAAACCGACAAGACCGCACCGCTCTACAACCAGCAGTCGATGATCGTCGTGCCGATGGATACGCCCGGCATCAATGTGAAGCGCTCCCTCAGCGTCTTCGGCTATGACGATGCGCCGCATGGCCATGCCGAAGTCGAGTTCAAGGACGTACGCGTTCCGGCGGATCATATCCTGCTCGGCGAAGGCCGCGGCTTCGAGATCGCGCAAGGACGGCTTGGCCCCGGTCGTATCCACCATTGCATGCGTCAGATCGGCGTGGCGGAACGGGCGCTGGAAGCAATGTGCCGGCGCGTCAAGAACCGCGTCGCCTTTGGCAAGACCATCGGCTCGCAGACCGTCACGCTCGAGCGTATCGCGGAAGCCCGCGGCATGATCGAACAGGCCCGTCTGCTGACGCTGAAGGCGGCCTATATGATGGATACGGTCGGCAACAAGGCAGCGCGCGCTGAAATTGCGATGATCAAGGTGATTGCACCGACGATGACCGGCAAGATCATCGACTGGGCGATCCAGGCGCATGGCGCAGGCGGTGTCAGCCAGGACTTCTTCCTCGCCTACGCCTATGCCCGCTCGCGCACCTTGCGCCTTGCGGATGGTCCGGATGAGGTGCATCGCAACCAGATCGGTCGTCTTGAGCTTAAAAAATACGACTGACGAAATTCGCTGAATAAAATGGAAAAGCCCTTCGAAAGAGGGGCTTTTCTTTTTCCGGCGCCGATTTTTTATTAGCATGGCGCCCTGGATTGCCTATATACAGGCGCGTGTTTCCGTATTCACGGCTAGACGGATTGGGGAAATGATCAAATTTCTGGGCTGGACAATGCTGGGTGTGATTGTCATCGTCGCGGGTTTTTTATACCGATACGAAAGCCTCGATCCGTGTGAGTGGCTGACGCAGGATCTGGCCGTCAGTGCCGGATTGCAACCCGTCCGGGGGCTTGGCGATGCTGCCGGCTTCGTGATGGAGCCGATGGAATGCGTCGAGCGCTGGGCTAAGCTCCGCATCGAGAGCGCGGAGCGGTGAGGGCACGCGGGACGGCCTGATCAACTCACCGCCCCGGCCCAAATCCACCTTTTGGAATGCTTTAGCGCTGCTTCTCGGCGTAGCTCCAGCCAAGATCAGCGACCATCTTGGCGTATTTCACATATTCTTCGCCGACAACCGAACTTGCGTTGCCGTCAAGGCCACGCTTGTATACGCCCTGAACGATGGCGGTGACGCGGAACAGGGAGAAGGCGATATAAAATCCCCAGTTGTCGATCCCGTCACGCCCGGTGCGCTTGCAGTAAGCGTCGATATAGGTCTGCTCTGACGGGATGCCGAGCTCTTCAAGATTGCGGCCGACCAGCCCGCCGTTGACCGGGTGCATGTAATGATAGGCCATGCAGTTGTAGGCAAGATCCGAGAGCGGGTGGCCGATGGTCGCAAGCTCCCAGTCGAGAATGGCGAGAACCCGCGGCTCGGTCGGGTGCAGGATCAGATTGCCGAGGCGGAAGTCGCCATGCACGATGGTGCTCTCATCATTGCCCGGCAGGTTGTCAGGCAGCCACTTGATCAGATTCTCCATCCCCTCCAGCTCATGCGTCTGGGAGGCGCGATACTGCTTCGTCCAGCGGCTCACCTGGCGGGCGAGATAGCCGCCCTTGCGGCCGAAATCTTCAAGACCCACCGCATCAACATCGACGTTGTGCATCTTGGCGAGCGCGTCATTCATGGAATCATAGATGGCGCTCCGGTCCGCTGGCGTGAGGCCCGCTAGCGCAGGATCGGTGAGAACGCGCCCGTCGATCTTCTCCATCACATAGAATGCCGTGCCGATGACATCCGGATCCTCGCAGAGGCAGTAAGTCTTCGGCACCGGCACGTTGGTGTCGCGCAGCGCGGAGATCACGCGATATTCCCGGTCCACGGCATGCGCGGACGGCAGCAGCGTTCCCGGGGGCTTTTTGCGCATGACATAGTCGCGCGCCGGGGTCTCAAGAAGAAAGGTCGGATTAGACTGCCCGCCCTGAAACTGCTTGACCGTAAGCGGGCCCTTGAAGTCCTCCACATGCGCTTTCAGATAGTCGTGCAAGGCGCCTTCGTCGAACTGGTGCATCTCCCGGACCGGGATGATGACGGTCGTGTCTGACATGAATATATTCCCTTCTTCTCTTTTTTTGCTTTTATCGGGAGGTATCGGGATCAGATCCCTTTAATCACTTTCTCCGCCTGTTCCCAGCCCCGCATTGCAAGAGGCCGGACGCGCGCTTCCACATCCGCCGCATTCTTGTTCGATGCGGTTCCCGCCTTTACGCGGCCGACGATCCCCTGAAGGATTGCCGCAAGGCGGAACATATTGTAGGCGAAATAGAAATCCCAGTTCTCGATGCCGTCGCGCCCGGTTCGTTCGCAATACATCCTGACATACTGCTCTTCCGTCGGAATGCCGAGCGCCGGCAGGTCGAGGTCCTTGAGGCCGCGGAAAAGCTGCGGCTCCAGCCGCCACGTCATGCAATGATAGGAGAAATCCGCAAGCGGATGGCCAAGCGTTGCGAGCTCCCAGTCGAGAACCGCCATGACGCGGTGCGTCTCCTTGTTCAGCACCGTGTTATAGAGGCGGTAGTCGCCATGCACGATCGACGTTTCGTCCGACGCGGGGATGTTGTCCGGCAGCCACTTGATGAGGTCTTCCATCGCCTCGATCGTCTCCGTCTCGGAGGCCCGGTACTGCTTCGTCCAGCGGTTCACCTGCCGCGCGATATAGTCGGTCGGCTTGCCGAAATCCTCAAGGCCCACGGCCTTGTAATCGACCATATGCAACGCGGCGAGCGACGCGTTCATGCTGTCGAAAACAGCGACGCGGTTGGCCTTTGAATAGCCGGGCAGGGACGGATCCCATTCGATCACCCCGTCCATAAACTCCATGACATAAAACGCCGTGCCGATGATGTCGTCATCTTCGCAGAGGCAGTAGGTCTTGGGGACCGGGACCGGGGTGTTCGCGAGGGCTGTCATGACGCGATATTCGCGGTCCACCGCATGCGCGGAGGGAAGCAGCTTTCCGGGCGGTTTGCGGCGAAGGACATATTGCCTGCCGGGTGTCGTCAGCAGGTAGCTCGGGTTCGACTGCCCGCCCTTGAACTGCGAAACTTCCAGCGGTCCGTTGAAATCAGCAACGTGCTGTTTGAGATATTTTTCTAGTGCGGCCACATCGAAACGGTGACGCTCGCGAACCTCCATCGTTCCCGAAAACTGTTCTGATTCGTCGGACATGGATGCCCCTTTTTTTTGTTATCTATTTACATCTACTGTTTATTTTTCATTTTCGCGACGTACGGCGCGCCAGCCAATATCGGAGCGGCAGAATCCGTCCGGCCAGTCGATCGCGTGGACGCCACTATACGCTTTTTCCTGTGCTTGTTTAACAGTTTTTCCGATACCGGTAATGCCGAGCACTCGCCCGCCGGTCGCAAGCAGTTTGCCATCCTTTTGCTGCGTTCCGGCGTGAAAGACGATCACATCGTCAATTTTTTCGGCGGCGTCAAGGCTGCCGATGACCGTGTTCTTTTCATAATCGCCCGGATATCCCTTCGCGGCCATCACGACGACAAGCGCACTTTCCTCCCGCCAGTCAAGGGTAATGCCGGCGAGGGTGCCCTCGGCCGTGGCGATCAGGGCGGGGAGCAGGTCGCTCGCCATCCGGGCGCAGAGAACCTGGCATTCCGGGTCACCAAAGCGGGCGTTATATTCAATCAGCTTCGGCCCCTCGTCGGTGATCATCAAGCCGGCATAGAGAACGCCGGTGAACGGCGTGCCGCGTTCCTTCATCGCCTTGACAGTTGGCCTGATGATCCGCTCGAGCGTTGCGTCGATCATCTCGTCCGTCATGACCGGCGCCGGGGAATAGGCGCCCATACCGCCCGTGTTCGGCCCGCGGTCGCCTTCGCCGACGGCCTTGTGATCCTGTGCGGTCGCAAGCGGCAGAATATTCTCGCCGTCCGTCAGCACGAAGAAGCTCGCTTCCTCGCCGGTCAGGAACTCCTCGATCACGATTTCCGCGCCGGCGCCGCCGAACATGCCATCGAAAATATCGTCGATGACCTCATTTGCCTCCTCGCGCGTCTGTACGATGATCACGCCCTTGCCGGCGGCAAGGCCGTCCGCCTTCACGACGATCGGCAGCTCTTGAGTCGCCGCGTAGGCTTTCGCCTCGGCGGCATTGGCGAACCGGCGATAGGCGGCGGTCGGGATGCCGTGCTCGCGGCAAAGATCCTTCATAAAGCCCTTTGACCCTTCAAGCGCGGCGGCGGCGGCGCGCGGTCCGAAGCTTTTGATCCCGGCTGCTTCAAGGTCGTCGACCAGGCCGATCACCAGCGGAACCTCGGGGCCGACGACGACAAAGTCGATGGCTTCCTTTTTGCAGAAATCGATAATCGCCTCGATATCCGTCGCGTTGATCGGGACGCAATCCGCGATTTCGGAGATGCCGCCGTTGCCCGGTGCGCAGAACAGCCGTGTCAAAAGGGGAGATTTCTTCAGCATCCAGCAGAGCGCGTGTTCCCGGCCGCCGGAGCCAATTACAAGTATATTCATAGCCTAATTTTATTTCCCTTGAAGGACAGTGCAGGTCTTGTAGCATACTGTGGCGACAGGCCAAACATGTGAAGGAAAAACGTGTCAGAAAGTTACAATTCCGGTTCTTCGAATATTCACGAATATACCGTCTCGGAGCTGAGCGGCGCTCTGAAACGGACGGTTGAGGATATCTTCGGCCACGTCCGGGTGCGTGCCGAGATTTCCGGCCTCAAGCGCGCAGCGTCGGGGCATGTCTATCTGACGCTGAAGGATGACCGCGCGGTGATCGATGGGGTCATGTGGCGCGGGACGGCCGATCGCCTGAGCTTCCGGCCGGAGGATGGGCTGGAGGTCGTCTGCACGGGCAAACTCACGACCTACCCCGGCCGCTCGAAATACCAGATCGTGATCGAGGCGATGGAGCCGGCGGGCGTCGGCGCGCTGATGGCGCTGCTGGAGGAGCGCAAAAAGAAGCTTGCCGCGGAAGGCCTTTTTGATCCCGCGCGCAAAAGACCGCTGCCTTACCTGCCGCAGGTAATCGGCGTCGTTACCTCGCCGACGGGCGCTGTCATCCGCGATATCCTGCATCGCCTTCGCGATCGCTTCCCGACCCATGTTCTGCTCTGGCCGGTGCTGGTACAGGGCGATACCGCCGCCGCGCAGATCGCCGAGGCCATTCGCGGTTTCAATGCGCTGGAGGGGGGCGGCGCCATTCCGCGTCCTGATCTGCTGATTGTTGCGCGCGGCGGGGGCAGCCTTGAAGATCTCTGGGCCTTTAACGAGGAGGACGTGGTCCGCGCCGCAGCGGAAAGCCGGATCCCGCTTATCTCCGCCGTCGGCCATGAAACCGATACGACGCTGATCGACTATGCCTCGGACCGGCGCGCGCCGACCCCGACTGCCGCCGCGGAAATCGCCGTGCCGGTCAGAAGCGAGCTGCTCGCCTATGTCGAAGATCAGGACCGGCGTATCCGGCGCAGCCTTAGCCGCGCCATCAGCGACCGGCGCGACCGGCTCGCCGGGCTTGCCCGCGGCCTTCGCGATCCGGCTTCCCTGATCGCCGAGAAAACCCAGCATCTCGACCATCTCGACAGCCGGCTGCGGCAGTCGGTTGTCGGTAATCTCAACGTCAAGCGTCATCAATATATGGGCGCGGCGGCAAACCTCCGGCCGCAGTTGCTGCACCGAACTCTTGGCCAGTATGGCGATGCCTTACGCCAGGCGGAGAGGCAGATGACGCGGAGCATCCTTATCCGGCGCGAGCGGGCGGCGGATCGCCTCACGGCATCCGCGCGGCTGCTCGAGAGCCTGTCGTTCCGGCGGGTGTTGAAACGGGGATACAGCATTGTCTGGGACGAGGCGGGCAGGCCGATATCCTCGGTGGGCGGCGCGGCCGCCGGACGGCGGGTCGAGATCGAGTTTTCCGATGGGCGCGCAGCGGCGACGTTCGATGGCGCGGCGCCGAAGCGCGCCGCCGCGGCCCCGCCGTCCGGCAAGCAGGGCGAGACGACGGCGACGCAGAAACCCAAACCAAAACCAAAGCAGGAGAGCCTTTTTTAGTGCGATTTCTTGTTCTTTTATTCGTTTTTTCTCTCGCAACGCCGGCAATGGCGGAGCGGACCACTCTCGCAGGCAACATGACGCAGGGCGGGCTCGTTACCGGGATGACGGAGCCTGGAGCCACGCTCACCCTCGATGAGCGGCCGCTCGACGTCGCGCCGTCCGGTCGCTTTCTCTTCGGTTTTGGCCGCGATGCGTCGCCGACAGCGGTCTTGAAAATTAGCTATCCGGACGGCGGAGTGGAAGAACGGCTGCTTGAGGTGTCGCAACGCGCCTATGAGACCCAGCGGATCGACGGCCTTCCGCCCGCGAAGGTGACGCCGGATCCTGCGCTGCATGAGCGCATTGCCGCTGAGAATGCGCAAATCGCCCGCATCAGGACAATAAAGACGGCAGAGGAATGGTATCTTTCCGGCTGGCGGTGGCCGGCCGAGGGACGCGTAAGTGGCGTCTACGGCAGTCAGCGCATCTTGAATGGCATTCCGAAGCGGCCACATTTCGGCGTCGATATCGCAGCGCCCGAGGGCGACCCGGTGCGCGCCTCAACCGACGGCGTGATCCGACTTGCCGAACCCGACCTCTACTACACCGGCGGCACGGTCATGATTGATCATGGCTATGGGCTGATATCTGTCTATTCGCATTTGAGTGCGGTGACCGCCAAAGTCGGCGAACTCGTGCGCCAGGGGGACAAGATAGGCGAGGTGGGATCGACGGGCCGGTCAACCGGTGCGCATCTCGACTGGCGGCTCAACTGGTTCGAGGTGCGGCTTGACCCGCAGCTCCTTGTCGAAAACCTGCCGGAAGGCTAGCGGCGTTTGCGCCATCTGAACAGGATGAGCGCCATGCAGGCGAGGGCGAGCAGGGTAAAGAACATGGGTAGCTCTAGGGGTACCGGGATAAACGGCCGTGCGTGACCCGAGCGCGCATATAAGTTCGGATCGTCGCCAATGTCCCATGTTCGAAGCCCGAACAGATAGCCGACCCAGTCATAAAAAAACTGGATCGGAGCGGCCTCACGATTGGTGATCAGCTCCGCAAACAGGTCGCGATTTGGATCGCCGAAGTGAAGCGAGATGGTCTGGGCTTGTGGTATGGTCCTGAACTCTTCGCGCGCAAGCGGCGCAACGGAGAAATCGCCCGGGCCCTCGTACAATTCGTCGACCCACCCGCCATTGACAAAGTCCTGTGTGAGGCGCGCGGTTTCATGCACCGGCGCCGCCTGCACATTCAGGCAGAAGAGTGTCAATGTCAGGCCGCAAATTGCGTACCAGGATTTCATGAAGCCTCCGCTTGGGGAAACTGTGTGTTCCAGAATGCCTAAAATACGTTCTGAAACGACTGCGTCTTGGCCGGTTACGTCTCTGTAATTTTACGGGAGCCGGGGGCGGGCCGTCAACTCGCCGCGCCTGCGCCGGTGCACATCATCGCGCCCTGCCCATTCCAGAAAATTATTGGAAATATTTATATAACTCATGGTCTTGCGGGCACCACGGGGTGCCGAGAAAGCTGCCGTCTGCACGGAAAATATCTGCACAATGAGGACAGGCATCAGGGGAACAGGGCGGGGGAATAGGTTAATTCTCGTGGCGCAATGGTTAATTTTTTAGTCGGCTTCGTTAAAGAAGCTTCGTCGCGGCGAATCATGGTCGTGCCTGCGATCATGAAGAAAACGCAGAACGCCGGAAAGACGGCGCTTCCCGGCGTTCTGATCGGGGGGATCGTATTGGCAGGCGCGAGCGATGAAGGTCGCCGCGCGCTCCGCTTAGTCGGATTTCATTTTTTCACCGGCCTTAACGACGGTGTCGCCGGCCTTGTCCAGATTACGACTGGTATCCTGCTTCACGCCCTGCCAGGTGTTGCCGCATCCGGCAGCCAGCAACGCAAAGGACAGCAAAGTTGCCGTGACGATCGCTTTGGAAAATGACTTCATTCTGGCGCCCTCCGCTTCGTTAATTACGGCAGAAAATTTAGGCAATAGACGCGCCATTTACAACCGTTATTTTGTAAGGAAATGAAGGGATTGGACAGCCCCTCACGCAGGCCGGCCGAAACTCTGCAGCATTTCCATCAGCTGCGGATAGAGCGCCGCGGTCGTGGAGATGACGTTCTTCTGATTGACGGATTTTCTGTTATATATAAGAAGGTCGCCGCTCGTGGTTGTCGTAATGCCGCCGGCTTCCGCAAGGATAAGATCGGCCGCCGCCACATCCCAGTCACTTTTTTCAGTCAGCGAGAGAGACGCATCCGCCTGGCATGAAGCGACCTTGACAATGCGATAGGCGATGGAATTGACATGGCTGAAATTGGCGCCTTCCACTTCCTCCAGCCAGCCGTGCCAGCCGAAGGCCTTGCGGCTCGCGATCAGGCGAGTGTTTTTCAGATCGCTTTTCAACCCGCAGGTTATCGGCTCGCCATTAAGCTCTGCGCCCTCGCCTTTGATAGCCGTGTAATATTCTTCCAAGATCGGGTTGTAGACAATGCCGATCACCGGCCGGCCGTGCTCAACAAGCGCGGCGGCGATGGTAAATTCCGGCTTTCCGGCGATGAAGGAGCGCGTGCCGTCAATCGGATCCACAACCCAGACCCGCGATTTCTCGAGCCGTGAGAGATCATCGGCCGTCTCCTCCGAGAGCCAGCCATAGTCCGGCCGGGCGGCGGTCAGCTTCTCGCGAAAATGCGTATCGAGCGCGAGATCCGCTTCGCTCACCGGGTCACCGGGCTTCTTCTCCCAGTTTTTCACATTCCTGCGGAAATAACGCCTGGCAATGTCGCCGGCCTCCCGCATGGCGTGATCGAGCAGGGCAAAATCGCTTGCAAACGGAGTTGTCATGTCCCGGCGACCGTCATCCCGTCGATGCGCAGGCTGGGCGCATTGGTGGCGCGGCGAAATTCCAGATCATCGGCCGGCGTCAGTTCGAGGAACATATCGCGCAGGTTCCCGGCGACCGTCAGCTCCGACACGGGGTAGGCGATTTCGCCATTCTCGATCCAGAAGCCGGAGGCGCCGCGGCTGTAGTCGCCGGTGATCTGGTTGACGCCGAAGCCGATCAGGCTGGTGACATAAAACCCGGATTTGATATCGCTGATCAAATCCCGAAAGGAGAGTAATCCGGCTTCCATATAAAGATTGGTCGTGCCGACGCCGGGCGGAGAGGCGGTGCCGCGCGTTGCCCGGCCGTTTGTTATAAGTCCGAGTTGTTTTGCGGTCGCGCTGTTCAGGATCCAGCTTCGCAGGATCCCGTCCTCCACGAGATCAAGGCGCGGATTGGCGACCCCTTCGCCGTCGAACGGTTTGGAGCCGGCCCCGCGCAGGCGGTGGGGATCGTCAACGACCCGAATGCCGTCTTTAAAAATCCGCGTTTCCATGGCGTCCTGCAGGAAGCTGGCGCCGCGGGCGATGGCGGATCCGGAAACGGCGCCGGCGAGATGGCCGAGAATACTCGCCGATACCCGCGTGCTGAAGACGATCGGATATTTGCCGCTTTGCATCTTGCGGGGGTTGAGCCGTGCGACCGCGCGCTCGCCCGCCGTGCGGCCGATTTCCTCGGGCGTCATCATATCGACGTGGAAATGGCGGCTGTCAAACTCGTAATCGCGTTCCATGCCGAGATTCTCCCCGGCAATGACGGAGGCGCTGAGCGAAAAGTTACTCGTCCTGTAGGCATGGCTGAAGCCGTCCGAGGTCGCAAGTGCGATGGACATGCGCCCCGAAGAAGCGCTCGCGCCTTCCGAATTGGTGACGCCCCTGACGGCGAGCGCCGCGTTCTCCGTCGCTTTGGCGGCCTGCACAAGCTCATCGGCCGCCAGCGTCGTCTGATCGAAAAGATCAAGATCGGGGATCTCCCGCGCGAGCAGGTCCGGATCGGCGAGACCGCAGAATTTGTCATCCGGCATATTGCGGGCCATCGCGATGGCGCGGTCGGCAAGTTCTTCGAGAAGCTCCGGGCGTGTGTCGTTGGAGGAGACAAACGCCTGCTTCTTGCCGATCAGCACGCGAAGGCCGAGATCATGCGCTTCGGAGCGTTCAATCTCTTCGGTTTCGCCCTGGCGGATCGAGACCTGGAGAGAGGAGCCCTGCAGGCGCACGGCATCGGCCGCCTCGGCGCCCTTGCGGCGGGCGATCGCAATCAGATCGGTCAGGATGTCGAGCGACTTGTCGAGCTCTGCGGTTTGTTCAGACATGGCAATCCGGATCGTTAACACAACTCTTCATACATAGGCAGTGTGGAGCGAAAAGTGAATCAGAAAAGCAGGCCGAGGCCGTTAATCCCGTCCCACAGCAGTTTCGCGCCTGTCAGCAGCACGAGCATATAGGCGATGCGGTAGAAAATCGCCTCCGGGATCAGTTTATGCGCCCTGACGCCGAGCCAGATGCCGACGGGCGCGAGCGGCAGCAGGATCAGTGAGGTGCCGAGGTTCTCGCTCGAGAACTGGCCGAGGAGGGCGTAGGGAACAAGTTTTACATAGTTGACGGCGAAAAAGAACCACACGGATGTGCCGACATAGAGCGTCTTGTCGAGCTTCTGCGGCAGCATGTAGAACTGCAGCGGCGGCCCGCCCGCATGGGCGACAAAACTGGTGAAGCCGGCAATCGAGCCCCAGAAACTGCCTTTTTGAAGGCTCGCCTTCGTCACCCTACCCTCTGGTACTTTGCGGATATAGTGATTGAGGGTGAAGGCAACGCAGAGGAGGCCGAGGATAAGCTTGATGATATCGGCGCTCAAATAGTTGAAGAGGAAATAGCCGGCGGTGATGCCGACAATCGCGCCCGGCAGCAGATAGGTGAGATTGCGCCAGTCGCAGGTCCTCCGATAGGCGATCAGCCCCAAAATATCCATAACGCAGAGAATGGGCAGGATGATCGCCGCGGCCTGTATCGGGGACAGGATCAGCGTGAGGAGCGGCACGGCAACGATCCCGAGCGCGCCGGAAAACCCGCCTTTGGAGATGCCGATCATCAGGACCACCGGAACGGCGAGCAAGTAGAACTGTGGGTCCGTGATGATCGTCATAAGGCCTTCCCGCGGCATTCGGTGTCAGGATCGGAACCGCTCCGGATATCTGATATGCCTATTTCCAGATCGGTTTCCCGCTGCCCGGCAGGCCGAGCGTCTCCCAAAGGCCGTCGATCTTTTCGACGACCGCCTGATCCATGCGGATCTGCTGGCCCCATTCACGGTGGGTTTCGGGCGGCATTTTGTTGGTGGCATCAAGGCAGAGCTTGCCGCCGAGCCCCGATTCCGGAGAGGCGAAGTCGAGATAGTCGATCGGCGTATTCTCGATCGTCGTGATGTCGCGCACCGGATCCATCCGCGTCGAGACTGCCCACATCACATCCTTCCAATCGCGCACATTGATGTCATCATCCACAATGATGAGGAATTTCGTGTACATGAACTGGCGAAGATAGGACCAGGCGCCCATCATCACCCGCTTGGCATGACCGGGATAGGCCTTCTTCATGGAGATGACGGCGATGCGATAGCTGCACCCTTCCGGCGGCAGCCAGAAATCGGTGATCTCTGGAAACTGCTGCTGGATCAGCGGGATAAAAAGCTCGTTGAGTGCCTCGCCCAGCACGCTAGGCTCATCCGGCGGGCGGCCGGTAAAGGTCGAGAGATAGATCGGCTTCTCGCGCATCGTGATGGCGGAAATCGTGAAAACGGGGAAGCTTTCCACCGAGTTATAATAGCCGGTATGATCGCCATAGGGCCCTTCATCGCCATAGTCATCAAGCGAGACGTGCCCTTCCAGAATGATCTCCGCGCTCGCCGGCACTTTCAAGGGAACCGTCGTGCAATCCACCAGCTCCAGCTTCTGCCCGCGGAGAAGGCCGGCGAACTGATATTCCGAAAGCGTGTCGGGGATCGGCGTGACGGCGGCAAGGATGGTGCCGGGATCGGCTCCGATCACGACGGCGACCGGCAGCGGTTCACGCTTCTCCTTGCCCCAGCGCGCGTGATGCTGGGCGCCGCCGCGATGCTTCAGCCAGCGCATCAGCGTCTTGTTCTTCCCGAGCTTCTGCATCCGGTAGATGCCGAGATTGAAATCGTCGGTCTTGTCCGTGCCGGGACCTTTTGTCACGACGAGCGGCCAGGTGATGAGCGGTGCCGGCTCCCCCGGCCAGCAGGTCTGGATGGGGAGGCGATCGAGGTCAATGGCATCGCCCGTCAGCACCACTTCCTGACAAGGGGCGGATTTCACTGTCTTCGGCCGCATGTTCATGACGGTTTTGAGAACCGGCAGCATTCCCATGGCTTCGCGAATGCCTTCTGGTGGCTCGGGCTGACGGAGAAATGCGAGCGTCTCGCCCACCTCGCGAAGCTCTTCGGGCTTGCGGTTCATGCCCATGGCAACGCGATCGACAGTGCCAAAGAGATTGACGAGAACAGGCATCTCGCTTCTCTCGCCCCTCTCATTCACCGGATTCTCAAAAAGAACAGCTGGTCCGCCCTCGGCGAGAAGCCGCGTCTGGATTTCGGTCATTTCAAGATCGGTCGAGACGGGCTCCTTGACACGCACGAGCTTGCCTTCCTTCTCGAGCCGGGCCATGAAATCCCGCAATGATCCGTACGCCATATTCTTATCCTCAACTCGTCTTTCTTCGTGACTATGCCCGAGAGAGCCGCCGCCCGTAAAGCGAAAGCGGCTAGAGGGACGGCACGGGAAACTTGCCGGCCATGATGGCGACAAGCACGATCAGCCCGAACACCTTGTTGGATTTGAAGAGCAGCAGGCAGAGATCCGGATCGTCGATATCGAGCGTCTTGATCTGCCAAAGAAGGTGCGCGCCGGCGCCGGCCATCACGATATAAAAGGGCAGGGTAAGGCCCGCGAGAGAGCCCGAGACGAGCAGGCAGGCGAAAATCACGACGTAGAAGCCCGCAAGCCACGGCCGCGTTTTCGCGCCGAATTTCAGCGCCGTCGATTTGACGCCGATCAGGATATCGTCTTCCTTGTCCTGATGCGCATAGATGGTGTCATAGCCGAGCGTCCAGGCGATGCCCCCGAGATACATGACGACGGGGGCGAGCGAGAGTTCCCCCGTCACCGCCGCCCAGCCAAGCAGCGCGCCATAGTTAAATGCAAGGCCGAGGAAGAATTGCGGCCAGTAGGTGAAGCGCTTCGCGAAGGGGTAGATGGCGACCAGAATGAGGCTGGCTGCGCCAAGCGCGATGGCAAAAAAGTTAAACTGGAGGAGAACCAGAAGCCCGATAAGGCACTGGATGATCAGCCAGATAAATGCCTGAAGGAGCGTGACCTGCCCGCTCGGGATGGGACGCTTGCGGGTCCGTTCCACCTTGCCGTCGAAATTACGATCCGCGATATCATTCAGCGTGCAGCCGGCGCCCCGCATGACAAGCGCGCCAATTGCGAACAGAATAAAAAGCCAGAGATCCGGCAATTCCCGCGCCGGCGCGGCGAGCGCGATCGACCAGAGGCAGGGCAGCAGCAGCAGCCAGGTGCCAATGGGCCGGTCGAGACGCGACAGCTTCATATAGGGCTGCACGCCCTCCGGGGCGTAAAGATCCACCCAGTTCTGCTTGCTTGCGTCGGCAATGATCCGGTCGGGTCGGCGCATTTCCATTCTTTCCCGTTCTTTCAACAGATGACGTCGGAGACATTCATTGCTATGTATCGCAGAATTAACCGTCAATCCAGCCGGCAGGTTAGAAGGCCCCATGTTTCCAAAACCATATTCGCTTCGCCTGTTTGTTCCAAGTGATCTGGGCAAGGATCTCGGCGTTGTGCTCGACAAGCCGCAGTCGCATTATGTCGCCAATGTCATGCGCAAGGCGGCGGGGGAGAAGATCGCGCTTTTCAACGGCCGCGACGGCGAATGGCTCGGCGTCCTTCAGGAGGCGCACAAGAACCATTGCCTCGTGCATGTCACCGAGCAGCTCCGCCCGCAGCTTGCCGAGCCTGACATCACGCTCCTCTTCGCGCCGGTGAAGAAAGTGCAGACCGCGCTCATCGTGCAGAAAGCGACGGAGCTTGGGGTTGCCGCGTTACAGCCGGTGCAGACGGCGCGCACCAATGCGGATCGCTTGCGCGAAGACAAAATGACCCTGCAGGCATTTGAGGCGGCAGAACAATGCGAGCGGCTCAACATTCCGGTCGTCGGTGAACTGCTGCCGCTTCGTGCGGCGCTTGCGGCGCTGGAGCCGGAGCGGGTGCTGCTCTTTTGCAACGAGCGCCTGAGCGGCAACAGCGCAGGCGAAGTCATCCCGTCGCTCCCGCGTGCCGGGAAATGGGCCATCGTTACCGGGCCGGAAGGTGGCTTCACGGATGAGGAGATCGCCTTTATAAGCGCGCGAGAAAACACCTATGCCATTTCCCTCGGCCCGCGGATCCTGCGGGCGGAGACGGCGGTTATCGCGGCCCTTTCATTGCTTCAGGCGTTCCATGGTGACTGGATATCTTGACAATAGATCGGCCTATAAGTGCTATGTTTCTACAAAATATGCAGTTTTGACTTGCTGCGATCTGCGCAATTCATTATTCGAGGGACAAGGCCGGACGACGGGGCGCAGTGCCCGGCCACGAGAATAACAAAGAGGATCACATGTCCGGACCTTCCAAAGGTGAGGCGGTTGAAATAGCCGATAAGGCGCAACTCGTCGAATTTGCGGCAAGCGGGTGCAAACCGCGCGATAAATGGCGCATCGGCACCGAGCATGAGAAATTCGGTTTCACTCTCGATACGCTGGAGCCCCTGACCTATGAGGGGCCGAAAGGCATCCGCGCCATGCTGGAGGGGTTGCAGCGCTTCGACTGGACACCCGACTATGAGGGGGAGAATGTCATCGCTCTCTCCAAGGAAGGCTGCTCGGTCAGCCTCGAGCCGGGCGGGCAGCTTGAACTCTCGGGCGCGGCCGTCGAAACGCTGCATGAAACCTGCGCCGAAGTGCATACGCATCTCGCCCAGGTCCGCGAGGTTGGCGACGAGATGGGCGTTGGCTTCCTTGGCCTTGGCTTTAGCCCCAAATGGACGCTGGACGAGACGCCGGTGATGCCGAAGGGGCGCTATAACATCATGCGCAAATACATGCCGACGCGCGGCAAGCACGGGCTCGATATGATGTTCCGCTCCTGCACGGTGCAGGTCAATCTCGACTATGGCTCGGAAGCGGACATGGTGAAGAAGTTCCGCACCAGCCTCGCCCTGCAGCCGCTTGCAACCGCGCTCTTCGCCAACTCGCCCTTTACCGAGGGCAAGCCCAACGGGCATCTCAGCCACCGCAGCTTTATCTGGACCGATACCGATCCCGATCGCACCGGCATGATCCCGTTTGTCTTTGAAGAGGGTTTCTCGTTCGAGCGCTATGTCGACTACGCCCTCGATGTGCCGATGTATTTCGTCTATCGCGACGGCACCTACATCGATGTCTCGGGTCAGTCGTTCCGCGATTTTATTGCCGGAAAGCTGCCGGGGCTGCCGGGCGAAAAGCCGACCCTTGTGGACTGGGACAATCACCTGACGACGCTCTTCCCGGAAGTTCGGATGAAGCGCTTCCTTGAAATGCGCGGCGCGGACGGCGGACCGTGGCGGCGGCTCTGCGCCCTGCCGGCCTTCTGGGTCGGGCTGCTTTATGATGACGATGCGCTGGACGCCGCCTGGGACCTTGTCAAGAACTGGACCGCGGAAGATCGCCAGCGGATGCGTGATGAAGTATATACGAAGGCTCTGAAGACCGAGGTGCCGGATGGCCGCACCATGCTGGAATTTTCTTCCGATATCCTCGATATCGCGACGGCGGGCCTTAAAGCGCGCAAGCGGCTCGACAGCTTCGGCGAGGATGAAAGCCACTTCCTGAACGCACTTCGCACCATCATACGCCAGGGCCGCACGCCGGCGGAGGAACTGCTCGAGCGATTCCACGGAGAATGGAAGGGAAGTGTCGATCCGGTCTTTAGGGAATATGCCTACTGACCGCCGCTTAGTGACTGATGGATAAGAGAGGCCGCCGCGAAGTTCCCCGCGGCGGCTTTTTCATAAAGGGCGGCAAGCCTTGCAAGATCGCGCTCAATATCCGAAGGCGCGATATCGCCGGCCGCCGCGTGGCGGCCGTAGTCGCTGAGGATGAGATCATATCGGCGGTCAATGGCGTGAAAGTCTTCCGCCGCAATCGGGGCGGCAAGAAGCGGGAGATATGAAATGCCGTCAAGCGGCGGGGAGTTTTCTACGCCGCCCGCCGCTTCCGGCCCGGCCAGCGAATTTATATAGGCGAGAAGCGCTTCTATGTCCGCGTCGTCCGGCGGAGGGCCGGCGAACTCGGTAACGATCACATGCCGGGTGAAAGCGGCGAGATCCGGCAACTGGAGGGTTGTCCCGTAAGGTCCCCCATCCCGGACGCCGCGGAGCGAGGGGATATCGATCGGGTTGTCGAGCCCGTCATCGGATCCCGCCTTCCAGAAGCGGTGGGTGACATCGATCCGGCCCGGCCGGTCGGACAATCCTTCTATGAAGAAGCTGCTGTTGCGATGACCGTTCGTGTGGCAGCCGTTACAGGAAAGGCCGATCCGGACCGCGCGCTCGCCAAGCAGCGCGGGGCTGTGAAACAGCAGCCGGCCATAGAGCCATCTTTCGTCGCGTATGGTCCCGGCGCGGATCAGCTCGGCCGGCGGCGCGCCCGTCACGCCGATGGCGCTGCCGGGCGGCAGCCAGTTCTGTTCCGCCGTCCCGGCGGGCGCGGGGACGGTGACAAGAAGCAGTGCGAGAAGGAACGGCGGCAGTGCGGATCGCCGCCGTAACATCTGCGCGAAGCTTTCCCTATGCGGTCCCGCCAACGGTCAGGCCCTCGATCAGCATGGTCGGCTGCCCGACGCCGACGGGGACGCTCTGACCGGCCTTGCCGCAGGTGCCGATACCGGAATCGAGCGCCATGTCATTGCCGATCGCGCGCACCTTTTTAAGCGCCTCGCTACCCGTGCCGATCAGCGTTGCGCCCTTGACCGGCGCCGTCAGCTTGCCATCCTCGATGAGATAGGCCTCCGTGCAGCTGAAGACGAACTTGCCCGACGTGATATCGACCTGTCCGCCGCCGAAATTGATGGTGTAAAGACCCTTCTTCACGGATTTGACAATTTCCTCCGGATCGCGGTCGCCGCCCAGCATATAGGTGTTCGTCATGCGCGGCATGGGCAGATGCGCATAGCTTTCGCGCCGGCCATTGCCGGTGGGTTCCACGCCCATCAGGCGGGCGTTCTGGCGATCCTGCATATAGCCGACAAGGATGCCGTCCTCGATCAGCGTCGTGCAGCTTGTCGCGGTCCCCTCATCATCAATGCTGAGCGAGCCGCGCCGATCCGGGATCGTCCCGTCATCGACGATCGTGACACCGGGGGCGGCCACCCGCTCGCCCATCAGGTTCGAGAAGACGGAGGTTTTCTTGCGGTTGAAATCGCCTTCGAGGCCGTGCCCGACCGCTTCATGCAGGATGATGCCCGGCCAGCCGGGGCCGAGAACGACATCCATCTCGCCGGCCGGTGCATCGACGGAGTCGAGATTGACAATCGCCTGGCGTGTCGCCTCGTCAACGGCCGCCTTCCAGGTCGCTTCCTCAAGATAGAAGGTGTAGCCCGTGCGCCCGCCGGTGCCGTAGGAGCCCGACTCGCGCCGTCCGTTCTGCTCAACGACAACCGAGACGTTAAGGCGGACGAGGGGGCGGATATCGCCGGTCCGCTCGCCGCCCGCGCGGATAATCTCGATAGCCTGCCACGAGCCGGCGAGGGAGGCAGAGACCTGAACGACGCGGCTGTCGCGCGCGCGGGCATAGGCATCTATCTCGGCAAGCGTTTTGACTTTGACATCAAACGGAATTTCGCTCAGCGGGTTTTCATCGCCATAAAGTGGCCGGTTGGCGCGGGCGGCCGGCAGCGACATGACGCCGCTCTTGCCGCTCTGCACCGCCTTGACGGTTTCGGCGGCGTTGCGGATCGCCCGTTCGCTAAGCTCGGACGCATGGGCAAAGCCCGTCGCCTCGCCGACGACGGCGCGAAGGCCGAAGCCCTGCATCGTATCGAAACTCGCGCTCTTCAGCCGCCCGTCATCGAAGGAGAAGCCTTCCGACTGACGATATTCGAGATAGAGCTCGCCATCATCCGCGTTCGCGAGGGCGCTCCGCACCTCCTTTTCCACCTTTCCCCGGTCCATTCCCGTCGGCGTGAAAAAGAGATTGTTGGCGGTCGTTACATCAGTCATCAAATGGCTCCGGTCTTGTCGTCTGTCATGCTGTCCAGAATGAATATGTGTCTTTCGCGCGCCATTGTCGAGGCACCCATGGAAAGTGATTTGAAAGATTCTAAATCGAGCCGGCGGATTTTGTTCAAGATGGTGTGACAAAATGTCACAATTCCTTTGAAATCCGACGGGTGTAGGCTTGGCGATGGAGATCTGGCGGGCACACGCCAACACATTGAAAAATAACAGATTATTGCATTTTCTCCAGTGAGTCTCTGAAAAAATTTCAGACCGATTATGGATTAAATGCAACCTCAGGCTTGTTATGGGGCATAACGGTGGTGTAGTTTCCGGCGCAATCGGGTGGACTGTTTTTTGATTTGTCGCTAAGACGCGAGTGAAATCATAAAACTATCCAAAAAAGGCCGGGCCGGCGTATACTGGTTGTACAAATCGGCCATAAGAAATTGTCACGTTACACAGACGGGAAACAAAGATGAGTATGGTTAGAAATCTTGTCGCATTCATGACCGCAGCATCAGTCACTGGATTGGCAGCAGGAAATGCGATGGCGGACGTCGGGGTGCCGCGCCCCTGGCAGATGCTGCTTCAGGATGCGCTTTCTCCGGTCGCGGAGCAGCAGCATATGCTTCACAACCTTCTGCTGTGGATCATCGGTGCGATCTGCCTGCTGGTCCTTGCGCTGCTCATTTTTGTCATTATCCGCTTTAACAAGCGGGCCAACCCGGTACCCTCGAAGACGTCGCACAATACGCTGATCGAGGTTACCTGGACGGTGATCCCGATCATGCTGCTGATCGTTATCATGATCCCCTCGCTGAAACTGCTGTATTTCGCCGACCGGGTCGAAGAGCCGGACATGACGCTCAAGGCAATCGGCTACCAGTGGTTCTGGGGCTATGAATATATGGATGAGGACGGGCTTGCCTTTGAGGCCGTGATGGTCCCGGACGATGCTCTGGAGCCCGGCCAGCTGCGCCTGCTGACGACCGATAATGCGGTTGTCCTCCCGGTTCAGACCAACATTCGCCTCCTCGTCACCGCGGAAGACGTCATTCACTCCTGGGCGATGCCGTCTGTCGGGGTGAAGATGGACGCTGTCCCGGGCCGTCTCAACGAGACCTGGATGCGGTTTGAGAAAGAAGGCATGTATTACGGCCAGTGCTCGGAGCTCTGCGGCGCCCTGCATGGTTTCATGCCGATCATGGTCAAGGCTGTCAGCAAGGAAGAATATGCAGACTGGCTCGTCCAGGCGAAAGAACAGTTTGCAAGTAACAGCGCACCGGCGATGAAATTCGCTGAGGTCTCCGCGACACGCGCACAATAACAGGTTAGAAAGAGGCAGACAAAATGGCTAATGCAACAGCAGCCGCTCACGACGATCATACCCCGAAGGGCTGGAAGCGGTGGGTCTACTCGACCAATCACAAAGACATCGGCACGATGTACCTTATCTTCGCGATCTGCGCGGGTATCGTCGGCGGCGCTCTATCGGTCGCAATCCGGGCTGAGCTGCACTTGCCCGGTGATCAGTTCCTGAACGGGAATTACCATCTGTTCAACACGCTGGTTACCGGCCACGGTCTTATCATGATCTTCTTCATGGTGATGCCGGCCATGATCGGCGGTTTCGGCAACTGGATCATTCCGCTGATGATCGGCGCGCCGGACATGGCGTTCCCGCGGATGAACAATATCTCCTTCTGGCTGCTGCCGGCGGCTTTCGGTCTGCTGATTGTTTCCTTCTTCGTGGAAGGCCCGGCCGGATCCATCGGCGCGGGGGGCGGCTGGACCATGTATCCGCCGCTATCGTCGTCCATCGGGCATCCCGGGATGTCGGTCGACTTCGCAATTTTCAGCCTTCACATTGCGGGTATCTCCTCGATCCTCGGCGCCATCAACTTCATCACGACCATCTTCAACATGCGTGCGCCTGGCATGACGATGCACAAGATGCCGCTGTTCGCCTGGTCGATCCTGGTCACGGCATTCCTGCTGCTGCTGTCCCTGCCGGTTCTCGCAGGCGGTATCACCATGATGCTGACCGACCGCAACTTTGGCTCCAGCTTCTTTGAGCCGCAGGGTGGTGGTGATCCGATCCTCTATCAGCATCTTTTCTGGTTCTTCGGTCATCCGGAAGTTTACATCATGATCCTGCCGGGCTTCGGTATGATCAGCCAGATCGTTGCGACCTTCTCGCGCAAGCCCGTGTTCGGCTATCTCGGCATGGCCTATGCTATGGTGGCGATCGGCGGTATCGGCTTTATCGTCTGGGCGCATCACATGTATACGGTCGGCATGAATGTCGACTCGCGCGCCTACTTCCTCGTTGCGACGCTGGTTATCGCGGTTCCGACGGGTATCAAGATCTTCTCGTGGATCGCCACGATGTGGGGCGGTTCGCTTGACTTCCGGCCGCCGCTCGTCTGGGCGCTCGGCTTCATCTTCCTGTTCACCATCGGTGGCGTCACGGGTGTCGTTCTGGCCAACGCCGGCCTCGATGTCGCGCTGCATGACACCTACTATGTGGTTGCCCACTTCCACTACGTCCTCAGCCTCGGCGCGGTGTTTGCGATCTTCGCGGGCTTCTACTACTGGTTCGGCAAGATGACCGGCTACAAATATTCGGAGAAGCTCGCCCATCTGCACTTCTGGGTGACGTTCATCGGCGTGAACATGGTGTTCTTCCCGATGCACTTCCTCGGGCTTGCCGGTATGCCGCGGCGTATTCCGGACTATCCGGATGCCTTCGCAGCCTATAACCAGATTGCCTCCATCGGCTCCTACATCTCGGCTGCCGGCGTGGGGATCTTCCTGATCACGGTTGCCCTTGCCTTTATCCGCAAGGAGCGGGTAGCTGACAATCCGTGGGGTGAAGGGGCAACGACCCTCGAATGGACGCTGTCCTCCCCGCCGCCGTTCCATCAGTTCAACGAACTGCCGGTAATCAAGTAAGGCGATAGGAGTCTCTTGTGTCTGACACAAGCGTTATAAAAGAAACCATCGAGACCCGCGTCAATACTGACCTGACGCGGGTCAGCGATTATTTCGCTCTGCTGAAACCCAGGGTAATGTCGCTTGTTGTCTTTACCGGTCTGGTCGGCCTCGCGGTTGCGCCCGGCAGCCTGCATCCGGTGCTCGCCTTTACGGCTTTGCTCTGCATTGCGGTCGGAGCCGGGGCGTCCGGCGCCATCAATATGTGGTACGACGCCGACATCGACGTGATTATGGAGCGGACGAAGAGCCGGCCCATTCCGGCCGGCCGGGTGAGCGCGAAAGAAGCGCTTGCGTTCGGCACGGTTCTCTCGGTCGCCTCCGTCGTGCTGATGGGGCTTGCAATCAACTATGTTGCCGCCGCCCTGCTTGCGATCACGATCGCCTTTTACGTATTTATCTATACGATCTGGCTGAAGCGCCGCACGCCGCAGAATATTGTCATCGGCGGCGCAGCCGGCGCGTTCCCTCCGATGATCGGATGGGCCGCCGTTACGGGCGATGTGAGCCTTGAATCGCTCGTTCTTTTTGCCATTATTTTCATGTGGACGCCGCCGCATTTCTGGGCGCTGTCGCTGTGGCGCGATATTGACTACGCCAATGCCGGCGTGCCGATGCTGCCGGTCGTCGCCGGGCGCGACGTCACCCGCCGGCATGTCGTTCTTTACAGCGCCCTGCTCTTCCCGATCGCCGTCATGCCCTATTTCATGGGCTATGCCGGCCTCTCTTACGGTATCGGCTCCACGGTTCTGAGTGCGCTCTTTCTGTTGCTGTCCATCAAGGTCTGGCGGCAGAAGGATGAGAAAAGCGCAAAGCAGCTTTTTGCTTTCTCGCTCCTTTATCTTTTCCTGCTGTTCGCCATTCTGCTCGGCGAAAGCCTTGTGCGGACGGTAATCTGATATGGCGAAGAAGGATGATGATGATATTGCGAAGCGTCGCCGGGTACGCAATCTCGTCGTCGGCGGGGTGCTTGCGGCCTTGGTGATCCTTTTCTACCTGATTACCATCGTCAAAATGTCCGGCGGAGAGGCGGGCTGATGCAGACGTCAGAGAATAAATCGAAGCGCCTTGCGCTTGTGCTGGTGGCAGTGGTGTTCGCCATGGTCGGCGCCGCCTATGCGGCCGTGCCCCTTTATGACCTCTTCTGCCGCGTCACCGGATACGGCGGGACGACGCAGGAAGCCAGCGCCGCGCCCGACACCGTTATCGACCGCAAAATTATCATTGAGTTCGATGCCAACACCGCCCGCGACATGCCGTGGAAATTCAAGCCGGCGCAGCATCGGATGGAGCTTCAGGTCGGGCAGTCGGCGCTTGCTTTCTACGAGGCCTACAATCCGTCCGACAAGACCATTGCCGGTACGGCAACCTTCAACGTGACGCCGGTCAAGGTCGGGCAGTATTTTAGCAAGATCGAGTGCTTCTGCTTTACCGAGCAGGTGCTGAAGCCGGGCGAGCGCGTCGAAATGCCGGTCACCTTCTTCGTTGACCCGGCCATCGACGAGGATCCGAACGCGCGGGAAGTCAAAGTTATTACGCTATCATACACCTTCTTCGTTACCGACGAGGAGGAGACAGATGTATCGGCACGGGCCGATCAGAAATCGGTTGATGTAAATTGACCACGGGGAAATATTGAAAATCAGTAGAACCGGATAACATCCGGACGAATTGCAGGAGTTTAGAATGGCAGATTCTCACGCCAAACAACATGATTACCACTTGGTGGATCCGAGTCCGTGGCCCGCGTTGACCTCCATAGCCTTGTTCGTGACTGCCACCGGCCTGGTCATGTGGATGCACGGTATGGGCTTTGCCGTTTTCGCGGTGGGCGCAATCGTCGTCCTCTATTCGGCCTTCTCCTGGTGGCGGGATGTCGTCCGCGAAGGGGAACATGAGGGGCACCACACGCCGGTCGTGCAGATTGGCCTGCGCTACGGGATGATCCTTTTCATCGCCTCGGAAGTGATGTTCTTCGTCGCCTGGTTCTGGGCCTATTTCAACGCCGGCTTCTTCCCGACAGAGGCAACCGGGGGCGTCTGGCCGCCGGAAGGCATTCAGACTTTCGATCCGTGGCATATTCCGCTGATCAACACCATCATCCTGCTGCTCTCGGGGACGACGGTCACCTGGGCGCATCACGCGCTGCAGCATGGCGATCGCAAGGGTCTGGTGCAGGGGCTGCTGCTGACGGTGCTGCTCGGCGTCGCCTTCACCTGCGTGCAGCTTTATGAATACAGCCACGCCCAGTTCGCCTTCTCCGACGGCATTTATCCGTCGACCTTCTACATGGCGACCGGTTTCCACGGCGTACATGTGTTCATCGGAACGGTTTTCCTGCTGGTCTGCCTGATCCGCGCAATGAAGGGCCATTTCACCCCGACGCATCATTTCGGCTTCGAAGCGGCCGCCTGGTACTGGCACTTCGTTGACGTCGTCTGGCTGTTCCTCTTCTTTGCCGTTTACTGGTGGGGTGCAGGCCCGGAATGGAGTTAACCTCTTAAGCAATGGCATATTCTTACGGCATGCCAGTTTCCCCTTTGCGCGCCGGGCTTACCTGCAAGTGCCCGGCCTGCGGAAAGGGGAAATTTTTTAACGGCTTTCTCGATATCGTGGACAAGTGCGAGGTCTGCGGGCAGGATTTCAGCGCCGTGAACAGCGGCGACGGACCGGCCGTCTTTATCATCCTCATTGTCGGATTTCTGGTTGGCGGCCTTGCCGTCCTGACCGAACTGATCTTTCATCCGCCCTACTGGCTGCAGCTGACGATCTGGCTGCCGACAATCCTTATTCTGTGCATCGCTCTGTTGCGACCCTGCAAGGCACTCCTGATCGCCCTGCAGTTCAAGCATCAGGCCGGCTCGGAGATTGAGCATTACTGATTATGAAAAACTTCTCTCCCGGTCTCCTGCCGACATTGGTGACAATTCCCTGCGTAGTGATCCTGCTGGCGCTCACCGTCTGGCAGATCAACCGCTACGGCTGGAAGACCGATCTGATCGAGACGATCAACACGCAGCTCTCCGCGCCACCTGTGGCGCTGCCGAGTGGCGCGATCGATCCGGATGAGTGGCGGTACCGCCGCGTCAGCCTGACCGGAGAATTCGATCACGCGCATGAAATTCATCTCTTCGCCCATGCCGAGCAGGGCCGGGCGGGCTTTCAGATCATCACGCCGTTTCGCCGGAGCAGTGAAGGCGACATCGTGCTGGTCAATCGCGGCTGGGTGCCGGAGCGCTTCAAGGAAGCCGATGCGCGTCCGCAAGGTCAGATTAATGGCGAAGTGACGGTGACGGGCATAGTCCGTCAGCCCTGGCACAAGTCATGGTCCTTCATGCCCGACAATAACGCGGCCGACAATGTCTGGCTCTATGGCGATCTCGAAATGATGGCGCAGCATCTCGGGATTCCCGTCGCGCCGGTATTCGTTGAGCTTGAGAAAGCGGAGGTTCCGGGCGGCCTTCCGATCGGCGGACAGACGCGGGTGACTCTCTCCAATAATCATATCGAATATGCCTTCACCTGGTTCGGCCTCGCCGGCGCGCTGGTGATTATCTACATCCTCTATGGCCTGAAGCGGGGCCGGGGACAGTATGATAGCAATGGCTGAACCGGCATCCGCCTACCTGCAGCTTGAAGAGAATTGCGCGCGCCTTTCGGCCATTTCGGGGGCCGTCGCGACGCTGCACTGGGACAGCGCCGTCATAATGCCGCAAGGCGGCAATGAGGCGCGCGCTGAACAGCTTGCAACCCTTGGCGTCATCTCTCATGAAATACTGACGCGCCCCGAGATGGGCGCCTTGCTGGATGAGGCGGAGGCGCGGGGCGATACGCTGGATAGCTGGCAACGCGCCAACCTTCGCGAAATGCGGAACCGCTGGCGCCACGCGACGGCCGTGTCTCCGGACCTTGTCGCCGCGCATTCGCGGGCAACCTCGCGCTGTGAAATGATCTGGCGCACGGCGCGCCTTGAGAATGATTTCGCAGCACTTCGCCCGTCGCTCGAGGATGTCGTCACCCTGACGCGCGAGATTGCGGCGGCAAAGTCCGCGGCGTTCGGCATTGCGCCCTATGATGCCCTGCTTGACGAATATGAGCCGGGATGCAGGACGAGCGTCATCGATCCGCTGTTCACCGAGCTTGAAGGCTTTCTGCCTGATTTCCTGCAGGCGGCGCTCGAGCGCCAGAAAGCGGCTCCGCCCGTGCTCCGTCCCGAAGGGCCCTTCGATCTCCTGGTGCAGAAGGATCTTGGCCTCACATTCATGACGGCGCTCGGTTTTGATTTCGAGCACGGCCGGCTTGACGTCAGCCATCATCCCTTTACCGGCGGCATTCCCGATGACGTCCGCCTTACCACCCGCTACGAGAGCGATGACTTTACGCAGAGCCTGATGGGCACGCTGCACGAGACCGGCCATGCGCTTTATGAGCAGGGGCTGCCCAAACGCTGGCGATCGCAGCCGGTCGGCCTCGCCCGCGGCATGGCGCTGCATGAAAGTCAGTCGCTGCTCATCGAGATGCAGCTCTCCCGGAGCGCGGACTTCCTCAGCTTCGCGCTGCCGAAAATCAGGGCTGCGTTCGGCGGATCGGGACCGGCGTGGGAGACCGACAATATTCTCCGGCTCTATCAGAAGGTGGAGCCCGGCTTCATTCGCGTTGATGCGGATGAGGTGACCTATCCCCTGCACGTCATCCTCCGCTACCGGCTGGAGACGGCGATGCTGAGCGGCGATCTGCCCGTCGCGGATCTGCCGGCGGCATGGAACAGCGGGATGCGTCAGGCGCTTGGGCTGACGCCGCCGAGCGACCGGCTCGGCTGTCTGCAGGATATCCACTGGCCGGGCGGCGCGATCGGCTATTTTCCGACCTACACTCTGGGCGCGCTTGCCGCCGCCCAGATTTTTGCAGCGGCAGGGCGGGCGTTGGTTGATCTTCCCGCGCAGGTGCGACGGGGAGAGTTTGCCCCACTTCTTGCATGGCTTCGCGAGAATATCCATGCGCATGGCAGTTGCCGCTCAACGGACGAGATTCTGCACGCCGCGACGGGCGCCCCGCTCGGTGTCGCCGCCTTCAAGGCGCATCTTCGGGCGCGCTATCTTTGACTCCGGCAATGGGATAACCTCCTTTGCCAGATTCCCCCCTTGCGTGACGCGGCGGCATGTGGTTACCTCAGCCGCCTTTTGGTCCGTGGAAGGAGTGAGACGTTGCGCTATATCAGCACGCGCGGCAAAGCGCCGGTACTGAATTTTGAAGAAGTTGTTTTGACGGGTCTTGCGCGCGATGGCGGCCTCTATCTTCCCGAAAGCTGGCCGCAATTCTCGGAAGATGACATCCGCTCGCTCGCCGGCAAAAGCTATGCCGAAGCGGCTGCGTTCCTGTTGCAGCCCTTCCTTGGCGACTGCATTGCCCCGGCCGACTTCCGCGCCATGACGGAAAAGGCCTATGCCGCCTTCTCCCACAAAGCCGTCGTGCCGATCCGCCAGATGGCCGGGAATGATTTCCTCATGGAGCTTTATCACGGCCCGACGCTCGCCTTTAAGGACGTTGCGCTGCAGCTACTCGGTCTCCTCTACGATCATCTGCTGGCGCGCCGGGGCAAGCGGGTGACGATCATCGGCGCGACCTCCGGCGATACCGGCTCGGCCGCCATCGAGGCCTGCCGCGGGCGCGACGCCGTTGATATCTTCATTCTGCACCCGAAAGGGCGTGTCTCCGAGGTGCAGCGCCGGCAGATGACGACGGTTGCGGACGCCAACGTCCACAATATTGCGATCGAAGGCGACTTTGATGATTGTCAGGCCATGGTGAAAGCCATGTTCAACGATCACGACTTCCGCGACGCCCTCGCGGTTTCCGCCGTCAACTCCATCAACTGGGCGCGGGTGATGGCGCAGATCGTCTATTATTTCACGGTCGGCGTCAGTCTTGGCGCGCCCGCACGGAAGATCTCCTTCTCGGTGCCGAGCGGCAATTTCGGCGATGTTTATGCGGGCTACGCGGCGAGCCGGATGGGCCTGCCGATTGCCGAGCTTATCGTTGCCACCAACCGCAACGACATCCTCGCGCGCTTCTTCAACAGCGGGGAGTATCGCAAGGCCGGTGTCGATCCGACCATCAGCCCGAGCATGGATATCCAGGTTTCCAGCAATTTCGAGCGCTTCCTTGCCGATCTTTACAATCGCGACGGCGCGGCGGTGAGCGAGTTGATGGCGAAACTTGACAGCGACGGCGGCTTCAGCGTCGATCGCGCCCGCGTCAATGAAAGTATCTTTGCGGCCGGCCGCTCGGATGAGGCGGAGACGCTGGAGACAATCCGGCGGACCTTCCGGGAAACCGGTACGCTCGTTGATCCGCATACCGCCGTTGGGCTGTTCGTTGGTGAGAAATGCCGTAAAGACAGAACTATCCCGCTCGTCACCCTGTCGACGGCGCATCCCGCGAAATTCCCCGATGCGGTGGAGCAGGCGACGGGCGAGTGCCCCGAATTGCCAAAACATATGGCCGATCTTTTCACGCGCGAAGAACGGCTGGCCCAGTTGCCAAATGACATTGAGACGGTAAAGTCCTATATCAGGGAACGGGCGCGCATTCTGGCGCAGCAGTAAAGGGGATGAATTGACCGACGTAAAAGTCACGACGCTGAAAAATGGCATGCGGGTGATCACCGATCCGATGCCGGGGCTCGGTACGTCGGCGGTCGGCGTCTGGGTTGATACGGGCGCGCGCCATGAGACGGCAGCGGAGCACGGGATCTCACATGTCCTTGAGCATATGGCCTTCAAGGGGACCGAGCGCCGGTCCGCATTGCAGATCGCCGAAGTGATTGAATCTGTCGGCGGCCACCTCAACGCCTATACCAGCCGCGACCAGACCGCCTACTATGCGCGGGTGCTGCAGGATGATGTGCCGCTCGCCGTCGATATCCTCAGCGATATTCTGCAGAACTCGATTTTCGACGAACAGGAGATCGCGCGCGAGAAGGAAGTGATCGTTCAGGAGATCGGCCAGACGTTCGATACCCCCGATGACATCATCTTCGACTATCTGCAGGAGACTTCCTATCCCGACCAGCCGCTTGGGCGATCGATCCTCGGAACGGTCGCGCAGGTGCGCGGCTTCGACCGGGCGATGATCGCGGGCTATATGAAGCGTCATTATCTCGCCCCGCGCATGGTGCTGAGCGCATCGGGGGCTGTTGATCACGAAGCCCTCGTCCGCCTTGCCGAGGACGCATTCAGCGGCCTTGCGCGCGAGGGCGATGTGGCGATGGAGCCGGGTATCTATCACGGCGGCGATTACCGCGAGGAGCGCGCGCTGGAGCAGGTGCATTATGCGCTCTCGGTGCCCGGCGTTTCCTATCTCGATGATGATTACTATGCGATGCAGATCCTTGTCGGCCTGCTCGGCGGCGGCATGTCCTCGCGGCTCTTCCAGGAGATCCGGGAGCGGCGCGGGCTCTGCTACTCGGTCTTTACCTTCGCCTCCTCCTTCATGGATTCGGGCACCTTTTCCGTCTATGCCGGAACGGGCGAAGAGCAGATCAGGGAACTCAGCGAGGTTCTGACCGATGAGCTTCTCCGCGTCAGCGAGGATCTTGACGGGGCGGAGATTGCGCGCACGAAGGCGCAGCTTAAAGCCTCGCTCCTGATGGGCATGGAAGGGCCGGCGGCGCGCGCTGAGGTGCATGCGCGTCAACTCCAGATCTACGGCCGTATCTTACCGCCGGCGGAGATAAGTGAGAGCATCGACGCGATCGGCCTTCAGGATGTAAAAAATCTCGCCGGGCGGCTCTTCTTCGGCGTGACACCCACCATCGCAGCGCTCGGACCGGTTAGAAATCTGGCTCCTTTCGAGCGGATCGCGGCCCGCTTCAACTAGATCCGGGTGACATAGGGAAGCCGCGTGGATGCTTGAAAAACTGTCACGACTGGGAAACGGGCCGCGTGTGATGACAGAGCGTCTCATCCTGCGTCCTCCCAAAATGTCCGACTGGAGCCAGTGGGCGGAACTGCGTGAGGAAAGCCGCAGCTTCTTGGTGCCGTGGGAGCCCTCGTGGGGGCCTAATGCGCTCTCGAAAGCAAGCTTCCGGGTCCGGCTCCGGCGCATCGCCCGCGATGTGCGCGACGATCAGGGGCAAAGCTTCTTCCTTTTCCGCCGTGACAGCGGCGATCTCGTCGGCGGCATAACCCTTGGCAATATCCGCCGCGGCGTGGCCCAGACCGGCACCATCGGCTACTGGGCCGGTGCGCCGCATGCGCGCAAAGGATACATGTTCGAGGCGCTCTGCGGTCTGATGCCGTGCCTGTTCACGGAATTCGGCCTGCGCCGGGTCGAGGCGGCCTGCCTGCCTGCCAACATCCCGAGCGCGCGTCTGCTTGAAAAGGTGGGGTTTACCCGCGAGGGGCTGGCGCGGGAATATCTCTGCATTAACGGCGTCTGGCACGATCACCTGCTCTATGCGCTGCTGGACAAGGATCCGATCGGCGGCGCCTCGATAAAGCCGTAGCCTAAGCGTGCCCCATATCGCCGGAGAGCAGGCGAGGATCGATGCCGAGCTTGTGAATGGCGCCTTCCCATTTCGTCTCGAGCTCAGGCCCGAAGACGATGTCGGCGTCCGGCTCGACGACAAGCCAGCCGTTCTCCTGTATTTCCCGCTCAAGCTGTCCCGGCCCCCAGCCGGAATATCCAAGCGCGAGAAAGCGGCTTGTCGGGCCGCTGCCGCCGGCGATGGTTTTCAGCATGTCGACGGTCGCGGTCAGCGCCATCTCCTCGCCGATGACAAGGGTTGTCTCGTAAAGGATATCGGTTGAATGGACCACAAAGCCGCGCTCGGTATCGACCGGGCCGCCAAAATGAATATTGATATGGCTGTCTTTATCCGTTTTCGGAATATCGAGCTGTTCCAGCAGGTCATCGAAGCTGAGTGCATCGAGAGAGCGGTTGAGCAGAATACCCATGGCGCCGCTGTCGGAATGGGCGCAGATCAGAATGACGGCTTTCTGAAACCGCGGGTCGCCCATATTCGGCATTGCCACCAGCAGCTTCCCGTCGAGATATCCACTATCAATTTTATTGATCGTCATAATATGAATATATGTTCTGTAATTAAATAACCCAGAGCGCCTTTGATATTCATTGACGCGATTGTGACACAGCAACCCTTAATAATGTTTTATATAATCGGCTGAGATGCCATTGTAAGGCTGAAATTCGCGCGAGATGAAAATTCCTCAATCCATCAAAATCGGTCTCTTTCTAACGCTCCTGCTCGGATCGCTTGGCGGCGGCCTGCCGGCAGCGGGAGGCGGAGAGCTATCTGATGCCGAACCGGCGCGCCTTCGGCTCGTCTCACGCGTCGCCGGAACAGACGGGCAGGAAGCTATTCGGATCGGGCTTCATATCGCGCTCGCGCCGGGATGGAAAACCTACTGGCGGAACCCCGGGGAGGCCGGGATCCCGCCAAGTTTCGACTGGAGCGGCTCGCGCAATCTTGCCCAGGCAATCATTCACTGGCCGCGCCCGAGCTATTTCGAATCCTTCGGTATGGGCAGCTGGGGATATCACGGGGAGGTTCTTTTCCCCATCGATGTCGAGCTTGCGACGCCGGGCGCGCCGCTTGACATCCAGCTTCGCCTTCAGCTCGGTCTCTGCAAGGATATCTGCATCCCGTTCGAGCATGAGCTTTCACTCTCTCTCGCCCCGACCGCCGCAGTGGTGACGCCGGAAGCTGGGCTTATCGATGCCTATGCGCGCCGCATCCCGCGTGAGGCGGGAGGGGAAGCGGCGCTTGCCGAGGCGATCAGCGCCGCGACAACCGGCGGGCGTGAATTTACCCTCACCGTCACAAGTCGCTCGGCGCTGCGCGCGCCCGAGGTCATCATCGAGGGCAAAAACGGCAGCTATTTCGAGATTGTCTCCGAAACGGCCGCATCGGACACCGAGCGGCGCTTTCACGTTACCGCGGATCTTCCTTCGAAATCCGACCGCCTGACCGGTCAGGATATTACGGTGACCGTGATCGACGGAGACCGCGCCGCGGAGAAGAAACTGCGCATCAGGTAGGCGGAGAAATCATCAAAAGCTTTTCGTTTTCACCGGCTGATATATGTTAAGATGATCTCGAGCCAAATACTGCAACTTCGAAATGGGAAAAGACGATGACAATTAAAGTTGGTGATAAGATTCCGAATGCTGAACTGATGATGATGACCGAGAAAGGGCCGACGAAGGTGTCCACGTCGGATCTCTTCGGTGGCAAGAAAGTTGCGTTGTTTGCGGTTCCCGGCGCCTATACCCCGACCTGCTCGGCCAAGCATCTGCCGAGCTTTATCGACAACTCGTCGAAGCTTGCGGAAAAGGGCGTGAACGAGATCGTCTGCCTGTCGGTCAACGATCCCTTCGTCATGGCCGCCTGGGGCAAGGAGCATAACGCTGGCAATATCAAAATGGTTGCCGATTCGGATGCCTCCTTCACGAAGGCGCTCGGCGTGGAATTTGACGCCTCCGGCGCAGGGCTCGGTATTCGCTCGCGCCGCTATTCGATGCTCGTCGATGACGGCGTGGTAAAGCAGCTCAACCTCGAAGAAACCGGCGGCTACGAAGTCTCCGACGCCGGCACGCTGCTCGGCCAGCTCTGACGCAAACGCCTCAGGCGTTCAGGCACACAAAGGGAAAGCCTCGCTTTCCCTTTTTTTATTTTGCGCCCGCGCGCGCCCTTTTCTTGAATTCTTCCATCCCCTTGTTGGCGAGTTTGTCGGCCCGCTCATTGCCCGGGTCGCCCGCGTGCCCGCGGACCCATTTCCAGTGGATCTCGTGGCGCGACACCGCCTCGTCGAGGGCAAGCCAGAGGTCCTGGTTTTTCACCGGCTGGCGCGCCGCGGTTTTCCAGCCGTTCCGCTTCCAACCGTCCAGCCACTTGGTGATGCCGTCTTTCAGATAGTTGCTGTCCGTATGCAGCTCGACGACGGAGCGGCGTTTCAGCGCCCGGATCGCCTCGATCGCGGCGGTCATTTCCATGCGGTTGTTGGTCGTCTCCAACTCGCCGCCGCAAAGCTCCTTGACCTGCCCCTTATATTGCAGCAGAGCGCCCCAGCCCCCCGGTCCCGGATTGCCCGAACAGGCGCCATCCGTATAGACTACAACAGTATTTTCCGACACGCATTACCCCCAAGTGGCGGGACCTAAATGTTCCGCCGACCGGCTTTAGCATGGTTGGCGGACCGAGGTAAAGTTCGCTCCGCCGTCTCTTTAACGCAATATTAGCAGCTTTCGCCTAGGCTCTGGCGCGAAGGTGTTGCGGGGGGCCGTCTTCTTTCCCGCAATAGGAATGGAGTATATGGTGCGGAAGAAATTATACACGGCGGAAATTCGGCAGTTTGGTGCAAGTCCCGAGATCGCGGAAATCCACAAGGACCCCGTTAATGGCGCGGGGCAGTATGGGGAGCTCATCAGCTCGCTTGCGCGCATCGAGGCGCATCTCGGCATTGCGAATGGCGCGGGCACGGCCAACGGCGGCGAGGTCGCAGAATCAAAGGCCGTTGCCGAGCTTGCCATGTTGCGACAGGAACTTCAGTCACTCTCCGATGTTATCCACGAGACCCGCCGGGAGATCGCCTCGCTCAGCTCATCGAGAAATGGCCAGAAACTCGATTCTGTCGCCGATCAGCTCGGCGCTGTGGTCAGCGATACCGAAGCTGCGACCAACATCATCCTCGAAGCGGTCGAGATAATCGAAAACAAGAACGAAAGCCTTGAGCGCCATGTGAGCACGCCCGAAGATACCGAATGCGTTGAGGCGATCAGCCAGTCCGTCATGCGGATCTATGAAGCCTGCAATTTTCAGGATGTGACGGGACAGCGCATCTCGAAGGTTGTCGAGACGCTCGGGTTCGTCGATGAGCGCATCACCCGGATGATCGACATTCTGGGCGGCGAAGACGAACTGCAGGATCTTGAGGTCGTTGAATTCGTGCCGCAGTTTGATGAGGATGTGGAACTGAGCGGCCCCCGCCCCGAAGGGCATGAGATTTCCCAGGACGAAATCGACTCCCTGTTCGACTGACGCGCCGCGTCAGTCCAGCCCGTAGGCGGCGACATTTGTCACCGCCTGATGGAAGCGGAGTTTCCGGTAATATTCGATCGGATCCTTCGGTTTGACCAGCGCGCCTTCGATCTGGTTGAGCCAGTCGTAAAGACGCGTCAGGAGGAATCGGATCGCCGCGCCGCGGCAGAGCAGGGGGAGAAATTCCAGCTCCTTCTGCGAGAAGGGCCGCACCTCCCGGTAGCCGTTCAACAGCTTGCGCGCCTTGGTGATATTGAAGCTGCCATCGCTTTCAAAGCACCACGCATTCAGGCAGATGGCGAGGTCGTAGGCGAAGAAGTCGTTGCAGGCGAAATAATAGTCGATAACGCCGCTCACCTCATCCTTCAGGAAGAAGATATTGTCCGGGAACAGGTCGGCATGGATCACGCCGGCCGGCAGCCCTTCGGGCCAGTGATCCTCAAGATAGGTGATTTCCGCCTCGATCTCGGGCAGCAGGTCGGGCCCGAGCGCGGTGCCGTCGCTCTCCAGGCAGGCTTCATAGAGGGGCCGCCAGCTCGAGAGCGAGAGGGTGTTCGGGCGCTTTAACGTAAAGCTGCTGCCGATGGTGTGAAGCTGCGCGAGCGTCTGTCCGAGGAGTGCGCAATGCATCGGCGTGATCCGCCGGATCGAGCGCCCGTCGAGAAACTCGATAATCGCGGCCGGCCGCCCGGCAATTTCCTTCAGCTTTTCGCCGTCGCGGGCAGTGATGGGGCGCGGCGACATGAAGCCGCCCGCCGCGAGATGCTCCATCAGGCCGAGGAAAAAAGGCAGGTCCTCGGCGTTCACGCGCTTCTCATACAGCGTCAGGATAAAGTAGCCGCTTTCGGTGTGCAGAAGATAGTTGGAATTCTCCACCCCCTCCGCAATGCCTTTGCAGGAGAGCGCCTGTCCAAGATCATACTGTTCGAGGAAGACATCGAGTTCATCCTCCGATACCTCGGTATAGACCGCCATGGATCAGCCTGCGGCTTCCGGCGCGAGGATTTTCGGCATCTTGAAGACGACCTGCTCCTCATTCGTGACGATTTCCTCAACCGTCACGTCGAAGCGCTCGGCAAAGGCGGCGACAACCTCTTCGACCAGCGTCTCGGGCGCTGATGCGCCGGCGGTAATGCCGATGATTTTGGCCGACTTCAGGCAATCCCACGGGATATCGCTTGCCCGCTGGACCAGCGCAACGTCGCGGCAGCCGGATTTTTCCGCAACTTCGACAAGCCGCATGGAATTGGAGGAGTTTGGCGCGCCGATCACCAGCATGCCGTCGCAGCGGCCGGCAAGGATCTTGACCGCCGCCTGACGGTTCGTCGTCGCGTAGCAGATATCTTCCTTCTTCGGCGCGCCGATGCCGGGAAAGCGTTCGCGCAGGATATTGACGATATCGCGCGTCTCATCGACAGAGAGCGTCGTCTGGGTCAGATAGGCGAGGGTTTTGCCGGGCTGCTTCTGCTGGAAAGCACGCGCCTCCTCCGCCGTCTCGATCAGGGTGATTTCCCCCTCGGCGAGTTGGCCCATGGTGCCGATGACCTCCGGATGGCCGCGGTGCCCGATCAGGACGATCTCGTGATTGTCGCGCTGATGGCGCTCCGCTTCCCGGTGGACCTTGCTGACCAGCGGGCAGGTGGCGTCGATATAGAACATCTGCCGGCTTTCCGCTTCGGCGGGCACGGATTTGGGAACGCCGTGCGCTGAAAAGATGACGGGATAGCCTTTCGGGATATCGGTCAGCTCATCGACGAAGACCGCGCCCTTTTTCTCGAGGTTCTCGACAACAAAGCGGTTGTGGACGATTTCGTGGCGCACATAGACCGGCGCGCCATATTTTTCGAGAGCCCGTTCGACGATCTGGATCGCCCGGTCGACACCGGCGCAGAAGCCGCGCGGCGCCGCCAGCCGCAATGTCCGTTTCTCTCTTTTCATCATTTCATTCCCGGCCCGGGCGTCGCTGCCCGAGGTCTGAAACTTGCCAATATCGGCAGTCCATCATAGATTTGCGAAACTCATACAACAGTTTCAAGGGTAATGCCAGTTCAAGGCAACGTAAATATGGCAGGGGCAGGGAAAATGCCGGGATTTACCGGCGCGGGCGGGCGATCCGCCGGCATTGTCAGTGCTTTTGTCGATTTCACGTGGCGCGGCGAAGGATTTCATGGCAAAACCCCTGACGGAGCCTCGCCCTGCGCGGCCCGCAATCGTTTGAACTATCCTGGCGCCGGTAAATGATGTTTTCCCTTGATCGCTTCAAAAATCTCTCGCGTGCGATGGCCCTTACCGGGTCGCTCGTTGCGCTTTCCGCCTGCAGCGGGAGTTTCGAAACGGATGTGTTCGGCATGTTCCGCTCCAAGACCCCGTGGCCGTGCCCGCAAGTGGAAGTACTGCCGGGCGCGGATACCATTACCCTGTACCGCGAAGGGCAGGGGCGCGATCTTGTCGATGTGCGCTATGAAGGCGTCATCACGCCGGTCGGCGGTGAATGCGTCTATGTCGATGACGACAGCGCGATCGTGGCGAACCTGATCCTGCGCATCGATGCGACGAAAGGACCCGCCGCGACGGGCCAGAGCGAGGACTTCCCCTTCTTTGTCGCCATTGCAAGGCGCGATGGCCGAATTCTCGCGAAAGAGATTTTTCATAGCCCCGTCGAGTTTCCGGATGGCCGCCGCCGCGGCGCCGTCCAGGAAGAGATTGAGCAGGAAATTCCGCTGACCGGCATCACCACCGGCTATGATTATGTCATCCTCGTCGGATTTCAGCTGACGAAAGAGCAGATGGGGCTTGACGACTAAAGTTCATCTTTTGCTCATTCACCGTTTGACTATTCCGCTTTCGCCTATATTATGCCCGGCAATTCAGTCGATCCCGGCGGGAGAGACGGCCGTAAGGGGCTGTCGCCGAAGGAGCAACCACCCCGGAAACTCTCAGGCAAACGGACCGCAGGGGGATGAATCTCTGGAAAGTAAATTACGCGAGTAATTTCACCGAAGGGGTAAGCGATGAGGCGCGCCGCACGCGGTAACCCGCATCGTCAAATCTCTCAGGTTAATGGACAGAGGGGGTAAGCCACAACAGCGCGTGTTGGGGTTGCTTGTCCTTTGTTCTGATCCGGGATCGATCCATGACTGAAAATTCGCCTGCCAAAAAGACTGTTCTCTTCGATTTGCACATCGAACAGGGCGCCAAAATGGTCCCGTTCGCGGGCTATGACATGCCGGTGCAGTTTCCCGACGGCGTTCTTAAAGAACATCTTCATACCCGCAGCGCCGCCGGCCTCTTTGATGTTTCCCATATGGGTCAGCTCGTTATTTCCGGCGCCGATCCTGCCGCTGCGATCGAGCGGCTTGTGCCGGGCGATATCCGCTCACTGAAACCCGGGCAGATGCGTTACACGTTCCTCACCAATGACACGGGCGGGATCCTTGACGATCTGATCGTGACCCGCCGCGAGAAAGACCTTTTCGTCGTCGTCAATGCGGCCTGCAAGGAGCAGGATCTTGCGCTGCTCGGCGAGGGCCTCGCGGGCATCGCCGAGGTGACGGAGCTCACCGACCGCGCCCTTGTCGCGTTGCAGGGGCCGAAGGCGGCGGAGGTGTTCAGCCGATTCGCCCGCGACATTGCGACTCTCCCCTTTATGACCTATCGCGAAGTCCTGATCGACGGCGTTCTGTGCTTCGTCACCCGGTCGGGCTACACGGGCGAGGACGGGTTTGAGATCTCCATTCCGAACACGCATGCCGAAGCGTTCTGCCGCAAATTGCTCGCCGAGGCGGAGGTTCGCCCCATCGGCCTCGGCGCGCGCGATTCGCTCCGTCTCGAGGCAGGACTCTGCCTTTACGGCCACGATCTTACGCCGGAGACAACGCCCGTATCCGCCGGGCTGCTCTGGGCTATTGCCAAACACCGTCGCACCGAAGGCGGCTTTCCGGGGGCCGCGGTCATACAGGCCGAAATCGCGAGCAAGCCCCGAATGAAGCGGGTCGGCATCCTGCCCGAGGGTCGGGCGCCAGCGCGCGAACATACGGAGATTGCCGACCTGGATGGCAACATCATCGGGACGGTCACCTCGGGCGGTTTTTCGCCGAGCCTCGAAATACCGATCGCGATGGGCTATGTCCCGCTTGCATTTTCCGAAGTCGAGAAGAAAATAAATCTTCTCGTCAGGGGGAAGCCTCGGCCGGCGGTCGTCGCGAAGATGCCCTTTGTCGAGCATCGCTATTATCGGGGTTAAATCAGCAGTGGAGGGTGTGAATGTCCTATAAATTTTCAGAAGAGCATGAGTGGGTGCTGTTGGAAGACAATATCGCGACGATCGGGATCAGCGATTACGCCCAGGGGCAGCTCGGTGACGTCGTCTATGTCGAACTCCCTTCGCTGGGAACGACGGTGACCAAGGGCGACGAACTGGCGGTGGTCGAGAGCGTGAAGGCAGCGTCGGAAGTCTATTCCCCGGTCACCGGCGAGATCATCGAGGTCAATGATGAACTCGAAGGCGCGCCCACGCTCGTCAATGAAGATGCCATGGACGCCGGTTGGTTTGTCAAAATCAGGATCAGTGACGCAACGGAGGTTGATGAACTTATGGATGCGGCCGCCTACAAGAGTTTTGTTGAAGGTCTCGACGAATGAGATATATGCCCCATACCGCCGGCGAGCGGAAAGAGATGCTGGCGAAAATTGGCGTCAGCTCCGTGGACGATCTGTTTACCGATATCCCTCTGGAAGCGCGCCTTGACGGCCTGCTTGATCTTCCGCTGCACGCCAGCGAGATGGTGGTTGAAAAGAACTTCCGGGCGCTGGCCGCGAAGAACCTGTCGCCCGGCGAGGTTCCCTGTTTTCTGGGGGCAGGCGCCTATCAGCACCATATCCCCGCAGTCGTCGATCATCTGATCCAGCGCTCGGAGTTTCTCACCTCCTACACCCCCTATCAGCCGGAAATCAGCCAGGGTACGCTGCAGGCGCTGTTCGAGTTTCAGACGCAGGTTGCGCTGATCACGGGCATGGAGGTGGCCAATGCCTCCATGTATGACGGTGCAACCTCCTGCGCGGAGGCCGTGCTGATGGCCTGCCGGGTGACGCGGCGGAAAAAGGCGGTCCTTTCCGGCAACCTGCATCCGCAGTACCGCGATGTGACCCGCACAACGCTCCAGTTCACCGAATTCGCGGCCGAGGAACTGCCGGCGAATCCCGCAGGGGCGGAAGACCTTGCCGCGCATATCGGCCCGGAGGTCGCCTGCGTTGTCGTGCAAAATCCCGACTTTTTCGGTCGGCTTGAGGATTTCACGGCGCTTGCTGAAAAGTGCCATGCGGCGGGCGCGCTGCTCGTCGTCGTTGTCAATGAGGTGGTGTCGCTTGGTGCGGTCAAGTCTCCGGGGGAGATGGGCGCCGATATCGTCGCCGGGGAGGGGCAGTCGATCGGCGTGCCGCTCTCATTCGGCGGGCCCTATGTCGGGCTTTTGGCGACGCGCCAGAAATACGTGCGGCAGATGCCGGGTCGGCTCTGCGGCGAAACGGTTGACCAGAATGGCAAGCGCGGCTTCGTGCTGACCCTGTCGACGCGCGAGCAGCATATCCGCCGTGAGAAGGCGACCAGTAACATTTGCACCAACGCCGGGCTCTGCTCGCTTGCCTTCACCATTCATATGAGCCTGCTCGGTGAAACGGGCTTTACCCGCCTCGCGGCGCTCAATCACGCGAAGGCGGTGACGCTTGCCGAGAAGCTGGACGGAATTTCGGGCGTCAGCATCGTCAATGACAGCTTCTTCAATGAATTTACGCTGCGCCTGCCGACGGACGCGGCGGGCGTCGTCGAAACGCTGGCGGAGAAACGGATCCTCGGCGGTGTTCCGGTTTCGCGCCTGATCCCGGGTGACCCGGCCTTTGCCAATCTTCTGCTGGTTGCCGCGACCGAAACGGCAAGCGAAGAGGATATGGATGCTTTTGTGAACGCCCTGAAGGAGGCGATCTGATGCTGAATAAAGTGGGGCGCCCGACGCAGCCCGTCGCGGCCGATAACGAGGCGAATGTCACCGACACCTTTACCGGCAACCGGGCGCTGGAGCTTGAAACGCCGCTGATTTTCGAGCAGGGCGTACCGGGGCGCGTCGGCGTTGATCTTGCCGACCCTGCGCCCGTCAGGAGCCGGCTCGGCAACGTCGCGCGGGACGGGGCGATCGGCCTTCCTGATCTATCCGAGCCGCAGGTGCTGCGCCATTTCGTGCGCCTCAGCCGGCAGAATTATTCGATTGACGCCGGCTTCTATCCGCTCGGCTCCTGCACGATGAAGCACAATCCGCGCATCAACGAGAAGGTGGCGCGCCTCCCCGGCCTCGGCGACCTGCATCCGCTGCAGCCTGTGAGCACCGTGCAGGGCGCGCTTGAGCTTATCGACAGCCTTGCGCACTGGCTGAAGGTGATCACCGGCATGCCGGCGGTTGCCATGTCGCCGGCAGCAGGGGCGCATGGCGAGCTTTGCGGCGTTATGGCGATCCGCGCGGCGCATGAGGCGAACGGCGAGACGCGGCTTCGTATTCTGGTGCCGGAATCGGCGCATGGGACGAACCCCGCGACCGCGGCGCTCTGCGGCTACAAGGTTGATGCCGTGCCGGCGCGAAAGGATGGGCGGATGGATCTGGACGCCTTTGCCGCCAAGCTCGGCCCGGACGTTGCGGGTGTCATGCTGACCAACCCCAACACCTGCGGTCTCTTTGAGAATGACGTGAAGAAGATTGCCGATATGATCCATGAGGTCGGCGGCTATTTCTATTGCGACGGCGCCAACCTCAACGCGATTCTGGGGCGGGTGCGGCCTGGCGATCTCGGCGTCGATGCGATGCATATCAACCTGCACAAGACCTTCTCAACGCCGCATGGCGGCGGCGGTCCGGGGGCGGGGCCTGTCGTCCTTTCCGAGGCGCTCGCGCCCTTTGCGCCTGTGCCTTACGTCGTGCACGGCGAAGCAGGCTTTGCGCTCCAGGAGAGCCGCGAGGGGTTGGCAGCGGCAAGTTTCGGCCGCATGAAGGGCTTCCACGGCCAGATGGGCATGTTCATCCGCGCGCTTGCCTATATGCAGAGCCACGGCGCCGACGGGCTGCGCCAGATCGCCGAGGATGCGGTGCTGAACGCCAACTACATCCGCGTCGGGCTGAACGACAAGCTGCATGCGCCGTTTGACGGTATCTGCATGCACGAGGCCCTGTTCGATGATACGACGCTGAAGGGCACCGGTGTCACGACGCTCGATCTCGCCAAGGCGATGATCGATCAGGGCTATCATCCGATGACCATGTATTTCCCGCTGGTCGTTCATGGCGCAATGCTGATCGAGCCCACGGAAAGCGAGAGCCGCGAGACACTCGATCAGTTCATCGGGGCGATGCGTCACCTGCTGGAACGGGCGCAAGCGGGAGATGTCGAGTATTTCCAGGGCGCGCCCTATTTCGCGCCGCGGCGGCGTCTTGATGAGACGGGCGCGGCCCGCAACCCGATCCTCCGCTACATGCCCCCGGAGGCAGCAGAGGAAAGCCCCGCGTCCTGAACGGGAAGTGCGCCGGGAGCGCGCGATCATCAAACCCAACCCCCCCGCCTTCGGGCGGGGTTTTTCTTTTCCGCCCGCGAGAGGGTAATAAAAAAAGCCCCGGAAACCGGGGCTTTTCTTTTTCTTACGCGCAGGTCAGTTCAGATGCTTGCGCAGGTCGTCGATGGACTGGTCGATAAGCGCGTTGGCCTTGTCGCCCTTGAGCCCATCCTGCATCAACTTCGCAGCAGCGGCAACTGCCACATCAACAGCAACGGCCTGAACCTCAGCGAGCGCCTTTTCCTCGGCCTGCCTGATTTTGAGCTCGGCCAGCTCCTGACGGCGTGCCAGCGTTGCCTCAAGCTCCTTGACGCCTTGCGCGCGAAGGATTTCCGCATCTTCCTTGGCCTTGGCGACAATATCCTCCGCCGTTTGCATGGCTTCATGCTGACGGCGCTGGAAATCGGCATAGAGGACTTGAGCTTCCTCGCGCAGGCGCTTGGCTTCGTCAAGTTCGGCGCGGATCTTCTCCGCCCGGGCGTCCAGCTGCTTCGCGATCAGCGGCGGGACCTTGTAGTAGATGAGCACCGCGAAAAAGCCGATGAAGGCGATGGCTACCCAGAATGTCGGGTCCTGAAACATCAGGCGTCTCCTTTCATGCTGGCAGCGACAGCCGCATCAACATCCTTGTCCGAGACATCGAGAGGAACGAGCCGGGCCACAGCCGATTTCGCGGCCTCAGCCGCAATTTCGCGTACATGGCCGAGCGCGGTTTCCTTGGCTTCGCGGATGCTGGATTCTGCGGCTTTGGTTTTCTGCGCAAGAACTGCATCAAGCTCCGCCTTGCTCGCTTCCTGTTCCTTCGCCACCTCGGCTTTCAGTTCGGAAACGATGCCATGGGCTTCGTTGCGGGCTTTGGCAAGGGCCTCTTCATAGTCGGCCTTTGCCTGTTCCGCTTCCTCGCTCAGCCGCCTTGCCTCTTCCAGATCCGACGTAATACGGTTCTGCCGGCTTTCGAGAACCTCTGAAATGCCGGGTGCTACGACTTTCGCCATGAGAAAATAGAGGATGACGAAAGTAATCGCGAGCCATACGAGCTGCGGCGGGAAGTCTGCAAAATTTAATTGCGGCATACCGGCTCCTTAGATCCTATAGATTCAGTTTTCCCAGAAACGAGAAATTTCTGATTAACCGAACAGGATCAGGAAAGCGATAACCAGTGCGAACAGAGCAACAGCTTCCGTCAACGCGAAGCCGAGCAGCACGTTTGCGAAAACTTTCGGAGCGGCTGCCGGGTTACGCAGGGAACCGGAAATGTAGGAACCGAAGATATTTCCGATACCAAGACCCACACCCGTCAGAGCGATAGTTGCAAGGCCTGCACCGATGTACTTAGCGGCTTCTGCTTCCATAATATTCTTCCTTCTAAATCAAGAACAACCAATGTTGAAGTCGAGGTTACAACTCAATGATGCAGGTGAATTGCATCGTTAAGGTAGAGGCACGACAGGATCGCGAAGACATAGGCCTGCAGGAATGCGACCAGAAATTCAAGACCCGTCAGAGCGACGATAAAGGCGAGCGGTACCCAGCCGAGGAAAATCCCGAGGGAAATCACGAACCCGCCAAAAACTTTCATCAGCGTATGACCGGCGAGCATGTTGGCGAACAGTCGGACCGAGAGGCTGATGGGGCGTACGAAGTACGAGATAATTTCGATCGGGATCAGCAGGACCAGCAGGATGGCAGGCACGCCTGTGGGCACGAAAAATCCCAGAAACTTGAAGCCGTGTCGAATGAATGCAATGACGGTAACGGCTACAAAAACGACCAGCGCAAGCGCAAAGGTGACGATGATATGGCTGGTGACGGTGAAGCTGTAGGGAATCATGCCCAGCAGGTTGCACAGCAGAACGAACATGAAGATCGAGAAGATAAAGGGGAAATATTTCCGCCCTTCCGATCCCACGTTGTCTTTCAGCATGCCGGCGATGAACTCGTAGCTCAGCTCGGCGATCGACTGCATCCGCCCCGGAACCAGAGACCGGCTCCGCATGGCCCAGGTCAGGAACAGGGTGATAACGGCAATTGCCAGCACCATGAACAGCGAAGAGTTGGTGAAAGAAACATCAAGCCCGCCTACTTCCATCGGAACCAGACGCTTGATTTCGAATTGTGCAAGAGGGCTATGATCTGCCGCCACGATGCTATTCCTGTCTTTACCTGTCTAATCCGCGCCAGGCAACAAATCCAAAGACTATTGCCCGTTCCCACTCTCGCTGTCGTTCATGCGCTTGGCCACTTTGAACACATTATATATGCCCACGACGCCGCCAATCAGCAAAAACACCAGCATCCACCATGGCTTTGTGTCCAACCACTTGTCGAGCAACCAGCCAAATCCGCCGCAAACAGCCAAAGCTGACACCATCTCAACCGATAGTCGCCATGCCTTGCCGGCTGCGCCGGATTGCTCAAGCTTCAATTCGCTGCGGCTCCAGGAGGCCTGCTCCTGCTTTTGCCGCGCTTTTTCAAGCCGAGCCTTGAAATCTTCTTTCGAGGGAGGTTCAGATGCGCCCATTGTCGTCCTTCGACAGAAATTGTGCCTGCCTGTTCACCCCATTGAAAGCGCGGGAAACATACGGGTTGCCCCCCTAGGTGTCAAGCCCTTACGCGCCGCTTTTTCGCCACATCTGATATTGCCGTTCACAATTCGTTATTGCGCTGCAAATAGGGTTTATGCGGCGCTCTCCGTAATCTCTTTCGCTTTTGCGAGATCGACCGAAACAAGCTGCGAAACACCGCGTTCCGCCATGGTCACGCCGAACAGCCGATCCATGCGCGCCATGGTGATCGGATGATGGGTGATGACAAGGAAGCGGGTGTCGGAGCTGCGGGCGATACTGTCGAGCAGATGGCAGAGGCGCTCGACGTTCACGTCATCGAGCGGCGCATCAACTTCGTCGAGCACGCAGATGGGGGCGGGGTTGGTGAGGAACACCGCAAACAACAGCGCGACCGCCGTCAGCGCCTGCTCCCCGCCCGACAGCAGTGACATCAGTTGCAGCCGCTTGCCGGGCGGGCTTGCCATGATTTCCAGCCCTGCCGACAGCGGATCGTCAGATTCCGTAAGGGTGAGATGCGCCTGGCCGCCGCCGAAAATCTGGCGGAAGAGCTGCTGGAAATGCGAGTCAACCTTCGTAAAAGCGGCCAGCAGGCGCTCCCGCCCCTCACGGTTGAGGGCAGAAATCCCCTGCCGCAACCGGGCGATGGCCGCCTGCAGGTCTTCGCGCTCATTGGTCAGCGTCGTGAGCTGCTCCTGCACTTCCTCCGCCTCGATTTCGGCGCGCAGGTTTACCGGGCCCATGCTGTCGCGTTCGCGTTTCAGCCGTTCTAGCCGCCGCTCGCTGTCCTCCGTGGAGGGGATTTCCTCGCCTTCCTCGATGCCGCCCGCCGACTTGATCTGCTCGGGCGCGCATTGCAGCTTCTCGCGAACCTGCTCGGCAAGCCCCTTCAGGACTTCCGTCATATGCTCGACGTCGGACTGGTGCCGCACCCGTTCCTCGCGGCAGATGGCGAGCGAATCCTGGCATTTCCTGAGCGCGGCGTCGCATTCGGCAAGGACCGATTCGGCCTCCAGAAGCCTGTCCCGCGCGTTGCTTCGCCGGCCTTCCGCAAGCGCGATCTCGTCCATCAGGTTGTTGCGCCTGGTGGCAATTTCCTCGGGCTTGCCGTCGATCTCGGCAAGCTCCGCCGCGGTATCCTTGAAGCGCATTTCAAGCTGGACGAAATGCTCGGCCATGTTCCGGCTACGCTCGATCCAGCCGGCAACTTCCTTCTCGATGGCGGCTTTGCGATCGCGGCGGCTCGCGGCCTCGCGCGTCAGGCGGTCCGAATCGCTTCGCAGCACCGCCAGCTCGTCCCGCTTTTCCTGCAGCTCTGCTCGCAGCAGGTCAATTTCGGCACGGCGCGCGCTGAGATCCGGCATTTCTGCGAGCATTTTCTGCTTTGCCGCATGTTCGGCGGCAAGCTCGCTTCTCTCGCGCCGGATTTCCTCCGCCGTCTCGCTGAGCGAGGTGAGGCGTGACTGGCGCGCCGCATTCTCGCGGATCTCCTCCGCATTGGCCGCGCGCAGCTTGCTGAGACCCTGCTCCTGTTCGCGCTGCTGGCGGCGCAGCTCCTTCAGCTTTTCCGTCGCCTCCGTGAGACGCTTTGAGCAGCCTTTCAGATCTTCCGTGACATTGGCGAGGCGGCTTTGCTTCGTGGCGAGTTCAGCCGTCACTTCGGCGAGCCGGTTGCGGCTCTCAAGTCGCGCTGCAGCGGCCGTTTTGGCGCCCGCGCGGCAGACAAACCCGTCCCAGCGCCAGAGATCGCCGGTGCGGCTGACAAGACGCTGCCCGGGTTTCAGGCTCGCCTGAAGCCGGGGGCCATCTGTCACATCGACGATTGCGATCTGGCTGAGCCGGCCTTTAAGCGCCTCATGGCCGGTGACGAACTGATCGAGCGTTGCAAGCCCGTCCGCGAACCCTTGCGCAGGGATCGCCGCAGGCGTTGCCGGCCATGAGGCGGGGGCGCTTTCATTCGCCGGGGCTTCCAGATCATCGCCGAGCGCCGCGCCAAGCGCGATTTCATAGCCTTTTTTGACCTTCAACTCCTCGATAACGCCGGGCCAGTCGCCCTGGTTCGCGCTTGCGAGAAGGCTCGACAATGTCCGGGCTTCCGCCTCGAGGGCCGTTACATCCCGCTCGGCGAGTTTTACTTTTTCCCGCGCCTCCCGCTCCGCGCCGTCGGCTGACTGGCGGAGAAACTCGGCTTCATCGCAGGCCGCGTTGAGCGCGGCAAAGGCGGCAATGGCGGCCTTTAACGCTTCGGCCGAGGCAGATTCCGATCCGTCCGTGCCAATTTTCTCCTCAAGCGCCGCCTTCTCCCGCTCCACATCGGCAAGCCGCGCGGCCAGCCGGTCGAGCTGCTGCGTCGCCGTCTCGATCTGCTGGGTGAGGCTGTTGCGCCCGGCGGTTTCCGTGGCAACGCTTTCGGTTTTCAAATCAAAGGCCGCCTGTAGCTCTTTCAGCGCCGCGGCTTTCTCATTTACCTCGCCTTGCAGGGCGAGGGCGCGCGGCCCGGCTGCCTCTTCCGCTTCGGCAAGGGCGGTCTTTTCCGCCTCCAACCGTTCGATCGCCTCCGCAGCATCCTTCTCAAGATCCTTTTCGCGGAGCATGTCGCCGGCAATCTGGCGGCGGCGATCTTCAAGCTGCGATTTGATGCGCTTGGCCCGTTCTTCTTCAGCATCGAGATTTTCGCGGGCAAGCGTCAGCCGCTGCGCTGCGGCCGCGGCGGCGGCCTCGGCCTCGCGAAGCGGCTTCAGGGCCTCATTGGCGCGAAGGCTCGCCGATTCCGCAGCCGCCGTCTGACGCGTCAGTTCATTGACGGCGAGGACAGCCTGCTCATATTTCTCGCGCGCCTCGGCGGCCTTGGCTTGCGCCTGCTCATATTTGCGATAGAGCAGCATCGCCTCGGTCTTGCGGATATGGCCGGAGATATTGCGATAGCGATTGGCCTGCCTCGCCTGCCGCTTGAGGTTGCCGAGTTGCGCTTCAAGCTGTTCTATAACATCGTCAACGCGCTCAAGATTGGCTTCGGCGGAGTTGAGCCGGAGTTCCGCTTCATGGCGCCGTGAATGCAGGCCGGAAATGCCGGCGGCTTCTTCGAGGAGATGGCGCCGCTCCTTCGGCTTTGCATTGATCAGCGCACCGACACGGCCCTGGCTGACGATGGCCGTCGAATGCGCGCCGGTGGCGAGATCGGCAAAGAGAAGCTGGACATCGCGGGCGCGCACGACCTTGCCGTTGATCCGGTAATCGGAGCCGATGTCGCGCCGGATCCGGCGCGTAATGTCGAGTTCGGGCGAATCGTTATAGGCGGGCGGGGCTTTTCGGTTGCGGTTATCAAGGCCGAGCGTCACTTCGGCGGCATTGCGGGCGGGGCGGGAGACAGTACCGGCGAAGATCACGTCATCCATCGCGCCGCCGCGCATGTTGCGGGCCGAAGTTTCCCCCATGACCCAGGTGAGGGCTTCCACAAGGTTCGATTTGCCGCATCCGTTGGGGCCGACGATGCCCGTCAGCCCGTCCTTGATCAGCAGTTCCGTCGGTTCAACAAATGACTTGAAGCCCGACAGTCGCAAATGGGAAAATTTCACCGCCTCACCATACTACGCACGCTAATTGAGAGTTTTCAGAAGCTCATCCATTACCTCGAAGCTCCGGTTACCTTCGTATTTTTCGCCCTGAATGAAAATCGTCGGCGTCGATGTCACGTCAAATTGTGACGATCCGATCAGGCTTTCCGAGGCGATGGCGTCGACCAGTTCCGTATCGGTCAGGCAGTGCGCGAATTCTTCAACCGTCACGCCGTTCTGCTGGCCGAGTTCGACGAGCGCGACAGCGGGATCGGGCTGACGCGCCCAGACTTCCTGCTGATGAAAAATACTGTCGATCATGCCGAAGAAATTGTCCTTCTTGCCGGCGCATTCGGCGAGAATCGCCGCGATGAACGCATAGCGGTCGAGCGGAAAATGGCGATACACGAATTTCGCCCTGCCCGTGTCGACGTAATTCTTCTTCAGTTCGCCGAAGGTATGCTTGTGAAAATTGCCGCAATGACCGCAGGTCAGCGACGCATATTCAATAATGGTTATCGGCGCCGTTGGCAGGCCAAGGATATGATCGCTTTGCAGAATTTGCGGTTTCGCCGCGGCGGCAGTGCGCGGGCTCAGCAGGCCGCCGGCAAGGGTTGCGATGGGCAGGGCGCTCCCTGCTGCTACAAAATGTCGCCTGGAAATAGTCAATTCTTTATCTTTCATACTACATATGGTGTCAGTATAACCGCTCATTGGTCAATCCTCAAATGATTCCTGCATCTGGTGGGACAACCCGGAAATACGCTATTTGCCCGCCGCAGACAAAGGGGAAGCGATGGCTCTCACGGGATTTTGTCTGGCCGCTTTGCCTGCAGGAGAGCGGTGCCCACCGCCGCAAGGCGGGCCCGGAGCTCCGCATCCGTAATATCGGCGAGGCTCGCATCAAGCCATTCCTTTTCCGCTGTATTGAGCGGGGCAGGCGGCGGGCGCTTGCGCGGCGGCTTCTTGCTGATCGGCGCCTGGATAAGCTGAAGGCGCGCAACCGCGCGGTAGCCGAAGTAGCTGTTCACCCGCTCGATGATCAAGGGCTCGAAATGCTGAAACTCGGGCGCCCAGCCCGGGGCGACGCGAATGCGAAGCGTTGCCTCGCGGTTGCTCTGGCGCAAGAAGCCGAGCCGTTCCGGGCTCGAGGCGTCGGCAAGATTGGGGCCGACGATCGCGCGCCAGTGATTGAGAATGTCCGCCTCGGCGAAGCCGCGCTTTACCAGGGCGGCGCGGGAGGCTTTCCCGACCAGCGCGGCGATGGCTTTCGGTCCCGGCGTGCGTGCCTGTCTCATCGTGATCCCCTGCTGGTGAAACTCTCATTGACCCGATGGACCGTAATTGATCATAACTGGCAGTCAATATGATAAATACTTTACCCGATCGAAAGCCTTTTTCCGACCTGATCCTCGCCTGGTATGATCGCCATGCCCGTACGCTGCCGTGGCGAAGCCCGCCGGGCGTGACGCCGGACCCGTATCATGTCTGGCTGAGCGAGATCATGCTGCAGCAGACGACCGTCGCGACAGTGGGACCGTATTTTCAGAAATTCCTGAAAAACTGGCCGCGCGTACAGGATATGGCGGCCGCGCCGCTTGATGACATTCTGACCAACTGGGCCGGGCTTGGCTATTACGCCCGGGCGCGCAATCTGCATAAATGCGCGATTGAAGTGAGCGTGCGCCATGATGGCCGGTTTCCCGACGATCACGCGACGCTTCTCACGCTTCCCGGCATCGGGCCATACACCGCCGCAGCGATCGCGGCGATTGCCTTCGATCGGCCCGAGACGGTGGTCGATGGGAATATCGAGCGGGTCATAAGCCGGCTTTTCCGCATCGCGACGGCGCTGCCGGCCGCAAAAAAGGAAATTACCCGCGAAGCCGGCTTTCTGACGCCAACGCGGCGAGCTGGTGATTATGCGCAGGCCCTGATGGATCTCGGCGCGATGATCTGCACCCCCCGCAATCCGGCCTGCTGCCTTTGCCCGGTGCGGGATTTATGCGCCGCATATCGGGCGGGCGATATGGAGGCCTACCCGGTCAAGGCGCCGCGGAAGGAAAAACCGACGCGTCAGGCGGTGGTGTTCTGGATGCAGCGGGAGGACGGGCGCGTCTTCCTGCGCCGCCGGGCCGAGACGGGACTGCTCGGCGGGATGATGGAATTTCCCTCAAGCGACTGGCAGGAGGCGGCGATTTCGCCGGAGGCGGCGGTGCGCGGCTTTCTTGGCAATGAGGGGAATATTTCTCCCGTACTGAGGCTCGCCGCCCCGGTGCGACATACCTTCACGCATTTTCACCTGCTCTTGCAGCCCATCATCCTGCACGGCGGGCGGTGGCCTCAGACGCTTTCAGACGGCGAAGGGGTATGGCTCCATCCGGGTGAATTCGCCGATTATGCGTTGCCGACGCTGATGCGGAAAGTCGCGCGCGCCGTACTTGAGCGAGAGGCGGGCGCCCCTTAAAGACCCGGGCTGACAAACTCGTCCTTGGAGATTTTGCCATCGCCGTTCGTGTCGAGCTTCTCAAAGCGCGTGACGCCGACGGCAGTGACTTCTTCGAGCGTCAGGATGGTATCGCCATTCGCATCCATCTCGCGATACTCGTCGGGCACTTCCACCTTGGAATAGGGCGGCGCAGTGACGGAGCGAAGCTGCCGAGCCTGCACATATTCCTCGAACTCCACCTGCCCGTCGCCATTCTGGTCATACTCCTTGAACAGCCGTTCGCGGTAGGCGACCAGCTCCTCCATTGAAATGAGGTTATCGGCGTCGCGGTCAATGCCGAGAAAGCGGCCCTCGGCGAAGGAGTGGGCAGGCTGGCTCGCGGCGAGCATCAGACCACTGCCGGCGAGTAGCATCATGATAATTTTCTTCATCACATCCCCCTTTTCAAATGGCGGAGCGACAGGCTCCTAGTTCATTTCGGCGCGCACCTGCTGGCGCAGCACATCGATGGAGACGGCCTTGCCCTCCACATCGAAATGCCAGAAGGTCCAGCCGTTGCAGCTGCTGGCGCCCTGCAGCTGGGCGCCGACCTTGTGGATGGAGCCGGAGACATCGGAGGCGACGAGGCTGCCATCGGCCCGCACCCGTGCGCGGTAGCGCTTGCGCGCATCAAACAGCACCTGACCTGCCGACAAAAGGCCGCGTTCGACAACCGAACCGAAGGGGATACGCGGCTCCTGCCGCTTTCCGCGGGTGATCTCCAGATCCTTTTCCGACATCTGGCGAACCTTACGCAGCCGGTCAAGGGCGACGGCGATATATTTTTCTTCGCGCTCCAGACCGATGAAATGGCGGCCGAGTTTGCGCGCAACCGCGCCCGTGGTCCCGGTGCCGAAGAAGGGATCAAGCACCACATCGCCCGGGTTGGATGCCGCCGTCAAGATGCGATAGAGCAGCGCTTCGGGCTTCTGCGTTGTATGCGCCTTTTCGCCTTCCACCTTCAGCCGCTCGCCGCCGCTGCAGATCGGCAGATGCCAGTCGGAACGCATTTGCACATCGTCATTCATGACTTTGAGCGCATCATAGTTAAAAGTGATGTTGCGGGCGTCCGGTCCTTTCGAGCACCAGATCAGCGTCTCATGCGCATTGGTGAAACGGGTGCCGCGAAAGTTTGGCATCGGGTTCGTCTTGCGCCAGATGACGTCGTTCAGGATCCAGAAGCCGAGGTCCTGCAAGGTTGCGCCGACACGGAAAATATTGTGATAGGAGCCGATAACCCAGAGAGTACCGTTATCCTTCAGGACACGACGCGCAGCGTTCAGCCAGTTGCGCGTAAACTCATCATAGGCCTCGAAACTTTCGAACTGGTCCCAGTCATCGGTGACCGCGTCGACGAAGCTGTCATCGGGGCGGCGCAGCTCTCCGGAGAGCTGCATATTGTAGGGCGGGTCGGCGAAAATCATATCGACGGATTTTTCCGGCAGCGAATTCATCAGCTCGATGCAGTCGCCTTTCAGGATCCGGTCAAGCGGGAGTTTCTGGTTCTTCATCTCTCAAACGACACTGGTTAGCCAAGGCCGTTATAGTGATTCGCGCGATTCGTTACGTCAATATATTTGTTGAATCAGTAAGTTATGGAGGATTCCTGAACTTCTTCCTGATCTGCATCGAGGAGCGCCCGGATCGGCGCGAAACTTCGTCTATGTTGTGGTGTGACGCCGAAGAGTCGCAAGCCCTTGCGGTGCTCGGCCGTTCCGTAGCCAGCGTTTTTATCCCATCCATAGTGCGGAAACTCGGCTGCGAGCTCGCACATTTTCCGATCGCGTGTCACTTTTGCAACTATCGAGGCGGCGGCAATCGAGAGGCAGCGGGCGTCCCCGCCGACGATCAGGCGGCTCGCAACGCCCAGTTTCGGGTCGCGATTGCCGTCGATCAGCGCGACATCGGGGCGGCCGGGCAGGGCGTCGACGGCGCGGCGCATGGCGAGCAGGCTCGCCTGCAGAATGTTGAGCTGATCGATCTCCTCGACAGAGGCTTCACCGGTGCCGACATGGCACGTCTCGATAATCTGCGTGAACAGAATTTCCCTTTTCGCGCGCGGGATTTTCTTGCTGTCCGCGATCCCGGTGGGAATGTTGCGCCGGTCGAGGATGACGGCGGCGGCGACAACCGGGCCAGCGAACGGGCCGCGCCCGGCCTCATCGACACCCGCGATCAGGCCCGTTTCCGCATCTTCAAAAGAAAGGTCAGGCAGCAAGGGAATGACGTCACTCATTCCCTCTGATTAGCAGGTGCCGCCGTTAAAATAAATCCAATTGTCGCGTCGACTGCCGGGGCGGGGTGAAAAGATCGGAGCGAAGGTTATATTTCCCCTCGCGCTCGAACCCGAGGCGCTGGCAGGCAAGGCGAAAGCGATTGCGGATGAGTTCCGCATACGGACCGTTTCCGGTCATCCGCGTGCCGAACCTCGGATCATAATTTTTCCCCTCGCGCGTCGAGCGCACGAGGCTCATGACCTTGGCTGCGCGGGCGGGAAAATTCTCGTGAAGCCAGCTTTCGAACAATTCCGCGACGTCGCCCGGCAGGCGAAGGATGATGCAGGTCGCGCTCGCGGCCCCCTTCTGCCGCGCGGCGGCCAGAATATCCTCAAGCTCCGGATCATTGAGGCCGGGGATCATGGGAGAGGCCTGCACGAAGGTGCGGATCCCGGCCGCGGCGAGCGCCTCGATCGCGGCGAGACGTTTGTAGGGGGCGCTTGCCCGAGGCTCCATCAGCCGGGCAAGGCGGCGGTCAAGGCTGGTTACCGAAATGCCGACGGCGACGAGATTGTCTTTCGCGAGCGGAGCGAGAATATCGATATCACGCAGCACAAGGTCGGACTTCGTTGTGATCGTGAACGGGTGGCGGGCGCGGCCGAGCAGTCCGATCACCTCGCGCGTAATCCTGAGGCGGCGCTCGATCGGCTGGTAGGGATCGGTATTGGTGCCAAGCGCCATCGGCGCGCAGCGGTACCCGGGGCGCGCCAGTTCCTTTTCCAGCAGTGCCGCCGCGTCCGGCTTGGCGAATAGCCTGCTCTCGAAGTCGAGTCCGGCCGAGAGATTCATATAGGCATGGGTCGGGCGCGCATAGCAGTAGATGCAGCCATGTTCACAGCCGCGATAGGGATTGATGGAGCGATCGAACGGCAGGTCGGGGGAGGTATTCCGGCTTATGATGCTTTTCGGATGCTCGATGGTGACCGTGGTTGAAAGCCCAGGTTCCCCGTCTTCCGGTTCCGTCTGCCATCCGTCGTCGATGCGCTCTCTCGATGCCGGCTCGAACCGCCCATCCGGGTTCCTTGTCGCTCCGCGGCCGCGACGCTGATTTTTGCGGATGGGGACGATATCATCGGGCATCTTGCGAGCCTATCACAAAATAAGAACAAATCAAGAACAAATTTTAGGGGATTGTTTATCGACGGATTTGCCGGGGCTTGGCGTTGAATACATATCTCCATGTGAAAGGGGAGAAGAAAAATGAGAAAAACAGGTCAGCTCGCGTTTGTGATCGCCCTTATTGGCTGCTTCCTCGTCGGCCCCTCGCTCGGGAACGCCGATGACAGGCGGCGCGATGCCCCGAATGTGGGGCAGCATCTTAAATATGGAAAGCAAAGCAACGCGCACGGAAAACATCACGATCGGCGGGACGTGTATCACAACAGGCATAAGACCCCCGATAAATGGCACGGAAAGCATGACCGGCGCGACCGCTATGCGCCGCCGCCGGTAAAATGGGGCGCGCACAAGCATCACCCGAAGCCGAAGCCGCACGCCCATCGTCATCACGGGCCGAAATATGTCTATGTGAAGCATGTTCATACGCCGAGATACTGGGGCCGGCATCTCTACCGCGGATTTTACTGGCCGTTTCTTAACGTGAACATCGTGCTGCCCCTGTCGGCGCGCCAGATCGAGCATCACCATCAGGCGATCTACATTGCGTTGGATGCCTCAGTCGGGCATGTAAGCCGCTGGCATGACGGGCCCATGTCGGGCAGCGTCGTGGTGCTGCGCGAGGGCGTCAACTCCTACGGCAGTCTCTGCCGGGAATATCGCCAGACGCTGAGCGAGCCCGGCCGCACGGTAAGCCGTGTCGAGATTTCCTGTCTCGATCCGCACGGATACTGGATTCCGATCTAGCGGCGGCGGTTTGGCAGACTTGCGACGTAGCGGGGGATGAGCGGCGCGGGCCGGTCATCCCTTGCTTCTTCTCTGGTGTTCCTGGAGACGGTCGAACAGCTCGACAAAGTTGCAGGGCATGTAGCGATAGTCGAGCTGATGGACGAGGATATCATCCCACGCATCCTTGACCGCGCCGGTGGAGCCGGGGAGGGCGAAAAGATAGGTGCCGCGGGCAACGCCGGCACTCGCCCGTGACTGGATGGTCGAGGTGCCGATCTTCTGGTAGCTCAGCATCCGGAACAGCTCACCGAAGCCCGGAATTTCCTTCTCGTAAAGGCCGGCGAACGCCTCGGGCGTAACATCGCGCCCCGTGACGCCGGTGCCGCCCGTCGCAATCACGACATCGACTTCGGGATCGATCAGCCAGCCGGCGACAATCTGCTGAATAGCGCTGAGGCTGTCCTGCACGATCTCGCGCGCGGCAAGGATGTGTCCGGCGGCTTCAAGCCGGTTGACCAGCGCCTGGCCGGACGTATCCTCGGCAAGCGTGCGGGTGTCGGAGACCGTAAGGACGGCGATCCGGACAGGAATAAAGGGGCGTGAGGCATCAATTCCCGGCATTGTCTGCAACCTCGTTTTCGCGTTGATCCAAGGGTTGATATTCAGGCCACTCGCCGCGCGCGATCTGGTCGAGGCCCGGCAGATCCTGCTCCATGCGGTGGCGGTAAATCCAGAAGTTCGTCAGCACGCGCTTGATAAAAATGCGTGTCTCCCGGCTTGGCAAGGCTTCGATAAAGAAAAGCGGGTCGTCGCCATACTCCGTTGCCGCCTTCCACTTTTTCAAGTTCCCCGGCCCGCCGTTATAGGCTGCGGCGAGGTGAAACAGATTGCGCTCGACTTCCTTGTTGTTCATCAGATAGGCGAGATATTGCTGGCCGAGCTCGAGGTTGAAGGCGGGATCGAGCAGCTTGTCGCTCCTGCCGTTGCGGAGGGACTTGTCGCCCGAGATATAGCTCGCCGTCACCGGCATGATCTGCATGAGACCGGAGGCGCCGGCCTCGCTGCGGGCGTTCGCGAGGAAGCCCGATTCCTGGCGCATAAAGGCATAAAGCAGCGCCCGGTCGACCTTGAAGCCTTCCTCAGGTTTCCATTTCGGCACCGGATAGATTGCGGCGTCCAGCTTGACGTCTTCGGTGTCCCACAGATGCAGGCCCATCCGCATGGCGACGGACGGGGCGCCGATCCGTTCCGACAGCGTGACGAGTTGCGGCGCGAGATCTTCATCAGCGTTCAGGAAGATGCTGCGAAGCTCGGTGGAGGCGAGATCATATTCGCCAACCTCGGAAAGCGCGACGGCCCGCTTGACCGCCGGAATTTTCATCAGGAAAGCAACTTCGGTCGCTTTCAGCTCCGGCAGGTCCCAATTGAAGGGATTTTCAATGCCAAGCTGGCGCAGGGCGAGCAGGCCGTAGAATGTCCGGGGATGGGTCGCCGTGCGTTCGAGATAATATTGCGCCTTGTCGGGCGCGCCGAGCTTGAGATAGGCGCGTGAGGCCCACCAGCTTGCGGCCGTGAAATTCCAGTCGGAAAGGGGCGTCGCCTCGCTGAGCGCGACGAAATGCCTCGCGGCCCGTGCGATGTCGCCGCTTCGCCACGCAGCGAGCCCGGCCGTCCAGTCCGCGAGCGGAACATAGTCGCGCGATTTGCGAAGCGCCGCCTCGGCAAATTCGATGGCCTTGTCATCGCGGGCATTCAGGAAGTAGCTCTGGGCGATTTTTTCCCGAAGCTGGTCAATTTCAACCTGGTCGAGAAGCCGGACGATTTTGTCTTGCGCGAGATACTCGGCGGCCTTCGTCGGCTGGTCGTTCTGGATAAAGCGGTTGATGACGCGCCTGACATGCTCGACGTCGTTACTCTCCTTGGGGCTGCGCTTTCTCTCACTCTTATAGGGGCGGGAGATATAGGCCGGCTGGCCCGAGCCGCTGCCGCCGAGATATTGCCCGTGAACCGGCTCTGGCAGAGGTTTCCAGCCCCGTTCGCGGCGGCTTTCGGCGAGCTTGTAGAGACGCTCGGCATCCGGATGGTCGGCATAGGCCTTCATCCAGAGATGGAGTTCTTCATATCGCGCGGTGTAGGCGGTCGGATGCATATAGCGCTGGAACTTGACGTGCCCGAGAAGAATATCGTCCTGCAGAGCGGCGATCAGCTTGTCGGCCCTTGCCCATTCGCCGCGCGACTGATGATCAAAAATCGACCGGTAGCGCGCGACATCGGCGGCCGAGAGGACGGCGGGGATCCTGTCCGCAATGGCGAGCTGCAAGGAACCCAGCATAACAGAGGCCAGGATCGCCAGAATGATGGAAATTCTGAAACGGTCAGTCATTACCGGACGCCATACGTTAGATGAGAGATTGCCGAGGATGGCTAATCTGCATGAAAACAGGTTACTCGTCCTCCAGCGCCGCCTTCAATTTCAGCAGATCCGCCCAGGCAAACTTCTTCAACGCCGGCTGAGTGATCAGAAAGGCAGGATGAAACACAGGCAGTATTCTTGCCTGAACTTCCCCGATTTGCAAATCTTTCCATTCCCCGCGCAACTTGTTGATGCCGGTCCTGACACCAAGCAGATAGCCCGCCGCTTCGCCGCAGGCAAGGATATGCCTTGGCTTGACGATCTCGATATGGCGCTGAATGAAGGGAAGGCAGAGCGCTTTTTCCTCATGCGTCAGTTCACGCATTCCGGGGGGACGCCAGGGAATCGCACTCGCGAGATACGCGTCCGTGGGCGCGAGATTTATGGCAGCGAGCATATTCTCGAGCAATTCTCCCGCCGCGCCGGCAAAGGGCATGCCGCTTCTGTCCTCCGCATCCGACGGCTGGCGATCGATAATCATCACGGGCGCGGCGGGATCTCCTTTGGCGAAAACCGTGTGATGCGCCGATTTTTTGAGCGCGCAATAGTCGAACGCCTCAAGCGCGGCGCGCAGCTCCTCGGGCGTCGTGCAGGCACTTGCTGCTTTCCGCGCCGCCTCGACCGCATCAAGCAGCGGCGGGATATGCAGCGGGCGAGCCGCATCGGCGGGCGCGCGGCGCGGTGCGCGCAAGGGCGAAGGCGCCACTGGTTTGTGCCGCGTTTCACCTGCGCGTGCGTTAGTGGCTTCCGGCGCTGCGGGCGGCGCGAGGCGATTGACCGGTGTATCGCCGATCGCTTCGTCAACCCCCGCTTCGAGGTAGAAGCGGAGCAGGCTTTCTCTGTCGATATCCATATTCATACCGTATCATAACAGCATCATCTGCGTTTCGAGAAGCGTCCGGCGATGAGAATTTCTGGAACTTTTCTAATCTGATATGTTAGTTTCACCGGAAATTGATGCGATGCCGTCGTCTCGGATGGCCATTTCCACTGTCTGAAGGGCGTAAATCGGGCAAAATCCTTTGCAATCGGAAATGATGCACAATAAAAGAGCTTGAGAAACCCGGACATTACGACAGGCGCCGCGTTCGCGGAATAGCCGGTCCAGAATAAACAACGGCAACAAATCGGCCGGAAGAGTGAGAGAGGTTGTGATGGAACGCGAATCTATGGAGTTTGATGTCGTCATCGTCGGCGGCGGTCCCGCAGGCTTGTCGGCAGCAATAAAACTGCGCCAGCTCAGCGAAGAGGCGGGGCTCGATGTCTCGGTCTGCGTCATTGAAAAAGGCTCCGAGATCGGCGCACACATCCTTTCCGGAAACGTCTTTGAGACCCGGGCGCTCGATGAGCTGATCCCCGACTGGAAAGAGAAGGGCGCTCCTCTCAACGTGCCGGTGAAGACGGAAAAATTCTTCTTCATGACGGAATCGAACGAGCTTCGCTTCCCGAATTTCCTGCTCCCCAAGCAGCTCCATAACCACGGCAACTACATCATCAGCCTTGGCAACCTTTGCCGCTGGCTGGCCGAGCAGGCGGAGGCCCTCGGCGTTGAGGTCTATCCCGGCTTCGCGGGTGCCGAAGTCCTCTATAACGAGGACGGCAGCGTTAAGGGCGTTGCGACCGGCGACATGGGCGTCGGCCGGGACGGCGAGAAGAAAAGTTCCTACCAGCCGGGCATGGAACTGCATGCAAAATACACGCTCTTCGCAGAAGGGGTACGCGGCTCGCTGACCAAGGGCCTGTTTGAAAAATTTGGCCTCCGTGAAAATTGCGATCCGCAGACGTTCGGTATCGGCATCAAGGAACTGTGGGAGCTCGATCCCGCAAAGCATCATGAAGGGCAGATCTTCCACAGCTTCGGCTGGCCGCTCGACAGCAACACCTATGGCGGCTCCTTCGTCTATCACATCGAGAACAACCAGGCCTATGTCGGCTTCGTCGTCGCGCTTGACTACAAGAACCCGTATCTGTCGCCCTATGATGAATTCCAGCGCTTCAAGACGCATCCGATGATGAAGGACATGCTGGCCGGCGGCAAGCGCATCTCCTACGGCGCGCGCGCCATCAACGAAGGCGGCTTCCAGTCGGTGCCGGAATTGGTCTTCCCGGGCGGCGCGCTGATCGGCTGTACCGCCGGTTTCCTGAACGTGCCGAAGATCAAAGGCAGCCACACCGCCATGAAATCGGGCATGATGGCCGCCGAAGCGATCATCGATCAGCTGAAAGAAAATGCCGAGGCGCCCGCGAAAGTGCTGGAGGGCTATCCTGAGCGCTACCGCAATTCCTGGGTCTATGATGAGCTTTACCGCGTACGCAACAGCCGTCCGTCCTTCCGCTGGGGCCTGCTCGGCGGCACGCTTTATACCGGGCTCGATCTCAAGATCTTCCGCGGCAAGGCTCCCTGGACACTGAAGAACCACTCCGATCATGACCAACTGAAAAAGGCCAAGGATTGCAAGAAGATCGAATATCCGAAGTATGACGGTGTTTATACGTTCGATAAACTGTCCTCTGTCTTCCTCTCCAACACCAACCATGAAGAGGATCAGCCCGTTCATCTGACGCTGAAGAACGACAGTGTTCCCGTGACGGTCAACTATAATGAATATGCCGGGCCCGAGCAGCGCTTCTGCCCGGCCGGCGTCTATGAGTTCCTGACCGATGATGACGGCTCCAACCCGCGTCTGCAGATCAATGCCCAGAACTGCGTCCATTGCAAGACATGCGATATCAAGGACCCGACGCAGAATATCAACTGGGTCGTCCCCGAAGGCGGCGGCGGGCCGAATTATCCCAATATGTAGAAAATCGTTCCCAAGCGCAGATAAATTGTTTCATGCCGTCCGGGGCCGCCCTACATTGGAGAGATGGGCGTCCCCCGGTCGACCGTTAGGGTGGGCCATGGGGCGGATGAGTGCGCAGGAATGACGGGTGCAGGCGTGAAAAAGTATAAAACTGTTGTCAGTGGTGTTATTTTGACCGTCCTGCTTGGCGCCTGCGCGGCGAACGGCGCGTCGAACGGGCAGGGCAATCTGCCGGATATTTTCCAGGATGCAGGCGGCAAGGTCGACGTCCTTCCATCCTCCACGTTCGGTGAGTATCTGGCCGGCCGCGAGGCGCTGCGCGAGCAGGAAGCATCCGTCGCTCTCGACTATTTCGAAGATGCGCTCGAAAAGGGCAGCACCGATGCCGTTCTGGTCGGCATGGCCTTGCAGGCGGCGCTTGCCAAGGGCGATATCGACCGTGCGGTCGCGCTTGCCCCGCAGGCCCTTGCCGGCAATGAGGAGAATTCTGCGGCCTCGCTTGTCCTTGCGATTGATGCGCTTGCCCGGGATGACTTCACCGTCGCCGGTGACTATCTTGCGCAGACGGGGGACAACGGCTTCAACGTGCTTCTGAAACCACTGCTCATGTCCTGGGTGCGGCTCGCTCTTGAAGGCGCCGATGCCGCCTTTGACGAGCTCGATGCGCTCGATCGCTACAATGGTTTCGAGGCGCTCAAGGAATATCAGTCGGCGCTGCTGGCCGACGTCTCCGGAAACACAGTGCTTGCCGATCAGAAATATTCCGAGGCGCTCGCCGGACCGTCGGGGCGGACTGCGCGGCTCGTCCAGTCCTATGGCGCTTTTCTCGACAGAACCGGGCGGCGGGACATGATTGGCCCGCTCTTTGATGCCTATCTCGATCAGTCTCCCATGAGCCCGATCATCCAAGCCGAGCATGACAAGCTTGCCGCCGGACAGCCGCTCGATCCGGTGGTGACTGATGCCCGCTCGGGCGCGGCCGAAGCGCTTTACAGCGCCGCGTCGATCATCGGGCAGGAGCGGGCAATCGGCGTTGCCGCCACCTATATTCATTTCGCTCTTCGGCTTGAGCCGGGCCTTCCGATGGCGCGGATGCTGCTCGCGGAGACGGCGGAGGATCGCGGCAACTGGCAGGAAGCCTTTGATCTCTACAGCAGCGTGCACCCTGAGTCGCCCTATGGCCGCAATGCGGAAATCCGCGCCGCCTGGGCCGCCTACAAACTCGGGCGCGAGGAGGAAGCGCGCGCGCGTCTTGAGGCGGTCGCCGCGGCCGACCCCGATAATATTGAGGCGCTGGTGGTGCTTGCCGATGTCAGCCGCGACAGCAAGGCCTGGGCGCAGGCAGCCGACGAATACGGCCGGGCCATCGACCGTATCGACGTTCTCGAGCCGCGCCACTGGTCGCTCTTTTATGCGCGGGGCGTCGCCTATGAACAGTCGCGTCAGTGGCCGCTCGCCGAGAAGGATCTGATCCGCTCGCTCGAACTGCGTCCCGATCATCCGCAGGTTCTCAATTATCTCGCCTATTCGTGGGTTGACAGGAATGAAAATCTCGACCGGGCGCGGGAGATGCTGATCAAAGCCGTCTCACTGCGGCCACGGGACGGGTATATTGTCGACAGCCTCGGTTGGCTCTATTACCGGCTTGGCGAATATGACAATGCGGTGATCCAGCTTGAGAAGGCGGTCTCGCTCGAGGCGGCGGATCCGACCATCACCGATCATCTCGCCGATGCCTACTGGCGCGTCGGGCGGCGGGAGGAGGCGCGCTATCAGTGGCAGCGGGCGCTCTGGCTTGAGCCGACCGCAGACCAGATCCCGGTGATTGAGGACAAGCTGAAACATGGCCTGCGGGATGCGCCGAAGGCCGAGAAGTAACCGGGTCGGCCGCGCATGATCGACGCCCTCGCGCCCGCGAAAATCAATCTCTTCCTGCATGTCACGGGGAAACGTGCGGATGGCTATCATCTGCTTGAAAGCCTTGTTGCCTTTGCGGCCTACGGGGACAGGATTTCCGTCGCCCCTGCCGATAATCTTACCCTCGAAATGTCCGGCCCCTTCGCGTCCGAGACCGATACCGGGCCCGATAATCTGGTCTGGAAGGCGGCGGAGCAGCTTCGCCGCGCGGCGGGGGTCCGTCACGGCGCGCATATTCATCTTGTGAAAAACCTGCCGGTCGCTTCGGGTATCGGCGGCGGCTCGTCCGATGCGGCGACGACACTGAAGCTGCTGAACCGCGCCTGGAACCTCAAACTCGCGCCGGAGCGGCTCGCCGAAATCGGGCTCTCGGTCGGCGCAGATGTTCCGGTTTGCCTGCTTGGCAAGCCCGCGATGATGCGGGGAATAGGCGAGCAACTCGAGGAAATCCCGGGTTTCGAATTAAATCACATTATACTGGTTAATTGCAATATAAAGGTTTCGACGGCGGAGGTGTTTCGCCGTCTCCCGCGCATCGAAGCCCGCCCTGCCGTGCGTTCCAGCGACATGGCCGGCGGGGTTGATCTTGCCGCTTTTCTCGGTGCGACGCGCAATGATCTCGAGCGGCCAGCAATGGAAATCGAGCCCATGATTGCCGATGCGATCGCGGCGGTTTCCGCCCTCGCGGGCTGTCGCCTTGCCCGGATGAGCGGCAGCGGCGCCACTGTTTTCGGCCTGTTCGCGACGGCCGGGGCGGCGCGCGATGCAGCCGTGACGCTCACCGCCCGCCATCCCGGCTGGTGGACCCGGGCCACACGGCTTCAAGGCGGCGCGTGACCCCGCCTTCAGCCGGCGGCATTTTTACAAAATTTGGCTTGAGATTGACGGGCCCTTTCGATAGAAAGAGGCTCCTCTTTGGGGTGTCGCCAAGCGGTAAGGCAACGGGTTTTGATCCCGTCATGCGCAGGTTCGAATCCTGCCACCCCAGCCAGAACCTCATTTCCCCAAATCCAATATCATCAACCATACTCCGCTACCGGCGCGACGTTGCCGCGGAGATAACGCGCGGCATAGATCGACTGCTGCTCTTACTCAATCACCGGGTAGAACGGCCGTCCCCAATCGTCCGTTGGATTGTCCATCATCAAGTCCACGAAAACCGGCATCAGGACGGACAAAATTGAAGCACCGTCGCGCACCTGCGCCCGGTTGACCCCGCTGTTCCAGGTTGACCCGCCGTGGACGATCTGGTTGCGCAGCACATAAAGCCTGTCAAAAACAAAACTTAGAACGCGGACGCTGTCGCCCGCCTGGAATGCCTGCGCGAAGCTCCGTGACGATGCCCTGTGCTTCTCCTCCCAGTCCTCGAAGCCCGCGATCCCGTTATGGTGTTGCCAGAACGGATTGAAGACGTAGCGATTATCCATCAGCATTCGCACCGGTCCCGAGAAGCGCTGCCACAACGCGTTGTAGATCCGGCGACCTTCGTCGCGCGCCACCAGCCTGTCGAAATAGCCGAGAAAAGTGGCACGTTCACTGGGCGTCAGCGACTGGAACTCCCGCTCATCTGCGTAGGCGGCATTGAACGCGATCCAGAGAAAGATGAAGCGGGCGTCATCATCGTCGCAGCACTTCTCGGCGCGTCCAATCCAGCTGATGGCACGATGCACACGCAAACCCATGGTTTCAGGAAAGTCGCCGCGAATGGCGCGCTGCTTGGCTTTCAACGCCGTGTGGTCGAGAATATCCTTCACTCCCAATCCCCCTCTGACAACTCCATCAAAGCAACTTGGCGCAGATGCCCTCAAGGCTGCCTCTACGCTGCGAAGTGGCCGTCCCGGCGCGACGAAGCAGATACTGAGCCTTGGAGAAAGACATTTGACCTCTTTGCTGGAAATCGCCACCATTATAAGCTATTCATCAAGTTGCGCTCTGTCGAGGTGATTTTCTCGGGGTGCGGGTGTCGCAAGTACGGAGGGAGGAAATACATGACTGAGTGGTTTGAAATGTGTCCGCAGAAGGCCAGAGCCTATGGCCGCCCCGTGGCGAGCGGCTTCCTTGTCCGCGAAGGCTCGACGGCGATGCGGGAAGGATCCCCTCTTGTGAAGCGCGACCGCGAGGAGCGTGACCGTCTGGTTCGTCTGGGTGTTCTTGTTCCGGACGCTGACCCGGGCTTGTATCGTTTTTCGCGCGATCACGAATTCAACAGTTCCAGTCAGGCCGGGGGTATCGTCAAGGATGGCAATTGCAGTGGCCCCCAAAGCTGGCGAAGGTCGCGTGATGACAAGACGCTCAAGGTAGTCCTGGCGGGCGGAGCGTAGTGAATGAGTGGTATCCCCTCTCATCCCTTCTTAGCTTGAGAATATTTTCCCGCGGCAGTTAGATTTCGCGCTCGGCGTCGGCGATTTTTGCAAGCGCGGACGCATCTTTAATCACGACGCTCAACCGGCTGCTTCTGACGATGCCGTTCTCTTCCCATCGGCTCAGCAGGCGGGAGACGGTGTGGAGCGTCGTGCCGGCCATTTCGGCGACGTCCTGGCGCGAGAGGGGGACGGTGATCTGAATGCCGTCGGGGGTGCGTCTGCCAGTATCGTTACCCAGCCGGAGAAGCGCACCCGCGACGCGCTGTCCGACCCGCTTGGTCGCGAGCTCCACAAGCTGATCCTGCGTTTCCTGAAGGCGAAGGCCGACCGTCTGATAGGTGCTGGCGGCGAACGGCGGGAAGCGCTCGACGATCGCCGTCCACGCCGATCCCGGCCAGGCAAGCGCGAGGCAGTCGATCGCGGCAATGGCGTTTGCGGGGTAGGCGTCAAGGCGAAGCGCCTGCGCGATGCCAAAAAGCTGTCCGCTCGGGATATAGCGCGCGATGACCTGCTCGCCGGCGGGCGTGATTTTCACGACACGGATAACCCCGTCGAGCAGCAGGAAGAAGGAATGCGCCGCCTCGCCCTGACGGAAGACCGATGCGCCTTCGCTATAGTGTCGCGGCATCGCCATGGCGACGAGCGCGGCCAGATCCTTGCCCGCGAGGTCACGAAACGGCGGCAGATCGGAGATCAGCGAGAGGTCGAGGCGGGCGTGAAATTTGTTCATGCTGTTTGTTATATCACAAAGAGCGCGCGGCGTTCATCCGATAGCATTATTTCAGGGTCTTTGGTTGCCTCTCCCTCTGTCTCGGCGGTAGGATCGGATTGATCGACCGCGCGACGGTCGCAATGGCCGGAGCCGGACAGGCCCTTCACCTTTGAGAAGGGCGGGCGATTTAACTCTTCCGCTTCCGGAGAAACAGGACATGACGATGGCAATTCCGCGAGTAAGAGAATACACAGGGCCGGCCTTCCTGAGCTATGGCTATCGGACATTCTTTTTCCTGGGCGCGCTCTTTGCGGGGCTGTCGATCCTCGTCTGGGTGCCGCTCTTCTTCGGCCATCTCTCGCTCCATTCCGATTTCGCTCCGGCCGACTGGCATACTCACGAGATCTACTTCGGCTATCTCGCCGCGATCGTGACGGGATTTCTGTTCACGGCCATTCCGAACTGGACGGGGCGTCCGCCGGTGCGCGGGGTGCCGCTCCTGCTGCTTGCGCTTCTGTGGTTCGCCGGCCGCCTTGCGATTGTCTTTTCCGCTTCGCTCGGCTGGGTGGCGACCATGGTGGTCGATCTCTTGTTTCTCGCCGCCATTCTGGCAATCATCACCAACGAGATCATTGCGGGGAAAAACTGGCGCAACCTGATGGTCGTCGTGCCCTTTTCATTGCTGCTGCTGGCGAACATCTGCTTCCATCTGGAGGCGCATTTCGAGGCAAGCAGCTATTACAGCCGCCGGCTCGCGATGATGGCGGCGATCATCCTCATCATGCTGATCGGCGGGCGGATCATCCCGGCGTTTACCCGCAACTGGCTCATGCGGCAGGCGCCGGGGCGGCTGCCCGTCGCCTTCAACCGCTTCGACGGGATGGCGATCGGCATTTCGGTTCTGGCGCTCATCATGTGGATCATATTCGACACCGGAATGATCGCCGCAACGCTGTTTTTCCCGGCGGCCGTGCTGCAGTTCCTGCGGCTCGCGCGCTGGCAGGGCGTGCGCACGTTCAGTGATCCGCTGGTGCTGGTCCTGCATGTCGGCTATCTGTTCATTCCGGTCGGCTTTCTGCTACTCGCCCTTGCCGGCTTTTTCCCCTACAGCTTCCCGGCGCTCGCCGGCATCCACGCGCTCGGCGTAGGCGCGATCGGCGTTATGACGCTCTCGGTGATGGTTCGGGCGACGCTCGGCCACTCCGGCTCTCCCCTTATTGCGGGCGTGCGCGGCAGCCTCGTTTTCCTCTGCGTAGTGCTCGCCGGGGTGACGCGCATCATCTCGGAGTTTATCCCCGAATTTTATACGATTCTGCTCTACAGCTCGGCGGTTTTCTGGATGCTGGCATTCCTCGGATACGCCTTTTCCTTCAGCCCGCAGATTTTCAGGGCCCGGCAGTAGCGCCGCGGCAATCCGGCGGGCGCCAGAGGCGTGGCGCCCGCGTCAATGCGGGTAAGATTATATAATTTTCGGTTGTATCCCGTCTCGTATCTGGCATCATGATGATCAACGAAAGATGGTGAACCATCTTCGCCAGGGAACAGGGAGAAAACGCGATGGCACAAGCCTTCACAAAATTCAATACGTCCTTCGTCAGCCTCAAGGATGTCGAGGCGTTCGAGCAGCGGCCGCTCGAAGAATGGGTGCCGTATCGAAGCGTCTATGAGGCGCTTTGCAAGGTGGTCGAACAGTATGGCGACAAGCCGTCGCTGATCGCGCTGCCGCTTGGAGATCCGCTCGGCGAGCCGAAGGTCATCAGCTATTCCATGCTGCTTGAGAAGGTCAACCAGACGGCCAATCTCTTCCTCTCGGCGGGCCTTAAAAAAGGCGAGACGGTGACCTATCTCATCCCGCTTTGTCCGCAGGCCTATTTCACCATGTTCGGCGCGGAAGCGGTGGGCACCGTGAATGCCGTCAACCCGCTGCTCGAGCCTGAGCATATCCTCGGCATCGCCAAGGCCGCCAACGCGACGATCCTGATCGCGACGGGGCGCGCGCTCAGTGAGGAGCTTTGGAACAAGGCCGCCTATGTGATCGAGAAGATGCCGAACCTCAAAGCGGTTTACGTGCTCGGCGGCAGCTCGGAATGCGACGGGAAGAAGATTTTCCCCTTCGATGAGATGATCGCCAAACAGGATGCGCGCCGCATCAACGGGCCGACAAATGACGATCCCGACGATGTCGTCGGCTATTACCACACGGGCGGGACCACAGGCGTTCCGAAGCTCGTCCCCCATACCAACCGCATGCAGCTCTCGCAGATCGCCGTCAGCGGTTTCGGGCTCGGCTATTCGGATAAGGATTGCCTGCTTGCCGGCCTGCCGATGTTTCATATCAGCGGCTCCATCGTTGTCGGCATTGTCCCCATCATGAACGGTATCACGCTGGTCATCGCAAGCCCGCAGGGGTTTCGCGATCCGCTGGTGGTCGGCAATTACTGGCGGCTGGTGGAGAAATACGGCATCACGGTGCTGGGCGGCGTGCCGACCATGCTCTCGGCGCTCCTCAGCGTTCCTATCGGCGATTGCGATATCAGTTCGCTCCGCGCCGGGCTGACGGGTGGCTCAGCCGCGCCCGTCGAGGTGCTGAAGGCGCTGAGCGCTTACGCCAAAGCCCCGATCCTCGAAGGTTACGGCATGACCGAGACGACATGCTTCACTACGATGCAGCCGCAGAATGGCGAGGCCCGCTTCGGCTCTGTCGGTGTGCGTTTTCCCTATGTCGAGATTGCCTCCGCCCATATTGATGCTGACGGCAATATCGAACGCTTCGCGGAAGCGGATGAGATCGCCGAAATTATCATGAAGGGCGTCTATATCGTCACTACCTATGTGCAGACGGAGCATAATCGCTCGACCTTCACGCGGGACGGCTGGCTTCGCTCGGGCGACCTTGGCCGTATTGACAAGGACGGCTATATCTGGCTGACCGGCCGGGCGAAGGACATCATTATTCGCAGCGGCCACAATATCGACCCGCTGATCATCGAAGAAGCGCTGCATGCGCATCCCGCGGTCGAGCTTGCCGCCGCCGTCGGCCGGCCCGATTCATACGCCGGCGAAATGCCCGTCGCCTATGTGCAGCTGAAGCCCGGCGCCAAGGTGTCAGCGGAGGAACTTCGCGAGTTCGCCCGGGAGCGCATCCCGGAGCGGGCCGCCAATCCCGCCGATCTCACCATCCTCGATGCCATGCCGCTTACCGGCGTCGGTAAGATCTTCAAGCCGAGCCTCCGCTATGATGCCGCGGTAAAAGTGTTCACCTCCGAACTTGCGCCGCTTTGTCAGAACGGTACCGATATTGCGGTGACGGTGGATAATCACCCCGTCCATGGCACCGTTGCGACGGTGACGGTGCGTGGCGGCGAGCGGGAGACGCTTGCGCCCCTGATCGCCGAGAAGCTTGGTTCCTACACGCTCCGTCATGAAGTCGTCTGGCCGGGGTGAGCGGCTGGCTGTATATAAGAGGGGACGCGCAATTCTCAGGGAGAGCGATATGACTATCCGAAGCCCGATCACGCAGCTGCCGACGCATGAGGTGACGAACGTCCCGCCGCCGCTGGAGAGGCAGGATCTTTTCGGCATCGACCGGCCGCTGCAGGAAGGGTTGAGGCGCGAGGATGCGGCCTGGGCGGAGGCGACGGTCAGCGACTTCGCCGCCAAGGTCGGCACGGAGGAGGTGCTGGAATGGGCCAATCAGGCCAACCGCTATCCGCCGGAGCTGAAGGCGTTCGATCGAAACGGGCGGCGCATCAATCAGGTGACTTTTCATCCCGCCTACCACAACCTGATGGCGCTTGCCATCGGCAATGACGTGCCGACTTTCGCGTGGAACAATCCGCGCCCCGGCAATCATGTGGCGCATGGCGCGCTCTCCTATCTCCTCAACCAGATCGAGGGCGGCGTCCTCTGCCCGATGGCCATGACCTATGCGGTCGTGCCGGCCCTGAAAGCGACGCCCGCTATCGCTGATGAGTGGATCCCCCGTCTCCTGCGCACGGAATATGATCCCCGCGATATCCCGGCGGCGGAGAAGAAAAGCATCACCATGGGCATGTTCATGACCGAGAAGCAGGGCGGCTCGGACGTGCGCGCCAACTCGACGAAAGCGCGGCCGGAAGGCACCGCTACCGGGGAAGGGGCGCCTTATCTGCTGACCGGACATAAATTCTTCTGCTCCGCCCCCATGTCGGACGCTTTTCTCTCCCTCGCCTATACGGAGAATGGCCTCAGCTGCTTCCTGCTGCCGCGCTTTCGCCCGGACGGGACACGCAACGGCCTTTATCTGCAGCGGCTGAAGGACAAGCTCGGCAACAAGTCCAACGCCTCCGCCGAGACGGAATTCGTCGATTGCTGGGGCGTGATGCTCGGCGAGGAGGGGCGGGGCGTGCGCACCATCATCGAGATGGTGCAGGGCACCCGCTACTATTGCGCCATTGGCTCGGCCTCGCTGATGCGTCAGGCGCTGACGCAGGCGCTGCATCATGCCTCGCATCGCTCGGCCTTCCAGAAGAAACTGATCCAGCAGCCGCTGATGCAGAATGTTCTGGCCGATCTTGCGCTGGAATCGGAGGCGGCGACGACGCTCTTTCTCCGCCTTGGCCGCGCCATCAGCGCGGCGGAGAAGGATCCGGCGGAGGCGGCGCTCGCCCGCATCGGCACGGCGGTCGGCAAATACTGGATCTGCAAGCGTACCCCCAACTTCGTCTATGAGGCGATGGAGTGTCACGGCGGCCCCGGCTATATCGAGGAGAGCATCCTGCCGCGGCTTTACCGCGAGGCGCCGGTCAACAGCATTTGGGAGGGATCGGGCAATGTGATCTGCCTCGATGTGCTGCGCGCGCTCTATAAGGATGCCGGGGCGCTGGACGCGTTCCTTGCGGAAGTCGACAAGGCGCGCGGCGGAAACCATCTTCTGGATGCCCATCTGCAAAGACTGCAGGCCATGATCCGCGACAGCGGCGGCCTTGAGACGACAGCGCGCCGCATTACGGAAATGATGGCGCTCGCCTGGCAAGGGGCGCTGCTCGTCCGGCATGCCCCGGATGCCGTCGCGGAGGCCTTCTGCGCGTCCCGCTTTGGCGATTACTGGTCCGGCGCGTACGGAACACTTGCCGAAGGCACGGATTTCACTACTATTCTGAGCCGGGCGGGAGCGGCTCTGTAACCAGCCAGCGGAGGACAAGTCGAAAGCAGCCCACCATTCTGAATAAAAATAACATCCTGATGGTTCCCCCTGCGACGGAGATTGCGATACGGGTGATCCCTTTCTATAAAGAACAACAACGACAACAATTGGAGACATCCATGAAAACTAGAATCACCGAACTTTTTGGTATCGAACATCCGATCATTCAAGGGGGAATGCATTTCGTCGGGCTTGCGGAGCTGGCATCCGCCGTCTCGAATGCCGGTGGGCTCGGCATCCTGACCGCACTGACGCAGCCGACGCCGAAAGATCTCGCCAACGAGATCGCGCGTTGCAAGGATATGACGGACAAGCCCTTTGGCGTCAACCTCACCTTCCTGCCGACATTCAAGGCGCCGCCCTATCCGGAATATATCGACGCCATCATCAAGGGCGGCGTGAAGATCGTTGAGACGGCCGGCCGCAGCCCTGAAGCCTACATGCCGCAGCTTAAAGATGCCGGCATCAAGGTCATCCACAAATGCACCTCCGTTCGCCATTCGCTGAAAGCCGAAAAGATCGGTTGCGACGCGGTCAGCGTCGATGGTTTTGAATGCGGCGGTCATCCGGGCGAAGACGACATTCCGAACATGATCCTGCTGCCGCGCGCGGCTGAGGAGCTGACAGTGCCCTTCGTTGCCTCGGGCGGTATCGGCAATGGCCAGCAGCTTGCAGCGGCTCTCGCGCTCGGCGCGGACGGCATCAATATGGGCACGCGCTTCATGGTCACCAAGGAAGCGCCGATCCATCAGAATGTGAAGGAAACAATCGTTGCCGCGAGCGAGCTTGACACCCGCCTTATCATGCGCCCCTTGCGCAACACCGAGCGCGTGCTGAACAACAGCGCGGTTGAGAAAGTGATCGAGATCGAGCGCGAAAAGGGCGCCAACACCAGGATTGAGGATATCGTCGATCTCGTCGGCGGCGTTTACCCGCGCGTCATGCAACAGGGCGACGTTGAAGCCGGGGCCTGGAGCTGCGGCATGGTCGCGGGCCTGATCCACGACATCCCGACCTGCAAGGAGCTGATCGACCGTATCATGGGCGATGCGGAAGAGATCATCACAAAGCGTCTCGCAAAGATGGTTGCCGCCTGACACGTGCGCCTGAAAGGATCGTCATGGAGACGGAAGAGTTCAGACAGCTTCTCGCGCGCTTCTCCGCCGCGGCGGAAGCAGGCGACGGAGACGCCTTCGCCGCCTGCTTCACCGAAGATGCGGTCTATCACGACTATATCTATGGCGATCACAAGGGCCGCGCCGATATTGCGCATATGATGTCGGCGCTGTTCCACCGCGATGCGGGCGATGATTATCGATGGGAGATGTTCGATCCCGTCTGCAAGGGTAATCTCGCCTACGCCTCGTCCCTTTCGAGCTTCACATCGACCGTGCCCGAATTTGCGGGGAAACGGGTCGTTATCGACGGGATCAGCCGCTTTGAGCTGCGGGACGGGCTGATTTCTGATTACCGGGAATCCGTCAATGGCGGCGTTGCCATGGCGCAGCTCGGCATCGCGCCGGAGCGGCTCGCGAAAGTCTGCGCGAAATGGGCGAAACTGCTGATCGCGGAACCGGCGACGGGGCGCTATCTCGCGCGGGAGAAGGGATCCTGGAGAGACGGATCCTGACAGATGTCCGAAAGTAATCCTGTGCCTGGCAGCGACGGCAGTTCACCGCCGATGAGCCGATTTCCCCTCGCCCCGCTTATCCTGACAATGGCGATGCAGACGCTCGCCACGATGGCGGCGTTCTCCGCGCCGACGCTCGCGCCCGATATCGCCCGCGATCTCGGCGTCGACGGTCATCTGATCGGCTATTTTGTTGCGACCCTTTATGGGCTCAGCGTTTTTTCCGCGCTATTCTCGCCCGACTTCATTCAGAAATTCGGCGCCGTGCGCGTCGGTCAGTTCATTCTCGTCTGTGCCATTCTCATGCTGGTGATTGGCGGGCTCGGCAGTGTCCTCGCGATGGCGATCTGCGCCGTGGTGATCGCCTGCGGCTATGGTGCGGCCGCGCCGGCCTCGACGCATCTTCTCATGCCGCGCACCGATCCGAAGACGCTCAATCTCGTTTTCTCGATCCGCCAGATCGGCGTCCCGCTTGGCGGCGTGCTGGCCGCGCTGATCCTGCCGTGGGTGTCCCAATATGTCGGCTGGCGGGGGGCGTTCTGGCTGCAGATCGTGCCGCTTCTCGTCGTGCTGGTGATTTTGCAGTTCTATCGCAAGGACTGGGATCAGGGGCGAAAGCCCGCCCACCAGCTTTTTAAAACCGAATTCTGGCGCCCGTTCCTGCTGCTGCGCGATGACAAGCTGATGCGGCGCCTGTCGCTCAGCAGCTTCTTCTATGCCGGGATCCAGCTCTGCTTTATCGGCTTTCTCGTCCTGCAGCTGACCGAGCGCGCGGCGCTTGATCTCGTCACCGCGGGGCAGGTGCTCGCCGTCTATCAGATCCTCGGCGTCGCCACCCGTCCGGTCTGGGGCTGGATTGCGGACAGATTCATCTCCTCCATTCGCCTGATCGGCATGATGGGGCTGCTGATCGCCGTCTCGGCGCTGGCCGCCGGGCAGATTTCCGAAAGCTGGCCGCTTTCAGCCCTCTTTGCGGTCGCTGCGGTTGCAGGAGCCACCGCGAGCGGCTTCAGCGGGCTGATCTATGCCGCCTTTGCCGAGCATGGCGGCGCCTACCGGACGGAGGCAACCGCGCTCGGCGCGAGCGTGATGGCGCTCGGCGTCCTGCTCATGCCGACCGTATTCGGCTTCATCATCGGGGAGACGGGCGAATACTGGCAGGCCTATGGCCTCTGCGCGGTCATCGTCGCGGCGGCTGGCCTCTGGCTGATGAGCGCGAGTCCCAAAAGAGACTCGTAAACTGATATAAAACCACGATATCAGCAGCAAGCAATAACAAGTGAAGGAAAGGCTTTATGGAAACACTCGGACTGGGACTGCATTATGAGGATCTGCCGATCGGGCGGAGCTTTCGGACCATTGCCCGTACGATAACCGAGGCGGATATCGTCAACTTCGTCGGCGCAACCGGCATGACGGAAGTCCTGTTCACGGATCTCGAATATCTCGCCCACCATTCCGATATCAAGGGCGGACGCGTCGCGCCGGGCGCGCTTGTCTATTCCATCGCCGAAGGTCTCGTCCTATCGGCCAGCCTGCAGCATACCGGCGTCGCCTTTCTCGGCATGGAACTGAATGTCGCAGGGCCGGTGATCGCCGGCGATACCATTCATGTGGAATGCGAGGTGGTTGAGGCGCGTCTTACCTCGAAGCGCGGTCGCGGGCTTGTTCGGACCCGCAACCGCATCGTTAATCAGCGTGGCCAGACGGTGATCGAATATACGCCGCTCCGCCTCGTAAAGTGCCGGAACGGCAGTTGAGCATCAGGGGTGCCCGCGTCCGGGCGCCCTCTCCTCATGCGTTTTTGATCGTCATCCCGGCATCGACGGGAAGCGCGACGCCGTTGATATAGGACGCCGCGGGCAGGACCAGGCTGAGCGTCGCATGCGCCACTTCCTCGGGCTCCCCGTAGCGCTTCAGCGGGATGCGGCGGCGGGCATAAATCTCCTTATGCTCATCCTTGTAGCGTGACGTGATGCCGGTATGGACCGCGCCCGGGCAGATGCAGTTGACCGTAATCCCGTATTTCGCAAGCTCTACGGCGAGCGAGCGGGTGAGGCCGATCACCCCATGCTTTGCCGAGGTGTAGGGCGCGATGCCGGGCGTTGCGCCGAGCCCCTCGGTTGACGAGATATTGACGATGCGCCCGCCGTCCGATTTTTTAAGATAGGGCAGCGCGGCGCGGACCATGCGGACATGCCCGGTCAGGAGCACGCCAATATGCCGCGCCCAGTTCTCTTCAAAGCCATCGTCCTCGACCATGATGTGATCGGAAAACCCCGCATTGTTGATGAGGATATCGAGGCCGCCGAATTTTTCCGCGGCGGCGTTCGTCACCCGTTCGATATCTTCCTTGCTTGCGACGTTCAGCGCCCATGCCTCGGCCTTGCCGCCAGCGGCGCGGATTTCCGCCGCGACTTTCTCGGCGCCCTCCGCATTGACGTCGGTGACCGCGACATTGGCTCCTTCATCGGCGAAAAGATAGGCGGTGGCGCGGCCCATACCGCTCGCTGCGCCGGTGACCAGGGCTGTCTTGCCCGCGATGGACCGGCTCAGTTTCGAAAGTCTTGCCATGGTGTTGTTTCCTTTTTATTGGTTTTATTTTCAACAGGTTACAGAATAAGTCCGCCGTCGACCACAAGTGTCTGCCCGCAGACGTAGCTGGCGAGCGGGGAGGCGAGATAGAGGACTGCGCCCGCGATATCCTCGGGCGTGCCGAGGCGTCCTTGCGGTATCCCGGCAATCGCCGCCTCGCGCCGTTTCGGATTGCCGGTGGTCACCTTGGTGAGCTTCGTATCGACAAGCCCCGGCGCCACGCCGTTGACGCGGATGCCGCGCGGCGCCCAGGCCTGCCCGAGCGTGCGGACAAGGCCGATCGCCCCGGTTTTCGAGGCGTTATATGCGGGGTTGCCCTTGGTCGCATGATAGCCGGCGGTCGAACTGATGATAATGAGCGATCCCTTCGCCTTTTCCAGCATCGCATCGAAGCGGGCGGCGCAGGCCATCAGGCTGTTGAGATTGATATCCATGACCTTGAGCCAGCCCGGCATTTTGAATTCGCCGCGGCTATAGACGACCGTGCCCTGGGAGAGGACGAGGATATCGAGCGATTTGAAGGGCGGGCTGTAGGCCTCGATCGCATCGAAATCGGCGACATCCATCTGCGCATAATGCAGCCCGTCGAGATCGGAGCCTTCGTCGCCGGCATAGTCTGCGGCGTTCGCGCGCGTTCCCCAGACATGCACCGCCGCGCCTCGGGCGCGAAGCGCCTGCGCAATCCCGTTGCCGATCCCGCTCGATCCGCCAACAACGAGCGCCGTTTTCCCTGAAAAATCGAGATCCGCCATCTTCTCCCCCCTTATTGTTTTATGTGAGTGTAAGGGCGGAGGGGCAGGCGAGTAAAGCCCTCGCGACGTGACGCCATTGGCGGGCCCGAAAATTCCGCGCGATTACGGGCGCCCGGCGAGGCCGTCGGCGCCCGTCCGTGATGGGCGCGGCGCTAGAGTTGTGCGTGCGTGCGAAGGCCGAGGGCCGCCATGATCAGCGCCACGCCGGCGAACAGCATATTGATCCCGAACAGAAGGCCGATCGCCCAGGTCGCGGTGTCGGGCCAGCCCTGCCAGATCAGATAGGCAAGGATAAGATCGACGATGCCGCTCAGCAGTGTCCAGCCCCAGCTGCGGACGATTTTGCGATAATGCAGCGACATCATGATCGACAGAATGCCCTGAATGATGAAGAAGGCGATCATCACCATGGTCAGCGTCAATATGCCTTCAAACGGCTTGGCGAGAAGCAGGACACCGACAACGATGGCCAGAAGCGTCGCGAGGATCGACCAGCCGGTACCGGGAAGCCGCGGCGATTGAAAGAGGGTGATGGCGCGGAAAATTCCGCCGATGACAAGCAGCCAGCCGATGAAAATATTGACCGCGAGCGTCGCGATCTGCGGCAGCAGGATGGCCCCGATGCCGAGAATGGCAAGCAGGATGCCCTGAAACAGGATCAGCTTCCAATGATTGGACAGTTCGGCGGCGATCTTCTGTCTCAGATCGTCCAGACCGGGCGGAGTAATTTCACTCATGGCGCGCTCCCCGAATAACCGATGGTGTCACATATTATAAATCGGGAAGCGGGCAAACAAGAAGCGAAAAATTTCCGAGAAATACGCGTCAGTCCAGTTTGATGCCGCGCAGCCGCAACGCGTTGGCGATCACCGACACCGACGAGAAGCTCATCGCCGCCGCCGCAATCATGGGCGAGAGCAGCATTCCGGTGACGGGATAAAGAATACCGGCGGCAATCGGAACACCCGCGGCGTTGTAGACGAATGCGAAGAAAAGATTCTGCCGGATATTGCGAAGCGTTGAAATGGCGAGTTTCCGCGCCCGGACGATACCCGTCAGATCCCCCTTCACCAGTGTGATGCCGGCGCTCTCCATCGCCACATCGGCGCCGGTGCCCATGGCGATGCCGACATCGGCGGCGGCAAGCGCCGGGGCGTCGTTGACGCCGTCGCCTGCCATCGCGATCCGTGCGCCCTTCGCCCGCAGCTCATTGATCAGCGCCTGCTTGCCCGCCGGCAGCACATCGGCGCGGACGTCGTCAATATTCAGCCGCGCCGCGACCGCCCGTGCCGTGCGTTCGTTATCGCCGGTCGCCATGATGATGGTGAGGCCGAGGTCATGCAGCTTGCGGATTGCCTCTTCCGTCGTTGCCTTGATCGGGTCGGCGACGGCGACAAGGCCGAGGATTGCGGTGTCACTCGCGACATACATTGCCGTCTTGCCCTCCTGCTGCAGCGCGATCGCTTTTGCTTCCATGTCACCGAGCGGGATATTGAGCCGGTCCATCATCGCCTTGTTGCCGAGCGCGACCTGCCGGCCGTCGATGCGTCCCTCGACGCCCATGCCGACAACGGCGTTGAAATCGCGCGCATCGGGGAGGCGAAGGCCCTGCTCCGTCGCGCCGGCGACAATCGCTTCGGCGAGCGGATGCTCCGATCCTTTTTCAAGGGCCGCGGCGAGGGTGAGAAGCTCCCTCTCGCCGCCCGCTGTGGCGGCGACAACATCGGTGAGGCGCGGCCGCCCTTCGGTCAGCGTGCCGGTCTTGTCGACGACAAGCGTATCGACGCCCGCGAAGCGCTCAAGCGCCTCGGCATCGCGGATCAGCACGCCGGCGCGCGCGCCGCGCCCGGTCGCCGTCATGATCGACATCGGCGTCGCAAGGCCAAGCGCGCAGGGGCAGGCGATGATAAGAACGGAGACAGCGGCGACAAGCGCGTGAATAAGCGCGGGCGCCGGCCCGACAAGGCTCCAGACGACAAAGGCGACAATCGCGACGAGGACAACGGCCGGCACGAACCACGCGGCAACCCGGTCCGCCAATCCCTGAATGGGCGCGCGGGAGCGCTGCGCGCTTGCCACCATATCGACAATTCTCGACAGCATGGTATCGGCGCCGACCAGTTCGGCCCGCATCACGAGCGCGCCGGTGCCATTGAGCGTCCCCCCTGTGAGCTTGTCGCCGGCAATCTTTTCGACCGCGACCGGCTCGCCCGTCAGCATGCTTTCATCGACTGCCGAATAGCCGTCGGTCACCACCCCGTCGACGGGAATGCTTTCACCGGGACGGACGCGGATCATGTCGCCGACAAGAATGTTTTCAAGCGGCGCATCATATTCGCTGCCATCGGCATTGATCCGCCGCGCGGTCTTGGGCGCAAGGCCGAGCAGCGCGCGGATCGCCGATCCGGTCTGCTCGCGGGCGCGAAGCTCCAGCACCTGCCCGAGGAACACAAGCGCGATGATCACGGCCGCCGCCTCGAAATAGACGGGCATGACGCCCGGGACCATATGGAAGGAGGCGGGGAAGCTATCCGGGAACAGCGTCGCAACAACGCTGAAGCCATAGGCCGCCGCGACGCCCAGCATAATCAGCGTCCACATGTTCGGACTTCTATTGACAATTGACGCGACGCCGCGCCGGAAGAAGGGAAGCGCCGCCCAAAGTACGACCGGGGTCGCGAGCGCAAACTGCAGCCAGTTTGAAGCTTGTGGCGACATCCAGTGATGCACCGGCAGGCCGACCATCTCGCCCATGCTGATCACCATCAGCGGCACCGCGAGTAGCAGGCTGACCCAGAAGCGGCGGGTGAAGTCCTTCAGCTCCGGGTTAGGACCGTCATCCGTCGGCGCGCCGACGGGTTCGAGCGCCATGCCGCATTTGGGGCAGTCGCCGAATGTGTCGGAAATGACTTCGGGGTGCATCGGGCAGGTATATTGCGCCGCTTTCGGCGCCGATTTCTGCCGCTTCCTGTGGTTGCCGCTGAGATAAAAGTAAGGATCGGCGGCGAAGCGGTCGTGGCACTTCTGCCCGCAGAAATGATGGTCTTCCCCGTTATACGCATGGGTCGGCTTGCCAATGCCGAGCTTGACGGTCATTCCGCATACAGGATCAATCCTGGTTTCCAAATCAGCCTCTGTCATCTTACTTACTTTCTGCCACCGCTCTTCGCGCCGCGCGACCAGGTCCGGTCCGGGAAGCATACTAGATATCGGGAAAAAGATCAGGGAAACAAGAGATGTCTCCGGCGGCCAGAATAGCAGCCTCGCCTGCGCCCGCAAGCCGTGACACGGAATTTCTTGAAAAGGGGAGCGGCGTGCGCGCCGGGTCAGCCGCAGCGAAGGCGCGCAATCGCCGCGAGCAGGCCGCGGGTGGAGCCGTCCTTGTCTCGCGCCGCGCCGGCGTTGCCGATCATCGGCTGCAGGCTTGCGGCGAGCTCCTTGCCAAGCTCGACGCCCCACTGGTCGAAACAGTTGATGTTCCAGATCGCGCCTTCCACGAAGACGCGGTGCTCATAAAGGGCAAGAATGCGCCCGAGGTTGCGCGGATCAAGCCTGCGATAGAGGAGCGTTGTGGAGGGGCGGTTGCCGGGAAAAGTCTTGTGCCTTGCGAGGTCAAGATCGTCTCTTGCCATCTCCCCGGGCGTCAGCCGTGCCGCCGCCTCTTCATAGCTTCGCCCCGTCATCAGCGCTTCGGACTGGGCGAGGCAGTTGGCGAGCAGCAGCGCGTGATGATGTGCAAGGTCCGCTTCATGCCCCTCTGCGGCGACCAGAAATTCGCACGGCACGACGCGGCTGCCCTGATGCAGAAGCTGGTAGAAGGCATGCTGGCCGTTGGTGCCGACCTCGCCCCAGACGATGGGGCCGCTGTCGCGGGCGATCACCTCACCGGCGTCGGTGATCCGCTTGCCGTTGCTTTCCATATCAAGCTGCTGGAGATAGGCCGGCAGGCGGGCAAGGCGCTGATCGTAAGGAAGAACCGCGCGGCTCGCATAACCGCAGATATTATTGTGCCAGATCCCGACAAGCGCCAGCATGAACGGCATGTTTCGCTCGATCGGCGCCGCCGCGAAATGCCGATCCATCTCATGCGCGCCGCCAAGAAACTCCATGAAGCGGTCGGGCCCGATGGCGATCATCAGCGGCAGGCCGATCGGCCCCCAGACGGAGTAACGCCCGCCCACCCAGTCGGCAAAGCCGAATACGCGCGCAGGGTCGATGCCGAAGGCCGCGGTTTTCTCCCGCGCTGTCGAGACCGCTGCGAAATGCTCGCTCGCGCGGGCGCCGAGCGCGCGCTGCATCCAGCGCTTCGCCGTTTCCGCATTGGTCATGGTCTCGATGGTGGTAAAGGTCTTGGAGGCGATGATGAAAAGAGTGCGCTCCGGTTCGAGCGTTTTCAAGAGATCGGCAATCTCCGCCCCGTCGATATTGGAGACGAAATGCAGCCGCGGGCCGTCATGATAGGGCGCGAGGGCGCGGGTCGCCATGGCGGGCCCAAGATCGGAGCCGCCAATGCCGATATTGACCACATCGGTGAACCCGCCGCCATCGCTCGCGGTGATCCTGCCGCTGCGGATGCCGTCGGCGAAATCCCGCATCGCGTCAAGCGTTGCGTTGATTCCCGGCATGACGTCCTCGCCCGCGACGATGACGGGATTGCCCGAGCGGTTGCGAAGCGCGGTATGGAGGGCGGCGCGCCCCTCTGTCCGGTTGACGATCTCGCCGCCGAGCATCGCATCGCGCCGGCCCGCGACATCCGCCGTCTCGGCAAGGCGGACCAAAAGGCGCCGCGCCTCGACGTCAAGCGCGGTCTTGGAATAATCCAGCAGCATGTCATCGAGGGCGATGGAAAAATCGTCGAAGCGGCGGGGATCGCGCTCAAACAACGCGACAAGAGGGACATTCCGGATCTTTTCGTAATATTCGGCCAGGGACGACCAAATATCTTCGCGCATGCCGTCTCTCCTGTTCTGCTTATCGCGTCAATTCATCCGGCAAAGGCTACGCCGTTGCAGGTTAAGGAATTACAAAAACAGGGATAATTTTTCTAAAAGGCGATATTATGGCATCTCCAGTTCCAAGTCGTTCATGAGCTGGAGCAGCGTCTTGCCTTTGTCGCCGGTTCTGTCGAGAAACACCTGGTTGAAGGCGGGCCGCATGATATCCTGCAGCGCCGCAATCTCCTTTGCCGTCGCAAGATGGATATTTACCCCTTCCTCTTTGAGAAGCCGCGGGACGGCGGCGGCGGCTATCTCACTCGCCTCGATCGCCCAGAGCGTCGCTTTCCGGCTCGCTTCCTCGATTGCCTTCTGATATTCGCTCGGCAGCGTCGCCAGCCATTCCGAATTGATGTAGCCGTTATAATAGACGGCGAACAGCGGCAGAATGGTGATGTGATCCTGCACCGCGTAGAAGTTCGACGAGAGCGCCGAGGAGATGTTGGTCAGTCCCGCGTCCAGATCCCCCGCCTTCAGCGCTTTCACGGCGTCCGCGTCGCTCATGTCGACCGGGATCGCGCCGAGCGCCTCGAAGGCCGCATTGGAATGCGGTCCGAGGCCCTGGATCCGCACGCCCTTGAAATCCTCGGGCGCGATCAGAAAGTCGCCTTTCGACGTGATCGCCGTCTGCCAGGTGGTGAACAGCCAGACCAGATTGGTGATGCCAAGCTCGGCGATCTCGTCATTGAGCAGCTCGGCCGCCGGCGATCCGTCCCAGCGCTTCAGCGTATCGACATTATGCAGCGCGAACGGCTCCAGCGTCACCGCCATCAGCGGCAGGCTGTCCGCCCACTGGCTGTTGATGGAAAAGGCGCATTCGATTTCACCGGCCCGCACCGCCATCGCGTTGCGCGGCGCATCGACCAGGCTGTTGGCGCCATTGATCTGCACGTCGATGCGATTGTTGGTGAGCATTTCGATTTCCGCGGCCCACTGGTCGATCACCTTGGCGATATGATTATCGGGCGGCAGCTGATGGCTGCAGCGCATGGATTTCGCTCCGAGAGTCACGGCTGTCGCGTTACTAACGGAGGCGAAAGCGAGGGCAAGCAGAATGGCGGACAAATACTTCAGCTTGAATATTCCCATGACACGTCGCGTTTTTACTCTGCTTCTTTAGGTGGATGGAAGTTTATTATTGAATACTATCGTAAAATTTTGCCGATTTGTCACGCGTTCGCTTGCACAAGGCCCGATTCATTTTCCTCCCAGCGCACAATCCGAAGATCCAGCACGAAGATCGAATAAATAACGGGGACCAGCAGCAGCGTCGTGAAGGTGGCGATGGCGAGGCCGCCGATCTGCGCATAGCAGAGCGGCTGCCAAAGCGGGCCGCCATGCACGGCGAGCGGGATCAGCCCGAAGATTGTCGCTCCCACCGTGATCAGAACGGGGCGAAGCCGCACGATGCCGGCATCGAGCAGCGCCTCGCGGAGCGGCTCGCCCTTATGGTGCATCTCCTCGATAAAGTCGAACAGGACAATGATATGGCTCACAATCACGCCGATCAGCGCGACAATTCCGAGGAAGGCCATAAAGCCAAACGGACTGCCGGTTATCGCAAGCGCGATCAGCGCGCCGATCACGCCATACGGGACCGCGGCAAGGACGATGAACGGTTTCACCGTACTCTTGAACTGGAACACGAGTGCGATGAAGATCAGCGCAACCGAGACGCCGAGCACCATGACAAGCTGCTGGAAGCCGTTCTTCGCATTGGCTTCCTCGCCGGTGATCTCCAGCGAAAATCCGGGTGGCAGGCGCTTTGCAAAAGCCTCAAGATCGCTTCTTATCTCGTTCATCACCTCGGACGGCAGAACTCCCGCCAGCGGGAAGGTGCGGATATTGGCGGTGCGGAAATGCTCCTCGCGCAGGATCCGCTCGGTATGCAGCTGATATTTCACCGTCGCGATCTGGCCGAGCGGAACCATCGTCGTGCCGACGGCGGGGAAGACATAGAGATTATCGAGATCCGAAAGCTGCGCCCGCTCGCGCGGGGTCAGGATGGTGACGACCGGAATATTCTTGTCGCCCCGCTGAAAGGTCGTCACTTCATTGCCGTTGATCCCGGCCGAGGAGGAGGCGGCGATATTCTGGTTGCTGACGCCGGCAAGAAACGCCCGGTCGGCATCGATCTCGATTTTGAGACGGAGCGATTCCCCGCCCCAGTCGTCGCGCGGCCGCGCGGCGAGCGGACTTTTGGCGAGCAGCTCGATGAGTTCAGCCGACAGGCGCCGAAGCGTCGCGATCTCCGCCTCCGATTCCGGCCCCTCCGATTCCACCGCCGAGCGCGCCGAGAGGCGGATCTCGACGGGGTAGGGGACGGGGTTGGTCTGGAGCTGGCGCACATCGATGATAGCGTCCGGGATGCCGCGGCTCAGCGCGCGCTGGATATGCGGAATGATCTCGCCGGTTACTTCCTTGTTATTCACCTGCATGACAAGCTGGGCATAGTTGCGCTGATGCAGCTGCGGCGTGACGGAGAACCAGAAGCGCGGCGCGCCGCCGCCGATGAAGCTGGCGATGGATTGCAGCGGATCGCCGCCGCGCTCGGCATTGAACCGTTCGCCGAAATCGCGCGCCACCTCCTGCACGATCGCGACGGCCTGCTCGGTCACCTTGCGCGTCTCATAGATCGTCGCGTTGTTGCGGAGCGAGACGTCAGCATAGAAGATATACTGCACGTCATCGGGGAAGAAGGACGATTTCAGCGTTTTGCCGAGCGGAATGGCGAGCGCGATGAAAAGCAGCGAGACAAGCAGCGCCTTCTTGCGATGATTGATCAGGAAGCTGCCGACCTTGTAGTAATAGCCGGTGAAGCCGCGGCTCCGCCGCTCCTCGATCGTCCGCTCCTCCCGCTTGTGCGGGCGGAGGAGATAATAGCCGAGCATCGGCAGGAAGGTCATCGAGACAATCCGCGAGCTGACCAGCGCCGTCGTCATGACGATCGGCAGGCTGTAGAGAAATTCCCCCGTATTCCCCGACAGCATCAGGAAGGGCAGATAGGCAACGACATTGGTGATGGTCGCGAACATGATCGCGTGGGCGAGCTTGGTCGGGCCGAGCCAGGAGGCGAGCGTGCGCGGCTGTCCCTCGGCAAGGCCGCGTTTTATCGCATCGCCCGCCACCACCGGATCATCGACCAACAGCCCGAGCGCGATGATCAGCGTTGCAATGGAGACCTGCTGCAACTCGATCCCGAGCACGTCGATAATGCCGAAGGTCATGGCGAGAGTGATGGGGATCGAGAGCATCATCAGCACCGCCGAGCGCCATTCCCAGAAGCCGAGGAAGGAAATCACGACGACGAGGATGATCGCCTCGTTCAGCGCGGTCATGAAGAGGTCGATATTCTCCGCCACCTGCGAGGGCTGATCGGAGATCCGCTCGATCACAAGATCATCGGGCAGGTGCGGGCGGACTTCGCTCAGCACCGCCTCGACCGCCTCGCCGAACTTGCCGATCTGCCCGCCGTCGCGCATCTGGATGGCAAGCGAGATGGCCTTGCCGCGCTGCCAGTTGCCGTCCTCATCCCGCCAGTTGTAATAGTTGAGGAAGGTCGGCGGTGACACATATCCCGGCACGACCTCGCCGATATCGCGAAGATAGACCGGCGCGCCGGTCGGCGATTTCGTGAAGGTGGTATCGCCGATCTCCTCCCAGCTTTCATATTTGCCGGTCGGCTCGATTTGCACGTTAATGCCGCCGACATGCATCTCGCCGCCGGAGATGTCGCTATTGCGCGCCGCGATGGCGTTATTCACATCCCCCGGCGTCAGGCCGTAGGAGGCGAGCAGGTCCTGCGAATATTCAAGATAAATCCGCTCATCGACCGTGCCGGAGGTGTTGATCACGGTCACCAGCGGCACCGTCTGAAGGTTGCGGATGATCAGGTTGCTGAAGTTATCCAGTTCGCGATAGCTGTATTTGCCGCCGGGCGACTTGAGAAGGTTCGCCTCGGTCTGGGCGGGATTGTCAATAATGAGCGCCGGCCAGGCGTCCTCGTGGAAACTCACCTGCGAGAGTTTCGATCGCAGAAACTGATCGAGCAGCGCGAGGATCTCCGCATCCGTCTGCTTTGCCGTGAAATCAAGGCCGATAAAGCCCGCGCCATTCAGGCTGACAGGATCGGAAATCGCCTCGGCATCGAGCAGGTAATTCTTGAACAGATCCATATTGCGAAGCAGCGGGGAGAGGGCGATATCGCGCGGCAGCACGACAACGAGCGAGCGCCGGTCCGCGTTGTTGTTGCCGTTATTTGCCCGCGCCGCCTCGATCCCGCGCTCGATATCGCGGGCGCGGAGCGAGATTTCAACCGGGCTCTCCGTCGGGCTCGCGATGGTCAGCAGGATGGCGGCGGTATCGCCGAAGCCGTCATTGAACTGGATCGGCCCCGCGCCGGCCGGAAGCTGCAGCGCCTGCAGGTTGAGGTTGATCTCGTTGAAGGCCGATTTGGTGTCGCTGATATCCTCATCGAGCTGGATCTGCACGATGGAAAGGCTCGGCAGCGTCATGGATTTGATGGCGAATTTCGTTGGCGTCACCGGATGCAGGGTCGAGCTGAGCGCGATCTGCCGCTCGATCGGACGGGTCACGAGCTGCTCGATCTTCGTCGCATCGGCGCCCGGCCAGCTCGTGATGATGGAGGCGACGCGCACCTCGATCGCCGGATCCTTGGCCTTCGGCATGGCGAGATAGCCATACAGCCCCCAGCAGAGGACGGCAATCAGCAGCACCCAGGCGATGTTCCTGTGCTCTGTGAAATAGCGGGCCGTGTTATGGGTTTCCGTTATGTCTTTCACCGGCAGGCCTCTTCCTCAAACGTCTAGGGTTGATCAGGGGATGACTGCGACCTGCTGGCCATCACGGAGGAATGAGGCGCCGCTCACGACGACGCGCGCCTTTTCATCAAGGCCGCCGAGCACCGCAATCCGGTTACCATGGACATCGCCAAGATGCACGTCGGTGAGCCGGACGGTGGTGGTCTCCGCCTCGCTTTCCAGCACGAATACCGCATATCCGTCCGGATTGCCTGCCGAGCGCACGACGGCGGAGAGCGGGATCAGCGGACCCTCGCGCGCCGCCCCGGCGTCTCTAGGCAGGCGAAGAGAGGCAATCATCCCGACTTTCAGCAGATTGTCGCTGTTATCCAGCGTCACCTTGACGTTGAAGACGCGGCTGCTGGTATCGGCGGCGGGGGCGATCTCGGAAATCTGCCCGCGCAGTGATTGATCCGGCAGCGACTGTGTGGTGAGCGTGATCTGATCGCCGATTTTAAGCGACTGCACGGTGCTGTCGGGTACGCCGAACACCGCTTTGACCGTACTGGTATCGGCAATCACGAAGGCGACCGCCTGCGGCGAGGCGAGGGTGCCGATATCGACATTGCGTTGCAGGACGACACCGCCGAGCGGCGCGATGAGGTCGAAGTCGGCCATATTGTTGCGGGCGGTCTTTTCGGCGGCGAGGGCGTTCTCAAGCTGCGCCTCGGCATTCTCATATTCCTGCCGCGCGGCGTCATAATTCGGCGCCGTCATGCTGCCGGAGTTATAGAGCGACTTCGCCCGGTCGAAGTCCTGCTTGGCCTTGGTGAGATTGGCGCGCGCCGAAAACACCTGGCTCTGCGCCTGCGTCAGGCTGTTGCGGACATCCTTGTTGTCGACAGTTGCAAGAACCGCTCCCTGTGCTACCAGATCGCCCGCCTGCACGGCGCGGGCAGTGCCGCCGGCTTCCGTCACCTGCAACAGCGAGGTGACATAGCCGGTCACTTTGAAGGTAACGTTGACCTGCGTGTTCGCCTCGATATTGGCGGTGTAACGGATATCGGTAAAGCCGGCGTCGGCCGACAGCGGTTCAGCCCGGACCGGCTGTAGCGGCGCGGCCTCTTTCTCGCTCTCGGAATCGCAGGCCCCGAGGACGGCAAGGGCAATCAGGGTGCACGCGGCGGCGGCAAACCGGTTCATGTTCATTCTGCTCCAAGGCTTTGTTCAAGGGCGGCGCTGGCGTTCCACACGCCGAGGAGCGCCTGATGATAGTTATCGTTCGCTTCCTCCAGCTCGGCCTGCGCATTCAGCAGATCGCTGAGCAGGATGGCGCGCTCCTTATACTGGTTGAAGCTGACGCGGAGCGCTTCCTCCGCCGCCTTCTTGGCCATTTCGGTGACCGGAACAAGGGCGCGGGCAAGCTCGAGATTGCGAATATTCTGGCTGACTTCGGCGCGCACCTGATCCTCGTTGCCGCGGAGCGAATTCTGCGCCTGCGAGAGCGCGAGGCGCGAGCCGGACACCTTGCTTTCATTGGCGCCCCAGGTGAAGAAATCCCACTTCGCAAAGATGCCGACATAAAGGCTTTCATCGGGGATCAGCCGCGTCTGTTCCGTGCGCCCGTAGCTTGCGACCAGGTTGACATCCGGCAGGTAGCCGGTTTTCTGAATTTCAAGATCCGTTTCCGCCGCCTTGACCTGCAGCCGCGCCGCCTCTGTCTCGGGACGGTTGGCGACGGCGAGATCGGCGGCGACGGACGGATCATAGACAAGCTGCGGTGCGGCCCCGGTTGAGGAGACGCGGAACGGCGTCGAGATATCGCGCCCGAGAAGGATGTTAAGCTGCTGCTTGGCGGTCAGAAGATCATTGCTGTCCGACATCAGCGTGTGGCGCGCCGAGGCGAGCTGCGCTTCGCCGTTTAAAAGCTGATATTCAAGCTCGGTCTTTGCGGCGACATTGTCGCGGAGGATCTTGACCAGCTCCTCATTGAACTGCACGGAGGCTTTTGCCGCCTCGATGGCGCTTTCGCTGCTGAGGATGTGATAGTAAAGCTGCTTCACCTGCAAGGCGAGGGACTGCTCCGTCTGGCGCGACTGCTGGCGGGCGATTTCCTTCTCTGTCTCCAGCTTGTCGACGTTGAGATTAATCTCGTAAAGCTGCAGGAGCGGCTGCGTCGCGGTCAGGGAATAATGCGTGGTGAAGCCCTTCGCCGTGTCGATCGACACATCGCTGGAGGGAACGGGGCTGCCGGCGACGGTGCCGAGCGAGCCTTCCTCGAAGGTGTATTCGCTGTCGACGAAATTGCGAACGCCGCGAATCTCGGCGCTGAGCTGCGGATAGCGTTTCGCGGCGACCGCCTTTTTCTGCTCCTCCACCACGTCGATCTGCAGGCCGGCGTTCTTCATCTGGTAGTTCTGCGCGCGCGCAAGATGCAGCGCTTCTTCGAGGGTCAGAAGCGGTGCGTCCTCGGCAACGGCAGGACAGGCCCACGTTCCGAGGACAAGCAGAACGGCAGCGACGGTCAGACGTGGTTTCACCTCGATACCCCCCCTTTGATCGAGTGCGATTCGGACTGGCAAGATTAATTGCTTAGCCCTGCGCTGTCAAAACGATAACGCGTTTGGCGCAGCCTTATAAACAGCAGGAGCGAGAATTAGCAAGAGCAAATTCGCGGATCATTTTCCGCGAATATTCCGCCTCACGCAGGCCGGCGTGACGGCTCCCTCGTCCGCCACAGAACCAGCGCCATAATCCCGATATTGAGCATGTTCCACGCGATGCCGTTGATGAACGCCGCCTGGTAGGAACCGGTCAGGTCGTAGATCAGCCCCGATATCCAGCCGCCGAGGGCCATGCCGATCACCGTCATCATAATGACCAGCCCGACCCGCTCGCCGGCGACGCGCGCCGGCAGATACTCGCGGATGATAATGGCGTAAGCCGGCACGATCCCGCCCTGCGACAGGCCGAAGATCAGCGAGACGATATAGAGCGAGGCAAGCCCGTTGAAGGGGATATAGAGAAAGAGCGCGAGACACTGCAAAAAGGAGCCGAGCAGCAGCGTGCGCACGCCGCCGATATAATCGGCAAGAAAGCCCGACGCCAGCCGGCTGACAACGCCGCCGCCGACCATCAGCGCGAGCATCTCCGCCCCCGTCGCGACGCCAAACCCGAGATCGGCGCAATAGGCGACGATATGCACCTGCGGCATCGACATGGCGACGCAGCAGCTCACCCCGGCGATCGAGAGAAGGATCAGCAGCAGGCGCGGCGAGATATCAATCTGCAAAAGGCCCGACCCGCCGCCGGCGCTTGAGGCCGCGTCAAACACATGCGACGGCAGGCGGCGCTTCAGCAGGAAAGCGAGCGGAACCAGCGTGACGAGGGAGATTGCGGCAACCACGAGATAGGCGTCGCGCCAGTCGCCGACCTCCATAACCTCTTTCAGCAGCAGCGGCCAGAAGACGCCGGCAAGATAGTTGCCGCTCGCCGCCGCGCCGACGGCGATGCCGCGGTGGCGCGAGAACCAGTGCGATACATCGGCGATCAGCGGCCCGAAGGAGATCGCTGCGCCGACGCCGATCAGCAGTCCCTGCACGATGGCGAGCGTCCAGACGTTGCCGGTCATCGCCCCGAGCGCAAAGCCCGATGTCTGGAGGATCGCGGCGGAAAGCAGCGGATAGACGATCCCGTGTCGATCAATCACCCGCCCGTAAATAAGGTTGCCAAGGGCAAAGCCGATCATCGTCGCGGTGTAGGGAATGGAGGCTTCGGAGCGGGCGATACCGAAATCGATCTGCACGGTCGGCAGAACCACCACGACCGACCACATGCCGGCGCTGCCGACGATACCGATCAGCACGGAAATGAAGAGACGGAACCACGAATAACGACTGTCTAAATAGGATGATTGGGGGTCGCCAGGAGAATGAAACGCGGACAAGAATTCGCCCTTTCCCGCTACGTGAGGTTATTGTTTTCTTTGAAACAGTCTTATCACATATAGCAGGGTGTCGCGCATCAATTTTTTAGTGTCGCAGGGCGCGCGCGATATTTCACGGATTGCTGTATCAATTCTGCCGCAGGCAGATTACCCTGAACGCCGGGAACGGCATCCTTTGACAGGAAGGGGAGGGAGAATGATCGAGAATACAATTGCCGCGTGGCACGAATGTTTGCAGGCCAAGGACGCGGGCAAGCTGCACGCGCTGCTGCATCCGGAGGCGGTCTTTCACAGCCCCGTGGTCCATACGCCGCAGCGGGGCCGCGACCTTACGCAGATGTATCTGATGGCCGCCTTCAAGGTGCTGAACGGCGATAATTTTACGTACGTCCGCGAGATTGTCGGCGACCAAGATGCGGTTCTCGAGTTCACGACTACGCTTGATGGCATCCAGATCAACGGCGTCGATCTCATTCGTTGGGACGAAACGGGACGGATTACCGATTTTAAAGTCATGATCCGCCCCTTGAAGGCGATCGACATGGTCCATCAGAAGATGGCGACGATGCTGATGAAACAAAGCTGACAGGGAGCGGCCCCGGTTAGCGTACTGGTAGCGAAGGGGAAAACATGACCACGGATCAAATTCTGCTGTTCGGCCTGTTTGTCATTGTGTTCATTCTGCTGATCTGGGGGCGCTGGCGCTATGATATGGTGGCGTTTGCGGCGCTGGTGGTGGCGCTCATCCTCGGTCTGGTGCCGACGGAGCAGGCCTTTTCCGGTTTCGGCCATCCGGCAACGGTGATTGTCGCGCTGGTGCTGGTCGTTTCGCGCGGGCTCATGAATTCCGGCGCGGTCGACCTCATCACTCGCAAGCTCACCTCGATGGACCTCAATCTGCCCTCGCATATCGCGACGATGGGCGGCCTCGGCGCGGTTTTCTCGGCCTTTATGAACAATGTGGCCGCGCTCGCCATGCTGATGCCGGTGGATCTGCACGCCGCCGCGAAAGCCAAGCGCTCGCCGCGGCTGTCGCTGATGCCGCTCGCCTTCGCGACGATCCTCGGCGGATTGATCACCCTGATCGGGACACCGCCAAATATCATTATCGCCGCCTACCGCGAAAATGCGCTTGGTGTGCCCTTCGGCATGTTCGATTTTGCGCCCGTCGGGCTCATCTGTGCGGTGGTCGGCATTCTCTTTATAATGTTCATCGGCTGGCGGCTGATCCCCGGCTCGCAAGACAGCGCGGCGCCGTCTGTCGATCTGCTGGATCAGGAAGGCTATCTCGCCGAACTTCTGGTGCCCGAAGGGTCGCCCGCCATCGGCAAGATGGTGCGCGAGCTCGATCCGGCGGCCGATGACAGCGATGCGACGATCGTTGGTCTTGTCCGGAACAACACGCGGCTCGCCGGAATGGCGCGCAATGTGGAAATCCGCGAGGGGGATCTGCTGGTCGTCGATGCTGGCGCGAAGGGCATTGATCAGTTCCGCGGCGCCATGAAACTGGAATTCGATGGTGAGAAGCGGCATGAGAAAGCGGCCGCCGGCGGTATGGTTCTGATGGAGTTCGTCGTGCCGCGCCTGGCCAGCATCGAAGGCCGCTCGGCCATGTCGCTGCGCCTGATGACCCGTCACGGCGTAACCCTTCTCGGGGTCTCGCGCCAGGGGAAGAAATTCCGGGACCGTGTCCGCAAGCTGACTATCGAGGCGGGGGATATCCTGCTGCTGCTCGGCCCGGTCGACCGGGTGCCGGAGGTGGCGCAGTGGCTCGGTGTCCTGCCGCTCGCCGAGCGCGGGCTGTCGGTGACCCAGTATCGCCGCGCCGGACTGGCCGCCGGTATCTTCGCCGCGGCCGTTGCGATAGCCAGCTTTGGCTGGCTCTATCTGGCGGTTGCGCTTGCGGCGGTCGTGATTGCCTATGTTGTGCTCGATATCGTGCCGGTACAGGAAGTCTACAGCCATATCGAATGGCCGGTTATCGTTCTGCTGGGATCCATGATCCCGCTCGGCACCGCCCTTGAGACGACAGGGGGAACGGCCCTCATTGCCGGAAGTATCGTCGATCTGACCGAGGGGTTGCCGATTGTGATCGTGATGACAGTCCTTATGGTTATCGTCATGACGCTTTCGGATGTTCTGAACAATACGGCGACGGCGGTTGTCAGCGCCCCGATCGCCGTCGATATCGCCAATCGGCTCGACGCCAACCCGGATGCCTTTCTGATGATTGTCGCCGTGGCCGCCTCTTGCGCCTTTCTGACGCCGATCGGACATAAGAATAACACGTTGATTATGGGGCCCGGCGGCTATAAATTCGGAGATTACTGGCGAATGGGCCTGCCGCTGGAAATACTCATCATTGCAGTTTCCATTCCGGCCATTCTATTTTTCTGGCCGCTGTAGTCATGTTGCCGTCCGGGACGGACATCACGTAACGCAATATAGGGAAGGCGCGATATGTTAGCAGATAAGGTGGCGGTCATCACCGGGTCAACCTCCGGCATCGGCGAGGGCTATGCGCGCGCGCTGGCCCGCGAGAAATGCAACATCGTGCTGAACGGCTTTGGCGATGCGGAGGAAATCGAGATGCTGCGCCGCTCGCTCGAGACTGAATATGCGATCCGCTGCCTCTACAGCCCCGCCGACATGACGAAGCCGGACGAGATCGCCGATATGTTCAAAATGACCGTCGATGCGTTCGGCGGCCTTGATATCCTCATCAATAATGCGGGGATCCAGCATGTCGCGCCGATTGCCGAATTTCCCGTCGAGAAATGGGATGCGATCATCGCCATCAATCTCTCCTCCGCCTTTCACACCATGCGCCATGCCATCCCGCTGATGACGGCGCGCGGCTGGGGCCGGATCATCAACACCGCCTCCGCCCATGCACTCGTCGCCTCGCCGAACAAGGCGGCCTATGTTGCCGCCAAGCACGGCATCGCCGGGCTCACCAAGACCGCCGCGCTCGAGGTTGCGCGCGACAATATCACCGTCAATGCGATCTGCCCGGGCTATGTCTGGACGACGCTGGTCGAGGGGCAGATCCCCGATACCGCGCGGACCCGCAACATGACCGAGGAGCAGGTCATCAACGACATCATGCTGGCCACCGCGGCGACGAAGAAATTCACGACAATCGAGCAGCTTGCCGCCTTTGCGGTGTTCCTGTGCAGCGACGCGGCCGAAAATATCACGGGCGCGACGCACAGCATCGACGGCGGCTGGACGGCGCAGTAGAGTTGACATCGAAACAGGGCAGGTGAGGTGGATATGGGGCAGCAAAGCAGTATTGCGCTTCGGCTGGTCGGCCGGACGGAGGATATCGGCGGGTTTACCGTCCGGCGGCTGATCCCCGTTGCCGCGCGCCGCTCGGTCGGCTCCTTCGTCTTTCTCGATCACATGGGCCCGGCCGTCCTCGAGGCGGGGCAGGGGCTGGATGTCCTGCCGCATCCGCATATCGGCCTCGCCACCGTGACCTATCTCTTTGAAGGCTCCATCCTGCATCGCGACAGCCTTGGCTCGGTGCAGGAGATTTATCCCGGTGACGTCAATCTGATGACGGCAGGCCGTGGCATCGTCCATTCGGAGCGGAGCAGCGCGGAGAGCCGCCGGACCCGCCGCCGCCTCAACGGGTTGCAGCTCTGGGTCGCGCTTCCGAAAGAGCATGAGGAGATGGCCCCCACCTTCAGCCATACCGCGAAATCGGATCTGCCCGAGCTTTCCGGCGACGGCTGGACCGGGCGGCTGATTACCGGATCGCTGTTCGGCGCAACCTCGCCCGTCAGGACATTGAGCCCCTATTTCTTCGCGGATCTCCGCTGCGAGACGGGGGCCTGCATCCAGTTCGCCCCCGATTACGAGGAGGCCGCGATCTATGTCGCCGAGGGAGAGATCGAGATCGACGGGGAGCGCGTTGAGGCGGGCAGCTTCGCCGTCCTCGAAAGCAATCCCGCCGTTACCGTGACCGCCTGTAAAGAGTCGGTGATCGCCCTGCTCGGCGGGGACCCCCTGCCGGAGCGGCGCCATATGTACTGGAACTTCGTCTCCACGACGCGGGAGCGGATCGAACAGGCGAAGGAGGACTGGCAGGCGCAACGCTTCCCCAGGGTGCCGGGGGAGGAGAGCTTCGTGCCGCTCCCCGGCTGATCGCCAGGATTGAATCCCCATCGAAAGAGTTGACAGCGCGCATATCGGGCGGTTTGATATCCGCGGGCTGTTCAGTTGCCGCCATGCCGCGTTGTGATCCGTCAGCCGTCCGATAACAACAATAACAAGGAGGCCGATTATGAGTTGGGAAAAAGAAGTCGAAGAACTTAAAAAGCGCAAGCAGCTGGCCCTTGAAATGGGCGGGCCGGAGAAGGTCGCCCGGCATGTGGGCGCCGGCAAGCTGACCGTGCGCGACCGGATCGACAAGATGCTCGATGCCGGCACGTTCGAGGAAGTCGGCTCGGTCACCGGCAAGGTTGAATATGACGCGGACGGCAATATCGTCAGCATGCAGCCCGCCAACCTCGTCACCGGGCGCGGCCGTGTCAACGGACGCCGGGTCGTGATTGCGGGCGATGATTTCACGGTGCGCGGCGGCGCCAATGATGCGGGCATCCGCGAGAAGCTGGTCCATGTCGAAAGCATGGCCCATGCGCTCCGCCTGCCGATGATCCGCCTCGTCGATGGCACGGGCGGCGGCGGTTCGGTCAAGAATATCGAAGATGACGGGCGCACCTATATCCCGGCGGTGCGCGGCTGGGATCTCGTCACCGAGAATCTCTCGCGCATTCCCGTTGTCGCCCTCGCGCTTGGCTCCACGGCCGGTCTCGGCGCGGCGCGCGTTGCCGCCAGCCACTATTCGGTGATGGTCAAGGAAACCTCGCAGATGTTTGTCGCCGGCCCGCCCGTGGTTGCGCGCACCGGGCAGGACCTCTCCAAGAACGAGCTCGGCGGCTCGCATATCCACACCCGCAACGGCGCGGTTGATGATGAGGCGAATTCGGAAGAAGAAGCCTTCGAGATGGCGCGGCGCTTCCTCTCCTACCTGCCGCAGTCGGTCTATGAGCTGCCCGAGCGGGCCTCGACCGGCGATGATCCGGCGCGCCGCGACGAATGGCTGATCGAGGCGATCCCACGCGATCCCCGCAAAGTCTACAAGACCCGCAAGATCATCGATGCCCTCGTCGACAAGGACAGCTTCTTCGAGATCGGCCGCAAATGGGGCCGCTCCTGCATCACCGGCTTTGCCCGGCTGGATGGCTGGCCGGTCGCCCTGATGGCGAGCGATCCCTACCAGTTCGGCGGCGCCTGGACAGCGGATACCGCGCAGAAAGTTATCCGCTTCGTCGATCTCGCCCAGACTTTCCATCTGCCAGTCGTGCATCTTGTCGATGTGCCGGGCTTCCTCATCGGCCGGCAGGCGGAGGAGCAGGCGACCATCCGCCACGGCGTGCGCGCCTTCGCGGCGGTGGCGCAGGCGACGGTGCCGTGGTGCTCCATCGTGATGCGCAAGATTTACGGCGTTGCCGGCGCGGCGCATCAGAATGCCGGCCGCTTCAACGTCCGCTACGCCTGGCCGTCGGGCGACTGGGGCTCGCTGCCGATCGCCGGCGGCCTTGAAGCCGCCTACAAGGCGGAGATCGAGGCCGCGGAGGATCCCAAGGCCAAGCTCGAGGAGATCGAGGCGCGGCTCAACCGCCTTCGCTCCCCCTTCCGCACAGCCGAGCGTTTCATGGTCGAGGAGATCATCGATCCGCGCGATACGCGCCGCCTGCTCTGCGACTTTGCGGATATGGCCGCGCCGCTCCGCGAGGTGGGAGAGCCGCGCTTCGGCGTCCGCCCATAAAGCAGCGCAGGTCACATCGCCTGCCGTTCGCAGGCAGAAAAGCGCATCCGGACTGTAAATACGGCCTGATGCGCGACTTTGGCGCGTAAGAAGATGCTAATTTAGTCACAACGTCTCCCTGATTGCGGGTAAGATGGGCAAGGTCCATCTTGCTTCAGTCAGGGAACATTCGCCGCCATGGCCGTCAAATCGCTGCACAGTCTGCGCCAGGAAATCCGCCACCATTACATCACCGACGAGGCTGACGCCGTAAAGCGGCTCATCAACAGTCTCGACCTTCCCGACGAGGCGCGGGCGGACATCTCCGCCACCGCCGCAGGGCTTGTCCGCGAGCTGCGCCGCGCCGACAGCCCGGGCGTCATGGAAACCTTTCTCAGCGAATACGGCCTCTCCACCGATGAGGGCGTCGCGCTGATGTGCCTTGCCGAGGCGCTGCTTCGCGTTCCCGACGATACCACCGTGGACGCGCTGATCAGCGACAAGATCGCGCCGGCGGACTGGAGCCGGCATCTTGGCAAATCCGCCTCGCCCCTCGTCAACGCCTCGACCTGGGGGCTGATGCTGACGGGCAAGGTGATCCACCCGCTGGGCGATGAAGGGCTCGATGTCGTCGGGCAGCTGCGCCGGCTGGTCCGGCGCGTCGGCGAGCCGGTGATCCGCACGGCCGTTGCCCGCGCCATGAAGATCCTCGGCCACCAGTTTGTGCTCGGCCGCAATATCGATGAAGCGATGGAGCGCGCCCGCGGGATGGAGGCGAAGGGCTACAGCTATTCCTACGATATGCTGGGGGAAGCGGCGCGCACCGGCGCTGATGCAAAGCGCTATTTCATGGCCTATTCGAAGGCCATTTCCCGCATCTCGGAGCGGAGCCACGGCAGCGATGTCCGGACCAATCCCGGCATCTCCGTCAAGCTGTCGGCGCTGCATCCGCGCTATGAATACAGCCAGCGCGAGCGCGTTCTCGATGAGCTTGTGCCGCGTCTCTCCTCGCTCGTCTTTCAGGCGAAAAATGCCAATATGGGCTTCAACATCGACGCCGAGGAGGCGGATCGGCTCGATCTCTCGCTCGATCTTGTTGAGGCCGTGCTCGCCAATCCCGATCTCAAGGGCTGGGACGGTTTCGGCGTCGTGGTGCAGGCCTATGGCCCGCGCGCGCCATATGTGCTCGACTGGCTCTATGCGCTGGCCCGCCGGCTTGATCGGAAAATCATGGTGCGGCTGGTCAAGGGCGCCTATTGGGATACAGAGATCAAGCTGGCGCAGGTCATGGGCTATGACGGCTATCCGGTCTTCACGCGAAAGGCGGCGACCGACGTGAGCTATCTCGCCTGCGCGCGGAAACTCCTCACCATGACCGATCACATCTATCCGCAGTTCGCGACCCATAATGCCCATACCATCGCCGCGGTCCTGCATATGGCGGGGGGTGAGGACAATTTCGAGTTCCAGCGGCTGCACGGCATGGGGGAGGGGCTGCATGACCTTGTGAAGGCGAAGGTCGGCAACCGCTGCCGCATCTACGCCCCCGTCGGGGTGCATGAGGATCTGCTCGCCTATCTCGTCCGCCGGCTTCTGGAAAACGGCGCCAACAGCTCCTTCGTCAACCAGGTGCTGGATGAAAAGGTGCCGCCCGAGCAGGTGGTGCGCGATCCCGTGGCGACGATCCTCGGCTATCCGACGATTGCCAATGCGCGCATCCCGCTCCCCGCCGATCTCTATGGCGAGAGCCGGCGCAACTCCGCCGGCCTCAACTTCCCGAACCCGGCCGTGCTGGAGGCGTTCGAGACAACGCGGGCGCCCTTCGCCAAATCCGTCTGGCAGGCCGCGCCCGTGATTGGCGGGCGCACGGTGGCGGGCAGCGCGCGGGAGGTGCGAAACCCGGCCGACCGGCGCGATGTCGTCGGCCATGTGATTGAGGCGGGGCCGGACGAGGTGGCGGAGGCAATGCGGATCGCGCAAGGCGCCGCCGCGTCATGGCGGCGGAAATCCCGCGATGCGCGCGCGGCGCTGCTGGAGCGCGTCGCCGACCTTTATGAGGAGAACCGCGCCGAGCTGATGGCGCTGCTGGCGCGCGAAGCCGGGAAATCGCTGCTGGACGGCATGTCGGAGGTGCGGGAGGCGGCCGATTTCTGCCGCTATTATGCGCATCGCCTGCGCAGCGATCCGGCGCTCGCGGACCGCGACGGGCGCGGCATTTTCATCTGTATCTCGCCCTGGAACTTCCCGCTCGCCATTTTCACCGGGCAGATCGCGGCGGCGCTGCTGGGCGGCAATGCGGTTATCGCCAAGCCCGCAGAGCAGACGCCGCTCATCGCCGCGCGCGCCGTCGCGCTGATGCATACGGCGGGCATTCCAGGCGATGTGCTGCATCTCCTCCCGGGCGACGGGGCGAGCGTCGGCGCCGCGCTCACCTCCCATCCCGATATTGCCGGGGTCTGCTTCACCGGCTCGACCGAGACGGCGCAGCTGATCCACCGGGCGATGGCGGCCAATGCCGATCCGGGTGCGCCGCTCATTGCCGAGACGGGCGGGCTCAATGCGATGATCGTTGATTCGAGCGCGCTCCCCGAACAGGCGGTCCGCGATATCGTCGCCTCCGCCTTCCAGTCGGCCGGGCAGCGCTGCTCCGCCCTTCGCATGCTCTATGTGCAGGAAGATGTCGCCGAAAAAGTGATCCGCATGCTTGAAGGCGCGATGCATGAGCTTAAAATTGGCAATCCGTGGGATGTCTCGGTCGATGTCGGGCCGGTCATCGATCTGGAGGCGAAAGAGGCGATCGAGGCGCATGTCGAACGCCTCGAGGCCGACGGCCGCCTGATCCGCCGCTTGGCCCTTCCTGCCGCTGCGCGCCACGGCTGTTTCGTTGCGCCCGCCGCCTTCCACCTTGACGGGATCGAGGCGCTGGAGAAGGAAATCTTCGGCCCGATCCTGCATATCGCAACCTTCCGCGCCGAGGAACTTGGCGCGGTCGTCCGCCGTATCAACGCGACCGGTTACGGCCTCACCATGGGGCTGCATACCCGCGTCGATACGCGTGTGCAGGAGGTGTGCGATCTTGCCCATGTCGGCAATCTCTATGTCAACCGCAACCAGATTGGCGCGGTCGTCGGCGTGCAGCCCTTCGGCGGGGAGGGGCTCTCGGGCACCGGGCCGAAGGCCGGCGGGCCGCTCTATCTCCGCCGCTTCATGACGGCGAAACCGCTGCGCCGGCGCGCGGATCGGCGAAAAGGATCGCCCGCCGGCGCGACTGAGGCGGAGGTCGTGAAAACCACCGTGCCGCCCGCCGTGGTGGCGGCAGCGCGCGCGGCGCAGGGAAAATGGGACCGGCGGGAGGATCGCCGCGAGCTGCTGGAGAAGGTGATCAACGATCTCGACGGGGAGGTCGCCACGGATTTTCGCGCCGCGCTTGAGCGCGCGTCCGACTACAGCCCGCGCGCCCAGGATCTTGCCGGCCCGACGGGGGAGAGCAACCGCCTCAGCCTGCATGGCCGCGGGATTGTGCTGGCGGCGGGAGAGGCGGCGGCGGAGATTGCCGCGCTCGCGCTGCTGACGGGGAATGCCGTGCTGCTGCTCGATGCGCCGCCCGCGCTCGATGCGCTCGCCCGGGCAATGCGAAATGAGGCGGATCTTGCCGGGCTGCTCGCGCTGCTCCGCGCCCCGATGTCGCCGCAGCTCGTCCGCCAGACCCCGCATCTGGACGCCCTGGCGCTCTCGCCCGGGCAGTATGACCTCGCGGCGTTTCGCGAAGCGCTGGCGGCGCGGCAGGGGCCGATCGTCCCGCTTATCACGGGCGCCGGGGAGTGGGAGCCGTTTGTGGCCGAGCGGGCGATCTGCATCGATACGACGGCATCGGGCGGCAACACGCGCCTGCTCGCCGCAGGGGACGCCTGAGCGCCGGCCTCAGCGCCGCCAGTTGACGAGGAGCGGCCCGAGAACCGCGCAGGCAAGGCCGATCAGGAAGAGGCTGGAGAGATGCTCGCCCAGAATGAGCGCGCCTGAGGCCGCCGCGATGATCGGCGCGATCGGCACGTAGATCGCTGCTTTCGAGGGGGAGAGCTGCTGGAGGCCCCAGTTGAAGAGGAGCAGGCTGACGGCGGCCGCCGGGATCGCAAGGAAGAGGATCCAGAGCCAGTTCTCAAGCGAATAGCCCGCCGTGACTGCCGGCAGCCCCTCGGCATAGGCGAAGGGGAAAATGGTAAGGGTGCCCGCGCCCATCCCGATCACGGTGAGCAGCACGACCGAGCGGTTCTGCATCAGCCGGCTGGAGAAGGCGTTATAGGTCGCGCCGCAGAACACGGCGATAAAGAACAGCAGCTCTCCCCTCCAGCCGCCACCGCCCGCCGCATCGGCAAAGGCCTTCTCCCCGATGGCGAGCGAGACGCCGAGCACCGAGAGCAGCGCCGCGAGGAGACGGATCCCGTTCAGCGTATCGCGCCCCGAAAGCGTTGCAATCAGCATCGTCAGGATCGGGATCAGCGAGAAAATCACCGCCCCGCGCGAGGCCGGAATGTCTTGCAGCGCCGTATTGACGAGCAGGTGAAAGACACCGAACTGGATGGCGCCAAGCAGCAGCACCGTCAGCAGGACGCCGGGTGGCGGCAGCCTTACGGGGCGCAGCGCCACGAACGGCAGGAGGAAGAGCGTCGCGAGGCCATAGCGGAGGAAGCCGAGGGAGGCGGGCGCGTCATGCCCGCTCATGATCGTGCGGATGCCGACAAAGGAGAAGCCGAGCAGCGCGACCGAGAGGAGCAGGGAGAGATGCGGCAGAAGCAGCCTCAGCCGCGATACCGCCGCCGGTTGCCCGCCGGCCTCTCCGTCAAGCGGTGCGCTCATGCGATATCCGGCGCGGAAACCCGCGCTCTCCCGCCTCGTCGCCCTCTGCCGGCGCTCCTTGCTGCAACGCGTTCGATTGTCGCCCCCTGCCGTCTTTTCTTCTTTCCCCAAGCCTAGTCCGGGGCCGGCGTTGCCGCCAGCGTTAATTTCACTTCGCGGCGCGGGCGCTCGCAACATCGCTGCCCGCCTCGCAGTCGAGCGCCATATCCCGGATCAGCGCGACCATCTCGCCCGCCCGCTCGTCATAGCCGCGGCGGAGCCGCTCGGGCGCGATGGCGGCATAGGTCCCGTTCGCCGCAGTCTCGCCGATTTTGAAGGTAAAGGCGTAATCGGGATAAAACCCCATGCGCAGATCGGTAATCGTCGCCGCACCGCCCGTCATGCCATAGCTGTAAAACCCGTCCGTGAACCATTCAAGGCGGCGGACGGAGGGGCCGACCTCAGTGAGCCCGACGGGGCGCGCGTGGCGCTCCGCCGTCACCACATGGCGAAGCGAACAGTCGCCCGCAAGGCTCATCATGCCGGTGACCAGCCGCTCCTCCGAAATGCCCGTCACCTGCCAGATCAGCAGGTTGAAGGCCGCCGGCTGGACATGGAGGCGCATGCCATGCAGGCGCGAATCCGCCGCCGCCCGCTCCTTGATCAGGAGATGGCCGCCCGCGCCAAGCGCAAGATAAAGCGTCGCGATGCCTAAAAGGAGGCGGTTTGCGCGAAGGCCGCCGCCCGGTTTCCGGCGTGCAAAAAGCATCGTGAGCACGCCCGCAAGCAGCAGCAGGCTGTAGATCGGATCAATGATAAAGATGGCCGGGAAGGCGACGGGCGGGCCGACCTGCAACGGCCAGAAAAGCTGCGTTCCATAGGTTGTGAGGGCATCGAGCAGGCTGTGCGTGACCAGCACGAGCCAGATTGTCGCGAGCAGGGTTTTAAGATGCGCGCGCGCCGCCGGGACGATTTTGGCAACCGCCAGCGTGATCACGGGCGTCACCATTGTCTGGACAATCAGGGAATGGGAAAAACCGCGATGATGCGTCATCCGGTCGATGGGATCGTCATAGGGGATAAAGGCGTCAAGATCGGGCAGCGTCGCGACCAGCCCGCCGATCAGGAGCGATTTCGCGCCAATGCGCGGTCCGAGCAGCGCGCCCGAAATGCTCGCCCCCAACAGAAATTGTGTGACTGAATCCATCGACTGCTCCGCGCACCCCGCCGCGAGAATTCGTCGCCCGCGGCCGAACTTCCAATTGCATTGTCCGGATGAAGCTGGAATATTGGCGCCTGCACATCCGTCGCGACATCTGAATGCCAGACACCATAAATAACGTCGCGGCCGCTCTTGTCCATCGTATTTGCGCCTTCGGTGGCTTGCATCCCGTGTGCAGGATTTGAAAAAGGTTGTTGAATGCCCCTGCCGCATCTTCTCATCGCCCTTGCCGTCAGCGCCATCTGGGGCTTTTCCTTCGTTGCTTCGAAAGTCGGGCTCGATCATTTTCCGCCGCTCTTTTTCACGGCGCTGCGCTTTCTGCTCGTCGGTCTGCTGCTCTCGCCCTTTCTCCGCATCGTCAAGGGGCAGATGAGGACGGTGATGTGGATCGCGCTCACGGTTGGCGTCTTTCACTTCTCCTTTCTCTATCTTGGCATCTATGCGGCGGGCGGGGTCACGGCCGTTGCGATCACCAGCCAGCTGATTGCGCCCTTCTCGGTGCTGCTCGCGGTGATCGTGCTGAAGGAGAAAGTCGGCTGGCGGCGCGGCCTTGGCATCCTCATGGCGTTCGGCGGCGTTATGTTCCTCGGTTTTGATCCGGTCATCTTCGATCAGCTTGAGGGCGTCGCGCTGGTCACTGTCGCCGCGCTCTTCATGTCGGTCGGGCTGATCCTGATGCGGCAGGTGAAGAATGTCGCAACGATGTCGATGCAGGCGTGGATCGGGGCGATTTCGGCGGCACCGATGCTGCTTCTCTCGCTCAGCTTTGAAAGCGGCCAGATCGAGGCGCTGAAGACCGCCGGGCCGATCGACTTCGGCGCGCTCGCCTTCGTCGTCGTGGCGACCACCGTGATCGGCCACGGCGGCTGGTATTACCTGTTGCAGCGCTATCCGATCGCCGTGCTGACGCCGCTCGGCCTGCTCGCGCCGGTGTTCGGCGTGGTGTTCGGGGTGGTGCTGTTTTCGGAGCCGCTGACGCTTCGCTTCATCATCGGCGGGACGATCACGCTGCTCGGCGTCGCCATCATCAACCTGCGGAGCGCACCGCCCGCGCCGGCGAAGTCGCGAAGCGAGACGCCCTAGCGATTTTCCTCAAGATAGGTCTTCAGCCGGTCGAGGAAGGCGAAGAGGTCCTTCTTCTCCCATTCCCGCCACCCCTCGAAGGTCGCGTTGAAGGCCGCTTCCAGCCGCTCGCGCGCCTCGGCATGCGCCTTGATGCCGCTCTCGGTGACGTAAAGGAATTTGGAGCGGCCATCGGCCGGATTGTCCTCGGCGCGGAGAAAGCCCTTGGCGAGCAGCTTGGCGATGGTTTTCGTGATGCCCGGCTGCGGCTGCTGCATCGCCCAGGCGACGCTGGAGACGGTCTTGTGCGCGTCCGGCTGATGGATGAAATGGTTGAGAATGAAAAACTGCGGCGGCGGGACATCGGTGCCATCGAGGATCTGCCGCATCGTGGTATCGCTGAGCTGGCTTATCGTGCTGATCCAGTTAATGATTCGGAAATCGGAAGAGGGAAGTTCCTCTTTCCGGTCGTATTTCCCCTTTTCGGATCCCGTTTTCATGACGTTATCATATCAGTAGTTTTACAGTCTGTGGAAGTGAAATTCTCTCCCCGGGAGTTGCGCCGGCGCGAAAAATCGGAGATATCTCACCCCTGTCGCGGCAGGCGGGCGCTGCTGCGCCGTGATCCGCCAGACCCATGCGGCGCAGTTGAATTCTATTGCATTAAATTCACAGATGCTATATAATATTTCCCTTAATTTCCATCATATGCCGCAAATATCCAATGACCGCCCCCGGAGGAGATCGGGCGATGACTGTTGTATCTCTGTCCTCAATGGGCCGGGATCGGCGCCAGCGGAGAGCTTTTTTCCTATTCCACAGAAAGGCCCTATGATACCAGTTGGTCAATTTGAACGGGTACCGGACAGAAATTGACCTATTCCAATCCAGATAATGTGGCGGATACCGCGACGATGGCGGTTTATGGCCGTCTCGTGCGGGAGTATGTTTCGCGTTACAAATGGCGTCTGTTCCTGGCGATCTTTTTCATGATCATCAGCGCGCTGACAGCCACTGCGACGGCGTTCGTGATGAAGCCGATCGTGGATGAGGTGTTTTTTGACCAGAACCCGGCGTTCGTGATCTATACGACGCTGGCGGTGGTGGCGATTTTTGCCGCCCGCGGCTTTGCGACCTATGGCCAGACGATTGTCATGGACTGGGTCGGGACGCGGGTGATTTCCGATATCCAGAAGGATCTCTTTCGCAAGCTCGTCTATGCCGATCTTGCGTGGTTTCACGACCATTCGACCGGCCATCTGATTTCGCGCGTGGTTTTCGATGCGAATTATCTGAAAACCATCGCGACGCAGACGCTGGTCGTGCTGACGAAGGATTGCCTGACGGCGATTTTTCTGATTGCGTCGTTGTTTTATTACGACTGGAAAATGGCGCTGGTGACGCTGGTGGCGCTGCCGCCCGGGATCCTCGCCATCCGCCAGCTTGGCAAGCGATCGCGCAAGGCCTCGAACCGCGTCCTCGAACAGACCGCCGATCTCAGTGCCTTCGTTGAGGAGAATTTCCAGGGCATCCGCATGGTGAAAGCCTATGATCGCGAGAAGACGGCGGTCGAACATGCCGGGCAGGTGATCGAGGATCGCTTCCGCCTGCAGTTCAAGGCGCTGCGGATCGAGGCGTCGAGCAGCCCGATTGTCGAAACGCTGTCGGGCTTCCTGATTGCCGGCGTGATTTTTTACGGCGCGAGCAACGTGATCGAGGGGACGACAACGCCCGGCACCTTTTTCGCCTTCATCACCGCGATCATGCTCGCCTACCAGCCGATCAAGAGCGTCGCGAAGCTGTTTCCGCGCATGCAGACGGGCCTCGCCGCCGCGCAGCGGATTTTCAATCTCCTCGATCTCGAGCATGAGATTGTCGACAAGCCGGACGCCAAGCCGCTCGAATTCCGCCGCGGCGATGTCGAGTTCCGCGCTGTCACCTTTTCCTACAAGGCGGAGGAGACGGTGCTGAAAAACATCTCGCTGAAGATGCAGGCTGGCAAGCGCGTCGCGCTGGTCGGCCCTTCGGGGAGCGGTAAATCGACCATCCTCAACCTGATCCCGCGCTTTTATGATGTGGATGAAGGCGAAATCCTCGTCGACGGGCAGAATGTCCGCGATGTGACGCTCGCCTCGCTCCGCCAGAAAATATCGCTGGTCAGCCAGGACACCTTTCTTTTCGATGACACCATCCGCGCCAACATCGCCTACGGGCGTGAGGATGCGACGGATGCGGAGATCATCGCCGCCGCCGAATCCGCGGCCGTGCATGAGTTTGTCGTCACCCTGCCGGATGGCTATGACACCATCGTCGGCAGCTTCGGCGTCCGCCTCTCTGGCGGGCAGAAACAGCGCATCGCGATCGCGCGGGCGATGCTGAAAGACGCGCCGATCCTGCTGCTCGATGAGGCGACCTCGGCGCTCGATACCGAGTCGGAGCGCAAGATCCAGGTCGCCCTCAATCAGCTCATGAAGGGGCGGACCTCGCTCGTCATTGCGCATCGGCTGTCGACCATTCTGGATGCCGACCTGATCAATGTCGTGGTCGCGGGCGAGATTATCGAAGCCGGCACCCATGAGGAGCTGCTCGCCATGAACGGCATTTACGCCGATCTCAATCGCCACCAGTTCGCCCTTGAGGGCAGCTTTGCGCCGCTTCGGGAAGTGAAGCCGTAGGCCGGTTACGCGTCGCCGGCGGTGATCCGCCGATAGAACGCCTCACACTCGGCCGCGACACGATCAAGCGGCAGTGGATCCCCGTCCGGGTCGGCGGGATTGCCGCCGCGAATGATCGGAACGCCCCTGGGCTCGCTTTCAAGACAGAGCGATTTCTCCCCCCACGGGCGATAGACGGCGGGCTTGCCGATGCCGAAAAGAGCAACCGTCGGGATGCCGACAGCAACCGCCGTATGCATCAGGCCGGAATCATTGCCAATGAAGAGCGCGCAGCGGGAGAGCACGGCGGCTGCGTCTATGGGCGTCGTCCGGCCGACGAGATTGATAACATCCGCGCCCGGCAGCCCCTCGACCACGGGCATCGCCTGCGCCTCCTCGCCGGGGGCGCCGAAAACGGCGATGCGCGCGCCCGGCAAAATGCCGCCCGGCTTCGTCAACCGCCGCGCAAGGGCGAGATAATTCTCATGGTGCCATTGTTTCTGGTAGAAATTAGCCGTTGGCGCGAGGGCGAGGATCGGCCGGCCCGCCTTCGCCCCCGCCAGCCAGTTTTCCGTCCGTCCAAGCGCCGCCGCACTCGGGATGATGCGGGGCGGCAGCGGCCGGTCGACACCGATCAGCGCGGCGTTGGCAACGGCCTTGTGCACATCATCGCGGCCGCCGCGCCAGATATGCCGGTGGCGGGCCGGCAGATAGCCGAGGAGCGAGGCGCGAAAATCAACGATGCGGTGCCAGAAAACCGGGCCAAGGGAAAGCGCCACCTCCGGCCAGTGCAGGCTGAAGCGGCGCTTTTCAACGCCGATCACCCGCTCGACGCCCGGGATATCCTCAAACAGGCTTTTCGGGATAGTGCCGCAGACGACGGTCACGGCCGCCTCCGGCTCGGTCTCCAGCAGATAATGCAGAACGCCGGTGGTCAGCACGGCATCCCCCAGCCGGTTCGAGGCGACGAAGAGCGTCCGCTTCATGAAAAAACCTTTGAACGAAAACCTCACTATCGGCTACATATACGATTATTCCCCGGGCCTCCATCATTAATGCGTCGATCCGGCGCGCAAGGTGCGGGAATGAACCAGTAGACGCTCCGGGAGGGCGGAAATTTGACGAGGATTGCCGGGCAGCGGATGCGCATTTTGGGAAAGCCCGTTCACTTCCTGCTGCCGCTTATGCTGGCGGGTGCGGTGTTACTTGCCGTTTCCGCGCAGGCGGCCGACTTCAAATGGCTGACCATCAGCGGCAAGATCAGGTCGGAATCGGGCTCGATCTTCTATACGGCCGGCGATATGGCGGCAACGCCCGGGACCGAAATCGTCACCTCAACGCCCTGGACCACCGGAAAGACGGTCTTTCGCGGCGCGCTGCTGCGCGATATTCTGAAAGACGTCGGGGCGAGCGGCAAGCTGCTTAAAGTCTCCGCCTCGGACGGCTTTACCGTCGAGATCCCGGTCGCGGACGCCGAGAAATATGACGTGATCCTTGCCTACAAGATGAACGGCGAATGGCTGGAGCGGGGCGTTTACGCGCCGTTCTGGGTCATTTATCCCTTTGATGCGCATAAGGAACTCGCCGATCGCAAATTCTATGCCCGCGCCATCTGGCAGGTCACCGATATCGTCGTCGAGTAGCCCGCCTGGCCGCCGGCTTCAGTAAATTTACCGGCCCCGCGGCATAAAATTTCCCAAAATCGCACCCCGGGCGTTCTTTAGAAAAAAATAGTTCCATTTTCCGGGACAAATTTGACGCAGATCAATGTTGGGGCGTAGTGATCGCGGAATAATGGGTGGCTTCAAGGCGAATCCTCGTCGCATGGAAGAGGCGATCTATTGCCTTCCGGCGAGGAAAGACTGGGCGCGGGTGGAGGTATTTGATGCATAGTATGGATAGAAAGCAGGCGCTTGCCCCGGCAGCGCAAAAGGACGTGAAATGCCGGGTCAAATGGTTCAATACGACAAAAGGCTTCGGCTTCGTGGCGCCGTACGGAAGCGGGGAGGACGCTTTCGTTCATATTTCCGTGCTGATGCCGCATAACCTGCAAGGCCTGCCCGAAGGGGCGGAGGTTATCTGCGATCTCGATATCGGTGAGCGCGGCCTTCAGGTAACGCGGATCGTCAATCTCGGCCCTGCGCCGGTGCTGGAGAATGACAATGCGGCCTGTCATTTCGTTCTTGGCACCGTCAAGTTTTTCAACCACCGCAAGGGCTTCGGCTTCGCAACGCCCGATGACGGCGGCGCCGATGTGTTCGTGCATATGAAGGCGCTCGAAAAATCCGGGCTCGGCGCGCTCCGCGAGGGGCAGCGCGTGCGGTTGAAAGTCCTTGATAATGAAAAGGGGCCAACCGCCGAGGGGCTGGAGCTCCTGCCCGAGACGAGCTGACCGCTCCCTGCCGCTTCTTCCCTAAAAACGTTTGCCATTCCCGGCGATAGCGGGCACTCTTGCCCTGCTTTCGGGTGGACCCTGAGAAAATAAAGAAGAAGATGCGTCAGGAGACGGAATAATGACAAATATCCTTTCTGGAATTCGGGTACTAGATTTCGGCCGCTATATCGCCGGACCTTACGCGGCGACGATTTTGGCGAATTTCGGCGCCGAAGTGATCCGGATCGAAAAGCTGAACGGCAGCGAGGACCGCTTCATCACGCCGCTCACCGAAGACCAGTCGGGCGACGGCGGCATCTTCATGCAGATGTCCCAGAACAAGAAGGGCATCACCCTCAACCCGATGAAGCCGGAAGGGCGCGAGGTCGTGGAACGGCTGGTGAAAACCGCCGATATCGTGGTCGCCAACCTGCCGGTCGAGACGCTGCAGGCGATGGGGCTCGACTATGACAGCCTGAAAGCGATGAAGCAGGATGTCATTCTGGTGCACGGTTCCGCCTTCGGTGATGTCGGACCCTACAAGAACCGCGTCGGCTTCGACGGGCTCGGGCAGGCGATGTCGGGGGCGATGTATCTGTCGGGCGACGAGAACGGCCCGCGAAAGCTGTTCGGCCCGTGGGTCGATTATTCAACGGCGCTGCTGAGTGCGCTCGGCGCCATGGCGGCGCTCCGTCACCGCGACCAGACGGGCGAGGGGCAGCTTGTCACCACCTCGCTCTTCGGCTCCTCGCTGCTGATTTCGGCGGTCGCGCTGATCGAGCAGGCGATGCTCGGCATCAACCGCGTCGGCACCGGCAACCGCGGCCAGAACGCGGGGCCGAGCGATACCTTCCAGACCAAGGACGGCTGGGTGCTGGTGCAGGCGCTGGGCGGGCCGCTGTTCGAACGCTGGGCGGAACTGATGGGCGAGGACCACTGGCTCAGCGATCCGCGCTTCGCGACCGATCAGCTGCGCGGCGACAACAACCACCTTCTCTCGGAGCGGATGGCGAAATGGTGCATCGAGCGGACCACCGAGGAGGCGCTTGCCGAAATGGAGGCCATCCGCCTGCCGTGCGGCCCCGTGCTTTCGCCGCAGCAGGTGCTGGAGGATCCGCATTTCGCGGCGATGGAGATGCTGACGATGACGCGCTATCCGGGGTTTGACAAGGAGGTGCCCGTTGTCGAGATGCCGATCAAGATGTCAAAAACCGATACCCGCATGAAGCGCCGCGCCCCGACGCTTGGCGAGCATACCGACGAGGTGATGCAGAGCCTCGGCTACAGCGCCGCGGAGATCGAGGAACTCAGGAAAAAGCGGGTTGTCTGAGCGCGGCCGGGGCGCGGGTCTCCACGGCCCCGCCCGGCAGCCAGTGATCGAGGAAATTATCGAGCCAGGCGCGCAGGCCGTCGTCATAGCGGCGGCGGCCTTCAAGCTGCTCGGCGCGTGACTGGGCGCCGGGATCCGATAGCATATGCGCCGCCTTCTGGGTCCAGCGGCGGTTCATCGCCTCCGTCACTTCGGGGTGGAACTGGATGCCATAGGCATTTTTGCCGACGCGAAAGGCCTGGTTCTCGAAATAATCGCCGGTCGCGAGCAGCGTCGAGCCGGTCGGCAGGTCAAACCCCTCGCGGTGCCACTGATAGACCATCATCGGGGCGGCGAAGAGCGGGCAGTCCTCCTGCGCCGGGGTGATTTTATAATAGCCGATCTCGCGCAATCCTTCGGGATGCTCACACACCCGGGTGCCCAGCGCGCGCGCCATCAGTTGCGCGCCGAGACAGATGCCGAGATAGGGCGTCCCCGCGTCCAGCAGCCGCTCAATCAGTTTCAATTCCGCGCGGAGGAACGGGTGATCGTCATTGACGCTCATCGGGCCGCCGAAAATCACCGCCGCGGCATGTTCGTCCATCACCTCGGGCAGCGGATCGCCAATGGCGGGAACCCGCATGTCGAGATCAAACCCGCGGGTGCGGATCGCTTCGCCGACGCGCCCCGGGTCCGAGGTGGGCTGATGCATGACGAGAAGAACTTTTTGTGGCATTTTCCGATTTTGACGTAGCTGATTACCCGACTGGCCCGCTCCTGCGCACAGTTTAGCTTTCCTTGTGCGGGTGACAAGACCATATCCGGATAATAGACGAGAAATATTGGCAAATTGTTACAATGGACAGATAAGCATATGCGATGGCTCAATCAAGCTTTCCCGGGTGGCCTCCTGCTCCTGCTGCTGGCGCTGCTGCCCGTTTCTCCCGCTGCCGCCACCGATACCGACGAGATCGGCGCCCGCATCACCATCCGCGCCGAGGATCTGCCGGCGCCATACGCGACGCCGGTTGAGGCGCTCAGCCCCCGCCGTGTCAGCACGAATAAGGAGGGCGAGCTCACCCTGCCGCCCGGCTTTCGCGTGCAGGCCTTTCGCAAAGACCTGACCCATGCCCGCTGGCTCCATGCCCTTCCCAATGGCGATGTGTTGCTCGCCGAGCCGAGGGGGAGCAAGATCACGCTGCTGCGCGATGCGGACGGCGACGGGGAGGCGGAGACCGAGCGGGCGCTGGTGACCGGCCTTGATACGCCGCACGGCATGGCGATCATCGGCGAGTGGCTCTATATCGGCGAGCGGATGCAGCTCAGTCGCGTGCCCTTCGGCGTCGGCGATCTTGAGGTGACGGGCGAGGTCGAGGAGGTGACGGAAATCGGCTCGTTTGGCGACGGAGCAGGGCATTCAACGCGCATCCTGCTGCATGATCCGGCGGAAAACGTGCTCTATATCGCCATCGGCAGCCGGTCCAACATCGGCGTCGAGGCGCTGCCGCGGGCGACCATCCAGAAATATTACCTGGGTGAAAACCGCATGGAGACCTTCGCCTCCGGCCTTCGCAACCCCGTCGGGATGGACTTCAACCCCGAGACCGGCGCGCTCTACACGGTGGTGAATGAGCGCGATGGCTATGGCGACGGGCTGGTGCCCGACTATCTCACCGAAGTGAAGGAAGGCGGCTTCTACGGCTGGCCTTACGCCTATTCGGGGCAGATACCGGACCCCGACTATGGCGCGGAGGCGCCCGAGATGGTGGCGAAATCAATCCTGCCCGATGTCCTCTTCCAGTCGCATTCGGCCTCGCTCGGCCTTGCCTTCTATACGGGCACGCAGTTCCCGGAAGAATATCGGGGCGATGCCTTCGTCTCTTTCCAGGGATCGTGGAACGCGTCGGTGCCGACCGGCTACAAGATCGTCCGGGTGCCATTTGAAAACGGCCGCCCGCTTGACTATTATGAGAATTTCGCGACGGGTTTCCGCATTGAAACGGGGCAGCCGGGCGCCGCGCATGTCTGGGGCCGCCCGATCGGGCTTGCGGTCGCCGCCGATGGCAGCCTGCTGATCGCCGATGCCGTCAGCCAGACGGTCTGGCGCATCTCCTACGGCGAGTAGGAGCGGGGCCAGCCTGCATCGCCTATAGACTCTGCGGCGGAGCAAGGATATATCAGAGGGGCTTTACGCCCGGCTTTTGCTGTCGCGTACAGAAACGCAGCATTAACCGATATCAGACGCAACAAGAGATCGTGGCATGAGTTGGACCGAAGAACGGATTGAAAAGCTCAAGAAACTGTGGGGATCGGGGAAGACGGCCGCCGAAATTGCCGACGAGCTTGGCGATGTCACCCGCAATGCGGTGATCGGCAAGGCCAACCGGCTCGGCCTGTCGACGAAATCGGCGCCGGCCGCCGCCAAGCCGCGGAAAAAAGTCATCCCCGCGCACCGCGCCTGCCAGTGGCCGATCGGCCACCCGGGGGAGGAGAACTTCCACTTCTGCGGCGATGAGGCGGTGCCGAACAAGCCCTATTGCCTGAAGCACTGCAATATGGCCTATCAGAACAAGGACGGCAGCTAGGCCGCTCCGCCTTCAAAAATCTCGAATTTCAGCGGCAGCTTGTCGCCGAGCCAGAGCGCATTGTCGCGATGATCTTTGAGGTCATCGCCCGTCTCGGGATGGATGAGAATATCGAGCCCCTGGCGGTTGAGCATCAGCCAGGGCACAATCTCCGCGAAAGTCGCCGCCTCAAAGACCACCTGATACATTGACGAGGGATGCGGCCCGACGGGCTGGTCATGCCAGCGCCCGAGCCGGACAGGAAAGCGCGCGCCCAGCTGCTCGCGCACGGCGGCGGCCGCGCCCTTCGTCTCGGGGCGGTAGTATATGTGGGCGTGATAGCCCCTGATCGTGTCTTTTGCCTCTACCGGCATCTCACTCATCCCTCAAAATTAACTGGCGATAATCGGGTGATGTCAGTAAAGATAGGCCCATAACAGCGCTTTGTCACCGCCTGTGACAGGGGCAACAAAAACATAAATAACAAGAGGTAGCACGTGTCCTATCAGCATATACTCTACGAGGTTTCCGACCGGATCCTGACCATCACCCTGAACCGCCCCGACAAGCTCAACGCCTTTACGTCCATCATGCGCGAAGAGCTGATCGATGCCTATGACAAGGCCGACGCCGATGACAATGTGCGCGCCATCATCGTGACGGGCGCAGGGCGCGCCTTCTGCGCCGGGGCCGACCTCAGCGGCGGCGCCAAGACCTTCAACTATGTCGCCAAGGGCGAGCAGGAAGTCGGCGCGCTGCACCGCGACGGCGGCGGACAGGTGACGCTGCGCATGTATCAGTCGAAGAAGCCGATCATTGGCGCGATCAACGGCCCGGCCGTCGGTATCGGCGCGACGATGACGCTGCCGATGGATATCCGCCTTGCCTCCGACAAGGCGCGGATCGGTTTTGTCTTTTCGCGCCGCGGGATCGTCATGGAAGCCTGCAGCAGCTGGTTCCTGCCGCGCCTCGTCGGCATCTCGCAGGCCGCCGAATGGGTCTATTCGGGCCGCATCTTCGGCGCCGACGAAGCAAAGTCCGGCGGTCTGGTGAAGGAAGTCTATGCAGCCGACGAGCTGCTTCCGGCGGCGCGCGCGCTCGCGCAGGAGCTGATCGCGGAATCGGCGCCCGTCTCCGTCGCGCTCTGCCGCCAGATGATGTGGCGGATGCTCGGCGAGGATCACCCGATGAAGGCGCACCGCGTCGACAGCCGCGGTATCGCCACGATGGGGCAGACGCGCGACGTTGCCGAAGGCGTCTCGTCCTTCCTCGAGAAGCGCCCGGCGAACTTCACCATGAGCCCGGCGACGGAAATGCCGGATTTCTACCCGTGGTGGGAAGAGCCGGAATTCAAGTAATCCGGCTACAGAAAATGCACGTATCACGTGTTTTTCTGATTGAATAAATACAACTGATGATTATCTCCGGTTTCTGATTTAACTCTCGGAAACCGGAGGTAATGCATGAAGATTACAACTCTCTTTGTCACAGGCGGTGTGGTTGTCGCGGCCGCAATCGCCGCTATTGCCGCCTTCCGCGCGGCGGAATCCCATATCAACTCGGCGGGGGCGAGCGCGATCGTCACCGTCGGCAGCGCGGCGACCGGCGAAAAAGTCACGCTGGACGGCCTCGAGGTCAGCCTTCTCTCCGGGCGGGGGACGCTCACGAATTTGCGGGTTCCCAATTCCGCTGCGGGCAAGGCGCCTTACAGCTTCGTGCTCGACAGCGTCTCGCTCTCCATCGTGCCGTGGAGCCTCCTCGGCGGGCCGCTGCATATCAAATCGATCGAGATCAGGGGTCCGGCCATCGATCTTGAGACCAATGCGTCGGGCTCCAACCTCACGCTTATCCTTGCCGCGGCGGCGGCCTATGCGCTCGCGAGCAGCGCCGATGAGGGGGAAAAGCTCCGCATTGACGATCTGACAATCACCGGCGGGCGTCTCAGCGCGACGCTCTATCCCTTTTCCACGAAAGTCTCGACCACGGTTCCGGATATCGTGATGCGCGATATGGGGGCGGGCGGCGAGGGCATGAGCCAGGCGGATTTCGTCGCCGCGCTGCTGAACGAGACGGTCAATCAGGCGACCAAGGCCGCTCTCTCCTTCTGAGGCGGCGGCGCGGGGAATATTTGCGCGCCGCGGCGTTCCTCGAGAGTTGCCTTTTTTTCGCGGGCAGCCTAAATGTAAGGGGGTTGAATCAAGCAGGTATATACATGGCATCCGTTCTCATTCTGATCAGCACTCTGATTGAAATTTTTATCTGGCTGTTGATTGCCAATGCGATCCTGAGCTGGCTCGTCGCCTTCAATGTGGTGAATACGAGCAACCAGTTCGTCAACACGGTGGGAACCTTCCTCTACCGGGTGACGGAACCGCCGCTTCGGCCGATCCGCAAGGTGATCCCGACCATGGGCGGGCTTGATATCTCGCCGGTCGTGCTGATCCTCGTGCTGATTTTCCTGCGCAACCTGATGTTTGAATACGCCCCGCGCATGATGTGAGGTTGCCTCTCCGACAAAGCGCGGCGGGCGCCCTGCTTGATGTCCGCCTTTCGCCCGGCGCGGCGGCGAACCGGATCGACGGGATTTTTATCGATGGCGAGGGCCGGCCGCGGCTGAAAATCAGGGTCACGACAGTCCCCGAAAAGGGCAAGGCGAATGCGGCGCTGCTGAAGCTGCTCGCCAAGTCGCTGAAATGCGGCAAGGGGCGCTTTGAGGTAGTCGCAGGTCAGCTCGATCGCAACAAGAGCATCCTGCTGCAGGGCGATGCGGCGGAGACGGAATTGGAACTAACGCGCTGGCTTCGCGCGATCATGAAAGAGAAGCCGGAAGAGGGGACCGGATGAGCGCAACAATCATTGATGGCAAGATATTTTCGGCGCGTGTCCGCGAGAATGCGGGACGGCAGGTCGCGGCGCTGAAGGCGCGGCACGGGCTGACGCCGGGGCTCGCGGTGGTGCTGGTGGGCGAGGATCCGGCAAGCCAGGTCTATGTCCGCAACAAGGGCAAGGCGACGACGGAAGCGGGCATGAAGTCCGAGGAAATCCGCCTGAGCGCCGAGGCGAGCGAGGAGGAAGTACTTGCCGTCGTGCGCCGGCTCAATGCCGATCCCTCCATCCACGGCATTCTGGTGCAGCTCCCCCTGCCGCCGCAGGTCAATGAGATGGCGGTGCTGGATGCCATCGACCCCGCCAAGGATGTCGACGGCTTTCACGTCATCAACACCGGGCGTCAGGCGGTCGGGCTGCCCGCCATGGTGCCCTGCACACCGCTTGGCTGCATTATCATGCTGAAAGAGGTGCTCGGCGATCTTTCGGGCCTTAACGCCGTTGTCGTCGGCCGCTCCAACATCGTCGGCAAGCCGATGGCGAGCCTGCTGCTCTCTGAGAACTGCACCGTCACCATCGCCCATTCGCGCACCCGCGACCTGCCGGCCGTCTGCCGCGGCGCCGATATTCTCGTTGCCGCCGTTGGTCGCCCGGAAATGATCCGCGGTGACTGGATCAAGCCGGGCGCGACGGTCATCGACGTCGGCATCAACCGCATCCCGAAAGAGGATGGCAAGACGCGTCTCGTCGGTGATGTCTGCTTTGCCGAGGCGGTGGAGGTTGCCGGCGCGATTACGCCGGTGCCGGGCGGCGTCGGGCTGATGACGGTTGCCTGCCTGCTCGCCAACACCGTGACGGCGGCCTGCCGTCAGATGGGGATTGAAGTGCCGGAGGTGTAACGAAGCCCCGTGCGCTTTTCTCCCGATCTTCTCGCCCGATTTGTAAAATTTGTCGTCATCGGCGCGCTCGTCGGGATCGTCTTCAGCGTGATTTTTCTCGCCCTGCCGCTCGCCGGGCTGCTGTTTCTTGTCGCCGCGCTCGATTTGGGGATATCGCTTCCCTGGGTGCCGACCGCGCCGACAATCCTCGCCTTCGGGGCGATTGCCGGCGCGCTGTTCTCCGCGTTCCTTTTCATCAAGGACCGCTATGTGCCCTACGTCGAGGACGTCCCCGATTTCGAGAAGGACCGCTTCGACGATTTCTTCGATGACGATGATGACGATGGCCCGCCGCCGGGCTATCGTCTTCATTGAGCGCGATCAGTTCTTCTGGCGGTGCAGGAGACGCAGGCGCAGCGCGTTCAGCTTGATGAAGCCTTCGGCGTCGCGCTGGTCATAGACGGTGTCTTCCTCAAAGGTGACATGCTCCATCGAATAGAGCGAATAGGGGCTCTTGCGCCCGACGACGCTGACGCGGCCCTTGTAGAGCTTGAGGCGGACCGTGCCGGTCACCTTCTCCTGGCTCTTGTCGATGAGGGCCTGCAGCATCTCGCGCTCCGGCGAGAACCAGAGGCCGTTATAGATCAGCTCCGCATAGCGCGGCATCAGATCGTCCTTGAGATGCATGGCGCCGCGATCGAGGGTGATCTGCTCGATGCCGCGATGTGCCTCCAGCATGATCGTGCCGCCCGGCGTCTCGTAAATGCCGCGCGACTTCATGCCGACGAAGCGGCCTTCGACGAGGTCGAGCCGGCCAATGCCATTCTCGCCCGCAACCTTGTTGAGCGCGGTCAGCAGCTCCGCCGGGCTCATCCGCTTGCCGTTGATGGCGACGGGATCGCCCCGCTCATAGTCGATCTCGATATAGGTCGGCTTGTCGGGCGCATCCTCCGGCGCGACGGTGCGCGAATAGACATATTCGCCCGCTTCCTGCCACGGATCTTCGAGCGCCTTGCCCTCGGCCGAGATATGCAGAAGGTTCGCATCGACCGAGAAGGGAGCTTCGCCGCGCTTGTCTTTCGGGATCGGGATCTGGTTCTTCTCGGCAAACTCGATCAGCTTGGTGCGCGAGTTGAGATCCCATTCGCGCCACGGCGCAATCACCTTGATATCGGGGTTGAGCGCATAGTAGCCCAGCTCGAAGCGGACCTGGTCATTGCCCTTGCCGGTCGCGCCATGCGCCACCGCATCGGCGCCAACCTCGCGAGCAATCTCGATCTGGCGCTTGGCGATTAGCGGCCGGGCGATGGAGGTGCCGAGCAGATACTGTCCCTCATAGACCGCATTGGCGCGGAACATCGGAAAGACGAAGTCGCGGACGAATTCCTCGCGCAGATCCTCGATATAGATTTCTTTGATGCCCAGCATCTCGGCCTTGGCGCGGGCCGGCTCCAGCTCCTCCCCCTGCCCGAGATCGGCCGTGAAGGTCACAACCTCGCAATTATAGGTGGTCTGCAGCCACTTCAGGATAACGGAGGTATCAAGTCCGCCGGAATAGGCGAGCACGACTTTTTTGATTTGTTGGGACATGACAGGCAACCTCGATGAAGGAATCTGTAGTTCGGGTGAATTTGCAGCGCAAACTAGGCGAAATGCGGCCGCTTCGCAAGCGCCCTTTTCGGCGCGCTCAGGCCCGGTAGGGATAATGAATGACCGACAGCGTGACGGCTTTTTCGGATGTCCGGTTGCGATAGCCATGCGGCCGGTCGCCGCGAAAGCGGATGGTCTGGCCGGCTTTGAGCGCGTGCCATTTCCCCTCTGTCAGGATTTCCATGCGGCCCTCGATAATCGTTACATGTTCGATGACGCCCGCCTCATGCGGCTCGGAAAGCCGCTCATAGCCCGGCAGGAAGGTCAACTCCATCAGGTCAAAACCGAAGCGCGCCTCGAAGGGGAAAAGGGGCGCGACCGCCATGCCACTATCGCCGGGCGTCGAGCGGATCACGTCGGCATCGCGGATGAGGGTTTCGGCCGCAAGCTCCGGCAGCGGCTCCATCAGCGCGGAGACAGAGACATGAAAACCGGTTGCCAGCTTCCAGAGGACGGCGGTGGTGGGGCTTGATTCCCCGCGCTCGATCTGGCCGAGCATGGCCTTGCTGACGCCGGTTGCCGCGGCGGCGGCATCAAGGCTCCAGCCGCGCTCCTTGCGCAAGCCTTTCAGGGTCTCGACCAAATGATCCTTGCGGTCCTGCATTTTCACTCCGTTTTCGCTTGTGCGCTATAACGTACATCTGCTAGGCTGCGCCACCCATGTGCGTTATAACGTATATCTTGGCGGAAGGAGCAAGGCAATGCGACGTTTTTTCTCACCCAGCTATATTTCGGCCGGCTTCGTCGCGGTGCTCGTCGGCTACGCGGGCGCGGGCGCGATCATCTTTCAGGCGGCGAATGCGGCGGGCGCGAGCCCGGCGGAGATCAGCTCCTGGCTCTGGGCGCTCGGCCTTGGCATGGGGGTCAGCAGCTTCCTGCTCACGCTCCGCTATAAGCAGCCCATCCTGATCGCCTGGTCGACGCCCGGCGCGGCGCTGCTTGTGACCAGCCTGCCGGGCGTGCCGATGGGCGAGGCGATCGGCGCCTTTCTCTTCTGCTCGGCGCTTCTCACGCTCGCGGGCGTCACGGGGCTGTTTCAGAAGATCATGGATTTCGTGCCGCAGTCGCTGGCGGCGGCGCTGCTCGCGGCGGTGCTGCTCCGCTTCGGGCTCGATGCCTTCGCGGCGATGGAGGACAATGTGCTGCTGGTTGGCGTGATGGTCGCCGTCTATCTCGCGGCGAAGCTCTATTCTCCGCGCTATGTCATCCCGCTCACCTTCCTCGCCGGCATTGTGGTCGCGTTTCTCATGGGCGAGATGGGGAGCATCCCGGCGGATTTCGCCCTGACGATGCCCGTTTTCACCATGCCGAGCTTTTCGCTGCCCACGCTGATTGGTGTTGGCATTCCGCTTTTTATCGTCACCATGGCGTCGCAGAATGTGCCGGGGATCGCGGCGCTGCGCACCCACGGCTATGACGTGCCGGCCTCCCCGCTGATCGGCTGGTCGGGCGTCACCGGGCTGATCCTCGCGCCTTTTGGCGGCTTCGCCTTCAATTTGGCGGCCATCACCGCCGCGCTTTGCATGAGCCCGGAGGTGCATCCCGACCCGAAGAAGCGGCATTTTGCCGTCTACTGGGCGGCGCTTTTCTACTGCCTTGCCGGCCTCTTCGGGGCGACGCTGACGGCGCTTTTCATCGCCTTTCCAACCTCGCTCATCCTCGCCATTGCGGGGCTCGCGCTGCTCTCCACCATTGCGAACAGCCTTGAGACGGCACTTCGGAGCGAGGCCGAGCGTGATGCCGCTATTTTCACCTTTATCGTCACCGCCTCCGGCGTGACGCTGCTCTCCATCGGCGCGCCTTTCTGGGGGCTGGTGATCGGCATGATCGTCTATCTGCTGCGCCGGCGGCCCGCGCCCGCGCTCGCGAAGTGAGGGGAGGGAGCAATGCTTGAGGTTTCGCTCCGCGATGAAAACTTTACCGACTGGCCGGCGCTTCTCGATCTGATCCGTCGCGCCTTCGCCTATATGGCGCCGCGCATCGATCCGCCGTCCTCAATGCGGCTTTTGACCGAACAGTCGATCGCCGAGAAGGCGGAGGCCGAGACGCTGCTGCTCGCCCGCGACGGGGAGAAGCTGGTCGGCTGCGTCTTTCTCCGCGATATGGGGGAGGCGATGTATATGGGCAAGCTCGCCGTCGATCCCGCGGTGCAGGGATCGGGTGCGGGCCGGGCGCTTGTCAAGCGGGCGGTGGATTATTGTCGCGAGGCGGGCAAGCGGCGGATCGAGCTTGAATCGCGCATCGAGCTTACCGAGGTGCATGATTTCTTTCGCCGCCACGGCTTTCGCGAGACGGGGCGGACGACCCACGCAGGCTATACGCGCCCGACCGCCATCGTTATGACGCTCGATCTCTGAAGCGCGCGGCCTAAAGCGCGGCGCCTGCGCCTTCTGCGCCGGCGCGCCGTTCGGACGCGCGGGCCTTCGTGCTCGCCGATTTAAGCTGGCCGCAGGCCGCCATGATGTCGCGCCCGCGCGGCACGCGGATGGGCGAGGAATAGCCCGCATCATTGATGATCTTGACGAAGCGGTGCATGGCATTGTTGCTGCTGCACTGGTAATTCGTGCCGGGCCACGGGTTGAAGGGGATGAGGTTGACCTTGGCCGGAATGTCCTTCAAAAGCCGGACCAGTTCGCGCGCTTCCGCCGGGCTGTCGTTGACGCCGTCCAGCATGACATATTCGAAGGTGATGCGCCGCGCATTGTTGGCGCCCGGATATTCCCGGCAGGCCTGCAGCAGCTCCTTGATGGGGTAGCGCTTGTTGATCGGCACGAGAATATCGCGCACCTCGTCCGTTACCGCATGGAGCGAGATGGCGAGATTGACGCCCAGCTCCTCGCCGCACTGGCGGATCTTCGGCACGACTCCGGAGGTCGAGAGGGTGATCCGCCGCTTGGAGAGGGAAATGCCTTCCCCGTCCATGATGATGCGGAGCGCCTTCGACACATTGTCATAATTCAGCAGCGGCTCGCCCATGCCCATCATGACGATGTTGGAGATCATCCGCTCGCCCTTCGGGCTTGGCCATTCGTTGATGGTATCGCGCGCGACCAGCATCTGCGCGATAATCTCGCCGGCCGTCAGGTTGCGCACCAGCTTCATCGTGCCGGTATGGCAGAAGCTGCAGGTCAGGGTGCAGCCGACCTGGCTGGAGACGCAGAGCGCGCCGCGGTCTTCTTCGGGGATATGCACGGATTCGACTTCCTGCCCGTCGGGGAATTTCACCAGCCACTTGCGCGTCCCGTCGGTGGAGGTGAGAAGCGACGAAATCTCCGGCCGCGCCGCAGTGAAATGCTCGGCGAGCAGGGCGCGCATCTCCTTTGAGATGGATGTCATGTCGTCAAAGCTGCTGGCGCCGCGATAATAGAGCCAGTGAAACAGCTGCCGGGCGCGCATGCGGGCGGCCTTCGCCTCGACGCCGATCTCCGTCAGCGCCGCGGCAATATCCTCCCGATCAAGACCGATCAGGCTCTTGCGGATGGCCAGCAACTCCGGCTGACGGTCGATGGCATCGACATCGGGAATGAGTGGGGTCATGACATTCACTTCGGGTTAAAAAGCGGCTTATACTCTTCTATGGCCGCTCAAGTACAGCTTTTTCTAATCTGCTGATAGGCGGCCGTGAAGCCCTTCAGCGAATAGGTATCCACGGTCAGCGTATCGCGGCTGGATGTGCCGCGAACGACCATGGTTGCGCCGCCGCGCATCGCGGCAATCAGCTTCGCATCGCTCTCCCCTTCCGGCACCCAGGCAACCTCGCCATTGGTCGCCAGCAGAAATTTGTTGCTGCCGATGGACGCCTCCACGGTGGAGCGGTCTTTGAAGGGGTAGCCCGCAACATGGCTCACCTCTTCTTTCGAGACGGATTTCGGCCGGTAGGTCACCATCACATAGATGTCGCCCCGGCGGACATTCTGCGGCGTCGATTTCAGCGGCCGGGACAGCATGTAGCAGACCTTGTTGCCATTTTCGATCCAGCTGTAGGCAAGCCAGTCATCAAAACTTCCGAGCGCGCGCGGCTCCGCCTGCTGTGCCTGAAGCGGCCCTGCGAGCGCGAGGGTGAGGGAAAAGATAAGAATAAAAAAGGATGCGACTTTACTCATGGACAAAGCATAACCTTGCCGGAGCGGTTTTTCCACCCCGGCCGTCTTCAAATTTTGTTTAATCGGGAACATTTACTCTGCCTGCTGTTGGTAACGCGACTTAACCTTCCATTTCCCGCTCGGCCCGGCGCTTTTTGGGTGCTCCCTGAACGTGACGTTTCAGCGGGATCGGCTCGCCGAGTTCGCTCGTCGGGCGGCGGGCAAAGCGACCGTGAGAGATGATCCTGTCATACATAACGATTGCCCCTGCCGTTGCAACATTCAGACAGAATTTTGTCGGAATTTTGATGAAGTAATCACACCTTTCCTGCATCTCGGGCGACAGCGAGCCGCGTTCGCGCCCGAGCACATAGGCGGCGTTCAGCGGATGGTAGAAGCTCGGCAGGTCCGTCGCCTCGTCGAGCAGCTCGACACCGACGATTCGGCAGTCCTTCGGCAGCAGCATGCCGCCGACCGACTCGAATTCGTACCAGGGAATATTCTTGTATGCGGCGGATGTGTCGGAGCGGACCCGGCGCACGGCAGGCTCCGCATTGATCGTGAACAGGAAGCTCGCGCCGAATGCATGGGCGGTGCGAAAAAGATTGCCGGCGTTCATCGGTTTGCTGATGGCTTCAACGCCGACGCCGAAATATCCACGGGCAATTGTCATTTGCTCTACTCTCCTCGGCGGATTGCTGGTAAACAATCCTCATGGTTTCAACAGCGAACTGATCCGGTGTTATGAATAGCCAATCCAGCCCCGATATCGCAAGGTCTCCGTTGACGGTCGAAGTGACGCGCGGGCCGATCGTTGAAAGCAGGCACCAGGTTATCGCCGCCATCGCGGACGCCGATGGCCGCCTGCTGCGCGCCTTCGGGCCCGTCGATACGCCCGTCTATCTCCGCTCCGCCATCAAGCCGCTGCAGGCGCTGCCGCTGATCGAGACGGGGGCGGCGGATGCCTTTAACGTCACCGAAAAAGAACTCTCGCTTGCCTGTGCCTCCCACACGGGCGAGCCGATCCATGTCGAGGCGGTGACAGAGTGGCTCAATCGGCTCGGCCTTGGCATCGAGGCGCTCGAATGCGGCAGCCACTGGCCATCCTATGACGTCGCCGCGCGGGCCCTCGCGGCGAGAGGCGAGACGCCGACGGCGGCACATAACAACTGCTCGGGCAAGCACACGGGCTTTCTCTGCACCGCCCGGCATATGAAGGAGCCGTTAAAGGGCTATATCGGGCTCGATCACCCGGTGCAGCAGCGGATTGTCCGCGTGTTGGAAGATTTCACCGGGCTCGATCTTGCAAAAGCGCCTGTCGGCACCGACGGCTGCTCGATCCCGACCATTGCCATTCCGCTCGATCGCGCGGCGACGGCGATCGCGCGCTTCGCCGATCCGTCGAAACTGCCGACGGAGCGCGCCGCCGCCTGCCATCGCCTGCAAAAGGCGATTGCCGCCTACCCTGAGATGATTGCCGGATCGGAGCGGCTCTGCACCGCGCTCAACCGCGCCGCAAAGGGGCGGGTGATCGCCAAGGTGGGGGCGGAGGCCGTCTATCTCGCCGCGCTGCCGGAGGCCGGGATCGGCATTGCCTTGAAGGCGCTCGACGGGACGACGCGGGCCGCCGAGGTGGCGCTTGGCGCCCTCCTTGATGAATTTGGCGCGCTCGATGCGGACATGCACAACGCGATCGATCGCTTTGTGCAGCCGGAACTTCGCAATCGCAACAATATGCGGGTTGGCGAGCTCCACGCCGTGCTGCCGCCGCGAACGGAGAGTTGACCCCGGCTTTCGATCGAAGGTAGGTTGGGGCGGGCGCACCCCGCATAAAAAGAATAATCACAGGATAAAAATGATGAAAGCACTGGTATGTAAAGAATTTGGTGATCCGGATGTTCTCGTGATGGAGGATGTGCCTGAGCCTCGGGTGACGAAAGGCACGGTGAAGATCGAGGTCCACTCGGTCGGCCTCAACTTTCCTGATACGCTGATGGTGGCCGGGAAATATCAGTTCAAGCCGCCGTTTCCCTTCTCGCCGGGCATGGAATGTTCCGGCATCATCACCGAGGTCGGCGAAGGGGTGACCGGTCTCGCCGTTGGCGATCGGGTCATGGCCAACCATGGCGTCGGCGGTTTTGCCGAATATGTCATCGCGCCGGCCGCCGGCACCTACAAGATCCCCGACAACATGCCCTATGACGAGGCGGCGGGCTTCCCGGTGACCTACGGCACCACCTACCACGCGCTGGTCGACCGCGGCCGGCTGCAGCCGGGCGAGGTTCTGCTGGTGCATGGCGCCGCGGGCGGGGTCGGGCTGAATGCCGTCGAGCTTGGCAAGGCGCTGGGCGCCACCGTCATCGGGACGGTCGGCTCGGACGAGAAAATGGACATCGTGCGCAAATATGGCGCCGATCATGTCATCAACTATTCGCGCGAGAATATCCGCGACCGCGTGAAGGAGCTGACCGGAGACAAGGGCGCCGATGTCATTTATGACGCCGTTGGCGGCGATGCCTTCGATCAGTCGATGCGCTGCATCAACTGGGACGGCCGGCTGCTGGTGATCGGCTTCGCCTCGGGACGGATTGCCGAGCTCAAGACCAACCTCGTGCTGCTCAAGGGCTGTTCGGTCATCGGCGTCTTCTGGGGTGAATTCGCCCGCCGCTTCCCCGAAAAGAACCGCGCCAACTTCAAGACGATGCTGGATATGGTGAAGGACGGCAAGCTGAAGCCGCATGTCTCGATGCATTTCCCGCTCGAGAAAGGCGCCGACGCGATGAAGGCGCTGCTTTCGCGCAAGAGCACGGGCAAGATCATCATCACGGTCAAGGACTGACCGGCAATGAAAGGAGGGCGCGGGGGGCGCGACCGGCTGGTCAAGCGTCAGTATGAGGATTTTCCCTATCCCCCGCGCAATCCCCTGGATGAGAAGAAGCGTCTCATCACCGGCAGCCCGAGCCATCTGGATGAGCTGAACCACTATATTTTCGCCGGGGCGCGGGATTTTTCCGCGCCCTTTTCCGCGCTCGTTGCGGGCGGCGGCACGGGCGATGCCGCCATCATGCTGGCGCAGCAGCTCGCCGATCGCGGCCTTGCGGGGCAGGTCACCTATCTCGATCTCTCGGCCGCGAGCCGGCGCATCGCCGAAGCGCGCGCCGAAGCGCGGGGCCTTAAAAACATCACCTTTCTGTCCGGCTCGCTGCTTGATTTGCCGAGCATGGGCATCGGGCCGTTTGACTATATCGATTGCTGCGGCGTGCTGCATCATCTGGAAGAGCCCGAGGCGGGGCTGGCGGCACTCGCCGCGGTGCTTCAGGATGGCGGCGGCATGGGGCTGATGGTCTATGCGACGCTTGGCCGGACCGGCGTCTACCCGGTGCAGGAGGCGCTGAAAATGCTTGCCGGGGACGCGCCGACGGGCGAGCAGGTGAAGGTCGCCAAGCATCTTTTGCGCGATCTTTCGCCCGGCCACTGGCTGAAACGCAATCCCGTCCTCGGCGATCATAAACTGGACGATGACGCCGCGCTCTATGACCTGCTGCTGCATCCGCGCGATCGCAGCTACCTGGTCGGGGAGTTGTTCGACCTGCTGGCGACCGCCGAGATGGAGCTGCTCGGCTTTATCGAGCCGGTCCGCTATGAGCCGGAGCTTTATCTGAAAGAGCCGGAACTTCGCAAACGCGCCCGCAATCTCTCGCCCGAGGCGCGGGCCGCTTTGGCCGAAAATCTCGCCGGCACGCTCAAGACGCACAGCTTCTATACCCGCAAGATAGGCGGCTCCGCGCCGGGGGTGGCCGCGTTTGATCCCGACATGATCCCCTTCCTTCGCGATGGCAATCCCGCGCCGCTCGCGGCCGCGCTTGCCGGGCGGGAGACGCTCACCGTGCCGTTCGACGGCCAGCCGATCGAGATCGCGGTGCCCGAGGGCAGCGCCGATTTCGTCAGGCAGCTTGACGGGACCCGCCGTTTACGCGACATTCAGACGGCATTCTCTTTGAGCTGGCCGAATTTTCGCGCCCGTTTCGCGCCTGTCTATAAAATGCTGAACGGACTCAATCTTCTATGGCTTAGGAAATTCTGATACGGGGGCCGACATCCGGCATTTTTCATTAATCAGTTTCCCGCTTTCGATAGCCGGATAGTTGTTGTTGGTGCCATGGCTTTTATTCGTTTCCTGATAAGCCCCTTTTACAAGATTTCCACGGTGTTGCAGGCCGCGATCCTGATGATCATCGCCTGTCTTGTGCTGTCGGCCATGGCGGGGCTGATTCGCTTCATGGCCGATACGGGAATGCATACCTTCGAGATCGTGTTCCTGCGCAACCTCGCGGGGCTGCTCTATTTCCTGCCGTGGTTCTTCCGCAACGGCCTTGGCGTTCTGAAAACCAAGCGGATCGGCGCCTATTGCCTGCGCAGCTTCGTCGGCTTTTTCTCGATGGTGAGCTGGTTCTACGCGATCAGCGTCCTGCCGCTCGCCGATGCGGTGGCGCTCAACTTCACCGCCCCCATCTTCGGCACCATTCTCGCCGTCTTCGTCCTGAAAGAGATGGTCGGTATCCGCCGCACGCTTGCCATGCTGGTCGGCTTTTCCGGCGCGATGATCATTCTCCGCCCGGGCTTTACCGAACTTAGCCTCGGCGCCTATGCGGCGATTTTCTCGGCGCTCACCATGGCGTTCGCGGTGATGATGGTGAAACTCCTCTCGCGCACCGAGCGGCCGGCCGCCATCGTCGCCTGGACGCAGATCCTGATCCTGCCGATGTCGCTGATTCCTGCGATTTTCGTCTGGGAGATGCCGACAACGGAGCAGATCATCGCCATCCTGATGATCGGTTTCCTCGCGACGCTCGGGCATCTTTGCTTCACCAAGGCCTACGCGCTCGCCGATGCCACCGTCGTGATGCCGTTCGATTTCTTCCGCCTGATCTTTTCGGCGCTGATCGGCTTCATCTTCTTCATGCAGCAGCCGGATATCTTCACCTATATCGGCGCGGCGGTGATTTTCGCGTCCTCCATCTATATTGCCATCCGCGAGGCGAAGAAAAGCAAGGCGGAGAGGGAAGTTTTGGCAAGGACCAAGGCGGAAACGCGCATCGGCCCGACGTGACGGGCGGGCGCGCGGCGCACAAAAGAAAAAGCTCCGGACGTTCATCCGGAGCTTTTTTTACATCTGCAAAATCAGAGGCTGACTTCGAATTCCGCTTCCGTCGCCGCCTTCACCTCATCGAGCGTGATGCCGTCGGCAAGCTCGACCAGTTTCATCACCGGCGTCGCGCCCGATTTGTCGAATTTGAAGACCGCCATGTCGGTGATCACCATATCGATGACGCCCTTGCCGGTCAGCGGCAGGGTGCAGGCTTTCAGCAGCTTCGGCTCGCCCTTTGCGGTGTGTTCCATCACCACGATCACCTTCTTCACACCGGCGACGAGATCCATCGCGCCGCCCATGCCCTTGACCATCTTGCCGGGGATCATCCAGTTGGCGAGATCGCCGTTCTGGGCAACCTGCATGGCGCCGAGGATGGAAAGGTTGATATGCCCGCCGCGGATCATGCCGAAGCTGTCGGCGCTCGAAAAATAGCTGGTGGTCGGAAGCTCCGTCACCGTCTGCTTGCCGGCATTGATGAGGTCCGGGTCCTCGTCGCCCTCGAAGGGGAAGGGGCCCATGCCGAGCATGCCGTTCTCGCTCTGAAACATGATTTCCATCCCCTCGGGGATATAGTTGGAGACCAGCGTCGGGATGCCGATGCCAAGATTGACATAAAATCCATCCTGCAGTTCCCGGGCGGCGCGCTGCGCCATTTGTTCTCTCGTCCAGGCCATATTGTTATCCTCTGTCTGTCTTGGCAATCAGTTGCGGGGGCGGGTCGTGCGCTGTTCGATATGCTTGACCGGGTTCGGCACATGCACAATCCGCTGCACAAAGACGCCGGGCACGATGATATGATCGGGGTCAATCTCCCCGGGCTCGACCAGATGCTCCACCTCGGCGACCGTGATCTTGCCGGCGGTTGCCATCATCGGATTGAAGTTGCGGGCGGTCTTGCGGAAGACGAGGTTGCCTTCCTTGTCCGCCATATAGGCATGGACCAGCGAGACATCGGCGACAAGGCCGCGCTCCATCACATAATCCTCGCCGTCAAAATTGCGCACTTCCTTGCCCTCGGCAACCAGCGTGCCGACGCCGGTCTTGGTGAAGAAGGCCGGAATGCCGGCGCCGCCGGCGCGAATCTGCTCGGCGAGCGTGCCCTGCGGCGTGAAGATCACCTCAAGCTCGCCCTTCAGGAACTGGTCGGCGAACATCTTGTTCTCGCCGACGTAGGACGAGATCATCGTCTTGATCTGCTTGCTCTCCAGCAGCACGCCAAGACCGATCCCATCGACACCCGCATTGTTAGAAATAACCGTCAGTCCCTTGACGCCCGCTTCCTTGACCGCTTCGATTAGCGTTTCGGGGATGCCGCAGAGCCCGAAGCCGCCGGACATCAGGGTCATATTGTCCTTCAGAATGCCCTCCAGCGCCGCTTTGGCATCGGGGTAGATTTTCCTGTCACTCATTCGGGGTTCCTTATTGTCAGCGCGTGAGATCAGAATCGATTGAGGATATATAGCAAATAAATGCCCTCTATCTCAATTCCTAAGACTTCTGGCGCGTTTGTGCAATAAGGGATGTTGAATGGCTCAAGGGCAGCGTCAGTCGGACGCGACGGATTCTTCCGCGGTTTCTTTTTTGAGGAATACCCGCGCCTTCTCCCGGTGCTCGTCAGTCACATGTTTGCGCACCGTGTTCATCGCCGCGAGAAGGACGCTCGCATCATCGGCAAAGCCGATGCCGGCAAGGAAATCGGGAATAACGTCGGTCGGCAGGATGAAATAGGCAAGCGCGCCGAACAGCACCGCCTTGACGAACGCCGGGCTTTTGCTGTCCACCGCGCAGTAAAAGCTGGAGGTCACATCTTCGGCGAAGGGAATGCGCCCGACATTGCGGCGGAGCTTGTGCGCAAACTCGCGCATCACGAGGCGCTTGTCGCTTTCCAGCTTATCCGCATCGAAGGCGGAGAGATCATCATCGGGCGTTTGCGTCATGGGGTGAATATGGTTCGGCGCTTTGATTATTACAAGAAGCTCAATCTTCACATTTTCACCGCGACGGTATAAAGAAAATGCTGAAATTCGGATATTCCCTTGAAAAAAACTGGAGAACATAATGGATATTTCTGGAAAAGCGGCGATTGTGACGGGCGGCGCCTCGGGGCTTGGGGAGGCGACGGCGCGGATGCTCGCCGCGGCCGGGGCGAAGGTCGCCATTCTCGATATGAATGCGGATCAGGCGGCGACGATAGCGGCCGAGATCGGCGGCGTTGCCTGCGCGGCGAACGTGGCCGATGATGCCTCGCTCGACGCGGCCTTTGCAAAGGCGCGGGAGGCGCATGGCCCGGTCCGCATCCTGGTCAACTGCGCCGGCATCGGCCCGGCGGCGAAAACCTATTCCAGCAAGGGGATGCATCCGCTTGATACCTTCGAGAAGGTGATTTCGGTCAATCTGATCGGCACCTTCAACTGCCTGCGCCGCGCCGCCGCCGAGATGGCGGGCCATGAGCCGATGGAAAGCGGCGAGCGGGGCGTCTGCATCAATACCGCCTCGGTCGCCGCGTTCGACGGGCAGATCGGGCAGGCCGCCTATTCCGCCTCAAAGGGCGGCATCGTCGGCATGACGCTCCCCATCGCGCGTGATCTCGCTTCGGTTGGCGTTCGCGTTGTCACGATCGCGCCCGGCCTCTTCGAGACGCCGCTTCTGAAAAGCCTGCCCGAGAATGTGCAGGCGGCGCTCGGCGCCTCGGTGCCGTTCCCGAGCCGGCTTGGCAAGCCCGCCGAATATGCGCAGCTTGCCCGTCAGATCGTTGAGAACCAGATGCTGAACGGCGAGGTCATCCGCCTCGACGGCGCGATCCGCATGGCGCCGAAGTAAGCCGCGTCACGCCGCGTTCGCGGCCTTGTCCATGAAGGCCGCGAGCGTGAAATCCTTTCTGGTCAGCCCGCCCGCGTCATGGGTGGCGAGCGTCACCTCGACCCGGTTGTAGACATTGAACCATTCGGGATGGTGATCCATCTTCTCGGCCTCGAGCGCGACGCGGGTCATAAAGGCGAAGGCCGCATTGAAGCTGCGAAAGCGGAAGCTTTTCGTGATCGCCTCACGCCCCCGGGCGCGCTCCCATCCGTCGATCGCCTCGAGCGCCGCAGCAATTTCTTCCGCGCTCAGTTTTTCTGTCATGGATATTCTCCCGAAACTCTATTATGACCCCTCGTAACTATGTTGAGAGACCCTTTGCAAGTCCAGAGCGAGTAGAGACCCGATGACAAAAATCAGCGAGATCAGCCGGAACTGGTGGCATGAAGAGACGGAAGGCATCGCCTTTACCCATGCCATGGATATGGAGCTGCTGCATGCCGAGCAGAGCCCGTATCAAAAGATCGAGATTTTCGAGCATAAAGTGTTCGGCCGGGTGCTGACCCTCGACGGGCTGGTACAGGCATCCCATGCCGATGAGTTCATGTATCATGAGATGGCCGTGCATGTGCCGCTGCTCGGCCGCAAGCGCGAGGCGGCGGAGGTGCTGATCGTCGGCGGCGGCGATGGCGGCATTCTGCGCGAGGTGCTGCGCCATGACTTTGTCACCCGCGTCGTGATGGTGGAGATCGACCGGCGGGTGGTTGAGCTGTCGAAAGAATATCTCGGTATCAATGGCGACTATGATGATCCGCGCGCCGAGTTGGTGATCGGCGATGCGGCCGACTATATGCGCGAAGCGCGCGCCCGCGGCGACAAATTCGATCTCATCATCCTCGATCTCAGCGAGCCGGTCGGCCCGTCCTCAAGCGTTTTCACCCGTGCTTTCTGCGAGGATTTTTCGGCCTGCGTCAAGCCGACCGGCGTTGTGCTCGACAGCGACAGCATTTTCGTCGGTAAGGAGCGTGCCTATTTCCTGCAGGAGCTGTGCGGCGACAAGGACCAGAATCTCGTCTCCATCATGCAGCGCGAGCGGCTTTTGCCCCATGTTGCGGCCTATCGCTCCATCGTCCAGCTTTATCCGGCGGCGGAGTTCGGCTTCTTCCTCTACAGCCTCGACGGGCATGATTATTCCACCCCGGTCGCGGAGCTGACGGGCCGGCATTATAACCCCGAGCTGCACCGGGCGTCCTTCGCGCTGCCGACCTGGTGGCGCACCAGCCTCGGCTTTTAAGGCAGGCAGGATGGCTGACGCGCCGCTCAAAGTCGATTTCATCTCGGGCGCCGTCGATTACCGGCGGCGGCAGGGCGGCGGGCGGGGGCAGGCGTTGCCAAAGGCCCTCGGCTTTCGCAAGGGCGTCACGCCGGATGTGGTGGATGCGACGGCGGGGCTTGGCCGGGATGCGTTTCTGCTCGCCTCCCTCCGCGCGCGGGTGACGCTGATCGAGCGGAACGAGACGATGCACCGGCTGCTTGCCGAGGCGATGGCGCGGGCGGCGGCGGAAAGCCCGCTGCATGGCGAGATCATCGCCCGTATGACATTGATCCTGGGCGATGCGCGGGAGATCTTGCCATCGCTCAAGCCCGAGACGGTGCTGATCGATCCGATGCACCCGCCGCGCGGCAAATCGGCGCTCGTCAAAGCCGAGATGCGGCAGCTTCGCGATCTGGTCGGCAGCGATCCCGACTGCGCCGAGCTGATGCGGGTCGCCCTTGCCTGTACGTCAAAACGCGTGGTGCTGAAATGGCCGCGCCGGGCGGCACTGCTGCCGGGTCTCCCCGCGCCCTCGCACCAGATAGTCGGCAAATCGACGCGCTATGACGTCTTTATGAAGCTACCGGCGCCGGCAGGTCATAGCTGACTTCCTCATTGTAGATCGAGCCCGACGAGGAGAGATGGCTTGAAAAGAGCGAAAAACTCGTCACCGGCAGCGTCTTGACCTTGAACAGCGCATGATCGACGAGGAAATGCCGCACCTTCTCATAAGGCGATTTGTGAACGCGGGCGAGGGTGATATGCGGGTGGAACCGCCGCTCGTCAACCCGCGCGCCGACGCTTTCAATGGCGGTGACGATCTTCTGATGCAGCAAGGTGATCTCGGGCGTCGGCCGCACCCCGGCCCACAGCAGGCGCGGGCGCCTGTTGTTGCCGAACACGCCGACGCCTTCGATGTCGAGATCGAACGCCGGGTAGCGGATTTTTCCGAGCGCCAGCGAAATATCCATCATCATCGGACCCTGGACTTCGCCGATGAAGGCGAGCGTGACATGGGCGTTTTCCGCCGCGATCCAGCGGGCATCCGGGATGCCACCCCGAAGAGTGGCGATTTCAGCCTTGATCTCCCCCGGCAGATCAATGGCAACGAAAAGACGCATGGTCGTGTCCTTTAGCGAGAAGTTGCAACCCTGTGTGCCAGAAACTCCGTAACGTAGGGTAGTATATTCTCGACGATCACCTCAACGCCTTTAGCGTTGGGATGGATATAATCCTCCTGGTTCAGCGCCGGGTCGGCGGCGACGCCTTCAAGGAAGAAGGGATAGAAGCCGGTGTCGTATTTTTCCGCGAGCTCGGGAAAGATCGCATCAAAGGCGCGCGTATATTCCGCGCCCATGCTGGGCGGCGCGCGCATCCCGGCGAGAAAGACCGGAATATCCTTCGCCTGAATGGTCTCGATAATCTGCGAGAGATTGCGCCGCGTCTCCGCCGGGTCGATGCCGCGGAGCGCATCATTGGCGCCAAGCTCGAGGATAACGGCGCTCACGCTGTCTGTCCCGAGCGCCCAGTCGAGCCGTTGCAGCCCGCCGGCGCTCGTATCACCCGAGACGCCGGCATTCTCGATGCGCAGGTTCAGGCCTTTCTTCTGCAGCGCCGCCTGCAACCGGGTGACGAAATCCTCGCCCGTCGGCAGGCCATAGCCTGCGGTCAGGCTGTCGCCAATGGCAACGATGCGCAGCGCCTCCTCCGCCCGCGCGGAGGGCAGCAGGCAGAAAACCGCAATAATCACGGCCAAAACGTTGATTTTCATTCCAAACCTGCCATATCCAGACTTTACAATTGTCGTTTACACATGGATCCGCCGGTGCCCCGAACAGCTATCATCGAACTTCACGATATTCATCTTACACTTAAGTCGGATGCGGGTCCGGTCAATATCCTGCGCGGGATAGATTTGACGGTCCATGCGGGCGAGACGGTTGGCATCGTCGGCCCGTCGGGGTCGGGGAAATCGACGCTGATGGCGATCATGGCGGGGCTGGAGCGGCCGACGCAGGGCTCCGTCCGCATTGCCGGCGCCGCGCTTGAGACGATGGATGAGGACGCCCTCGCGCGCTTTCGCCGCGCCAATATCGGCATCGTCTTTCAGTCCTTTCACCTTATCCCGACCATGACCGCGCTTGAAAATGTCGCCATTCCGCTGGAGCTTGCGGGCGATAAGGCGGCGTTCGAGACGGCGGCGGCGCGGCTTGAGTCCGTCGGGCTTGGCGATCGGCAAAGTCACTATCCGGCGCAGCTTTCCGGCGGCGAGCAGCAGCGGGTCGCGCTGGCGCGGGCGGTCTCGACGAACCCGAAAATCCTGCTTGCCGATGAACCGACGGGCAATCTTGACGGGCGCACGGGCGATCTGATCATCGAGCTGATGTTCCGCCTGCAGGCCGAGCAGGGGACTACGATGGTGCTGATCACCCATGACGAGGCGCTCGCCGCGCGCTGCACGCACCGCATCCGGATCGAGGACGGGCGGGTTGTTGCCAACAGCGCGGCGATGGAAAAGGCGATCGCCGGTGCGTAACGACAAAGGGGCGGAATCGCTCGCGCTCGCCATGAAGTTTGCACGGCGCGACCTGCGCGGCAATCTGAAGGGATTTCGGATCTTTCTCGCCTGCCTCATCCTTGGCGTCGCGGCCATTGCCGGCGTCGGCACGCTCGCGAGTTCCATCACCGAAGGCCTCAAGGCCAACGGGCAGGTCATTCTCGGCGGCGATATCGATATCCGCCTGACGCACCGCGCCGCAACGGCGGAGGAGCGCGCCTTTATGGCGGCGCAAGGCCGGGTCGCCGAGGTGCAGACCTTGCGCGCGATGGTGCGCAATCTTGACAACGATGCCCGCACGCTCTCCGAACTCAAAGCTGTCGATAACGCCTATCCGCTGTTCGGTGCGCTCCGCCTTGGCGATGAGGGCGCCGCCGCGCCGCCGACGCCGCTTTTGCAGGCGCAGGACGGTCTTTACGGCGTGCTGGTCGAGGGCAGCCTTGAGAACCGGCTCGATCTTGCAACGGGCAGCCGCCTTCGCATCGGCGATCTGGATTTCGAGGTGCGCGGCGTGATCGAGAGCGAACCCGACAAGGCCTCGCAAGGCATGGCGCTCGGCCCCCGCACGATCATCTCGACCGAGGCGCTGGCCAAGACCGGGCTGGTCCAGCCCGGCAGCCTGCTTCGCTATCATTACCGCATCGCGCTCGATCCCGGGCGGACGGTGGCCGAGTTCCATGACGCCGTAAAGACGGCCTTTCCCGATGCCGGATGGCGCGTGCAGGATGCCTCGAACGGCGCGCCCGGGATCAAGCGCTTTGTTGACCGCGTGGCGCTCTTCCTTACCCTCGTCGGGCTGACGGCGCTGGTCGTCGGCGGCGTTGGCGTCGGCAATGCGGTGCGCGCCTATCTCGATGGCAAGATCACCACGATCGCAACGCTGAAATGCCTTGGCGCGAGCAGCGGCTTCATTTTCCGCGTGCATTACCTTCAGGTGTTGTTCCTCGCGCTTGCCGGATCGCTCATCGGGCTCATCCTCGGTGTTGGCGGATCGGCGGTGGCGGCGGAGTTTCTCTCCTCCTCCCTGCCGGTGCCACCGGAACTGATCGTCACGCCCGGGCCGCTGCTGCTCGCGCTCGCCTACGGCCTGCTGACGGCGACGCTGTTTACCATTTGGCCGCTCGCCCGGGCGCGGGAGACGCCGGCGGCGGCGCTCTTTCGTGATATCGTCGCGGCCCATCAAAAGCCGAAAGCTTTCTATCTCGCGCTGCTGGCGATCTGCTTCCTGGCGCTTGTCGCGCTCGCCATCCTGACGGCGCGCGAGACGTGGTTCGCCTTCATCTTCACCTTTTCGATCATCGGCATCTTCGGCGTGCTCATCCTCGTCGGCTATGGCATAAGATACGTCGCGCGCAAGGCGCCGCGGCCGCGGGCGCCGTCCTTGCGCCTTGCCATCAGTAATCTCTATCGCCCCGGCGCGGCGACGATCAGCGTTGTCCTCTCGATGGGGCTCGGCCTCACGCTCTTTGTCACGGTCGCGCTGATCGAGGGCAACCTCAGGGAGCAGGTGCAGGACCAGCTACCCGACCGCGCGCCGGCCTTCTTCTTCATCGATATCCAGTCGAACCAGCTCGATGACTTCGTGACGCTTGCCGAGGCGATCCCCGATGTCAGCGAGGTCAACCATGTGCCGAACATGCGCGGACGCATCGTCGCGGTTGCGGGCGTGCCGGCGGAGCGGGTCGAGGTGGCGCCGGAGGCGCGCTGGGCGCTCCGCGGGGATCGCGGCATCACCTATTCGGCCGCGCCGCCCGAAGGCGCGGTCGTTGTCGAGGGAAGCTGGTGGCCGGAAGATTACGCCGGGCCGCCGCTCGTCAGCCTGGACCGCGAGATCGCGAAGGGAATGAATATCGGCATCGGCGATACCCTCACCGTCAACGTCATGGGCCGCGAGATCGAGGCGAAAATCGCCAATTTGCGCGAGATCGACTGGTCGAGCATGTCGATAAATTTCGTCCTCGTGTTCGATCAGCACAGCCTGACCGGCGCGCCGCATTCGCATCTTGCGACCGCCCGCGCCGACGGCGCGGCGGAGGACGCGCTTTTCCGCGCCGTGACCGACAGCTTCGCCAATGTCTCCGTCATTCGCATGAAAGAGGCGCTGCAGACGGTCAGCCGGATCCTCGAACAGCTCTCGCTCGCCGTCTCCGCTATCTCCTCTGTGACGCTGGTGACGGGGGTTCTGGTGCTGGCGGGCGCCTTCGCGGCGGGGCATCGCAAGCGCGTCTATGACGCCGTCATCCTGAAAGTGCTCGGCGCGACGCGGCGGGATATCTTCGCGACCTTCCTGCTCGAATATGCGCTGCTTGGCCTCGTAACCTCGCTGATCGCGGCAGCGACCGGCTGGTTCGCCGCCTATATGGTGGTGACGCGCATCCTTGAGGCGACATGGGTCAACCTGCCGCTGACGGTGCTCGCGACGGTCGTTGTGAGCGTTGCTGTGACGCTTCTCTTCGGGCTGCTCGGCTCGTGGCGGGCGCTCGGCGAGAAGGTCGCGCCGACGCTCCGCGCGGAATAGCCCAAGAAAAGAGGCCGCGCGGGCGATCCCGGCGCGGCCTCAATTCGGAAGTGTATGATCCGTTAAATCAGAATATTATTCAACGGCGTCTTCATACTCATCCTTGGAGAGAACACCGTCTTCATCGCTGTCGACGGAGTTGAACTGCTCCTTTGTTACATCCGGCATGACAACGGCAAGCTCTTCATATGTGACCGACCCGTCGCCGTCAGTATCAACTGCTGTAAAGTCAGGGCCCGCCGCCATTGCAGGTGCAGCAGCAAGGAAAGTTACAGTGGCGGCAGAAATAATGAGTTTTTTCATAATAAGCTCCGTTTCGTTATGTTGGACGGTCCGGCAGTACCTACCGATGCATGTCCGTCGAACAGCCAAACCCGGCGACCCTTTAGGGATCCGCTCGCTGACGTTCTGAGGATGAATCTGATCGGCTATTGTGGCGGCAACATGCCGCCAATTGGGCCTGATGAAGGAAATATTTTGACGCGGGCCGACTGACAGCCCGCCACCGGGCCGCGGCGTACAACAAATCGTGATCCTCGGGCGGGCGGGCGTTTGCTTTACTAATTGGTGCTAATGCTTTATTTTATCGGGAGGTTTCTTGAAATACTGCCGGATGAATACGATATACTGGCAAAGTCACACCGCAGAGGTAATATATATGGCAACAGACTATCCCAAGTATCAGACGACACGAGTTGGTGCGCGCGATCAGGCCGTCCTCGATGAGGGTCTGCGCAGCTATATGCTGAAGGTCTATAACTACATGGCCTCCGGCCTTGCGCTCAGCGGGATTACCGCCGCGCTGACAGCATCCACGCCGGCTCTTTTCAATGCCGTTTTTGGTACGCCGCTGCAGTGGGTTGTCATGCTCGCGCCGCTCGGACTGCTGTTTGCAATGTCCCGTACCAGCGCCAGCACGACGAAGCTTCTCTACTGGATCATGGTGGCGACCTTCGGTGTCTCCATCTCCTACATCTTCCAGGTCTACACCGCGGAAAGCGTGGTCCGGGTCTTCTTCATCACGGCGGCCACCTTCGGCGCCGCAAGCCTCTATGGCTATGTGACGAAGCGCGACCTGACCGGGTTCGGTGCATTCCTGTTCATGGGGCTGATCGGTATCATCATCGCGTCGGTGGTGAATATCTTCCTCGCCTCCAGCATGATGCATTTCGTGGTCTCGGTTCTCGGCGTGCTGATCTTCACCGGCCTCACCGCCTTCGATACGCAGCGCATCAAGTCCGAGTTCTATCATGGCTACAGCGACGAAGTGCTGGAGAAGGGGGCCGTTATGGGCGCCGTCTCCATGTATCTGAACTTCCTGAACCTGTTCATGATGCTGCTGAGCCTGCTCGGCAACCGCGAATAAGCGCTTTCGAATAGAAAACGGAAAACCCGGCCATCGCGCCGGGTTTTTTGTTGTCTGAAAAAACGAAATGGCTAAACTTGTTTGCAAACAAACAGCCATTACAAAAATCAGACGAGGCCTTCTCCATGCGTATCCTTATCGCCATGATGAAACATGAAACCAACACCTTCTCGCCGATTGTCGCGGACTGGAAGCGGTTTCAGGATTGGGGGGCGCATCTCGGGGAGGCGGCACTGAAGGCCTATGACGGCACCGGTATGCCCTTTGCCGCTTACGTCGATCTCGCCCGCAAGGCCGGCGCCGAGATTGTGACACCGGTCGCCGCCGAGGCGATGCCGTCCGGCCCCGTCACGCGCGAGGCCTATGAGCTGATGTCGAACGCCATTCTCGATGAGGTGCGAAAAGGTGTCGATGCGGCGATGCTGGATCTGCACGGCGCGATGGTCTCGGAGGCGACCGACGATGGGGAGGGGACGCTGCTTGAAAAGATCCGCGCCATCGATCCCGATCTCCCGATCGCCGTCACCCTCGATCTGCATTGTAACCTCACGGCGAAAATGGTCGAGAACTGCACGGTGCTGATCGGCTATAAAACCTATCCCCATGTCGATATGTATGAGGTCGGCACGCAGATCGGGCAGGCGCTGCTCGACAGCATGGCCGGGAAGATCAGGCCGGTGATGTCCTGGGGCAATGCGCCGCTCCTCAGCCAGACGCTGCGTCAGGGCACCGATGATGAGCCGATGGCGACGCTCATCCGCATGTGCCGCGAGGCGGAGAAGGAGCCGGGTGTCATCGCGGCGACGGCCTTCGGCGGTTTCGCCCTTGCCGATATGAAGGATGCCGGCAACTCCGTCATTGTCGTCACCAACGGCGATCAGGCCAAGGCCGATGAGGTGCGCGATCGCATCCTCGCCAAAATCTGGACGCTGAAGGAGGAGTTCATCTATCAGCACACGCCGCTCGAAGAGCAGGTGGCGAAGGCGAAAGCGATGACCGACGGGCCGATCCTGCTGCTCGATCATGCCGATAACTGCGGCTCCGGCGCGACGCAGGATGTGATGACGGTGATCGCCGAAGTGCTGCGCCAGGGGCTGGAGGATGTCGCCGTCGCCGCCGTCTGGGACCCCGCCGCCGTGCAGGAGATGCAGAAGGCCGGCATCGGCAACAAGATCACCCTGAAGCTTGGCGGCAAGACGGACATGCCCTCCATCGGCGAGGTCGGCGAGCCACTTACCGTGACCGGCGTTGTCAAGACGCTGACCAATGGCGAGTGGATCGTGCGCGGCCCGATGTATACCGGCGTCAAGGTCTTTATGGGCCCGACCGCCGTGCTCGATACCGGGAATATGGAGATTGTCATCGTCTCCAACCACCATGAGCCGTGGGATACCGGCGTTTTCCGCTCGGTGGGTATCCAGCCCGAATATAAACGCTATCTTATCCTGAAGAGCCGTATCCATTACCGCGCCGGCTTCGCGCCCATTGGCAAGGCGACGCTGACGCTGGATGGCAAGGGCGTCACCACGTCGGATAATCGCCTGCTGCGCTACGAGAAAGTGCGCCGCCCGATTTATCCGCTCGATCTCCTGAACGAGGCGTAGAAAATGCGCGAGGATATGTTCGGCAACCCGGTGAGCAGCAGCTCCGATCACACGCTGGCGGTGATCAACCGCTTTATGGAGAGCTTCATCGGGTTCGGAACGGATTTCCTCGATATCTTTGAGGCCTCCGATGCGGAACCGGCGTCCCCTATCGCCGCGGCCTATGCCTGCCTGCTCGGCGTCTTTTTTGAAAACTCGGAAGGGCGGCGGATCGCGGCGAAATATTACGCCCGGATGATGGATGCGCAAAAAGGCGCGACGGCGCGCGAGCAATCCTTCGTCGCCATCGTCCGCGACCTGCATGACGGGGAGCTGAAACGGCTGATGGCGACACTTCGCCGTCATGTCGAGAGCTTCCCGCGCGATCTCTTTGCGGCGAAGCTCGCGCAGAATGTCTTTTTCAACATCGGCGATGACGCGACGCTCCTCTGGATTGCCGATAGCGTGATCGGCGAGCATCGCGACGTTGCCTATGCCTACGGGATGCGGGCCTTCGCGCGCGAGCAGTCGAGCCTGCTGGACCTCGCCGAGGAGGATGGCCGGCGCGCGACCGAGATGCAGCGGAAGGAGCCCTGGGCGCATCACGCCGTCGCCCATGTCATGCTGACAACCGGGCGGCATGAGGAGGGCATCCGCTGGATGCGCGATCTTGCCAGCGAATGGGAAGATCGCAACAGCTTCATGTATACCCACAACTGGTGGCATCAGGCGCTCTTTCATCTGGAACTGGAGGATTTTGAGACGCCGCTCATGCTTTATGACACCCGCGTCTGGGGCGTCGAGAAGGGCTACAGCCTCGATCAGGTGAACGCCATTTCGCTGCTCTGGCGGCTGGAACAGCTCGGCGTCGATGTCGGGGACCGCTGGCTGGATATCGGCGCGCATGTGGCGGCGCGGGAGCTTTATAACGACCAGCCGTTCTATGACATGCATTACGGCTATGCGCTCGCCCGCGCCGGCGAGACGGCGGCGCTTGAGCGGTTGATGGCGGGCCTTGAGCGCATGGCGCGCGAGGCGCCGGACGTGGTGCGCGGCGCCTGGGCCGATGTGGCGCTGCCCGCGACGCGCGGCTTTATCGCCATCGCGGAGGGCGATCACCGCGCCGCGCTTCGCCATCTCGACGGCGCCCGGCCGCGCTATCAGGAGATCGGCGGCAGCCATGCGCAGCGCGACCTTTTCGAGCTTGCCTGGCTGACCAGCCTGATCGAGGCGGGCGAGCAGGAGCGGGCGCGCCCCGTGCTTGAAGCGCGCGCCAAATTCCGTCACAATGTGCCGATGGATGCCCGGCTGCTGGCCCGGGCGGGCGTGCGCCGCTAGCGCCGCTTCATTCGATCGGCGGCAAGGGGAGGGAGCCATGATGAGATCCGGTATCGCCGAAAAGGGAGATAATCGCCGCATTCACGCGCTGCTCGCCGAATATGGCGAGAGCCACCGGAACGCGACCAACAAGCTGATCCACTGGATTGCCGTGCCGGCCATCTTCTGGACCATCGTCGCGCTGCTCTGGGCCGCGCCGGTGCCGGACGCCTTCGCGGCGGTGCCCTATCTCAACTGGGCGACGCTCGCGCTTCTCCTCACCGTCATCTATTATTTCGCGCTCTCCTGGCCGCTCGCCATCGGCATGGTGCTGTTCACGCTGCTCTGCTTCGCGCTGATCGAGGCCTATCTCGCGGCGCCGCTCTTCGGCCTGCCGCTCTGGCAGTTTGCCATCGGCGTTTTTGTGATTGCGTGGATTTTCCAGTTTATCGGTCACAAGATCGAAGGGAAAAAGCCGTCCTTTTTCAAGGATGTGCAGTTCCTGCTGATCGGGCCGGCGTGGCTGATGAGCTTTATCTACCGCAAACTCGGCCTGCCGGTCTAAGCGCCGGTCAATCCGCTTCCACCGTCTGGAAGCGGCGCGCCTCAAAGACTTTCAGCACCTGCGCGAGGCTTTTGCCGCGCTTCAGCACGCGGCCGTTCTGGGCGAGGACCGCATAGGCGCCCTGCTTGGCGGCAAGGCGCGGCTCCTTATAGATACGAAAAAGCGGCCGGTCGGTCGTGCGATGAAAGATGGCGAAGATGCAGGCGTTTTTCGTTTCGCCAATGGCATAGTCGCGCCATTCCGCCGTAGCGACCATGCGGCCATAGACCTGCAGGATCTGGCCGAGTTCCGTCCGGTTGAAAAAGATATTCGGTTGTTGCGCCCCCGGTCCGCTCCGATTGGTGGACCGGGCCAGGTAGTGATCGTCGAAGCTGACAACTTCGTTCAAGACATTCTCCCGCAATACCCTTGAGGTCATTGTCGGTCACCCGGCTATTTTCGTCAAGTATTGAGAAAATCACCGGCCCGACTTATGTTTAGGAAGGGCCGGCCGCTGCCGGCTCGCGGGGCGCGGAAAAGGATTAAGAGATGAGTAAAAAAATCACGAAAACCGACGCGGAATGGCGGGCGCAGCTCTCGCCCGAGGAATATGCGATCACCCGCAGGAAAGGCACCGAGCGCCCGTTCACCGGCCGCTACTACCATAACAAGGAAACCGGAACCTATCACTGCGTCTGCTGCGGCGAGCCGCTTTTCTCCTCCGAGACGAAGTATGAATCGGGCTCCGGCTGGCCGAGCTTCTGGGAGCCGATCGATCCCGACAAGATCGGCGAAGTGGAGGACAACAGCCATTTCATGCAGCGGATCGAAGCGGTCTGCAAGAAGTGCGATGCGCATCTTGGCCATGTTTTTCCCGACGGGCCGGAGCCGACGGGCTTGCGGTACTGCCTGAATTCGGCCTCGCTCGATTTTCGCAAAAAACCTTCCGGCTCCTGAGCGAGAGGTTACCCATGACAACGGACAGCAATGCGCCGCCGCTCACCATCCGGGCCGTGGATGCGCCGCCGCGCGTGAAACCCTCGAACTATCCCGAGCCCTTTTTCAGTCGCATGGGGCGGCGGGTGAAGCATCCGCTCGGCGATCTCTTCGGGCTCAGGAATTTCGGCGTCAACCTCACGCGCCTTGCGCCCGGCGGCGAATCCGCGCTCCTGCACCGCCATACAAAGCAGGATGAGTTCATCTATATCCTTGAGGGGACGCCGACGCTGGTGACCGACAGCGGCGAGGCGCTGATGCAGCCCGGCGACTGCGCGGGCTTCCCGGCCGGGGGCGCGGCGCATCAGCTCGTCAACCGCACGGACGCGGATGTGGTCTATCTCGAGATTGGCGATCGCAGCCCGGGCGATGCGGGAAGCTACCCCGCGGATGATCTGAAGGCCGTTCTCGGGCCGGACGGGCAGTGGCAGTTCACGCATAAAGACGGCCGGCCCTACTAGGGCCGCGTCAGACCGGCGGCGCCTTCGCCATCACCTCGGCCGAGAAGTGGCAGGCCGCGATATGCGCATCGCCAACCGGCGCGAGCGGCGGCTTGATCTCGCGGCAGACGCTCTGCACCATCGGGCAGCGGTCCTGGAACGGGCAGCCGATGCGCCGCTCCGTCTGGCCGGTGACGTTGCCGGCGAGTTTGATGCGGTCGCGCTTCTTGCCGCGCCCGGGCTTGGGGACGGCATCGAGCAGGATGCGCGTATAGGGATGCGCCGGGCTTTTGAACATATCCTCCGTCCGGCCGCGCTCGACGATCTCGCCAAGATACATCACCGCCACCTCGTCGCAGAGATATTCGACAACGGCGAGGTCGTGGCTGATGAACATATAGGTGACGCCCCACTTCTGCTGCAGGTCCTTCATCAGGTTGAGCACCTGCGCCTGCACCGAGACATCGAGCGCCGAGACCGGCTCGTCGGCGACGATCAGCTCCGGGTGGGTGATGAGCGCGCGGGCGATGGCGATGCGCTGGCGCTGCCCGCCGGAAAACTCATGCGGGTATTTGTCCACGTCATGCGGCTTCAGCCCGACCGAGACCAGCACGTCGCGGACCCGCTCCTCCTTCTCCTTTTTCGAGAGACGCCCGAGCGCGGCCAGCGGCTCGGCGACGATGCGGCCGATATTGTGATGCGGATCGAGCGAGCCGTAAGGGTCCTGAAACACCATCTGGAAATGCCGGCGGAGCGGGCGGAGACGGTCGAAGCCGAGGCCGACAACCTCCTTGCCGAGAATTTTGACCGAGCCTGAATTGGTCTCCTCGAGCGCCATGACATTGCGCGCCAGCGTCGATTTTCCGCAGCCGCTCTCGCCGACGATGCCGAAGCTCTTGCCCTTGTATATTTCAAACGACACGCCGTTCAGCGCATAAACGAAGCCCGGCTCGCGCATCAGGCTCTCGCGCGGCAGGCGGTAGTGGCGCACCAGGTCGTGCACCTCCAGCACCGGAATGTCGCGGCTCTCATCGCTCATGAAAAAAGCTCCTCGGTCTTGCGCCGCCGTGCTTCCTCGCGGTGGTGACAGGCGACCATATGCCCCGCTTCAACTTCCACCGGCGGCGGCGGCACGTCGCGGCAGAGCTCGGTCGCAAGCGGGCAGCGGTCGGTAAAGGTGCAGCCGACCGGCAGGTTGATCAGATCGGGCACGGTGCCGGGAATGGTGACAAGGCGCGCGCTCCGGGCGCGGCCGAGCTTCGGCATGGCGGCGAACAGCCCCTGCGTATAGGGATGCACCAGCTCATCGAAAATCCGCTCCGTGCGGCCCATCTCGACGGCTGCGCCGCCATACATGACAAGGATGTTGTCGGTATTCTCCGAGATCACGCCAAGATCGTGGGAGATGAGGATGAGCGCCATCCCCTCCTCCTGCACGAGGGTCTGGATAAGCTCGAGGATCTGGTCCTGAATGGTCACATCGAGCGCGGTCGTCGGCTCGTCGGCGATCAGGATATCGGGCTTGCAGGAGAGCGCGATGGCAATCATCACGCGCTGGCGCTGGCCGCCCGAAAGCTGGTGCGGATAGGCGTCGATGCGCCGCTCCGGATTGGGGATGCCGACGCGATCGAGAAGGCGCAGCGTCTCGGCCCGCGCATCCGCATCCGACATGCCAAGATGCAGCTTCAGCGGCTCCATGATCTGCCGGCCGATGGTATGCACCGGGTTCAGCGAGGTCATCGGCTCCTGGAAGATCATGGCGAGGCGGTTGCCGCGGACGCGGCACATCTCGGCCTCCGTCTTCTGCAGGAGGTCCTCGCCATCCAGCAGGATCTGCCCCTCCGTCCGGCTCATCTCCGGCAGCAGGCCCATCAGCGCAAGCGCCGTCATCGACTTGCCGCAGCCGCTCTCGCCGACGATGCCGAGCGTCTCGCCCTTGCCGAGCTTGAAGCTGAGGTGACGCACCGCCCGCGCCGGCCCGTCATTGGTCGAGAGGATGATGCTCAGATCCTTGACATGCAAAAGGCTCATCAGCGTTTCCTCGAAAGGCGCGGATCCAGAACGTCGCGCAGGCCATCGCCGAGCAGGTTGAGGCCGAACACCGCAATGGCGATGGCAAGGCCGGGATAGACGGCGAGCATCGGTTTCAGGAACATCAGCTTCTGCGCCTCGTTCAGCATCCGCCCCCATGAGGGTTCCGGTGGCTGCGTGCCGAGCCCGAGATAGGAGAGCGCAGCCTCGGCGAGGATTGCGATGGCGAAAAGGATGGTCGCCTGCACGATGATGATCGAAAGGATATTCGGCAAAATATGCTCAAAGGTGATGCGAAGCCGCCCCTTGCCGGCGGCGCGCGCCGCCATGACGAATTCGCGCGCCCAGATGGCGTTGGCCGAGCCGCGCGTCAGGCGGGCAAAAACGGGAATGTTGTAAATGCCGATGGCGATGATCGAATTGACGCCGCCCGGGCCGAAAATCGCCGTCAGCATGATCGCCGAGAGGATCGCCGGAAAGGCAAAGGAGAAATCCGAGAGGCGCATGATCAGCTCTTCCGTCCAGCCGCGCCGGGCGGAGGCAAGGAGGCCGAGGCTGACACCGGCGAAAAGCCCCATCGAGACCGCGACGAGGGCGACGATGATGGAATTCTGCGTCCCCGTCATCAGCATCGAGACGATGTCGCGGCCGAACTGGTCGGTGCCGAGCCAATGCTGCGAGGACGGCGGCAGGAAGCGGTTGGCGATGACGATGTCATAGGCCGATCCCGGCGTCCAGAACAGCGAGATGAGCGCGTTCAGCAACAGAAAGGCGGTCAGCAGGCCGCCAACCACAAAGCTGCGGCTTTTCCGGCAGCGCCGAAGAAACGACTTGAAACGGGAATCACTCATATGTCATGTGCCTTCAATCTTGGATCAATGACGGCATAGAGGACATCGACAACGAAATTGACGATAATGATCATGGCGGCGAGCAGCAGCACCACATTTTCCACCACGATCGTATCGCGGTTGTTGATCGCCTTGAGGACGAGCGTGCCAAGCCCGGGCAGGCGGAAGACGTTTTCCACCACTACCGTGCCGGTCAGCAGCGCGGCGAACTGGATGCCGGTGATGGTCATCACCGGGATGAGGGCGTTGCGAAGGACATGCCGCCACAGCGTCGCGCGCTGGCTGAGTCCCTTGGCGCGGGCGGTGCGGACATAATCCTCGCGAAAGACTTCCAGCACCGAGGAGCGGGTGATTCTGGCGAGGATGGCGCCGACCACGGTCGCAAGCGCGACGGAGGGCAGGATCATCGCCCGGATATTCGGCCAGATGCCCTCGCTCCAGCCCGGAAAGCCGCCCGAGGGCAGCCAGCGGAGCTCGATCGCAAACAGGATGATCAGGAGGATCGCCAGCCAGAAATTCGGCACCGAGATGCCAAGCTGGCTGATCCCCATCAGCGTGACGTCGCCCAGTTTGTTATGGTTGGCGGCGGCGTAAAGGCCAATTACCAGCGCGAGAATGATGCTGAGGGTGATGGCGAGGAAGGCAAGCGGCACGGTGACGAGAAGCGCGCCTTCGATCAGCTCCCAGACGGGCACCTTATAGGCGTAGCTGTTGCCAAGCTCGCCCTGCAGCAGGCCCGATATCCAGGCCCAGTAGCGCTCAACGGGCGGGCGGTCGAGGCCAAGCTGGGTGGTCAGTGCCTGCACCGCCTCGGGCGAGGCATCGACGCCAAGGATAACCAGCGCCGGGTCTCCGGGCAGAATTTCCATGACGATGAAAATAACGATGGAAGCGCCGATCAGGGTCGCAATCAGCGTCATAACACGTTTGGCTATAAAAACACTCATATGGTTCTTTACGCACCCTCATCATGACGCGCATCGCGGGTTGATTTACCTGTCCGCCAGAAAGGTATCGTCAGTTTTATGAAGGGTCAATCACGTATCGGCCTGCGGGTGCCGCAAATGTGCCACATTGTCGCATCTTTCTGATAATACTTGTCGGCGGGACGGGCGCAGTCTATCCATGGCAGTTTGTATGTGAAAAGCCCGATATATCGGACGGATAGGCAATGAATAAGGTTTTTACTGTTCTCATCGTTGTGTTTCTGCTCGCGGGCGCGGCCGCAATCGGCCTCTGGATGGCCGGGGCGCTGCCGACGCCGGGCAAAGAGGGCGGCAGCAGATCAACCCTCGTTGTCGGCGTGCCGCAGATCGGCGGCTCCTTCTCCCTGCTCAACCATGAGGGAGTGCGAGTGACGGATGAGGATTACAAGGGCAAGCTCGCGCTCGTCTTTTTCGGCTTCACCCATTGCCCGGATGTCTGCCCGACGGAACTGCAGACAATCTCGGTCGCGATGGAGGCGCTAGGCGAGGATGCGGCGGAGGTTGTGCCGCTCTTTATCACGGTTGATCCCGAGCGCGACACGGTGCCGCTGATGGCCGAGTTTGTGGAAGCCTTCCACCCCTCCGTCGTCGGCCTCACGGGCACGCCCGAAGAGATCGGCGAGGTGATGAAGAAATACCGCGTCTATGCGCAAAAGCGCGATGAGCAGGATAAGGAATATTATCTCGTCGATCACAGCGCCTACACCTATCTGATGGGGCGCGACGGGGAGTTGATCACGGTCTTTTCCTTTGGCGTCACGCCGGAGGAGATGACACGCAAAATTCGCGAAAATCTATAAAGTAACAGGTTAAGGAGGAGAGAATGAAAATTGTGAAGCGCCTGTCTGCCGCCCTGACGATGGGTGTGCTGGCGGTGATGCTGGTCGCTGGACCTTCGGTTGCCCATTCGCCGGCAAAGCAGGGAATCACGGTCAGCGATGCGTGGTCGCGGGAGCGGCCGGCCAGCATCAAGATGGGCGGCGCCTTTGTCGCGATCCATAACAACGGGACTGAGGCCGATATGCTCGTCGCCGCCTCCAGCCCGGTTGCCGAGAAGGTGGAAATTCATAACGTCGCCGAGAAAGACGGCGTGATGAAGATGTTCGAGGTTGAGGGCGTCGAAATTCCCGCCGGCGCGAAGATCGAGATGAAGCCGGGCGGATATCACATTATGTTGATGGGCCTGAAAGAGACGCTGGAAAAAGGCAAAAGCTTTCCGCTGACGCTCGAATTTGCCCATGCCGGCAAGATCGAGGTGACGGTCGAGATCAAAGAAGCGGGCGCCATGGGGGCGGCAGGCGACTGCGAGGGGCACGGTGACAGCGATGGTCACAGCCACGACCACAACCACGACCACAAGGACGGCGAGAGCGCCGGTCATACGCACAAACATTGAGACGCCGCACCGCACGCATCAAAAAGGGACCGCTTTGGGTCCCTTTTTTTTTATGCGCCGGTATCTCTGCCGTGACGCGTATCAGAAGCGGGCCGTCGCCTCGACCGCGAGCTCGCCGTTCGGGCCGCGCACCCAGACGGTGCAGCCATCCGCCCCGTCGGGCCGGCCGGCGAGCGTGAAGGGCGCGGTGTCAAAGATCGGGCTGAAGTTGCGGAAGTGGAATTCTTTCAAATCCCGCCCGCCCATCTTCTCAACCGCGAGCCGCATCAGCAGCGTGCCCTGCAGCGGCCCATGCACCACAAGCCCCGGATAGCCTTCCTCCTTCAGGCAGTAGTCGCGGTCGTAATGGATGCGGTGGCCGTTGAAGGTGAGCGCCGAATAGCGGAACAGCAGGACGGGATCGGGCGTCACCGTCGTCTCCCATGCCGCATCCGCCGGGGCGGGCTGCGGCTCTTTCTTCGCCCCGCCGTCGGCGCTTGCCGCCTCGCGGTAGACGATATCATGCTCCTCGGTGATGCAAAGGCCGGCCTCATTCTTCAGGAGATGCTCGACCGTGACAAAAACGAGGCTGCCGGTCCGCCCCGTCTTTTCCGTGACGTTTTTGATGGTGGAGATTTTCGTCGCCATCTCGCCGGCGCGAAGCGGTGCGTGAAAGGTCAGGCGCCCGCCCGCCCACATGCGGCGCGGCAGCGCGACGGGGGGGAGGAAATCGCCCTTCATGCCGTGGCCGTCAGCGGCGATGCGCGATTGCCGGTCGGTCGGCAGGAAATACATCCAGTGGCCGCCCGGCGGCACCACGTCCGAGGTCGGCCCCGCCTCGTCCATCAGGGCGGCGAAGCCGTTCAGCGACTGCTGGTGAATGCGTTCCGAGCGTGTTTCCTGTTTTCCGATCCAGTCTTCTATTTTTGTCATTCGCTAGTCTCTAGGTTTTTTTGCGTTGTTGATCTGATTAGCATATGTTCGTCTGGAATGGAGAATTTTTCCAGTCAGAGTATGCCATGCCGTCCACTGCCCGCGTCCAGAAACTCTCAATCATCCCGCTCGACGGATCCATGGATGTGGAGACGGCGGCGAAAACCGTCTTCGCCGGCTGCACGGCGCATCTCAATGTAAATTTCCACCGCTTCCGCGAGACGGGGGATGCGATGGCGCTGATGCAGATGCGCATCGGCATGCGGCGAATGCGGGTCGCGCTGCAAATCTTCCGCGCCGTCATTCCGAAAGGGGTGCGCAGCACCTTCAACCGCGAATGCCGCTATTTCGGCGATCTTTTGGGTGAGGCGCGCAACATGGACGTTTTTCTGAACGGCGTGCTGCGGCCGGATACGGAGAAGCCGGCATTCCGGAAGGTCTCGCGCGAGCTGCTCCGCGCCGGCGAGGCGACGCGGGCGCGCGAATATGACCTGATCACCCATGAGATTGCGGGCGGCCATTTCGAGCATTTCGCAAAGTCCTTCGACAAATGGCTGGCGAGCGACTGGTCGGACAAGCTTGGCCGCTCGGGGCGGGCGCTGCTCCGTGAGCCCATTGCGCCCTTCGCCCTCAAGGTGATCGAGGAGGGGAATATCGAGCTGCTCAATCGCGGTGCGGATGTCGGGGCGCTCTCGGTCGGCGAACTGCATGACCTTCGCAAATATGTGAAGCGATCGCGCTATCATTTACGCTTTTTTGCAAGCCTGTTCCGCGAGGACAAGATCGCCGAAGGTTTCGCCCTGCTGATCCCGATGCAGGATTATCTCGGCCTGATCAATGACGTGAAGGAAGGCATCGTCATTCTCGGCCGGCTGAGCGCGTCGATCCGCTCCGACTGCTTCGCCGAGACGCTGCGCTTCAACGCCCATGTCTATGCGGATGCGAGCGACCATGCGGCGGAAAATTACGCGGCCTTCCTCGCGCTCTGGCGCCGCTATGAGACATATACCCTCGGCGCGGATGATCTCCTGCCGCGGTCCTGAATCAGCCGCGCCGGAACGGCAGCAGCAGCATCCAGAGGAGGCTCTGGCGGCGGTTCTCCTGATAGGCGTCGAGGCCGATCGTCATACCCTCATGGCCCGCCTCCGGCGCGGCCCGATACGTACGGAACAGATAATCCCAGCAGGCGAGATTGAAGCCGAAATTGCTGTCATGCTCCGCCCGGATGACCGAATGATGGACGCGGTGCATGTCGGGCGTCACGATGATTTTGCGGATGATCCGGTCAAGCCGGGGCGGCAGGCCGGCATTGGCATGATTGAAGAGCGCGAGCGAGCTCAATATCACCTCGAACAGGATCACCGCGACCACGGGCGGCCCGAGCAGGAGCACAACGGCGAGCTTGATCAGCATCGATAGCGCAATCTCGACCGGGTGAAAGCGCACGCCGGTCGACAGGTCAAAATCGATATCGGCATGATGCATCTTGTGAAAGCGCCAGAACAGGCCGACGTGATGGAACATCACATGCTGCGCATAGATCACAAGGTCCTGCACGATGAGCGCGACAAGGAGGGCGAGCGGAAACGGGATATCGATGATGTTGAGAAGGCCCCAGCCGCGCTCCGCCGCGATCGCCGCGAGCCCGACGGCAAGCAGCGGGAACAGCAGGCGCAGCATTAGGGTATTGAGAAGAGTGATGGCGAAGTTATTGCTCCAGCGCCACAGCACGGAACTCCGCGCCGGCCGGCGGGGCGCGAGCGTCTGCCAGAGGCCGACCAGCACCGCGACCCCGATAAAGGCGCCGAGGCGGACTGCCGGCTCGTGAGCAGTGACTATCTCAAGCATCGTCCGATATTTTCTTCGCTAAAAGGCGGCAGGGGCGGCGCGGGGGCCAGCGCCCGCTTGCGCGCCGCTCCCGCCCCCGCGTGATAGCTAGCGCCCGCCTTGCGCTGCGGCAGCGTCGCCAATGGCGCCGTCATAGCCGATTTCGCGGGCGATCTCCTGAAGCAGCGGCAGGGCGCGATCGAAATCGGCGCGCTCCCCCCGTGCCGCAACGGCGAGGCGGCCCTCGGTCGCGGCCTGCTCGTCGCCAAGCGCCGGCGCGGCGAGCCAGTGAGCGCCTTTTTCGCGAACCGCGCGGGCGAATTTCGCCGTCGTGGCGTCCGAGGTCTGGCCGAGATCGACGATGAGGGTGCCGGGGGCGATATTGGCAAGGACGCCGTCCTTCCCCTCCATGAAGGCATCGATCAGCGCTTCCTTTGACAGCATCACGAAAATCACGCCGTTGCCGATATGCGCGCAGACTTCGCCCGGCGTCTTGTAAAGATGCGCCGCATCGCGCGCCATTTTATAGCGCAACGCCGGCGAGCGGCTGCTTGCATAAACGTCAGCGCCGCGCGCAATGAGCCGCCGCAACACCGGCCTCCCCACATCACCGAGGCCGAGAAAGCCGACGGATACCCCTGTTAGACTTGCCATCCATTTTCCTTATCTTTTGTTAGCTAAAGGAATATTAGCGGATAGCGGTTATTTGGCAAATTGTTAGTTAAGGAAGGCGCGCCGCCTCAGACCCGGACGTAGCGGACCGCCGCGCCGCGTTCGATCGCCGCCGCCGTCAGCCGGTCGACATCGAAGCCGTGGCGGAGAATTTCGAGGATGCGGAGCTCCTCCTGGCTGAGCTGCCCGTCCGAGACGGCAACATCGCAGGCGAGCGCATAGGCGGTGTCATAGACCTTCTTGGGCAGCACCGCGCGGATCTTGGCGATGATCTGGTCGAGCGCATGGTCGCCGTTCAGCATATCGACGCAGGCCGCTGCATCGCCCGGCAGATGTTCATCGTCATATCCGTTGAAGACCGGCAGGGTACGGACGATCTCGCCGATGGTGAACAGCTCCCGATCCGTCATTTCGCGGTCCGCCGCCGAGACGATCACCATGGTTGAAATGAGCGCGGTATGCAGATTAAGCGTCATACGACAGTATCTCCGGTCTGGTTAACGATCGGTCAAGGATATGGGCATCAGTCCCGTTTATCCAATGATATTTTTATCAGCGCCCGTTCTTTCTCGGCAATGAAGTTGCGGGTCATCGCAATCGCGTCCCGGAGGCCGAGGCGGTGGATTTCCACCTCGGGCGGGAAGGCGGAGGCGAGGCGGGAGGGGAGCATGCTGTCGAGCATCACGAACACGCCGAAATCGCTCTCGCGCCGCAGCAGCCGCCCGTAGGCCTGCTTCAGCTTGAAGCGGGTCAGCTTGTCATCATATTTGCTGCTGCCGAAGGCCTTTTTGCGGGCGCGGTGCTTGATATCGGGGCGCGGCCAGGGCGTGCGATCGAAAACGAGCAGGCGGAGCGAGCGGCCTGGCACGTCAACGCCGTCGCGCACCGCATCGGTGCCGAGCAGGATAGAGTTTTCCTCCTCGCGGAAAATATCGACGAGCGTCGCGGTATCGAGCGCATCCTGATGCTGCGCATAGACATCATATCCGGCCGCAGCGAGCGGCGCGCGGATATTCTCATGCACGGCGCGCAGGCGCCAGATCGCGGTGAAAAGCCCGAGCGCACCGCCGCCGCTGGCAAGAAACAGCTCGCGACAGGCGGCCGAGACTTCCTTCATATGATCGCGGCGCACGTCGGTCACGACAATCACGCGGGTCTGGTTCGCGAAATCGAAGGGGGAGGAGAAATGCGCGCGCCGCGGCGGCAGGATCAAATGATGCGCCCCCGTGCGCATATCCGCCGTCTGCCAGCTTTCCGCATCATCGTAGCTGTCGCGGAGCGTTGCCGAGGTGATGACCGCGCCGTGGGCGGATTTCAGCAGCGTCTCGGCAAAGGGCAGGGTCGGATCGATATGGCTGCGGTAGTAGCCGAGGTCAATCTCGCGCCCCGCGATGCGCTCGATGCCGAACCAGTCAACGAACCCCTCCGGCGTCGGCGCGGCGATCTCCTTCAGCATCGCTCGCCACGGCGCGATGCCCATGGCGACGCGCCGGGTCAGGCCCTGCACGGCGGCATCGATGCGAAGCCGCGTCGCGCTGTCGAGCTCTTCCGCCTCGCTGTCGAGCCGCTCCGCCAGCAGCCTGGCAAGCTGCGTCAGCGGCGCGGCAAGGCGGGCGAGCGCCGCCTCAAGTTTGCTCGCCGCCTCCGGCAGCCCCGGCACCGGATCCTCCGCGCCGCATTCGATGGAGTAAGGGCTGTCCGGCTGCTGGCAGCGGGCCAGCACCTGGGTGCGCAGATGAATGAGAAACTCCTCCATCGGGCCCTGGCCGCCGCCGCCGCGCACCCGCTCGCGCCAGCCCTCTCCCGGCAGTTTCCGCGCCGCCTGCATCGCCTCCTGCAGCGCCTCATATCCCGCCTCATCCTCGCCGAGCAGGTCGCTGATGCGGTTTTCAAGGCCGCGCATCCGGCTTTTGCGGCCCGTATCGCTGCCGGCGACCCAGCGGCGGAGCTCGGCCGTCTCAAACCCCGTGAGCTGTGCGGAGAAGGCGCTGTCCGCCGCATCGAAGAGATGATGCCCCTCATCAAAGACAAAGCGCTTGGGAAGGTTCGGATCATCGGGGCGCGCGGCGGCGTTGATCATGACAAGCGCATGGTTGGCGATGACGAGGTCGGCTTTGCGCGCTTTGCGCGCTGATTTTTCGATAAAGCATTTGCGGTAATGCGGGCAGGCGGAATAGATGCATTCGCCGCGCCGGTCGGCAAGCCGCGACGGGTTGGCGCGCCCGACAAGCCCGGCAAGCCAGCTTGGGAAATCGCCGCCCACCATATCCCCGTCGCGCGTCGCCGCCACCCAGCGGGCGACGAGGCCGAGGAAAATCTGATCCCCCCGCGCCGCCGCGCCGCCCTGCAACGCCTCCTCGAAATTGAGCAGGCAGAGATAATTCTCCCGCCCTTTGCGGACAACCGCCTTCTCCGCCTTCTCCCGCGGATCAAGATAGAGCCGGTCCAGCTCATTGTCGATCTGGCGCTGGAGATTTTTCGTGTAAGTCGAGATCCAGACGGCGGCGCCGTTCTTCTCCGCCCAGAGGCTCGCGGGCGCGATATAACCGAGCGTCTTGCCCGTGCCCGTGCCCGCCTCGGCGAGGACGAGATTGGGCGCCTCCACCTGATTGCGCGGCGCAAAGGCGTGCGACGCGGCGGCGGCGTAGTCGGACTGTTGCGGCCGGGCCTCGGAGCCGCGGCCCAGCATCTCCTTCAGCCGCTCGCGCGCCTCAAGCTCGCTGACGGCGATATCATCAGGCGGCGGCTCGGGGGCGTAATCGGGCCATTCTGCGAGATCGCGCCAGCTATCCATGCCACCGAAGCGCCCCGCCTCCGACGTAAAATCGCCAAGCGCCGCGAGAACGAACGGCCCCCAGTTCCAGCCCGCGGCGCTCATCGTTATGGCGATCGGCGCGGCTTTTCTTCTCTCTTTTGCGCTTAAACCGGTTAATGTCGATAAAAGGGAATTCGCCACCTCGAACAGCAGCAGCGTCTGCTCGTCCGGCGATGCAGGAATCGCGAGATCAAGCGCGCGCGCAATGCCGCGCACGGTCGGCAGGGCGGCGCGCGCCGGGTGGACGAAGGCGTAGAGCTCCAGAAGGTCGAAGGCCGGAAACGGATTGATCCCGAGCCGGCTGGCCGAGTTCAGGCGGTGGACCAGCAGCGGCGGCGCCTGCGCGGCGCGGATGGCGGTCTCCTCGAGCGAGGTCGCCAGCATCTCGCCGTCCGGCGTCAGCCAGTGGCCTTGCAGCGCCGACAACACCAGCACCGGGGCGTCGGGCAGCCTGATCTCGCCATTTGCGGCGCCTATGTCGCGTCTTCCGTTCATTATTTCCCGTTTACAGGCGAATCTTGCGCTGCCATCGTTGACGCCACCTGTTTGTGAGCCTACATTCCGCGCTTTCTATCGCACTAAATATCCAATGAGGCTACCCCATGTCACCGGACGCGGAAATCGCACTATCGAGCAACTCCTGGGCATTTGTCGAGGCAAAAAAGCTTGTCGACCGGTATGCGAAAGCCGCGCCCGCGAAAGGCTATGTGCTGTTCGAGACCGGTTATGGCCCCTCCGGCCTGCCGCATATCGGCACCTTCGGCGAGGTCGCGCGCACGACGATGGTGCGCAACGCCTTTCATCTCCTCTCCGATATCCCGACGCGGCTGATAGCCTTTTCCGATGATATGGACGGGCTTCGCAAGGTGCCGGACAATGTGCCGAACCAGGCGCTGCTCGCGGCCAATCTCAACAAGCCGCTGACCGAGGTGCCGGACCCCTTCGGCACGCATCCGAGCTTCGGCGCGCATAACAACGCGCGGCTTCAGGCCTTCCTCGACCAGTTCGGCTTCGAGTATGAATTCCGCTCGGCGACGGAATGCTACAAATCGGGGATGTTCGATGAGACGCTGCGGCTGGTCCTCACGCATTATGACGCCATCATCAATGTCATCCTGCCGACGCTCGGGGCGGAGCGGCAGGCGACCTATTCGCCCTTCCTGCCGATCTGCCCGCGCACCGGCGTCGTGCTGCAGGTGCCGGTGATCCGCCGCGACGAAGCCGCCGCCACCATCACCTACAATGATCCCGAAACCGGCGAAGAAGTGACCGTTCCCGTCACTGGCGGGCATTGCAAGCTGCAGTGGAAGGCCGACTGGGCGATGCGCTGGCATGCGCTCGATGTGGATTATGAAATGGCGGGCAAGGACCTCATCGACAGCGTGACCCTGTCGAGCAAGATTGTCCGCATCCTCGGCAAGCAGCCGCCGGAGGGGTTCAACTACGAACTCTTCCTCGATCAGGACGGCAAGAAGATTTCCAAATCCAAGGGCAACGGCCTTTCCATCGAGGAATGGCTGACTTACGCCTCGCCCGAGAGCCTGTCGCTTTACATGTATCAGAACCCGCGGAAGGCAAAGCGGCTGCATTTCGACGTGATCCCGAAGGCGGTCGATGAATATTTCTCGTTTTTGGAAAAATTCCCGGCGCAGGAGGCGAAGCAGCAATATGCCAACCCGGTCTGGCATATCCATAACGGCAATCCGCCGTCCGAAGGGCTGCCGATCACCTTCGGCATCCTGCTCAATCTCGCCGCTGTCGTAAATGCCGAGGAGCCGTCGGTACTCTGGGGCTTTATCTCGCGCTATGCGAAGGGCGCAACGCCCGAAAGCAATCCCGAGCTTGACAAGCTCGTTGGCTACGCCATCGCCTATTACCGCGATTTCGTGAAGCCGACGAAGCAGTATCGCCTGCCGACGGAGAAGGAGCGGGCGGCGCTTCTCCAGCTTGTGGATCTGCTGAAAGCGCTGCCCGATGGCGCCGATGCGACCGATATCCAGAATGAGGTCTTCAAGGTCGGCAACGAGAATGAGTTCGAGAACCTCCGTGACTGGTTCAAGGCGCTCTATGAGACGCTGCTCGGTCAGTCGCAGGGGCCGCGCATGGGCTCCTTCATCGCGCTTTACGGCGTCGAGGAGACTATCGCCCTGATCGAACGGGTGCTGGCGGGTGAGGATCTCGGCGCGGACTAATCCGCGCCGGCAGCTCAAAGCGGTAAGCCTAGAAAAGCTGGCTGTCGCGGGAGAAATCCATATACATCTTGCGCAGCTTTGCGGCGATGGGGCCGGGCTGCAATTCGCGCTCCTCGATGCGGGTCAGCGGCATGATCTTGCCATAGTTGCCGCTGTTGAAAATCTCGTCCGCGCCCATGACATCCTCGCGCGTCATGGCGATTTCCTCGACCTTGATCCCGGCTGCATCAGCGAGGCTTTTCACCCGCTCGCGCGTGATGCCGGCGAGGAAGCAGCCGTTCGCCGCCGGGGTCTGCGCGACGCCATCGCGGACGATCCAGAGGTTGGAGGTGGCAAACTCCGCGACATTGTCGTTGGCGTCCATCAGGATGGCATTGTCAAACCCGGCGTTTCGCGCGGCGGCAACGGCGCGCCCGGAATTGGGATAGAGGCAGGACGCCTTGGCGTCTGTCGGCGCCATATTTCGGGCCGGGCGGCGTTCCTTGGCGAAATGGGCGGAGAAGCCGCCCGCCTCCGGCATCGGGCTGTCATAGACGGCGAGGATAAACTCGGCGCTGTCGGCCTCCGCATCAATGAAGCCGCCGCGCGCAAAATACATCGGGCGAATGTAAAGCTCCGATTCTTTCGGCAGCTTGCGCACCGCTTCCTTGCAAAGCTCGATGACTTCGTCCGTCTCCAGCGTTGGCGTCAGGCCAAGCGCCCGGGCCGAGCGGCCGAGCCGGGCGCAGTGCCGGTCAAGGTCGGGCGCCATGCCCTGAAAGGCGCGCGCCCCGTCAAACACGGTGGAGGCCATCCAGAAGGCATGGTCCATCGGCCCGGTAATGCGCGGGCTCTCGTCATACCATTTGCCATCGTAGAAAAAAACGCCTGCCATGGTTGATCCTCCTCGTGATCAGATTCTCCTTCACCTGATCTCTAGCAGAGATTGCGCGGCGCGGGCAACCCCCGGCAGGCGTGCGCGCCATCACAGGGCGGGATTCTTCTTCTCAAAAGCGGTGCGATCCTGTAGGTATGCGGCAGCAGAATTACCGGGCAGGGACATGACGATTATCTATCATATGGCGGAGCGATCTGACTGGGAGCGGGCGGTGGAGCGCGGCAGCTACCCCGGGACAGCCAATGATATCGCCGATGGTTTCATTCATTTTTCAACCGCCGAAACGGTTGTCGAGAGCGCGGCGAAGCACCGCGCGGGCGCACCAAACCTGCTGCTGATCGCGATCGAGGCGGAGCGGCTCGGGGCGGCGCTGAAGTGGGAGCCGGCGCGCGGCGGCATCCTTTTCCCGCATCTTTACGGCGCGCTTGACCCCGCGCTTGTCCAGTCCGTGACGCCGCTGCCGCTCGGCCCGGACAACCGACATATTTTCCCGGAGCTTTAGACTTGGTGATGACACTTTACCGGATCGCCCGGCCGCTTCTGTTCTGTGTTGATGCGGAAAAGGCGCATGGCATCTCCCTCCAGGCGCTGAAGAATGGCCTGCTTCCTGCCGTTGGCAATGCGCCCGATCCGATCCTTGGCGTTGATCTTTTCGGCCTGCATTTCCCGAACCCGGTCGGCCTCGCCGCGGGCTATGACAAAAACGGCGAGGCGCTGGCCGGCCTCAAAGGGCTGGGCTTTGGCTTTCTTGAAGCGGGCAGCATCACGCCAAGGCCGCAAGCCGGCAATCCAAAGCCCCGCGTCTTTCGCCTTGTCGAGGATGCGGGCGTCATCAACCGGCTCGGCTTCAACAGCAAGGGGCTGGAGGTTGCCGCCGCAAATTTCGCCGCCCGCCCGCAAGGTATCATCGTCGGTGCCAACCTCGGCGCGAACAAGGAGAGCCCCGATCGCATCGCCGATTATGTGACGGGGATGCGACGGCTTGCCCCGCTCGCGAGTTACGTCACCGTCAATATCTCCTCGCCCAATACGCCCGGCCTTCGCGCGCTGCAGGGGCGGGCGGAGCTGGAAGAGCTGCTCGGCCGGCTGACGGAGACGCGCCGCGCGATGATCGCGGCGGGCACGGCGCCCTTTCCGATCTTCCTCAAAGTCGCACCCGATCTCACCCAGGCGGATATCGCCGATATTGCCGCCGTGGTGCGCGAACTGGGCATCGATGCGCTGATCTGCGGCAACACCACCATCACCCGGCCGACCTCGCTCCGCAGCGCCGCGAAGGGGGAGGCGGGCGGTCTCAGCGGCCAGCCGCTGAAGCCGATTGCGCTGCAAACGCTGAAAGAGCTTTACGTTGCGACAAAGGGCGAGATCCCGCTGATCGGCGCGGGCGGCATTCAGAATGCGGCGGACGCCTATGCGCGGATCCGCGCCGGCGCCTCGCTCATCCAGCTTTATAGCGCCATGGTCTATAAAGGCCCCTATCTCGCCGAGGAGATTGCGAGGGGCCTCGCCAAACGGCTTCGCGCCGACGGCTTTAATAGCGTTCGTGACGCCGTCGGCGTCGATACGCCGCTCGCTTAAAAGCTCGGCGGCGTGCAGGCGCTCACCACCACCACCTCTTCCTCGCCGATAGCGCGGAAGCGGTGCGGGCGGTGGCTTTCGAAATAATAGGCATCGCCGGCTTTCAGCACCTTGCGCTCGGTCCCGACGGTGACCTCCAGGCGGCCTTTTATCACGACGCCCGCCTCTTCGCCCTGATGCGAGAGCATGCTGCGCCCGGTGTCGGCCCCCGGCTGATAAACCTCATGCAGCACCTGCAGCGCCTTGCCCGTGAGATCCCGCCCGACCTGGCGATAGGAAATTTTCCCCTCCGCGAGGCGGGTCAGCTCGCCCTGCTCATAGAAAATCTTGTGCGGCGCGGGGAAGTCGCTTGCGAAAAACTCCGCAAGGCCGATGGGAAAGCCGTCGAGTACTTTTTTGAGCGAGCCGACCGCCGGGCTCGTCCGGTTCTGCTCGATCATCGAGATGGTGCCGTTGGTGACGCCCGCGCGTTTGGCAAGCTCGCGCTGCGACAGGCCATGCTGCTCGCGCAGGCTGCGCAGGCGCGCGCCGAGATCGAATTCCATCGCTGCCTTCCTTATGATTCGGATGCCTGTTCATTATTCTAAACATAAAAATCAGCGCCACCAAATAGAAAGGGCAGAAATCTCGCGATTAATTTTGCGCTTGTGTAAATTATCCATACAGCTAGGCTGTCTGAAACGCACCTTCTGGGAGGACAGACATGTCAGGAACCGCCGCTTCTTCGCCGAACAATCTCGATGCCTACTGGATGCCGTTCACGGCCAACCGCCAGTTCAAGGCCAACCCGCGGATGCTGGTCAGCGCGAAGGGCATGTATTACACGGACGCGCATGGCAAGCCGATTCTCGATGGCACGGCTGGCCTCTGGTGCTGCAACACCGGCCATTCGGACCGGCGCATCGTCGAGGCGGTCTCAAAACAGATCGCCGAGCTTGATTACGCCCCCTCCTTCCAGATGGGGCACCCGAAAGTGTTCGAGCTGGCGGCGCGGGTCACCGGCATGTTCCCGGCCGGGCTCGATCATATCTTCTTCACCAACTCCGGCTCCGAGTCGGTCGATACCGCGCTTAAAATCGCGCTCGCCTATCACCGCGCCCGCGGCGAGGGGACGCGCACCCGCCTGATCGGCCGGGAGCGGGGCTATCACGGCGTCGGTTTCGGCGGCATTTCGGTCGGCGGCATCGTCGCCAACCGGCGCACCTTCGGCACCATGCTGACGGGCGTCGATCACCTGCCGCACACCCATCTGCCGGAGAAAAATTCCTTCACCCGCGGCCAGCCCGAGCATGGGGCGGAGCTTGCCGATGAGCTGGAGCGGCTGGTGACGCTGCATGACGCCTCGACCATCGCCGCGGTGATCGTCGAGCCTGTCGCCGGCTCGACCGGCGTGCTGCTGCCGCCGAAGGGCTATCTCGAGCGCCTTCGCGCCATCTGCGACAAGCACGGCATCCTGCTGATTTTCGATGAGGTCATCACCGGATTCGGGCGGCTCGGCTCGCCCTTTGCGACCGATTTCTTCGGCGTGAAGCCCGATCTCGTCACTCTTGCGAAGGGGCTGACCAGCGGCACCATGCCGATGGGCGCCGTTGTTTGCAGCAGCGAGATCTATGACGCCTTCATGACCGGCCCGGACAATATGATCGAGCTGTTCCACGGCTACACCTATTCGGGCCATCCGGTCGCCGTCGCAGCGGGGCTTGCAACGCTCGACTGCTACAAGGAAGACAAGCTCTTTGAGCGCGCCGGAGAGATTTCCGCCTATTGGGAAGACGCCGTGCATTCGCTGAAAGGCCTGCCGCATGTGGTCGATCTTCGCAACCTCGGCCTTATCGGGGCGATCGAGCTGGAATCCCGGCCCGGCAAGCCGACGGCGCGCGCGTTCGAGGCTTTCCTCAAATGCTTCGAGAAGGGGCTGCTCATCCGCACGACCGGCGATATCATCGCGCTCTCGCCGCCGCTCATCGTCGAGAAGCAGCATATCGACGAGATGTTCGGCCTGCTCGCAGGCGTGCTGAAAGAACTCGACTGATCCTGCCGTTCTGATCTCGCTTTCCGCCGGAAGGGAAGCCTCTCCCGGCGGCTTGCGCCCGCGCTCTTTTCATTATCAAATTCGTAATGATAATGACTTGCATATGCAGGGAGATCGGTTTATGACTCCTTTTCCAGGGATTATTCCATAGAAGGAGATTTCATGCGCTTGATACATTCCGCGGCGTTTCTGGCGGCGGCATTCGCGGTGAGTGTGACGGCGACGCCCGCTCTCTCCGACGAAGTGAACCTTTATTCCTCGCGTCAGGAGAGCCTGATCCGGCCGATCCTCGACGAGTTCGAGAAAGATACCGGCATCAAGGTCAATGTCGTGTTCGCCAAGGAAGGCACGCTGGAGCGGCTGAAGGCGGAAGGCGACAACAGCCCTGCCGATGCGATCCTCACCGTCGATATCAGCCGCCTCGCCGCGCATAAGGAAGCGGGCGTGCTGCAGCCGATCTCGTCCGACGTGCTGGATAAAAACATCCCCGAGCATTTCCGCGATCCGGACGGTGAATGGTACGGCTTGTCGGCGCGGAGCCGCGTGATCTTCTATGCAAAAGACCGCGTCGATCCGTCCGAGCTTTCCACATACGAGGATCTCGCCGATCCGAAATGGAAGGACCGCATCTGCGTGCGCTCCTCCAGCAACGCCTATAACCAGTCGCTGCTCGCGGCCATGATCGTGCATGACGGCGCGGAAGCGGCGGAAAAATGGGCGAACGGCATCAAGGACAATCTCGCCCGCAAGCCGCAGGGCGGTGATCGGGATCAGCTCAAGGCGGTTGCGGCCGGGGAGTGCGATATCGCCATCGTCAACACCTACTATTACGGCGGCCTGCAGAATTCGAAAGACCCCGAAGAGGTTGCGGTGACAGAGAAGGTCGCGCTCTTCTGGCCGAACCAGGACGGGCGCGGCGCGCATGTCAATGTCTCGGGCGCCGGGGTGACGAAATCGGCAAAGAACAAGGATGCGGCGATCAGGCTGATCGAATATCTCTCCGAAGACAAGGCGCAGGAATTCTACGCCTCCACCAACTATGAATTCCCGGTAAAGGCCGATGTCGAGCTTGACGAGACGGTTGCCGGCTGGGGCGAGTTCAAGATGGATGAGGTCAGCCTCGGCAAGGTCGCCGATGCGCAGGCCGAAGCCGTCAAGATCTTCGACCGCGCCGGCTGGCGCTAAGCAAAACGGCGAAAATGAAAAGGGGCCTTCGGGCCCCTTTTTTGTTTCTGCGGGCCGTGTTTTAAGCGAACGCCCTGCGCAGCGCGGCGACGCCCTCATCGATGCAGTCGCGGGCCGCGTCGATCACCCCGCCGAGATTGATGAAGCCGTGGATCATGCCGCCGTAGTGGCTGTGCGTCGCGACGCTGCCCTCGCGGTTCATGCGCGCGGCATAGTCGATCGCCTCATCCTGCAGCGGGTCGAAGCCGGCCGTCTGGATAAGCGCGGGCGGCAGGTTCGCAAGGCTTGTCGCAAGCAGGGGCGACGCGCGCCAGTCCAGCCGATCCGCCGGGTTCTTGAGATAATGGCCCTGGAAATACTCCATCAGGTCGCGCGTCAGGAAATAGCCTTCTGCATATTTCTGATGCGAGGGCGTCGACATCTCCATTTTCGTCGCCGGATAGATCAGCCATTGAAAGCGGGGCGGGGCCTTCTTCTCATCGCGCGCGATCAGGGCGACCACCGCCGAGAGATTGCCGCCCGCGCTGTCGCCCGCAACGGCGATCCTCGCCGCATCGCCGCTATAGGCTTTGATATTCGCCTGCGTCCAGTCATAGGCCGCGACGGCATCCTCGACGGCGGCGGGGAAGGGATGCTCCGGCCCCATGCGATAGTCGACGGAGACGACGACGAACGGTCCCCCCTCGGCGATCAGGCGGCAGAGGCTGTCATGGGTGTCGCGGCTGCCGATGACCCAGCCGCCGCCGTGGTAATAGACCACCGTCGGCAGCACGCCCGTCATGCCCGTCGGCTGATAGATGCGAAGGGGAATGGCCCCGTTTGGCCCCGCAATATCGAGATCGATGCTGCGCCCGATCGGCACATCCTTGAATGTCAGCTTGGTGGCGCGATCTTCATAGGCCCTCTTGGCCTCCTCCGGCGTCAGCTTGTCAAGCGGCGGCTGACCGCTCTTTTCGGCAAGGTCAATCACCCATTGCGCCTGCGGATCCAACGTCATGTCTCTCCCTTATCCTCCCTGTTTCCTGGCGGCGCGAAACCTTTCCGCGCGCGCAGAGGTAGTTTAAGGATCAATGCAGGCGTTTGGGAAGCAGTTTTTCCATCAGCTCATCCAGCGTCATTTCCTCGTCAAAGCCGTAAGTTGCGGCAATGCGATCGATGATCCGCTGGAAAAATGTCTGGCGGTCGGCGCGCGGATGATACTGGCGCGCGCGGCGGTATTCCTCAAGCGTCGTGCGGAAGGCGGTATAGAGATAGGGCGGCAGGCCGGCGCGCTCGTAAAGCCGCTGGAAGCCGAGATAGCCCCGCTCGAAGGTGAGGGAGATCACGCGCTTTTTCGAAATCCCCGACGCATGGGAGAGGGCCGCGGCGAAGAAGGAGTGATTGTCGAGAATGAGCGTGCGCAGCATCAGCGTCGGCGAGAGCCGCCCCTCGCGGGCAAGGGCAAGGCACTGCTTCTTCTGCTCATAATCGGTCATCCGCCGCTCGAGGCTCTTGGCGAGGCTCTTCTCGCGCGCCGCAAGGATCTTGTGGACCGAGGTGGTATCCGTGACGGGATTGCGCTCGATCAGGATATCGCGATGCTCCTCGGTGATGAAATCGAGCAGCAGGGCGACCGTTTCGGCAGGCAGATACGGCCGCTCGACCAGCAGCCGCTGGATCGGATCGACATCGCCGAAGCGCCCCATGATATGCTGATAACCCGACTTGCCGATGATCGCCGTCTCATTCTCAAGGCAGACGCGGATCGCGGGATAGCAGCCATGCTCGGCGATCCAGCCGGTCGGCTTGAGGCCGAGATGGGCGCGCCCGGCAACGGCCGTCTGCTTGGCGTTGCTCGCGCTCTCAAGGACGAGAAGGAGATCCTCATCGCGGAGCGCGGGCGACTGTTCAACAACGGGGAGGGCGATCTCGTCATCATCGAGCGCGAGCTTGAGCGCGATGGCGTTTGAGAGAAATTCGCAACTTTTGACCGCCTCGGCGACGGTCTGGCGGACGGTGGCATCCTCGTCGGCGGCGAAATAGCCGACAACCGCCTCGGTCAGTTCCAGATCCTCGGCGGCCATTTCCTGCGCAGCGAAGCCTTGCGCGGCGGTGCGGGCGGCATTCAGCCGCGAGGGCGCCGGCATGGCAGAGAACATTGCGGCGATCCGCTCGCCGTGTAATGAAGTGTCAACCTGCATCCGCGTCATCAACCCGAACAAACAAACGCCAGTCTACGGCCGATAGGTTAATAGAAGGTAAGCGGCGGGGCGGGCGGGGCGCGGCCTCACGCGATGCCGCGAATTTCCCGGAACTGGCGCACGGCAAAGGAATCGGTCATGCCGGAGACGAAATCGGTGATATCGAGCAGCCAGTCATAGCGCGGGCGCGGGGCATCGGCGCCGTCGGGGAAGAGGGTCATCAGAACCTCCGAGCGCGGCGGCAGGGCGCTGCCCGTGCGGTGCGCCGTCTCGCGGTCGAGATTGGCCTCATAGAAGGCATCGAGGATCGTCGTCAATATCTCCGCGCCCGAAAGCTCGACGCGGATCCGTTCGGGATGGCGGTAGATCTCGCGCTGGCAGAGGGTGTGGATCTCTTTAAAGATATCGGCGCGCCGCGAGTGATCGAGCAGGTCGCCCTTGAAATTGCCGGCAAGGATCACCGCTTCATGATCTTTAAAAATATCCGAAACCTCGCCGATCAGCCGGCCGATGCATTTCGCCCGCAGATAGGAGATGCGCTCGGACGGCGCCTCCACCTCGTTATAGCGCTTCGGCGGGCTGCCGAGAATGCGGATCAGGATATCCTCGACCTCGTTGAAGCTGAGCCGGCCGAGCTTGAAGCCATCCTCGATATCGACGATGGTGTAGCAGATATCGTCCGCCGCCTCGACGAGATAGGCAAGCGGGTGGCGGCACCAGTAATCCTCGCTCCGCTTCAGGAGGCCGAGTTCGGCGGCGATCTCGCGGAACATCTCGATCTCCGACTGCATGACGCCGAATTTCTTGGCGCCGCTGTCGCCGGGCGCAAGCTCGCCGATGATCGAGGTGCGCGGATATTTCGTAAAGGCGCCAAGCGTCGCGTAGGTCAGCCGGAGGCCCCCGGAATTGCGCCAGTTCTGCAGCTTGGTGAGGACGCGAAAGCCCTGCGCGTTGCCCTCGAACATCTCGAAATCGCGGATCTGCGCCTCCGTCAGCCCATCGGCGCGGCACATCGCGTCCCGGCCCCTGGCGAACCAGTGGCGGATCACCTCTTCGCCGAAATGGCCGAACGGCGGGTTGCCGATATCATGGGCGAGGCAGGCGGCGGAGACGATATGGCCGAAGTCGGCGGGGGTGTAGTCGCTGCCCCTGAGATGGCGGTCGATGATGACCTGCCCGGCATTGGCGCCGAGCGAGCGGCCGACGGAGGCGACCTCCATCGAGTGGGTGAGGCGGGTGCGCACGTAATCGCTTTCGGCAAGGGTGTGGACCTGCGTCTTGTCCTGCAACCGCCGGAAGGCGGAGGAGAAGACGATACGGTCCTGGTCCTTGTGGAACGGGCTGCGCGAGGCGATGACCGGATCGTTATGATCCTGACCGAAGCGGCGCGTTGAAAGTAGTCGGGTCCAATCCATCATGGGATCAGGCTACGCTAAAACTGTTTACCATACTGTGAATATCTGTTGCCCGCGGGAAAATTCAACTGCCCCGGTGGCTTCGCGTGGTTACCCGCCCCAGCCGGGATAGGCCACGATGATGTCGGCGAGCCGTTTGCGGTTCCCCCGGTCCATGGCGCCGATGATCCGCGACAGGCTGCCGAGCCCTTCGCCGAACAGGCGATCCGCCGCCCCGCCGTCCCAGAGCGCGACGAGGACGGTCAGCATCCGCCGCTGCGCATGCGAGAGCTTAAGGCCGCCCGGGTCCTTGAGGTCGGCCGCAATGGCCGCAAGATCGGGGCGGAGGTCGTCGGGGCTTTCCGCCCGCTCGATCAACGCCGCCCCGCCCTCGAAATAGCGCTCGAGCTGGTTGTAGCCGATGGCGTCTTTAAGCAGCGTCAGAAAATGCTGTTCCGGCATCTCTCTTCCCCTTCCGCCCCGGCCAGCCCGCTCAGACGAGGCGCGAGCCGCGATCGGCCCAGTAGCGGTCCTTCAGGAGGCGCTTGTAGAGCTTGCCCGTCGGGTGACGCGGCAGCTCCGGGTCGAAATCGACCGAGCGCGGGCATTTGATATGGCTGATATGGCTGCGGCAGAAGTCGATCAACTCTTTCTCGAGCTCCGGCCCCGCAAGGCGCATGTCGATGGGCTGGACCACCGCCTTCACCTCCTCGCCGAAATCCTCGTTCGGTACGCCGATCACCGCCGCGTCATAGACCTTCGGGTGGGTGACGAGCAGGTCCTCGATCTCCTGCGGATAGATATTCACGCCGCCGGAGATGATCATATAGGTCTGCCGGTCGGTCAGATAGAGGAAGCGGTCCTTATCGAGATAGCCGACATCGCCGAGCGTGCTCCAGCCCTTCTCGTTGAAGCTTTCCGCCGTCCGCTCCGGGTCGTTGTGATAGGCGAACTCGCGCCCGCCCGAGAAATAGATGACGCCGATCTGCCCCGCCGGCAGCTCGTTGCCCTCCTCATCGAGGATATGCACCTCGCCCATCACCTCGCGCCCGACGGTGCCGGGATGGGCGAGCCATTCTTCGGGCGTCGCGGCGGTGTAGCCGTTGCCCTCGGTGCCGGCGTAATATTCATGCAGGATCGGCCCCCACCAGTCCATCATCTCGCGCTTGACCTTCTCCGGGCAGGGGGCGGCGGCGTGGATCGCGACTTCGAGCGAGCTCACATCATACTTCCGCCGCACCGCTTCGGGCAGCTTCAGCATCCGCACGAACATCGTCGGGACAAGCTGCGAGTGCGTCACGCGATATTTCTCGACGAGGCGCAGATACTCCTCCGCGTCGAAATTCTCCATAATGATGCTGGTGCCGCCCATGCGGTGAACGCGCATGTTATAGCGCATCGGCGCGGCGTGATAGATCGGCGCGGGCGAGAGATAAACCATCTTCTCCGAGCCGTTATAGCGCGTTCGCATGGTGTTGTAGAGGGTATCCTCGGTGCCGATCGGGCTGCCGATGACGGTCGGCTTGATGCCCTTCGGGCGGCCCGTCGTGCCCGAGGAATAGAGCATGTCGTTGCCTTCGCATTCATCGGCGATCGGCGTCGGCGGGAAGGCGGCGACGGCGTCTTCATAGGAGGCGTAGCCGTCAATCGTCCCGTCAACCATCAGCCGCGCTTCGAGCTTCGGCGTCCGCGCGATCAGCTCCGCCGCGAGATCGGCCTTCGCCTTCGAGGTGATGAAGATGCGCGCGCCGCAGTCATTGATGATATAGGCCGCCTCGTCCGCCGTCAGGCGCGAGGAGATACAGGTGAAATAAAGCCCCGCCCGCTGCGCCGCCCAGCAGACCTGGAAGAACTGCGGATTATTCTCCATCAGCAGCGCGATATGATCGCCGACTTTAAGGCCCTGGGCGCGGAAATACTGCGCCCCGCGGTTCGATGCCGCGTTCAGCTCCCCATACGTCACCGTCTTTCCGCTGCCCGCCATGATGATGGCCGGCTTGTCCCGCAATCTCTCGGCAAAGTCCCGAATATGCATTGAATCCCCGTTTATGCTTTTTCTAACGTCCGCCGGTCTTTCAGCCGGCTTTATTGCAAAGAATACCCGCCGCGATCAGCGCGTCAATCTCCGCCGCCGAGAGGCCCGCTTCGGCCATGATCTCGCGGTTATGTTGGCCGTGGTGCGGCGCCGGCAGGCGCGTCGTGCCGGGGGTTGCCGAAAACTGCACCGGGATGCCCGGGAATTTCAGCGCGCCCTCCGTCGGATGATCCATCGTCTGCCAGTAGCCGATGGCATTGAGATGCTCATCATCCATCAGGTCTTCCGTCCGGTTGATCTTGACCGCCGGGATGTTGGCGGCATCGAGATCCTTCATCCACTCGTCGGTGGTGCGCGTCCTGATGATCTCGGCGAGCTTGGCATAGACCACGTTGATATTGGCGAGCCGCGCCTCGATAGTGGCAAAGCGCGGATCCTGCATAACCTCCGGCTCGCCCGCCATCTCGAAAAACGCCCGCCAGTGCTTGTCGACGTAAGGAAGCACGCCGATCATGCCGTCCTTCGTCTCGTAAGGGCGGCGGTCCGGCGACATGGCGCGCGGATAGGTGACGGGCCCCATGGGCGGCACGAAATTGCCGCCGTAAAGATGCTCCAGCAGATGGAAATGCACCATCGTCTCGAACATCGGCACGTCGATCTCCTGCCCCTCGCCGGTGCGCTCGCGGTGGAAGAGCGCCATGGCGATGGCATAGACGGCGCTGAGGGCCGTCGCCTTGTCGGCAAGAACGGTCGGGATATAGCCCGGCCGCCCCATCACCGCCGATTGCGTCGCGGCAAGGCCGCTCACCCCCTGGATCATATCATCATAGGCGGGCTTGTTGGCGTAAGGCCCGTTCTGGCTGAAGCCATAGGCCCCGCAATAGATGATATCGGGGCGCACTTTGCACACCTCGTCATAGGTGAGGCCGAGCCGCCTGATGGCCGAGGGGCGCATATTGTGCAGGAACACATCGCAGGTGCCGAGCAGCTTCAGGAAGGCCGCGTGGCCTTCCCTAGACTTCAGATCGATGCCGAGCGCCCGCTTGTTGCGGTTGGCGGTGAGGTAAACGGCCGCCATCCCTTCCGAGCGGCGCGGCCCAAGATCGCGGGTGGTGTCCCCCTCCGGCCCTTCGACCTTGATCACATCGGCCCCCATGTCGCCGAGAATCTGGGCGGCGTAGGGGCCAAGCAGGACAGAGGTCAAATCGGCAATGCGAATGCCTGTAAGCGGGCCGTTCTTGGCTTTGCTCATGATACAATCCTTATGGGAAAAGCGCGCTTAGTAGGACTTCGGCATACCGAGCGCTTTTTCGGCGATATAGCAGAGGATGAGCTGCGGGCTGATCGGCGCGATGCGGCAGATCATGACTTCGCGCAACAGGCGCTCGACGGTGAATTCCTTGGCATATCCCATGCCGCCGTGGGTCATCACCGCCTGCGTGCAGGCCTTGAACCCGGCTTCGGCGCCAAGATATTTCGCGGAGTTGGCGTAAAGCCCGGCGTCCTGCCCCGAGTCATAGGCGAAGGCGCCGCGCATTGCCATCATATAGGCCGCTTCCAGCTCCATCCAGTTTTCCGCAAGCGGATGCTGGATCGCCTGGTTCATGCCGATCGGCCGGCCGAACACTTCACGCTCGCGCGCATATTGCGCGGCGCGGGCCAGCGCATTCTTGCCAATGCCGATGGCCTCCATGCCGATCAGAACGCGCTCTGGGTTGAGGCTGTGCAGGAGGTAATAGAAACCCTTGCCCTCTTCGCCGATCAGGTCCTCCTCGGGCACCTCGAGATTGTCGATAAACACCTCGTTGGAATCGACGGCCTTGCGGCCCATCTTCTCGATGACGCGGATATCCATCTTGGTGCGGTCGACATCGGTGAAGAAGAGCGAGAGGCCGTCCGTCGGCTTGCGGCATTTGTCCTTCGGTGTGGTGCGCGCGAGCAGCAGGATCTTGTCCGCTTCCTGGCCGGTCGTCGTCCAGATCTTGCGGCCGTTGACGAGATAGCCGGTCGCGGTTTTCTCGGCGCGGGTTTCGATCGCGGTGGTGTTGAGGCCGGCGTTCGGCTCGGTGACGCCAAAGCAGGTCTTCTTCTCGCCATTGATAAAGGCCGGCAGCCAGCGCTGCTTCTGCTCGTCCGTGCCGAAGACAACGATCGGGTGCGGCCCGAAGATATTGATATGGATCGCCGAGGCGGCCGACATCCCGCCCGGCGACTTGGCGACCTCATGCATCATCAGCGCGGCTTCGGTCAGGCCGAGGCCCGCCCCGCCATATTCTTCCGGCATGGTGATGCCGAGCCAGCCCGCTTTCGCCATGGCGGCATGAAAATCGAATGGGAATTCGCCCGTGCGGTCTCTCTCGCGCCAGTAATTATCATCAAAACGGGCGCAGAGCGCCGCGACATTCTCAATGATGGCCTGCTGTTCATCGGTCAGCGTGAAGTCCATTTATTTTCTTCCTTGTTATTCTTTTTTGCTATTCTCAGGAGCCGGACAGGGGCCCGCTCGCGCCAGTCTAGCGTGTTTGCGCGGGCCAGACAATCCAAAGCACGGGAAAGCCGTAAAGAAATGCGCGCGATACGGAGACGGCTCCGGGCGCGGCGGAAGGCGTCGGCGCGGGACCGCGGGCGGGGGCGATGCGATCAATCGCCCAGCGTGACGGCGCGGCGTTCCCATGCCGGGCGTCGGGATCTCGGCGGGGATATTTCAATACTACCTTAAATAGTTGACAAATACCCATCAAAGCGCTAGAATTATGGCTTCACGAACCAATGGCCATTTTCATTAAATTCACCCTTAGATTGATAGAATTTTGCAATTAATCCGCTCCTTTTCAACCCCAGCACTGAATAAACATTATTGCTACCACCCCGAATTTTCACAAAACGGATTGAAGACCCTTTAAAGACCCGAAATTTAAACTCCAAATTCTGTTCATGTTGATCGCTGATTCTGCGCGTTCTGATTATCCTGTTATTTGGCGGCGGCGGCGGGTAAGCTTGGCGGCATCACGTTGATATTCTGATGCTGCCCGATTGTGTCGCCCCATGGTTTCTTCGCCCCCCTCGGTCATTCTTGTCGCCCACGGTTCCGGCATCTCCCGGGATGCGGAGGCGGCGGCGCTGGAGCATGCCCGCTCGCTTCGCGAAAGCGGCAGATATGGCCAGGTGGAGGTCTGCTTTCTCTCCCGCGCGGAGGAGACGGCGCCGCCCGTGCCGCCGGGCGATGTGTTCCTTGTGCCGCTTTTCATGAGCAGCGGCTATTTCGTCGCCACGCGCATTCCGGCGCTCTTCGGCCTTGAGGGGCGTCTCCGCGTCGGGGCGGCGGGCCGCGTATTCCTCTGCGATGCGCTCGGCGAGGATCCGGCGCTCGCCGATATCCTGTCCATGGTCGGGCGGGAGGCGGCGGCGGAGATGGGGGCGGGCGCGGCGGCGGCGCATCTGCTGTTCGTCGCGCATGGCTCCGGAAAGTCACCCGCCTCGCGCCTCGCGGCGGAGCGTCACCGCCAGGCGCTGGAGGCGCGGCGCGAATTTGCCGCCGTCTCGCTTGCGTTTCTGAGTGAGCCGCCCTATCTCGCCGACTGGCTGCGGGCGGAGGGCGACGCTGCGGGGCCGCTCGTCGTCGTCGGGCTTTTTTCCGCCGACGGGCCGCATGCCGCTGTTGATGTGCCGGAGATTTTGCATATATGGCAAAGGGAAACGGGGGCGCGGCGCAGGGTGCAGTATACCGGCGCCATCGGCCCGCGCCCGGAAATTGCCGGCCTCATCGAACGGAGTATTGCCCGCACGCGCCGGCGCTTCGACTGAGGGGATAAACTGCGGGGAGGGCGGCGCCCGTAAATCGCTACAGACAGCGCCGTCATGATCTGATAAAAAACCCGTCGACAGACTGGTTCGAGATCCGCTTTGGGTCCGGGCCGCAAGATTAGGAAGGAATGAGGTTCCTGTAGGATGAATGATCGCAAGCCACACCGGGCCGTTCGGAAAAATATTTCGGCGACCGTAAAATTTTTTGATGAAGCAAAGGGATTCGGCTTCGTTTCCCCCGCAGACGGATCGCCGGACGCGTTCGTTCATATCTCGGTCCTGCACAACACCTCCTATAATGAACTGCGCGAGGGGATGCAGATCGTTTGCGACCTCGCCGATGGTGATCGCGGCCAGCAGGTCGTCGCCATTCACGAGCCGACGGAGGATCAGGCGGCGGATGCGCCGGACGAGTTTGAGATCGCCGGCGTTGTGACGACATATGTGCCGGAACATAAATACGGTTTCGTCACGCCCGACGGCGGCGGCGAGGATGTGTTCATTCACGTCAAGATGCTGGAACGCTCAGATATCGATCCGGCGGATGTGAAGCTGAAAAGCCGGGTCAAATGCGTTGTCCGGATGGGAGTGAAAGGGCCGATCGCCGATTCGCTCGAACTCCTCTAGCCGGCGCGGAGGAAGTATGACCAGAACAGAAACCCTGCGGGTACAGCGCTACCTGCGTGAAAAATTCGACAACGACACCTTCCAGGTGAGAGAAAGACGCCCCTCCGACGGCACCGCCGAGGTGCTGCTCGGGGACGAATTTATCGGCGTTGTCTATCGTGACGAGGATGAGGGCGAGGTCTCCTTCGCCTTCCACATGACCATCCTCGACATGGATTTGCCGTCCACGTCCTGAGGGCGCTCGTCGCGGGTATCTATCTTCTTTTCCGCCATTTGAGATGAGAAGAGGCGGGGCAGGCGCGCTTTTAGCCTGCATCGCGCCCGCCTCCGCGCCCCGGATAAGCATTTTGTTAACGCTTGGCGCGTAGCCTTGCGGTCATGTCCGGACGTTTTTATGCCCTTCTTTTCGCCTGCCTGCTGATTTTTCTCGCCAGCGCCGCGCCGCTGCGTGCGGGCGGCAGCGCCATGATCGAGCTTGAAATTCTCGGCGATGCCGGCGTCGGCTTCGCGGGCGACTGCCGGCTTTCCTCCGGCAAGCTGCCCGAGCGGCGCTATCGCCTGAACGGCACGGCGCCCGCCAAATACTGGCTGCCGGGCGATGCGGTGCGCTGCAGCTTCAGCAAGACGGCCGGCCCGATGCGCGGGCTGACGGCCCGCATCACCCGCGAGGGACGGATCGAAATGGAGCAGGCGAGCCCGCCGCCCTTTCGCTGGCTGACGATTACCAGCACCGGCCCGTGGGGCGAGCCGCAGGGCGTGGCAAGCGCCGCGCGCCCGCTCTGGCAATAAGCCGCGCCGCGCAACTCTCCTTTATTCGCGATATTTTCAGGTGACCGGATGGCCCGCCAGCAGGCTGCCGTCCGCGGCGCAGTGGCTATGCTCGATCTGCACGGTCGCGTGATCGATGCCGAACTCCGAGAGCAGGAAGGCATTGAGCGCCCGCAAGGTCCGCTGCGGCTCGGCCGCCGGGTCGATCTCCACATGCATGGTCAGCAGCGGCTTTTCGGCGGTCAGCGACCAGATATGCATATGATGCACGCCCCTCACCTCGGGATGATAGGCGAGGAGCTTGTCGCGGATCAGCTCGGTATCGAGATGCTCGGGCGTCCCTTCGAGCAGGATATGGCCGGAGCGACGAACGAGCGAGAAGGCGCTTTTGAGGATAATCAGCGCGACCAGGATCGAGAGCAGCGGATCGGCCGCCATCCAGCCCGTCAGCATGATGACAACGGCCGCAACGATCGCCGCGACGGAGCCGAGCAGGTCGCCCATCACATGCAGGAGCGCGCCCTGCATATTGACATTTTCCCGATCACCGCGGTGCAGGAGATAGAAGCCGAGCGCGTTAATGAGGAGGCCGCCGCAGGCGACAGCCAGCATCAGCCCGCCCATCACCTCGGACGGGGTGATGAGGCGCGTTACCGCCTCGAAGAGGATCCAGGCGGCGATAAAGAAGAGGCTGAGGCCGTTGGTGAAGGCGGCAAGGATCTGGAAGCGGTGATAGCCGTAGCTGCGCCGGGCATCGGCCGGGCGCGAGGCGAGGCGGAAGGCGAACCAGGCGAGCGCGAGGGCGGCGGTATCGGAGAGCATATGCCCCGCATCGGCGAGCAGCGCGAGGGACCCCGCCGCGAGGCCGCCCGCGACCTGCAGGACGAGATAGCCGCCGGTCAGCCACATCACGAGGAAGAGCCGCCGCTCGCTGTCCGCGGTCACGGTCGGCGTGTGATCATGCGCGTGCCCCGGCCCGTGGTCGTGAGCATCGCCGTGGGGATGAAAATGCGCCATATATTATGCTTTACTTTGCTTCCTCAAAGTAAACATATGAGTGTTCGCGCCGCTCTGCAACCGCATCGTCAACTGCCTCGTCAGGGGCCGCGCCAAAGATCCTGAAATTAAGGCGATTCAAGGCCCGTCGGCGCTCCGGCAGGGCGTGCGGGCGAAATGGCGGCCGCCCCATCCCGGGCGCTCATCTGTCATGCCTAAGAATGTATCATTTACGCAACATCTGTGTGAAAAAAATCACCGTAACCGGGGGATAATGGGGCTCGGACTGCTGAAAATCTGCCTTTCCGGTGCCTTCGGCGTATATATATTCTGCAATATTGGACGGAGGCTGCCGCATTTACGACAATTTTGCCTCGTAGTTTTCGTCAAGTATTTGCACTATAGGTGTTGAAATCACCCGGAAGTCCTCTATTTCGGACATTGATTGCAATTCCTGTTGTTTGCAATATTGCTACGTACTAGTATTAACCGAACCTGATGCGAATCCCATCGCGTCACAAACAAAGGGTTGAGGGGAAGATTATGAAAAACACATTTAGGTTCGCGGTTGTCGGTGCTACGTCGCTCGTGCTCGCAGCTTGCGGTATGAAGTTGGAACAGGCGGAGAAGGTGACTCCGACCGGCACCGAATTCCAGCAGGCGCTCTATGCGAACTACATCGACCTTGCAAAATATGAATATTCGGGCGGTGACTATCGTGACTCCGACCGGTATGCCGAGCGGGCAATGGCAGTTGCGCGCGGCGAAACGGTTGAGCCTTACAAACCCGAAGAATGGAAACTTCCGGCAGACCGGGAGCCGGTCCTCGTAAGCGCACGCGAGCGCCTGATGGCCGCCCTGAATGCCGGCGCTGCCGATAAAATGCCGCTGCAGGCCGCCAAAGCTCAGTCCAGCTTTGATTGCTGGGTCGAGCAGCAGGAAGAAAACTTCCAGCCCGAAGACATCGCGGCCTGCCGTGATGCCTTTGTTCTTGCCATGGAAGGCATTGAAACCGGTCTCGCTCCGGTTGTGACCGAAGAGAAGGTTGTCGTCATCGAGAAGAAGCAGGAGATGATCGCTCCGAAGTCCTTCGAAGTGAACTTCGACTTTGACTCCTCAACGCCGCTTCCGGGTTCCGAAGCTGAGGTTCGTGCAGCTACCGACTATATGAAGACGCTGAACAACCCGCAGATCACCATTGCCGGTTACACCGACACGGTCGGTACCGTTGAATATAACGACAAGCTCGGCGAGCGCCGTGCCGAAGCCGTTGCCTTCATGGGCATGGATATGGGCATGGAAGCAAACCGCATCATCATGCGCTCTTACGGCAAGAAGGACCTGAAGGTCCAGACGGCTGACGGTGTCCGGAACGCTGCGAACCGCCGCGTTGTGATTACCGTCGAAGAGAAATAATCACGATGCACTGAAAGAAGACGGGGTGGCCAACGCCCCGTCTTTTTTTGTGCCTTTTCACGAGGATTTCGAGATGAAGAAAATTGCTCTTTTCGCGCTTCTTCCGATGCTCGCGTTCGGTCTTGCCGCCTGCGAGCCCGAGGTTGGCAGCAAGGAATGGTGCCAGGCCATGAAGGAAAAGCCGAAAGCGGACTGGTCGGTGAATGAAGCCGCCGATTTCGCCAAGAACTGCGTGCTGACGTCCGAATAGGTTTTTGAGCATTGCGACATGCGCCGGGGCCCCTCCGGCGCATTTTTTTATGGCGAGCGGCGGGCCACTCTGCTACATCCGAACGAGGTGGACGGGTCCCGTAGCTCATCAGGATAGAGCGCAAGATTCCTAATCTTGAGGTAACAGGTTCGAGTCCTGTCGGGATCGCCACCTTGCGCGTCCCGCCCGCGCCGGACGCGCAGGCGTCTATTTTCCCCTTGGCTCAGATATGCTTGCGGATCGGCGGCAGCTCGACGAAGTTGCCGGGGCGCTTCTCGGCGTTGGCCTGCATGGCCTCGAAAATCTCCTCCCGCTGCAGCATGCTCGCGTTCCAGATGCCGATATAGTCGAGCCCGTCGGCGACGCTGTGATCGCGGGCGTAGTTCATCATCCGCTTGCAGCCCATAACGGCGAGCGGCGCCTTGCTGGCGATCTCTGCCGCGATCTCCATGACGCCCGCCAGCATCTCCGCATGGCTTTTATAGACGCGGTTGACGAGCCCGACCTCGCGCGCCTCCGCCGCCGCCATGCGCCGCCCGGTGTAGGCGAGCTCGCGCGCGATGCCGTCGGGGATCAGCTTCGAGAGACGCGGGAAGGTGCCGACATCGGCCGTCATGGCGATATTGGTCTCGAAAATCGTGATAAAGGCATCCTCCGTCGCATAGCGCATGTCGCAGGCGGTAATCAAATCGACGCCGCCGCCGATGCAGCCGCCCTGGATCGCGGCAAGGACCGGCAGGCGGCATTCCTCAAGCGCGGTGAAGGATTGCTGCATATTCTTGATGATGCCGTAGAAATCTGCGCCTGCCGTGATGCGCGCGGCGCGTTTTGCCGCCGGATCCGTGATCTCCGCCTGCTGGAAGGAGCTGACATCGAGGCCCGAGCTGAAATGCGGCCCGGTCGAGGAGAGGACGATCACCCGCGCCTTTGCGTTCTCGTCGATATCGCGGACGATCTCGGGCAGCTCGCGCCAGAAGGCGGGGATCATGCTGTTGCGCTTCTCCGGCCGGTTCAGGATGATATGGGCGATTTTCTTGTCGATTTGAACGTCGAAACAGCTGTGGCTCACGGATACCTCTCCCTTGTTGTTGCGGCGCGGGTGATCGCGGCCGGAGTTATCTTACGGCGGGCGGGGGCGAGTTTCAAACAACTTAACGCCTGCGCGAAACCCTTTGCGCGCTCCGCCAAAATAGGCATGATAGCAAAATCAATCCGCGTATAATCACGAATTAAAAATAGCAGAGAAGGATACCCATGACCTCCGGTTTTACCGACGGCGCCAACCCGTTTGATTTCAATCATCGCTATCAGGGGCCGCATTACACAGAGGATCATCGCGCCTGGCGGGCGACCTTGCGCGCGTTCATCGAGCAGGAAATCATGCCTCATGTCAACGACTGGGACGAGGCGGGCGAGTTCCCGCGTGAGCTTTACAGAAAGGCCGCCGCGATCGGCCTCCTCGGCATGGGCTTTCCCGAGGAATATGGCGGCACGCCCGTCGATGTTTTCTTCCGCATGATCTCGTCCGAGGAGATGGCGCGCACGGGCGCGGGCGGCCTGCATGCCAGCCTGATGGTCCACACCATCGGCCTGCCGCCGGTCCTCGCGATCGGATCGGAGGAGCTGAAAAAACGCGTCGCCCCGGCCGTGCTCGCAGGCGAGAAGATCCATGCGCTCGCCATCACCGAGCCCTCGGGCGGATCGGACGTCGCGAATTTGCAGACCCGCGCCGTGCGCGACGGCGATCATTATGTCGTCAACGGATCAAAGATGTTCATCACCGGCGGCATGCGCGCCGATTACTACACGGTTGCCGTCAGGACCGGCGAGCCGGGGCGGGGCGGCGTCTCGCTGCTGCTGATCGAGCGCGACCGCCCGGGCTTCACCCGCACGCCGCTGAAAAAGCAGGGCTGGTGGGTCTCGGACACCGCGGCGCTCTATTTCGATGACGTGCGCGTGCCGGTGGAAAACCTCATCGGCACGGAGAATGAGGGCTTCAAGGGGATCATGAGCAACTTCAACAGCGAGCGGCTCGGCATCGCGGCGGGGGCAACGGCCTATGCGCGCGTCTGCCTCGAGGATGCCATTGCCTGGGCGCGCGAGCGGAAAACCTTCGGCAAGCGCCTCGCCGATCATCAGGTGATTCGCCACAAGCTCGCCGAGATGGCCCGCCACATCAATGTGACGCAGGCCTATCTCGAACAATGCGCCGTCCGCGTCATGGCGGGAGAGCGGCCGGTCGCCGATCTCTCGCTGCTGAAGGTGCAGGCGTCGCAGACCATGGAATTCTGCGCGCGGGAGGCGATGCAGATCATGGGCGGCGCGGGCTACATGCGGGGCTGCCGGATCGAGCGGATCTATCGCGAGGTCCGGGTGATGGCCATCGGCGGCGGCTCGGAGGAGATCATGAGAGATCTTGCGGCCCGCCAGATGTCGATATAACTTAGAGAGCTAAGTTATGTAAAAACAGGGAGAAAAGAGACTATGAGCGTCGTGCATTATGACTGGCTGGCCCATCATACGGAACGGACCCCGGACAAGGAAGCGTGGGTTGACCTGCATTCCAACCGGGCTTTCACCTATGCCGAGGCCAATAAGCGGGCGCTCCGTCTCGCCGCCCATTTTCAGGACGCCTATGGCATCGGCCGGGAGGATCGGGTCGGCGTGCTCGCCATGAATTCCACGGACATGCTGGAAATTCAGGCGGCCTGCGCCAAGATCGGCGCGATCTTCCTGCCGCTCAACTGGCGGCTCACGGTGAGTGAGCTGGATTTCATCATCCGCGATGCGGCGCCGAAAGTCCTGATCCATGACAGCCAGTTTGCGGATGAGGTCGCGTCGCTCGAAAAATCGACGGGCGTGCCTTATACGCTGGAGACGAGCGGTGCGGGCGGGGAGACACCCTATGAGGCCGCCATCGCCGCGGCAAGCGAGACGCCTGTGCTTGCGCGGATGACCCATGATGATGTCTGGACCATCATGTATACCTCCGGCACGACGGGGCGGCCGAAGGGCGCGCTGAATACCTATGGCATGGCCTTTTACAATGCAGTCAACCTTGGCGGGCCGGCGCATATCACGCCGTCGGCGCGCAGCCTGACGATCCTGCCGCTTTTCCACACCGGCGGGCTCAACTGCTATACGTCCGTGGTGCTCTATTTCGGCGGGACGAGCCTTGTGATGCGCACTTTTGATCCCGGCGAGTGCCTGCGCCTGATCAATGACCCGTCGGTTGGCCTTACCCATTTCTTCGGCGTGCCGGCGAACTATCTTTTCATGAGCCAGCATCCCGATTTCGCGACGACCGATTTCTCGCGCCTCGCCTGCTCGGGCGTTGGCGGCGCCCCGACGCCGGTGCCGCTTCTGGAGACCTACAAGGCGCGCGGCCGCGCGCTGCAACAGGGCTACGGCATGACCGAGACGAGCCCGACCGTGTTCGTGCAGGATGCGGTCATGGCGCTCTCGAAACCGGGATCGGCGGGCAAGCTCGCGCTCAATGCCGAGGCGCGCATCGTCGATGAGAATGGCGAGGACGTGCCGCGCGGGGAGATCGGCGAGCTGTGGGTGAAGGGACCGAATATCACGCCCGGCTACTGGAACCGGCCCGAGGCGAATATCGACTCCTTCACCGATGGCTGGCTGCATACCGGCGATGCCTGCCGCATGGATGCGGACGGGCATTACTATGTCGTCGATCGCTGGAAGGATATGTATATCTCGGGCGGGGAGAATGTGTATCCGGCGGAGGTCGAGAGCGTGCTGTTCAAGATGCCGGAGATTGCCGATGTCGCCATTCTCGGCGTCCCCGACCCGCGCTGGGACGAGGTTGGCTGCGCCGCCATCGTGCTGGCGCCCGGCAAGACGCTGACGCCCGATGACGTGATTCTCTATTGCCGCGACAAGCTGGCCCGCTTCAAGATCCCGAAACATGTCGTGTTCATGAAAGAACTGCCGCGCAATGCGACCGGGAAGGTCCTGAAGCGGGTGCTGAAGGAAGAACTCGGCGACCTTGAGGCCGCCGGGTAGGGAAGGGGCTTAGGCCTCCCAGTTGAAGCGGAGCGGCTCCTTGCGGACGAAGCGCGCGACCGCGTCGCGGTTATACTCCGTCTTGAAGCAGATCTCCTGCGCCGAGGCCTCCATCTCGAGCAGTGACGTGGCGTCGAGGTCGAGCGACTGGTTGGTGATCCGCTTGGTGAGGGCGAATGCCTGCCGGCTTGCCGGCTGCAACCGCTTTGCAAGGGTGAGGGCGGCGTCGGCGAGCTCCTCCGCCGGATGCACGTCGAAGGCGATGCCGATGGCCTTTGCCTCCTCGGCGAGGACCGGGCGGCCGGTGAACATGATCTCCTTCGCGCGCTGCATGCCGATCATGCGGGGCAGGGTGTACATGATGGCGCAGTCCGGCACCGCACCGATGCGGCCGAACACCGAGCAGAAGCGCGCCGTCGGGCTGCAGAGGATGAAATCGGCGCAGAGCGCGAGCGCGAAGCCGCCGCCATAGGCCGCGCCGTCAACCGCGGCGATCACCGGAATTTCCAGGTTGCGCAGGCGCCCGATCCAGTCGTTGATGGCATAGATGCGCTTGCGGTAATCGGCGCCGGGCTCGCCGTCTTTGGGCTGGTTTTCCAGCATCCCCTTGATGTCGCCGCCGGCGCTGAAGCAGCCGCCGCTGCCGGTCAGGATCAGCGCGTCGATATCGTCGCGGCTGGAAATATCGCTGACGGCGGCTGCGAGATAGCTTTGCAGCTCCTGCGAGAAGGGATTGCGCCGCTCGGGGCGGCTGAGGGTGATGGTGGCGATGCCATCCACGACCGTCATGGTGGCGACTGGTTGTCCGGACATTCTATCTATTCTCCCTGTTATTGTTGTTTGAGAGGGGCTTTAAAAAAACCAACCGGCGCGAGGCCGGTTGGAATGCTTGGCTCAGATTGTCGTGAAAGGGGCCCCGATCAGGCGCCTTCCATACCGACAATGGCGATCGAGCAGATGTTCTGATGCGGGAAACCGCCGAGGTTGTGGGTCATGCCGAATACCGGCTGCTCCTTGCGCTGGCGATCACCGGCGCGGCCCTGCATCTGCAGATACATCTCATAGATCATGCGAAGGCCGGAGGCGCCGATCGGGTGACCGAAGCATTTCAGACCGCCGTCGATCTGGCAGGGGATCTTGCCGTCGGCATCATAGAAACCGTCCATGATGTCGTTGACTGCCCGGCCTTCTTCGGAGATGAACAGGTCTTCCATCGTCACCAGCTCGGTGATGGAGAAGCAGTCATGCACTTCGAACATGCTGATCTGGTCGCGCGGCTTGGTGATGCCGGCTTCCTTGTAGGCCCGGTTGGCGGCCGCCCGCGTGGTGACGAAATGGCTGCCATCCCAGGAGTTATGCTGGGCTTCGCGGCCGTTGGAGGCGGCAAGCTGCAGCGCCTTCACGGTGACGAGATCGGTTTTGCCGAGCGAGCGGGCAATTTCCGGGGTCGTGACGATGGCGCAGGCCGAGCCGTCACTCACGCCGCAGCAATCGAAGAGGCCGAGCGGCTCCGCGATCATCGGGGCGTTCATCACCTTGTCGATGTCGATCTTGTTGCGCAGGTGCGCCTTCGGGTTTTTCGCGCCGTTGTCATGGCTCTTGACCGAGATATGCGCCATCGCCCGCTTCAGGTCGTCCTTGTTGACGCCGTGCCGGGCGGTATAGGCGGAGGCGAGCTGGGCGAAGTTGCCCGGCGCCGACGCGTTGGCCCAGAAGAGGTCGTTGACGGAGCCGCGGTTACGCTGCGGCAGGCCGCCGTAGCCGGTATCCTTCAGCTTCTCGACGCCGAGCGCGAGGGCGATGTCGCAGGCCCCGGAGGCAACCGCGTAGACGGCGCCGCGGAAGGCTTCCGAGCCGCTTGCGCAGTAGTTTTCAACGCGCGTTACCGGAATATTCGGCAGGCGCAGCGCCATCGAGAGCGGCACGGCGGACTTGCCGACATGCTCTTCCTCGATGCCCGTGGCGAGCCAGGCCGCTTCGATCTGGCTCTTCTCGATGCCCGCATCGGCGAGCGCCTCGACATATGCCTCGATCATCAGGTCTTCGGCATTGTCATTCCAGCGTTCGCCAAACCGCGAGCAACCCATACCCAGAATGGCAACTTTATCTTTAATCCCTGAGGCCATCGTTATTCTCCTTTTTTCGCCGCCCCGTCCGGAGCGGCTTTCCAGAAATAGCGCCTGAAGTTGCGCTTGTTGTCGTAATCCTTGACACGGAACATCATGCGCATGGGCGTTCCCACCGCCATTTCCATATCCGGCGGAACGTCGGTGAAGTCGCTCATCAGCCGGCCGCCGCCTTCAAACTGCACCATGCCGTAATAGGCGGGCGGATCGGGCGAATAGGTGAGCCGGTCGGCGGTAAAGGAGTTGACCTTGGAACTCCGTTCGGCGAAGGGGTAATCCTCCTGCGTGTCGATGGCGCCGCAGTTCTCGTTGACGCACATCCGGGACTTCGGAAACTGCACTGTACCGCACTGGGAGCATTCGCCGCCGATCATCGACTGCACCATCTCCTTGTTACGATATAGTGTCGTGAGGCCGGTTTTCTTGTCCGTTTCGGCGCGAATTCCGCGTTCCATCTTCACAAGATCGTGGAAAGCGAGGAATTTGCTGTAGTTGGTTTCCGCATAACGGCGCTTGAGATAGCCCGAAACACCGCGGCGGGCCGGCAGCGAGGTGATCGCGTCGGTCACTTCAAAGAGCAGCGCATCGCTGCCCTGGCCGAAGCTGGCGACGAGGATCTTGTCGCCCGGCTTCGCGCTTTCGAGGGCATGCGCCAGCATGACCATGGAATGCGCCGTGCCGGCTTCGCCGACGTTGGCCTGCAGGTTGTCGGCAACCGCGCTTTCCGGGATACCGACTTTCTTGGCAACCGCTGCGGCCGAACCGCGGGCGGCAAGCGGGAAGCAGAAGGTGGTGATATCGGCAGCTTTCACGCCGGTCGCTTCGAGAACGGCATTGACCGCCGCCGGAACGATTTTCACGACGCCTTCGTCACGGATCCAGCGCTCTTCCCAGGAATAGTCGTAATCTTCGTTTTCGCCGCGGAAATGATCGACGAAGTCAACGGCTTCCGTGTGGCTGCCGAGCAGCCGGGCGATGACCTTGCCGGTGCCGACGAGGAACGACGCGGCGCCGTCACCGGAGGTCAGCTCAAGCGGGCTTGCGGCCAGGGTTTTGCGTTTTTCCGATGCCGTGAACAGGATCGGGCCGCTGCCGCCCTTGGCGACCTGCAGGGCAACGGCGAGAGCCGCGCTGCCGGCGCGCTGCGAGGAGGCGAAGTCGAGCGTCTGCAGATTGCTGCGAAGCGCGAGCGCGTCGGCGACAATGCCGGCGTTCTGACGGTCGACGAAGGGGAAAGTGGTTGAGGCCATGTAAACCGCCGTGACCTGATCACGATCAAAACCGGTCAGGCAGTCGCGTGCCGCTTCAACGGCCATGGTGACGCTGTCTTCGTCCCAGTTGGCCATGGCGCGCTCGCCCTTGGCCAGCCCTTTCAGGCCCGGGTTGAACCAGGCGTGCGCCTTGGCGATCTCACTGCGTTGCAATCGGCTTTGCGGGATATATCCCCCGTAGGCCAATATTCCTACTTCCATTTGGATAGGCTCCTTATTCTTATTTCTTGATGCCGCTCACTATATCGTTACCTTTAGCGCAGGAAACTGTTTTTTTCCATTTTTGCTGCGCTGACACTTAACGCTCTTCCGGCAGTCTAGAGCGTGCCATATGTCATTGCCAGAAATTATTGTGGACGCAAAGAAAAATTAACAGTCCAATACGCGAAAATCGGGGATTTTTCGCTTAACCCTTTTGTGCCGCATATGCTATCAAGGTGAAAAATAAAAATAAATGTGGAGTCATGAATGACCGTCTTCTCTTCTAAAATCGTCTCTTCATCCGATGCTTTTGCGACCAACCGTCGCGAGATGCTGGCGCTGGTCGACGACCTGCAGGCCCTGAAGGACCGGGCGACGCAGCTCTCTGAAAAGCGCCGCAAGGTGTTTGAAGAGCGCGGCCAGCTTACCCCGCGCGAGCGCATGGTGCGCCTGCTCGATCCGGGGATGCCGTTTCTCGAACTCTTTGGCCTTGCCAACTACACCGTCGATACGCCGGACCGCGAGAAAAGCATCCCGGGCGCCAGCGCGCTGGCCGGGATCGGCTTTATCAAGGGCGTGCGCTGCATGGTCTACGCCAGCGACAGCGGCATCAACGCCGGCGCGATGACGCAGAAATCGGGCGAGAAGCTGCGCCGCTGCCAGGATATGGCCATCGCCAAGAAGCTGCCCTTCGTGCATCTCGTGGAAAGCGCGGGCGCGAACCTTCTGAAATACCAGGTGGAATCATGGGCGCATGGCGGCGGCGGTTTCCAGCGCCTTGCCAAGCTGAGCGCGGCGGGTATCCCGACGCTGGTGGTGCTGCATGGCCCGTCAACCGCGGGCGGCGCCTATTTCCCGGGCATGAGCGATTATGTGATCGGCATCAAGGGGCGCGGCCGCGCCTCTCTCGGCGGCGCGGCGCTGGTGCGCGCGGCAACCGGCGAGATCTCGGATGAAGAAGAGCTTGCAGGATCGGAGATGCACGCCTCGGTCACCGGCCTCGTCGAATATCTCGCCGAAGATGACGCGCATGGCCTCGCCATCGCCCGCGACATCATCGGCCGCCTCGGCTGGAACGAGCATTGCCCGAAGCCAAATATCCGCAGCTATCAGGAACCCGTCTACAGCCCCGATGAGATCGCGGGCGTGGTGCCGGTCGATTATCGCAAGCCCTATGACGTGCGCGAGGTTGTCGCCCGGCTCGTCGACGGCTCGGATTTCGAGGAGTTCAAGCCGCGCTATGGCTCGACGCTGGTCTGCCTGCAAGCCTCCATCTTCGGCCATGCCTGCGGCATCGTCGGCAACAACGGCCCGATCGATCCGGACGGGGCGGCGAAGGGCGGGCAGTTCTTCCAGCTTTGCGATCAGGCCAATATCCCGCTCATCTTCCTCAACAACATCACCGGCTACATGGTCGGCAAGGAATATGAGCAGAAGGGCATGATCAAGCATGGATCAAAGATGATCCAGGCCGTCTCCAACGTCCGTGTGCCGAAGATCACGCTCTATATCGGGGCGAGCTTCGGGGCCGGCAACTACGGCATGGCGGGCCTTGCTTATGATCCGGATTTCCTGTTTGCCTGGCCGAATGCGAAAACCGGTGTGATGGGCGGCGAGCAGGCCGCGCTCACCATGGACCAGGTCGCCCGCAGCGGCGCCGAGCGCAAAGGCGTTCCTGTCGATGAGGAGGCGCTGGCGGCGCAGAAGCAGCGGCTGATTGATCATTTCGACAGCCAGGCCGATGCCTTCTACACCTCCGGCCGGCTGCTCGACATGGGGGTTATCGATCCGCGCGACAGCCGCAAGGTGATCGGTTTCGCCCTGCAGACCTGCTGGGAAGCGCGTCATCGCGCCGTGCAGCCGAACAGCTTCGGCGTCGGCCGGCTGTGATGCATGCAGTCCTCTTCGCGGTATAATAAAGATCAAAGAAAAGACAGGCCCGTAAAATGAGAAAATTCAATAGTATACTGGTTGCCAACCGGGGCGAGATCGCGGTTCGGGTGATGCGCACGGCGAAAAGCCTCGGCTATCGGACGATTGCCGTCTATTCCGAGGCGGACGCCAAGGCGCTGCACGTCGCGATGGCCGACGAGGCGGTGCTGATCGGCGCGGCGCCGGTGCAGCAGTCCTATCTCGACAAGGAGAAAATCCTCGCCGCCGCAAAGGCGACGGGGGCGGAGGCGATCCATCCCGGCTATGGCTTCCTCTCCGAGAATGCGGATTTCGCCCGCGCCTGCGAGGCGGCGGGGATCGTCTTCATCGGCCCGACCGCCGAAGCCATCGACCTGATGGGCAACAAGGCGGCGGCGAAGCGGCGCATGATCGCGGCGAATGTGCCCTGCGTCCCGGGCTATGAGGATCCGGACCAGTCGGACGCGACGCTGATCGCGGCGGCGAAGAAGATCGGCTTCCCGATCATGGTGAAGGCGGCCGCTGGCGGCGGCGGGCGCGGCATGCGCCTCGTGCAGGATGAGAAAAATCTTGTCGCGGCGCTCGGTTCCGCCCGCTCGGAAGCGCTCAACGCCTTCGGTTCGGACGAGCTGATTTTGGAAAAAGCGATCATCGAGCCGCGCCATGTCGAGCTGCAGGTCTTTGCCGATACCCACGGCAACGTCATCCATCTCGGCGAGCGCGACTGCTCCGTGCAGCGGCGCCACCAGAAGGTGGTCGAGGAAGCGCCCTGCCCGGTGATGACGGAGGAGCTGCGGGCCCGCATGGGTCAGGCGGCCGTCGAGGCGGCGCGCAGCATCAACTATCGCGGCGCCGGCACGGTGGAATTCCTGCTCGATGCGGCGGGGGAATTCTATTTCCTCGAAATGAACACCCGCCTGCAGGTGGAGCATCCGGTCACCGAAATGATCACCGGCCTCGATCTTGTCGCGCTGCAGATCCGCGTCGCGCAGGGCGAGACGCTCGGCATTGCGCAGGAGGATGTGCGCCTCACCGGCCATGCCATCGAAGTCCGGCTCTATGCCGAGGACACGACGCAGGACTTCCTGCCCTGCACCGGGCGCATCACGCGCTGGCTGCCGGCGGAGCTTGACGGCGTGCGCTTCGACAGCGGCATCGGCACCGGGCAGGAAATCTCGCCCTTCTATGATCCGATGATCGCCAAGGTCATCGCCTATGGCGACAGCCGCGAGACGGCGCGCCATCGCCTGATCGAGGCGCTGAAGGAGACGGTCCTCTTTGGCCTGACCACCAATCGCGGCTTCCTGATCGATATCCTCGCGGAAGAGAAATTCGCCCGCGGCGAGGCGACGACGGCCTTTATCGGCGAGCTGTTCGATGAGAGCCGCTTGGCCGCGAAGGCGCCCGCCGACGGCGAGGTCGCAATGGCCGCCGTGCTGCTCTATGAGGTCGAGCGCAACCGCGCCCGCGAGGCGGCGATTTTCGTCGATGCGGAGCTGCTCAACTGGTCAAGCGCGAGCCCGCTGATCAGCCGCTATATTTTCGATGCGGTGGAGGAGGCGATCGACACGACCGTCTCCCCGCAGAGCGACGGCAGCTATGAGGTCACCGTGCGCGGCAACAAGGTCACGATTGAAGTTGTCAATCGCGGCGCCAATCGCGCGCAGCTCACCGTCGATGGCAAGCGCCAGCGGGTGCATTTCGATGCGGCGGAAGAGGGCATCATCGGGCTCACCCACGAGGGGCGGACCTATCGCCTCGTCAACCGCCTGGCCTTCCCGCTGGGCGCCGAGGCGACGGCGGGCAGCGGCCATGTCGCGGCGCCGATGCACGGCACCTTGCTTGATGTGTTTGTGAAGTCGGGCGACAGCGTCACCGTCGGAACGCGGCTTGCGGTCCTCGAAGCGATGAAGATGCAGCATGACATCCTTGCCGATATCGACGGCGAGGTGGCGGAAGTTTTCGCCGTCGCCGCCAATCAGGTATCGCTCGGCGACATGCTGTTCGAAATCACGCCGGCGGACGCGTGACCTTATAAAATAACGACAATGATATGGGGAGATCCGTAAAATGTTGACAGAAGCCTATGATTTCCGGGACGAAAGCGAAGCGCTCTACAAGCTGCTTGAGCCGCTTGAGGACGCAGATTACGAGCGCGTCACCTTGTTCAAGGACTGGACGATCAACGACGTTCTGCAGCATCTGCATTTTTTCAATTATGCAGCGGATCTGACCCGCATCGATGAGGAGGAATTCAAGCGCGTTTACGCGGCGATGTCGGAGATCCGGACGAAAACCGATTCGCTCGTCATCGCCACGAATGAGATGCTGAAGGGCCTTAAAGGCAAGGCGCTTCGCGAAGCGTGGCGCGAATATTACATCGAGATGGCCGAGAAATTCGCCCAGGAGGACCCGAAGCGCCGCCTGATCTGGGTTGGCCCGACGATGAGCGCGCGCTCCAGCATCTCGGCGCGGCTGATGGAAACCTGGTCCCATGCGCAGGAGGTCTATGATGTCCTTGGCGTCGAGCGGGAGAATACCGACCGTATCCGCAGCATCGTGGTCATCGGCATGAACACCTTCAACTGGACCTTCATCAACCGCAAGGAACCGATCCCGGGGCCGGTGCCGCATGTCCGCCTGACCGCGCCGTCGGGCGCCATCTGGGAATGGAACCCGGAGAATACGAATGACAGGATCGAAGGCGAGGCGGCGGAATTCTGCCAGGTGGTGGCGCAGACCCGCAATGTCGCCGATACCAGCCTTCGGGTCAGCGGCGATGTCGCGACGCGCTGGATGGCGGTCGCGCAATGCTTCGCCGGCGTGCCGCGCACCCCGCCCACACCCGGCACCCGCGTAATCAACCGTAAAAGCGCGTAACGCGGGGAGGCCGGATCCGATGACTGCTCATCCGAAATACCCGCATCTCTTCTCGCCGCTCGATCTCGGCTTCACACGGCTCAAGAACCGCGCCCTGATGGGATCGATGCATACGGGGCTGGAGGAGGCCGAGAACGGGTTCGAGCGCCTTGCCGCCTATTTCGCCGAGCGGGCGAGGGGCGGCGTCGGGATGATCATCACCGGCGGCATCTCTCCCAACATGGAAGGGGGCAAGGGCGCGAAGCTCTCCAATGATGCCGAGGTCGCCGAACACCGGATCGTCACCGAGGCGGTGCATGCCGCGGACCCGGACGTCAAGATCTGCATGCAGATCCTGCACCGCGGGCCGCTCGCGCCCGATGATCCCGTTGCGCCGTCGCCGGTCCGCTCGCGGATCATGAAGCGGCCGCCGCGCGAGCTCGATGCCGAGGGGATCGAAAAGCAGATCAGCGATATCGTGAACTGCGCGGTCTGCGCACAGAAAGCGGGCTATGACGGGGTCGAGGTGATCGGCTCCGCCGGCTATCTCGTCAGCACGTTTCTCGTCGAGCATACCAACCGGCGGACCGATGAATGGGGCGGCTCTTTCGAGAACCGGATGCGCTTCCCGCTCGAGATCATGCGCCGCATCCGCGCCGCGGTGGGGCCGAATTTCATCCTGATCTTCCGCATCGCCGCGATGGACATGCTGCAGGGCGGCATGGCATGGGACGAAGTGGTGATGCTCGCCAAGGCGCTTGAGAAAATCGGCGTCAATATCATCTCGACGCATTTCACCTGGCATGAGGCGCAGGTGCCGACGATTGCCACCATGGTGCCGCGTGCGGCTTTCACGCAGGTCACGGGACGGCTCCGCAAGGAGCTGAACATCCCGATGATCACCAGCAACCGCATCAACATGCCGGATGTCGCCGAGGCGGTCCTGGCGCGCGGGGACGCGGATATCGTCTCCATGGCGCGCCCGATGCTCGCCGATTCCGAGCTTGTCAGAAAGGCCTTCGACGGCCGCGAGGATGAGATCAACACCTGCATCGCCTGCAACCAGGCCTGCCTTGACCATACCTATACCGGGCAGGAGGTAAGCTGCCTCGTCAATCCGCGCGCCTGTCACGAAACGATCCTGAATTACAGGCCGGCGACAGCGGCGAAGCGGATCGCGGTCGTGGGTGCCGGGCCGTCCGGGCTTGCCTATGCGACGGTTGCGGCGGGGCGCGGGCACAAGGTCACGCTCTATGATGCGGCGCCGGAGATCGGCGGGCAGTTCAATCTCGCCAAGCGCATCCCGGGCAAGGAGGAGTTTTACGAGACCATCCGCTATTATAACCGGATGATCGAGAAGCTCGGCATCGAGCTACATCTGAATACCCGCGTCGATGCGGATATGTTGGCGGCGGCGGGGTTCGACAAGGTGGTGGTCGCAACTGGCATTTCGCCCCGCGTTCCGGATATCGACGGGATCACGCATCCGAAAGCGGTGAGCTATATCGACGTGATCCTCGGCAACAAGCCGGTCGGGCGGAAGGTCGCCATCATGGGCGCGGGCGGCATCGGCTTTGACGTCGCCGAGAAGATCACCCACAGCGGCACGCCCGGCTCGCTCGATGTCAATGTCTTCGCAAAGGAATGGGGCATCGACTTCAGGAACCATCCGCGGGGCGGCGTGACCGGGGTGGAACCGGTGGTCGCGAGCGCCGACCGGGAAGTGACGCTGTTGCAGCGGAAAACATCAAAGGTCGGGCGCGGCCTTGGCAAGACGACGGGCTGGACGCACCGGCTCGCCCTGTCGCGGCGCGGTGTGAAGATGATAAGCGGGGTTGAATATCTGCGTATCGACGATGCGGGGCTGCATCTTCTTATCGACGGCCAGCCCGAGACGCTTGACGTCGATACCGTTGTCATCTGCGCCGGACAGTTGCCGCTTCGTGATCTTTATGATGCGCTGGTCGAGCGCGGCGTCGATGCCGAGCTGGTCGGCGGCGCCTATGAGGCGATGGAGCTTGACGCCAAGCGGGCGATCAATCAGGCGAGCTATCTCGCCGCCGCGGTGTAACAAAGGAGCGTGCAGGTGCGGATCGTTACGCCGCGCCTGCAACAAATCCCTGAAGCTCTGCCGCCCTCATGCGGATAATCTCCGGCCCGCCGAAGGTGGCGCGGTTGAAGCCGATCCGCTTGAACCAGTAATGCAGCCCCATCAGATCCGTATAGCCCATGCCGCCATGCACCTCGATGGCGGTGCGGGCGACGAAACGGCCCGTCTCGTCCATATGCGACTTGGTGAGCAGGGCGGAAAGCGCGGCGTCCTCCGGCAGGTGATCGGCGGCGTAAGCCGAATACCAGACGAGCGACTGGCAGGGCTGCAACTCCGCCGCCATTTCGGCGCACATATGCTTGACCGCCTGGAACGAGCCGATGACGCGGCCGAACTGCTGGCGCTCCTTCGCATAGTCAACGGCGCGGCGGAGCATCTCCTCGCCCGCGCCGAAACTCTCCGCCGCCAGAATGACGCGCCCGGCGTTGATGAGCGCGTCCAGCATCGCCGGCGTCCCGTTCGGGAGCGGCTCGGCCGGCGCATCCTCAAGCGTCAGTTCAGCGAGCGGGCGGGTCGGATCGATGCTCGGGAGAACGTCCTTCTTGACGCCCGGGGCATCGCCGCGAAGGAGATAGAGGTTGCCAGCGCTGTCCGCGATGATGAAGGCGGCGGCATCCGCGCCGTCGAGCACGAAAGATGCTTTTCCGTTTAACCGGTTATTTTGTGATTTTACGGTAGCGTCCCGGCGCGCGCCCGCCGCATATTCCGCAACCGCAATGCCAATGGTGGTGATCTCGCCCGACGCCAGTTTTGGCAGCCATTCCTGCTGCTGCGCAGGACTTCCCGCACAGGATAACGCGCGGGGCGCCATCACGGCCGTGCCGGCAAAAGGCACCGGCGCGGCGGCCCGGCCAAGCTCGATCCCGACAATCGCCGCCTCGATGAGGGTGAGACCGGAGCCGCCATATTCCTCGGAAATTAAAAGACCGGGGAGGCCGAGCGTGGCAAGCTCGCGCATAAGCGCCGCATCCGTGCCGTGGCCGCCCGCGGCATTTTTGCGAAGGCGATCGAGATCGACGGCACGCGTGAGCAGGCCTTTAAAACTTTCCTGAATGAGAAGCTGTTCTTCCGAAAGACCGAAAAACATGGGCTATCCTTTCGCGAGTTTCGGCTCGCGCGGCATATCGAGGCCGCGTTCGGCAATGATGTTTTTCTGGATCTGCGCCGTGCCGCCGCCGATGATCAGCCCGAGATCATACATATAGAGCTGCTGCCAGATGCTGTCGTGATGGATGGAGGGAACGCCGTCGTAAAGAATGCCGACTTCGCCCAGGATATCGATGGCGAAGGCGTCGATCTGGTGATTGAGCTCGCAGCCGAGCAGCTTGCAGACCATGTCGGCGATGTTGCGCGGCTTGCCGCTCGCCGCCTCGGTGATCAGCCGCATCTCATGCAGGCGCATACCCTGCACCCGCGCCTGCAGGCGAATGAAGCGGTCCATCAGGACGGGGTTGGAGAAAAGCGGCTCCCCGCCCATGGTTTCGTTTTTCAGCAGTGCAGCAATCTTCTGCAGCCGCCCCGCCGCGTGATTGGCGCTCGAGAGCATGCCGCGCTCATGGGCGAGGGTGCTGTTGGCGACCTTCCAGCCCTTGCCGCGCCCGCCGACGACCTGCGTTTTCGGCACCCGCACATCGGTGAAGAACACCTCGTTGAAGGAGGGGTGCCCGGTCATGGTCTGGAGCGGGCGGATATCGATGCCGGGGGTGTCCATCGAGAAGATGAGATAGCTGATGCCGTCATATTTCCCGGCCTCGAGTTCCGTTCGCACGAGGCAGAAAATCATATCCGCGACATGCGCGCCCGAGGTCCAGATTTTCGAGCCGTTAATGACGAAATCATCGCCGTCCTCATGGGCGCGGGTCTTCAGGCTGGCAAGATCGGAGCCCGATCCCGGTTCGGAATAGCCCTGGCACCAGAAAATATCAGCGCGGATGGTAGGCTCGATCCACTGCTTCTTCTGCTCCTCCGTCCCGTGCTCGAGCAGGGTCGGCACCAGCATGGAGATGCCCTGGCTGTAAAGCCCGGGCGGCAGGCCGGCGTTGAAGAATTCATCGGTGATGATCTTCGACTTCAGGATATCCGGCTCCGCTCCGAAGCCGCCATATTCCTTCGGCACGGTGCGGCTCGCATAGCCGTGATCAATCAGCAGATTCTGCCATGCCTTGACATCGGCGGCGTACTTGCGCGGCTGCAGCCGATAGGAATCGGCTGTATCCTTTGGCGCCAGATGGCCGTGGGTCGCGATAAACTCCCTGACTTCCGCCCGGAAAGCCTTGTGTTCCGCCCGATCGGCGAGATCCATTGCCGTGTCCTTTAGTCCGGAGAAATGCCCATCATCTTGGTGATGACTTTCAGCATCACCTCATCGGCGCCGCCGCCGATGGAGGTCAGGCGGAAGTCGCGGAACTTGCGGGAGATCGAGCTTTCCCACATATAGCCCTGACCGCCCCAGTACTGCAGGCAGCTGTCCATCACCTCGCGCTGCAGGCGGCCGACCTTGAGCTTCGCCATGGAGGCGAGCAGGCTCACATCCTCGCCGTTGATGTAACGCTCGACCGCGTGATAGGTGAGGGCGCGAAGGGCCTCGACCTCAGTCTGCAATTCGCCGAGGCGGTAATGCACGACCTGGTTATCGAGGATGGACTTGCCGAAGGCCTTGCGCTCGCGCGTGTAGGCGATGGTTTCCTTGATCGCCTCCTCCATCACCCGCGGTCCGCGCGAGGCGGCGAACAGGCGCTCTTCCTGGAACTGCTTCATCTGGTAGATGAAGCCGAGATTTTCCTCGCCGATGCGGTTGCGCTGCGGCACGCGGACATCATCGAAAAAGAGCTGCGCCGTGTCGGAGGACATCATGCCGATCTTGCGGATCTTGTGCTTGGTGATGCCGGGGCTGTCCATCGGCACGATGATCAGCGACTTGTTCTTGTGCACCGGGCCGTCCCCGGTGTTGCACAGGAGGCAGATCCAGTCGGCCTGCAGGGCGTTGGTGATGAACATCTTGGAGCCGTTGATGATGTAGTCATCGCCGTCCTTGCGCGCCGTGGTCTTGAGGCTTGCAACATCCGATCCGGCGGCCGCTTCCGTCACGCCGACGCAGCCGACCATATCGCCGGCGATGGCGGGCGCGAGATAGTCGCGGCGCAGCTCGTCCGAGCCGAAGCGGGCGAGGGCCGGGGTGCACATGTTGGTCTGCACGCCGATCGCCATGGCGACGCCGCCGCAATTGATATAGCCGAGCGCTTCGGAGGCGACGGCTTCATAGGAATAGTCGAGCCCGCTGCCGCCGAACGCTTCGGGCTTGCTGATGCCGAGAAAGCCGAGGTTACCCATCTTCTTGAAAAGCTCATGGGCGGGGAACTGTTCCGCTTCCTCCCATTCGTCAACATAAGGGTTGATTTCCGCCTCGATGAATTTCTTCAGGCTGTCCGAAAGTTCGCGATGTTCCTGGGTCAGTATCATTGTTTTTCGCCTTATCCCGGTTCTTGTTATTATCCGGCAAACCGCATTTTGCGGGATTGTCTTTTGATGGTCCTTACACTAACATGCATGAATGAATGTTACAAATCAATATTCGTATTCGCGCAACAAAAGCGCTCACGCGGCGGGACGGGAGGCGGGCCGGCGCGGCGCGCGCGCGGCGCATTTCCGGCGCAAGGTGGGTCCGTGCTGGTAAATCCGGGGCGGAATGAGCGGCGGCGGCGGCGGCAGGAGGAGCGGCGGCTCGAAACCCGCCAGCGGCTCGTCGATGCGACCATCACGCTGCTGAACGAGCGCGGCGCGGCGCAGCTCACCATGGAGGAGGTCGCGCGCGAGGCGGGGCTGACCCGCGGCGCCATCCAGTATCATTTTGACAGCCCGAAATCGCTTCTCGTTGCCTGCGTCGATGAGATCGCCCGCCGCCTCAGCCGCTATCTCGATGCCGAAGAGCTGACCCGCCTGCCGCTCGATGAGCGGATCGATCGGGTGATCGATGAATACTGGGCCGGCTTTCGCGGCGCGAATTATACGGCCTTTATCGAAATTGCGGTGCGCGGGCGACAGGATAGCGAGTTTGAAGAGGCGATACAGGCGGCGCTCAAACCACTCGAGCAAGAAAGAGATATTGTCTGGCAGAAAGTTTTTGCCGATAGTAGGCGGAACAGGGAGGAAATAAAATCCTGGCGTCAGACGCTGCTGATCACGCTGCGCGGCCTGGCGCTGACAAATATGATATCGGGGGACAGCGATAAAGTTTCGGTGCAAATCGATCAATTCAAAGCTATGTTCAAAAAATACCTCACCGAATGAGCCGGGCGGGGGAAATGCAGCACAAGAAAGAAGAAAAAATGCATACAATTCCACAATGCGAATGTCTCAAACTTGAAGTCAAAGGGCCGCGTCTCAACCTGACGTTCAACCGTCCCGATCAGCGCAACGCCATCAACACCCAGATGGGTTCGGAATTTGCCGCCGTTCTCGACTGGCTCGAAAAGACACCGGAAATCCGCCTCGTGGTGCTGCGCGGCGCCGGCGGGCATTTCTGCGCCGGCGGCGACATCAAGGAGCGGCGCGGCATGGCCGAAGAGGTGGTGACGCCCGATCACGATCCGATCATGGAGCGCAACCGCAAGGCCGGTCTCGCCTTCATGAAATTCGAACGGCTGCCGCAGACGACGATAGCGGTCGTTGAGGGCTCGGCCTTTGGCGGCGGCATGGGCTATGCCTGCATGGCCGATATCACCATTGTCGCCGAGGGCGCGCGCATGGGGATGCCCGAGACGACGCTCGGCGTTGCCCCGGCGCAGATCGCGCCCTTTGTCGTGAAGCGCATCGGCCTCACCCGCGCCCGCCAGCTCGCCCTGACCGGCGAGCGCTTCGATGGCCGCAAGGCCTATGAATATGGGATCGCGCAGTATCTTGCGCCCGACAGCGAGATCGACGCAACGCTTGAGAAGGTCGTCGACAAGGTGCTGCAGTGCGGCCCGCTCGCCAACGCTGCGACGAAGGAGATTATGCTGACGGTCGGCACGCTGCCCGAAGAGGAGATGGTCGCCTTCTCGGCGCGCAAATTCTCCGAGCTCAACCGCGGCCCGGAAGGCAAGGAAGGCCAGTCGGCCTTCGCCGAGAAACGCAAGCCCGCCTGGCAGGTCGAGGCCGAGAAAGCGAAAGGATGATCCAATGAGCAGTGCAAAGACAATCCGTATCGGCGGCGCTTCGGGTTACTGGGGCGATTCCCAGGACGCGCCGCGCCAGCTCGTGATGAAGGGCAATGTCGATTATCTCGTCTTCGATTATCTTGCCGAAGTGACCATGTCGATCCTCGTGCGGGCGAAGCAGAAATCGCCCGAGCTTGGCTATGCCCGCGATTTCGTTGATCTCGCCATGAAGCCGCTGCTGCATGAGATCAAGGCGCGCGGCATCAAGGTCGTGGCCAACGCCGGCGGCGTCAATGTCGAGGCCTGCGCGGCGGCGCTTGCCAAAGTCGCGGCGGAAGCGGGCGTCGATCTCAAGATCGGCACCGTCGATGGCGACAACCTCTCCGACGACCTGAAGGCGCTCCGCGGCGAAGGGATTTCGGAAATGTTTTCCGGCAAGCCGATGCCTGATGGGATGATCAGCGCCAACGCCTATCTCGGCGCCTTCCCGATTGCCGCCGCGCTCGATAACGGCGCGGATGTGGTGATTACCGGCCGCTGCGTCGACAGCGCGGTCACTTTGGGCCCGCTGATTCATGAATTCGGCTGGACGGTGGATGATTATGACCGGCTCGCGGCGGGCTCGCTCGCGGGGCATATCCTCGAATGCGGCGCGCAGGCGACCGGTGGCAACTTCACCGACTGGCGCGATACCGTCGATGGCTGGGACGACATGGGCTACCCGATCGCGGTCTGCCGCGCTGACGGCACCTTTGCCATTACCAAGCCCGAAGGCACCGGCGGCATCGTCTCGCGCCTGTCGGTGGGCGAGCAGATCCTCTATGAGATCGGCGATCCGACGGCCTATATCATGCCGGACGTGATCTGCGATTTCTCGGGCGTGACACTGACCGAGACGAAGAAGGACTGGCTGGAGATCGCCAACGCCAAAGGCCGCGCGCCGACCTCGACCTACAAAGTCTCCGGCACCTACAAAGACGGCTTCCGCGCGACCGCAACGACGGTGATTACCGGCTTTGACGTGGTGGAGAAGGGGCGCGCCTATGCGGAGGCCCTGCTGAAGCGCACGCGCCGGCTGTTCCTGGAGCGTAACCTCGGCGACTACCGCGAGACGGCGATCCATCTGATCGGCGCGGAAACGCTTTGGGGCTCGAACGCGCAGCCGAGCGCGGCGCAGACCCGCGAGATCATCACCCGCATCGATGTCCGCCATGATGAGAAGGAGGCGCTCGAACTCTTCTCCAAGGAGACAACGGGCGTCGGCCTTTCGATGACGACCGGGCGCTGCTCGGGAGGCGCCTCGGGGCGGCCGAAGGTGACGCCAGTGGTCGCGCAGTTCGCCTTCCAGATTGACAAGGCGCGGATCGAGCCGAAGGTGTATATCAACAATAAACCGGTTAATGTGGATATACCAAAACCTGCGCAATATTCCCCCGTTCCGAAAATGCAGCATGCGCCGACGGAGCCTCAGGAGACGCCGGCGGGCGAGCTGGTGGAAGTGCCGCTGATCAAACTTGCCGCGGCGCGAAGCGGCGATAAGGGCAATAACGCCAATATCGGCGTCATCGCCCGCAAGGCGGAATATCTGCCCTGGATCAAGGCAAGCGCGACCGAGGCGGCCGTTGCCGACTATTTTGGCCATGTGCTGAAGGGGACGGTTTACCGCTTCGATCTGCCGGGGATGGATGCCGTCAACTTCCTGCTGACCGACACGCTCGGCGGCGGCGGCACCTCGACGCTGCATCTTGATAACCTCGCGAAAACCTATGCGCAGCAGCTGCTGGCGCTGCCGATCCGCGTGCCGAAGGAGGTCGCCGAAAGCCTCAACTAACGAAAGCGGTCTGACAGGGAGGTAACAAGGGAGAAAATGACCCATCCACTCGAGCCGATGCTGCGGCCGCAGTCCGTTGCGATCATTGGTGCATCGAACACACCGTCACGGATCGGGGGACGACCGATCCATGCCATGCAGGTCGGCGGGTTCAGGGGCGACATTTATCCGGTCAACCCGAACCATGAGGTCATCCAGGGCCTCCCGGCCTATGCCTCCATCCACGAGGTTCCGCAAGGGATCGACTGCGCGATTATCGCGGTCGCCGCAAAGCTTGCCGTGCAGGCGATGCGCGACTGCGCCGATCGCGGGGTCAGAAGCGCGATCATGTTTACCTCCGGCTTTGCCGAGCAGGGCGACGAGGGCGCGCGGGCGCAAGCGGAGATTGCCGGCATCGCCCGCGAGTGCGGCATGCGCATCCTCGGCCCCAACTGCCTTGGCGCTCTCAATATCGAGGCGGGCTGGTACGGCACCTTCAGCAACGCCCCCTCGGTTCTGAAGCTGCCGCCCGGCCCGATCGGGATCGTCAGCCAGAGCGGCGCCTATGGCGGGCATGTGTTCACGGTCTCGCAAGCGCGCGGCCTCGGCTCCAACTACTGGGTGACGACGGGGAACGAATCGGATGTCGATGTCGCCGAGGTCATCGGCTACTACGCGCAGAACCCGGAAGTGAAGGTCATCCTCGCCTATGCGGAAGGGATGAAGAATGCCGATCGCATCTGCGAGGCGCTGGAGATGGCGCGCGATGCGGAAAAGCCGGTTGTCTTCATGAAAGTCGGCAAGACGGCGGCTGGTGCGGCGGCCGCGGCATCGCACACCGCCTCCCTCGCCGGGGCGGATGCGGTCTATGATGCGCTGTTCCGCCAGTATGGCGTTTACCGCGCCGAAACCACCGAGGAATTCATCGACATCGGCTATGCCTGCCAGTTCGGGCAGTATCCGAAAGGACGCAAGATCAGCTTGCAGACCGTCTCCGGCGGCGTCGGCGTGCAGATGGCGGATGCGGCTGTCAAATACGGCCTTGAGGTCACGCCGCTCCCCAAAGAGACGCAGCGCAAGCTGAAGGAGATCATTCCCTTCGCCGGCGTCGGCAACCCGGTCGATTTCACCGCCCAGGCGCTCAACCAGCCCTCGCTGATGAAAGCGAATGTCGAGCTGACCATCGACGAGGCCGATTTCGACAGCCATATCGTCTATCTGTCGAGCGTCGCATCCTCGCCCTTCACGCGTGATGTGTGTATCGAGCTTTTCAGCGCGCTGCGGGAAAAATATCCCGACGAGGTGATGCTGATGAGCATCATTGCGCCGCGCGAGGTGGAGAGCATTTACGAGCAGATGAACCTGCCCTGCTTCGAGGATCCCTCGCTCGCCGTGCGGGCGATGGCGGCGCTGGTGCATTTCAGCGAGGTGTTCGCGCGCGGCCGCCCGCAATCTCCGCCGGCGCTCCCCGACGGGACGAAGCCTGCCCCGGCCGAGGCAGTCGCGGAGCATGAGGCGAAGGCGATCCTCGCAAGTAATGGCATCCCCGTCACGCGCGAGCGTCTTGCGTGTTCCGCAGAAGAGGCGGTCGCCGCCTGGCGCGAGATGGGCGGTCCGGTGGTTCTCAAGATCGCCTCCCCCGATATCGCGCACAAGACGGAGATCGGCGGGGTTCTGCTGAACGTGAGTGGCGAAGATGCGGTTGCCGACGGCTTTGCACTGCTGATGCAGCGGGCGAGGGAGGCGGCGCCCGGCGCGCGGATCGATGGCGTGATCGTCGCCGAGATGGTAAAGGGCGGCGTGGAGACGGTGATAGGCGTTGTCTGCGATCCCGTCTTCGGCCCGGCGGTGATGTTCGGCCTTGGCGGCGTTTTCGTCGAGGTGCTGAAAGATGTGACATTCCGTCTTGCGCCCTTCGGCGTGGACGAGGCCCATCGGATGATTGATGAGATTGCGGGCCGGGCGATGCTGGACGGGGTGCGCGGCGCGCCGCCTGCGGATATCGCGGCGCTGGCCGAGGCGCTCTCGAAACTATCGGTTTTTGCGGCGGAAAATGCGGACAGGATCGAAACGATTGACGTTAATCCGTTCATCGTCCTGCCCGAGGGGGCCGTTGCGGTTGATGCACTGATTGTGCCGAAAGGAAAAAAATAATGCGAGCGTTTGAAGGTATAAAGGTTCTGGATTTCACGCAGGTTCTGGCGGGGCCGGTGGCCACGCAGATGTTCTCGCTTCTCGGCGCGAATGTGGTGAAAATCGAGGCGCCGGGGAAGGGCGATCAGCTCCGCAGCACGCTCTCGGATCCGGAAATGATCGCCAAGCGGCTCTCGCCCGCCTTTCTCACCGTCAATCTCAACAAGCGCAGCCTCGCCATTGACCTCAAGTCGGAGGAGGGACGGGAGATCGTCTATCGTCTGCTGGAAGATGCGGATGTGGTGGTCGAGAATTTCAGCCCCGGCGTCGCCAAGCGGCTCGGCGTCGATTACGAGGCGCTGAAGGCGCGCAAGTCCGACATCGTCTACTGCTCGATCAGCGGTTACGGGCAGAAGGGACCGCGCAGCAACGACAAGGCCTATGATTCCGCCATTCAGGCCGCGGCCGGTATTTTCATGCTGAACGGCCATGAGGAGACCGGGCCGACCCGCATCGGCATCATGGCGATTGACATGTTTACCGGCATCAACGCGGCGTTCGCCATTTCCTCCGCGCTGTTCCGCCGCGAACGGACGGGCGCGGGGCAGTATCTCGATGTCGCCATGTATGACAGCGCCCTGATGCTGGCCGGGCCGCAGATGTCCGATTTCATGGTGCGCGGCAACGTCCCGCCGCTGATCGGCAACCAGTCGCCGACGCGCCAGCCGACCTCGGGGGTTTATGATACCAAGGACGGCAAGAAGATCCTGCTCGCCGTGCTGACGTCGGAGCATAACGATATCGTGTTCCGCGCCATCGGCCTTGGCCATCTTCTGGAGGATCCGCGATTCGCGACGCCCGATGCGCGCCGCGACAATCTGAAGGAGGGGATCGAACTGGTCGGCGCGACGATGAAGCAGAAGACGCTGGCCGAATGGCTGGAGCTGATGGGCAAGATCGGCATCGCCGCGCAGTCGGTCCGCACCCTCGCCGAGGCGACGTCGGACGACCAGCTTGAGCACCGCGGCATCATCGTCGAGGCGGAGGGGATCGCGGGCTTTGACGACGCCATGCGCCTTGTCGGTATTCCCTTCATCGCCAATGAGGACAGCCCGATCAACCGCGCCCACCCGCCGGCCGAGATCGGTGAGCATACCGGGGAGGTGCTGAAGGAACTTGGTTTCGGCGATGACGAGATCGGGAGAATCCTCGCACTGAACAAGGCCTGAGCGGGGGCGAAAGGCGGGCCCGGCGCGGGCCCGGCGCGCCACGGCGTCAATGTCTTCTTGTGTTTGGCGGGCATTGAATTTATGTTCCGGCGAGCTTCTTGCGTAATCGGGCCGGGTGACTGTGACTGACGACTATGACAACAGGGGCCGCGTGCCGGCCTTCAACGTTCCGCCCGCCACCCTTTACCTGGTTGTCGCCATCCTTGGCCTGCACATCCTGCTCAGCGTCACGACGGATGCGACGCTGAACTGGGCCTATGGCTATTTCGCCTTCCGCCCCGCCATCGTCGCGGCGATACTGGATGCGCCCTCGGTGGAGGGGGCGCTGCATATCCTGCTGACGCTCTGCAGCCATCTCTTTTTGCATCATGACTGGACGCATATGGCGCTCAATGCGGGCATGCTGCTCGCGTTCGGATCGCTCAGCGAGCGGCGCTTCGGGGCGCTCCGTTTCCTGATCCTCTATTTCCTTGCCGGATGGGCGGGGGCATGGATCGAATATCTGATCGCGCCGCCGTTTGAAAATGTCATCCTCTACGGCGCCTCGGCGGCGGTTTTTGGCGCGATGGGCGCGGCGATGATCGTGCTCGCGCCGCGCTACGGCGTGCGCGGCGTCGTCATCATGATTGCCGTGCTGCTCGGTCTCAACATCGTCATCGGCGCAACGCCGCTTGGTGCGCTCTTCGCGGGCGCCGGCGCGGAGATTGCCTGGGTCGCGCATATGGCGGGCTTTGCGGTGGGCGTGATCGTCGCGCTCCTCTATCTCCTGCTGGAGCGGCCGCGCCGCGCATAAAAAAGCACCTGGCTGCGGGGGAGCGAGAACCAGGTGCTTTACAAAAAGATGCGCGTTGCATCTTTTATGTCAGATATATTCTAGCGGCGGCGCCAGATCGGAAACTCTTCATCCGTGGCCGGCTGATAGGTCACCGACATGACATGGAAGGCATGCAGCGACTTCTCCAGATCCTGATCCTCGCGCAGCTTGAAGCCGTTGATGCCGCAGCGCTGCATATAGTAGAGCTGGTCATAGAGGACATCGCCGGTGGCGCGGATTTCGCCTTTGTAGCCGTAGCGCTCGCGCAGCAGCCGCGCCTGCGTAAAGGCGCGTCCATCCGCCATCTTCGGAAATTCCAGCACGATCAGGTCGAGCCGGTCGAGATCCTCGGCAAGGAGCGCGAGATCGTCCGTGTTGCGAAGCGCAACGCCAAGGCGGCTGTTGCGCGTCAGCAGCACGTCGCGGACCTTCACCCACTCCTCAAGCGGCACGTAAATATCGCCCGACGGCAGCGAGGCTTCGTCCTCGAGCCCGGTGAACGGCGTCCACTCGTCGGTTTCGATCCGCTGGTCCCTGATATATCTATCCATAGAGCCGTTCCTTGAACGGGTCGGCGCCGATGCGCCGATAGGTGGTGAGGAAAGTTTCTTCCGAATCTTCCCGATTTTCAAGATATACCGACAGGACCTGCCCCACGGCATCGACGATCTGTTCCGAATCGAACGCCGGGCCGATGATCTTGCCGATTGAGGCATCCTCGCGCGCGCTGCCGCCGAGCGTCATCTGATAGACCTCGGTGCCCTTCTTGTTGACGCCGAGAATGCCGATGTTGGCGACATGGTGATGCCCGCAGGCGTTGATGCAGCCCGAAATATTGATGCTGAGATCGCCGAGATCGTTGATGAAGTCGTAATCATCAAAGCGGTCGGTGATCGCTTTCGCGATCGGGATGGACCGCGCGGTCGCGAGCGAGCAGTAATCGAGCCCCGGGCAGGAAATAATATCCGTCAGGTGATTATAGTTCGGTGTCGCGAGATCGAGCTCCACCAGCTCCCGCCAGAGCGCCGGAAGATCGCGAAGGCGCACGTCGCTGAGGACGAGATTCTGCCTGTGCGTCGTGCGCAGATGGCCAAGGCTGTATTTGTCGGCGAGATCGGCGACGGCGTCCATCTGGTCGGCGGTCACGTCTCCCGGCGGCTGATGCGCGGATTTGAGCGAGAGATAGACGATGCGGTAGCCCGGCTGCTTGTGCAACTCGACATTCTTGCTGACCCAGCGGGCAAACTCCCAGTCTTTCAGCATCAGCTGCTCGAAAGCCGGATCGAAATCGGGCAGGGTTTCATAGTCGGGATCGTTGAAAAAGCCCTTGATCCACGCAAAATCCTCATCGCGCAGCATCAGCCCGGTCGCCTTGATCTTCGCCCATTCTGCTTCGACCAGCTCACGGAATTTCTCCTCGCCAATCTCATGCACAAGGATCTTGATCCGCGCCTTGTGGATATTGTCGCGCCGGCCAAGCTGGTTGTAGACGCGCAGGATCGCCTCGAGATAGGTCAGCATATGCGCCTTCGGCACGAAGGGGCGAATCAGCTTGGCGATCATCGGCGTGCGGCCTAGGCCGCCGCCAACATGAACCTCGAACCCGGTCTCGCCGGCGTCATTCTTCACGAGGCGCAGGCCAATGTCGTGGATGGCGACGGCGGCGCGGTCCTGTTGGGCGCCGCTGACGGCGATCTTGAACTTGCGCGGCAGGAAGTTGAATTCCGGATGGAAGGTCGACCATTGGCGAATCAGTTCGCAATAGGGACGCGGATCCTCAAGCTCATCGCGCGCGACGCCGGCCAGCGGGTCGGACGTCGTGTTGCGGATGCAGTTGCCGCTCGTCTGGATGGCGTGCATCTCGACCTTGGCGAGATCATCGAGGATGTCCGGCAGGTCGACGAGTTGCGGCCAGTTGTACTGGATATTCTGGCGCGTCGTGATGTGGCCGTAGCCGCGATCATATTTGCGCGCAATATAGGCGAGGGTGCGCATCTGCTCTGACGACAGCAGACCATAGGGCACCGCGACGCGCAGCATATAGGCGTTGAGCTGCAGGTAAACGCCGTTGCGAAGGCGCTGATGGCGGAATTCCTCTTCCGAAAGCTCGCCTTTGAGGCGGCGGCCGACCTGGTCGCGGAACTGCGTCACCCGCTCCAGCAGAAGCTGGTGATCCTGTTCTGAATATTGATACATGGTGGGTCCCGAAGTGTCAGGCGGCCTTGCGGGCCGCGCGAATATTGTCATGCGGAAGCACGAAGGTCGGCCCGGAGGCGCGAATCTCCTCGCGCCGCGTGGTCGCGGCAAGGCCTTCGGCTGTTTCGATCACGTCCATCGCGTAAGGCGCGATGACGATGTTGTCCTGCTCGGCCTGTTCGGCGGCGATTTTAAGCGCCTCGATGTCATCGGCCGCCCGGGCCGTCGCCTTGCGCAGATCCGTCGTCCAGAAAGCATGCCCGTTATCAAGGCAGAGATATGCGACCAGACCTTCCTTCAACAGGGACGCCGTGTAGACTTGCAATGCCATTGTAGGTCTCCTTTTCTGTAACCCGGGTATCGCGATGATGCGGGGCAAACTGTCTTTGACTGCTATCTTTAAATAAATAGTACAAATAACTCAATAGAAATGTATATAATTTTATATTAACATACTCTTACTGTGAATTAAGCGGCGCTGAGGCCGGCCCGGCGGGCGGTATGAATACCGCATTCGGTCTTGGCGCGCCCGGCCCAGCGGCCCGAGCGGGGATCGGCGCCGTCGGCGACGCGGCTTGTGCAGGGCATGCAGCCGATCGACTTGAAGCCATCGGCGACGAGCGGGTGCGGCGGCAGATTGCGGGCGCGAAACGCGTTCCTGATGTCGTCATTGGTCCAGTCGGCGAGCGGGTTGATCTTGATGAAGTCGCCGTCCTGTTCGATGGTCGGAAGCGCGCTCCGGGTTGCCGACTGAAACTGCTTACGCCCCGTTATCCATGCCTTGAAACCGGAATTTGCAAGCTCTGTCATAATGTTATCAAGCGGCGCGACTTTCCGGATATGGCAGCATTTGTCCGGATCTTCGTTGAAGAGCATATCGTCCGGGTCGACGCGGCGGAGCGTTTCGGCGTCCGGGGAGATGATCCGCACATCCTTGAGGCCGAGAAGTTCGGTGAGCTGTTTCTGGTAGCGAAGCGTCTCACCGAAGAGGCGGCGGGTGTCGAGAAAGATGACCGGGATCGTCGGATCGACCTCGGCGACGAGATCGAGAAGCACCGCCGACTCGGCCCCGAAAGAGGACGATAACAAAATTTGGCCGCGCAGGCCGTTCTCGATCAGCGCCTCAAGAAGCGGGCGCCCGGAGAGGTGTCCATAGAGGCCCTGCAGGCGGGCAGCTTCCGATTCGGGATAAATTTTCGATGCGAGTGCCGACATATTTTCTATCCGATTGACTGTGCCCTGCAATAGTTACGTAGTTTAATCAAAAATATCAATAGAAGATGTAATAAAAATATTAACACATATATTATATGTATAATAAGGGCTCTGGAGCGGCGCGTTAACCGGTTGATCGTCCCGCCGATTTCCGACAGATTCGAAAAGGGGAGGGCAGATGGCGGGATCGATCCTGAAAAGCTGTATTACGGGGCTGGCGCTCGCGCTTTTGCTCGGGCCTGCCGCGCCCGTGGCCCACGCGTCCGAGCCGCTTGAAGTCGTTCGCATCGACGGCGAGCGGCTTTATGACGGGGCGGGGCGCGCCTATCTCCTCGCCGGCGTCAGGCTTGTGACAGCGGAGGAGGATGCAAGGAGCGCGGCCGCGGGCGAGGCTTTTCTTAATGCCGCCCTTCGCGATGCAAGTCTCATTTTTGATGGGACCGACTTTGCCGAGGCGGGGCAGGGGGAGAATCGCTACGGCGAGCGGCTCGGCCTCATCCTTCGCAGTGACGGCATGTCGCTGCAGGAGGAGCTGATCCTGCGCGGCCTTGGCGTCTGGAGCGCCATGGCGGGCTTCCCGGCCGCCTGGCGCATCAGGCTTCTGGCGGCGGAGCGGCTCGCCCGGCTTGAGAGGGCCGGGCTCTGGCAGACGCAACGGCTGCTCGATGCGAACAACCCGCCGAAGACCTACTGGCGGGGCCAGTTCGTCATCGCAAGGGGCGTCGTGCGCGATGTCGCCCGCACGCCTGCGCGCACCTATCTCAACTTCGGCGATGACTGGAAAACCGACTTCACCGTGGCGATTTCCGCAAAGGCGCGGAGAAAATTTGAAGCCGGGGAGTGGAAGTTGTCGGAGCTGCGAGATAAATCAATAATGATACGGGGGCCGGTGCGCTTTTATAACGGCCCCTATATGGAAGTTGATTTCACAGAGCAGATGGAGATTGAAGGAGCGGTCGCGCATGAGTGATGGAGAAGGTCGGGGAGGGAGAGCGAAAGCATTTTATCGCCTTGTGGGGGCCGCGGCGGCGCTCTCGCTTGGCCTGGCCTCGGCGCTCCCCACCGCCGCGCCGGCGCGGGCGGATCTGCTTGACAATGTATTTTCCATCTTCGAGCCGAGCAATGACCGCGAGGTAGGCGCGCAGCATCATGAGCAGGTCGTTGCGCAATATGGCGGTGAATATATCTACCCCGGCCTCAATGACTATATTCTCGACATCGGGCTCCGGCTCGCCTTCGTCTCCGAGATGCGCGATCTGCCGTGGCGTTTTACGGTGCTGAACTCGCCCGTCGTCAACGCCTTCGCGCTGCCGGGTGGCTATGTCTACATCACCCGCGGCCTGCTGGCCCTCGCCAATAACGAGGCGGAGGTGGCCGGCGTTCTGGCGCATGAAATCGGCCATGTGACGGCGCGGCACGGGGCGGCGCGGCAGTCGCGGGCGACCGGTATCGGCCTCCTCGGCGCACTTGCCGGTATTCTGACCGGCAGCTCCGTCGTCGGCCAGCTCGGCCAGCAGCTTGGCGGCATGTATGTCGCCGGCTATTCGCGCGATCAGGAATATGAAGCCGACCAGCTCGGCGTCCGCTATCTAGGTCTTGCGGGTTATCCGCGCGACGCGATGGCCGATTTCCTGAGGCGCATGGAGGCGCAGACCAAATACATGGCGGCGCTGACCGGCAACCAGGCGGGCGGCAGCTTCGACTTCTTCGCCTCCCACCCGCAGACGGGCGACCGGGTGAGCCGCGCCGCCAGCGCCGCCAATGCGCAGGCCGATAACCTCGCGCGCGACTATGAGAAGGGGCGTTTTCTCGACAGCATCAACGGCATGCTCTATGGCGATGATCCGAAAGAGGGGATCATCCGCGGGCGCGAGTTTCTCCACCCCGCACTTCGCTTCAAATTTATGGCGCCGGAAGGCTTTCAGCTGATCAATTCCGCCAAGGCCGTCTATGCGGTCGACGGGGGTGGCAACCAGATGGTGTTCGATTTGGGAACGCAGCGCACGAGCGGGCAGTCCATGTCGCATTATCTGACAAGGGAGTGGCTCGCGAAAATCAATGTCCCCTCGGTCTCGGCGGTAGAGGTCGGCGGCCGGCCCGCGGCGGTCTCTCGCTTTGTGCTCAACCGTGACGGCGCGCGCGCCTATCTGACGGTTGCAGCCATTGATTTTGGCGGCGGCCGCGTCGCGCGCTTCATCTATCAGGCGACATCGGCCGACAATGCCTTGAGCGCCCGCTTCACCGAAAGCTTCAGCAGCTTCCGCGCCATGAGCGAGGCGGAGGCGGCGCAGATCCGGCCCGCGGTGATGACGATCGATACGGTGCGAGAGGGGGATACGCTTGATGCGATCGTCGGGCGCATGGCGGGCGTGGTGCAGGACAGGAAGGCGCTGTTCCTGCTGCTCAACCCCGCGTTCGAGCGAGGCATGCCGGCGGTGGGCGAGAAATACAAGTCCGTGCAATATGGAGGCTGACTCGCGGCGGGCGCGGCTCAGGTGGGAATGGCGATCTGATCGGCAATCTCGCCGTCCATCGTGAAGCAGGCCGCGAGCAGCTCGCCGCCAAAGCCGCTGCCGCCGTCGATGGTGACCGTATAGGGCATCACCGTCAGGCCGCGATGCTGCCGCTCATAGCCGCAGATGACCTTGGCGAAGCCGTAGTAGGATTTGTCGAGGGATTTGAACCGCGGATGGCCCCACCAGAAATCATCATTCTGCTCAATCACGGGGCGCGCCGGATCGAGGCCGGCATGGACGAACAGCAGCTCGCCATTCTCGGTGTAGGCGGCGCGGCGGAGCGCGATGAAGATGTCATTATGGCCGGGATAGGCGCGCATTTGCTCGCGCAGCCGATTGGTCCATTTGGTGGTGGCGAGGATGCCTTCGCGAATATGCCGCTTGGCGTTCTCGGCGGTTTCGCCATAGGCCGCGAGCGCACCGCCGACATCATTGGCGAGCATCCATTCGAGCAGGCTCGCGGGCTGCGGGGCAAGCTGGATCTGCAGCAGGCCGCGCCAGATCTCCTCCTGTGCGCCGCGCAGGAAGACGATATCCTCGGGCATCATGCCGGGCAGGCAGAGCCGGTTGATGCGAAATGACAGCAGCTCGTCCAGCACTTCGCGCACCGCCCCGCCGCGCCCCAGATAATTGCCAAGATAGACAAGCCGGTCGCCGGATTTCCAGCGCCGCGCGATCTCGTCATGCAGCGCCTTCAGCGCCTCGGCCTCCCCGTGGATCGAGGCGACGGCCCAGACCCGTTTTGCGCACGCCAGGCAGCCGAATTTTTCATTGTATTTCGTTGTTTTCATGGTTGTTTACAATGAAACCTCGGGACGGGCTTGGCAAGAGGTAGAGAAAAATTGCCGTAAATTTAGACAAAAAGCCCGGAATTTCTTCCGGGCTTCAACGCGACCTTTGAGGGTGCCGGAAATCAGGCGACCTTCAGGAACTTCTGAACCTTCTCTGCGGCTGCTTCCGTCTCGATCTGCTCGACCACCGCGAGCTCGCGGGAGAGGCGGACAAGCGCCGCTTCATAAATCTGCCGCTCGCTGTAGGACTGATCGGGCTGATCCTCGTTGCGATGCAGATCGCGCACGACCTCGGCAATCTGGATGGGGTCGCCGGAGTTGATCTTCGCCTCATATTCCTGGGCGCGGCGGCTCCACATGGTCCGCTTGATACGGGCCCGACCCTTCAGGGTATCGAGCGCCGATTTCATCTTCTTGGGCGACGACAGCGGCCGCATGCCGACATTTTTCGCCTGCTTGATGGGAACGCGCAGGGTCATTTTCTCATGCGCGAAGTCAACGACGTAGAGCGTCAGTGACATCCCGGAAATTTCCTGCTCTTCAATACTGATAACCTGCCCGACGCCGTGGGTGGGGTAGACCACATGATCCATCGGCGCAAATTCCATTTCCTTTGTCATTTACTTCCTTCTCATCAACCGTGGGAGTTACCAAATCAATCAGACGCAAAAAAAAGCAGCTCCATTTACAGTGCTGCAGATAGGTTGCGTTCAAACATAAAATAACAGACCATAGAATTATGAGCGCAAAAACAGCCGTTTGGCCACTTCTGCGCCGCCCCTACGATACCAAGCCTAGTGCATGGAGAGGATTATAGCACAATTTTGTGCAAAAATCTAATGCTGTTATTTAGATTGTGATGATGAGGCCCGAATTCAAGGGGCGCCGGCGGATCAGTCGCCGCCGCCCGGATTCGCGCTGAACTCCGCCGGATACTTGCCGGGTTTGCCGTTCCATTCTTCCGAATCGGCGGGCGGCTGGCCCTTCTGGGTGATGTTCGGCCAGATCTCGGCATATTCACGGTTGAGCTCGAGGAAGGCGTCGGCCCCTTCTTCGGTGTCGGGGAGAATCGCTTCGGCCGGGCATTCCGGTTCGCACACCCCGCAGTCGATGCATTCATCGGGGTGAATCACCAGCATGTTTTCGCCTTCGTAGAAACAATCCACCGGACAGACTTCAACGCAGTCCATAAATTTGCAGCGGATGCAATTTTCAGTAACGACGTAAGGCATTTATATCCTCCAGCCTGTATGACAGGGGCAACAACAACGTATCGGGGCTCTTCCCTTAGGGATTATCGTTTATATTTATGAAAAACAACCCTAAAATCAGCGTCGGGTGTAAAAATCAGTCGTCGCTGATGCCAAGACGGACCAGTACTCTCTTGCGGGCGTCGCCGCGGTCGCGGTCGCTGACATAGATCAGCCCGGCGATACGGCGGACCAGATTGGCTTCATAATCACCGAGCTTGCCGTCCGCATAGACAATTTCCCACAGCATTTCAATCATCTGAACGCGGCTCTCGAAGGGAAAGCTGTCCTTGATCGTGCGGGTGAAATAGAAGAACTGGTCCGACTCCTGATGCGCGACCTCGGCATCGCGCACCACCTCGCGGGCCTCGGCATCGGAGATCTGATAGTGGCGGACGAGGACGTTGACAATCGCCTCGCGCTCGACGTCATCGAAATGGTCGTCGGCAAGCGCGGCTTCTATCAGGAGGGCGGCCGTCGCGACCTTCTCCCGCCCTTCAAGCGGAAGCGGCGGTTGATCCGCATCGCGGGACAGCAGGGATTTCAGAAAGGTAAACATCGCATTCCCCCTTCGCCGGGCGGCAGTGGGCGCGTCAGACGCGCCCGTGGCACTGCTTGAACTTCTTGCCCGATCCGCACGGGCAGGGAGCGTTGCGCCGCACCTTGCCCCAGTTGTCGCCTTTTTCGAGAACCGCCGTGTCGCCGGCAAGCTCATTCTCGCCCGTCACCGGATCGAGATGGGTGGCGGTAATCTGATCATCGCGGGGCGGCTCGGGCTGGCGGACCTCTTCGGCCGGATTGGTGAGCTGCACATGCGAGAGATAGGTCGTCACCGTCTCGCGAAGCTGTTCGAGCATATGCTCGAACATATTGAAGGCTTCGCTCTTATATTCGTTGAGCGGATCCTTCTGGGCGTAAGCGCGCAGCGACACGCCCTGACGGAGCTGGTCGAGCTGCAAGAGATGGTCTTTCCATGCCTGGTCGAGGATCTGCAGCAGAATGCTCTTCTCCACCATGCGCATGACTTCAGGGCCGTAGCGGACGGCCTTTTCGGCCATCTTGCGCCCTGCCGCATCTTTCAGGCGGTCGACGATCTCTTCATTGGCGATGCCTTCTTCCGCGGCCCATTCGCGGATCGGCAGCTGCAGCCCGAGAATGCGGGCAACCGACTGCTCCAGCCCGTCGAGGTCCCACTGTTCGTGATAGGCCTTCGGCGGAATATGCCGGGCCACCATATCCTCGATAACCTCTTCGCGCATGGTCGTGACGGTCTCGGAGACATCCTTCGTCTCCATCAGCTCGATGCGCTGTTCATAGATGACCTTGCGCTGGTCATTCATCACATCGTCGAATTTCAGCAGGTTCTTGCGGATATCATAGTTGCGCGCTTCGACCTTCTGCTGCGCCTTTTCAAGCGCTTTGTTGATCCACGGGTGGATAATCGCCTCGCCCTCTTCAAGGCCGAGCTTGCGCAGCATGCCGTCCATCCGCTCGGAACCGAAGATGCGCATCAGATCGTCCTGCAGCGAGAGGAAGAAGCGGGACGTGCCCGGATCGCCCTGACGGCCGGAGCGGCCGCGCAGCTGATTGTCGATGCGCCGGGATTCGTGGCGTTCCGTGCCGATCACGAAGAGGCCGCCGGCGTCCAGCACCTTCTGCCGTTCGGCAGCGATCTCTTTTCGCACCTCCTCGCTGACGCGGGCAATTTCCGCCTCGTCCGTAAGACCGGCGATGCGGGCGGCGATGGCCATTTCCTCGTTACCGCCAAGCTTGATGTCGGTGCCGCGGCCGGCCATGTTGGTCGCGATGGTCACCGCGCCGAGGCGGCCGGCCTGGCTGATGATCTCCGCTTCCTGCTCGTGATAGCGTGCGTTCAGCACGTTGTGCGGGATTTTCTTTTTCTTCAGAAGCGCCGACAGCATTTCCGATTTCTCGATGGAGACGGTGCCGACCAGCACGGGCTGGCCGCGCTTGCGGCAGTCCTCGATCGTCTCGACGATGGCGGTATATTTCTCTTCGACCGTGCGATAGACCTCGTCATCGCAGTCGATACGCGCGACGGGCACGTTCGTCGGCACCTCGACCACTTCAAGGCCGTAGATTTCGAAAAACTCGTCTGCTTCGGTCGAGGCCGTGCCGGTCATGCCCGACAGCTTTTCATAGAGGCGGAAATAATTCTGGAAGGTGATCGAGGCGAGCGTCTGGTTCTCGGGCTGAATCGTCACCTTTTCCTTCGCTTCGAGCGCCTGGTGCAGGCCGTCCGAATAGCGCCGTCCCTCCATCATGCGGCCGGTAAACTCGTCAATGATGACCACCTTGTCATCTTTCACGATATAGTCGCGGTCCCGCTCAAACAGGGTATGCGCGCGAAGCGCCTGGTTGAGATGATGAACGATGCTGACATTCTCGATGTCGTAGAGATTGCTGCCTTTCATGAGGCCCGCTTCGGCGAGCACCTGCTCGATGCCTTCGGCGCCTTCCTCGGAGAAGCCGACGGTCTTGGTCTTTTCATCAACCTCATAGTCGCTGGGCTGCAGGTTCGGGATCAGCGCATCGATGGCGCGGTAAAGCTCCGATGAATCCTCGGCCGGGCCGGAAATGATCAGCGGCGTACGCGCCTCATCGATCAGGATACTGTCGACCTCGTCGACGATGGCGAAATGAAAGCCGCGCTGCACCATCGCGGATTTCTCATATTTCATATTGTCACGCAGATAGTCGAAGCCGAATTCGTTGTTGGTGCCGTAGGTGATGTCGGCGGCATAGGCGGCGCGGCGCTCGTGATCGTCGCGGCCGTGCACGACGCAATCGACGGTGAGGCCGAGACGGGCGTAGACCTGTCCCATCCACTGGGAGTCGCGCCGGGCGAGATAGTCGTTGACCGTGACGACATGCACGCCCTTGCCGGTCAGCGCATTGAGATAGGCGGGCAGGGTCGAGACAAGCGTCTTGCCTTCACCGGTTTTCATTTCCGTGATTTTGCCCTGATGCAGGACCATGCCGCCGATGAGCTGCACATCGTGATGGCGCTCGCCAAGGGCGCGCCGGGCGGCTTCGCGGACGCAGGCGAAGGCTTCAACCAGCAGATCGTCAAGCTTGGCGCCCTGTTCAAGCCGGCCGCGAAACTCCGCCGTCTTGGCCAAAAGCGCCTCATCGCTCAGCGCTTTGATGCTGTCTTCCAGAGCGTTGATCTCGTTGACTTTGACTTGTAACTGTTTGAGAGTCCGGTCGTTCGGGGTTCCGAATAACTTTCTGGCGATAGAACCGAACATATGTGACTAAGCTCCAGTCGTAGGGTTGTCTTTATCCGAACAGGCGATGATCGCAGGGTATCGGACGCTGCTTACCAGCTTTGTTTCAGAGAAAACTCTTGTTGCGATTATGCAAGACAGATAAGCGGCCCGCGCTAATCTGTCAATCTATCCGGCGCCGAGAAATGCTAAATGCAGCCTGATTCGTGGCGAAAATAAGGAATCTCGCGGCTGTGCTTTTTGAATATGTTGTTATGATTTGAAATATTACTATATTGCCAACAACTTCCGGCACGCGGAAGAAACAATGTCGCGGTACTGGGCCGCAAATAGGGATTGGAATTCAACAACTATGAAGTCATTACATTATTTTGCACTGGCAGTGATTGCGGTGCTGTGCCTCGCGATCGGCTATTTTTTCGGTGCGGAAAGCGGCCCGGCGACGGTTCAGACCGCGACGCCGGCAGCGACTGCCTCCGGGGAGGGAAGCGCGGCGACGAGCAGCGCGGCAACCGAAGAGGATGACAGCGAAGTGCTCGCAACCGTCAACGGCAAGAACATCACCGAAGCCGATGCGCAGGTATTTTACCAGTCGCTTCCCCCGCAGTTTCGCCAGATCCCGATCGACCTGGTCCGTCCGCAGCTGGTTGAGCAGCTGATCAACATGGAAGTTGTCTCGCAGGCGGCTGAAGCGGAAAAATACTATGAAACCGACGCCTTCAAGGAAAAGCTCGGCGCCGTTCGCAGCCAGCTTCTGCAGGAAGTCTATCTCGCCGCCAAGATCGATGAAGCGGTGACCGATGAGCGGCTGCAGGAGGATTACAAGAAGATCGTCGAAGGCTTCACGCCTGAAGAGGAGCTGCATGCCCGCCATATCCTGCTGGAAACGGAGCAGGAAGCGAAAGACATGATCAAGCTTCTCGATGAGGGCAGCGACTTTGTCGAACTTGCCAAGGAATATTCGACGGGCCCGGCCGGTCCGCGCGGCGGCGATCTCGGCTATTTCACGCGGGAGCGGATGGTGCCGGAATTTGCCGAGGCCGCCTTTGCCCTGAAAGACGGCGAATACAGCAGGGAGCCGGTCAAATCACAGTTCGGCTATCACGTGATCAAGGCGGAAGGCCGCCGCAACACCGAGCCGCCGTCATTTGAGGAAGTCGAGGGCGAGCTGCGGGCCGAGGCGACCAATGACGCCGTTGACAAGCTGCTTGCAGATCTCAAGGAGAAAGCCGAGATCGTTGTAACCGCGCCGCCGGCGACGGAAGAGCCCGCCAAAACCGAAGGCGAGGGTGCGGCAAGCGAAGGCGGCAGCGAGGGATCCGGAGAGGCGCCCGCGACGGAGACGCCGAAGGCCTCCGACTAACCCGCCTGCAAGTGCAGAAATGCGCAAAACAGAAGGCCCGGAGATTTCCGGGCCTTTTTCATTTGCTGTGCGGGCGGGCTTTCGCCGCCCGCCTTCATGCATCCGTTGTCGGCAGCCAGGGGATAGTGGTGACCTCGATCCCCTCATCGATCAGCTCGCGCTGCTCATCCGGCGTTGCCTCGCCGTAAATGCCGTGGCGCGGCACTTCGCCGTAATGGATTTTTCGCGCTTCCTCGGCGAAGTGGGGGCCGACATAATCGCAATTCTCTTCGACCTGCCTGCGCAGTTCGCGAAGCGCCGAGACGGCCATGGCGGCCTCTTGCGACTGTTTGCGGGCAAGCTCGGCGCGGCGCATCTCAATGGTATTGCCCTTGCGCGGCACGGCGGGGGCCATCGGCGCCTTGTCGATCTTCATCGATCCGCAGACAACGCAGAGAATATCGCCCGCCGCCACCTGCTCGTCATAGGCGGCGCTGTTCTTGAACCACGCTTCGAAAACATGCGCGTTATCGCATTTGAGGTCGTATTTAATCATCTGTCTGATAACATCACGAAAACAAACTGTCCGATCAACAGATAGTCGTTTTCCCGTTAAACACAAGCCCTTGTTCTTCGGGGTAAAAATCCGATGATAGCAGCCTCACCATGGATTGCAAAATATGCGCATCTGTTCCCTCCGCGAGGCGTTGTGCTTGATGTCGCCTGCGGCGCTGGCCGGCACAGCGTCTATTTGCGCGAGATGGGCCATCACATGATCGCGGTGGATATCGACACGGGCCGGTTCGAGGCGCGCGGGATGCACGGCGATATCGCGCTCATCGAGGCCGATCTTGAGGGGGATGGCTGGCCCTTCCGGGCCGCGTCCTTCGCCGGGATTGTCGTTGTTAATTATCTCTGGCGGCCGCTGTTCCCGGAGATTATCGCGGCGCTGAAGCCCGGCGGCGTGCTGCTCTATGATACCTTCATGCAGGGCAATGAGAAGTTCGGCCGGCCGCGCAACCCGGATTTCCTGCTCGCGCCCGGCGAGCTCGCCCGCGTGTTCGGGCGTTCGCTTGAAATTATTGACGCATTCGAAGGCGATGTCGCCGAGCCGGCGCCCGCCTGTCGGCAGATGATCGCGGCCCGAAAGCCGCATCCATAGGCGCGCCGCCCCGCCTTATTCGGCGGCTTTGGAACTCGCAGGCGGTAGCTCAAGGCGGAAATCACGGATGTTGCGAAGGTTCGGGATCTGCTGACGCCGCCGCGCCACCTGCTGCATGTCGATCTTTGCCGTGATGATGCCGGGCGTCTCGCCGCCATCGGCGAGCACGGTTCCCCACGGGTCAATAATCAGCGAATGGCCATAGGTGAAGCGCTTCTCGGAATGCTGCCCGACCTGCGCCGCGGCGATGACGAAGCAGCCGTTCTCGATGGCGCGGGCGCGCAGCAGCGTATGCCAGTGGGCTTCCCCCGTCGTTGCCGTGAAGGCGGCGGGAACGGTCAGGATGCCCGCGCCGGCGAGCGCGAGCTGCTGGTAGAGATGCGCGAACCTGACGTCATAGCAGATCGTCATGCCGAGCAGCCCCCACGGCGTCTCTGCAAGCTGTGCCGTCTCGCCGGGTGCATAGGCGCGGCTTTCCTTATGCGTCTCTCCCGTATGGAGTTCGACGTCGAACATATGGATCTTGTCATACTGCGCCGCGATCTCGCCGTCTGGGCGGATCAGGAAGGAGCGGTTGGCGAGCCGTTCATCGTCCGGTTTGCGGATGACGAGCGATCCGGCGAGGATCCAGGTTTCTGTCTCCGTCGCGAGATCGCGAAAGGCGCGGAGCGTTACATCATCCTCCTGAAGCTGCGCCTGGGCGCGCGCCTTCGCCTTGTCCGGTTCCAGCATATTTGTCACTTCGGGCGTCGTGATCAGATCGGCGCCGGCGGCCGCCGCTTCGCGGATCAGGGCGGTGGCGGTTGCAAGATTTTCCTGGACGTTGCCCGTGCTGGTCAGCTGAACGCAGGCGGCGGTGAAGAATGACATGTTTTCCACTCCAAAAGGTCAGGCGATGCCGAGACGCTGATCAAGTTTCCCCTCGGCGTCCAGCATATGGATATAGTCGCTGTCGCCGAGATGTTTCCCATCGACGAAAATCTGCGGGACGGTGCGGGCGCCGCTTGCGCGCCGCGTCATTTCCTCACGCAGATCGCCGTCAACTGTAACGTCAATTTCCTTGAAATCCACCCCCTTGCTTTTCAGCAGCTTCTTGGCGCGCGCGCAGTAGGGGCAGAACATGGTGGTGTAGATCTCTACTTTTTTCATGATTTTTTACAGCTTTTTACAAAAGGACGGTCATTTCTATATAGCGGGATTGGCGGGGCGAACAACCCGGCTGAGCGTGAGCACGGACACATCCGCGGCCCCCGCCGTCCGGAGCGCCGCCGCGCAGCCGCTGATCGTCGCCCCCGTCGTCAGCACGTCATCGATGAGCAGGATGCGCCGCTTTTCGGCCCATGCCTTGCGCGCCGGGTTGACGGTGAAGGCGCCTTTCACATTGCGAAAGCGGGCGCGGGCGTTCAGCCCGCCTTGCGACGGCGTTGCGCGGGTGCGAAGCAGCAGGTCCGGCACGGCGGTCTTGCCGGTGCGTTTGGCAATCTCGAGCGCGAGCAGGGCGGACTGGTTATAGCGCCGCCGGATCAGCCGGTGACGGTGGAGCGGGACGGGGCAGATCAGGTCGCACTCGCGGATCAGCGCATCGCCTGCGCGGATCATCCAGCCGGCGAAGGCGGGGGCGCGGTCGGTCTGGTCGGAATGCTTGTAGCCGAGGATCATATTGCGGCTTGCCTCATCATATTTCAGGACGGCGCGGGCGCGGGAATAGGCGGGCGGGCGCCTGATGCAGGCGGCGCAGATCATCTCGGCCCCGTCGTCATAGTCAAACGGATAGCCGCACGTCTCGCAAAAGGGCGCGGAGATATAGCTCATCTCCGGCCAGCAGGCGGCGCAGAGCTGTCCCGGCGTCTCGATCGTCTCGCCGCAAGAGAGGCAGCCGGGCGGGAAAACGACATCGAGGATGGTTTTGCGGACCTGTTGCAGGAGTTGCGCGGGAGTGGCTGTCATGACGGCGGATTATAACGGAAAGCCGGACGCCGCGCTATCGGATGTTGGGCGGGCGTTTTTCTTCACGCCTCCCATTGTGCCCCGCCCGGGGAGATGCGATAACAGGCGCATGAAAAAGCCGCTTTCCGCCATCGATCCGGGGCATGTCCTGTTTGATCGCCGCACCGTCGCCGCGCATCGCCGCCGCGCCGCCGGGCTTGACTGGCCGCGTCATCGCTTTCTCTTTGATGAGGTGGCGGCGCGCCTTGCCGACCGCCTTCTCGATGTCACCCGCTCGTTCGATCTGGCGCTTGATCTCGGCGGCCGCGACGGGTCGCTGAGCGATGCCCTGCTTGCCACGGGCAAGGCGCGCGATGTGATCCGCAGCGATCTCACTGCCGCGATGCGCGGCGCAGAAGAGGCCTGCTTTCTCGTTGCAGATGAGGAGTTCCTGCCGTTTCGCGATGCGTCCTTCGATCTGATCGGCAGCCTGCTCAGCCTGCACTGGACGAATGACCTGCCTGGCGCCCTTGCGCAAGCCGCCCGCGCGCTGAAGCCGAACGGGTTGTTCCTCGGCGCCCTCTTCGGGATCGACAGCCTGATTGAACTCAGAACCTCCCTGATGGAGGCGGAAGCGGAGGTTACCGGCGGCGCGAGCCCGCGTGTCTCGCCCTTCACGGAGGTCCGCGATGCCGGCTCCCTGCTGCAGCGGGCCGGCCTTGCCCTGCCGGTCACGGATGTCGATGTGATCACGCTGAAATATGATCACCCGTTCGCGCTGATGCAGGAGCTGCGCGGCATGGGCGAGAGCAACGCGCTCATCCTCCGCCAGAAGAATTTTACCCGCCGCGATGTGATGATGCGGGCGGCCGAGATTTACAGCGCCCGCTACGCCGATGCGGACGGGCGGATCCCGGCGAGCTTCCAGATCATTTATCTGACGGGATGGGCGCCGCATGACAGCCAGCAGAAGCCGCTAGCGCCCGGCAGCGGCCGGGTGAGACTGCGGGACTATCTGGAGTAGGCGCTGCGACGGGCGGCGGAGATGATGAAAACCGGTTGGCCGATGCGCGGCCGATGGAGAGGGAGACCGGGGAGATGCGAACAGTAGCCGAAATGCTGCAAGGTCGTGATATGACCGTGGAGGAGTATCTGATTCTAAATCGCTTCTGGATCCGCATCCGCGAGGTCCAGCGGGAGCGGGACCCCAACATGACCAAGAATCGCGACCTCGTCGGTGTCGCACTCGGTTATCGCCGCATCCATCAGCAGGAGGTGGATATCGAGACTTTGGCGTCCCTGACCGGCCTCGGGCGGTCCAGCCTGCAAAAAACTCTGAAGGCGATGGAGCGCGATAAAATGATCGAGCTTTACAAGGATGACGCGGACAAACGCCGCCTTCTCGTGCGGCCAACCCGCAAATATACTGACCGTTCCCTTGATATGTATGAGAAGACCCGGATCCTGATCGAAGAGGTGGAGCGCGAGCTCAAGGCGCTGCGGGCAAAGAAATGACCACTTGTGGTAACAAAAAGAGTTGCTATCCAACAAATTATTGACTGTAATTTCGCCGGTAAACCTGAACGATGACAGGGTATCTGGTGCCTGCCCTTTCGTCTGCCAACTTGTGAGGGGCCAGGTTTTCACAGGCCGGCCTTTGGATGAGGAGAAAGTCCAGAAGCCGGCCTCCCTTCCCGCAGCTATTATCCCCCGAAGATTACCGCGCTAGAGCAGGTCGCGCAGCATCGCAATCAGCGGCACGTCCGCCGGCGGCATCTCATAATCGCCAAGCCGCACTGCGCGCACCCATTTCAGCGTCTGCCCTTCCTTCGGGAAGGGAATGCCGCGCCAGCGGCGGCAGACATAGAGCGGCATCAGCAGGTGAAAAGTCTCATAGGCGTGGCTCGCGAAGGTGAAGGGGGCGAGGCAGGCTTCCGTCACATCGATATCGAGCTCTTCCTTCAACTCGCGAATGAGCGCCGCTTCCGGGGTTTCCGCAGCCTCGACCTTGCCGCCCGGAAATTCCCAGAGCCCGGCCATGCTCTTGCCTTCAGGGCGCTGGGAGATCAGCACGCGGTTGTCGTCATCGACAAGGGCGACGGCGGCGACAAGCACGATCGGACGGGGCGGTATGACAGTCTGCATCAGCTTCGATAATCGGCGTTGATATCGATATAGCCATGCGTGAGGTCGCAGGTCCAGGCGAAGGCGCTGCCGTCACCGACCGCGACATCCACATCAATGTCGACTTCCTGGCCCTTCATATGCGGCATGACATCGGCTTCGCGGTAGGCGCTCGCCTTGACGCCATTTTCGGCGACAAGAATGCCGCCGATGCGAAGGCTCATCCGGTCGCGGTCCGCCTTCTCGCCGGACTTGCCGACGGCCATGATGATGCGGCCCCAGTTGGCATCCTCCCCGGCGATGGCGGTTTTCACCAGCGGCGAGTTGGCGATGGCGAGCGCGATGATGCGGGCGGCCGCGTCACTCTCGGCGCCGCTGACACGGACGGTGATAAATTTGCTCGCCCCTTCGCCGTCGCGCGCGACCTGCTGCGCAAGATCGCTCATGACCTCGAGCAGGGCGCGCCGGAAATCATTGAGCGCGGGATCGTCGCTTCCCGAAGGTTCCGCATTCCCCGCCTTGCCGGTCGCAAAAAGAAGCACGCTGTCGCTCGTTGAGGTATCGGAGTCGACCGTCACGCAGTTGAAGCTTTTTGCATTGGCCTCGCGCAGCAGCGCCTGCAGCGTCGGCGCGGGGATTGCCGCGTCGGTGAAGAGAAAGGCCAGCATCGTCGCCATATCCGGGGCGATCATGCCGGAGCCCTTGCAAAAGCCGGCGAGGGTGACCTCTCTGCCGCCGAGCGTTGCGGTCGCGACCGCGCCCTTCGCAAAAGTATCGGTGGTAAGGATACATTCCGCGGCACGCATGCCGGCGTCGGCCGAGAGGTCCTCGGCAAGGCGCGGGAGCAGATTGACGATCTTCTCCGTCGGGACCGGCTCGCCGATCACGCCGGTCGAGGCGATATAGATTTCCGTCGCATCGGCATGCAGCAGCCCAGCGGCGGCAGCGGCCGTCTCTTCCACGGTCTTGCGGCCGGCGGCGCCGGTAAAGACGTTGGCGATGCCGGCATTGACGACGAGCCCGCGCGCTTTGCCATGGGGCAGGATTTCGCGGCCCCAGTCGACCGGCGCGCCGGGCATGGCGTTCTTTGTGAAGACGCCGGCAACGCTGGTGCCCGGCGCAAACTCCGCCAGCATCACGTCATTTCGGCCCTTGTAGCGCATGCCGGAGTTGCCGGCCGCGAAACGCACGCCGTCGATGATGGGAAAATCCGGGAAGGCCGCAGGGGCGAGCGGTGATTTTTTAAGCGCCATGGCAGATCTCCATAAATACACGTCTCCCATACGGCAAAGACGGGCGGGCGGTCAATTCGGAAGTTAGCGGGGGTTATTCGGGTTTGACGGCGGCCAGCATATAGTTGACGGAATAGTCGCGGCTGAGGCGCCAGCGGTCCTCGATCGGGTTGTAGGTCGCCCCCGCCATGTCGCGGAGGGTAAGGCCGTTCGCTCGCACAAGGCGGGCCACCTCGGAGGGTTTCAGGAACTTCCGCCAGTTGTGCGTGCCCTTCGGCAGCCAGCGCAGCACATATTCCGCCCCGACGATGGCGAAGGCGAAGCTTTTGGCGGTGCGGTTCAACGTCGCGATAAACATTATGCCACCGGGTTTCAGAAGTTTGCTGCAGGCCGCGACAAAGCCGTCGATATCGGCGACATGCTCGATCACTTCCATATTGAGGATGACATCGAACTGCTCCCCCGCCTCGGCGAGCGCTTCTGCGGTGGTGTGGCGATAGTCGATCGTGAGCCCGGATTTCTCGGCATGGAGCGCGGCGATCTGGATATTCTTCTCCGAGGCATCGGCGCCGACAACCGTGCCGCCGAGACGTGCCATCGGTTCCGAGAGAAGCCCGCCGCCGCAGCCGATATCGAGAATGTGCAAGCCCTCGAAGGGCCTGAGCCTGATCACCGCATCATCGAGCGAGAGGCCGAAATGCGCAATAACGGTATCGCGGATATAGCCGATCCGAATCGGATTGAACTTGTGCAGCGGCTTGAATTTTCCGCGCTCATCCCACCATTCATCCGCCATCGCGGCGAAGTTGGCGATTTCCGAAGGGTCTACCGATTTTGCCCGCGCTGCGTCGCTCATATTCGTCCCGTTATTATTCATATAAAAAAAGTCAGTATTATTGTAATAAATTGATAGCGGCGCTTGCCCCGCGCCCCACGTTAAGTATAAGTATACGCTCTTTTGGAACCAAACGTAATTGTGACTTTTATATCATTTTTAACCCTCGCGAGTTGCCGGGGGAAGAGGTAAGGCGGCCATGGCACGGCTGGTGATGAAATTCGGGGGAACGTCCGTCGGCTCGATCGAGCGGATCAGGAATGTCGCCCAAAAGGTAAAACGGGAAGTCGATGCCGGCCATGAGGTCGCGGTCGTGGTCTCGGCCATGTCCGGCGAGACGAACCGGCTGGTTGATCTGGTGTCGGGCATTTCCAAGCTGCATGATGCGCGCGAATATGACGTTGTCGTGTCGAGCGGCGAACAGGTCAGCGTCGGGCTGCTCGCGCTCGCGTTGCAGGATCTCGGCATTTCGGCACGCTCCTGGCTCGGCTGGCAGATCCCGGTGCGAACCAACGCGACGCACAGCGCCGCCCGGATCGAGGCGATCGACTGCTCGGAGATTATCAAGCGTTTCGCCGAGGGGCAGGTCGCGGTCTGCGCCGGTTTCCAGGGGCTTGGCACCGATAACCGGATCACGACGCTCGGGCGCGGCGGCTCGGATACATCGGCGGTTGCGCTTGCCGCGGCGCTTGAGGCGGATCGCTGCGATATCTATACGGATGTCGACGGCATTTACACCGCCGATCCGCGGATCGCGACAAAGGCCGCCAAACTTGATAAAATCACCTATGAGGAAATGCTCGAGCTGGCCTCGCTCGGCGCAAAGGTCCTGCAGACACGCTCGGTCGAAATGGCAATGAAGTACCGTGTCAAGCTGCAGGTCCTGTCCAGCTTTGACGATTTACCCGGAACATTGGTCGTAGATGAGGAAGATATCGTGGAACATCAGGTCGTAAGCGGCGTTACCTATACCCGTGATGAAGCGAAAATTACGTTGCAGCAGGTTGCCGACCGGCCGGGCGTGGCGGCCCTTGTATTCGGCGCGCTGGCCGACGCCAATGTCAATGTCGACATGATCGTTCAGAACGTCTCCGAGGATGGCAAGGCCACCGACCTCACCTTCACCGTCGGCCGCAAGCAGATCGATCAGGCGCTCGCGGTATTGGAAACGCTGAAAGACAAGGTTTCCTGCAAGGCGATCGTGCCCGATGCCAATGTGGTCAAAGTTTCAATCGTCGGAATGGGCATGCGCAGCCACGCCGGCGTCGCCAAGAAAATGTTCGCGGCGCTTGCCGAGAAGAATATCAATATACAGGTGATCTCGACCTCCGAAATCAAGGTGAGTGTCCTCATCGCGGAGGAATACACCGAACTTGCCGTGAGGACATTGCATACCGCGTTCGGCCTGGACGCCGCTTAATATGGGCGGGCAATTGAAGAATGGCGCGGACTGCCTGGACAAGGCATGGAAGCGCGGCTGTGAGTTCCTGGGTGTGGATTACGCCATTCTCGGCGGCGCGATGTCGTGGGTGTCGGAGCGCAACCTGGTGGCCGCCATCTCCAATGCCGGCGGGTTCGGCGTGATTGCCTGCGGGGCGATGACGCCGGAGTTGCTGGAGGCCGAGATCAAGGGCACGCAGGCGCTGACCGACAAGCCGTTCGGCGTCAACCTCATCACCATGCATCCCGATCTCGACAGGCTCGTCGATGTCTGCCTGTCGCTCAACGTCGGGCATGTGGTACTGGCCGGTGGGATCCCGGCCAAGGAAACGATCGAGAAAATCCGTGAAAGCACGGCCAGGGTCATCTGCTTTACGCCGACGCTGGCGCTCGGCAAGAAGCTGGTGCGCAGCGGCGCCGATGCGCTGGTGATCGAGGGCATGGAGGCCGGTGGCCATATCGGTCCGGTTTCCACCAGCGTGCTCGCGCAGGAAGTGCTGCCGCATATCACTGAAGTGCCGATTTTCGTTGCCGGCGGGATCGGCCGGGGCGAGGCGATCGGGTCTTACCTGCGCATGGGCGCCTCGGGCTGCCAGCTCGGCACCCGCTTCGTCTGTTCCTTTGAATCGATCGCGCATCCCGACTTCAAGAAGGCCTTCATTCGCGCCAACGCCCGCGATGCGGTGACGACGGTGCAGGTGGATCCGATGTTTCCGGTTATCCCGGTGCGCGCGCTCGATAACGCGGGAGGGCAGAAATTCATCGAAACGCAGCATCGCGTGATTGCAAAATACAAGGCGGGCGAAGTGGATCTTGAGACCGCGCGCCTTGAGATCGAGCATTACTGGGCGGGAGCACTGCGGCGCGCTGTGATCGAAGGAGATGTGGAATATGGCTCCGTGATGGCCGGCCAGAGCGTCGGCATGGTGAAGAAGGAGCAATCCATCGACGAGATCATGCAGGAACTGGTGGCCCAGGCGCGGGCGTATTTTGCAGAACATGGAGACTAAGGGAACGGATTGTCAATGAGCGGTCTTGGGATCAGCGCGCCGAGGTTGCTGCTACGCCGGCTCCATCAGGTGATGGCGGGGCGCGGCGACGCCGAGCAGCGCCTGAACCAGATCGTCGTTCTCATTGCCAACAACATGGTCGCCGAGGTCTGCTCCTGCTACCTGCGGCGGGCCGGTGACGTTCTCGAACTTTTTGCCACCCACGGCATCAAGCCGGAAGCCGTGCACAAGACGCGGCTGCGCTTCGGCGAAGGCCTCGTCGGCGATATCGCCGCGCGGGCGCGCCCGCTCAATCTCTCCGACGCCCAGTCGCATCCGCAATTCGCCTATCGCCCGGAGACGGGGGAGGAGGAATATCACTCCCTGCTCGGCACGCCGATCCTGCGCGGCGGGCGGGTGGTCGGCGTTCTTGTCGTGCAGAACCGGACGCGCCGCACCTACACCGAAGAAGAGGTGGAGGCGCTGCAGACCGTCGCCATGGTCGTCGCGGAACTCGTCAGTTCCGAGCAGATGGTCGCGGCGATCGAATTCTCCGACGCCATCGGCAACGCAACGCTGCCGCATCATATCAACGGCCGCGTGCTCGCCGAGGGGCTCGGCGCGGGCACGGCGATGCTGCACGAGCCGCGCATCGAGGTGACGCGGACCATTGCCGAGGACCGGGCGGCGGAGCTGAAGCGCCTCGATGCCGCCATCAGCGCGATGCAGACGACGGTCGACAAGCTGCTGGTCGCGACGGATAATCTGTTCAGCGACGAGTCGAAGGATATCTTCGAAGCCTACAAGATGTTCGCCTATGACAAGGGCTGGCTGCGCAAGCTGCAGGATGCGGTGGGAACCGGCCTCACGGCGGAAGCGGCGATCAAGCGCGTGCAGGACGATACGCGCGCGCGGATGAAGGAGATCACCGATCCCTATCTTCGCGAACGGCTCTCCGAACTCGATGACCTCGCCAACCGTCTCTATCTCCATCTCGACGGCCGGGCGCTGATTGACCGGGGCAATCTCGAACATGATGCGGTGGTGGTCGCGCGCAACATGGGCGCGGCGGAGCTCCTCGATTATGACCGCCGGCATCTGAAGGCCGTGGTGCTGGAGGAGGGGACGCGCTCGAGCCATGTTGCGATCGTCGCGCGGGCGCTCGGCGTACCCGTTGTCGGGCAGTGCGCTGATATTCTCGATAACGTCGAGCAGGGCGATCTGCTGCTGGTCGACGGCGAGCATGCCCAGGTGTTTGTCCGGCCGGGCGAAGATGTCCAGCAGGCCTTTGCCCGCAGCCAGCGTCAGCGGGCCAAGCGCGAGGCGAAATATGCGGCCCTGCGCGACAAGCCCAATATCTCGCTCGACGGCACGCCCTTCAGCCTGAACGTCAACGCCGGTCTCTTGATCGATATCGATCATTTCCCGGAGCTTGGCGCGGACGGCGTCGGTCTCTTCCGTACGGAACTGCAGTTCATGGTGCGCTCCCAGCTGCCGAAGATCGACGCGCAGACGGAGCTTTATTCCCGTGTGCTCGAGAAGATGGGCGACAGCCCCGTGATCTTTCGCACGCTCGATATCGGCGGCGACAAGCTGCTGCCCTATCTCAAGACATGGGATGAAGAGAACCCCGCGCTTGGCTGGCGGGCGATCCGTATCGGGCTCGACCGCCCGGCGCTTCTGCGCAGTCAGCTGCGTGCGCTGGTGCGGGCGGCGGCGGGGCGCGATCTCTCGATCATGTTCCCGATGATCGCCCAGGTCTCCGAGTTTGTGGAGGCGAAGGCGATCCTGAAAAAGGAGCTTGAGAAAGCGGAGCGACGCCCGAACGGACCGCCGAAGTCGGTGCGCGTCGGCGCCATGATAGAGGTTCCGGCGATTGTCTGGCAGCTCCCGCATCTGTTGACTGAAGCGGATTTTATCTCGGTCGGCTCGAACGATCTGATGCAGTTCTTTTTCGCGGTCGATCGCGGCAATCCGGCGGTCGCCGAACGCTACGACACGCTGAACCCGACACTCCTCTTGCTGCTTCGCACCATTGCCGAGCATTGCGAGGTGATGGGCAAGCCGTTCTCGGTCTGTGGGGATATTGCGAGCCGGCCGCTTGAGGCGATGGCGCTGCTCGGCCTTGGCTATCGCAATTTTTCCATGTCGGCGGAAGCCCTTGGCCGGGTCAAGGAGATGGCCCTCAGCGCCGATATCAGCCGGCTCGAAAGCTTCGTGCGCGGGCTCTGCCATTCGCGGGATCACTCGGTACGCGACCAACTCCGGGCGTATGCGAAGGATCACGGGATTATCATATAAATTATTGCAGTTTCCTTATTTTTGCCGATAATGGCGGGCAGACTGTTGGGCGAGTTAAACAACGGTAAAATTGGCGTTTCATTATGGTGAAAGACAGCAAGTGGCGCGAAGGCGCCAGAGAGCCTGATCTGCTTGGCAGGCACGCATCCCGAGGAAGCAGGCTGTCATTTCAAAATACGGAGGAGTATATGACTGATCCGGAGGGGGACGAACCTCTCACGGTCGGTGCACGGCTGCGACTGGCGCGGGAAGAGATGGGTCTCAGCCTGCATCAGGTGGCCGATGTGTTGCGGCTGAAGGCAAGCCAGGTTTATGCGCTGGAAATGGGCGATTACGACGCCCTGCCCGGGCAGACATTCGTGACCGGCTTTCTCCGATCCTACGCCAATCTGCTCAATCTCGATGCCGTCGCCATTGTCGAGCTGTACAAGAATGAGGCGGGCGGCGGACTGCGCGCGCCGTCTCTTGCCTTCCCCGAGCCCACAACCGGCGGGCGTATGCCGGGAACGGGTATCCTGCTCGGCACCTTCGTCGTCGCCCTGATCCTGCTTGCCGGATGGTTCCTTTATCAGGAAAGCGAAAGTTTCGATTTCGAGCGGGTTGCGGAACTTCCCGAACATCTCGCCGGCAAGATCCTGGAGGAAGATACCGGCAGCGAGCGTCCAGCCGCGACAAGTTCAGAGGGCAGCGTGACCGCGCCAAACAATGTCGTCGGCATTACGCCCGCGGCCCCGCAGGCCGGGACAAGCGATGATCCGGCGGGTGAGACGGCGGCGAGTGAGCCGGAGACGGCGCCGCTTGCATCCTCGGCTGCGGAGACGGCGGAGAGCGCGGTGGCAGACAATGTCCCGGCCTCCGAAAGCGAGGAGGAGACAACAGCATCGGTAAGCGGCGCGGAGACAGAAGCGACCTCGGCGACGCCGGAGACAACCTCGCCGTCAGTTACCGCAGAGGCAGCGCCTGCGGCGAGCGTCACAGCGGAGGAGGCGGAGAGCGCATCCGATGCGGGTACCGGTGCGGCGGCGGCCGGAGCGACGGCAGGCTATCCGCAGGATACCCTGAATACGGCGAGCGCGGCGCAGCCCGCCTCTGAAGAGACACCGGCCAATCCGCTGTCACGGACCTTTGGTGTCGAGAATACGGATGCCCGCGTCGTGCTGCGGGCAACGGAAGAGAGCTGGGTCGAGGTCCGGGTCGGCAATCAGAGGCCGGTCCTCTCGCGCGTTCTCAATCCGGGTGACGTCTATATGGTGCCGAACGATCCTGATCTGAAGATGACGACCGGCAATGCGGGCGGCCTTGAAATTCTGGTCGACGGGCAGGAAATCAGGTCGCTCGGCGGCACCGGCAAGATCGTGCGCGATATTTCGCTTGCCGCGAACAGCCTGATCGAGAATATCGGGCTGCAATAGCGTCTTTGACTTGCCATCGGACCCGGGACGGTATTACTTGTAATTTTCACGATTAGCCGTCATTTTAGGCGTCACAGGCGGCTCGGCCCCTGTTGACGCATCTTTGCTGAAGTGTGACCCAATGAGCATCAGACCATATCGAGAGATCATCCGGCGCAAGTCCCGGCAGATTTTTGTTGGCAATGTCCCTGTCGGGGGCGATGCGCCGATCACGGTGCAGTCGATGACCAACACGCTGACGTCCGATGCGAAAGCGACGATTGAACAGATCCTGGCGCTCGAAGCGGCGGGCGCGGATATGGTGCGCGTCTCCTGCCCCGATGAGGCGAGCACGAAAGCGCTGAAGGAGATCGTCCGCGAAACCAACGTCCCGATCATTGCGGATATCCATTTCCACTACAAGCGCGGCATCGAGGCGGCGGAAGCGGGGGCGGCCTGCCTGCGGATCAACCCCGGCAATATCGGCTCGCCCGATCGCGTGCGCGATGTGGTGAAGGCGGCGGTCGATCATAACTGTTCGATGCGCATCGGCGTGAATGCCGGCAGCCTTGAGCGCGAGCTGCTCGAAAAATATGGCGAGCCCTGCCCCGAGGCGATGGTGGAATCGGCGCTCAATCACGCGCGCATCCTCGAAGACAACGACTTCTTCAACTTCAAGATCAGCGTCAAGGCGTCCGACGTCTTTCTCTCGGTTGCCGCCTATCAGGGCCTTGCGGAAGCCTGTGATTATCCGCTGCATCTTGGCATCACGGAGGCGGGCAGCTTCACGAGCGGGACGGTCAAATCCTCGATCGGCCTTGGCATGCTGCTCTGGTCGGGCATCGGCGACACGCTTCGCGTCTCGCTCTCCGCCGATCCGGTGGAAGAGGTCAAGGTCGGTTATGAAATTCTCAAAAGCTTTGGCCTGCGCCGGCGCGGCGTGACCATCATCTCCTGCCCGTCCTGCGCGCGGCAGGCCTTCCCGGTGATCAAGACCGTGGAAATTCTCGAGGAGCGTCTCGCCCATATCCAGACGCCGCTCACCCTCTCGATCATCGGCTGCGTCGTCAACGGCCCGGGCGAAGCGCGCGAGACGGATATCGGCCTGACCGGCGGCGGCAAGGGCCATCACATGGTATATCTCAGCGGCGTCACCGATCATCGGATCGACACCGGCGGCATGGTCGATCACATCGTCGAACTGGTCGAGGCGAGGGCAGCGGAAATCGAAGCCCTTGATGCGGCCGAAGCGGCGGCACCCAATGATGCGAAATCGGCCGCCGTGCGCATCGCCTGAATACTCCCCACAGCCACAGCAGTTACGGAAGCAAGAAATGTCTCAACCACAGCCAGTCCGCGGCACCCATGACCTGTTGCCCGAGGATTTCGCGCGGCACGCCCGTGTGCAGCAGATCGCGCGGGACATGGCTGGCCGTTTCGGTTACTTCGAGATGGCGACGCCGATCTTCGAATTTACCGAGGTGTTCGCCCGCACCATGGGCGAGACGTCGGATGTGGTCTCGAAAGAGATGTATTCCTTCGAGAGCCGCGGCGGCGAGAGCATGACACTGCGCCCGGAATATACCGCCGGCATCTGCCGCGCCTTCATCAGCAACGGGCTGCAGCAGCAGGTGCCCTTTAAGGTGTTTGCGACCGGTCCGATGTTCCGCTATGAGCGGCCGCAGAAAGGACGGCAGCGCCAGTTCCACCAGATTGACGTGGAATGTATCGGCGCGGCCGAACCGGACGCCGATGTCGAGGTGATCGCGCTTGGCGCGGCCATTCTGGAGGCGCTTGGTGTTCTGAAGGACTGCACGCTTGAGATCAATACCCTCGGCGATCAGGAAAGCCGGCAGGCTTACCGCGCGGTGCTGGTCGACTATTTCGGCGATCATCGGGGGAGCCTCTCCAAAGACAGCCTCGACCGGCTTGAGCGTAACCCGCTCCGCATCCTCGACAGCAAGGATCCGGGCGATCGTGTCCTCGTCGAGAAAGCGCCGCTCTATACCGACTATCTCAACAGCGCCTCGAAGGACTTCTTTGCCGAGGTGCTGGCAGGGCTCGATTTGCTCGGCATCGGCTATCATGTGAACCAGCGGCTCGTCCGCGGTCTCGACTATTACACCCATACCGCGTTTGAGTTCACCACGACGGCGCTTGGCGCACAAGGAGCCGTGATTGCGGGCGGGCGCTATGACGGCCTGATCGAAGCGCTTGGCGGCAAGCCGACGCCCGGAATCGGCTGGGCCGGCGGCGTCGAGCGGCTCGCGATGCTGGCCGAAGGTGCGCCCGAGACCATCCGTCCCATTGCCGTCATCCCGGTCGGCGAGGCGGCGGAGGCGGCGGCCCTCAAACTCGCCTATTCGCTGCGGCGTGCCGGACATGTCATCGAAATGGCGTTCAAGGGCAACCTCTCGAAGCGAATGAAGCGCGCCAACAAGCTGAACGCCCGCGCGGCAATTTTGCTGGGGGAGGATGAGCTTGCCCGCGATGTCTGCACGCTCCGCGACCTTGATAAGGGCGAGCAGACAGAGGTGGCGCTCACGGCGCTCGATCCCGCCCTTGCGGCCCTCGGCCGAGGTTAAGGAGACAGATGCTTCCCGAAGACAAGCTGAAACTGATCCTCGCGCGCTCGGAAGAGCTGGAAGCGGCGATGTCGGGCGAAATGGGCGAGGTGGCGCCTGAAGACTTCGTGCGCATGAGCCGGGAATATTCGGAGATCAAGCCGCTTGTCGAGGCGATTGGCAAATTTCACGCGGCGCGAAAAGAGCTCGCGGAACTGAACGAGATGCTGACGAGCCCCGACACCGACGCCGAAATGCGCGAGATGGCGGAGCTTGAGATTGACGAGCTTGAGGCGCGGCTGCCCGAACTTGAACATTCGATCAGGATCCAGCTACTTCCGAAAGATGATGCGGACGAGAAGAACGCGATCCTTGAAATCCGCGCCGGGACGGGCGGCGAGGAGGCGGCGCTTTTTGCGGCCGATCTCCTGCGGATGTATCAGCGCTATGCCGAGCATCTCGGCTGGAAATATGAGGTCATGTCACTCTCGGAATCCGACCTTGGCGGTATCAAGGAGGTTATCGTCAAGGTGACCGGGCGCAATGTCTTCGCCAATCTGAAGTTTGAATCCGGGGTGCATCGCGTGCAGCGGGTGCCGGAGACGGAGACAGGCGGGCGTATCCACACCTCGGCGGCGACCGTTGCGGTTCTGCCGGAAGCCGAGGAGGTCGATGTGCAGATCGCCGAGAGCGACCTTCGCATTGATATCTTCCGCGCTTCGGGCCCCGGCGGCCAGTCGGTCAATACGACCGACTCCGCGGTTCGCATTACGCATCTGCCGACCGGCATCGTCGTCCAGCAGCAGGATGAGAAGTCGCAGCACAAAAACAAGGCGAAGGCGATGAGCGTCCTTCGCGCCCGCATTTACGAGGCCGAACGGGCGGCCCGCGCGGCGGAGCGATCGGCGGCGCGAAAAGGCCAGGTCGGCTCGGGCGACCGCTCGGAGCGGGTGCGCACCTACAACTTTCCGCAAGGTCGCGTGACGGACCATCGCATCAATTTGACGCTTTACAAGCTCGACAAGGTGCTGGCGGGCGAAGCGCTCAATGAGGTGATCGAGGCACTGATCGCGGAGGACCAGGCGGCGCAGCTTGCAGAGATTGAAGGTGACCGCTGAGTTTGCCGCGCCGGCGCTCGCAGGCGCCATCACCGCGGCGGCGGCGCAGCTTTCGGCCGCCGGCATCGAGGGCGCCCGGCGCGAGGCGATGCTGCTGATGGCGCATCTCCTGAAAAGTGATATCGGTATTATATATCGGGAAAATGAGCGGCGGCTTTCCGTGGATGAGCATGCCGCGTTCGATGCGCTTGTTGCGCGGCGCGCGGCGCGCGAGCCGCTTTCCCATATCACGGGCCGGCGCGAATTCTGGAGCCTTGAATTTCGCGTCAGCGGCGATGTTCTCGATCCGCGCCCCGATAGCGAAACACTGATCGAGGCGGTTCTGGATTATTGTGCCGCCGGGTTCGCGCCGCGGCATATTCTCGACCTCGGGACGGGCAGCGGCTGTCTTCTTCTTGCGTTACTGCATGAACTGCCGGAGGCGGAGGGGACAGGCGTCGATCTCAGTGAGGCCGCGCTTATCGTCGCCCGGGAAAATGCGGAGCGGCTTTCGCTGGCGCGCCGGGCGACTTTTATCCGCAGCCATTGGGGGGAGGCGCTTGCGGGGACGTTCGATCTGATCGTCAGCAACCCGCCTTATATCCCGGCGGCGGAGATTGCCTCCCTGCAACCGGAGGTACGTGACTATGAGCCGCATCTTGCCCTCATCGGCGGGGCGGACGGGCTCGATTGTTACCGCGCAATCATTGCCGATGCGCGCCGGCTTTTGCGCCCGGACGGGATCATTATTTTCGAAGCAGGGGCCGGACAGGCGCCGGATGTCGGCCGGTTGCTGGCCGAAGCGGGGTTGCGTGACGTTCGCTTTTTCCGCGATATCGCGGGTATAGAGCGTTGCATTGCTGCCATAGATCGCAAATAACGCCCTTTCTTTGAAAAAAACAATGGATTATTATAAAAACAGCAGGTAGGATTTTTGACGATCATATTGAAGAATGAGACCTGCACCTTAAGGTCCGTGATCGTTATTTAATTCAAAATCAGGTCTTAGCCGCTCGGGTAATGCCTTCCCGGACCGGGAGCGGAGTATGTTTCGGCTCCTGAATTGAATGATCTTGCATTAGACAGAACTCTAGATTGACGGAATCATTGCGATAATGAGAGTAAGCAGTAACAGGCGTGCCCGCGGTGGGCGGGCAAACACGGGTGGAAATCGCTCGGGCTCAGGGAGCAACCGCCGCTCTAACGGCGCGAACCGGTCTTATGACAGCAACGGGCCGGACGGGAAAATTCGCGGCACGGCAATGCAGGTTTATGACAAGTATGTCAGTCTTGGAACCGACGCGCAGAATTCCGGCGATCGCATTGCCGCCGAGAATTATTTCCAGCATGCAGAGCATTATTTCCGCATCCTTGCGGCGAACTCCGTGCCGGTCCGCGACCGGCAGATGTCGGAAAATACCGACCACTCCTCCTATGACGATAGCGATACCGATGAGGACGTCGTCCAGCTCTCCGGCGACGCGCAGCCGAACGGCAATGTCGCGCTCGAGGACAATGACAGCGACGATGAGGATGACGACGCGCCGATTGATCTCAGCAAGGCGGAGCAGCCGGATGTCGCGCTGCCGATCGATCCCGAATTCGCCGAGGCGCGCGGCGCGGAGGCCGACGCCGAGGCGGAGGTTAAGCCGAAGCGAAAAGTGAGCCGCACCCGCACCTTGCGCCGGCGCACTTCGAGCCGGAACGTTTCCGACAAGGAAGCGGAGGAAAATGCGACGAGCGAGTAATCGCTCCGCTCATTGAGGGGCTTGGCCCTCCTTCCACTCATGACAGTCTCAATCTCACGGGCGAAAGAGTGCGCGCAGAAGACGCGCAGATCTCTCTTTCGCCCGGCGTCATGACGTGTCGGATCCGCCTTGAAATCAACCATCCTCTGACCACATAGTAATTCAGTTCAATAACGCCGTTGGCGGGCTTGCATGTGGATTGCCTCGCGGGATCCCGGTGAGCGGCGCAGCTTACACAGCGGCCTATGTGTCGAGGACGAGCATGGATATCGAAAAATATACGGACCGGTCAAAAGGGTTCATACAGGCGGCGCAAACTCTGGCGCTTCGTGAAAATCATCAGCGGCTGACGCCGGAACATCTCCTGAAAGCCCTTCTGGACGACAAGGAAGGGATGGCGAGCGGGCTGATCGCGCGCGCCGGCGGCGATGCCCGCCGTGCCCGGGAGGGCGTTGACGCGGCGATCGGGAAACTTCCCAAAGTGACCGGCAGCGGGGCAGGGCAGCTCTCGCTGACCCCGGAGCTTGCGCGCGTTTTTGCCTCCGCCGAGACGCTCGCGGAGAAGGCGGGCGACAATTTCGTCACCGTCGAGCGGCTGCTGCTCGCCCTCGCCCTTGAGAAGGGCACCGAGTCCGCGAAGATCCTGGACGGCGCGGGTATCACTGCGAACAATCTCAATGCCGCCATCAATGACCTGCGTAAAGGCCGCACCGCCGACAGCGCCGGCGCGGAAGCTGGCTATGATGCGCTCAACAAATACGCCCGCGACCTTACGGAAGTCGCGCGAAGCGGCAAGCTTGACCCGGTTATCGGCCGTGATGAGGAAATCCGCCGTACCATCCAGGTGCTGTCGCGCCGGACAAAAAACAACCCCGTCCTGATCGGTGAGCCGGGCGTCGGTAAGACCGCGATTGTCGAAGGCCTCGCGCTGCGTATCGTCAATGGCGATGTGCCGGAAAGCCTGAAGCACAAGAAGCTGATGAGCCTCGATCTTGGCCAATTGATTGCGGGCGCCAAGTACCGCGGCGAGTTCGAGGAGCGGCTGAAGGCGGTTCTCTCTGAAATCTCGGCGGCGGGCGGCGAGATCATTCTTTTCATTGATGAGTTGCACACGCTTGTCGGCGCCGGCGCGGCGGAAGGCTCGATGGATGCCTCGAACCTCCTGAAACCCGCCCTTGCGCGCGGCGAACTGCACTGCGTCGGTGCGACAACGCTCGATGAATACCGCAAATATATCGAGAAGGACGCGGCGCTCGCGCGGCGCTTCCAGTCCGTCTTTGTCTCCGAGCCGACGGTCGAGGACACCATCTCCATCCTCCGTGGTCTCAAGGAGAAATACGAGGTTCACCACGGCGTGCAGATTTCCGACAGCGCCCTCGTCGCCGCCGCGACGCTCTCGAACCGCTATATCACCGATCGCTTCCTCCCCGACAAGGCCATCGATCTGGTCGACGAAGCGGCGAGCCGCCGGCGGATGGAGGTTGACAGCAAGCCCGAGGAGATTGACGAGCTGGATCGGCGTATCCTGCAAATGAAAATCGAAGCCTCGGCGCTTGAGAAGGAGACCGACAAGGCATCGCAGGAGCGGCTTGAAAAACTCAAGACGGACCTGGTCGCGCTCGAGAAGCAGTCTGCGGATCTGACCGAAGCCTGGCAGCTCGAGAAAGAAAAGCTCAACCGCGCGCAGTCGGTGAAAGAAAAGTTGGATGCGGCAAGGAACGAGCTTGTCACCGTGCAGCGGCAGGGCAACCTGCAGCGGGCGGGGGAGCTTGCCTATGGCGTGATCCCGGCGCTTGAGAAAGAGCTTGCGGAAGCGGAAGAGGCAGAAGGCTCCTCGCTCGTCAGCGAAAGCGTGAAAGAAGATGATATCGCCGGCGTCGTCTCGCGCTGGACCGGTATCCCGGTTGATAAAATGCTCTCGGGCGAGCGCGAGAAGCTGCTGAACATGGAAAATGACCTCCGCCGGCGCGTCGTCGGGCAGGAGGATGCGCTCATAGCCGTCTCCAATGCCGTGCGCCGGGCCCGCGCGGGCCTTCAGGATCCGAACCGGCCGATCGGCTCGTTCCTGTTCCTCGGGCCGACGGGCGTTGGCAAGACGGAGCTGACAAAGGCGCTCGCCGCCTTCCTCTTCGATGACGAGCAGGCGCTGCTGCGCGTCGATATGTCTGAATTCATGGAAAAGCACAGCGTCGCGCGGCTGATCGGCGCACCGCCCGGCTATGTCGGTTATGATCAGGGCGGCGTCCTCACCGAAGCGGTGCGGCGGCGTCCCTATCAGGTGATCCTGTTCGACGAGGTGGAAAAGGCGCATCCGGATGTTTTCAACGTCCTGTTGCAGGTTCTCGATGATGGCCGCCTGACCGATGGGCAGGGGCGTACGGTTGACTTCAAGAACACGCTGATCATCCTCACCTCCAACCTCGGCAGTGAGTATCTCGCAAATACCGATAATGCCGATGACGAACTGGTCCGCCATCAGGTGATGGAGGCGGTGCGCGCCGCGTTCCGCCCGGAATTCCTGAACCGGCTGGATGAGCAGATCATTTTCCATCGCCTGAGCCGCGAGAATATGACGGCGATTGTCGATATCCAGGTCGCGCATCTGCAACAGCTTCTGGCGGACCGGAATATCTCACTGCATCTCGACGGCGCGGCGCATGAATGGCTCGCGAACCGGGGCTATGATCCGATTTACGGCGCCCGGCCGCTGAAGCGGGTGATCCAGCGGTATCTGCAGAACCCGCTCGCCTCGCGTATCCTCGAGGGCGCTATTGGCGACGGCGATACGGTCGAGATATCGGCGAGTGGCGATAGCCTGACGATCAATGGAGAGGCGGTCCCGGACGACTGACCGCTCTCTCCTTAAAATGAAAACGGCTGCCATTTCCGGCAGCCGTTTTTGTTTTATCCGCGCGACGGGATCAGTCTTTGAGCTTCGCGACCAGGCGGGTTTCCATATCCGCGCTTGCGACTTCCTTTTCGATCTTTCCCTTTGTCGCATTGAACGCACTCAGCATCTTGCCCTCGAGCTTGCGCCCTGCCGGCAGCTTCACCGAGAGCGGGTTGATCTGCGTGCCGTTCTTGTGCACTTCATAGTGCAGATGCGGGCCGGTGGAGCGGCCGGTGGTGCCGACATAGCCGATGATCTGACCCTGCTTCACCTGAACGCCCTTGCGGATCCCCTTGCCGAATTTGCTCATATGCGCATAGGCGGTCTTGTAGGTATCGTTGTGGCGGATGCGGACATAGTTGCCATAGCCGCCGTTCGCGCCGGCGAATTCAACGACGCCGTTCCCTGCGGCCATGATCGGCGTGCCGGTTCGTGCGCCGAAGTCCGCGCCGCGGTGCATCTTGGTATAGCCGAGAACCGGATGCTTGCGCTTGCCGAATTTCGAGGTGAGGCGTGCGCCATCGATCGGTGTGCGCATCAGCGACTTGCGAACGCTCTGGCCCTTCTCGTCGTAATAATCGACGATGCCGTCATCGGTTGTCTTGAAGCGATAGAGGGTGATCGTCTTGCCGCTCAGGGTCATCGACGCCCAGACGATTGATCCGTCTTTAAGGATGTTGCCGTTTTCATCGGCAAAACGCTCGAAGTAAACTTCGAAGCTGTCGCCGGGCTGGATCTCCCGCTGGAAGTCGACGTCATAGCTGAAGATGCGGATCATATCGACAATCACGCGGGTCGGGATGCCGGCCTGCGCGGCGGAGAGGAAGAGGGAGCTGTCGATCACGCCGCCGGCGCGCGTCATTTTCTTGTCGAGCTCGAGGATGGTTTCCTGCGGCGTAAAGCCGGCGCCCGGGGTGCGCACGGCGGCAAGCTGGCGGTCAACATCTTCATTGAGCGCAACGCGGATCAGGCTCGGCGCGGCACTGTCCCGGCTCTCGGTATCTTCGGCGTTTCCGAAGTAAAGAGTGATATCCTGCCCGACCTTGAGGCTGCGCGGATCGAAAATCTCGTTCAGCGCGGTGATGGCTTCATGGCTTTCGCTGCGGTCCACGCCGGCCCGGGTGAGGACGGTCATCAGCGTATCGCCCTTGTTGACGGAGACGGTCTTGGTCGTCTCCTCGATTGCCTCGGCGGCGGGCGCGACATAGGCGGCAACGGTGATTTCCTCATCCGCCTCCGCACCATCGGCGATCTCGTCGAGCGGATCGGAGGCGGTGGCGTTAAGCGCGAGGGCCGCCGGCGCATCATTGCCGAGGTCTGCTGTCATGAGATCGGGAGTTGTCATCTCCGGCACGTCTTTGAGGGTGCTTGCCTCGACATTTACATCTGAGCCGGTGAGAACGAAGGTGGCGAGAAGAGCGCCGACTGCGCCGCCGCCAATCATTGTTATAACAGGTATCATCAGGGATTTGGCGGCCGACCTTTTAAAGGCGCCTGACTTTACTTTTTTCTGCACTCGTTAAACCACCCGTGTCGTTTTATCTGCCTTGCAGCTAATTAACCATAAATGCGCGTCAAAAGATGCGGTGAGATAGAGATTTTGTCAACTATTCCTGAATTTTTTCTTAAATTATCGCCGTTAATGCGCAGCGGTCGCCCGGCGCCTGAATCAGGTCGCCAAAAAGGCGGCCCTCATTGCCGCCTCCGCTCGCATGTCCCGATTGCCCGCGATGGCTTTCGCCGCTCCCGGGATGACGCTTTCTAGGGAAAATTTGTGGCAGCAACATGGCCGGCAAAAAAATTTAAAATTATGGTGTTGACTGGTTTGTTCCGAGGTCCTATAAGGCGGCTCTTGCTGGCGGGCAGGGAGTTCTGGTCGCTGGTTTTCGGGGGTCTTGTTTTGGGCTTTCGGGTTTTTGTTTGACATTGTTGATGATTGAGAAGGGATGCCTGGGCGGCGGGGTTGTTGGAAGACGACTTTTCGTTGCAACGGGTATCTTGAGATTATGTATTGGGCGAGAGCCTGATACGTAAGGTTTAAGTTCAGCGTATGGGTAGTTTTTGCTGCTCATATATTAGACGTTGTGACGGGAAGAAGTTAATTCTAATCAAACTTGAGAGTTTGATCCTGGCTCAGAACGAACGCTGGCGGCAGGCCTAACACATGCAAGTCGAACGAGAAGCTGGCTTCGGTCAGTGGAGAGTGGCGCACGGGTGAGTAACGCGTGGGAATTTGCCTTTCGGTACGGGATAACGTCTGGAAACGGGCGCTAATACCGTATGATGTCTACGGACCAAAGATTTATCGCCGAGAGAGGAGCCCGCGTAGGATTAGGTAGTTGGTGGGGTAATGGCTCACCAAGCCGACGATCCTTAGCTGTTCTGAGAGGAAGATCAGCCACACTGGGACTGAGACACGGCCCAGACTCCTACGGGAGGCAGCAGTGGGGAATATTGGACAATGGGCGCAAGCCTGATCCAGCCATGCCGCGTGAGTGAAGAAGGCCCTAGGGTTGTAAAGCTCTTT
>NZ_DAIUFV010000001.1:232549-717254 GCF_036844445.1 Sneathiella sp. | reverse complement strand
AGCAAGAGCCGCCTTATAGGACCTCGGAACAAACCAGTCAACACCATAATTTTAACCTTGCGCATTTTTTTGTCGAGATCATGCAAAAACCCCAGAAAACCGGGGCGGCCTCCAAAAAATGCTTATATAACAAACATATCTGCCGGCAGCTCTCAATAGCTGCGCGGCAGGTCCAGTTCATGTTCGGCGATAAAGGAGAGGATCAGGTTGGTCGAGATCGGCGCGATCTGGTAAAGCCTTGTTTCGCGGAATTTCCGCTCGACATCATACTCTTCGGCAAAGCCGAAACCGCCGTGGGTCTGCAGGCACGCCTCTCCCGCCGCCCAGGAAGCTTCGGAGGCCCGCATCTTCGACATATTGGCCTCCGCGCCGCAGGCCTCGCCCGCATCATAGAGGCGGCAGGCTTCTTCCACCATCAATTTGGCGGCCCGCATCTGGGCATAAGCCCTTGCGATCGGGAACTGCACGCCCTGATTCTGTCCGATCGGCCGGCCGAAGACGGTGCGCTCGCGCGCATAGTTGGAGGCGGTCCTGATAAACCACTCGGCATCGCCGAGGCATTCGGAGGCGATCAGGATCCGCTCCGCATTCATGCCGGTCAGGATATAGCGAAAGCCCTTGCCCTCCTCGCCGATCAGGCTGGAGGCGGGAATGCGCATATTGTCGAAGAAGACTTCCGTTGTCGAATGATTGATCATGGTGCGGATCGGCCGGATCGTCATGCCCTTGCCGAGCACCTCGCGCATATCGACGATGAAGACGGAAATCCCGTCGGAGCGCTTCGCCACCTTGTCCTTCGCCGTGGTGCGGGCGAGCAGCAACATCAGGTCGGAATGTTCGGCGCGGCTTGTCCAGACTTTCTGGCCGTTCACGACATAGTCATCGCCGTCGCGCACCGCGATGGTCGAGATGCTGGTGGTATCGGTGCCGGCGGTGGGTTCGGTCACACCGAAGGCCTGCAGGCGCAGCTCCCCGCTTGCGATTCCCGGAAGATACTTGCGCCGCTGCTCCTCCGAGCCGTGACGCAGCAGCGTGCCCATCGTATACATCTGCGCGTGGCAGGCGGCGCCGTTGCAGCCGTTCGCGTGAATTTCCTCGAGTATTGCCGAGGCGACGATAAGCGGCAGGCCCGCCCCGCCATATTCCTCGGGGATCAGCGAGGAGAGCAGCCCCGCCTCGGTCAGCGCATTGACGAATTCGGTCGGATAGGCGCGCTCGCGGTCCTTATCGCGCCAGTAGCTGCCGGGAAATCCTTCACAAAGCTGCCGCACCGTCTCGCGGATTTGCGGAATGATATCGCTTGCCATGCCTCTCTCGCCTTAAAACCCGTGCAGGGTAACAAAATTCTCGAAATCCTCGCGCTCGGTGACGAGCCGGTTGATGATCGCATCCGGATCGCGATAGCCGAGCGCCATACCGCAGAACATAATCTCATCATCGCTGAGGGAAAGATGTTTCTTCAGCGTCTCAGGCCAGCGGGCCCAGGCCTCCTGCGGACAGGTATCCAGGCCATATTCCTGCGCCAGCAGCATGATATTCTGCATGAACATGCCGACATCGGCATATTGCCCGATCTCCATCTGGCGGTGGAGCACGAAGAAGAGCCCGACCGGCGCATCGAAGAAGCGGAAATTGCGCGCGAGCTGCCTGAGCTTGCCCGGCCGGTCCGAGCGCGGCACGCCGATCAGTTCATAGAGCGCTTCCCCCACCACGCGGCGACGGGTCCGGTAGGGCTCGACAAGATCGGGGGGATAAACGTTATATTCGGGCGTTTCCGCCTCGCCCTTCATGAGCTTTGCCTCGACCTCGCGGACAAGCGCCTGCAACGGCTCGCCCGTCAGGACGTGCACTTTCCACGGCTGCAGATTGCCGCCCGACGGCGCGCGTTTCGCAATTTCCAGTATCTCGCGGATTGTCTCGAGCGGGACGGGCCGGTCCAGGAACTGGCGCACCGTCATCCGTGATTTAATGGCATGTGAAACTTTCACAACTCTCTCCTCTGCTGCCTCGGGCGCGCGGCGGAAAGCCCGCCGCCCGCCGGATACTCAATCGAAGCCGTAGAAATGGGTGACGTTCTTGACGTCCTCCCGATCGCTCACGAGCGTGTTCTCGATCGCCGTCGTATCCTCGTAGCCAAGCGCAAGGCCGGAGACGAGAACCTGATCGTCGGGAATGCCGAGATGGCGGAAAATCGGCCCCTGGAAAGTGATCCAGGCCGCCTGCGGACAGGTGTGCAACCCCTCACCGCGCGCCGCCAGCATCAGCGTCTGCATATAAAGCCCGGCGTCAAACCAGCTGCCGCGCTTCAGATAGGCATCAACGGTGACGAAAATCCCGACCGGCGCATCGAAAAAGTTGAAATTGCGCCGTGATTGCCTGGCGGTTCGCTCCCGGTCGCCCTTCTCGATGCCGAGCAGGCCGTAAAGGCTCCAGCCAACCCCGCGGCGGCGATCGCGATGCGTATCGTTCCAGGTGGCGGGATAATAGTCATATTCTTCATATTTGCGCGCCGCATTCTCATCGACGAGCTTGAGAACGTCGCGGCAGATCGCGTCGCGGACTTCACCGGTACAGACATAGGTATGCCAGGGCTGGGTATTCGTGCCGCTCGGCGCCCGCTGGGAAATTTCCAAGATCCGTTCAATCTTCTCGCGGGGGACCTTCTGATCCGTGAACGCACGGATTGACCGGCGCGAACGGATGGCTTCTTCGATGTCCATAAATTGCCTTTCTTTTCTTATTCGTAAATTTTACCGGCTGACACAGGAAACGGCAGAATTCAAACCAAATTCTGCCGTTTTCCGTTTTTCAAGCTGCGGTGATCGCGTCAGGCAATCTTCGCATAACCGTTGTTGAGCACGACGATATCCCGCTCCTTCACCCGGCAGCGGAACGAGGTGACGTCCCCGTCATGCCACATCTCGGTGACCAGCGTCTCGCCCGGGTAGACTGGCGACGAGAAGCGGAGGTTGAACGCCTTCAGCTTCGCCGGGTCATAGTTGCAGGCCTGGCGGAGCACCGCATGGCCGGCAACGCCGAGCGAGGCAAGACCGTGCAGTATCGGCGCCTTGAAGCCCGCCGCCGTGGCAACGCGCGGATCCGCATGCAGCGGATTGAAATCGCCGGAGAGGCGATAGATCAGCGCCTGCTGCAGCAGCGTCGGCAGCTCAACCGAGCTGTCCGGCGCGCGATCCGGCAGTTCATGCGGCTTCGGCGCGCCGTCCGTCGGGCCGCCGAACCCGCCATCGCCGCGGGCGAAGGTGGTGGATGTCAGGGTCGCCAGCTTGTCGCCGGTTTTCTTGTCATGCACCGTGCGCGAGGAGTAGATCAGCGCGCCCTTGCCGGCGCCCTTGTCGATGATCTCGGTGATCTTCGTCGTCGCGACGACGGTTCCTTCTGCCGGCAGCGGCTTGTGGAGTTCAATCCCCTGCTCGCCGTGGAGGACCTTCACCCAGTCGACGCCGAATTCCGGGTTCTTCAGGAAGAAGCCGGGATAGGCAAGGACAACCGCCATGGTCGGCAGCGCCAGCAGATCCTCTTCATAGGTGAAGCGAAGCTGCTGCAGGTCGAGCGGGTCCATCGAGAGACCAACGCCGAGCGCATAAAGGATCGTGTCCTTCGCGGTATAGGTCTGCTCGACCTCGTCGAACTTCCAGTTGGTCAGCTTGTCATAATCAATCGCCATGACATCCGCTCCTTAGACCGGATCCCAGCAGAAAACGTCGCCGGAGCGCTCAAGCGGCACCAGCGAGGACTTGACGGCCGGGCCGAAGCGGCTTGCGACGGTTTCCGGGGTCCAGCCATCGGAGGTCTGGAGGTTGCGGATCGGACGCGGCTGGCTCATCAGGGCGATTTCGTTGTTGCGGACAACAAAGATATTGCCGGTGATGTCCTTTGCCTGATCGCTGAGCAGGTAGACGGCGAGCGGAGCGATCTTCTCCGGGGTCATCTGCTGGATCTTGGCAACGCGCGCACGCTCTTCATCGGTGCCCTGGGGAATGGTGCCGATCAGGCGCGACCATGCGAAGGGCGAAATGCAGTTGGAGCGGACATTGAAGCGGGACATGTCCAGCGCGATGGAGCGCGACAGGCCGGCGATGCCGAGCTTGGCGGCGGCATAGTTCGCCTGGCCGAAGTTGCCAATGAGGCCAGAGGTCGAGGTCATGTGAACCATCGAGCCGCTCTGCTGCTCGCGGAAATAGGGAGCCGCGGCGCGGGCGACGTTGAAGCTGCCCTTCAGGTGAACGGCGATAACGGCGTCGAATTCTTCCTCGGTCATCTTGTGGAAGATCACGTCACGCAGGATACCGGCGTTGTTGACGATGCAGTCGATGCCGCCAAATTCCTTGCGCGCTGCTTCGATCATGGCCTCGGCGTCGTCCTTCTTGGCGACGTTGCCGAAGTTGGCAATCGCCTCTCCGCCGGCGTCGGTGATGGTCTTGACAACTTCAAGCGCCGGAACCTGATCGGCGCCTTCGCCCTGCTCGGTGCCGCCAAGGTCGTTGACGACGACTTTTGCGCCATACTGCGCGCACATGATGGCGATCCCGCGGCCAACACCGCGGCCGGCGCCCGTCACGACGACAACTTTACCCGCAAGCATATCTTTGTCCGACATCTTTTATCCTTCTTCTTATGTGATTTGTGATGGTCTGTTGTTCTTGTTCTTCTTAATTGTTTTCAGGCCGGCCCCGAAAGGCCCGCACACGGTTCACGAGGAACCTCCGGGGCCAATTATAAGCATCGCCATCACGACGTCGACAAAAAAATTCGGCCCTGCATGTAAAGGCGATGGGGGCGCGGCGCTGGCGCTACTTCCGGGCGCTTTTCGCAAGCGCCTGCAACGCGGAAGAGGCGACGACCCGCTGCTCATTCGCATAAGCCTCGTGGTTCTTTTCGATATCCTTCTGGCTGTAATAGTAATTGACCAGGAGGCCGGCCGACTGCTGCATGCCATTTGGCGAGGTATCGCCAAGCCAGTTGAGCTGCTCAAGCCGTGCGCCGTTGCCAAGATGGAAGCGCGTCACCGGATCGAGCGGGCGGCGCCCCGACTTCTCGTTGATCAGATAATGGGCGCAGAGCTGCTCAAGCGGTTCGCGAATCTTTTCAGCAAGCTCGGGCTTTGTATGCCACTCCGGATCGGCCAGTACCTCGCGGACCTTTGCGATATCGCGAAAATGCAGCCCTGCGGTTGCCTCGTTCACGCTGTTCAGCCAGCGCATGAACCCTGGGATCGGCGAGAGCGTGGCGAAATGCTTGAGGTTCGGCAGCTCCGCCGAGAGTTCCGCCACCACCTGCTTGATCAGGAAATTACCGAAACTGATGCCCTTCAACCCGTCCTGGCAGTTGCTGATGGAGTAGAAGATGGCCGTGTCCGCCTTCGCCGGATCGCCGCGCTTGCCCTCGCGTGAGAGGAGCGGCGGAATGGCGGGTGCCAGCCCCTTGACGAGCGCCACCTCAACAAAGATCAGCGGCTCATCGGGCAGCGCCGGATGGAAGAAGGCGAAGCAGCGGCGGTCGCGATCGAGGCGGCGGCGCAGATCCTCCCAGCCGTCGATCTCATGCACCGCTTCATATTCGATCAGCTTTTCCAGCACCGCCGCGGGCGTGCGCCACGAGATCCGCTCCAGCGACAGGAAGCCACGGTTGAACCAGGAACTCAAAAGATGCTTGAGATCATGGTCGACGGCTTTCAGCTCCGGATGGGCTTTCAGATTTTCCAGCAGGAATTTCCGCATGGCGACGATGGCCGCAGTACCGCCCGGCGCAAAGTTGATGCGGCGCATCAGCTCCTGGCGCGGCGCTTCGATGACGGTCGAGAGCGTGCGGTAGTTGTCGAGCGTCGGCTCCTTGTGATAGGCGGCGACGGCAGTCTCGATCTTCGCCTGATCGGGCGACATCTCGGCTTCGAGAAAGGCAAGGAAATCAAGCTTCTCGGCGTCATTGAGCTCATTCCAGGCAACGACCACATCGCGGGCGAGCGCCATGCCCGACGCCTCCCCCTTCTGGGTCAGGAGATCGCGGCAGTAACTTTTTATATCCTCACTGGATTTCCTGCCGCCCCGCAGATCGAGGAGCTCGCGCCCGGCATCGGCAATGGAGTTGAAAAGCTGGGAGACAAAAGTCGGTGGCATCTGGTCCTCATATGTTGTGCGTCCTTTCCGGGGCGCCGGAAGGGCGTTCATTTTTCGATTTCATTTAGCTATGTAATCGTTTCGACTGCGGGTAAAAGTGTGTGCGTCCGGAATTCCTGAAAATTCGCCCCTCGCCTTCCGGCCGCAGGCGGGCAGCGGGGAAGCGGCTTGCGTTAATCACCAGACTATCATAAATCCGATGACAGAATTATGAAAAATCGGCGCGGAACGGAGACGACAAGAGCATGACCGATAGCAATCTTTACCGACTTTTTGAAACCCGCTTCGCCCGGCAGCCCGACGCTATTGCCTTCGAGGGGCCGGAGATCCGCCCCTATACCTTCCGCGACGTGATGGAAGGCTCGGCGCGCATCGCCCATCTGCTGGCGAGCGAAGGCGCAAAGCCCGGCGACCGCGTTGCCGTTCAGGTTGGCAAATCGGTGGAGGCGGTGCTGCTCTATCTCGCCTGCCTGCGCGCCGGGCTCGTCTATCTCCCGCTCAATACCGCCTATAAATCGGCGGAGCTCGACTATTTCATCAGCGATTCCGAGCCGGCGGTCGTCGTCTGCGACCCGGCCCATGAAAGCGAGGTCGGCGAAATCGTGGCCAAGGCGGGCGTCAAGACCCTCCTCACCCTCGATGAGAGCGGCAATGGCACGCTGATCGAACGCTCAGCCGGCCTTCCTGCGACCTTCGAGACCGTCGCGCGCGAAAAAGACGATCTTGCCGCCATCCTCTATACGTCGGGCACGACCGGGCGCTCGAAAGGCGCGATGCTGAGCCATGACAATCTCGCCTCCAACGCCATCACGCTGCACCGCCACTGGCAGTTCCATCCGGGCGACGTGCTGCTGCACGCGCTGCCGATCTTTCATGTGCATGGCCTCTTCGTCGCGCTGCACTGCGTTTTCCTTGCGGGCGGCAAGGTGATCTTCCTGAAAAAATTTGATAGCGCCGACGTGATCCGTCACTTTCCGGCCTCGACCGTCTTTATGGCGGTGCCGACATTTTACGTCCGGCTGCTCGCAGATCCCGCCTTCACCCGGGATGCCTGCCGCAACATGCGGCTTTTCACCTCCGGCTCGGCGCCGCTGCTGGAGGAGACCTTTAACGCTTTCACCGCCCGCACCGGCCATGTCATTCTCGAGCGCTACGGCATGACGGAAGCCGGCATGATCACCTCCAACCCCTATGACGGACTTCGCAAAGCCGGCACGGTCGGCTTCGCCCTCGATAACGAAGCGCGCATCGTCGATGACGCAGGCCGCGTGGTGGCGGACGGCGAGATCGGCATACTTGAGATCAGGGGGCCCAACGTCTTCAAGGGCTACTGGCGGATGCCGGAGAAAACGGCGGAAGAATTCCGCCCCGATGGCTTTTTTATCACCGGCGATATGACCTGCCGCGATGAGGATGGCTATTACCGCATCGTCGGCCGCGCCAAGGACCTCATCATCTCCGGCGGCTATAACGTCTACCCGAAAGAGATTGAGAGCTTTATCGACGAAATCCCGGGGGTCGGCGAAAGCGCCGTCGTCGGTGTTCCCCATCCCGACTTCGGCGAGGCCGTGGTCGCCTTCGTGGTGCCGGGGACGGACGGCGAGACGCTGACCGCGGCGGAGGTAATTGCGACCATCAAAGACAAGATCGCCAATTTCAAGGTGCCCAAAGCGGTCTATTTCGTGCCGGAACTGCCGCGCAACACCATGGGCAAGGTGCAGAAGAACCAGCTTCGCGATCAGGCGATCAGCGCGGCGAAAGCATAATGTAACTGACGGTGACGGGCGGCGCGGTTCAGGCGTCGCCTTCCTGCCGTTTCAGATAGGCATTGACCTTGGCGCGGTTGCCGCAGGTCGACATGGAGCACCAGCGGCGGCGGCCGTTGCGCGAGGTGTTGACGAAGAAGAGATCGCAATCCTCGCTCGCGCAGGCGCGGGTTTTCTCCACATGGTCGGATGTCAGAAACGCCGCGATATCATGCAGGATGGGGAACATCAGCTTTTCCGGCCCATCCTCGTCGATGACGGTGCGAAGCGCCATCCCCTCCTCCGTCGGCTCGATCCGGTGGAAGCTTTTGAAGTCCTGAAGGCGGCTGTTCACCTCTTCGAGAAATGCCGGGTTGAGCGGCCAGCCGGCCGCAACATCGACAAGAATGCTGCGGAATGAATTTCGCAGCCCCAGCAATGTTTCCACCACGCCCTGACAGCGCGTCGGGTTGTGGAAATGAAACATATGCAGGTCCGACGCTTCATCCTCATGCAGCAGATGGTGGGATTTCATGAAGGTCAGAAGATCGTCAAAGCTCGCGATCCCTTCGCGGTCGCGGCCGATCCGTTTATAGCTGTTGGCGAAATCAATCGCGAGCCGCCCTCCGAGAGTATAAAACCCCTCCGGGTTTACAACCCCTGATTTCACAAGCGCATCTATTCTCGCCACTGAACTGCCCCGTGTTGCTTTTATCGGCATTATTGTCGGATCACCGATATTATATATTATACTAGTTTGACCGGGGTCAACAGTTAGTTGGGGGTTTCCCAAATCCGCCTGAGTCCCTGCATGCGTCTGTCAACCGATTAATATCATTCAATAAAATGTGATTTTTGGCCCCTGTTTCGGGGCCGTTTACGAGACTTGCGCGGCGTCGATTTTTCGATTTTCCGCGCAAGACGCAGGCACCCTACGCCCGCATTCCGGCAAAAATGTGATGCGGGCGCCGAGAGGGTTCACGCCGCTGACACCAGAGGTTGCAAACACGCATTCTCCGCGAGTATGGCATCGAGCTCGGCATGGTCACGGATCGCCGCCCGCTTGTCGCGCAGCACCTTGAGAGATTTCGCGGCATATTTCGAGATCTGCTGGGTGAAATCCTGCCCGGCAAGACGGGCCGTAAACTCCTCTTCGCCGCGCGCAACGGCGGCTTCATTGGCGAGGCTCCACGGCAGGTAAAGCTCGCCGATTTCCGACTTCAGAAGCGGCGAAAGCGTCGGCGCGAGCGTCGCCCACGTCTCGAAATCGCCGCGCGCCTTCGGATCCTGCATCCTCTCCAGCCACGCAAGGGTGCGCGGGTTTCCGGCCCGGATCATCCGCTCGGTCGTCGGTTGCTGCAGGCAGCCGCCCACCTGCCCGAAGAGTCCGAAATCGGCAAGGCACGGCCGCCCGCCGAAGAGATAGTCGCGCGTCTCAAGATGCGCTTCCAGGATCCCGAGTAGATTGTCGAGCGATGCCTCGATCACCGGCTTCGTCTGCTCACTTGAGCCGACGAAGCGGAGCCGCGGCACCATGCGGGCACGAAGGCCGGCGGCAAGCTCCGCGACTTTCGCCTCATCTGCGCCGGGCGCCATATTTGCGGCAAGGCGGCCCGCGACCGCGATCTGATCCTCCTCGCCCCACCAGCGGTAATGGAACATGGGCTTGTTGACCCATTCATCGGCATAATCCTCGATCAGCGCGGAGAGAAAGGCGAGCGCCGCCGAGGGCGGCTCGAGCGCCGGATCGGGAAACCGCGTCTCCAGCGTCTCAATGATCGGCGTTGAATCCTGCAGCACCTCCTCGCCCGGCCCGACAACCAGCGGGATCAGCGGCAGTTTGGCGTATTTCTGGAACTCGGCCATGTTGCCAAGCGTACGCTGGCGCCATTCATGCGGAATGTTCTTATAGCGGGCATAGGACCTCACCTTGACGGAGAAAGGTGAATATTCAGATCCGATGATAAGGTAGGATTTATCCGGCATTGTTATTTTTCCTTATTGCTCCTTCCCGCGCGCGAAATGTTTCGCCGCGGCACTTTCGTCTGCTATAACAGCAGAGAAAACAAAAAAGGGAAAGACACGATATGGATGTACCCGGATTTTTCTCCGCCACTTACGCCGAAGCGCGGACCCGCTTCCTCGAATGCTGCATGAAGCGCGAGATAAAAGTCGTCAACCATTTGAATGAATTCGCAAAAGGGGCGGACGGGGAGGATCTCTACATGGATGTCGCACGCATCGGCCCTGTGGGCGCGAAGCGCCTTCTCGTCATTTCCTCAGGCACCCATGGCGGCGAAGGTTTCTGCGGCTCCGGCATCCAGGTCGGACTGCTCGAGACGGACGCGTTCGCCGCGCTCCCCGAGGATACCGCGGTCCTCCTGATCCACGCCATCAACCCGTATGGCTTTTCCCATATCCGCCGCGTCAATGAGGACAATATCGACCTCAACCGCAACTTCCGCGACTTCGAGACCGCGCTGCCCGATAATCCCGCCTACCGGGAAGTGCATGACTGGCTGGTGCCCGAGGACTGGGAAGGACCGGCCCGCGCCGCGGCGGACGCCGCCATCCAGAATTATATCGCCGAGAAGGGGCTGATGACGTTTCAGGCCGCGGTCACCGGCGGGCAGTATATCCATCCGGACGGGCTTTTTTTTGGCGGCTTCGCCCCCTCCTGGTCGAACAAGACGCTGCGCAGCATTATCGCCCGCGAGGCGACAGGCGCCGCACATATCGGCTTTATCGATCTGCATACCGGCCTTGGCCCCTATGGCCATGGCGAGATTATCCATGTCGGCGATCCGTCCACCCTGCCGCGTGCGATTGAGTGGTACGGCGATGACGTCACCTCGCCCGAGGCCCGGACCTCCGCCTCCGCCATTGTCCGCGGCACCATCGATGCGGCGATCAGCGAAAGCGCGCCGGACGCGAGCCACACCTGCATCGCCATCGAATATGGCACTATCCCGGTGATGGAGGTGTTGAACGCCCTTCGCGCCGACAACTGGCTCTACATCAAGGGCGATGTGGAAACCCCGCTTGGCAAAAGCATCAAGCAGCATATGCGCGATGCCTTCTATTGCGACGCGGGTGACTGGAAGGAAGCGGTCTGGACGCGCGGGGCCGATCTCATCGGGAAAGCCGTTGCGGGTCTGGCGGCGCTGAAATAGCGCGCCGCCTTTACTGCTGCCCGGCTTCGACCTCCAGCCCCCGGTTCGAGAGGGATTGAAGGCTCGGCATCAGGTCGAGCAGTTCGTGCGTGTAAGACGATTGCGGATTTTCAAACAGATCCTCCGTCGCCGCGACTTCCAGCAGCTTGCCCTGCTTCATCACCCCGACGCGATCGCACATCTGGCGGATGACCGGCAGATCATGGCTGATGAACAGCATGGTGAGCCCGAGCTGCTCCTGCAAATCCTTCAGAAGATTGAGAATTTGCGCCTGAATCGAAACGTCGAGCGCGGATGTCGGCTCATCGCAGATCAGAAAGCGCGGCCGTGTCGCGAGCGCCCGGGCGATGGAGATACGCTGGCGCTGCCCGCCCGAGAATTCATGCGGAAAGCGCACCGCCGCCCGCCCGCCAAGCCCGACATGATCGAGCAGGTCGGTGACGATCTGTTCAATCTCCCGATTGCTGCGGGCGAGTTTATGGAAGCGGATCGGCTCGGCGATGATGTCCATCACCTTCATCCGCCCGTTGAGCGATGAAAACGGATCCTGGAAAATCATCTGCATCTGGCGGCGATAGAAATCGCGCTCGCTTTCCGACGTGATCCGGGTGAGATCGGTGCCGGCGAAATTCACCTCTCCGGCGGCGGGTTTATAGAGGCTGCAGATCATCCGCGCGACCGTTGACTTGCCGCTCCCGCTCTCACCAACGAGGCCGAACACCTCGCCCTCATGGATATCGAAGGAAACGTCATCGACGGCGTTGAAGGTCTTGCGCCGGCTCTTCAGAAAGGATTGCCGGGTGACGAAGGTCATCACCAGGTTTTTAAGGCTGAGGAGCGGGCCGGAGATGCTTTCGAAGTCGCGGGTCTGGCCGAGCCAGTGGGTCGAGAGGTCAATGTTGCGCGGCCGGCTGCCTTCCGCCTCGATGTAATTCACCATCGGAAAGCGTTTCAGGCGGATATCGGGACGCGGGACTGCGCTGATCAGGCTGCGGGTGTAGGGGTGATCGGGATTGCCGAGGATTTTTTCCGTCGTCCCTTCTTCAACCACCTTGCCGCGATACATCACCGCGACGCGGTCCGTGATCTCGGCGATCACGCCCATATCATGGGTGATGATAATCATCCCGACCTGCGTCTCGCGGCAGAGCCGCCGCATGAGATCAAGGATCTGCGCCTGGATGGAAACGTCAAGCGCGGTCGTCGGCTCATCGGCGATGATGACTTCCGGCTCGGCGCAGAGGGCAAGCGCAATCACCACCCGCTGGCGCATGCCGCCGGAGAACTGATGCGGATAATTCTGGATGCGGACTTCCGGATCGGGAATGCCGACCTGGCGCAGGAGATCGATGGCCCGCGCCTTCGCCTTCTTCTCGCCGAGCTTCAGATGCTGTTCGATGGTCTCGACGAGCTGCTGCTCGATCGTCTGCAGCGGATCGAGGGAGGTCAGCGGATCCTGAAAGATCATGCCGATGCGCCGGCCGCGGATCTTGCGCTTGGCCTCCGGCCCGAGGGTATCGATCTGCTCGGACTTCAGATAGACATGCCCGCCCGTCATTTCTCCCGGCGGCTCCAGCAGCCCGATGACCGCATTGCCGATGGTCGATTTGCCGGCGCCCGATTCCCCGACCACGCCGAGCACCTCGCCGGGTCCGACGCGCAGCGTCACCTGATCGACGGCAACGACCGTGCCATGCCGGCTCGGGAATTCGATGCGGAGGTTATTGATATTGAGAAGATCCACCGTCGCCTCCCTATCGCAGCTTCGGGTTCAGCGCATCGCGCAGCCAGTCGCCGAGCAGGTTGACCGCGAGCACGAGAATGACCAGCGTCGCGCCCGGGAAAATCGTGATCCACCAGTCGCCGGAGAAGAGATATTCATTGCCGATGCGGATCATCGTCCCGAGCGAGGGCGTCGTCGGCGGCACGCCGACCCCAAGGAAGGAAAGCGTCGCCTCGGTGATGATGGCAAGCGCGAGGTGAATGGTCGCAATCACCATCACCGGCCCCATCACATTGGGCAGGATATGGCGGCGCAGGATGGTCATGGGGCGCACCCCGATGACGCGCGCGGCCTGAACATATTCCTTATTCTTTTCCACCAGCGTCGAGCCGCGCACGGTGCGGGCATACTGCACCCAGCCCGAGATGCCGATCGCGAAAATCAGCACATAGATGGAGATGTCGACATGCATTTCTTTCGGGATGATGCCGCGCGCCACGCCGTCGATCAGCAGCGCGATCAGGATGGCGGGAAAGGACAGCTGCACATCCGCGACGCGCATGATGAAGGCGTCGAGCCGGCCGCCGACATAACCGCTGACAAGGCCGAGGAAGATGCCGATCACCATTGCGAAGATGACCGAGAAGAAGCCGACAGCGAGTGAAATTCGCGCGCCGTAGAGGATGGTTGAGAGGATATCCCGCCCCTGATCGTCCGTGCCGAGCAGAAAGCGCGGATCGCCGCCGGTTTCCCAGGCCGGTGGCAGGCTCGCGTCCATGATAGTGAGCGAGGCGAGGTCATAGGGGTTGTGGGGCGCAATCAGCGGCGCAAAAATCGCGGCGAGGATCATGCCGACCGTCAGGATCGCGGCGATGATGGCGACGGGGCTGTGCGTGAAGCTGTACCAGAGATCGCCTTCGAAGAACCGCTGAAGCGGAGATTTTTCGCTATATTCCAGGCTCGACATCACATCCCTCACGCGGTGCTGTCAGCCCGCAGGCGCGGATCGACGATGTAATAGAGAATATCAACAATCATGTTGATGATGACGAAGAAAAACGCGATCAGGACGAGATAGGCCGCCATGATCGGAATATCGACATCACGAATCGCCTGGATGAACAGGAGGCCCATGCCCGGCCACTGAAAGACGCTTTCGGTGATAATGGCGAAGGCGATCAGCGCGCCGAGTTGCAGCCCGGTGATGGTGATCACGGGCACCAGCGTATTCTTCAGCGCATGGACGAAATGCACGGAGCGATCCGGCAGGCCGCGGGCGCGCGCGAATTTCACGAAATCGGTGCGCAGCACCTCCATCATCTCGGCGCGCACAAGTCGCATGATCAGCGTCATCTGGAAGAGCGCCAGCGTGATCGCCGGCAGGATCATGGACTTAAGGCCCGAGAAGGTGAGAAAGCCGGTTGTCCACCAGCCGAGCGCCACTACCTCGCCGCGCCCGAAGGTCGGCAGCCAGCGCAGCATGACGCCGAAAAAGAGGATCAGCAGGATGCCGATCAGAAATGTCGGCAGCGAGACGCCGATGAGCGACAGTCCCATGACCGATCGCGACAGCCACCCCTTCGGGTGAAGCGCGGTATAGACGCCCGCCGGAATGCCGATGGCGAGGGCGAGCACGGCCGAGACGAAAGAAAGTTCCAGCGTCGCCGACAGCCGCTCCATGATCAGGCTGCTGACCGGCTGGCGATATTTGTAGGAATAGCCGAAATCACCCTGCACGCCATTCACAACGAACCGGCCGAACTGGACGAGGAATGGATCATTCAGCCCGAGCCGCTCGGCAAGCGCCGCACGGTCCGCCTGACTGGTGTCCTGCCCGACCATGTTGTTGATGGGATCGCCGACGAAGCGGAACATGGAAAAGGCGATCAGGGCGACCGTCAGCATCACGATCACTGACTGCGCCAGACGCTTGAAAATAAATGAAATCATATTGGTCCACGATCAGACGCACAGGAACAGAGGGGCCGCCTTTTTGCAAAAGCGGCCCCGCCCCGTTCGTCAGTTATTTCCCGATCGTCACATAACGGTAGTCAAGGCCGTTGTCGGCACGCAGGTTCACCGTGATGTTGTCGCTCACGCCCCAGGCAATCGGCTGCTGGTGGATCGGCATATAGGCGACATCCTCCTTCACGATGGTCAGCGCTTCCTTGATCATCGCATTGCGCTTGTCGGCATCGGTCTCGCTGCCGATGGCGGCGGTCAGCTCGTCAACCTTCGGGTTGCAGTAATTGCCAAGGTTGAACATACCGCGGTTGTTGGCCTCATCGCGGCAAACGACCAGCGAGGAGAGGACGTTCTCGATGTCCATGGAGCCCGGCGTCCAGCCCAGCAGATAGAAGCTGGTGTCATAGCCACTGGTCGCGAGGATCTTGCCGAAATATTTCGACTTCGGCTGGGCGAGCAGCGTGACCTTGATCCCGGCCCGGGCCAGCATCGACGTGATCGCCTGGCAGATCTTCTCATCGTTGAAGTAGCGGTCATTCGGGCAGTCGAGGGTCACCTCGAAACCGTCCGGATAGCCGGCTTCGGCAAGAAGCGCCTTCGATTTTTCCGGGTCAAACTCATAGGGCTTGTTCAGATCGGCATCGAAACCGTTGACCTGCGGCGCGGCCAGAAGTCCCGTCGGCGTTGCCGCGCTTCGCATGATTTTCTCGTTGATAGCCTCAAGATTGACGGCATGAACGAAAGCGGCGCGGACCCGCTGATCCTTGAACGGGTTCTTGCCTTTGACGCTGGAATAAAGCAACTCGTCCCGGCTCTGATCGAAGCCGATGAAAATCGTCCGCGCTTCCGGGCCGGTCAGCGCCGAGACGCCGTCGGCTTTATCCAGCCGCTCCCAATCCTGCACGGGAACCGGATACACCATGTCAAGCTCGCCCGAGATCAGCGCCGCAACGCGGGTCGGGGCTTCCTTGATGGGTGTGAAGATGACGTCCGTGACGTTGCCCTGGATTTCCTGCCAGTATTTGTCATTGCGCTTCATTACCGTTTTGACGTCCGCCTGATGGCTGACAATCTGGAATGGGCCGGTGCCGTTAGCATTCAGGTTGGCGTAGTTGCCGGCATTATCCCCGGCCGCACTGGTGGCGTTCTGCGTGCCATGCTCTTCGGACCATTCCTTGTCCATGATGAAGAGATACGGCAGATCCTGCACGAGGATGGGGTTCGGCGCAGGCGTTTCAATGACGATGGTATGATCATCGACCTTTTTGATGTTCTTGATCATGCCGCCGCGCACCTTCTGGTCGGAGCCTTCCGAGAGGGTCCGCTGCCAGGAGAAGATCACGTCATCGGCGGTAAAATCCTGCCCGCCATGGAACTTCACGCCTTCGCGGAGCTTGAACTCCCACTCCGTCGGCGAGACGAGCTTCCAGGATTCAGCAAGGCCGGGCTGAATTTCGAGGTTCGGCCCGTAAAGAACCAGCCCTTCATAGACGTTGCCGAGCGTGCTCAGGAGGAATGATTCATTCAGCGAATGCGGATCGAGAGAGCTGAGGTCTCCCTGGAACGCATATTTGAAATTGGCGGCCTGAGCCGGTGCGGTGGCCATCAGGGCGGCAACGGCGGCGGCGGCAAATAATCCTGTCCTTAATTTCATGATAACTCCCTTGGTTTGTCTGAGATGCCTGTCATCTGACGCCCGCAAGCGGGCTCTCGCCGTCTTGTTATTATTGTTACGGCTTTTGTGATTGAGATTAGCGAATAGTTTCACCCCTGTCTATTGCATTCCCCTTCGCTCATATGCAAAGCCTGTCGATCAGTTTCGAGAGAAATACCTCGGCCGCGGCGACCTGCGATATCTCTATATATTCATTGGGTTGATGGGCGACCGAGATGGACCCCGGGCCGCACAGGACGGTCGAAAAGCCGGCTCCCTGAAACTGCCCCGCCTCCGCCGCGTAAGCGACCGCATGGGTTGTGTTGAGCCCGGTCAGCGAGCGGCAGAGCATCTCCGCCTCGCCGTTGTCTTCGGGCTGCAGCGCCGGCACATTGGCGATGATTTCCGTCGCGATCGACGCTTCCGGGGCGATTTCCCGCATTGCACCGAGCTCTGTCGCCGAATACTCCTCGAACCGCTTGACGAAGGACATCGGATCATCTCCGGGAACATGGCGGATATCCCACATGAAGCGGCATTCCCGTGCGAGGATATTTCCGGCCGTGCCGCCGTTCACGACGCCGCAGGTCAGGGTGCTGTAGGCCGGACGGAACGGGCTTTCGGCCGGCGCGCGCGCCTTGTTCTCGGCCATCATCTTCCCGATGAAGGCGATCAGCCGGGCCGCCACCATGATCGCGCTCACGCCATCCTCGACAAGGCTGGAGTGGGCTTCCCGGCCCGTCACCCGGGTCTCGATCGACATGATCCCCTTATGGGCGGAGACGATTTCCATCATCGTCGGCTCCCCGACAATAACGGCGCGCGGGCGCGGCACACGGGCCGCTATCTCACCGATCATCGACGGCGCGCCAAGGCAGCCGACCTCCTCATCATAGGAAAGCGCGAAATGGATCGGATAGTTGAGGCCCTTCTCGATCATCTCCGGGACCTTGGCGAGCGCGATCGCGGAAAAGCTTTTCATATCCGCCGTCCCGCGCCCGTAAAGCTTTCCGTCCTTCTCGGTGACGGTGAAAGGATCGGTCACCCACGGCTGGCCATCGACCGGCACCACGTCGGTATGGCCCGAGAGGACGACGCCGCCCTCGCGCTCCGGCCCGACGGTGGCGTAGAGATTTGCCTTTGATTTATCTGCGTTGTAGACGCGCGTTGCCGTCACGCCAAAGCCGGCGAGATAATCCGCAACGAAGCCAATGAGGGCGAGGTTGGAGCCGCGTGACACCGTATCGAAGCCGACAAGCTTCTCGATCATCTCACGGCTGGAGTATTGCTTTCCCAACAGGCAACCTCGTTATTGTTTGATATCCAATTATTGGGATAACATAACCCATGATATTTTAAAACAAAAGCCACAAACTATAGAATTGTATAAAATTCTCTCATGGACCGCGGTCGAGGAGCAGCAGGACGATACCGAAAACGATCAGCAGGATGCCGGCGAGCTCGATACGGCTCGTCTTTTCCTTGAAGAAGAAGTAGGAGGCAATGAAGCTGAACACCAGCTCGACCTGCCCGACGGCCTTGACCAGCGCGGCGTTCTGCAGCGCCATAGCGGTAAACCAGCCCGCCGATCCCAGCATGCTGGTCAGCCCGACCCAGCCCGCGACCCGCCAGCTTGCCAGCGCCCGCCGGATCTGGCCGGGCTCGCGGAGCGGCAGGTAAAGGCTCATCAGCGCGGTCTGGAACAGAATCACGACGACCAGCGTATAGGCGGCCTGGATCATCACCCCCTCCCCGCCGAGGGCGAGCGCCGCGCCGCGATAACAGACGGCGGAGATACCGAACATGGCGCCCGACAGCAGGCCGATCCCGGCCGCGCGGCTCATCCAGCCGGAGAGAAACTCCCTCAGGCTGAAGGCGTTCGATGACATCGAGATCAGCAGGATCCCGACAAAGCTGATGGCGATAGCGAACGCCGCGCCCGTGCCGACATGCTCACCGAGGAGAATGATGCCAAAGAGCGCCGCCTGCACCGTCTCGGTCTTGGCATATGTCGTTCCGACCGCAAAATTGCGATAGCTGAACAGGCTGACGAGCAAGCCCGTCGCGGCAATCTGCGCAATCCCGCCGGCGGCGACATAGAGCAGAAACTCCCCGTTCGGACGGGGCAGCGTGAGATCGGTGAAATGGAGAATGGCGGCAAGATAAAGAAGCGCGAAGGGCGTTCCGTAGAGAAAGCGCACATAGGTCGCCCCACCCGTCGACAGCCGCTCCTTCAGCGCCTTTTGCAGCGCCGTTCGCACATTCTGCATGAGCGCGGCGAAGAGAGTGATAAGGATCCAGGCTTCCATGCGGGCTAATCGGGCTAGTTCTGGTGGCTGACGGGGGGCGGGTGAAATGTCGCTTTACTCTCGCCGCTGCCCATCCGCCTGTCAATTGCCGAGTGGCGGGCCGCCCCGTTTACCTCAAAAGCCGCGCAAGGGTCGATGCCGCCTTTTCAAGCTCCGCATCGGTATGGGAATAGGAAATCTGGAAGCGAATTCGCGCCTCTCCCTCGGGCACCACGGGATAACCGAAACCGGTGACGAAAATGCCCTCCTCCAGCAAGGCCTCGGCGAGGCGGATGGCGGTCGAGGTCGCGCCGACGATAACCGGGACGACGGCGCTCTCCCCATCGAGCGGCTTCAATCCTTTTGACTGCAGCAGGCCACGGAAAGCGGCAGCCTTCTCCTGCACCGCGCGGACTCGCTCGGGCGCGGCGTTCAGCAGTTCAAGCGCCCGGCTCCCCGCCGCCGCGACCGAGGGTGGCAGCGCGTTTGAGAAAAGATGCGGCCGCGACTTCTGTATAAGCGTTTCGGTAACCGCCTTCGGGCCTGCGACGAACCCGCCCGTGCCCGCGCCAAGCGCCTTGCCGAGCGTGCCGGTAAAAATATCGATGCTCTCCATCACGCCGAAATGCTCCGCCGTGCCGCGCCCCGTCCGGCCCATGACGCCAAGCCCGTGCGAATCATCGAGAACGATCAGCGCGTCATATTTATGGGCGAGCGCGACAATCGTATCGAGCGGCGCGATATCCCCTTCCATGGAGAAAACGCCATCGGTGACGATCAGGCGGGCGGGCGCCTGCGCATGCTGCTTCAGCTTGGCCTCCAGCTCCTCCATATCAGCGTGACGATAGACATCGCGCACCACGCCCTTTGCGGTCGCGCGAATGCCGTCGATCAGGCTGGCGTGGTTGAGCGCATCGGAGAGGATCACATCGCCCGGGCGCGTGATCGCAGCGAAAAGCCCGGTATTCGCCGCCCAGCAGGAGGAGTAGCTGAGCGCCGCTTCAGTGCCGTGAAAACGGGCGAGATCCGTCTCCAGGGTCTCATGGACACTCTGCGTACCCGAGATAAAACGGACCGAGGCCGTGCTCGCGCCGAAATGCAAAAGCGCATCCCGCGCCGCGGCGACTATCTCCCGGTGACTGGCGAAGCCGAGATAGTCGTTGGATGACAGGAGCGTGACCTCCCCTCTCCCGGCCAGCCGGACGCGATCGCTGATCGCGCTTTCGATGACTTTGAGATGCTTGTATGTGCCGGCCTTTTCGGCCGCGTCCAGCTCTGCCGCAAGCCGGTCGATAAACGCATTCCTCATTGCAGCCGCCCCCCGCTGATATTGGCGAAATCGAGAACGATCTTGCCGCACGCCCCCTCATCCATCAAGGCAAAGCCGCGGGCAAATTCGGTCGCCGGCAGGATATGGGTGATGACCTTGTCCATCAGACCCGGGTTCTTCAGCATGAAGGCTTCGACCTGATACCAGGTCTCATACATCCGCCGCCCCGTGATGCCAAGCAGACGGACGCCGCGCATCACCACCTTGGCGCCGAGATCGAGGGTGACGGCCCCCGCCGGGATGCCGAGCAGCGCGAAAGTCGCCCCGGGCGCGGCGATATCGAGCGCGGCATTCAACGCGGCGGCATTGCCGCTCACCTCCAGCACCACTTCGGGGCCATGCCCGCGGGTGAGGGCGAGAATTTCCGCCACGGACCCCGGCTCGCGCGGATTGACGACGAGATCGAGATCGAGCGAGCGGGCGATGGCGGCGCGGGCCGGGTTCGGCTCCTGCAGCGCGATTGTCCGCGCGCCATGCGCCTTGGCGATGGCGGCGGCGAAAAGGCCGATCGGGCCGCCGCCGACAATCAGCACATCCTTCGCCGTCACCCCGGCGCTCGTCACCATATGCATTGCATTGCCGACCGGATCAAAAATTGCCGCATGGGCATCGGGGATGGCAGCGGGCACGCGCCAGAGATTGCTCGCCGGCACCTCCACCTGCTCGGCGAAGGCGCCCGGGCGATCCACCCCGATGATGCGGGTATTCTCGCAGATATGCGCATTGCCGGTGCGGCAGAAGCGGCAGGCGCCGCAGGCGATATGACATTCCGCCGAGACCCGCTCACCGATGGAGAAACCGCTCACTCCCTCGCCGATCGCCGTGATCCGGCCGACGAATTCATGACCGATCGTCATCGGCGTTTTGACGCGGGCCGACGACCAGGCATCCCAGCTATAGATATGATAGTCGGTGCCACAAATCCCGGCGGCGAGGACATCAATGCGGACCATGCCCTGCCCCGGCTCCGCCAGCGGGGCTTTCGAGACGGGCCAGAGGCCGCGCGTCGCTTCAGTTTTGGCAATGGTAAACATGGCGCACCTGTTTTGTCTGGAAATTGGAAAAAAATCCGTTATACTGTACTTTGTAAAATATATCGGAATTATTTCCAGTCAACAGGAAAATATGTCGGACGAAAGAAATACCCCGCCCGCCGTGGGCGCCACCATAAATCGGCTGCGCAAAGAGAAGCATCTGACGCTCGATCAGCTTGCCGCGGTCTGCGGCGTTTCCAAGTCCATGCTCTCACAGATCGAGCGTAACGAGACCAACCCGACGCTCGCGACCGTGTGGCGGCTTTCCGAAGCGCTCGGCGTCACCATCGACGATATCGTGCGCGGCGATGATCCGACGCACAGCCTGACGGTGGTGGGGGCGGCCGCGACGCCTGTCCTCAACGACCCGGCCAGGCAATATGTCCTCCGCGTCCTCGGCCCGGCGAGCCTTGTCAATGAGATGGAATGGTACGAGCTGATCCTGAAGCCCGGCGGGCGGATGGCGTCCAGCTCCCACACGCCCCGCACAACCGAGCATCTGACCGTCTTCAGCGGCGAAATGACGGTTGAGGCGGGCGCGGAGAGCGAGCGTGTCCTGCCGGGCGAAACGGCCCGCTACGCCGCCGACCAGCCGCATGCCATCAGCAATAGCGGACTTGAGGAAGCGCGGGCCCTCCTCGTTGTTCTCGCAAACGGCGGGATGTGACGGCCCGGAATCAGACCGCTTCCACCTCGATCCGGCAGTCGTTGAAGCAGGCGCCCTCGGACAGATCCGCCTTGAACGTGGGTGCGAGGGCGGAGACGGTCTGGTTATTGACGCTCGTCTTGAACCAGCAGCCTTTGGGCGAGAAGACGACCCCCTCGCGCACATTCTCCGTGATTTTGAGCGGCATGAACACCTCGCCGAGATCATTATAGAGCCGCACCTCCGCGCCATCCTCAAGACGGCGCGCCGCAGCGTCGCGCGGATGCATCTCGAGAACCGGCCGGTCGTCATTGGCTTTCACCCCGCCGAAGGTCGACGAGATACGCTTGTTTGACGAGGGGGTGACGAGCATCAGCGGATAGGTGCTCGAAACGGGGTGATAGGTCGGGATTTCGGCCCCGAACTGATCGCGCAGATAGGCCGATTTCAGCTCGATTTTGCCGCTCGGTGTTTTTGGGGCGGCGTTCTCGAACAGAATAGTCTCCATTTCGCCCCGCTCCATCGATAGCGCCAGCCCAAGCGGAATTTCGCTTGGCCGGCAGCCTTTAAGGCGCGGATCGCTGCCGTCGATCGCATCGTCCATCAGCTCTTTATCGGTGGCCGTGAAGGCCGGCTCGTTAAAGCCGAACCGCGCCGCGAGGCGGCGGAATATTTCGGTATTGGGGAGCGCTTCGCCGACCGGCTCGATAACCGGCGCGGCGCGCTGCAGATACGGCTGCCCATAGGCGCAGAAAATATCATCATGCTCGAAATGCGTCGCCGCGGGCAGAATGATATCGCAATATTTCATGCTGTCGGTCATGGCGATATCGCAGCCGACGGTGAATATATCCTCGCGGGCAAGGCCGCGCCGGGTCGTGTTCTGGTCGGGCGTCACCACCACCGGGTTATGGTTATAGATAAAGACGCCTTTCAGCGGGATATCGAGATCCTGCTCCGCCAGATGCCGGCCGATATCGATGATATTGAGCGTGCGGGTGCCGGGCGGTACGAGATCGGGCCGTTGCAGCCGGTCCGGCGTCTTCGGAAAGAGATTGCCCGAGCCGCCGACGATGCCGCCGCCGCGCACACCGAACTTCCCGGCGAGCGCCGGCAGGGCGAAAATCGCGCGGATGCCGTTGCCGCCGTTCCGGTTACGCTCGATCCCGTTGCCAACAGAAATGGCGGCGGGACTGCTCTCCTTATAGAGCTTCGCGAAGGCGCGGATTTCCGGGACGGAAACGCCGCAAAGCGCAGACGCCTCCTCGATCGTGAATTTGCGCGCTTCCGCCATAAATTCATCGGCGCCCAAGACATGTTCCGCAATGAAGGCATGGTTGATGCCGCCGATCCGCTCAAGCTCAGCGGCGATGGCAAAGGCGAGGATGATGTCCATGCCGGGGCGGACAGCGAGATAGGTATCGGCCTGCTCGGCGATTCTGATGCGTTTGGGGTCGATAACGACAAGCTTCGCGCCCCGCGCCCGCGCCCGCTTGATGATCGGCGCGAGATGCAGGTTGGAATAGGTGACATTGTTGCCCCAGACGACAATCAGCTTCGCCGCCTCCAGCTGCAAGGGCTGCATCGCGCCGGCGCCGCCGAAAGTGCCTTTATAGGCCTCCGACTTCACGCCGCCGCACAGCGGCCGCCGTGCAAGGAGAGATGCGCCGAGGCGATGGAAGAAGCGCAAGTCCATCGAGCCGCCGGCCAGCATCCCGTGCGGCCCTGCGTAGTTATAGGGGATGATCGCCTGCGGCCCATATTCGGCAATGATGGCGGTGAAGCGCTCATAGATGGTCTCAATCGCCTCCTCCCACGAAATGCGGATGAAGTCATCGCCGCCTTTCGGCCCGACCCGCTTCAAGGGATAGCGCAGCCGGTTTTCCCCATGCACAAATTCCGGGTAATAACGCGCGACCTTGTTGCAGACCGCACCGCCCGTGATCGGATTGGCGGTGGAGCCCCGCACTTTCTGCACCTCGCCCGCCGCAACCGTCACCGTGAACGAACAGGTATCGGGGCAGTCAAGCGGGCAGACACTCGGCAATTGAACGGACATGGGGCATCCTCCGGCAGTACATATAACATCCGGGCCTCAGGATGGCGGCAAAGCGGCCTCGATAAAAGAGCCAGTATCCGGAAAATGACGGAGCCACTTTAGAGCCCGCAGCCCGTCAGTCGCGTTTAACGACATGCACAGTCCGCTGCGGATAGGGAATGGTAATGCCTTCCGCATCGAAGGCCTGCTTGATGGCCTTGGTAAGGGCAAATTTGAGGGCCCAGAAATTCCCGTTGTCGCACCAGACGCGCACCGTCAAATTTACCGAATTATCGGCGAGATCCGCCACCTCGATAACCGGCGCCGGATCCTTGTGGGAACGGTCATCCGCAACAACAAGCTGCTGAATGATGCCGCGCGCCTTGTCGATGTCATCCATATAGGAAATGCCGATCAGAAGATCCATTCGCCGGCTGGGATGGAAGCTGTAGTTGCGGATCGAATTGCCCCACACGGAGGCATTTGGGATGATCACCTGGACATTGTCCGGAGTCGCCAGCTCCGTCGTGAAGAGGCTGACATCCTTCACGGTGCCCCCGTGACCCGCGACCTCGACATACTGGCCGACCTTGAGCGGCCGGAAGATCAGCAGCATGACGCCGCCCGCGACGTTACTGAGCGTCCCCTGAAGGGCAAGGCCAACCGCAATGCCGGCGGCGCCGAGAACGGCAATCAGGCTCGCCGTCTGGACGCCGAACTGGGCAAGGACCAGCAGGACCGTAAAAATTAGAATGGCGAATTTGGCAATGCGGCTTAAAAAGCCGCTGACTGTCGGATCAATCCCGTGCCGGTCCATAAGTCTGCGCAGCAGCAGGGGAACCTTCTTGGAAAGATAATAGCCGACAACCAGAATGATCAGCGCGCCAAGAACGCTGAGACCATACTGCGTTGTGATCAAGATAATCTGATCGGATGCCTCTCGCAGATCCATTATATACCCTTTCTGCCCGCCTTCTCTTCCGAGAGCCGGGATGTTGCTCAACTGACCCTCGGTATCTTAAGAAACCCGATTGCCGTTGAAAAGACGAAACCGGAGTTTTTATACGCCTGGAATGGCAGGAAGATCGCGGATATTCCTTGACATCCCCGCCAAAGCTGCGCATATGGGCGGCGCATCATGCTGCGGCATGTGCAGCGCCCCGCGATGATGCAATGATGCGCGGGCGAAACAAGGTATATGAACAGTATTTCCACGGCAGATATGCCGCTGACGGTCCGATCCCGCAAACAAGGTCGACACAGGGTCAAGGAGACACGGTTCCCGCCTTTCATATGACCCCTGATCCCGCCCGCTACCCGCGCGGCGGAAAATTGTTGTTGAGGATATTTATCAGATGACCGAATTCACCGAGCTCAATCTTGTTGGGCCGCTCCTGCGTGCAATTGAGAAGCAGGGCTTTACCGAACCGACTGCCATTCAGAAACGCGCGATCCCCGGCTTACTGGACGGGCGCGACCTGATGGGCATCGCCGAGACCGGCGGCGGCAAGACGGCGGCGTTTGTGCTGCCACTGCTGCAGCGCCTGCAGCATGAACGGCGCAAACCGAAGCCGAACAGGCCGACCGCCGTCATCCTTGCCCCGACGCGGGAGCTTGCGCACCAGATCGGGCTTTGCATCCGCGTCTTTACGCGCGGCGTCAAGCTGTTCCACACGGTTGTTTACGGCGGCGCGCCTTACGGCCCGCAGATCCAGCAGCTCACGCGCGGCGTCGACATTCTGGTTGCAACGCCGGGACGGCTGCTCGATCACATGAAGCGCGGCACCGTGCAGCTCGACAATGTCGAGACCTTCATCCTTGATGAAGCGGACCGGATGCTCGATATGGGCTTTATCGAAGATGTGACCTTTATTTCCGAGAAGCTGCCGGAAGATCATCAGACGGTGCTCTTTTCCGCGACCATGAGCCCGGCGATCCGGAAACTCTCGGAAAAACTTCTCCGCGAGCCCGAATATGTCGAGGTGAAGCAGAAAACCGCCGTTGCCGAAGGCGTCGATCACTCCGTGCTGATGGTCGCAGGCCAGCACAAAAAGGACCTGCTGATGCACCTTCTTGCCGAGGGCGAGAAGGAACGCGTCATTGTCTTTGTGCGCACCAAGGCAACCGCCGACAGCCTGAAGGATGAGATCGAAGCGGAAGTTGAAACGGTGAAAGCCGCCGCCATTCACGGTGATATGCCGCAGCGGGTGCGCGAGCGCACGCTCCGCTCTTTCCGCAACGGCCGCTTCTCCGTTCTTGTCGCGACCGACGTCGCGGCGCGCGGGATCGACGTCTCGGGCGTCACCCATGTCATCAACTATGACCTGCCGATGGAAGCCGAGAATTACATTCACCGCGTTGGCCGGACGGGCCGCGCCGGCGCAACCGGCATTGCGATGTCCATCTGCGAGCCAAGGGAGCGCAATCTCTTGCGCAATATTGAACAGATCCTCAAACAGAAGGTCCGAATCGATGAAAATCATCCCTTCCCCGCCCCGCAGCCCAAACCGGGCGCGAAAAAGCATCGTCCCGGAGGACGGCGACATCCGGCGGCCGACGGCCGCAAGCGCGTATCAGAAGGCGATGCTAAAGTATCTCGCGTCGGCGCGAAGAAGTCCTTCGGCAAGAATAACGGCAAACCGGGACTTAAGCCTCGTAAACCCGCGGGGGCGGCAGTATATGCGAAGAATAAATCTGCGCCTGCTCGCGCCCAGAAATTCAAACGAGCCGGTTGATAACGGCTGGCTGCAATAGCCAGAACTGCTATGCAAAGGGCCGGTTTCATCCGGCCCTTTTTTTCAGGCGCGCGGTGCGCCGTAATAAAGGCCGACCGTATGACGCGCCTCGGCAAAGAACAGCCAGCGCTCGGTGACAAGGCCGATGCCACCGCTCACCACCGCGGCGATGAGCAGACCGACGCTCCAGCCCCCGCCGAGGAAAAGCGCGGCAGCTATCAGGACGAATGGCAGGATAAAGGCGCTGACAAGTGAAATCCGGCGCAGCCGGCGGCTGTGCTTTCGGGCAATCTTGAACCCCATCTCCTGCATCAGGTAATTTGCCTCCGTATGCGGCGCCTCAAAAAGTCGCACGGCGCCAAACTCGCCAAGCCCCGTCGCACTTTCGGGCGTCGAGGCGCTTTTCGTGCCGTCAATAAACCGCCAGTAGGCAATCTTGAAAGCGAGCCCCGCAGCGAGCAGAACAAGGGTGAGGATAAGGACGCTGCTCTCCGTCGCCCCGAAAACGGCGAGGAGTGCGTTGAGGAGCAGGAGCCCGCTCACCAGCGCCAGCAGCAGGTAGCCTGCCGGAACATAGCCGTTGCACCAGGCGTGAATGGGCCGAAGGCTCGCGTAGATCATGGCCGTGCAGTATATGGTTATGGCGATTGCCGCCATTCCGATGAGGCCGATTGCCACCGCGCCCGGCACGGCAATCGGGGGCGCGAACAGCTGATGGAGCGCAAATAGGCCCGTTGGCAGAAAGGTGAAGATCGCCATCACCCCTTCACGGCTCAGCCAGGAGGATCGCCACTGCGTCAGCGCCCGCCACGCCCGCTCTGGATGGCCGAGATGAAAGGTGGACGAAAGCAGCCCGCCGATCACGAGGAGAAAGCCAAGAAGATAGCCCGAGAACGACAGCCAGAAAATGCCCGGCAGAAGATGCAGCAGCTCGGCGCCGATCAGCAGGAACAGCAGGCCGTAGCCCGCACCTGATGCGGTGGTGAAAAAAAATGACGGATTTGGCCGGATGCATAACGCCTCTACATTTACGCGGATAAAATACGATCGACCCAGCGGGCGAGCAGGCCGGCGGTGCTGTCGGCCACGGGAGTGAGCGCCTCCGGCGCGGCCACATCGCCCGTTTTCTTTGGCCGCGGCGGCAGATACTTATTAACCGGTTTACAGCCCTGCTCCGGCATCAGGTCATAACCGCCCCGGCTCGCGACAAGCCGGCTGACGTCGCTCTCGGGATCACCAAGATCGCCGAACGAGCGCGCCCCGACCGGACAGGTCGAGACGCAGGCCGGCACCCGCGCTTCCTCCGGCAGGTTCGGGTTGTAGATGCGATCGACGCAGAGGGTGCATTTCTTCATCACCCCCGCATCCTCGTCATATTCCCGCGCGCCGTAGGGGCAGGCCCAGGAGCAGAGCTTGCAGCCAATGCAGCTGTCGGCATTGACAAGAACGATGCCGTCTTCCTCCCGCTTGTAGGAAGCCCCCGTCGGGCAGACGGTGACGCAGGGCGCTTCCTCGCAATGCAGGCAGCTTTTCGGGAAGTTGACGGTCCGCCCGCCGCCCGACATGTCGGTGACTTCAAAGCTGTGAATACGGTTAAACCAGACGCCGGAAGGTTCTGATCCGTAAGGATTTGTATCCGTGAGCGGCGCACTATGTCCGCCCGTGTTCCATTCCTTGCAATTGACGGCGCAGGCGTGGCAGCCGACACAGATATCAAGATCAATCACAAGGCCGAGCTGCTTCTGAGGCGGCGTTTTGGGGAGCGACGTCATACCTCTTCCTCCTCCTGCCCGGTGATCCGGTTGCCATGCCCGGGGCGAATACCGCTTGCGCTTCCAGCCTGCTCGGTGCGGTTGCCGATCCAGTCTTTATGCGCTGCGGGCGGCTCGCCGCTTGGCTCTCCTTTCACCTCCGCGCCGTAGCGAAGGATATCGGGCGCCGCCGCCAGATGATCCCGCGCCTGCGGGCTGAACATCGGCGCGGCCTCGCCCGCCTCCCCGTCGCGGCATTTCTGGATCCGCACTTTCAGGTCATACCATGCCGCCTGCCCCGTCACCGGGTCGGCGTTGGCGTAGCGATAGCCGTCTTCGCGGGGCGGCAGCAGCTCGGAGATAATATGGTTGAGCAGAAAGCCTTTCGTTGCCTCGGGCGCATCGTGATCGAGGTTCCACGCACCCTTGCGCTTACCGATGGCATTCCATGTCCAGACGGTATCGCGGTTGACGCCCCGCATCAGCTTCGCCTGCCCCTTGACCCGACTGTGCGGCGAGATGATCCAGATCCAGTCGCCATCCTCAATCCCCGCTTCCGCTGCCGTATCGGCATGTATAAACAACGGGTTCCGCGCGGTAATCTGACGCAGCCAGGCGTTCTGGCTGCCCCAGCTGTGATACATATGCATGGGCCGCTGCGTCAGCGCATGGAGCGGATAGTCCGCCTCCCCCTCCGCAGTCTCCTCGCCGTCCAGCAGCGCCGGATACCAGAAGGGGAGCGGGTCGAAAAACGCCCGTACCCGCGCGCGGAGATGCTCGGGCGGCTGGATGCTCCCGTGCCCCTCGGCGGCCAGGCGGAATTTCTGCAAGGTTTCAGAATAAATATCCATCACGACCGGGCTCGGCATCGCGAGCCAGCCCATGCGGACCGCTTCCTCAAGATAAGATTTATTGGCAAATTTATAGTAGGACTGCGCAGGGGTAAAATGCTTCTCCCAGAAGCAACCGTTCGCAACATAGGCCTCCAGCTGGTGGGGATTGGGCTCGCCCCGCCCCTGGCCCGTGCCGTCCGCGCCGCGCCAGCCGCCGAGCGGGCCGATCCCGCTGTTCCGTTCATGGCGCGTGATGTAATCGGCGTAACTCTCATAAACGGCGGCGCCCGTCTCCGTCACCATCTCCGGAAGTTTCAGCCGTGCCCCCAGATCGAGCAGCACATCCTGAAACGGGCGAACATCGCGGTCGGGCGTCAGGATCGGCTGGCGAATGGCATCGGCCGCGCTATCGGCAGAGGAGATCGGCCGATCCAGCAGCGAAATACAGTCCCAGCGCTCCAGATAGGTCGTGTCGGGGAGCACGAGATCGGCATAGGCGACCGTCTCGGAGGCGAAGGCGTCGGAATAGATGAATTTCGGGATGCGATAGCTGCCGTCTTCGTTCTTGTCCATGAGGTAGCGCGCCGCATCGGGCACATTCATGCTGCTGTTCCAGCCCATATTGGCCATATACATAAAGAGGACGTCGATCTCGGCCGGATCCTGCGCCCAGGCGTTATGGATGACGCTATGCATCATGCCATGCACGGCGAGCGGATATTCCCAACTGAACGCCTTGTCGAGACGGAGCGGATTGCCGGCCTCATCGACCAGCAGATCCTCCGGGCCCTTCACAAAGCCAAGCGGCATCCCGCCAAGCGGCGTGTTCGGGGCCGTGACCTTGCCCGAGGGCGTCGGTCCCGGCGGGCAGGGTTTCGGGAAAGGCGCCTTGTGCCGGAAGCCGCCCGGCACGTCGATGCTACCGATCAGCATCTGCAAAAGATGCAGCGCGCGGCAGGTGTGAAAGCCGTTGGAATGGGCAGAGATACCCCGCATCGCATGCATGGAGACGGGCCGGCCGATCATTTTCTCCTGCCGCCGCCCGGCCCAGTCGATCCAGGGGATATCGAGGGTGATCTCCTCCTCGAACGCGACGGTCGCAATCTCGGCGGCGATGCGGCGGATGGTGGCGGCCTCGATCCCGACCCGCTCGGCGACGCGCTCCGGCGAATATTCCTCGTCCAGATAGCGCTCCGCCATCAGCTGGAAGGCCGGAACGGCCTGCTCGCCGGAGGGAAGCTCGTAATTTCCAACAAGGACGGGTTCGGCGTTTCGATTGCTGATCGGCCGGATCTTGCCGCCCTTCGTCGCGATCAGCGGAACGCCTGTAGAGTCGCGCGCAAACAAGCCGTCATTCGCCGCGCCCGCGTTGCGGATTACCAGCCACGCCGCGTTGGTATAGCGGGCGAGGTAGTTCCAGTCGATTTTCTCGGCGCGGAGCAGCTCGTGAATAAGCGCCATGATAAAGAGACCGTCGGTGCCGGGCGTGATCCCGAGCCATTCGTCGGCGATGGACGAATATCCGCTCCTTACCGGGTTGACGGAGACGAATTTGGCATCGCCCCGCGTCTTCAATTTGCCAAGGCCGATTTTGATCGGGTTGGAATCATGGTCTTCGGCGACGCCGAACATCAGGAAATATTTTGTATGCTCCCAATCCGGCTCGCCAAACTCCCAGAAGGAACCGCCGATCGTATAAATACCGGCCGCCGCCATGTTGACCGAACAGAAACCGCCGTGGGCGGCGTAGTTGCGCGTGCCATACTGCATCGCCCACCAGCCGGTGAAGCTCTGCGACTGGTCGCGGCCGGTGAAAAAGGCAAGCCGGGAGGGATCCTTGGCGCGCGCCGCCGCCAGCCATTCGCCGGCAAGGCGAAGCGCCTCGTCCCATTCGATCTCGACGAATTTTCCCTCGCCCCGCTCGCCCTCGCGCAGCAGCGGCTTTCTCAGCCGGGCCGGGGAATGATGCTGCATGATCCCGGCTGATCCCTTGGCGCAAAGGACGCCCTTGTTCACCGGATGATCGGGATTTCCTTCGATGTAGCGGAGTTTGCCGTCCTTCAGATGCACACGGATGCCGCAGCGGCAGGCACACATATAGCAGGTCGTGTATTTAACCTCGTCCGAGACCACGGGCGAAGTGTCCGCGCGGCTGTCGCGCAGAACGATACCTTCTGGCATTTATATAGCTCCCCAGCTACTTTAGCCGGCCCGAGGGCCGCAAGCACTCGTCTGCATCGTTACCGATTTCACCGGGGCTGTCGATAGAGAACTCCAAAATTATAATGCGCGCAAGGGTGGATTGCGCCCTTTCAGCCGCGGAAGGCGGCGAGCTTGTCGCGCAGGATAGCGCGGCCCTGCTGCACCCTTTTGCGCACGTTGTCGTTGGAGATGCCGAGTTGCCGGGCGATATCATCATACTCCTCCCCCTGCACCAGGCGGAGAATGACGGGGGCGCGAAGTCGCTGCGGCAGGTCATCGATCGCGGCCCGCAGACGCGCACCGAGTTCGCGGTTAAGCAGGCGCCCTTCCGGCGTCAGCTGGCGGGTCTCCAGCATCGCCATCTCGATGTCGCTGACTTCCTTCACCTTGTCATAGAGATTTCCAAGCCGCCGGTTGGCGCGGTGGCGGTCGATACAGATGTTATGCAGCAGCCGCGCGAACCACGCCCGCTCGTTGCTGATCTGGGCGGCATGGGCGGCATATTTCTCATAGGCGCGGAGCGTCGCATCGGCAAAGGCATCCTCGGCATCGGCGGCGCTGATATTCATCCAGATCATGCTGAGCCGAAAAAGATACTCGCGGTGCGAGTTCCATGCGGCCCAGAACTCCTCCGGATCCACCGCCGCCGGCGCCCGTTCCGCCCGGCTCTCCCGCAGCGCTTCCCCTGATGACTCAGTGACCGGGCGGATCTCCGCGCTGAGCGGCGCGAGCGACAGGCGAGCCGGAAAAAAAGCAGGCGGTGCGGCATCTGCCGCCTTGATCATGGACGTGGATTTGGACGAAATATTCTGCCGCAGCGGATTCATGAAGACCCCCCTTGAAGAGTTAAATTTTTTGGAAAAACAAAACGCGACAGGGGCGGCATCAGGCACTCACCACCCGGTTGACGCTTCTTCATTTGGGCAAAAAAATGAACTTTTAAAGTGTCTTTTTTATTTTTTATTTACTTAATACGAGTGTATGCAGGCATAGAAAATACCAAGTAAAATAAATACTAAGCGAAAAACATAAATAATTAATTAATTTATGGTTGATATTATAATATACGATATCTATTTTAATAATTATTCTATGTAAAACAAATATTATTAAGATGGATATCAATAATGCCAGACGATCAAATCAAGAATTCTATTATTTCAACTAATGAAATACTTCTCGGGACTGCAAATGCAAAATCGATGGCGGCAATGTATTTGAACCTTGCCCACGCCACCGGCCTCGCCTCGCAGAATGCGGTCAGCAACCAGCAGCATCTCAATATCCTCGGCGCCGCCGCCGTTGCAACCGGGGCCAGCGGCCTCTTGCGGACAGGTTTCGCCTCGCAGGTCGAAAACCTCTCCCCGGGAGAGCGGCTCGATCTCCTGCAGAAGCTGATGGTGCTGACCGGCGGCGCACCTGCAACAAGCAACGACACCGCCGAGACAGGCACACCGGCAGCCGGCGGAGTCGATGCCGCCGCGGCAACAGGAGGAGATGCGCCCCCTGCCGCAGAATAACCAGACCACAACTTTAAGTACTCATTCCAACCTATTTCATATTGGATTACTGACATGCCCAGCTCATCAAATTCGACGGACGCGCCGTCCGGTAAAATCGAGGACTCCGCGAAATTCGCCATGGGTCTCCTCTACCAGTTCGCCGCCCACTCCTCCGGCCTCGCGCTTGAGAACGCAACCGCCAATTCCAACCTCATGAACAGCGTCACCAATTCCGGCGCCGCGGCGCTGACGGCGCTGAAAAATGCCGAAGCCATCTCCATCAGCGCGCAGAAAGCAACGATCGGGGAATCCTACAACGCCCAGACCGCCGCCATCACCCAGGCGCTGAATGCGCAGACGCAGGCCGCGGTCACCAGCCTGAACGCGGTAACAAGCGCCGGCGGCACCGCGCTCGCCGCACAGACGAGCCAGGATATCGCCGGGATCACCGCCGATGCGGTCGCGGCAACCGCCGTCGCCATGGAAAAAATCGTCAAGCAGATGGGCGGCGCCTGACCCACCGGCCGGGCGGCAAGTCAGCTTGCCGCCTGTCCGCCTCGCGCGGCCCCATTGCCCCGGCGGGGGCCCTTTTGCGCCGCCCTTGTCAAGACAGATCTCGACAGATCCCCCACCCCCTGCCGCGCTAAGTTCGGGCGTCAATCCTCCGGCGGCGGGCGCTCCGGAGCTGCGGATTTCACGGCTTTTCCCGCGAGACAGATCGCATCGGCATTGCGAATTTTCGCGTCGCGTCACAAAGAAATTCTCATTTCGCCGTCACAGCGCGACAGCGCCTTCCGTCATCTCGCCGTGAACGGGTTTCGCCGCGTTCATCCACTGACAGGAAAGAATGAGGTAGGAAATGGCAAATGATACGCCGGTCAACAGCCAGATCACGGATTCGATCACCCAGACCAATTTGGCTGTCGTCGGCGGTGCGCCGGCCCAGTCGATGGGAACCGTCTATCAGATGATGGCGCAGGCAGTCGGCGTCTCGATGCAGAACGCCGTCGCCAATCAGCAGAACATGAACACCATCGACAACGCCATCGTCAGCCAGGGGATCGCGATGCTGTACAGCCTCGACAGCATGGCCGACGCAAAGGCAATGCAGGAGGTCATGTCCGGCAACCTGAATGCGGAAATAGTCCTGGCGCTTAGGGCTATTGTCACAGAGTTGAAGAAAGCGCAATCCGATCAACAGTCCAAGTCCCAATCAACCAGCTAACAGACAGTCTGTTATGACATCAAAGGAGAAAGCCCATGCCAGGGGATACACCAGTCAACGCCCAGATCACCGATGCCGTTACGCAGTCCAACGTCGGAGTTCTGGCCGATGCGCCCGCGGTGGCCATGGCGAATGCCTATCAGGTGTTCGCCCAGGTCGTCGGCGCAAGTATGCAGAATGCGGTTTCCAATCAGCAGGGCGCCAACACCATCGACCTTGCGGTTACGACGCAGGGAACGAATGTTCTCTACGCCATGGCAACCGCCGCCGATGCGAAGGCGACCTCCGAGATTCTCGGCGGCAATCCCGTCGCGGAAGCCCTCACCTCTCTTCAGGCTGCGTCCCGCGCATTCTGATATCCCTTTAACCCCCTCCTTTAAAAGCTGATTACATAAGGAAATAAGCTATGGCGGATAACACCTGGATGAACAGTCAAATCACAGACGCCGTGACCCAGACCAACGTGAAGGTCCTGGGCGATGCCCCGGCCGAATCCATGGGCATGCTCTATCAGATGATGGCGCAGTCCACCGGTATGTCGATGCAGAATATGGTCGCGAACCAGCAGCACAAGAACACCATCGATTCGGCCGTCGTCACCGGCGCCGTCAGCCTGCTCTACACGCTCGATGTGGCGGCGGAAGGCAAGGCGACGCAGGAGATCCTGAGCGGCAACCCGGTTGCGGAGACCATGTCCTCGCTGAAGGCAGTGCTCGCAAGCTTCCGCGAGCCGGCCTCGCCGAACACCCCGCGCTTCAATACCTGAACACAAAAGCCGGGGAAGCGGCGTCTTCCCGAACGGGACCGAAAGGCGCGCGCCGGCGGCACTTTGCCGATCCGGCGCGCGAATTCCACCCCCCGCCCGTAACCCTCAGATCAGGATCATACCATGTCAGGACAGAATAATTCGCAGACGGTCAAATCGGTCAACAGCCAGATCACCGACGCCATCACCCAGACCAACATGATGACGCTCGGCCTTGCCCCTGCGCAGTCGATCGGCACGCTCTACCAGACGACGGCCCAGGCCGCCGGCACTGCGATGCAGAACGCCGTCGCCAACCAGCAGAATATGTACAGCCTCGCGCTCGCTTCAACGACGCAGAACCTTCAGTCGCTGCTCGCGCTCTCCTCGGCAACGGCGGGGCGGAGCACCTCGAGCCTGCTGAACGCGCGCCCCGTTTCGATGGCGCCGCTCGCCTATGTCCGCCCGCATGCCGCCGCGCCGGTCCATGCGCCCGCCGCGCCGCCCGCCGCCAGCCCCGCCCCGGGGCCCGCGAAACCGTAAGGCCACGGCATGACAGGCGATCTATAGGTTCACAGCAGGAGAGCGGCCATGACAACCGACTCATACGTCAACAGCCAGATAACAGGCTCCATTGCGCAAACGAACATGAGCGTGCTCGGCGATGCGCCGGCGGAGGCCATGGCCATTCTGTATCAGCAGATGGCCCACACCATCGGTCTTGCGCTACAGAATGTGATCGCCCAGCAGCAGCACAGCTATTCCATTCACAACGCGATCACCATCGCAGCCTCGCGTCAGCTTCTCAGCACCGACCCCGCCGCCGCCGCAAAGGCCTCGCAAGAGCTTCTCGCGGGCAGCGCCATTCCCGAAAATCTCGCCGCGCTTCAGGCCGTGGTCAGCGAGCTTGGGCGGAAACAGTGACGCCGGGAGCAAAACAATAATGGCCGGGCGTCACGCCGGCAGGAAGGATCGAGAAAGGTCAGTCGGATGGAACGCAGGATCCATACAGAACAGGAAATCGGCCTGATCCTTCGGGAGCTGGCGGACGGGCGACGGATCGACGATATCGCGCGCCAGCACGGCATCTCCCGTGCGACGATCTATCGCTGGAAAAAGCGCGCCGAACGGAGCGGTGAGCAGGAAATCAGCCGGCTGCGCCAGGTGGATGAGGAAAACCGCCGCCTGAAACATCTCCTTGCCGAAGCGGCGCTCGAAATCCAGGCGCTGAAAGAGCAGTTGAAAGCGCGCAGCTAGGAAGGAAGCTGGCGCAGGAGCAGGACGCGCGGCAATAGGTCATTGATCCCGCCGGCAATGGCTGTATAAAGAAGGCATGTCGCCTTCCCCTGTTGATATCCTAAAAGAAACATTCGGCTATCCCGCCTTTCGCGGCCAGCAGGCCGAGATCATCGATCATGTGATGGCAAAGCGCGATGCGCTTGTTCTGATGCCGACGGGCGGCGGCAAATCTCTCTGCTACCAGGTTCCGGCCCTTGCCCTTCCGGGCACGGCGATTGTCATCTCGCCGCTCATCGCGCTCATGCAAAATCAGGTGGAAGCCCTGCAGCAGCTTGGCGTCGCGGCCGCCGCGCTCAATTCCGCGCACAGCCTTGAAGAACAGGGCATTGTCCGCCAGAAGCTGCTCGGCGGTGAGCTGAAACTGCTTTACATCGCGCCCGAGCGGCTGTTCTCGAACGGCTTTATCGATCTCTTGAGGCGCTGCGACATTTCGCTTTTCGCGATCGACGAGGCGCATTGCGTTTCGCAGTGGGGGCATGATTTCCGCCCCGAATATCTCCGCCTTGCCGTGCTTGCCGAAAGCTTTCCGAATGTACCCCGCCTCGCCCTCACCGCAACGGCGGACGCGCCGACGGAGAAGGATATCGTTGAGCGTCTCGGCCTCAAATTCGGCGAAGTGTTTCGCGCCGGGTTTGATCGGCCCAACATCTGCTATCGGCTGGTCCCGAAAGCGAACGGAACGGCACAGCTTCTCGATTTCATCAAAAGCGAACATCCCGAAGATGCCGGCATCGTCTATTGCATGTCACGGCGCAAAACCGAGCAGGTCGCCGAAAAAATTGCCGCGAGCGGGCGCATCGCGCTGCCCTATCACGCGGGGCTTGATCCAGCGGTCCGGCAGGAGACGCAGGCGCGGTTTCTGAAAGAGGATGCCGTCATCATCGTCGCCACCATTGCTTTTGGAATGGGCATCGACAAGCCGGACGTGCGTTTCGTCGCGCATCTGGAACTCCCCAAGAATATGGAAAGCTATTATCAGGAGACGGGGCGTGCGGGGCGCGACGGCCTCCCCGCCACGGCGTGGCTTTCCTACGGCATTCAGGATGTCGCGAAGCTGAAATCGCTGATGCGCAACCCGGACAAGACGCTGGCGCAGCAGCAGCTCGATCGCGGCAAGCTTGAAAGCCTGCTGCAATATTGCGAGAGCGCGCTCTGCCGCCGCCATTTGATCTTGAAGTATTTTGGCGAGAACCCGCCCGAAACCTGCGGCAATTGCGATAACTGCCTCTCCCCGCCTGCGCTCTTTGACGGGACGGAAGCCGCGCAGATGGCGCTTTCCACCATTTATCGGAGCGGCGAGAAATTCGGCGCGCTACATATCATCGACATCCTGCTTGGCGGGGAGACCGACCGGATCCGCAAATTCGGGCATGACCGGCTCAGCACCTACGGGCTTGGCAAGGGCTACAGCCGCGCCGAATGGCAGTCGATCCTCCGCCAGCTTCTCGCCCTCGGGTTTATCAATGTCGATGCGGAAGGCTATGGCAGCTTCTCGCTCGATGAAAGCTGCCGCCCTCTCCTCAAAGGCGAGTGCCGTCTCGAACTTCGCCGCCCGCCTGAGACAAAACGGCAAAGACGCGATGCCGCCGCCCCCGCCCGCGCCTTCGCGAACAAGGAGGAGGAGGCGCTTTTTACGGCGCTCAAATCCGTTCGCCTAGCCCTCGCGAAAGCGCAGAATGTCCCGCCTTATGTGATTTTCCATGACCGGACGCTGATCGAGATGGCGCAAACGCGTCCGCAGACGCTGACCGCCTTTGGCGAATTACCGGGCGTCGGCCAGAGCAAGCAGCAGAAATACGGCCCCGCCTTTTTAAAAGCGATCGAAGAACTCGCGCCCTGACGCATAGAGCATGCGCATTATTGCATGTTTATCCGATGCGCGGGCAATGATATAGATTCTCTCAGGAATATCCAAAGGCTCGATCCCGAGACGGCTGAGGAGGCGGAACAAACGATGATCTCATTTGCTGAAATTGAAGCGCAAGCGGCCGAGAGCGCCGGCGGTATTGACGCGCTCCGCGCCCGTATGCCGGCCCTTAAAAGCGCGGACGAACTTCGCAGCACGCCCGCCGATCGCTATTTCTCAGAGATGAGCTTTCGCATCTTCGCGGCCGGCCTCAACACCGCTATGGTGAAAGGCAAATGGCCTGCGTTTGAGACCGCCTTTCTGGGGTTCGTTCCGCAAAAGGTCGCCTTCATGAATGAGGATGATGTCGCCGGCCTGATGGCGAATGACGCGATCATCCGTCACCTTGGCAAGATCCGCGCGACGGTGCACAATGCCGCGGCGCTGATCGAGGTTGAAAAGCAGGAGGGCAGCTTTGGCAATTATATCGCAAGCTGGCCCGACAGCGACCTCATCGGTCTTTACGCGGATATCACCGCGAGATTCAAACAGCTTGGCGGCAACAGCGGTCCCTATTTTCTCCGAATGATGGGGCGCGATGGCTTTATCCTGACGCCCGACGTGGTCCGCGCCCTCACCAAAATCGGCGTCGGCGAGGGCAAGTTTACCTCCAAAAAGGACCGGGCAGCCGTGCAGGCGGCCTTCGATCGCTGGCACCAGGAAAGCGGCCGCCCCTACGCCCATATCAGCCGAACCCTCTCCATCTGGCCAGGGTGACGACTCCCTTAACAGCAAGAACGGGCATCAAGGCCCGCGATGCAGATAGCAGGATGAAAGAGAATAACAAGATCATGTCCAAACCTCTCGATGGCGTTCTCGTCATTTCCCTCGAACAGGCCGTCGCCGCCCCCTATCTTTCCAGCCGTCTTGCCGATGCGGGCGCGCGCGTCATCAAGATTGAACGCCCGGACGGTGACTTCGCGCGCGCCTATGACAGCGTTGTCAACGGCCAGAGCAGCTATTTCGTCTGGCTGAACCGGGGCAAGGAATCGATCCAGCTCGATATCAAGCAGGCGGACGATCTCGCCCTTCTCAAAAACATGATCGCGAAGGCGGATGTTTTCATCCAGAACCTTGCCCCCGGCGCGGTCGGGCGCTACGGGCTGGATAGCGAGACGTTGCGCGCCGCCAATCCGCGGCTCATTACCGTCGATATTTCGGGCTACGGCGAGGATGGGCCTTACGCCAAAATGAAAGCCTACGACATGCTGGTGCAGAGCGAGACGGGCCTTGCCAGCATCACCGGCACGCCGGAAGGTCCGGGCCGGGTCGGCGTTTCCGTCTGCGATATCGCGGCCGGAATGCATGGCCTTGTCGGCGTTCTGCAGGCGCTTTATGAGCGCGAGCGGACGGGCCTCGGGCGCGCCGTGAAGTCAACGCTCTTCGCCGGCATGGCCGACTGGATGGCGGTGCCGCTTTTGCACTACGAACATACCGGAAAGGCGCCCGGGCGCGGCGGGCTGTCGCATCCGACGCTCGCGCCCTATGAGGCCTATGAGACACTGGATGGCCCCGTCGTCATCTCCATCCAGAACCAGCGGGAGTGGCGTAATCTCTGCGAGCATGGGCTGCTCGACGCCGCGCTTGCCGATGATCCGCGCTTTGCGACAAACGATCGGCGGGTCGAGAACCGGGCCGAGCTTAACGAGACTATCAACGCGATTTTCAGCGTCCTGCCGCGCGAGGAAGTCGTTGCGCGGCTGATGAAGGGCCGCATCGCCTTCGGCGCGCTCAACTCGGTTGCCGATCTCGCGGTGCACCCGCAGCTCGAACGGGTCACCGTCGAGAGCCCGGCCGGCCCGGTGACGACGCCCGCCTCGCCCGTGATGTTTGCGGGCGAGACGCCTGCTTATGGCCCGATCCCGGCGCTTGGCGAGCATAACGAGGCCCTCAGGAAGGAATTTTCCATCTGAAATGGCGAGCGAACGCATCGACCGTCTGCAACAGAAATACGGCGCAGCCTATAAGTGGCTCGCCGTTTTTGCTGTAATTTTCGGTCTCCTCGCGGCCATTTTCTCCTCCACCATGATCAACGTCGCGCTGACGGATATCATGGAGGATTACAATGTGACGCAAGCCTCCGCGCAGTGGATGTCGACGGGCTTTCTCTCTGCCAATGCCGTCTGCATGCTGGCATCCGCATGGCTTTTACAAAATATCGGCGCGCGGCGGACGCTGATGTTCGCCTCCATTCTCTTCGTTACCGGCTGCATGATCGGGCAGTTCGCGCCAGCCTACAATCTGCTGATTTTCGCGCGCGTCCTGCAGGGCGCCGGGGCCGGCATCATCCAGCCGCTCTCGATGGCGCTCGTTTTCATGCTGTTTCCGGAGAACCGGCGCGGTTCCGCGCTCGGGGTCTTCAGCATGGTCATCGTTCTCGGCCCCGCCGTCGGTCCGACGCTTGGCGGCATCATCACTGATCATCTGGACTGGCATTTCACCTTTACCGCGGCGCTGCCGCTCTCGCTTTGCGCGGCGCTCATGGGCTGGGCCTTCCTGCCCGGGCGGGACGACGCGCCGGGCACCGGTCCCTTCAATGTCAGAAGTTTCCTGATCATTGCCCTGACCGCCGGAAGCCTGCTGATCGGCCTTTCCAACAGCCAGTTTCACGCATCGACGGACTGGCGTGTCCTTGTTTTTCTTCTCATTGCGCTCACCGCCTTTGTGCTCTTCCTGCTGCGGGAGCGGCGCAGCAAGTCGCCGCTTCTGCATCTTGCGATGTTTCAAAATCCGAAATTTGCCTCGACCGTGATCATCGGCGCGATCACCAGCGCCGGGATGTTCTCCAGCATCTATATGGTGCCGCTCTTTGCCCGCACCGTGCAGCTCAGTGATGCGACGCATGCCGGGCTGTTGCTGCTGCCGGGCGGGCTTGCCCTTGCCGTTGTCTCACCGCTCGCCGGGCGCCTCGTCGACCTTTTGCCCGCGCACCGGCTGCTGCTCGGCGGCACCATCGTGTTTGTGATCGCGGGCTATGGCCTCACCCATGCCGATCAGGCCAGCCCCTTCTGGATGATCGCGGGATGGATTTTGCTGAGCCGCGTCGCGCTTGGCTTCATTCTTCCCTCCAACAGCACGCTTTCGCTCTCGAGCGTGGAGACGTCGCGCGTGCCGCAGGCCTCGGGCGCGCTCAATTTCTGCCGGATGCTGGGCGGCACCATCGGCGTCAATGTCATTGCGCTCCTCATCACCGCCTATTCGGATCATTATCGCGATGAGATGCTGCGGACGAATAAAGGCGCCGCCATCACGCCCGCGCAGGATATCCTCATCATGACGCAGACCTTTCACAACTGCTTTATGATCTCCTGCCTCTTCTTCGCGCTCGCGATTATCCCCGTGCTCTATCTCACCGTCACCGCGCGGCAGCAGAAAACGAAAAACCCCGCAGGATAACCTGCGGGGCCTTTCGTGATTTGAAGGTCTCCCGGATCAGAGATCCTTGAAGCTCTTGCCCTCTTTGGCGAGCTTTTCAAGCAGCGGCGTCGGCGTCCATTCCTCGCCGCCGAGCGTCTCCTTGAAGCGGAGCAGGTCGTTGTAGATCTTCTCGACGCCGATATAGTCGGCATAGCGCGTCGGGCCGCCGCGATAGACCGGCCAGCCATAGCCATAGACCCAGATCACATCGATGTCGCTCGCCCGCGTCGCGATGCCTTCTTCAAGGATCTTCGCGGCCTCGTTGATCATCGGATAGATGCAGCGCTTGAGGATTTCCTCATCCGTAATGGGACGGCGGGTGACGCCCTGCTCCTTCGCGACCTTCTCGATAATCTCCTCGACCACCGGATCGGGGATCGGCGTCCGGCTGCGCGCCTCGTAGCGGTAATAGCCGGCATTCGTCTTCTGGCCGAAGCGGCCAAGCTCGCAGATGGCGTCGGCGACCGGGCTTTTCACGCCCTTGCCCTGGCGGATGCGCCAGCTCACGTCATTGCCCGCAAGGTCGCCCATGGCGAACGGGCCCATCGGGAAGCCGAAGTCATAGAGCACCCGATCGACATCCTCGATCTTCGCGCCTTCCAAAATCAGTTTCTGCGCCTGCTCGGTCCGCTTTGCCAGCATCCGGTTGCCGACGAAGCCGTCACAGACCCGCACCATGACCGGGATCTTGCCGATCTTCTTGGCCAGCGCCATGCAGGTCGCCATGACGGTCGCGCTCGTCTTTTTCGTGCGCACTTCCTCAAGCAGCTTCATAACATTGGCGGGGCTGAAGAAATGAAGGCCGATGACATAGTCGGGCCGCGAGGTGACCGAGCCGATCTCGTCGATATCGAGGGTCGAGGTGTTGGTCGCGAGGATCGCGCCCTGCTTGCAGATCCTGTCGAGTTTGGTGAAAACCTCTTTCTTCACATCCATATTCTCGAAGATCGCCTCGATGACGATATCGGCATCGCGAACACCCTCAAGATTGGTCGTGCCTGTAAGGAGCGACATATAGCCGTCCATCTTTTCCTGCGTGAGGCGGCCCTTGGCGACAGTCGCGGTGTAGTTTTTGCGGATAATATCAATACCGCGGTCAAGCGCCTCCTGCGACGTCTCGACGATGGTCACGGGAATGCCGGCCTGCAGGAAATTCATAGCGATGCCGCCGCCCATGGTGCCGGCGCCGATGACGCCCGCGGATTTGATGTCGATAAGCGGGGTATCCGCCGGGACATCGGGGATTTTCGCGGCCTGCCGCTCGGCGAAGAAGATATACTGCTGCGCCTTCGCCTGCTCGCCTGCGAGGAGTTCAAGGAACAGCTCCCGCTCGCGCGCGAGGGCTTGCGGGAACGGCAGGTTGACCGCCGCCTCGATCGCCTTGATGCAGTTCTCCGGCGCCTCGAACCCGCGGAAGCGGCGGGCGTTGGCTTTGCGGAAATCAGCGAAGAGGGACGGGTTCTTGCGTGCCTCCTCAAGCTTTTCATTCTGGTCGCTGATTTTGACGAGCGGGCGGCCCTCCGCGACGATTTTCTTCGCAAAGGCAATGGCGCCCGCGACAAGATCGCCGTCGATCAGCTCGTCAATCAGGCCGAGCTTGTGCGCTTTAGGGGCCGGTACATGTTCGCCCGAAGTGATGAGATCCAGCGCGATCGGCACGCCGACAACGCGCGGCAGGCGCTGCGTGCCGCCCGCGCCCGGAAGCAGCCCGAGCTTCACTTCCGGCAGGCCCACCTTCGCGCTCGCCACCGCGACGCGGTAATGACAGCCAAGCGCCGTTTCCAGACCGCCGCCAAGCGCGGTGCCGTGGATGGCGGCAACCACGGGCTTAGTCGAAGCCTCCATGGTGTCGATCACTTCCTTCAGCGACGGCTCACGCGGCGGCTTGCCGAATTCGGTGATGTCCGCGCCGGCGATGAAGGTGCGGCCCGCGCAGGTGAGGACAAGGGCGCTCACGCTGTCATCGGCAATACCCGCCTGAATGCCGCCGAGAATTCCGGCGCGTACACCCTGGCTGAGGGCATTGACGGGCGGGCTGTTTACGGTGACGACGCCGACCGTGCCTTTCGCTTCATACGACACCAGATCGTTAATTGCTGTCATTTCTAACTATCCTTTTAAACATTTGACGTTACTTGTTTTTATTAAAGTCGTACCTTAGACCGTTCAGCGCGTCGGATCGTCGGAGACCTGGACCAGCAGTTTACCGAAATTCCTGCCCTGCAGAAGCCCGATAAACGCCTCCGGTGCATTTTCGATGCCTTTGACAATGTCCTCGCGATATTTCAGCTTGCCCTCGCGAATCCAGCCGCCCGCGTCTTTGAGAAAAGCGGGCTGGTGCTTGAAATGGTAGCTGATGATAAAGCCCTGTATCAAAAGCCGGTGCGTCAGGATAGCGCGCAGCAGCGCCGGCAGCTTGTTCACCCCTTGCGGCAGCTCCGTCATATTATATTGCGAGATCAGTCCGCAGAGCGGCATGCGCGCATCATCGTTGAAAAGCGGGATGACCGCCTCCAGCACCTTGCCGCCGACATTCTCGAAATAAACGTCGATGCCGTTCGGGCAGGCGGCGGCGAGCTTCTCGCGGAAATCCGGATCCTTGTAGTTGACGCAGGCATCGAAGCCGAGTTCGCCGGTCACGAAATCGCACTTCTCTTTAGAGCCCGCGATCCCGACGGCGCGGCAGCCCTTGATGCGGGCAATCTGGCCGACAACGCTGCCGACGGCGCCGGAGGCGGCCGCGACCACGACCGTTTCGCCGGGTTGCGGCTTGCCAATCTCGAGCAGCCCGTAATAGGCGGTAAGGCCCGGCATGCCGAGGACGCCAAGGCCGGTAGAGATCGGCGCGTTCGCCGGATCGAGCTTCATCACCCCTGTCCCGTCCGAGAGGCAGTAGCTTTGCCAGCCGGAATAGCAGACCACATAGTCACCCGGCTTGAACTGCTCATTATTGGAGACTTCGACGACGCCAACGCCGCCGCCGACCATAGGCTGGCCAAGCTCGGCGCTCGCGGCATAGCTTTTCTCCGCGCCCATGCGCCCGCGCATATAGGGATCGAGCGACATATAGATCACGCGCACGCGGAACTGGCCAGGTCCGGGCTCGGGCAGCGGTGTCTCCACCAGCTTGAAATTATCCTCTGTCGGCTCTCCGACCGGGCGGGATTTCAGCAGAATCTGCCTGTTTGTGACGGTCATGACGGTCTCCCTTTCTGATACATTTCCTGTTACAGCGTCAGTATGCCCTCAAGCGGCCTCGCGTCATACAGCGCATCCACGAGATCCGCACGGTTGTCAAGGACAGCGCCCTGATTGATATACTGCTTGTCCGTAATTTCGTTGCGGTCAACCGACAGCGGTTCGGCAAGGACAAGCGCCCGGCCGACGCGTCGGCTGAGCGTCCCATTGTCGCGATTATAGCTCGCAAGCTTTTCCTGAACAGTCTCCATCAGCGCAGGCTCGATAATTCGCTTGCCATCGGCCGAAATTCCCCCCTCGCCTGCCATGACGCGCTTCTGCACGGCATCGGTCGGCACGATCAGGATGCCGATCTCATCGCGGTCATGGCCCGCGATCACGATATCACGGGCGACGGGGTCGAGCGCCCCGATGAGCACAACGCGGAGCGCGCCGGTATTCACCCAGGTACCATTCAGCAGTTTGAAATCCTCGGCGACACGGCCATCGAAAATCATGCCCGCGGCGGGGTTTTCCGGATCGATCCAGCGCACCGCATCACCGATGCAGTAATATCCCTCCGCATCGAAATACTGCGCCGTGAGGTCCGGCCGCTTGTAATATTCCTTGAGCACATTCGGTCCCTTGACGCGAATCTCGAGTTTCTCCCCGACTGGCAGGACTTTCACCTCGATCCCCGGCGTCGGCAGGCCGATCAACCCGACGCGATCGGTATTCCAGTGAACGGCGGTGCCGGTGGCGGATGTCTCCGTCGATCCCCAGCCGGTGCCAAACGCCGTCCGCATGCCGGTATAGCGGATGGAGAGATGCTGAAAGCGCTGGAACACCTCCTGCGGCAGCGCCGCGCCGCCATACTGGCAGAGGCGGACGCTGGCAAAAAATTTGCGCGCCAGCTCCTCATCCTGCTCCATCCGCTCGGCAAGGACGGCGAAGGCGGCAGGAACGCTGCTGAAGCGGGTCGGCTGCACGCGTTTCAGATTTTCAATGGTGCGGTCAAAAAGACCCGGCACCGGCTTGCCATCATCCATATAGATCGTGCCGCACTGCCGCGCGATCGTGAAGAAGTTGACGGTGCCGCCAAAGGTGTGATGCCACGGCAGCCAGCAGAGGATCCGCGCCGGATCATTTACCGCGTCGACCGGTTCGTTGATCAGCGCCAGGGTCTTTTGCGCCGCACAGAGCATGCTATGAGTGTTTGGCACCGCTTTCGGCATGCCGGTCGAGCCGGAGGTGAAGAGCACCATGGCGAGCGTGTCGCCGTCCACCGCATCGAAGGCGGCATCGACACGCGCGCGGTCCGTCTCGCCAAGCAGGTCATGATAGCGGATGCCGCCATGCGCCTCCCCGGTGATCGTGACCACCTCGATCCCGCCCAGATCAAGCGCCGCGAGGGCGGCCGAAAAGGCGTCGCCATCCTCGGCGAAGATGAGACCGGGCGTTGTCAGTTCAATGGCATAACGGAGCTTCGAGAAGTCGCTGCCGAGCAGCGAAAAGGAGGGCGAGACCGCCGTTACGGGAATACCGACCTGAACCGCGGCAAGTTTCAGCGTGGCATGGGCGAAGCTGTTTCCCGAGAGGATCATGACGCCTTTATCGGGGCCGTAGCCTCTTTCCAGCAGGTAGCTGCTGATCCGATCCGCCTCGGCAAGCAGCGTGCTATAGGGAAGTGTCGCCCAGTTATCGCTCGGCGCGCAGCGGACAAGATAGGGGCGATCCGGAAAATCGCGCGCGGCACGGCGGAAATAGATGGCGATATTTTTCTCCCAACTGCCAAGCGGCGTCCGGCTTTTAAGCCGCCAACTCCCGTCATTGTAGTTTTTAACTTCGATGTCCGGAAGCGGCCGGTTTAGCGGACGAAAGGGTATTTCAGATGTCATGAGCGAAACAAACCCCGTTTTTTTTGTTCTATTATGTGTGGCGGACTGTTATTGTGTCAGATAGTGACAAATTGTTGTAACAATTGCCAGTAGTAGAGAAGAAAAAAATAAAAATAATAAGGTGGAATTTCGCATGACCCAGTCCCCGGTTCCTGCGGTTGCAACAGACAGAGCCAGCAAAAGGAAAGAAGAAAAACGCCAGCGGCTATTGTCGGCAGCCCGAAAACTTTTCGTGACGAAGGGATATCACGAGACGAGACCGCAGGATATTGCGCGAGAAGCAGATGTCGCCCATGGCACCTTTTACAGCCATTTTACGGACAAGCGGGAGATTTTCCTCGCCTTCGCGGATTCCGCGCTTGAGGATATGCTCGGCTATGTCTATCCGCGCATTCCGCCGGTGGATACGTTTGAAGATTATATCCGCTTCAGCCTGACCGCTATCCAGGAATTCTCGGAGCAGAACCCCGGCCTGCTGCGCTCGGCGCTGGTCGATACGCGCCTCCTGGATCCGAAAGATACAAGCTCGAAGGAGATCCGCAACCGCTTCGCCGCCGGCTTTATCAACCGCCTGCGCGATGCCCGCCTGAAGGGCGAGCTATACGAGGATGTCGATCCGGAGCTGATCGGTCACGCCATGATCGGCCTGATCCAGTTCTCGGCGCCCGCCGCCTATCGCATGGGCAAGAGCCGGCAGGAATATGTCGATCATATGATCCGCTTCCTGACCCGCGCGCTCGTCAAGGAGCCGAAAAACCTCACCTGACCGGAAAGCGGCCCCCCGGGTTCGGGGAAGGCTCAGCCCCACGGCCCCCGCTTCGGACCGCGGGGCGGTAGCGGCTCCTCCTCGCCCGAAGTTTCGGTATAGGGGGTCGAGCCGTGGCCCGCGCGCCGCGGGCTCGCCGGTCGGCTACTGCCGCCAGAGCGGGCCGCCGTGGGGGAAAACGCCGCGCCCCGTCCCGGCATCATCCGCGCCGCCATCTCCATCAGCTTCGCGACCCGGTTGCCGGTCGCGGGATGGGTTGAGAAGAGATTGTCCGCACCCCGTCCGTTCAGCGGGTTGACGATAAAGAGGCTGGCCGAGGCCGGATTGCGCTCCGCCTCGACATTCTCGATGCCGCGCGCGCTCCGCTCAAGCTTCTGGAGCGCGCTTGCGAGCCATTCAGGATTGCCGCAGATCTCCGCGCCTGTGTGATCGGCGGAATATTCGCGCGTCCTGCTGATCGCCATCTGCACCAGCATGGCGGCAAGCGGCGCGAGGATCATTAGCGCGAGCGTGCCGATCATCCCCATCCGGTTGTCGCGATTGCCGCCGAAAAAGAGCGCGAAATTGGCGAGCATGCTGATGGCGCCGGCGAGCGTCGCGGTCACCGTCATGGTGAGGGTGTCCCGGTTTTTGATATGGGCAAGCTCATGGGCGATAACGCCCGCGAGTTCCTCTTTATTGAGGATGTTCAGGATGCCGCGCGTCACCGCGACCGCCGCATTCTCCGGGTTTCGCCCGGTCGCGAAGGCATTCGGCTGCGGATTGTCCATGAGATAGACTTTCGGCATCGGCAAGTTCGCGCGCTCGGCAAGCGTCGCGACAAGGCCGACGATCTCGGGCGCATCCTGCATCGTGATCTGCCGCGCCCCATACATGCGCAGCACCATCTTGTCCGAATTCCAATAGGCAAAGCCGTTCATGGCAACGGCGATGACAAGCGCAATCACCATGCCGCTGGTGCCACCAATCAGAAATCCGACACCCAGAAACAGCGCCGTAATCGCGGCGATCAGCATGCCAGTCTTCATGTAATTCATACGCGAAACCTCACAGTCAGAGACAAAGGATATGTATGGAAATTACGCCGGATATCAAGCAGATGGCGGAGATATTGCATTCTCAATATTGCCCTATCGTTGCCATTTTTCCGCCCAATTCAACCACCACTTTAGAATGAGCGGTCCTCACCGCTACCGCCCTGCCGCCAGAGACAGGGCCGCCGTTCCCCCGGTCCTCCCCCCGGGTGGAACGCAAGTCGCGTAGCGGGGCGCTCGCGTCACGCCGTAAACAAAAAGCCGACGAGGGTCTGCCCGTCGGCTTTTTGCTTGACCAGATATTTGGAGCCTTACGCTGCGGCGCTCGGTATCTTTTCGAGGAGTGCGCGGATCGCGGCGACCGCCGCCTCACCCTTGTCACCGTCCGGCCCACCGGCCTGCGCCATATCGGGACGCCCGCCGCCGCCCTTGCCGCCAAGCGCTTCAGAGCCCGCCCGCACCAGATCGACGGCGCTGATGTCGTTCGTGAGATCGTTGGTTACGCTGACCACGATCGAGGCTTTCCCCTCATTGCTGCTGATCAGCACGATCACGCCGCTTTTAAGCTGCTTCTTGATCTCGTCGGCCATGGGCTTCAGGTCTTTCGGCGGCACATCCGAAAGCAGTCGCGCGACAAGCGAAATATCGCCGACTTTCTCCGGCGCCTCCGATACTGCGCCGCCGCCGCCGCTCACCAGCTTTTTCCGTGTCTCGGCCAGTTCGCGCTCAAGCCGCTTGCGCTCTTCGATCAGGCCACTGATGCGCTGCCCCAGGTCCTGCGGCGCGGCCTTGAGGACAGCGGCTGCGTCCGCAAGCAGTTTTTCGCGCTCGTTGACATAGTCAAGCGCCGCCTCGCCGGCGACCGCCTCGATCCGGCGCACGCCGGCGGCAAGGCCGCTTTCGCTGATGATTTTAACGAAGCCGATATCGCCGGTGCGGCTCACATGCGTGCCGCCGCAAAGCTCGACCGAGAAATTGCCGTTCTTCATCGCGTCAGGCCCGCCCATGGTGACGACGCGCACCTCATCGCCATATTTCTCGCCAAAAAGCGCCATTGCGCCGGCCTTGATGGCCTCTTCCGGGGTCGTCAGATGCACGGCGACATCGGAATTCATGCGAATGCGGTCATTGACCAGCTTTTCGACCGTCGCGATCTCCGCATCCGTCATCGGTTTCTGATGGGAGAAGTCGAAGCGGAGCCGGTCTTCGGCAACGAGCGAGCCTTTCTGTGTCACATGCGTGCCGAGCGTCTGGCGGAGCGCCTCATGGAGAAGATGCGTCGCCGAATGATGGGCGCGAAGCCGGGTGCGGCGGCCGCTCTCGACATGGGTTTCAACGATATCGCCGACGGTGAGCTCGCCCGCCTCGATCCGCCCGATATGGATGAACAGATCCTGCTTCTTCTGCGTGTCGGTAACCGTCATGCGGAACCCGCCCGGGGACTGCAGCGTGCCCTGATCGCCTTCCTGACCGCCGCTCTCACCGTAAAAAGAGGTCTGGTTGAGGATTACCATCACCTGATCGCCGGCGGCGGCGCGATCCACCTCCTTGCCATCTTTGACAAGCGCAACCGTCTTGCCTTCCGCAACCTCGGTCTGGTAGCCGAGAAATTCGGTCGCGCCGAGTTTTTCGCGAAGATCGAACCAGAGCGTATCGGTCGCAGCTTCGCCCGAGCCTGCCCAGGCGGCGCGCGCAGCTTCGCGCTGCTTCTGCATGGCGGCGTCAAAGCCCGCTTCATCCAGATCCCGCTTCTGACCGCGGAGGATATCTTTCGTCAGATCGAGCGGGAAGCCGAAGGTGTCGTAAAGCCGGAAGGCGATATCGCCCGGCAGCGGCTCGTCCGCGCCAAGTTTCTCCGTCGCCTCGCCAAGCAGCTTAAGGCCGCGGTCCAGCGTCTCCTTGAAGCGGGTCTCCTCGAGCTTCAGCGTTTCGGTGATCAGCGTCTCGGCGCGGGCAAGCTCCGGGAACGCCTCGCCCATCTCGCGGACCAGCGCCGGCACCAGCTTATAGACCATTGGATCCTTGGCGCCCAGAATATGCGCGTGGCGCATGGCACGGCGCATGATGCGGCGAAGCACGTAGCCGCGCCCCTCGTTCGATGGCAGCACGCCATCGGCAACAAGGAAGGAAGAGGAGCGCAAGTGATCGGCGATAACGCGATGCGAGACCTTGAATTCACCGTCCGGATCGACGCCCGAGACGGCCGCCGAGGCCTCGATAATATGCCGCATCAGGTCGATGTCGTAGTTGTCATGCTTGCCCTGCAGCACGGCGGTGATGCGCTCGAGCCCCATGCCGGTGTCGATCGAGGGGCGCGGCAGCGGCTCGCGCCGGCCATCGGCGAACTGCTCGAACTGCATGAAGACGAGATTCCAGATCTCGATGAAGCGATCGCCGTCTTCATCGGGGCTGCCGGGAGGACCGCCGGCAATCCCCTCGCCGTGATCGTAGAAGATCTCGGAGCACGGGCCGCACGGGCCGGTATCGCCCATCGACCAGAAATTGTCGGAGGTCGCGATGCGGATGATTTTCTCATCCCGCAGCCCGGCGATTTTCTTCCAAAGATCAAACGCCTCATCATCGTCATGATAAACGGTGACCAGCAGCTTTTCTTTGGGAAGCCCGAATTCCTTGGTCAGCAGCTTCCACGCAAGCTCGATCGCCTGCTCCTTGAAATAGTCGCCGAAGGAGAAGTTGCCGAGCATCTCGAAGAAAGTGTGATGGCGCGCGGTATAACCGACGTTTTCAAGATCGTTATGCTTGCCACCGGCGCGGACACATTTCTGCGTTGTCACGGCGCGGCTGTAGGGGCGCTTCTCCTGACCGGTGAAAACGTTTTTGAACTGCACCATACCGGCGTTGGTGAAGAGCAGCGTCGGATCGTTCCGCGGGACGAGCGGCGATGAGTCGACCTTTTCGTGACCGTTTGCCGCGAAATAGTCGAGAAAGGCGCTGCGAATTTCTTTTGTCGTGTTCATTTTTCCACCATTGCCGGCCCATGCCGTACCCGGACCCGTGTTGAAGGTCATTTTGCGGCCAGTATTACCGCGCGCCAGCCTCGCTGTCCAGTTGGTTAGCGCTGGCAAAAGCGTGCCGAGCCTGCTATTGAACAGATAATCTTTGATCTGGAATGAACAACAATAAAAACTGGAATTGCCACGTGATATTAATCGACAAAGACCCTGCAAGCGCCATCGAGGATATCCGGACCGGCTTTGAGGCCGCGGGTTACATTTGCGACCGGCATATTGCCACCTCCATCTATCTCTCGATGAAGCTCGACAAGCCGATCCTCGTCGAAGGCCCTCCGGGCGTCGGCAAGACGGAGCTTGCAAAGGCCTCGTCGGAGATTTTCAGCTCCCCGCTCATCCGACTGCAATGCTATGAGGGGCTTGACGAATCCAAGGCGCTCTATGAGTGGAAGTACGGCAAGCAGCTGCTTTACACCCAGATTCTGAAGGAAAAGCTCGGCGATCTGCTGGAAGGCGCGGTCGGGCTGGAAGAATCGATGGAAAAGCTGCACCAGTTCGGCGACAGCTTCTATTCGGAAAAATTTCTTGAGGCGCGGCCGCTTCTGCAGGCGCTGAAGGCGGAGGAGCGAACCGTTCTGCTGATCGACGAGATCGACAAGGCGGACCATGAATTCGAAGCGTATCTGCTTGAAATTTTGTCGGATTATCAGATTTCTGTCCCCGAAATCGGAACGATCCGCGCCAGGAACAAGCCGCTCGTATTTTTGACGAGTAACAATTCGCGCGAGATGAGTGATGCGTTGAAGCGGCGCTGCCTGCATCTTTACATTCCGTTCCCCGATACGGCGCTCGAGCGGCGAATCATTCAAAAGCGTGTGCCCGAGATTGGCGACGCCTTGCGCGCGCAGCTCGTCTCCTTCGTGCAGCAGCTCCGGGTTCAGGATCTGAAAAAGCTGCCAGCGGTGAGCGAGACGATCGACTGGGCGCGGACACTCCTTCTGCTTCACGCCGAAGAGCTTGATGTTGATCTTGTGCGCAACACGCTCAATATCCTGCTGAAGTTTGAGGACGATATCGATAATATGAACAGCGAAGTGCCGAAGCTTATCGCCGAGGCGCGTAAAGAAAGAGTCTGATGGACAAGGCGCTTGCCGAATTTGTCGAGATGCTGCGCTATTCCGATGTTCCCGTCACCATCAAGGAGACGGTGGATGCGGCGAATACCGTGCGGCTGCTCGGCTATCAGGATCGCGAGCTTCTGAAGATCGCGCTCTCGCAGGTCATGGCCAAAAGCATCGACGAGCATGAGGCGTTCGATCGCTGCTTCGATGAGTTTTTCAGCTTCGGCATCAATCCAGATTTCGCCCCCGAGGACGAGGCCGCGGAGGGTGACGAGACGGACGCGAACGGCGACAGCCTGCAACTCGACGGCCTCGATATGCTCGGGCAGGGCATGACCCCCTCGCCCGGCCGCGGGCAGGGCGGCGGCGGGCTTTCAGGTGCACCAACGGGGAGCGGCTCCGGCTCTCCTCTTGTCGATCTCCTCGAGCGCAATGACCGGACCGAGATCGCCATGGCCATGCAGGCCGCCGCAAATGCGATCGAGCTTCAGAATATCGTGCTGATGACCCAGCGCGGCCTCTATTCCCGCCGGATGATGGAGGAGATGGGGCTGAATGACGCGCACCGCGAGCTGTTCCGCCGCGAGCGGGAGGGCGACGAGGCGGGCGCAACGCGCCTTTCCGGGCGTCTCGACATCCTCTTTGAAGCCGTCCGCGACATGGTGGATCGCCAGCTTGCCTTCACCGCAACGGGCAAATCAAAGCGTTTCCGTCAGGATATCCTCAAAAATGTCCGCCTCTCCAACGTCGAACAGCGGGATTTCAAGCATATGCGCGAACTGGTCCGGCGCATGGCGAAACGGTTGACCGATCTCAACTCGCGCGTTCGCAAGGTGAAAAACCGCGGCCAGCTCGATATTCGCAAAACCATGCGGCGGAACGTCGCCTATGATGGCGTGATGTTCGAAACCCACTGGAAACAGAAGCAGAAGGACCGCCCCAAGGTTATGGCCGTCTGCGACGTGTCGGGGTCGGTTGCGCAGGTTGCCCGTTTCCTGCTCCTTTTCCTCTACAGTCTCAATGAAGTGCTTCCGAAAGTGCGCTCCTTCGCCTTTTCCGGCACGCTTGGCGAGGTGACCGACTATTTCAACCGGATGGGACCGGAGGAAGCCATTCCGCTCGCCATCGAGAAATTCGGCGGCCGCTCGACCGACTATGGCCGGGCGATGGAGGATTTCAGGGAGCTCTGCTTCGATGAGATCGACAATCGCACGACGGTGATCTTCCTCGGTGACGGTCGCTCGAATGGCGCCGATCCGCGCGTCGATATCCTGAAGGAAATCAAGACCCGCGCGAAAAGGGTGATCTGGCTCAATCCGGAGCGGAAATCGGCCTGGGGATCGGGCGATTCGGAGATGCTCCGCATTGCGCCCTACTGCACGACGGCGGAGACCTGCAACACGCTCGGCAAGCTCGAGCTGATCATTCGCGATCTGCTGAAAAGCTCGTGACGATGCGCGGCGATACAAACGGGCCCCGGTTAGTTGCTCGCTGTATCGCCTGCACCGCCGATCCCGCAAAATCCTGATGACTGCGACTCTGGAGCGCCCGCGTCTTCCCTTCGCGCTTCGGGATCTCACGTGGGCGATCACCTCGCCGATGCTGCTCCGAAGCGACTGCCTGCCGTGGCTTGCCGATAGCGGGGAGACGGCAGGACTTCTCAAGCGATTGGAGGCGGATCCCGCACCGCTTCTTGCGGCGATCGGAAATCCCGCCGCCCTCAATCTCGGCCGGTATTTCGAAGCGCTGATCCGCTACTGGCTGTCGGAGCTGGAGTCCGTTGAGATGGTTGCGAGCAATTTTCCTATCCGCCGGGAGCGCCAGACAATCGGCGAGATTGACTTGCTCTTCCGTCACGGAGACGCCATTTTTCACTGGGAACTGGCGGCAAAATTCTACCTCAATATCGGCGCGGGCGGGCGAGAAGAGGAGTTTGTCGGCCCCGGCCTTCGCGACCGGCTGGATATCAAGCTTGGCCGGCTCTTTGGCCATCAGCTTCGCCTCGGCGATCGCGCGGAAACGCGCGCGGCGCTCCCCTCACTCGATACCGCGCCCCGCGCCTTTCCCTTTGTCAAAGGATGCCTGTTCGACCCATTTGGCAGCCACCCTATCCCCCGCCCGGAGAGGATCGCAGGCGATGCCCTTCGCGGCCTCTGGTGTCCGCGCGGTGCCCTTCTTGAGAATGAACGGTTGCCCGCCTTCAGCCATTTTCGCCTGCTCGAAAAGCATCGCTGGATCACGCCCGCTTTCTATCCCGATGAGGTGACGGAAGGCGGCATCCCGGCCCTTCGCGCCGCAATTGCCCCCCACTTTGAAAAGCGCCGCATGCCGGTGATGGTGGCGCTGATGCGCGATGAGGGCGCGCCGATGCTTGACGTGCAGGCGCGGCTTTTCGTCACTCCGGATGACTGGCTCTCACATGCCCGGAAAGCGCACCTTGATGAGAAATCCGGCGAGCGAGACTAGCGCATCTTGCAGCGCCGCCTCATCTTCGGCGCGAAAATAATGCATGGGCGGGCCCGCGCAAAGTTGCAGGGCGGAGGAGACGCTCTCCGGCGCAAGATAGTCGACAATATAGAGCACAACGTTATTCCCGCGAAGCCGGGCGCAAACATCAATAAGGCGCGCAATCTCCGCCGTATCCACGACGTCGCTGCCGGCAATTAGCAGGACCGCCTTGGATCGTGTCGCATCGTCATAATCTGCCGGGGAAGATGATCCCGCCTTCCAGAACCCGCGCCAGTCGGGCGAGAGCAGCCGCTCCGCCCAGAGCATCGCGCGGCCGGGGGCGGCATCGCCAGTGCCGGTAAGCGACGCGAGTGCGCTCGCCACCGGGCCCGCGGAGCCAAGTGGCAGAAGCGGCTCCGCCCGGCACTCCGGCGTTGTGATATTCTCAAAATGCGGCAGGCCTGTTTCGGGATTAATGTCAGACGTGAGCGTGAGAACAAGCGGGAAAGGGGCAAGATCGGGGGACGTCGCCGCCTCCCCCGCCGCGCCCGGGCGGATACCGACGCACCAACGGTCTGCCGCGAGATCGCCGCTCCACCCGGTCGTGCCGGGGATTTCGGGCGGCAGGTTCTCGGGCCAAAGTCCGGCGGCCACCCAATCGCTCCGCGGCGCAACATTGACAAGCGCGTTGCCGAACGGAACGAGCGCATATTGCACGCCCCCGCCCGCCGTGAACGCCGCATCAAGCGCGCCGATGAGACCCGCGGCGGCCTCGGTGATCTTCTCCAACCGGCCGTTTGCGGCAAGCGCGGCGCTCGCCTCAATTACAAGGGCAAGCTCCAGTGCCGGCTGCTCGGCCCGCGCGCTCACCGACGCGCCGATCGTTACCTCCGGGAACTGCAACGCACCGAGCAGCAGTGTCGGAATAGCGGCTTGTCCCGTCACCGTCACCGTGCCTTCTCCGCGATTGGTCGCGAGGGTGACGACGGGCGCGGCGTCACTCTCGAAACCGAGCCGGTCGGTACTTGCGAAATTGACGCGCGTCATCTCCCGCGCAAACGTCGCAAGCGCCGCATCGTCTGCAAAGGGAAGGCTTTTTGCCGCCGCAACTGCCGCCATCTCGATGGCAAAGGAAAGCCGTGTCTTGGCGAGAAAGAAGCGCGAGAGATCGAAGGCCAGCGCGATCGCCCCAAGGGTGAGGAAAATGCCGAGAGCAAAAATCAGGAAAGCCGCGCCAGCGTCATCGCGAGCGAAGCGGCGGATCAGCCATCGAGATTTCTCCCGCCCCCTCATTCCAGCGACCGAACCGCCGCATGCCGTGCGATGGAAAATTTCTGCGCACTCACCTCTGATCTTCCCACGATGCGGAGCGGCGAGAGAGAACTCCCCGCATGCGGCGCCAGGCAAAGATCGAGCTGCAGCAGATAACGGGGGGCCGCGCCTAATGCCCCATCCGGAAGGCGAGGCGGCAGATCGCAGCCGAGGCTCGCCTCCCCGCGCTCCCGCTCCCAGAGGAGGGTTGTCTCCGCCGCCTGCTGATGAAATGCGCGGACGTGAAAGGCGAGCGCGGACGCGCCCCCTCGTCCGCCCACAAGCCGCTCCGCAACCAGTGCCGCAGCGTCGAAGTCCGTGTCCTGCAACTCGCGGCTGTCGGCAAGCATCTCTACGAGCAGCACCGCTGTTCGCTCCGCCGTTCGGGTTAGCTGCACCCACTGGATCAACGCGACGCCGCCAAATAGGAGAAGCAGCAGAAACGGCGCGCAGAGCGCCACCTCCACCGCAAGGTTGCCGCGCTCATCTTTATATAATGCATTATTCTTCAATCTCTTACGCGTCATTTCTGATAACCAGATAGACCGATTCCAGCGCCGCGCCGGAGGGATAGAGATAGTTGACGAAGGGCGTGAGAAAGGGCACCTCATACTCAAGGCGATAGGCGGTAAGGCCTGCCGCCCCGTCATCGCTGCCATCGCTCGGGACGCCCGCGGCAAGGGATGCGAGATCCGGAAAATGCTCAACCGAGAGGGTCAGCGCGTCAGCTTGCAGCATCCCGCCGGTAACCGAGGCGGCAAGCCCGCTAAGATGTGCCTTCAAAGCTGCGGGCGGAAGGTGGGCGCGCACCGGCATCGGCAGTTCCCTTCGCACATGATCGGCAAGGCTCTGGGCGAGCTGATCGAGCAGGCTTCGCGTCAGCAGCAGCCGGCTCACGTCAATAATCGCAAAGAGCAAGGCAAAGACGAGCGGCAGCAGGATCGCCATCTCCACCGCGAGCGAGGCCCGCTCATCAAGGAGAGAGCGCCGCCATGTTGCTCCCCGTCGCACATTCATGATCCCGCCGTCCCCTCAACCGGCAGGGCCAGCAGGTACCTCCGCAACAGCTCGGGCGTCCCCATCCGGCGGAGCGCCGCGTAAAGGCGAAGATTGTCCGCAACGCTCTGCGCATCAAGATCGATGTGCGCGATCCGGGCGGCGGCCTCTTCATCGCCCTGTAGACCATAGGCGAGCGCAAGGTTCTGCCGCATCTGAACCGTTGCGCCGTCAGCGAAGGCGAGCGAGCGGAGCGCTTCCGCCGCCGCTGCATATTCGCCGCGGAGCAGACGCGAGACCGCGAAATTATTCTTGAGCGCGGCATCGTCCGGTTTGAGCGTGAGCGCCTCCTCATAAAGCGCGCGGGCGCGATCAGAATTGCCCGCAAGATCCTCAGCGAGCGCAAGCAGACCCATTGTCGTGGCATCCTGCGGAGTCAGCGCGAGCGCGCGTTCAAAATATTCCGCGGCAATGGCGGGGCGGAAAAGCTGGAGATTGGCGCGGCCAAGACCGAGAGCGGCCGCGGGATCCGCCTCCTCCAGCCCGGCAAGCCGTTCGAAAACAAGGATCGCTTCATCGCCGTGGCGGGCTTCAAGATAAACATTCCCGAGGCGTTTGAGGATCGCGGCATCGCTGCCGCGCTTTGCGAGCAGTGTCTGGTAAATCTCTATGGCGGCCGGGTAATTGCCTGTCCGCGCCGCGATATCGGCAATCCTCAGCGTCTGCTCCTGTTCCCTCGCCGCGCCGGTCAGATCATCGAGCGCGCCGCCGCCCGACAGTGCGCAGCCCGAGAGCAAAAACAGCAGCGAGACAATGACCAGGTGCGGGCGGTGCATGATCAACCTCCTATCGTGCGCATCATCAGAACAAACCCGGGCCCGGCGGCAAGCGCGACCACCGGCGGCAGTATCAGGAGAATAAGCGGAACGCTAAGCAGCGCCGGCATGCGCGCGGCGGCATTTTCAAGCTCCAGCAGGGTTATCTTGCGCATCTCCACCGCCACGGCTTTAAGCGCGCCCGAGACAGACGTGCCGTAGCGCTCCGACTGGCGCAGGCTAAGGACGAGATATTTCAGGCTGCGCGATGCGGTACGCTTTTCCAGGTTATCAAGGGCCCTGGATTTATCGGGCAGGATGCGGAGCTCATTGAGCGTAATGCGCATCTCCGCCGCTGCGTCCGGCGCAAAGGGCGCAAGACCATCGACCGCCCGCGCCATGGCGGCTTCGAGCGTCAGCCCCGCCTCGATACAAAGGATCATCAGATCGATCATGTCCGGCACCGCCGCCTCGATCCGCCGTTGCCGGCGCCGGATACGGGCGCGAAGAAGCGCGCCTGGAGCAAGCCCCGCCGCGGCGGCGGCGGCGAGGATCACGAGCGCCCCCTTGAGGCTGACGGCGGCGCCCGGCATCTGCTGCTCGAGCAACAGGGCGGCGGTGATGCCTGTCGTACCGCAAAGCACGAGGCGCAGTATTTTAAAGGGCCGCAGCACTCGCTTCGGATCGAGCCCGGCCCGCGCCAGCTCTCGATGGAGCTGCGGTCTTTGAAAAAGCGCAGAGATGCTACCGCGGCGGCCTGCGCCCTCCCGCATCTCCGGAGGGTCGTTTTCAAGCTTCTCAAGATCGATGCGGAGCACCGCCAGCGCAGCGCCGGACGCGTCGCGTGCGCCTTCCGTTGACAGCAGAGCGAGCCGCCGATCGAGCCGCTCCCGCCGCCGTGCGCATAAAGCCTTGATCGCAAAAATCAAAGCCCCTGCGAGGAGTATCGCAATCGCGCCGAGATACGGAAGATCGCGATGGGAGAGCAGCCTTGCGAGCTCGGCGGGGTCGCTCATTTCAGCCTCCCGAGCAGGCGGCTCATCGCATAAAAGCCCGCAACGAGACTGATCCCGGAATAGACAAGCAGCTGGTTGCCGACGGGATCATTTAGCAGAAAGTCAAACTGCGTTCGGCTCGTCAGCGCGAGAATGAGCAGGATCACGGCTGTCACGCCCGCAACAATATAGGCCGAGGTCCGCGCCTCCGCCGTCAATGCCCGCGCTTTCAGATGCCGTGCCCGCCGCTCGCGAAGGACGCTCGAGAGATTCTCCAGCACTTCCGCATATTGTCCGCCCGTCCGCCGTTGCAGGATCAGCGTTGTCGCCATGAACTGCATCTCCCGCGCGCCGGATTTTTCAACCGCCGCCGAAAAGGCCGTCTCAAGGTCGATGCCGATCGCCAGCTTCTCGGCGAGACTGCGAAACTCCCGCCCGAGCGGGCCCTGCATCTCGCTCGCGATGACGCGGAAATTTTCCTGCAATGACATGCCGACACGGGCGCCGCGGATAATAATATCAATCGCTTCGGGAAGCTGGTCGGCGAACTGCCGCTGCCAGCGCCGGCGCCTGAGATAAAGGAAGAGCATTGCCCCGCTCCCGAGCAGCGCAATCGCGACCATCGCAAGGCCGAGAAACGGCGGCGCACCGGCAAGCAAGGCAGCAACCCCGACGGCGAGCATCAATGCCGCGATCAGCAGCCGCAAGCGCCCGTCGCTCGCGATCCGCTCGTGAAAGCGGGTGCGTTTTTTGTCCCCCTGATAGAGATCGGGCAGGTTGACCGGCGCTTCGGGCAGCGCGACGACCGGCTCCTTGCCCTCCCGCAGCAGCGCTTTCACCCGCGCGCTCAGGCGGCGTTCGCGTTCCCCGAGGCGCTGCTGCAGCATGAAAAGGAGCGTCAGGCCGCTGAGGACGCAAAGAAGAAATGCGATCATCAAAGAATATTCTGCCGCTCGGGCCATCCACATCTCCGGGGTCATGAATGCAATACCTCCTGCAGGTCTTTCAGCAGCCCGGCGCGGCGGATTTTCTCCTCCGAATGCGGCCGCGCGCCGCTATAGCGAAACGCCGCCTCGGCAGGTCCGCGCCCGTCGTCATCGCCGGCATAGTCAAAAAGCGCCTGGCTGCCGATCACGCCCGCCTCCACGGCAACGATTTCATTGATGCTGCGGATATAGCGCATGCCGTTCGCGCCCCGCTCGACATGGATCACGAGATCGAGCGCGCTCGCAATCTGCTGACGGGCGCCGCCGCTCTGGTAATTTGCGAGGGTTGAGAGCATCAGGTTCTCGAGCCGGAGCAACGCATCGCGGGCGCTGTTCGCGTGAATGGTCGACATCGATCCGTCATGACCGGTATTCATCGCCTGCAACATGTCATGCACCTCGGCGCCGCGCACCTCACCGACAATGATGCGATCTGGCCGCATGCGAAGGGAATTGCGCAGCAGATCCCGCTGCGTCACCTCGCCGACGCCTTCGCTATTGCGCTGACGGGTTTCGAGGCTGACGACATGCGGCCGTTGCAGGGCAATTTCGGCGGCATCCTCGATGGTGACAATGCGCTCCGTTTCCCGGATAAGGCCCGAGAGGGCGTTGAGAAGCGTCGTTTTGCCCGAGCCCGTCCCGCCGGAGATGAGGATATTGAGTCGGCTTTGCGCCGCGATTTTGAGAAACCCGCACATTTGCGCGGACAGCGAGCCGCGCTGCGCGAGATCATCGAGGCTGAGCGGTTGCTTGGCGAATTTGCGGATCGAGATCACGGTCCCGTATACCGACAGCGGCGCGGTGATCACATTGACACGGCTGCCGTCTTTGAGGCGGGCATCCACCATCGGGTTGGCCTCGTCGATGCGCCGCCCGACGGAGGCCGCGATGCGCCGCGCTACCTCAAGCACATGCTCCTCGCTGCGAAAACGGTAGCGGGTGAGTTCAAGACGCCCGCCCCGCTCGACATAGACCGTATCAAAACCGTTCACCAGAATGTCGCTCACCAAGGGATCGGCGAGCAGCGCCTCGATGGGGCCAGTGCCGACAATATCATCAAAAAGCTCGCGCGCGATCGCCGCCTGCTCTGAGCCGTTGACCTGCAGCTTCTCCTCATCGACGATTTTAGTAACCGCCTCGGTAATGCGAAGACGCAGCTGCTCGGGTGGCAGCGCGGAGGCGGCGGAGGGGTCGATGCGGCTGAAAAAGCGGCTCCGGACGCGCTCAATCAGCTCCGGCGGCAGCAGGGTCAGCTCTCTCGGCACATTCTCAAGGCCAGCCTTGAACGGGCCCGTCTCCTCCTGAAGGGTGCCGTATTCATCACGTTCCGAGCGTCGTCCGAACATTACCGCCTCTTATAGTCGCAGCGGCCAGCGGGTGCGGCGCGGCCGCGCCGGGCCTTGCCCGAGGAGGATCCCGGCGAAGCGAAGATAGGCGCGCTGGACGGCCGATTTCCGCTGCATCGCGGCTTCCCCGTTCAGGCTGGCGACGGCGAGACGCCTGCGCTCGAAGGGAATGACCAGATCCACGGGACGGCCCACCACCTCGGCGATCTTCTCCGTCGGGACATCGCCGCTTCGAATATCGCGGCCGCGGTTGACGATGATAAAAAGCTCCTGTCGCGCCTCCCCTTCGCCGAGCCTTGTCACCAGCCGCGCGGCATCGCGAACGGCGGCGAGCGTCGGCTCCAGTATCAGGACCCGGATATCGGCCCGCTCCAGCAGCAGAGAAGAGGCCGCCGGACGGGCGCGGTCGAGATCCTGGAAAATAAAGTGATAGCGCGGGCGCAGATGGCTCATCAGCGCCTCGACAGCCTGGGCGTCATATTCGCCGCCGCCCGGCCGGTCATTGCCGCCCGCAAGCAGCCGCAGCTTATCGCCGACGGAAAGGGTGGCCCGCTCGATCACCATCTCGTCAATGCGCTCGGGGCTTGAAAGGAGCTCCGCGAGGCCGCCGCCCGCCGCCTCCCCGAGATCGAGCGCGAGCGAGCCGGCGCCAAGGTTGAGATCCGTCATCATCACATGGCGGCTGTAGTGATGGGCGAGCAGCCAGCCGAGACTGGCGACCGCTGTGGTCGCACCGACGCCGCCCCGCACGCCAAAAACCGCAACCGTCTTGCCGGTGCGCGCGTCCATCTGGCGGCCGGCCTTCTGCCCGCTCGCCCGGGCGATGGCGCGAAAGAGAAGATCCGCCGGGACCGGTTTCACCAGATAATCGGTGACGCCGATCTCCATCAGATCGCGGTACAGTCCGACGGTATCGCGGGTCCCGAGCGCGACGACATTGACCTCAGGCGGGCAGATATCGGCGAGTGTCTTCAACTCAGACAGCGGCAAGGCTGCATCCGAGATATCGACGATGAGCACAGGTGGCATATTGCGGCTTGCGTAGTCGCGGCGCGCGTCCGGGATCCGGCCTTTCTGGATATATGTCGTCTCATAGCCCCATCTGCCGAAAAGCTCGTGAAGCTGCTGTTCCGTCTCCCGGTCCCCGACGTAGGCGGCGATCCGGACGGCTTCTTTCTCCGCCTTCGGGAAGGTAACAATTTCGGGGGAGGATTTCCGCATCATGAGGCTTCTCTCCCTATCGTCCGGCATCAGGCATCGGGCGCGGCGCGGCTGTGAAATAGCGGGAAACCGCCGCCGCGTCGCGCGCACTTGAAGCCGGCCCGAGACGACGCCCCTCATACCATTCCGCAGGGTAAGCAAGGCTCAGTAGGCGGTTCTGTTCGACCACACAGCCAAAACCCGGCGACGTGCGGGCGATATGATCGAGCTTGCGGTAGGCGAGATCGGCGCCGCAGTCCGCAAGGCTATAGCGATAATAGGTCACCTCAAGCTCAAGCCGTTCCGCCGCGGCCGGAACGGACGGCAGCCATTCGATCAGGGCGAGTTCGGCAAGCGCCGCTTTCTCAAGCGCGGCCTGAATTTTTGGGGGGCGAGGACCCGCGCCGCCAAAAGATTGCAAGGTAACGAGCGCCGGCGGGTCACGGCGCAGCTGCAAAAGCACAGTCTCAAGCGGGATGCCGGATGCGGTTTGAAGCGCGCCCTCCGCACCGCCCGGCTCGAAAGTGAGGCGCGTGCTCATCGCCGTGACAGCGTTGACGCCGGCGGCAGGTGGCAGCGTTCCGGGGAGCGGCGACGCCGTGCAGGCCGCCAGCAAGACGGCGGCAATTAAAGCCGCGGCGATCCCTGATCCTCTCATGCCTTTCCCCCTCCTACTAATAGATAAAGCCGACCGGACCCGTCAGTTTCAGCGGCGGCTCCGCCCTCTCGTCCGGGATTTCCGCAGCAGCGGCCGGCCGCGCAAGCCGGCCCGTGGTCATTTTCTCCAGCGTGTCTGTCGGCTGGTAGCGATCAACGGCGGTTCTGAACTCATCGCGGCTCCGCGGCCGGACGATATTTGCCGTCGCGATAATGACAAGCTCCGTCTCCATGTTGCGATAGCGCGTCGAGCGAAAGAGCGGCCCGAGGATGGCGAGATCGGCAAGCCAGGGCACTTCGCTCACGAGATTGCGGGTCTGGTTCTGTAAGAGGCCGGCGACGGCGAAACTCTGTCCGCTCGCAAGCTCGATCGTCGCCTCGGTCCGGCGGACGGCGATGCCGGGAATGCGGAAGTTGTTGATGACCACCGCGCCGAGATCGGAAATCTCGCTCACCTCGGGGCGGATATGAATGCTGATGCGATCGTTCGAGAGAACAGTCGGCGTGATGTCGAGGATGACGCCGAATTTCTTGAACTCGATCGTCACCTGCTCGTCGGTTGCCGAGACGGGGATGGGAAACTCGCCGCCTGCGAAGAAGCTCGCCGTCTCGCCGGAGCGCGACGTGAGATTGGGCTCGGCAAGGACAGTGAGCAGATTTTCCTCGGCCAGCGCATCAATGATCAGCGACGCCGATCCGTTGCTGCCCTGATAACCGAGGAGCGCGCTTCCTCCAAGGCCGGTTGACGCCGACGATGGCAGGAGCCCGCCGCCCGACAGCAGCGCCGGCCAGCGGTTGGTGATCAGCCCGATCGCGAGCGAGCCCGGATTGAGCAGCATATTCCAGTTGATGCCGAGATTTTTTGATGCCTCCCGGTTCATCTCGACGATGCGGACGCGGATATTCACCTGCGCGGGCGCGGCGAGCTCCAGGCGATTGACGATTTCCTCATCCTTACCCAGAAACCCGCGCGTGACGGCAAGGATATGCTCGGCCTGAAGGGGCGACTGCGCCGTTCCGCCAAGGATGATCCGGCCGGGCGTCGCGCTGACATGAAGACGGCTCTCCGGGAACTGCCTTCCAAGCAGGCTCTCAATGAGCGCGACATCGCGAAGCACGGTGACAACGCGCTCAAACAGCGGGGCGCCCCGCGCCCCCACCACCATGACATGGGTGCGGCCCGGGCGCTTGCCGTAGATAAAGAGGCCGCCCGTCGCCGTGAGGCGGATATCCGCAATATCGGGATCGGTGAGCAGCACTTCGGACGCGGCGGCCGACAGCGGGAAGAGCCGCCCCTCATTGATGGCGAGTGAGATCTCCGGGACCGCCCCCCTCTCCTCGGGATGCGCAAGCGAAGATGACAGCAGCAGAAGCGCCGCCAAGATGAGAGTGATTGCGCCGATATGCCCGAAATGCCGTCTCATCTCAGGACCCGCCCGCTTCTGTTTCACGGACCGGAGGGGCGCGGTGAACGGTGGGAAATTTCTCCACGCTCGTTTCACCGCCCCGCATGATGATCACTTCGCGCGGCGCCGGTGGGCGGACCGGCCGCGGCGCTTTGGCAAGCTCGGGAAAGAGGTCGGTTACCGAGAGGGTGGCCTCCGCCGCTTCCGCGTCGCGCCGCGCGCCGCTCGCATAACCATAGGGCGCGATTACCAGCCGACCGATGCTTTCCCCCAGCAGAACGCGGGCGACACTCTCTTCAGGCAAGGCAAGCGTTATCTTCGCCGGCGGCTTTCCCGCAAGGCTTTCGGGGAGGGCCGTGATGCGGACATTCTCGGCGAGCCGCCGGACGAGCGTCTCCCCCGCCTTCGCGGATGTCGCGGGCGCGGCAAATTTGAGGATTAGATCGACATGATCGCCGACGCGAAGCGCCGCGTAGTCGCTACGATTGCCGATCTCGAGCGCCTGCGCCCGCTCGCCGGCGCGGAGCAGGGCCTTTTCATACCCGCTGTCCCCGGGGCGAAGGATATCAGCCTCCTCCAGAAACTCGCCGCCGCCCCGCGCCGTCAAAAGGACCGCCCCGTCAAGGTCGGCAAGCTCGACACTCCCCCGCAGCAGCAGCGGCCCGCGGGCGATCTCACTTTCGCGCGGAGACCATTCGAGAAGATTGGGCCTTAAGATATCGCCCGGCAGCTGAGCGCGCCTGAGACGCAATGCATATTGCGCCGGCGCTGCCACGTCAGCCTCGGCCACCCTGGATTGGGCCTCCGTCGGCCGAAAGAAAAGCATATTGCCGAGATAAGCGGCGGAGCCGAGAAACAGCGCCGCGATCAGGATGAAAATAAAGCTCCGCATCCGCGCTTACCCTCCCGCCAGATAGCGGCCATAGAGCGCGACGCCGCCGCCCGCCGCGATGGCAACACCATATGGCACCGTGCTGGCCAGAGCGGGCGCGGGCGCCCGCACGAACCGGTGAAGCGGCGCGGCAAGCAGAGCTGTCAGGCATTGCGCCTGCGGGCTGATCACGAGCAGCGCAAGCGCGCCGCCAGCAAGCGCCGTCACAAAGAGAAAATCCGCTGCCGCGCCCGGCCCCGCCCAGAGCATTGTCACGCTCGCGAGCTTGACATCCCCGCCGCCGATCTTGCCAAACACAAAGCCAATGAAAAGAAGCAGGAAAAGCATGGCTGCCGCAAAAAGATGGGGAAGCACGTCAACATCGCGCGCGGGACTCGCGGCATACAGCACGAAGAGCAGCAGGATTGCGAGCGACACCCAATTGCGGATGATGCGCGCCGTGAGATCGGTCATGGCCGCAATGAACAGCAGCAGTAGCGTCAGCACGGGATAGATATCGCTCATGGAAATGGCTTTCGGGGAAAATGCAACTTCCCGGCGGCGCCGCCGGCCGGGAGCTGCCGCAAAACTCAGTTACCGCTGCCGCCGCCGCTGCCGCTGCCCGACCCGGTCAGGTCGATCGCGTTAAAGGCGGTTTCGAGCTTCGTATAAAAGGCCGCCCCGGCCACGCCGACAACCGCGGCGGCCGCCGCCGCCATAAGGGCATATTCAACGGCTGTCACGCCGCTCTCATCGCGCAGGATGTCTTTTAGCATTCTCATTATCTCTCACCTCTCTGTTCTATCTTGTTGGAAAATTTCTATTTATACACACGTGGAGCGCTACTTTAAATTGTTGTTGTCCGGCGATGGCTGCGATATCCCCCTTCATCCTGGGCGAAGGGCGCACCCGAATATCGCCTGTCAATTTTTTTGATTTCCGACAGCCCGGCTCGCGCTTAATTAAGAAACAAGTCGACCTGTATGTATTGTGACGGATTAATCTACGATCCGATGCCGTGCGCAACTGTTCAATATACAATCGTTTTTCCCAACATCAGGAGAATTTTATATAAATAAAAATGATTCGCCGTCACCCAAAACTTTTCGTAATTATAGTTAATTACACAAATATTTATGGTTAATTTAGAATTAAAATTATTTATAGTAGCCATACTTCGGAGCAATACAAACTTTGGTAGATTATTTCCCTCCCCGCGCACTCTCGCTTTAATAGATTTGAAGAATCGATTCTTGGCCTCCCGCCCCCACTTTCGCGCGATGACGGACTGAATGTATCGGAGAAATGGATTTGCAACAGTTCCGCGCAAAATGACAATTGCGAAGAAATAAAATTGTTGAAACGCGCCTTCTATGTCCGTATATCCGGGAAAACCGGGGGGCGGGGTTCATACCATGAGCGAAAGCGAACGCGCACGACGTATCCTGATATACAGTCACGATTCATTTGGCCTCGGTCATTTGAGACGCTGTATGGTAATGGCCAATTCGCTGGTTGAGCAGAACCAGAATCTCTCCGTCCTTATTCTCTCCGGCTCCCCCATTATCGGCAGTTTCGACTTCAAGGTCCGCGTCGATTTCGTTCGCATCCCGGGGATCATCAAGCTTCGCAATGGCGAATATACCTCGCTCAGCCTGCATATCGACACGGAGCAGACGCTGGCGATGCGCGCCTCGATCATCCAGCATACCGCCGAGACGTTCGATCCGGATATCTTCATTGTCGACAAGGAGCCCTACGGCCTCAAGGGCGAGGTAACCGAAACGCTGGAGATGCTGAAAGAACGTGGCACGCATCTTGTCCTCGGCCTTCGCGACGTCCTTGACGACCCGTCCCTGCTCGGCCCGGAGTGGCAGCGCAAGAATGTCCTGCCGGCGCTCAACGATCTCTATGACGATATCTGGGTGTTTGGCGTCAAGCAGATCTATAATCCGCTGACGGGGCTCGATATCCCCGCGAGCGTCAAGCGCAAGATCACCTACACCGGCTACCTGCCGCGAAGCGCGCCGGCCGTTGCCGATCCCGCGATTTTGAGCGAGATGAAGGAGCCTTACGTGCTCGTCACCGTTGGCGGCGGCGGCGACGGCGATGTGCTGACGGACTGGGTGCTGCGCGCCTATGAATCAACCCGCCAGCCGCCCCTTAGCGCCCTTTTCGTTCTCGGCCCCTTTATGCCTCCGGAAACCCGGGCGAGTTTCCGCGAGCGGATCCAGAAACTGCCGCGCGTCCGCGCCGTCACCTTTGACAGCCACATGGAAAGCCTGATGCAGGACGCCTCGGCGGTGGTTGCGATGGGCGGCTATAATACCTTCTGTGAAGTCCTCTCCATGAACAAGCGGGCGCTGATCATTCCGCGCACGGTGCCGCGGCTCGAGCAGTATATCCGCGCGACCCGCGCCGCCGAGGCCGGGCTGATCGGCGTTCTCGTCGATGACGGCATTCGCCACAGCGACACGATGCTGACGGCGCTCCGCCAGCTTTCGCAGCAGAAAAAGCCATCTGAAGTGGTTATTCCGGGGCTGCTTGACGGGCTGATCAATTTGAACCGTCTCGTCCGGCTGCGCTTCAAGGCGGCGGACAAGCGCCGCGCGCTGCTCGAGGCCGAGGCGGCCTTCGCCTCCGACTAAGCGGCGAGGGCCGCCTTTCTATCGCAAAACCAGATACTTAATCCGCTCATCGGCAAGCTCGGCGTGATCGAACGGAGCAAGATCGTTCCGTGCAATGATATCGCGAAGAAGATGCACATATGTTTCCTTGCGTTCGGAATAGTTGATGAGCGTATCCACAAGATCATAACCCGTCGGCACCTTTTCCGCAGCCCGGAGATGGGCGCGTTTGGCGCGAAACTCAGCATAGGCCTGATTTGAGTTGAGATTGAGCAGATAGGCGCCAACCGAGTCGAGCGGCGCCTTGAAGGCGGCAATGCGATAATCCCCTTTCTCCGCCGCGCGCTGCTCGCCCGGTTTGATGCCGGATTTGTAGCTCCATTGCCCGAAGAAGGCATTCCCCTCGCTTGTGAAGCGTGACGTGCCCCAGCCGCTCTCCTCGATCATCTGCGCGAGCATCAGCGAGGGCGGCACGAGATCCATTTTATGCGTCAACTCGCGCCAGAACTCTTCGGTATCGAGGCTCGCCGAAACGCCGTAGCGCGTGCCCTCACCGGCGAGCCAGTTTTTATCCTCGGGCGACATCCGTCGCCCCTCCTTCGTTTCATTTTCCAGTTCGAGCAGCTTCCGCCGGTCCTGCAGCAGCGCGTGATTGGCGACCAGCGCAAGCGGCACGGTCAGAAGCAGGAAGGTGCGCTTCTTCTCGTCCACCGGCAGGTTCGGCGCGACCCGCAGGCGCCATTCATCGGGAATATCGAGAATGACGTAAGGCGGCACCGGCTGCTGCTGCGTCCGCCATTTCTGAAGCGAATAGCCACTCTTTTCGATAAAGGCGCTGAGCTCGTTAAAATCGCGAATTGTGACGGTATCCGCCATTCCTGCGCGAAGCGGCAACAGAATCAGACAGAAAGCAAGCAGGATGCGCGCCGCGCGCGCGGCAGATGATGACAATATGGACATGGCTTCCCCCGAGGCCAATGAAGCGCAAAGTATTGCATAAAATTTCCAGAACGGGAGCAGGAAATTGCGCGCCGCCCCCTTGCCTATCGCCATTTCTCCCCTAGCTGAAAGGGATATGGCCTTCGGGGGAAAAAATGATGCCTTTCATGCGCTTCCTTTCGCTCAGTCTTCTTGCCGCACTCCTGCTCGCGCCCGCATCTGTTCAAGGCCTTGGCTTTGCCCGCTGCGGGCCGGAAATCGACAAGATAATCACCTCCCTTGATGTGCCCGAAAGCCGCATTCGTGATGTGACGGTCATGAATATCTACAGTGCAAACGGCGTCGGCGGCGGGTATGTCGATCGTGTCGAGGGCTGGGTCTCCTTCAATGACTGCCGCGGCAATCTCGTTATCGCGGTCAACAATGTCTGCAATCTCAAGAATGTCTATACGACATATGAATGCCACGTTCCAAATGTGAAGCATTTTTAGGATAGAGGCAGTTGGCCTGCCATCGGCGGCGGCAACGGAAGTATGGCGAAATAATTTTGCGCCTATATACTCGCGGCAGATAACGATACGGCCGGAGAGGATATCATGTCAGTCGCTTCAGACAAAAAGAACGGCTATGAAGCCGTCGCAACGCTTTACCATGCCTATTTTACCGGCGTCCTGCTGACGCTCGCGAGCCGCAAGGACCGCTTCGCCGCCGGCGATTTCACCTTCAACATCTTCCGCCGCCAGCATCACGAGAAGTTTCTTTCAAGCTTTGAGAAGCTGGGGCTCTCCGGCCTGCCCGACGCGGTCGCCTGCGCACAGTATCATTATCTCTCGAACGGCGTCGGCGGCGTTCCGGTCGAATATATGTATGAGAACGATAGGAAAGCCTGGGTGCATTTCTGCCATCCACGCTGGATCTATGACGGCGCGGCCATCTGCGGCATCCCGATGGAAGTAAACCACGGCTATCTCAAGGGCTGGTACGCACACAACGGCGTCAGCCTCAAGAATCCGCGCCTCGGCTTCGTCTGCGTCTCGCAGGACATGGACGGGCAATATGGCATGGCCGGCTATTTCAGGGAGTTCGACCATGATCTCGCGCCGGAGGAGCGGTTGCAATTCCGGCCGGGCGAGATTGCCCCGCCCTTTGACCCCGCCGCGGCGCCAACGCTTGACATCTCCACCTGGCCCGAGGAGCGGCTGCAAAAGGCCAATCGCAACTATTCAATGGACTATGCGAAAAATGCGCTGATCGAGCTTGCCGCACAGTTTGGACCGATGGACGCGACCGTCTATGGCGGCATCACGGCGCAGCTTATCGGCAAGCAGTTTTACCGCAAGACCGCCGACCTCCTTGGCATTACCGGCGACAGCCCGGAGGATTTTGCCCGGTACCTTACCCGGATGGCGATCGGCCATGATGATGAGGCGGAATGGGAGGCAAAGGGTAATGCCGTCCATGTCCGGCAAAAGGGCTGGCGCCTGATGCGCGGTGCGGAGGCGCAACCCGCCTCGGTCTTTGACAGCTGGAACCAGCTCTGGCAGGGCGCGCTCGCGGTGCATAACCGCGCCCTCGTGCTCGAAGTGCAGCAGCGGCAGGATTATGGCGACGACTGCTTTGAGTGGCGCATCCGAAAACGGTCGTAAGCTACTGAAATACCAGAAATCTATGATCTATCATAAAGTCCGGCGAGACCTTCGCGGCTTGCCGACGCGACGCCCCGCTCGGTAATCAGCGCGGTAATCAGCCGGGCGGGCGTCACATCAAAGGCGGGATTGGCGGCGCTCGAAAACTCCGGCACTATACGAACTGTTGCCGTCTCCCCTCTGCCCATCGCCCCGCTGATATATTCGACTTCATGCCCACCGCGGTTTTCAATGGGTATCTCGCGCAGCCCGTCCTCGATCTGCCAGTCGATGGTCGGGCCCGGCAGCGCGACATAGAAAGGCACGCCATTGTCCTTCGCCGCGAGGGCTTTGAGATAGGTGCCGATCTTGTTGCAGACATCGCCCGTCGCCGTCGTCCGGTCAGTACCCGTGATGCAAAGATCGACCTCGCCCTGCTGCATCAGATGGCCACCCGCGTTATCGACGATCAACGTATGCGGCACGCCATGCTTGCCAAGCTCCCAGCAGGTGAGATGTGCCCCCTGATTGCGCGGCCGCGTCTCATCGACCCAGACATGCACCGGGATGCCAGCCTCAAAAGCCTTGTAAATGGGCGCGAGGGCCGTTCCCCAATCGACAGTGGCGAGCCAGCCCGCGTTGCAATGGGTGAGGATATTGAGACGCTCCGCCCCACCTCTCTCCTGCTTCTCCCGCCAGTGCTTCTCCAGGATCGCAAGACCATGATCGCCGATGGCGCTGTTGATCGCCACATCCTCGTCGCAGATTTCGGCGGCGAGCGCGTAAGCCGCGGCAAGGCGCTGTCCTTCACCAAGCGGCAGCAGCGCGTCCAGCATCCGTTGCACTGCCCATTGCAGGTTGACAGCGGTCGGCCGCGTCGCGACCAATTTTTCGGCAAACTGGCGGAGCGCTGCATCGCTCGTCTCCCGGCGAAGGCCGAGCGCGAGGCCATAGGCCGCTGTCGCCCCGATCAGCGGCGCGCCCCGCACCAGCATATGCCGGATCGCATCAGCCGCCTCGTCAACCGTTCGCAGGCTTTTCACCACGAAATCATGCGGCAGCCGCGTCTGATCGATGATATCGACCGACCAGCCATCGGCCGCGAGCGCAATGCTCCGATATGCCACGCCATCAATCCGCATGCATCCCTCCCCGCCCGCCTCGGGCAAATTGTCGTGATTGAAAAGACCTTGCCACCGATGTTCTAAAGCGGCAGACTCGCCCGAGCAAGAAAAACCCTGAAAAGTGAGGATCAGATGGAAGTCAAAGCCGCTGTCGCCCATAAAGCTGGAGCCCCTCTCACCATCGAGACCGTAACGCTGGATGGCCCGCGCGCTGGCGAAGTTCTGGTGGAAATCAAGGCGAGTGGCCTCTGCCACACCGATGCCTTCACCCTTTCGGGCGATGATCCGGAAGGCATTTTCCCTGCCATTCTCGGCCATGAGGGCGCAGGCGTCGTCGTCGATGTCGGCCCCGGCGTGACGTCCCTCAAAAAAGGCGATCACGTCATTCCGCTCTATACGCCGGAATGCCGCGAATGTGACTACTGCACCAGCGGCAAGACCAATCTCTGCCAGGCCATCCGGGTAACGCAGGGGCAAGGGCTGATGCCGGACGGCACCAGCCGCTTCAGGATCAATGGCGAGAAAGTCTTTCATTACATGGGCTGCTCGACCTTTGCGAACTACACCGTCGTGCCGGAGATTGCGCTTGCGAAAATCCGCGAGGACGCGCCCTTTGACAAGGTCTGCTATATCGGCTGCGGCGTCACCACCGGGATCGGCGCGGTGATCAATACCGCGAAGGTGCAACCCGGTGACAATGTGGTGGTGTTCGGCCTTGGCGGCATCGGCCTCAATGTCATTCAGGGCGCGCGGATAGCGGGGGCGGACATGATCGTCGGCGTCGATCTCAATCCGTCGCGAAAAGAACTCGGCGAGAAATTCGGCATGACTCATTTCGTCAATCCGAATGAGGTGGAGGGCGATCTCGTCCCCTATCTTGTTGATCTCACCAAGGGCGGCGCGGATTTTTCCTTCGAATGCATCGGTAATGTCAATGTCATGCGCCAGGCGCTCGAATGCTGCCACAAGGGCTGGGGCACGAGCGTCATCATCGGCGTCGCGGGCGCCGGCCAGGAGATTTCAACCCGCCCCTTCCAGCTGGTCACCGGGCGCGTCTGGAAAGGCACGGCGTTCGGCGGCGCGAAAGGCCGGACGGACGTTCCGAAAATCGTCGACTGGTATATGGACGGCAAGATCAACATCGATGATCTCATCACCCATGTCATGCCGATCGAGAAAATCAACGAAGGCTTCGACCTGATGCATGCCGGGAAATCGATCCGGAGCGTCGTGACGTTCTGATCCTCTGCCGGCCGCACACCCCGGCACCGACACGCACCCTTCACGATCCGCGCGGGGCGGAGGATGCGTTGCGCTTCCCGCCCGCCGGCCTCTTGCCGCTGCCGGGGCGCCGAGTTGCCGGGCCTCTGATTATTCGCTAGTCTGGTCGCTATATTGAGAACAGATATTTTGGACGTGTCAGCATTATGAAAATTATTTCCGAACAGGCCTGCTTTGGCGGCATTCAGGGCTTTTACGAGCATCAGTCATCGGAGACCGGGACGCCCATGCGGTTCGCGGTCTTTCAGCCGCCTGCTGCGAAATCCGCGAAAGCGCCCGTTCTCTATTTTCTCGCCGGCCTTACCTGCACGGAGGACACGGCCACCATCAAAGCGGGCGCGCAGCGCGCCGCAAGCGCGCATGGGCTGATCCTCGTCATGCCCGATACCAGCCCGCGCGGCCTTGACCTGCCGGGCGAGCATGAGGATTGGGATTTCGGCAGCGGCGCGGGTTTCTACCTCGATGCGACAGCAGACCCGTGGGCGAAAAACTATCGCATGGAAAGCTATGTGAGGGGCGAACTTCGGAAACTGGTGGAAGCGAACTTCAATGCCGATCACGCGCGAACCGGCATTACCGGGCATTCCATGGGCGGGCACGGCGCGCTCACCCTCGCGCTTAAAAATCCGGAGATTTACAAATCCGTCTCCGCCTTCGCACCGATCTCATCACCGATGAACTGCCAGTGGGGCGAAAAGGCCTTCAGCGGCTATCTTGGGTCCGACAAAGCGACCTGGCGGCGCTATGACGCGGCGGAGCTTGTCAAAGACGGTGGCCGGGCGCGCGATATCCTGATCGATCAAGGAACAGCGGATCAGTTTTTAGATTCGCAGCTGAAGCCGGAGCTGTTCGAGGCCGCCTGCCGCGCGGCCGGACAGCCCCTCACCCTCCGCCTGCGGGACGGCTATGATCACAGCTATTACTTTATCCAGACCTTTATCGAGGATCATATCGCCTTTCACGCGGCGACCCTGAAAGGGCTCTAGACCTCCGCAAGGTGACGGCGCACTTCGGTGCGGAAGATTTCCGGCTTTTCGAGTGCGAGCTGATGGGCGGCGTTATCGACGACAACCAGGCGCGACCCCCGGATCCGGTCCCTGATCTGCTCGGCCGCACTCGGCGTCGTGCTTGCATCCTCGCTGCCGACGAGGATCAGGGTTTTCGCGTCGATCGCCGAAATCCGGTCTTTCAGATCAAGCCCCGCGATGGCGTGACAGCAGCCGACATAGCCATCCACCGACGTCTCAACGATCATCCGGCGAACGCGGGCGTCCAGTTCCGGCCGCTTGTCCAGCGAGCCCGCAACGAACCAGCGCGACATGCTGGTCTCAACCGTTGCCTGCAGCCCCTCCTCTTTCGCGAGGCGGATGCGCTCCGGCCAGAGCGCCTCGGAGCCTTCGGGGAGCGCGCACATCGAGCTTGAGATGATAAGGCTCAAGACGCGGTTAGGATAGCGAAGCGCAAATTCCTGCCCGATCATGCCGCCGATGGAGAGGCCGAGAATATGGCTCTTCGCGATGCCGTAATGATCGAGAATGGCGGCGAGATCGTCGGCGAGCAGCGCCATTGTGTAGGGCGGCGCGCTCGCCGCGCTTTTTCCGTGGCCGCGGAGGCTGTAGCGGAGGACCTGATAATCTTTCGAGAGGTCGGCGGCAAGCTCGTCCCACGCGCCGAGATCGCAGCAAAGCGAATGGCCAAGCGTGATGACGGGCGCGCCCTCCGGCCCTTCAAGCCGCGTATCAAAGCTGTTGCCGTTTGCGGTGATCATCATGTCCCCCTCCCCCGTTTCAGGTTATCGAGACGGCATTATGACTGAAGGATCACCTTGTTGACAAGCTTGGCGCCGCGGCTCGCCATAAAGTAAAAGCCGAGATAATGCGTCAGTTCCTGCGGATGCGCCGCCGTTGCGCCCTGGCCGATTTCCACCGCGACATCGCGCGGCAGGTCATAGGTCGCGCAGCCGCTTTCATAGATATGGATATCCTTCAGCGTCGGCATCATGTCGTGATTGCGCGCACTCAACGTGGTGAGGACGAAATCCATCACGCAGATATCGGTGCAGATGCCGACGACCAGCAGATCGGTGATGCTGTTCGCGTTCACCCAGTCAACGAACGCGTTGCTTCCATCCTTCTGGATCGCGCCAACGAAACCGTTGATGCAATCCTTTTTGACGAGCGTGGTATTGCGGTCCGTCTCCAGCCATTTCAGATCATCGACGAGTTCCTCCTCGCCGGTGCCGATCTCGCAATGCGGCGGATAGGGCGGCTCGGCCTTGCCCGACGTATGGGTGTCGAGAAACGCAAGGATCGGCCAGTTTTGCCCCGTGAAATGCCGCGCAATGCGATCGGTTTCACTGACCATCGTGGCAACCTGCGCATCGGGCGCCGGCGGCGCGAGCGCCCCTGCCCCGACGGTCACAAAACCGTTAACCTCATCGACAATCACAAAGCCGGTTTTCCGCCCTGCCGCCGCCGGATCGAATTCGGCGAAGGCAAGCGGCATTGCCAGACTGACTTCCCGGGTGAGGTCACTGATTTTCATACTGTCTCCTTATGTCCCGCACTGCGGCGCGGGCTCGATAATACCAAGCTTCTTGGCGACATTGAGGGCGCCATCTTCGGTTTTGGCGATATACATATTCATCGCGACATGATGATCGGCCGCGGTGATTGTCGCCGGGCCGGTCGGGATATCGAAGGTCATTCCTTCCATGGCGTCGATCATCGCTTCGCGGTCCACCTTGCCGACTTTCTCAAGGGCCGCTTTCAGCGCCATAACGGAATTATAGTGCGTCATGACATAGAAGGAAACCACCGCGTCCTGCCCGTTGGCCTTGTGCAGCCGGGCGACGAAGTCCTGCACGCTCGGCTCATCGGAGCTCGCAACGAACGGCACCCCGACATACATCCCCTCGCCCTTGCCGGGACCGAAAGCGCCGAGATAGGTCTCCGCAAAGCCGAGGAAGGCGATTTTCACCGTTTTCGTGAGGCCGAATTCCTCCGCCTGCTTGATAAAGGTGATGCCATCGGCGCCCGGTAGCGCGAACAACAGGATTTTGGCGCCGGAATCCGCGATTTTACGGATGACGGGCGCGAAATCCTTGACGCCGAAGGGGGTATATTCCTCGCCGAGCGTCGTGCCGCCGACCTCGCCGATGATCGCCTTGGCAGTCGCAAACATGTTGCGCGGCCAGATATAATCGGCACCGAACATATAATAGCTGTCGCCGACACCGATCTCCTTCAGATACGGGATCAGGGGCGCCGTGTCCTGGTTCGGCACGGTGTTGAAGGAGAAGAGGTAGCGGTTGCAGATACCGCCTTCATAGTTGGTGGCGTAGAAAAGCGGCGTCTTGCCCCGCTCCATCGTCGCCGCCATGGCATCGCGCGCCGAAGAGGTGATGGGGCCCGATATCGCCATCACTTCGTCCCGCTCGATCAGCTTGCGCGCCCGCTCGACGGAGGTTTTCGGATCCGTCTTGTTGTCTTCATAGAGAATTTCAACGGGATGACCGAGGAGGCCGCCCGCCGCGTTGATTTCCGCCGCCGCAAGATCGAGCCCCATCTTAGCCTGATTGCCGAACAGCTCCAGCCCGCCGGAGAAAGGCTGTACCGCGCCGATCCGGATGGTTTTGCCCGATGCGATGGCTGGCATGCTGAACGTAGACGCTGCTGCGGTCGCACCAATGGCACCCATAAACTGTCTTCTGGAAATGTTGATCATTGAGTCTTCCCCGGTTGATATCTCTTTTCGTAGCTGACGCGGCCGAACCTTAAGACCCCGACATTTGGAATGTGCATGGATATGCCATTTACTCTAGAAGAATCAATTCATTACCGTTATGCTCCGGCAAAATGGCCGAATTTTGATGAATCCAGCCGACCCTTTACGCAATATTCGACTGTATACATATTAAATTATTGTTCGTGTACAATCATCATTTGTTTGATCACATATGACTCTATTGAATCATCGAAAGGCCGCATGTCGTTTCTAGAGCTCAGATCGCTGGTGAAAAATTTCGGCGGCCTTCGTGCGGTGGACAATTTCTCTCTGTCCCTCGAAGAGGGCAGCGTGAACGCGCTGGTCGGGCCGAACGGATGCGGCAAATCCACCCTTTTCAACCTGATCACAGGTGCGCTTCGCCCCGATAGCGGCCATGTCTTTTTTAAAGGTGAGGACATCACGGGCCTCGCCCCGCATCTGATTGCGCGGCGCGGCATCGGCCGCAAGTTCCAGGTGCCGGCAATTTTCGATGAACTCACGGCGCGGGAAAATCTTGTCGTGGCGGCGCGCGGCGCGGTGCGGCAGACAGAGATTGCGGATATTGAGGCGCTTATCCGCCTGAGTGACGTCGCGGCGCGCGAGGCGGGCGAGCTTGCGCATGGCCAGAAGCAGTGGCTGGAGATCGGCATGCTGCTCGCGCAAGCGCCGTCGCTCATTCTGCTGGATGAGCCGACCGCCGGCATGACGGAGGCAGAGACACGGGCGACCGCCGAGCTGATCCTCACCATCAATCAGCAGCAGAAAGTCACCATTCTTGTCATCGAGCATGATATGGCCTTCATCCAGTATCTCGGCTGCCCCCTGCATGTCATGTCGAAGGGGCGGATCCTGAAATCCGGCAGCTTCGCCGACATCCGCCGCGATCCCGAAGTGCGGGCGCTCTATTTCGGCACGCATGAGGCTCTCAACCATGCTTGAGATAAAGGAGATCACGGCGGGCTACGGCGAAGCGCTGGTGCTGCGCGGCGTCTCCTGCCATGTGGCGCCGGGCGAGGTCATCGCGCTGATGGGGCGGAACGGCATGGGCAAGACAACGCTTCTCAAAACCGTCATGGGACTGCTGCCGGCACAGTCAGGTGACATTCACTTTGCCGGGCGGAGTATCGCGCGCCAGCCAACCCATCTCATCGCCCGCGCCGGGCTAGGCTATGTGCCGCAGGGGCGCGAGATTTTTGCAAATTTCACGGTCGAGGAAAATCTCCGCCTTAGCCTGCTTGGCCATAAAGATAGCGCCTCCCTCCTCCCCCTTCATCAGATTTACGACTGGTTTCCTATTCTTGAGGAGCGCAAAGATCAGCGCGCCGGCACCTTCTCGGGCGGCCAGCAGCAGATCCTCGCCATCGCGCGCGCGCTGATCGCGGGTCCGAAAATGCTGCTGCTTGATGAGCCGACGGAGGGTATCCAGCCGAGCATCGTGCATGAGATCGGTCTCAAGCTTGCCCGCATCGCCCATGAGACCGACCTCGCCATCCTGATTGTCGAGCAGAATATCGAGATGGTCCGAACGCTCGCCCGCCGCATCCTCTTTATGGAAAACGGCGCGATCGTCGATGGGTGCGAGACGGCCGCGCTCGATCAGGACGACAGCCTGCTCCATCGTTATCTTTCCGTGTAAGGACGACAGCTTATGGATTTTCTCCCCGTCCTCCTCGATATCACCTCCTATGTCCTGATCCTCGTGCTGGTCGCGCTCGGGCTGATGGTCATTTTCGGGATGATGGGCGTCATCAACATGGCGCATGGCGAGCTTTTCATGATCGGCGCCTATGTGACGGTCGCGGCCACCTCCTATGGCCTCCCCTTCCTCGTCGGCATCCTGCTCGCTCCGCTCGTTGTCGGGCTGCTCGGGCTACTGATCGAGGCGCTGCTGGTGCGCCATATCTACCTTCGCCCGCTCGATACGATCCTTGCGACATGGGGGCTTTCCATCGCGTTGAAGCAGCTTATCGTGCTGACTTTCGGACCGGAGTCCCACTCGGTTGCGTTACCGCTTGAGGGAGCGCTTACCCTTGGGGCCTTCAGCTATCCGCTCTATCGTCTGCTGCTGATGGGGATAGCGGTGCTGCTCATCAGTGGCACCTTCTGGCTCTTTCTCAGGACCGGTTTCGGGCTGATGGCGCGGGCCGTGATCGCGCGCCCCTCTACATCGGCAGTCCTCGGTATCGATACGCGACGGATGTACCGCTGGAGCTTTGTGATCGGCGCAGGCCTTGCAGGTCTCGCCGGCGCGCTCGTTGCCCCGCTTATCAGCGTCGATCCGCAGATGGGCCTTGGCTATCTGGTGCCGGGCTTTCTTTCCATTCTGGTCGGCGGTGCAGGACCCCTTGCCGGCGTCCTCGCGGGTGCGGCGGTGGTTGGCGGCGTCAATAACCTTCTCACCGTCTGGGTTTCGCCGGTCGCCGCAATGATCACCGTCTATGTCCTCGCCATTCTCATCATCCGCCTGAAGCCCGAAGGGCTGCTGGGAGAGCGCCGTGCGAAATAGCCTCACCGCCCTCATCGTCTTCGCCCTGCTCGCCCTCGCGCCCGCCTTCATCAGCACTTACTGGACCGGGCAGCTTACCGCCTATCTCGTCTATGGCCTTCTCGCCATCTCGCTCTCGCTCGTCTGGGGCTATGGCGGCATCCTCTGTTTCGGGCAGGCGATGTTTTTCGGCATCGGCGGCTATCTGATGGCGGTCATCACCAAGGGCATGATCCTGCCGGGACTCACCAGCAGCTATCTCGGCCTTGCCGCCGCCATGGCCGGGGCCGGCCTTTTCGCCCTCGCGCTCGGCTCATTCCTGTTCGCCGGGCGCGGGATCAGCGGCGCCTATCTCGCCATTATCACCCTTGCGATTGCGCTTGTGTTAGAACGGCTGATGACCAACTGGTATGCGCTTGGCGGCTACAACGGCCTTCTTAACGTGCCGCCGCTCGATCTCGGCCTTTTTGGGGCGCGCTTGGAGCTGGTGGACCGCATGCCGACCTTTTATGTCATTCTCGGCATTGTCGCCGCCGTCTATTTCGCCGTCGTCGCCCTGCTCAATACCCGCTACGGGCTGCTGATGACGGCGGTGCGGAGCCACCCGGACCGCCTCGCCTTTCTCGGTTACAGCAATCTCAAGCTCCGGCTCTCCGTCTTTGCGCTCGGCGCCATGATTGCAGGTCTTGCGGGCGCGCTCTTTGTCACGCTCGATGGTTTTGTCTCGCCGACGCTGATCGGCTTTACGCTCTCGACAGAGGTTCTGATCTGGGTTGCCATCGGCGGCAAGGAGATGCTGCTCGCCGCCTTTCTCGGCGCGCTGCTCACCCGCTGGACGGAAAGCTGGCTGGTCGAGATTTTCGGCGATTACTGGACGCTGCTGCTCGGCCTTGTCTTTATGATCAGCGTGGTACTATTGCCAAAGGGCCTGCTCGCGACGCCGCTCTACAAACTCGGCGGCCGCAAGCGGCTTTAACGGCGGGGGATTGAGATGAGCGACATCAAACTCGAGCCGGGCTGGCTGGCGCAGTTAAAGGCTGAATTCGAGCAGCCCTATATGCAGGAACTCGGCGCGTTTCTCCGCCGCGAGAAGGCGGCCGGAAAGATCATCTACCCGGCCGGCAGCAACATCTTCGCCGCCTTTGATGCGACGCCGTTCGAGGCGGTCAAACTCGTCATCATCGGGCAGGATCCCTATCACGGGCCGGGACAGGCGCACGGTCTCAGCTTCTCGGTACCGCCCGGCGTTGCAATCCCGCCCTCGCTTCGCAACATCTATCAGGAACTGAACCGCGATCTCGGCCTGTCTATCCCGGCGCACGGACATTTGCTTCCATGGGCGCGGCAGGGCGTTCTGCTGCTGAATGCCGTCCTCACCGTCGAGCAGGCGCGCGCCGGCGCCCATCAGGGCCGCGGCTGGGAGCGTTTCACCGACGCCGCAATCGCCGCACTGGAGAAAAAGCGGGAAAATATTGTCTTTCTTCTCTGGGGCTCGTATGCGCAGAAGAAGGGCGCCTTTATCGACAGGCGCCGGCATCTGGTGCTGCAAAGTCCGCATCCCTCGCCGCTTTCGGCTCATCGCGGCTTTATCGGCAACGGGCATTTTTCAAAGGCCAACGAGTATCTTGTCAACTGCGGCAAAACACCGATTGACTGGCGGGTGGGAGAGATTTCATGAGACAGAGTAGAGACGTGCTTGCGTCGCTGCCAAAAGTGATCGGCCACCGCGGCGCGGCGGGCCATGCGCCGGAGAATACGCTTGCCTCGCTCCGCGAAGCCGCGGCGCTCGGCGCAGCTTACGTCGAGATCGACGCAACGCTGACCCGCGACGGCGAAGTAGTCATCCTGCATGATCCCGAACTTGGCCGCACCACCAATGGACAAGGGCCGGTGCTGCTGCACAGCCTCGCGGAGCTTAAATCGCTGGATGCGGGGAGCTGGTTTTCGGAAAAATTTGAAGGCGAGCGCGTGCCGACACTCCGCGAGGTTGCGGCGCTTCTCAAGGACCTCGGCCTCGGCCTTAATCTCGAGATCAAGCCGACCATCGGCTGGCAGATCCCGACGGCGGAGAAAATCGCCGCGGAGTTGGTGGACTACTGGCCCGACGACGTGCCGCTGCTGATTTCATCCTTCGTGCCGGAAACATTGCAGGAAGTGCGAAAGTCCCTGCCCGATGTGCCGCTCGGCTATCTCACCGCCGCGATCCCGCCCGACTGGCAGGCGCGGATGGCGCAATATGACGCGGCGACGCTCAACTGCGCCTGGCCGTTTGTTACCAAAGAACTGGCGGCGGAGGTGCATGCGGCGGGCTATCGGCTGCTCGCCTACACCGTCAATGATCCCGCCGTAGCGACTCGGCTTTTCGCGGACGGCGTTGATGCCCTCTTCAGCGATTATCCCGACCGTCTCCTGGATCTCTTTAAAGACTGACGCCGTGATCGCCCTTCGCATTGCCACCGCCGCGGATTGCCCGGCCCTCACCGAGATTGCGCTTGCCGCCAAGGCGTTCTGGCAATATTCGGACGCGGAAATGCAGCGCTTTGCGCCCGCGCTTACTGTCACCGAAAGTCTGATTAACGACTGGGAGAGCGGCGTTCTTGAGGAGGCGGACGACATCGCCGGCTTTTATTTGCTGGATTGCCGGGCGGCGGAGGCGGAGCTGATGCTGCTCTATGTGGCGCCGCTCGCCATGGGCAAAGGATACGGCAGAGCGCTATTCAGAGCCGCCGCCGCAAGTGCCCGGCGGCAGAGATATGCGCATCTCGATATCGCCATCGATCCTCATGCAGAAGGTTTCTATCAGCGGATGGGCGCGCGGCAGGTGGGCTGGTGCCGCGCTCTCTGGAATTCGGCGGAAGAACTGCCGCGCTATCGCCTCAAACTCTGATCAGCCGGCGAGCCGAGCGAGCGCCGCCGCGTGGAGTTCCTTCGTTGCGGCGGCGATCAGAGTGCCGTCGGAATTGATATCGGGGCGCCGGCCGGACCAGTCGGTAATCACCCCGCCCGCCTCTTCAACCACCGGGATCAGCGCCATGTAATCATAGCTCTGCAGCCCGGCATCGACCGCGAGATCGGCAAAGCCTGCGGCGACAAGCGCGTAGATATAGCAATCTCCGCTATAGCGGCGGATGCGTGTCGCCTTGACGAGATCATCAAACTTCACCTGCTGCGCCGGCGTGAAATATTCAAGCGACGTCGTCATCAATGTCGCCTCGTCAAGCCGCGTGCGGTTGCTGGTCCGGCAGGGGGCGCCGTTGAAATAACACCCCTCCCCCTTGACGCCGATCCAGAATTCATTGAGTTCGGGCATGGAGATCGCGCCGATCTCCGCACTTCCCTCCCTGACATAGGCGAGCAGCGTCCCGTAAAGGGGAAAGCCGGAGACGAAACTCTTTGTGCCGTCGATGGGATCGATGACCCAGATATCCGCCCGCTCCTCGCCGTCAAACCCGTGCTCTTCGCCGAGAATGCCATGCGCCGGATAGCGCGCCGTTATCGCCGCGCGGATTTTCGCTTCGCATTCCCGGTCGGCGATGGTGACGGGGGAGCTGTCCGCCTTGGCGATCACTTCCAATGGCTGGCGGAAATGCGCCCGCGTGATGGTTGCGGCGAGCGCCGCAAGATCGCAGGTGAAGTTCGCCAGCTCGGCAAGTTCGCCCGCCACCGGGGCTGTCATAAATGCGGGTTTCGACATCACTCAACTGCCTGTTTTCAAGATAAGCCTTCATAGCAGCAGACGCGCGGGCGCGCCATCATTATCAGGCCGGCTCTGCTTGCTCTTGACGGCGCGGCGATTTGTGAAAATATACTCCCATCCCGGCCTGAGGCCGTCTTTGTGGAGCATCTCAAGCCATGACATTCCAGCCGCATCCGCCGAAAACCGATCTCGAGATCGCCCGCGTCGCCCGGATGAAACCGATCCGCGACGTGGCACGCGACAGCCTGCAAATTCCGGAGGAAGATCTTGAGCCCTTCGGTCACTACAAGGCGAAGCTGTCGCTGCCCTATATCCGGACGCTGGAAAACCGGCCCGACGGCAAGCTGATTTTGGTCACCGCCATCTCCCCCACGCCCGCCGGCGAAGGCAAGACAACCGCCGTCGTCGGGCTTGCCGACGGGATGAAGCGGATTGGCAGGAAGGCGCTCATCTGCCTGCGCGAGCCCTCCATTGGCCCCTGCTTCGGCCAGAAGGGCGGCGCGGCGGGCGGCGGGCATGCGCAAGTTGTGCCCATGGCCGATATCAATCTCCATTTCACCGGCGATTTTCACGCCATCACGGCGGCCAACAACCTGCTCGCGGCGATGCTGGACAATCACATCTACTGGGGCAATGCGCTCGAAATTGACAGTCGCCGCGTCACCTGGCGGCGCGTGATGGATATGAATGACCGCGCACTCCGGGAGATTGTGAACGGCCTTGGCGGGGTAACGAACGGTTTTCCGCGGCACGATCATTTCGATATCACAGTCGCCTCGGAAGTCATGGCGATCTTCTGCCTCGCCCGCGATCTCAATGACCTGAAGCGCCGCCTCGGCAATATCATCGTTGCCTATACGCGGGATAAAAAGCCGATCTTTGCCCGCGACCTCAAAACCCATGGCGCGATGACGGTGCTGCTGAAGGAGGCCTTCCAGCCCAATCTTGTGCAGACGCTTGAAAATAACCCGGCGTTCATTCACGGCGGCCCGTTCGCCAATATCGCTCATGGCTGCAATTCTGTGCTGGCGACGAAAACAGCGCTGAAACTCGCCGACTATGTGATTACGGAAGCGGGCTTCGGGGCCGATCTCGGGGCCGAGAAATTCTTCAACATCAAATGCCGGAAGGCCGGGCTGAAACCCGATCTCGCCATCCTCGTCGCGACGGTGCGGGCGCTCAAGATGCATGGCGGCGTCGAGAAGGCCGAGCTTGGCCACGAGAATGTCGAGGCGGTGCTAAGGGGCGGCGCCAATCTCGACCGCCATGTCGACAATCTGAAGAAATTCGGCCTTCCCGTTCTCGTCGCCATCAACCGCTTTACGAGCGATACGGAGGCCGAGCTTGATGCCGTCCGTGACCTCTGTGCAAGCCTTGGCGTCGAGGCGGTCGAAGCAGACCACTGGGCCGAGGGCGGGCGCGGCGCGGAACGTCTTGCGGAGGCTGCAATCGCTCTCCTCGAAGCGCACCCCGCGAGTTTTCGCCTGCTTTACGCCGATGAGCTCCCTATAGTCGAGAAAATCCGTACCGTTGCGCGGGAAATCTACGGTGCGGCGGATATCGCGATCAGCGACAAGCTGCGCGCGGAGATTGAGGAGATGGAGGCGGCGGGATACGGGCGTTACCCGGTCTGTATCGCCAAGACGCAATATAGCTTTAGCACCGACCCTGCCCGTCGCGGCGCACCGAGCGGGCACACCCTAACGGTACGCGAGCTCCGGCTTGCCAATGGCGCGGAGTTCATTGTCGTTATCTGCGGCGATATCATGACCATGCCGGGCCTGCCGCGCCATCCGGCCGCGAATGAGATCGATATTGACGAGAGCGGCGAGATTGTCGGACTGTTCTGAGAAACACGGACGGGCAAACGAAAACAGGCGAGAAGTTCCCTCCCCGCCTGCTGCGCTTACCTCCGATTACGTCAGATCTTGATGCCAAGACCCGCTGCCGCCTTGGTCAGCATGTTCGTCGTCTGATCATTGCCGCTCGTATATTCGCTCTGCGTCGCGGGATCGGATATTTCATCCCACATCGCAGCGATTATCTCAGGCGTCCGGTCCGCTTCCGGCAGCCATTTCCCGCCGGTCTCATAGACGATGCTGCGGGCATAGGTGCCAGCGCCCGCCGTGATAATTGTCCGGTTGGGGCTGTTTTCAGAGACGATATATAGAAGCGCCGGGGTGACCGCTTCAGGCGTCAGCAGCTCCAGCAGATTCTCCGGCATAAGCCCTTCCGTCATGCGCGTCGCGGCGCAGGGTGAGAGGGCGTTGACCCGGATACCGTATTTCGCGCCTTCAAGGACGAGCGTGTTCATCAGCCCGATCAGGCCCATTTTCGCTGCGCCGTAGTTGGCCTGGCCGAAGTTGCCATAAAGCCCGCTTGAGGAGGTCGTCATGGCGATGCGGCCGTAATTCTGCTCGCGCATCTGCGCCCAGACGGCCTTCGAGCAATTCACCGAGCCCATCAGATGGACATCGAGCACGAAGGAAAAATCCTTCATCTCGACATTGGCGAAGGATTTGTCGCGCAGCACGCCCGCGTTGTTCACAAGGATATCGACGCGGCCCCATTTGGCGACCGCCTCATCGACCATCGCCGTCACCTGCTCCATATCGGTGACATTGGCGCCGTTGGCGATGGCTTCACCACCCGCAGCCTCGATTTCGGCGACGACGGCCTTTGCCGCATCGGAGGAGCCGCCCTTGCCATCGACGGAGCCGCCGAGGTCGTTGACTACGACTTTCGCCCCCCGCGCGGCAAGCCCGAGCGCATGGCACCGTCCGAGCCCGTTGCCGGCGCCCGTGACGATGGCCACTCTTCCATCAAATCGAATACTCATTTCATCTCCTTGAATTATCAGTTGCGGCTCAGGCGTCGGTATAGCTCATGCCGAGCCATTCGGCGATCAGCGCAGGCTTCGCCTCGCCCTTGATCTCAATCGTTACTTCGGTCTTGGTCAGGAACTGGCCGGGGCGCTTTTCCTCAACGCTCAGGATCTTGACCTTGCCGCGAATTTCGCTGTCGACCTTGACCGGCTGCAAAAAGCGCACTTTGTCGAGGCCGTAGTTGATGCCCATCTTCACGCCTTCGATCTTGGGCTGGATGTCCGCGATCAGCGGGACGAGCAGCGAGAGGGTCAGAAAGCCGTGGGCGATGGTCGAGCCGAACGGCGTTTCCTTGGCGGCGCGCTCGGGATCGACGTGAATGAACTGGTAATCGTCCGTCGCCTCGGCGAATTTGTTGATCCGCTGCTGATCGATCTTGATCCATTCGCTCGGCCCAAACTCGCGGCCGGCGGCGTTCAGATATTCTTCCCTCGGCAATCTCAAAGCATCACTCATTATTATATCCTCCTTTTATGTTCTGCGGATTTCTAGCGTGTTTTGACCGCCCGCGATAGCCCCTATTGCACGCCCTGCGATGTCACTAGGGCCCCGGCGGCAGGCCGTAACCTTTGGCAAACTGCGCCCGCACCTCCTCCATTTCGGCATCGCTCAGCAATATCGGCGGCGCGCCGGTCTGCAGGATGCGCGCGTAGGTATCGCAGAGCGTCTCGATCTCGACCGCGAGCGCGAGCGCCCGGCGAAGGCTCACCTCCCCGACCAGCAGGCCGTGATTGGCAAGCAGGCAGGCCTTGCGATCCCGCATGGCGTCAAGGGCGTTATCGGAGAGCGCCTGCGTGCCATAGGTCGCATACTCGGCGCAGCGGATCGTATTGCCGCCCGCCATCGCGATCATATAATGAAAGGGTGGCAGCTCAAGGCGCTGGCAGGCAAGCGTCATCACCGCGACGCCGTGGGTGTGGAGAATGGCGTTGAAATCGGGCCGCGCCGCCAGCAGATCATGATGAAAGCGCCATTCGCTGGAGGGCTTCTGATGCCCCGAAACTGTCCCGTCGAAGCGCATCTCGACGATATCGGAGGGGGTCAGATCCTCATAGGCGAGGCCGGACGGCGTAATCAGATACCCGCCGTCGATACGAACACTCGCGTTGCCCGAACTGCCGTGATTGATGCCAAGCGCGTTCATCCGCCGCACCGTCCGGATCAGTTCCTCGCGCTCTTCCAGATGCGGTATCACTCCCCCGGCCGATCTCATGACGCGAGATCGAGCCCGGCGAGCGTCTCGGCGATATCGACCGAAAATTCTTCGAGCAGCCGCGAGAGGCCATTAGCGTAGGAGTTGAGATCGCCGGGAACGCCCGGCGTCTCATAGGTTTTCACGAAGCGCGCAATAACCTCGTTCGCATAGAGCGCGCGCACATGCCAGCGCAGCGCCAGCTTCGCCCGCCCGTCCGCAAGCTGGGTCACGTCTATCACGCTGATGGCGACTTGAACCGCGTCCTGGTCGGGCCGGAAATCGGCGGGATAGGGATAGACCCGCGCCGCGCCGAGCAGCGCGCCGACATTGCTCGCAAGCACGCGGCGCATCGCCTCCGAGAGCGGCTCGGCCCAGTGATCGAGATCATGCACCTCGATCGCCGAGCCTTCATCGAAAGTGACAATCTGCGAGCGATCGGCATAGCCCGGGACCTGCACTGGCCCGATGGCGACGGAGACGCTTTCGCCAATGCGGACATCGGGCGCGCTTGCGAGGCTGGCCGCAGGCTTCAGGATGTAAAATTGCGTCGGCGCCGATCCCGGCAGCCCCGTGCAGCCGCCGAGCAGGAACAGTGCAAGGAGGAGCGTTAGCAGCTTTGAACACCGAAGGCGGCTTAAGAATATCGCCATGACCTATCTCTTTCCACTGATCAGCGCATTGGGGTTGCGTTCAAGAAAATCCGCAAGACTGCGCACCGCGCGGCTCGCCGCCGACAATTCCTGCATCATCGTCATGAGATCATATTTGAACGGCGAGCCATCGGCAATCAGGCCGTCAACGGAGGTGAACATTGATTCCGCCGCCTGCAAGGTTGTCTCGATGCGTTTGACGGCGGCCTCCGTATTTGCAAGTGTCCCGTCGAGGCCGGGAAGCGTGTGCTTCTCAAAATTTTCCGCGATGTGCCGGATCGAGACGGCGAGCTCGCGAAACTCCCGGATCGTCGTCTGCAGCTCGCCCGAGCCGACCAGCTTGTCCAGACCCTGCATGGTGCTGCCGAGATTCTTGCCGATCTCTTCTATCGGCAGCGCCTCAAACTTGGCGACCAGCCGGCTGACAGAGGATGCGATGGCATCGAGATCGCCCGGCACCGTCGGAATTTCCGGCCAGTTACCGTCCTGGGAGACGAACACCGCCTCTGTCTCCGGCATCAGGTCGAGGTCGATGATCAGCTGTCCGGTCAGGAAATTGGCATTCTTCAGTTTTGCCCTGAGACCCCTCTGGATGAAATTATCGATCATATTGCGCCGCGCTTCCTGCGCTTCTACGGCGGAGCGGTTATTGTTCCCCGTGTCGATGATCCGCAGGCGCTGCGGCTCGATCTCGATCAGCACAGGGATATAATATTTCATCCTGCTTTCGTCGATCTCAAGACCGATCTCGCGCACGCTGCCAACCTTGATGCCCTTGAATTCCACATTGGCGCCGACGGAAAGACCGCTCACGGAGCCATCGAAATAGAGGATGTAGATAATTTTCTCGGTATAGCGCGCATCATCGCGGGCCGCGCGGTTGTCATAGAGCCGGAAGCGATGCCCGGACGGCGCAATGGCCGTGTCGCTCGCGAGCGAGGAGGTGGAAAACTCGATGCCGCCGACGACCAGGCTCTGCAGCGACGTTGCGCCGATCTCAAATCCCGCCGTCGAGACCGAGAGGTTGACGCCGCCGGCATTCCAGAACTGCGTTCCCTCGCGCACCAGCTCATCATACGGGCTTTCAACGAAGGCATAGACATCGACGAGCTGCTTGTTGTCCGCAAGACGGTAGCCGAGCACGCTGCCGACATTGATCCCCTTGTAGAGAACCGGTGTCCCGCGATTGATATTGCTGAGCTTTCCGGTGGAAAGAATATATTCCGTGCCCTTTTGCGTCGATGTGACCACGGGGGGAATTTTGAGCCCGGTAAAGGTGCTCTGCGGCTCACCGCCATCGCCCGGGTCAACCTCGACATAGGCCCCCGACAGTAATGTCTCGAGGCCGGTAATGCCCTGAAAGCCGATGGACGGCGAGACGATCCAGAAACGGGCGGTTTCGGTCATATATTTCTCGGCCGCCCGCTTGACCATGATCTTGAGGGCGACTTCATTGCTGTCATCCAGAAATTCAATATCTTTCAGGACGCCGATTTCGACATTCTTGTATTTGAGCTGGGTCTTTCCCGGCACCATCCCTTGCGCATCCTCAAAAACAAGAGTGATCTCGGCGCCGCGCTCGGAGAGGGCCTGAAAAATCAGGTAGATGGCAACCGCGAGGGCGATTGCCGGGACGATCCAGATGCTCATCAGGCTGACATATCCGCGCCGCACCCGCGCTTCCGGCACGCCCTGCTGCTTATCGTCCGTCATCACTCACCCCTTCCACATCCCAGATCAGTCGCGGATCAAAGGTCATCGCCGCAAACATGGTAATAATCACCACCGCGGCAAAAGCGATTGCCCCCGGCCCGGCGGTTACCGTCGCCAGCGCCTGCAACTTCACCAGCGCGATCAGGATTGAGATCATGAAGATATCGATCATCGACCAGCGACCGATAAATTCCGTGAACCGGTAAAGCAATGTGCGCGCCCGCGGCCGGGCCCGCCATTTCAATTGCACAGAAAGCACCAGAAAAAGTAAAGCGAGAATTTTGAAAACAGGCACGAAGACGCTGGCGACAAAGACGATTGCCGCAACCACCCACTGCCCGCTTGCCGCAAGATCGATCACCCCGCCGATGATCGTGCTGGTGGTCTCCCTGCCGAAGGAAATCACACTCAGGATCGGATAGACGTTGGCCGGCACATAGAGAATGATTGCGGCGATCAGCAGCCCCCAGGTGCGACTCATGCTGTCGGGCTTGCGGCTGTGCAGAACGGCGCCGCAGCGTGGGCAGAGATGGCCATGCTGCGCCTGATAGCGGTTGGATACCAGCAGGCCGCAAGTGGTGCAGGCGACCGCGTCAATGGAGCGCGCCGTCGGGCTCATGCCGCGAGTTCCTCAAGCCGGGCCCAGAGCGCGCGCACGTCGAGCGTCAGATAGGCCATCACGGTCGCGATCACCATCAGCACAATGGCGAAAAGCGAGAAGCCGACGCCGACATCCGCAAAATCCTGCAGTTTCACGAAGGCGACGAGAATGCCGAGGATGAAGATCTCCGACATCGCCCAGGGTTTCAGCATCGCAAACAGCCGGATCTGGAATTTGGGAAACAGCGGCGCGCGGCCAAGCCGGAGCGGCAGCAGCAGCGTTACGAGAACCAGCAGGACAGCCAGCGGCGTGGCGACGCTGAAAATGAAAACGATAAGGCCGAGCTCCCAGTAGCAGGCCTGCCAGAATGCGATGGCGCCGTCGATCAGCCGGTTGGATTCCGTCTGCCCGTCCATTTCGAAGGTCAGCAGCGGAAACATGTTGCCGAGAACGAAAAAGCTCACGCCCGTCAGTGAAAAGGCGAGCGCGCGCTCCAGACTGTTGTGATGGCGGACGAACAGCAGCGCGCCGCAGCGGGTGCAGTGGCCCTGCTCCCCTTCGCGGATCTCCGGCGCCGAATGCAGCAGATCGCATTCGGGACAGGCGAGATAGTCCTCGCGATAATTGAAATTACACTCAATCGCCATACAACACTTTCAACAGACCGCCTGACCTAGAGGATAAACGGAGCCTTGCCCGCATTCAATTGATTTGAACGCGAAAATATGGCGAGCGTTGGGCTTCCCCCGCCGCCGGATTTTCGCGGGGCGCGAACGCCGCCCTGTCGCCCTATTGCGGCACTTTATCCGAATTTTTATGATAAAACGACTATACCACATATTTTATATGTTAAAATGGGCTGTTTCTTCTTGTAGCAGGGCGGATATTATGCAATCCCTTGCTCCACGACGGCGCGTGCCTCGAAGCATTACAATGGAATCCGAGAAATGAGTCTGACGCGATTAACCCATCTCCAGCAGCTTGAGGCGGAAAGCATCCATATCTTCCGCGAAGTGGTGGCGGAGTTCGAAAAACCGGTGATGCTGTATTCCATCGGCAAGGATTCTGCCGTGCTGCTGCATCTGGCGCGCAAGGCCTTTTACCCTTCGCCCGTGCCCTTCCCACTTCTCCATGTGGACACCACCTGGAAGTTCCGCGACATGATCACCTTCCGCGATACGGTGACGAAGGAATATGGGCTCGACCTGCTTGTCCATATCAATCCCGACGGCGTGGCGCGCGGCATTGGCCCCTTTACCCACGGCTCGGCGCTGCATACCGACGTGATGAAGACGGAGGCGCTGAAGCAGGCGCTCGATCACTATAAATTCGACGCGGCCTTCGGCGGCGCCAGGCGCGATGAGGAGGCAAGCCGCGCGAAAGAGCGGGTCTTCTCGTTCCGCAACGAAAATCACCGCTGGGATCCGAAGAATCAGCGCCCCGAGCTCTGGAATCTCTATAACGGCCGCGTCCGCAAGGGCGAGAGCATCCGCGTCTTCCCCCTCTCCAACTGGACCGAGCTAGATATCTGGCAGTATATCTACATGGAGAATATCCCCATCGTGCCGCTCTATTATGCAGCCGAGCGCCCGGTCGTGCAGCGTGACGGAATGCTGATCATGGTCGATGACGAGCGGATGCCGCTCCTGCCAGGTGAAGAGCCGATGATGAAGTCCATCCGCTTTCGCACCCTTGGCTGCTACCCGCTGACGGGCGCGATTGAATCGCGCGCCGCCACCTTGCCCGAAATCATCCAGGAAATGCTGGTCGCCCGCACCTCCGAGCGGCAGGGCCGCCTGATCGACAAGGACCAGGCCGGATCGATGGAGAAGAAGAAGCAGGAGGGGTATTTCTGATGAACGAGTTGTCCGCACAGGCCGCAAACGAGATCGACGCCTATCTCAAGGCGCAGGAGCAGAAGAACCTGCTGCGCTTCATCACCTGCGGCAGCGTCGATGATGGCAAGAGCACCTTCATCGGCCGGCTCCTCTGGGATTCGAAACTGCTTTTCGAGGACCAGCTTGCGACGCTGACCGCCGAGAGCAAGCGCATCGGCACGCAGAATGGCGATATTGACTACGCCCTCCTCCTCGACGGGCTGCAGGCGGAGCGCGAGCAGGGTATCACCATCGACGTCGCCTATCGCTTCTTCGCCACCGACAAGCGGAAATTCATCGTCGCCGATACGCCGGGGCATGAACAGTATACCCGCAACATGGTGACCGGCGCCTCCACCGCCGATCTCGCCGTTATCCTGATCGATGCGCGAAAAGGCGTACTCATCCAGACCATGCGGCACAGCTATCTCGTCTCGCTGCTCGGGATCCGCAAAGTAATTGTCGCGGTCAACAAGATGGACCTTGTCGGCTATGACAGGGACGTCTTTGACACCATCCGGAGCGAGTATCTCGCCTTTGCCGAAAAGCTCGACTTCGAGGCGGTGACCGTGATCCCTATTTCGGCGCTGAAGGGCGACAATATGATCTCAGCAAGCCCCGCCATGCCCTGGTATGACGGCCCGGCGGTGCTTGAATATCTGGAGACGGTGGAGATCGGCCGCGACCGCCTCGCCGGTCCGTTCCGCTTCCCCGTGCAGTGGGTCAACCGGCCCAATCTCGATTTCCGCGGCTTCTCCGGCACCATCGCAAGCGGCGTGATCCGCCCGGGCGATCCGATCGTCGAGCCCGAATCCGGGCAGATGAGCCGGGTAAAGCGCATCGTCACTATGGACGGCGACCTCAATGAGGCCATCGCTGGCCAGGCCGTGACCCTCACTCTCACCGATGAGATCGACATCAGCCGCGGCGATATTCTCTGCGCGCTGCAGGATCGTCCCGCCTCGGCCGATCAGTTCGAAGCAAAAATCGTCTGGATGGACGCCGATCCGATGCTGCCGGGGCGCACCTATCTTTTCAAACTCGGGACCGGCACGACGCTCGGCCGCATCAGCAGCCTGAAGCACAAGGTCAACGTCAACACCATGGAGCAGACCGCCTCGAAAACGTTGCAGCTCAATGAAATCGGCGTCTGCAACGTGGCGATGGACAAGGCGATGACCTTCGATCCCTATATGAAGATTCGCGAGACCGGCGCCTTTATCCTGATCGACCGCTTTACAAATGCGACCGTCGGCGCCGGGATGATCGATTTCGCGCTCCGCCGCGCCGATAACATCCACTGGCAGTCTGTGGATATTCATAAAGCGGCCCGCGCCGAGCTGAAGCGGCAGAAGGCGTCCGTCCTCTGGTTCACGGGGCTCTCGGGCTCCGGCAAGTCGACGATTGCCAACCTCGTCGAGAAGAAGCTGCATTCGCTCGGCAAGCATACCTATCTGCTCGACGGGGATAACGTCCGCCACGGCCTCAACAAGGATCTTGGCTTCACCGATGCGGACCGGGTCGAGAATATCCGCCGCGTCGGTGAAACGGCGCGGCTAATGGTCGATGCCGGGCTGATCACCCTCGTCTCCTTCATCTCGCCCTTCAAGAGCGAGCGGCAGATGGCGCGCGCGCTCGTGGAGGAGGATGAGTTTCTCGAGATTTTTGTCGACACCCCGCTCGAAATCTGCGAGGCGCGCGACATCAAGGGGCTCTATAAAAAGGCGCGGGCCGGCGAGATCAAGAATTTCACCGGCATCTCGTCCGACTATGAGCGGCCGGAAAATGCCGAGATTGTCATCGACGGCGCCCGCACGAGCAGCGAGGATGCCGCCGACCAGATCATTTCCGTGCTGGAGCAGCGGGGCTTCATCTAGGCCCCTGCCCGCGGCGCGGCGCTATTTCAGCAGCGAGAGGAGATAATTGCCATAGCCGCTTTTGCGAAGCGGTTCGGCGAGCGCGACAAGCTCATCGGCGGTGATGAATTTCTTCTGAAACGCAATCTCTTCCGGGCAGGCTATTTTAAGCCCTTGTCGTTTCTCGATCGTCTGCACGAATTGCGAGGCTTCCAAAAGATTGTCATGCGTGCCGGTATCGAGCCAGGCGCTGCCACGGCCGAGCAGTTCCATGCTGAGCTGGCCCCGCTCAAGATAAAGCCTGTTAAGATCGGTAATCTCAAGCTCGCCGCGCGCGCTCGGTTTCAAGCTTTTCGCAAAGTCCACAACCTGATTGTCATAGAAATAGAGCCCCGTAATGGCGAAGTTGGATTTCGGATGCTTCGGCTTTTCCTCCACGCCGATCACCTTGCCCGTCGCATCGAACTCGGCAACGCCGTAAGCCGTCGGATCCGAGACGTGATAGCCGAAAATAGTCGCGCCGACCTCGCGTTCGCGGGCGCTCTTCAGAAGTTCGCTGAAGCGGCTCGCGTAGAAAATATTATCGCCGAGAATCAGCGCCGAGTGATCGCTGCCGATATGCGTCTCGCCAATGATGAAGGCCTGTGCGAGCCCGTCGGGCGACGGCTGCACCGCATATGTCAGATTGAGGCCCCAGCGCGCGCCGTCCCCCAGCACGCGGCGGAACACCGCCTGCTCTTCCGGCGTCGTGATGATGAGAATATCGCGGATATCGGCAAGCATCAGCGTCGTCAGGGGGTAGTAGATCATCGGCTTGTCATAGACCGGCATCAACTGTTTGCTGACGCCGATGGTCAGTGGGTGCAGCCGACTGCCCGTTCCGCCCGCGAGAATGATACCCTTATGCGCCATGTACCTGCCTCTGTCATAATTGAAATGAATGTTTCCACTATACCATAGCCTTACCGGGACAGCGTTTAAATTCTCTTAAAGCCCGGACGGCAAAGCGCTCGGGCTCGACAGTGAAAAGACGCGAAGGCTTTACCTTTGACCGTCCCGGGTGCTAAGGAAATAGGGGGACTATCGACGCCGCCGGGCGGCGGGCGAATGCCGGGAAACAAGGGAAAAAACATGACAGCGGATAAATGGGAATTCTGGATCGATCGCGGCGGCACCTTCACCGATGTTGTCGCAAGAAGGCCGGACGGCACGCTCGTCACCCACAAGCTGCTGAGCGAAAATCCCGAGCAATATGACGACGCGGCATTGCAGGGCATTCGTGATCTCATGGGGATCGGGAAAGGCGCGCCCATCCCGGCCGAAAAAATCGAGGCGGTCAAGATGGGTACGACCGTCGCCACCAACGCGCTGCTGGAGCGAAAGGGCGAGCCCCTCCTCCTCGTCACGACGAAAGGTTTCCGCGACGCTCTCCGCATCGGCTACCAGACCCGGCCGAAACTTTTCGCGCTCAAGATCGAACTGCCGGAGATGCTCTACAAAAGCGTCATCGAGATAGACGAGCGCATGGGACCGCGCGGCGAGATCCTCACCGAACTCGATGAAGCGGATGCCCGGGCAAAACTTCAGGCGGCGTATGATGCCGGCCTTCGCGCCTGCGCCGTCGTCTTCATGCATGGCTATCGCTTTCCGGATCATGAAAAGCGCGTCGCGGATATCGCCCGCGAGATCGGCTTCACGCAAATCTCGACGAGCCATGAGACAAGCCCGCTGATGAAACTCGTGAGCCGCGGCGATACCACCGTGGTCGATGCCTATCTCTCCCCCATTCTCCGCCGCTATGTGGATCGCATCGCCGCGGAGCTCGGAGAGACGCGTCTCATGTTCATGCAGTCGAACGGCGGACTTACGGACGCGCATTTCTTTCAAGGAAAAGACGCCATCCTCTCCGGCCCCGCGGGCGGCGTGGTCGGGATGGTGGAGACGAGCGCGCTTGCGGGGTTTGGCAAGGTGATCGGCTTCGACATGGGCGGCACCTCAACCGATGTTTCGCATTTCGCGGGCGACTATGAGCGCACGTTCGAGACCGAAGTTGCCGGCGTGCGCATGCGCGCCCCCATGATGCTGATCCACACCGTCGCGGCGGGTGGCGGCTCGATCCTGCATTTCGACGGCGCGCGCTACCGTGTCGGGCCGGACAGCGCCGGGGCCGATCCCGGCCCTGCCTGCTATCGCAAGGGCGGGCCGCTCACGGTCACCGACTGCAACGTCATGCTCGGCAAGCTCTCACCCGATCATTTTCCGCCCGTCTTCGGCCCGAATGCCGACCAGCCGCTCGATGCCGAGATCGTGCGCGAGAAGTTCCGCGCCCTTGCCGACGAGATCAAGGCTGCGACCGGCGATGACCGAAGCCCTGAGGAAGTGGCGCGCGGCTTTCTTTTCATCGCCGTCGAGAATATGGCCAATGCCATCAAGAAAATCTCGACCCAGCGGGGCTATGATGTGTCGGAATATGTGCTGACCTCCTTCGGCGGCGCGGGCGGCCAGCATGCCTGCATGGTCGCTGACAGCCTCGGCATGTCGAAAATCCTGCTGCACCCCTTTGCGGGCGTTCTCTCCGCCTTCGGCATGGGCCTTGCCGACCTTCGCGTAATGAAGGAACAGGCGATGGAAATTCCCTATGATGACAAGGCGATAGAGAAGATATCAAAACTTCTGGATGAACTGGAAGAGGCCGGCAAAGCGGAGATGCGCGCGCAAGGAATGCCGGACAGCCGCATTTCCACCATCCGCCGCCTGCATCTCAAATATCAGGGCTCGGATACCGCGATGATCGTCGAGAACGGGCCGCGCGATGCGGTCGTCACCGCGTTCGAGGCCGCGCACCGGCAGCGCTTCGGCTTTGTCACGCCCGAAAAGACGCTGATCCTGGAGGCTGCGGCGGTGGAAGTCATCGGCGCCGCCGACCGGCGGGCCGAGCGGTTGCACCCCGAGAGCGATCCGGACCTGACGCCCCTCGCCACCCGCCCTGTTTATATGGACGGGGAATGGCGTGACTGCCCCTTTTATGATCGCGAGCGGATGCCGCGGGGCGCGAAAATCGACGGCCCCGCCGTCATCGTCGAGGCGACGGGAACGACGGTGGTCGAGCCCGGCTGGCAGGCGGAAAAAACGGCGCGCGATGATCTCGAGATCACGCGGGTTCTGCCGCGCCCGAAGAGCCTCGCCATTGGCACCGACGTCGATCCGGTGATGCTGGAGATTTTCAACAATCTCTTCATGAATGTCGCCGAGCAGATGGGAACGGTTCTGGAAAAGACCGCCTATTCCGTCAATATCAAGGAGCGTCTCGATTTCTCCTGCGCGGTCTTTGACCTCAATGGCGACCTCATTGCCAATGCGCCGCATATGCCGGTGCATCTTGGCTCCATGTCGGAGAGTATCAAGGCGGTGATCGCGAAGCATGGCGCCACCATGAAGGCGGGCGACGTATTCGTCCTCAACGCGCCCTATAACGGCGGGACGCATCTGCCGGACGTCACCGTCATCACGCCGGTATTCGACCTTGCGGGCAAGGATGTGCTCTTCTACGTGGCGAGCCGCGGCCATCACGCCGATATCGGCGGTATCACCCCGGGCTCCATGCCACCACACAGCCGCACCGTCGCGGAGGAAGGCGTCATCCTCGACAATATCCTGCTCGTCGACGGCGGCCGCCTGCGCGAGAAGGAGATTATTGAGATCCTGAAGTCCGGTCCCTATCCGTCCCGCAACACCGATCAGAATATGGCGGACCTCAAGGCCCAGATCGCGGCTTGCGAGAAAGGCATTCAGGAGCTCCGCCGCATGGTCGATCACTTCGGCCTCGATGTCGTCCACGCCTATATGGGCCATGTGCAGGACAATGCGGAAGAACAGGTCCGCCGCGTCCTCGACGTGCTAAAAAGCGGTTCCTTCACCTATCTGATGGACGATGGCTTCAAGATTTCGGTCAATATCACCATCGACAAGGCGGCGCGCAGCGCCCGCATTGACTTCACGGGATCAAGCGGCCTGCACCCGACCAACTACAACGCGCCCCGCGCCGTCACCACGGCGGCGGTGCTCTATGTCTTCCGCTGCCTCGTCGCGGGCGATATTCCGCTGAATGCCGGCTGCCTGAAGCCGCTCGAGATTATTGTTCCGGAAAAATCCATGCTGTCGCCGGAATATCCGGCGGCGGTGGTCGCGGGCAATGTGGAGACCTCGCAATGCATCACCGACTGCCTCTTTGGCGCGCTTGAGGTGATGGCGGCGGCGCAAGGGACGATGAACAACTTCACCTTCGGCAATGCCCGCTATCAGTATTACGAGACGATCTGCGGCGGCTCCGGCGCGGGGCCCGATTTCGACGGCACCGATGCGGTCCACACCCATATGACCAACGCCCGCCTCACCGACCCGGAAGTGCTGGAATGGCGCTTCCCGGTGATACTGGAAAACTTCGAAATCCGGCATGGATCGGGCGGCAGGGGCCGGCACCCGGGCGGCGCGGGCACGCTCCGGCGCATCCGCTTTCTTGAAGCGATGACCGCCTCGCTCCTCTCCAGCCACCGCAAGGTTCCGCCCTTCGGTCTCAAGGGCGGCGGCGACGGCGAGGTTGGACGGCAGTGGGTCGAGCGGAGCGATGGAAAGATCATCCCGCTCGACGGGCGCGACAGCACCGAGATGGGCCCGGGCGATGTCTTTGTCATCCAGACGCCGACGGGCGGAGGTTACGGAAAGCAATAACCCCTGCCCGTCAAGCGGTTGGAGGAATCAGCTCACCCGGCGCGCGCGGTCGTAGGAGAGATTGGACGCGAGCAGTCGCTCCGCCGCCTCGACCGTGATGGCCTTTCGCGCTGCATAATCCGCGACCTGATCCATTCCCACATTGCCGACGCCGAAATAGCGCGCCTCCGCATGCGAGAAATAGAAGCCCGAGACGGAAGATGCCGGCATCATGGCGAAGCCTTCGGTCAGCGTGATCCCGGCGTTCTTTTGCACATCGAGCAGCCTGAAGAGATTCTCCTTCTCCGAATGCTCCGGGCAGGCCGGATAGCCGGGCGCCGGACGGATGCCGCGATATTCCTCGCGGATCAGCTCCTCATTCGAGAGCGTCTCCTCGGGCGCATAGCCCCAGAGATCGCGGCGCACCTTCTCATGCATATATTCGGCCGTCGCCTCCGCCAGGCGATCGGCGAGCGCCTTCAGCAGGATATCGCTGTAGTCATCATGTGTTAGTTTGAATTCCTGAAGTTTCTTCTCAATTTCAAGACCCGCCGTGACCGCAAATCCGCCAAGATAATCCTTAACGCCAAGCTCTGCCGGCGCAATGAAATCGGCGAGGCAGAAATTGGCCCGCCCGTTAGTCCGCTTCATCTGCTGGCGGAGGAAGTGAAAGCGCGTCAGCTCCGCCGTCCGGTTATCGTCGGTGTAAAGGATCACGTCATCACCGTCGCGCGCCGCCGGGAAGAAGCCGACAACCGCCCGCACGCCGAGCCACTTCTCGGCGATCAGCCGATCCAGCATGCCCCTTGCGTCGTTATAAAGCTCGGTTGCGGTTTCGCCGACTACCGGATCACTCAGGATCTTCGGGAAATGCCCGGCCAGCTCCCACGTCCGGAAGAAGGGTGACCAGTCGACATAATCAACAAGGGCGGCAAGATCGACGGGTATTTCGCGCACGCCCGTATAGCTCGGCACCGGCGGCACATAGCCCTGCCAGTCGATGGGCGCCCCGTTGGCGCGCGCCTCCGCAAGCGTGCAGAGCGTGTCTTTGCGGGATTTCTTCAAATAATTCTCCCGCACCACCTCATACTCCTCCTTGATGGAGGCGATGAACTCGCCGTTATTCTCCCGGCTCGTCAGCTTTGTCGCGATGCCGACCGCGCGCGAGGCGTCCGTCACATAGATGGTCGTTCCCTCATACTGCGGCGCGATCTTGAGTGCGGTATGGACCTTCGATGTCGTCGCCCCGCCGATCAGGAGCGGCAGATCAATATTCCGGCGCTGCATTTCGGCGGCGACCGTCGCCATCTCCTCGAGAGACGGCGTGATAAGGCCGGAAAGACCGATGATATCGACCTTTTCGGCAATCGCCGTTTCAAGAATTTTCGTATAAGGAACCATCACGCCAAGGTCGATGACCTCGAAGTTGTTGCATTGCAGGACGACGCCGACGATGTTCTTGCCGATGTCATGGACATCGCCCTTGACCGTCGCCAGCAGGATCTTGCCCTTCGTATCGCTGCCACCGCTGCCATCCTTCTCCGCCTCGATATAGGGGAGCAGATAGGCAACCGCCTGCTTCATCACGCGGGCGCTTTTCACCACCTGGGGCAAAAACATCTTGCCTGAGCCAAAGAGATCGCCGACGACATTCATGCCGTCCATCAGCGGCCCCTCGATCACCTGGATGGGCCGCGCGACCAGCTGGCGGGCTTCCTCGGTATCTTCGATGATATAGTCGGAAATGCCCTTCACCAGCGCATGGGTCAGCCGCTCCCCAACCGTACCCTGCCGCCAGGAGAGATCAACCGTGCTCTCCTTCGCCTGCCCGACCGCTTCGGCGGCGACTTCCAGCAGCCGCTCCGTCGCATCATCGCGGCGATTGAAGACAACATCCTCGATCCGCTCGCGGATATTGTCCGGGATGTCGGAATAAACGGTGAGCTGGCCCGCATTCACGATGCCCATATCCATGCCCGCCTGAACGGCGTGATAGAGAAAGACCGAATGCATTGCCTCGCGCATCGCGTTGTTGCCGCGGAGCGAAAAGGACATGTTGCTGACGCCGCCGCTGACATGCGTATAGGGCAGCGTCGCCTTGATCTCGCGCGTCGCGGCGATGTAGTCGAGCGAGAAGTTGCGATGCTCATCAATCCCCGTCGCGATGGGGAAGATATTGGGATCAAAAATGATATCTTCCGCAGGAAAACCAACGACTTCCGTCAGGATCTTATAGCTTCGTGTGCATATCTCGACCATCCGTTCCCTGGTGTCGGCCTGGCCTTTCTCGTCGAACGCCATGACCACGACGGCCGCGCCGTAGCGGCGGATTTCACGGGCATGGGCGATGAACTCCTCCTCGCCTTCCTTCAGCGAGATGGAATTGACGATGCCCTTGCCCTGCACCGCTTTAAGACCGGCCTCCAGGACCTCCCATTTCGAGCTGTCGATCATCAGCGGCACGCGGCTGATATCGGGCTCGGACGCGATCAGGTTGAGAAAGGTCTGCATGGCCGATTTGGCGTCCAGCATCGCATCGTCCATATTGACGTCGATGATCTGCGCACCGTTCAGCACCTGCTCGCGCGCGACATCGAGGGCGGCATCATACTGCCCGTCCATGATCAGCCGCTTGAACTTGGCCGAGCCCGCGACGTTGGTCCGCTCGCCGATATTGACGAAGCCCGCGACGTCGTCGAGGTAAAGCGGCTCAAGGCCGCTGAGGCGGCAGACCGGCTCAAGGTCGGGGAGCGGGCGCGGGGCCACGTCGCTCACCGCGGCGGCGATGGCGGCGATATGATCGGGGCCGGTGCCGCAGCAGCCGCCGACAATATTGACAAGGCCGCTCCTCGCAAATTCGCCAAGCTGCTCGGCCATATATTCGGGCGTCTCGTCATAGCCGCCAAGCTCGTTCGGCAGCCCGGCGTTGGGATGGACGCTGATACGGCTGTTCGCGATATTCGAGATGGATTGAATATGCGGGCGCAAGTCCTTGGCGCCCAAGGCACAATTGAAGCCAATACTGATCGGCCGCACATGCGCCATGGAGGCCCAGAAGGCTTCCGCCGTCTGCCCCGAGAGGGTGCGGCCGGACGCGTCCGTAATGGTCCCCGAGACCATCACCGGATAGCGCGTCCCCATTTCCTCGAAATAGCGGAGCACGGCATAAATCGCGGCCTTGCAGTTCAGGCTGTCAAACACCGTCTCGATCAGGATAATGTCTGCGCCGCCATCGATCAGCCCGCCAATGGCCTCATCATACGCCTCGACAAGCGCATCAAACGTGACATTGCGATAGCCCGGATCATTGACATCGGGCGAGATCGAGGCGGTACGGTTGGTCGGGCCAAGCACGCCCGCGACAAACCGCGGCTTCTCGGGTGTCTTCGCGCTCCAGCGATCAGCGACCTTTCGCGCGAGCGCCGCGCCCTGCCGGTTCAGTTCATACACCTCCCCCTCAAGGCCGTAGTCGGCCTGTGCAATGGAGGTCGAGTTGAAGGTATTCGTCTCCAGGATATCAGCGCCCGCGGCCAGATACTGGTCGTGGATCGTCTCGATGATATCGGGCCGCGTCAGGGTGAGTAGGTCGTTGTTGCCTTTCAGATCCTTCGGCCACTCCCGGAACTTCTCGCCGCGATACGCCGCCTCATCCAGCTTGTAAGACTGGATCATCGTGCCCATGGCGCCGTCCAGAACCATGATCCGCCGTTCAAGAATGGCCTCAATCTCGGCAAAAGCCGCTGACTTTTCCATAGCACTACCTGTTGTTTAAAATTTATATATATTAATTGCTTACAGCGCTTTTCTGCGGCCGAAGGCCAAGCGTGTGGCAAACCGAATAGACAAGATCCGACCGGTTCAGCGTATAGAAATGAAACTGCCCCACCCCGGCCCGCTGCAACCGCAGGCACTGTTCGGTCGCGACCATCGCGGCAACGAGGTTGCGCGTCGCCGGATCCTCATCGAGATCTTCGAACAGATGCGCGAGCCAGGCCGGCACCTGCGTTCCGCAGCGGCGGCTGAACTCCCGCGCCTTGGCGAAATTGGTGACCGGCAGGATACCGGGCACGATCGGGATCGTGATATTATGCGCGAGCGCGCGGTCGACGAAGCGCAGGTAAGTTTCGGGATCGAAAAAGAACTGCGTGATTGCCCGCGTCGCGCCGGCATCCATCTTGCGCTTCAGATAATCAATATCGGCAAGGCTGGAGCGCGCTTCGGGATGGATTTCCGGATAGCAGCCGACGGAAATTTCAAAATCATGACGCTTCCTCAGAAATTCGATCAGTTCCACAGATCCGGCAAACCCGTTCGGCGTCGAGGTGAAACATTCCTGCCCCGCCGGCGGATCACCGCGCAGCGCCACCAGATGACGGATGCCGCCTTCCCAGTAGCGATCGGCAATTTCGCCGATCTCGCCGCGATCAGCGCCGACGCAGGTGAGATGCGCGGCGGGTTCGAGCGTGGTTTCGTTGCGAATGCGGCAGACAAGCTCATGCGTGCGCTCGCGCTTCGAACCGCCGGCGCCATAGGTGACGGAGACGAAACGGGGTCCAAGCGGCGCGAGGCGCGACAGGGCTTCCCAGTGCATTTGCGCCATCTTGTCTGTGGTCGGCGGAAAGAACTCGAACGAGACCTCAACCTTGCTGCGCCGGGCGCCCGCGAGCAGGCCTGCGCCGACGGCGGTATTTTCGGAAATTCCGGACATAATCATCGGGCGGCTACTCCTTTTATCTGCTGATGCGTCGCAGGGACGGCGGTCCAAATATGGACGGTAAGCGGGTCTCCTTTCAGGATGCGAAAGTCTTTCGGCTGCAGGCCCGCGGCCTCGCAATAGCCCCAGATGGCCGCCTCTAAAAATCCAAGGTGAAGATGGGCATGTTCGGTGCGCAGATGGTCAAGATCATGCGGCGCGAAGTCGACGATGGCGAGCAGGCCGTTCGGCCGCAGCAGCCGCGCCGCCTCCGAGATCGCCCCCGCCGGATCCTCAGCGTAATGCAGCACCTGATGAATGACGATGGCATCCTGCGACTCGCTCGGGAAGGGCAGGTTATACATATCGGCGAGCCGCACCTGGCAATTGCGAAGCCCCGCATCTTCGATGGCGGTGCGCGCAAAAGACAGCATTTCGCGGCTCGTATCGACCCCGATGGCATGGGTGACCATCGGGCCGAACAGCTCCAGCATCCGTCCCGTGCCGGTCCCGATGTCGAGAAAATCGGTGACCTCCGCATCGCGCGCGAGCTCAAGAAGCGTCTGTTCGACCGCCTCCTCCGGGACATGCAGGGAGCGGATCTGGCGCCAGTCGGCGGCGTTCTGGCGAAAATATTCCTCCGCCGCGACCGTGCGCGCCTTCTTCACAACCTCCAGCCGCTCCAGATCGCGCGCGACCGTCGCATCGCGCTCCGGCACCAGATCAACCAGCGTGCGGGCGAGCATCGCCGTCGCGCTTTTCGCCGACAGGCGATAATAGACCCAGCTTCCCTCCTGATAGCGGTCGAGCAGCCCCGCTTCGCAGAGCAGTTTCAGATGCCGGGAAACCCGCGGCTGGCTTTGCCCGAGAATCTGCGTCAGCTCGCTGACCGTCAGTTCCGAATGCGCGCACAGAACCAGCAGCCGAAGCCGTGTTTCTTCCCCCGCAGCGCGCAAGCCTTGCAACAAATTTTCCACGAAAAGCCTCACAAAATGCAAATGACTCAACGATATAAACATATCCTTATATCTTTGTACAGAATAAATGTACATCGAAAAGCGACTTTTTCGCCACACCACGGGAGGATTCTCTCGGGGGCGAAAAACGCCGACTCGCTATCGCTCAAGGCCTATGTTAGGTAGAATCCGAACGGCTCTCCGCTCAGGTAATTGATTTTGCTTCAAAACCTCTGAAGCGGACGGAATTGTGGAGATAAATGCTTTGGTAACTCTTATTGGGATAGAGTACGGTTCGTTTCGGGCCATGCGTTACTGAAGTGGAAAAAGAAAAAATGGGCTTGTGTCATAAATCAACTTCATTGAAAGCCGTTTTGCTGGCGAGCGCCCTCCTCGTGACGGTGAGCGGCTGCGCGACGCCGAATCAGGACGAAGGCAAGGCCGCTGCGGTCATGTATGACGAGGTCTATGACCCGCTCGAGCCGATGAACCGCTATTTCTTCGATGTGAACTATGCGCTTGATGCGCTTTTGCTGCGTCCGGTCGCCGAGATTTATCGCGGCGTCCTGCCTGATGGTGCGCGCGACAGCGTCCGCAATTTCATCACCAACCTGTCGCAGCCCATCTATTTCATCAATAACGTGCTGCAGGGCGAATTGGATCGCGCCGGCGACAATATGGGCGCTTTCTTCACCAATACCTTCCTCGGTGTCGGCGGCCTCTTTGACGTGGCCCGGATCAACACCCCGCAGGAAGATATGGGCCAGACGCTCGCCATCTGGGGCGTCGATGAGGGACCCTATCTCGTGCTGCCCATTCTCGGCCCGCGGACGACCCGCGCCGCCGGCGGCAATGTCGTCGATTATTTCCTGAACCCGGTCAATTACGTCGCGCATGAGAATGACTGGGATTATGTGCCGCTCACCATCGCCGCTGTGGATGCCATCGACACGCGCTCGCGCGCGATCGAAGCGCTCGACGAGATCGAGCGGACGTCGATCGACTTCTATGCGACCGTCCGCAGCCTCTATCGGCAGAACCGCAACAACCTGATCCTCAACGGCGCCAGCAATTCGACACAATTGCCGGATATGTCTTTTGAAGATGATGACAAGCCAGAGCCGAAAAACTGATTTTTCTGCTGTCGCTCGTTGTTGCAGCTACTCTGCTATCCCAACCCATCGGGAATGTTGATATGAATTTGAACAGACGTATGTTTCACGGGCTGATTGCCGCGGCGGCGCTATTGGGCGCGGTTGCGCTCGCCCCCCTCTCCGCCTCCGCCGCGGACAAGGAACAGGCCGCGCTTGCACTTGTCAAAAGCATCGGCGATGAAGCGGTCGACATCTTATCGAACGACGCGCTGACCGACGCCCAGAAGCAGGATCACTTCGAGAAGTTTCTCGACAGTAGTTTCGACATGGAACGGATCGGCCGTTTCGTCCTCGGCCAGCACTGGCGGACCGCGACGGAAGAACAGCGCCGGGAATTTCTCATCGTTTTCCGTGACTATATGGTCTCGAGCTATGCCGACAAGATCGGCAACTATTCGGGCGAGAATCTGGAGTTTCGCGAAGCGGTTTCCCTGAATGACAAGGAAACGCTGGTCCACTCGCTGATCGTCCGGCCGAACGGCCCACCCGTCAAGCTCGACTGGCGCGTCCGCCAGGGGGATACTGACGCGAAGATTGTCGACATCATCGTCGAGGGAATCAGTATGGCGCAGACGCAGCGCTCCGACTTTTCCTCGGCCATCAGCCAGCCGGGCGTCGGTGTCGAGGGGCTGATCAACAAGCTGAAAGCGCAGATCAACAGCGCCTCCGCCGCGAACTGAGCCCTCCCGGCTTCATTACTGAAATGGCCCGCGCCTAAACGCGCTCGAAGCAATAGCCGACGGCGCGCACGGTGCGGATCAGGTCGGGCTCATCGCCTGCATTGAGGGCCTTGCGCAGGCGGCGGATATGCACATCGACCGTGCGATCCTCAAGATAGACATTCTGCCCCCAAACGCCATCGAGGAGCTGATCGCGGGTCAGCACCCGCCCGGCCCTTTCCATGAAGAAGCGCAGCAGCTTGAATTCGGTCGGGCCGAGATGCAGATCCCGCTCCCCGCGCCGCACGCGATAGGCGACGAGGTCCAGCTCGACATCCCCGACCGTCAGCTTTTCCGCGCCGATATCGGGATTGCGGCGACGCAGGAGCGCCCGGATGCGGGCCATAAGCTCGGCCGGCGAGAAGGGCTTCGTCACATAGTCATCGGCGCCGATATCAAGGCCGCGCACTCGATCATGTTCTTCGCCGCGCGCCGTAATCATGATGATCGGCAGGGCCGAATTTTTGCCATCACGCCGGATCCGGCGGCAAAGCTCAATCCCCGAGACGCCGGGCAGCATCCAGTCGAGGAGAAGCAGGTCCGGCTGTTCCTCCTCCACCGCAAGCAGCCCCTCCTCCCCGTCATGGGCGGAGACGACGTCAAAGCCTTCGCTTTCGAGGTTATAGCGCAGCAGCTCGACCATCGCCGGTTCGTCTTCGACAATCAGTATTTTCATATCCTGCATCCCGTCTTGATCAGACGTCTTTCGGCTCGATCATGGTGACACTTGTCTTATCGCCTTTTGGGCGCGGCTCCTTCGGCATTTCCCCGGTCACCTGATAGATGATGATCTCGGCGATATTCGTCATATGATCGCCGATCCGTTCGATATTCTTGGCCATGAAGATAAGATGCGTGCAGCTTGTGATACTGCGCGGATCCTCCATCATAAAGGTCAACAGCTCACGGAACATGCTGTTATAGAGCTGATCGACCTCCTGATCGCGCACCCAGACGTCGAGGGCGAGTTCGGCATCGCCGTTGCTGTAGGCGGTCAGCGTATCGTGGATCATGCGCCGGACCAGTTCGCTCATCCGGGGGATGGCCGAAATCGGCGCGAGGGTCGGCGCGTGGTTGAGTGCGATGACCCGCTTTGCGATATTCGCCGCGTAATCCGCAACACGCTCCAGCAGCGAGGCGATCTTGAGTCCGGAGATAACGATGCGCAGATCCCCGGCGACCGGGCTTCTGAGCGCCAGCAACCGGATCGTCATATCATCGACGTGATGCTCCAGATCATCCACGGCGCGGTCCCCCTCGATGGTGCGAAGCGCAAGCTCGCTATTGCGCTCGGTGAGCGCGTGCACCGCCGCTTCGAGCTGGGTTTCCGCAAGGCCGCCCATCTCGATGATGGCGTTCTGCACCTCCGCCAGCTCCTGATCGAAGGCCGTTACGATATGTCCGCTTGTCATTCTCGCGTCTCCTGTCCGTGAAACCGTCAGCCGAACCGGCCGGTGATATAGCCTTGCGTCCGCTGGTCCGTGGGGCTGGTAAAGATCTGCTCCGTCGTTCCCGTCTCGACAATCTCGCCAAGATGGAAGAAAGCGGTGCGCTGCGAGACGCGAGCGGCCTGCTGCATGGAATGGGTGACGATGATGATGGTGTAATACTGCTTCAGATCATCGATCAGCTCCTCGACCTTGGCGGTGGCGATGGGGTCGAGCGCCGAGCAGGGCTCATCCATCAGGATGATATCGGGCCGCACCGCGAGCGCCCGGGCGATGCAGAGGCGCTGCTGCTGCCCGCCGGAGAGACCCGTCCCGCTCGAATGCAGCCGGTCCTGCACTTCCTTCAGCAGCCCCGCCTTTTCAAGACAGGTGAGGACGATTTCATCCAGCTCGCTCTTGCTCGCGGCAAGGCCGTGGATGCGCGGCCCGTAGGCAACATTGTCATAGATCGATTTCGGAAACGGGTTCGGCTTCTGGAACACCATGCCGACCCGGGCGCGGAGCAGCACCTCATCAACGTCCGGTCCGTAAATATCGACGCCGTCAAGCAGGATGCGTCCCGTGACGCGGCAGCCCTCGACCGTGTCATTCATCCGGTTAAGGCAGCGAAGATAGGTTGATTTGCCGCAGCCCGATGGCCCGATCAGGGCTGTCACCTGATGCTTCGGGATATCGAGCGACACGCCGCGAAGCGCGTGATTATCGCCGTAAAAGACATTCACATCGCGCGTCTCAATTACGGCCTGCCGCTCCGGCGCGCCCGCGCGCATCGTCGTTTCGGTTTCAAATTGCATCTGCATCGTCATTTCCTTTTTACCAGCGACGCTCAAACTTTTTGCGAAGGAAGACTGCGAGCGCATTCATCACAATGAGGAAGGCGAGCAGCACCATGATCGCGCCGGAGGTTTTTTCAACAAAAGCACGTTCCGGGCTGTCCGCCCAGAGGAAAATCTGTACCGGCATCACGGTCGCGGGGTCGGTGATCCCGCCCGGAATATCGGCAATAAAGGCGACCATCCCGATCATCAGGAGCGGCGCCGTCTCGCCGAGCGCCTGGGCAAGGCCGATGATCGTGCCGGTCAGGATACCCGGCATCGAGAGCGGCAGGACATAGTGAAAGGCCGCCTGCTGCTTCGAGGCGCCAAGGCCGAGCGCGCCCTGGCGGATGCTGTCGGGCACCGCGCGAATGGCGGCGCGGGCGGCGATAATGATCGTCGGCAGCGTCATCAGGGCAAGCGTCAGCCCGCCAACGATTGGCGCCGAACGCGGCAGATGCGCAACGTTCAGAAAGATCGCGAGCCCGAGCAGGCCGAAGACGATGGAGGGGACCGCCGCAAGATTATTGATATTCACCTCGATCAGATCGTTGAATTTGTTGCGGGGCGCAAACTCCTCAAGATAGATCGCCGTCATGACGCCGATTGGAAAGGCGATCGCGATGGTGATCAGGAGGGTGTAGAAGGATCCGACCATCGCCCCGGCAAGGCCCGCCTTCTCCGGCTCGCGGCTGTCGCCGCGGGTGAAGAAGCCGCTGTTGAACCGCGTCGCGATCTGCCCGTTCGCTTCCAGATCATCGATCCACAAAAGTTCCTTGTCCTTGACGCGGCGGTTGTCCTCGGCCAGATTCCGGTCAATATAGCCCTTGGTGAGCATATCCACGTCATCGCTTGCGAGCAGCGCGACCGGGAGCGTTTGGCCGATCACTTCGGGGCGCTCCAGCACCATATTTCGCAGCGTATCGTTGGCATCGTTGCTAAGCAGCGCAAAGAGCGCGCGAAGATCCCGCCGCCCCTCCACATCGGGGAAGCGCGCGCGCAGGCTGTCCTGGATTATTTTGGCGTAATTGGCGCCGCGCAGAACCTCGGGCGAACGTGTCCCCGCGGGATCGATCACGGCCTCGCTGAAAGTCACATCAAGGGTGACATAGGTCTGGATAAAGGCCGTGTAGCCCTTGCTGAAAATACTGAAGAGCAAAATGCCGAGAAGCGCGAGCGCCGTCAGGATCGCCGCGAGACCGATCCTTCGAAAGCGCCGCTCGGCGCGTTTGCGGCGCGCGAGGCTCTTCTTGTAGCGCGCTGAATTCCAGGTCGTTTCCAGCGATGAGTTGCGGATATCAGTCATATTTTTCCCGATATTTGCGAACGACGATCAGGGCGATCACGTTCAGGCAGAGGGTGATGACAAAGAGCACCAGCGCAAGCGCGAACGCCGCCAGCGTCTTGGCGCTGTCAAATTCCTGATCGCCAACCAGCAGGCCGACAATCTGCACGGTGACGGTGGTGACGGCTTCGAGCGGATTGGCAGTTAAATTGGCCGCAAAGCCTGCCGCCATCACAACGATCATCGTCTCACCAATGGCGCGGCTGACGGCCAGCAGGACGGCGCCGACAATGCCGGGCAGCGCCGCCGGAAGAATGACTTTCCGCATCGTCTCCGAACGGGTCGCGCCGAGCGCATAGGAGCCGTCGCGAAGCGACTGCGGCACCGCCATGATGATATCGTCGCTGAGCGAGGAGACGAAGGGAATGATCATCATCCCCATCACCACGCCGGCGGCAAGCGCGCTTTCGGAGACAATGCTGATGCCGAGCGAGGCGCCGAGATCGCGGAAAAAGACGCCGACCGTGAGGGCCGCAAAAAAGCCGTAGACGACCGTCGGGATGCCGGCGAGGATCTCCAGCAGCGGCTTCACCACGGCGCGAAAGCGGTCGGACGCATATTCCGTCATATAGATGGCGCTGAGGAGCCCGAGCGGGACGGCGACGCACATCGCGATAAAGGTGATCAGCAGCGTTCCGGTAAAGAGCGGCACCGAGCCGAACGCCCCGCTCGATCCCACCTGATCGGCGCGAAGCGCGGTCTGCGGGCTCCAGTTGAGACCGAAGAAAAACTCGCTCATCGGCACTTTCCGGAAGAACTGGATCGTCTCGAAGAGGAGCGAAAAGACAATGCCGACAGTCGTCAGAATGGAGATGATCGATGCCAGCATCAGGATCGCGAGCACAACCGCCTCGATGCTCTTGCGCACCTTGAGATTGGGCCCGACCCGACGCAGCGCCAGGCAAAGCCCGCCCGCGGCCAGCATCATCGCAAGGACGGGGAAGAAAACGGTATCAATCTGCCGGTCAGTACCCGCCTCGATCGAGAGCGGAAGGACGTGATACGCCGCCCAGACGCCACCCAGGAGCAGCGGCGGCAGGGAGGCCCAGATAAAGACGAAAAGACCGACCTGATGCGGCCTCTGGCGGACCGGGCCTGCCGAGCTTCGAGCGAGGCCAAGCGCCTTCTTCGAGCCGAACCAGTATCCGGCGGCAGAAAGCATCAGCAGCACGATCAGAAGCGGATAGAAGCTCATATCAGTTACTTTTCCAAAGCCGCGCCGCGGCGTGAAATCTCTGCCGGCGAGGCGGGGCTCGTCACCCCGCCTCCCCGAACGGTCAGTTCAGGACAAGCGGGGTAAGCGCAAGCGTCTCGGCCCGCACTTTTTCGCGCTCCGCGTCGGAGAGCGGGATAAGGCCCTTGTCCGTCAGGTAGCCAAACTCGCCAAACGCTTGCTCGCTGGTGAATTCACTGAGAAACTCCGTGATCCCCGGAACTTTGCCGACATGGGCGTTCTTCACGTAGAAATAGAGCGAGCGGGAGATGCCGTAGCTTCCCTCGGCGATATTCTCAAATGTCGGCTCGACACCGCCAACCGTGCTGCCCTGCAGCTTGTCGGCGTTCTGGTCAAGGAAGCTGAACCCGAAGATACCGAGCGCATCGGGGTTGGCCTCAAGTTTCTGGACGATCAGGTTGTCATTCTCGCCCGCTTCAATATAGGCGCCGTCCTCGCGCACCGAATGCGCCGCGCTCTTATAGGCGTTGCCGTCCGATTTCTTGAGGTCCCGCAACAGCTCGAATTCATCGGCGCCCGCTTCCATCGCAAGCTCGACAAAGGCATCGCGCGTGCCGCTCGTCGGCGGCGGACCCAGCACTTCGATCTTCACGGCGGGGAGTGAGGGATCAATATCGCTCCAGCGCGTGTAGGGATTGTCGACCAGCTTGCCCTCCACCGGCACCTGCTTGGCGAGCGCCATGAAAATCTGCTTCGTGGTCAGATGAAAGAGCGGCGATGCCTTGGAATTGGCGATGACGATGCCGTCATAGCCGATCTTGACTTCGGTAACCGCCTCAACGCCGTTCGCGGCGCAAGTATCGATCTCGGACTGCTTGATGCGCCGGGAGGAGTTGGTGATATCGGGCGTATCAAGTCCCGCGCCCGCACAGAAAAGCTTCAGCCCGCCGCCCGAGCCCGTGCTCTCGACGACCGGGGTTTTAAAGCTGCCGCTGGCGCCGAACGCTTCGGCGACGACCGTTGAGAAAGGGAAAACCGTTGATGAGCCGACGATCCGGATCTGGTCGCGGGCCAGCGCCTCACCCGAGAAAGCGGCGGCGGCAACTGTTGCCGCGATTGCAAGACCAATAGTTCTGTTTAGCACGTGTCATTCTCCGTTCATTACTGGCGACAGCATCTCTGTCGGTAGCTGAACTCTGCGCTCGACTGGCGTCAGAAATACTACAGTTCCATGACACATTTGTTACAATGAACGGTGTTCCTAAATAATATTATTTATCAATAGGTTATGATCCGTACACCGGAAGCCGCACGGTAAAGACGGAGCCTTCGCCAGGGCGCGATGTGATCTCAAGATGGCCGCGATGGCGACTCACGATATGCTTGACGATGGCAAGGCCGAGCCCCGTTCCGCCGAGCTTGCGGCTCCGATCGTCATTGACGCGGTAGAAGCGCTCGGTCAGGCGGGCGATATGCTCCTCCCCGATCCCCTCGCCCTCGTCGATCACGGAGACGCGCGCTTCCGTCCGCCCGCGCGTCAGATGGATCACCACCTCGCTTTTCTCGCGGCCGTATTTCAGCGCATTGTCGACGAGATTGGTGAACACCTGGGTGAGTTGATCAAAATCGCCGATGATGGCGACATCGCCCTCCGGCATCTCGAGACGGATGCGTTTATCAAGCTCCGCCGCTTTTGCGCGCAAAAGATCGGCAACCGCGCCCAGCAGCCGCGCCATCTCCACCTTCTCCGTCGGGCGCGTATGCTCGCTGATCTCGATCTGCGAGAGCGAGAGAAGATCGTTGACTAGCTGCGACATACGCGCCGTCTGCGTCTGCATCATCGTGAAGAAGCGCTCATGCGCCGCAACGTCATGACGCGCAGGCCCCATCAGCGTCTCGAGCGCCCCCGTCAGTATGGCAAGCGGAGTGCGGAGTTCATGGCTCGCATTGGCGATGAAATCAACGCGCATCTGCTGCATCCGCCGTGCCTCGGTAAGATCGTGCAAGGTCAGGATCAGTTCGGCGCCGACGCGCTCCTCCTTATCCTTCAGGCTGACGATATAGCCGGCGACATGGCGCGGGACGACATCGGGGACGGTAAATTCGATCCGCTCGCTTTCCCGCGCCCCGCCATCAGCGGCCAGATCGACCGCTTTCAAAAGCGCCGGATGACGGATGAAGCGGCTGAGATCTCCGCTCATCTCGGGCGCGTGAAAGAAGCGCTTGGCGGCCGCGTTGGAGCGGTTGATCTGCCGCCCCCGCCCAAGGACGAGGACAGGATCGGGCAGGAGATCGAAAAGCAGCCCCGTTTCCGTCTGGCGCATTTCCGCTTCGCGCAGCATATGTCGCAGAACGCGGCGATACTGCTCCATCGCCAGCAGCAGATTGTCGACCGGGAGCAGTCCACCGCCCGCGCCGTCCGTCGCCTGGACAGCGAGCGGCGACATCGTTGCCGCCTGCTCCATCCTTTCGGCAACCCGTCGAAGCTCCCGCCGGATCCGCAAATATATGAGAAGCGAGGGGAGAGCAACCGCGCCCAGCAGCGCCGTATATTCAAGGCCGGTTATGCCGTCCCGAAACGCGGGCAACAGCAACAGCAGCGCAAGCGGTCCCGTCGTCAGCAGGAGGAACAGCAGAAAGCGCCAGAAATTGCCGGGATCAGGGGACATTTCACCTCACTCAATGACGAAAAGGCCGCGGGACGATGTGGGCGGCCTCCCCTTTTGCCGCCGCTTTCTTACGCCCCTGTGACAACGGACAGCGTCTCGCCGATTTCGCGATTGAGCACCAGCGTCGCGTGATGATCGAGCGGCGTCGGTTCGCGGTTGAGGATGACCAGATCCGCCCCCCTCTGGCGCGCGATGAGCGGCAGTTCCGCCGCCGGATAGACGACGAGCGAGGAGCCGATGGAAATGAAAAGATCACAGTCGAACGCCGCCTCCGTCGCCCGGCGCATCTCAGCTTCCGGCATCGCCTGACCAAAGGAAATCGTCGCCGTCTTGATCAGCCCGCCGCAGTGTGCGCATTCGGGCAATGTCCCGTCGGGGATAAAAATCTCGCGCACCGCCGCCAGTTCCATCCGCGCGTGGCAATCGAGGCATTTTGCATAGGTCGTGTTGCCGTGAATTTCGATGACATCGTCCTCAGGAATACCGGACGCCTGATGCAGGCCGTCTATATTCTGCGTGATCACCGCCTTGAGCTTGCCGCGCCGGTAGAGATCGGAAATCGCCCGGTGACCCGCATTCGGCTTCGCCGTCGCCATCACGCTGTCCATGGCGAATTTGCGCCGCCAGCTTTCGCGCCGCGCCTCGGGCGAGCTGATAAACTCCGAAAAATCGATGGGGCGGTTCTTCTCCCAGAGACCGCCCGGGCTTCGAAAATCGGGGATCCCCGATTCCGTGCTGATCCCGGCGCCTGTGAAAACAACAATTTTCCGGCTCGCAGCCACCATATCCGCAAAGCTCTGCAACGTCTCGTCGCTCATCCTTATCCCTCTGTGCCTTGGAAACTGTCCGCGTCTCTCTCTGTTTCTATCGATTATAGGGCATAAACAGCGAAAAAAGTCGTGAATAAAAAAAACCCGGCGCGCCCCGTCACAGCTGCCCTGATCATTCGTTATCTGTACATGTTCATTAGCGCATCATAAGACAAATGGAGGGGAACATGAAAAAGGATAGCATGAACGATCTCGTCGCCCGGGAATTTTCCGATGCACTCGCAAGGTGTCACCAGCATGGCATCGACGCCGGCACGGTCCGCACCGGGCTGCTTACCATTGCGATTGCGAATTTCGTAAACGGTATCGGACTGCAGAACACCGTCGCGCTCTTCGCCGCCCTGCCCGAGCATATCCGCGCCGGCATGTTCGATCGCTTCATCAACCCGGCGCTTGGCGACGGCGGCGGTCACCCGGTAGCGGTGCCTGCGCCCGCATCGCGCCCCGTCCCGGTTGCGCCGGCCCCCTCGCGGCGGCGGCTGATCTAGAGAGGCACGGCGCAATGCGCAGTTTTTCGCCAATTTTAGGACAATTTTCCTTATGCATTAACCGTTTTTAAGGAAGATATCCCTACGATGTGGCCATTGGTTCACTGATCAGAAGAGAGGCCCGAGCCGTGCCACATCATAATCTGCTTGCTGCCCGCTTACGGATAGCCCTTCTCGCCACCACTGGACTGGTTGTCGCGGGCTGTAACACCACCTCGACGACAACCGCGTCGGCCTACCCGACCTCGGCCGAGTCAGCGCCGGTCGCAAGCCGCGCGGCCGACGCACCCGACACCAAGGGACTTAATTACAAATCCCTGATGCGGGTGGCCGATCGCGCGCGGGATCGCAATGACGCGCCGACAGCCCTGCGTCTCTATGCAGGCGCCGCGGAACAGGAGCCGCGCGCAGCCGCGCCGCTTCTCGCGATGGGCGATATCCTTCGCGAAACGGGCAAGCTCGATCAGGCCGCCGCTGCCTATAACGAGGCGCTCATGCGCGATCGCAGCAGTATCAATGCGTTGCAGGGTCTCGGCTATATCTATCTCCAGCTTGAGAAGCCCTATCAGGCATCGCAACATTTCACCCGCGCGCTCGAGATCAACGCAGAGGATGCGAAATCGCTTGGCGGCCTCGCCGTCGCGCTCGACAAGGCCGGCGATCATACGAAGGCGCAGGACTACTATCGCAAAGCCATTCAGGCCGATCCCGAGAACCTCAACTACAAAAGCAATCTCGCCCTCTCTCTCGCCCTTAGCGGCAATACGGATCAGGGCATCGCCATTTTGAAAACGGTGACCGAAATGCCGGAGGCAACCGCCAAGCATCGCCAGACGCTGGCGCTGATCTACGGGCTGGCCGGCAAATCGGGCGAAGCGCTGAAATACTCCCGCATGGATCTCTCCGAGGAGGAGACGCGCAACAACGCGCTCTATTTCGCAGCGCTCAACGGCAAGACGGATGAGGATGTCCGCACCCTCGATCAGCAGATGCGGGCAATGAAGGCATCGTATCAGCAACCGGTCGTCGCTGAAAAGCTCGATGCGCCGCGGCTGCCGGAAAATCCGGACCGGCTCGTTGCCCGGATGGATACCGATCATCTCAGCACCGATGCATCGCGCACCAAGCCTACGGACGCGCCGAAGAAGCTGATCCCGGCGCCGCTCGCGCCTGTCATGGTCGCCAAGGCCGACAGCGCGCAGGCCACCCCCGTGCAGGATATCGCTCCGGTCGTGACGGCCGAGAAATCTGCGCCGAAATCCGCCGACGAAATGATCGTCGCCCATGCGGAAGTCGTAAAGCAGCAGGCCAAGGCGACGGCGACGGCTAACGCTACGGCATCCTCCACGCCGAGTGCCCCCTCTCCCGCGGTTGCAGGCGCCGCCGAGAAGCCGGCCCCCTCGCGCGAATGGACAATCGCAAGCAAGCCCGCCGCACCGGCCGCCCCCAAAGCAGCCGTCGCCGCGGAGACCAGCGCTGCCACGCCAACCGTCATGAAGGCCGCCTTCACGAAGGAGGTCACCGCCTATCTGCCGGATGGCGGCAACTACTTCCTGCAGATCGGCTCCTATAAGGACAAGCCGCTGGCCGAAAAGGGCTGGCAGATTGTCCAGTCGCAGAACACCGACCTGCTCGGCGACATTGAACCGGTTTATAGCTACGCCGACCTTGGCGAGGACAATGGCGGTGTTCATTACCGCCTGCAGATCGGCGGCTTCAGCGACAAGGCGCGGATGCTGGATCTTTGCGCGGCGCTTCAGGCCCGCAGCTTCGACTGCTTTATGCCCGCACCGAAGAAGGCCGGACCCGCGCCTCAGCAGGCGCCCGCCCTCGCTCCCGGCCAGCGCATGGTCGATAGCGACGCACCTAGCCCCAAGACACCCGCGAACGGTATGGTCGCCGACACCGAGGATGTCCCCGGCGTCTTCTGAGGGGCTGACCCACGAATAAAGAAAGGGCCGGATATCATCCGGCCCTTTTTCTTTTGTCTGCGGCACGCCGATGCAGCGCTGTTTGTGGAACTAGCCTGGACGAGCCGAAGCGCTATCGATGCTCCAGCAAGGGCGCCTAGAAAGCGTCGATGGCTTTCAGGACGGCCGGGCCGATCAGGACGATAAAGAGGGCCGGCAGGATGAAGATAATCATCGGCACAGTCATGATCGCAGGCAGGCGGGCGGCCTTTTCTTCCGCCTTCATGAGCCGCTCATCGCGCATTTCCGAGGCCAGCACGCGCAGGGCAACAGCCAGAGGCGTTCCGTATTTCTCGGTCTGGATCAGCGTGTTGACGAGCGTCGTCATGGCCTGGAAATCAACGCGCGCGGCAAGGTTGGCGAGCGCCATCTTGCGATCGGGCAGAAAGCCAAGCTCGATGGAGGCAAGGCCGAGTTCATCGGAGAGCTCAGGTGCGGAGTTGGATATTTCACGGCATACGCGGTCGAGGCCGCTGTCGAGGTTGAGCCCGGCCTCGGTGCAGATCACCAGCAGGTCGAGCGCATCTGGCAGCGACTTGCGGATCGCCTGATAGCGCTTGGTGACGCGGTTCTTGACGAGGGTATCGGGCAACAGATAGCCGATCAGCCCGGCAAAGCCTGAAACCAGCAGCTTCACCGCGACGCCCCACTCCACGGCATGCGTGCCGAACAGATAGACCGCCGTCAGGACGGCAAACAGAACCGGCAGCGAAATTTTTGCAAACAGATAGGCCACCAGCGCATCTTTCGAGCGCCAGCCGCCCTTTGCGAGCTTGGCCGCGATCACCTGCGCCCGCTCCCCGCGCATGAGCTGCAGCTTCTTGACGACGCGGTGCATGATCGTTTCGCGCATCACCAGCTTGCTGCGCTGCTTGGTCTGGCCGAGCATCTCGGTCTTCAGCTTGTTGCGCCGCTTCTCAAGGCTTTTGATGCGGGCCGGCAGCGTGTCTTTCACAAGCAGCGCGTTCCACATCATCATCACAACCGCGAAGGAGGCAACGCCCGCAATCAGCGCCAGCATATTCTCATCGCGCAGCCAGTCGGGAAAAAGGGTGACGATATCGACCATAGCGACCTCCTAGATCTCGAAGCGGACCATTTTCGCCATCACGCCGACGCCGAACGAGATCATCGTCAGCCCGGCGCCGATCATATACATGCCGCGCGGATCGTTGATGAGGGTCAGGACGTAGGAATCATTGGCGAGCCAAAGCAGGAAGAACATGATGAAGGGCAAGGAGCCGATAATCCAGGCGCTGGCCCGCGCTTCCGATGACATGGCTTTGATTTTCAGCTTGATCTGCCGCCGTTTGCGCAGGGTGTTGGCAAGCCCGCCGAGCGTTTCGGCAAGGTTACCGCCGGTCTCGCGCTGGATCGAAATGGCGATGATCAGGAATTTGAAATCGGGAATATCGATGCGCCGCGCGACATCCCAAAGCCCCTGCTCGAGGCTCTGGCCGATGCGCATGGCGTTGGCGACGCCGCGGAACTCCTTGCCGACAGGATCGGGCGCATCATTGCCGACGGTGACGATGGCCTCACTGATGGGAAGGCCGGCGCGAAGTCCGCGGCAGAGCAGCTCGATCGCTTCGGGGAATGTTTTCATGAATTTATTGATCCGCCGCTTGCCGAGGAAGCCGATGGTGACATGCGGCAGGAAAAGGCCGGCCGCGAGCCCGGTCGGGATGGCAAGAAACATCGGCAGGCCATAAAGATAATGGCCCGCGCCGATGATCAGCAGAATCAGGATGCCGGTAAAGGTGGCATAGCGTGAAATGGTGATCTTGTAGCCGGTCTTTTCGAGACGGATTTTCAGCTGTTCCGGCTTCGGGATCAGCGCCCGGATGATATTGTCGAGGATCTTGAAGCCGCTGGTATCCTGCTTGCGGCGGGCCGAGTGACGGGCTTTTGTCGGATTTGACGGCTTCTGCCCCTCGCTGATCTCGGCGAGCCGCCGTTTCATATCGCGGCCGTGGCCATCGTCCCCGGCGAGAGCAAAGACGAGCGCGAGCGAAACCAGCAGCGTCGCGCCGCCAACGACGAACATAAGTGTCATCTGATCCATCACATCGCTCCTACAAGCATCTTGTCGAGACCGAAATAGGCGGCGCGCGGCGTGAAATGCGGCCGCAGCCCGGATGATTTAAACTCGCCGATCAGCCGCCCGCCCTTGTCCTCGCCCTGGAACTCGTACCAGAAGAGATCCTGCATGGTGATCACATCCTCTTCCATGCCGACAACCTCGGAAATATAGGTGACGCGGCGCACCCCGTCGCGCATACGGCTGACCTGGACGATCAGGTCGATGGCCGACGCAATCTGCGTGCGCACCGCCTTGGCCGGGAGATTGACACCCGACATGCCAACCATATTCTCAAGCCGGGTCAGCGCCTCGCGCGGGCGGTTGGCGTGAATGGTCGAGAGCGAGCCGTCATGGCCGGTATTCATCGCCTGCAGCATGTCAATAGCTTCACTGCCGCGAATTTCGCCAAGAATGATGCGATCGGGGCGCATACGCAGCGCGTTTTTCAGAAGATCGCGCATGGTGATCTCGCCGCCGCCCTCAAGATTGGCGCTGCGGGTCTCAAGCCGCACCACATGCGGCTGCTGCAGCTGCAGCTCCGCCGCGTCTTCGATGGTGACAATCCGCTCGCCCGGGTCGATCAGCTGGGAAATGGCGTTCAGCATAGTAGTTTTACCCGAGCCCGTACCGCCCGAGATCAGGATATTGAGCCGGCAGCGGCCAGCAACGCGGAGAACGGTCGCCGCCGCCGGCGACATATTCTGCTGGCGCTCCATCACATCAAGGGTGATTTTCTGCTTGGCGAATTTACGGATCGAGATCGACGGCCCGTCGATGGCGAGCGGCGGGATGATGATATTGACGCGGCTGCCATCGGCAAGACGGGCATCGACGAGCGGATTCGATTCGTCGATACGCCGCCCGACATGGCTGACGATGCGCCCGGCGATCTGCATCACATGGGCATTGTCGCGGAACTGGCAGTCGGAGAGGACGAGCTTGCCCTTCTGCTCGACATAGACCTGCTTCGGTCCATTGACCATGATATCGGTAATGCTCTCATCGGCGAGCAGCGGCTCGAGCGGGCCGAGGCCGAGCATGTCATGCATCAGGCTTTCGGTCAGTTCCCGCTGTTCGCGCTGATTGAGCTGGATGCGCTCCTCGATCAGGATATCGGTAACGATATCGGAAATATCGCGCGCCAGATCGAGCCGGTCCATGGTGACGGCGGCGCTGATATCTATCCGCTCCATCAGCAGCGGCTGCACCGTCTGCTTGATCGCCTCGAGATGCTTGTTCATCGGCTTGCCGGTCGTCTCCGGCGCCATCGACATATTGAAGAGCGAGGCCGAGGTGACGCCCTCAGCGGGTGCGCGCGGCTCCTCATCCGGCTGTTTTGCGAGCGGAACGACAGGGATGATCTCGTCATCGTCGTCGCGCTCCGTCTGCGTCTGGGCGGCAACTGAATCGATCGGGCGATCGAATGTCGCTTCAACCTCGACCGGTGCGTCGGGATCGGCGCCGAACACCGTCACGCCCTCTTCGACGATCCGCGTACTATGGATTGCCTGTTCCGCCCCGTCGCGGTCTTCCTGGGGGAAAGACGGCTGGGCATCGGGCCGGGAGACCGCTGTGTCGATCCGGTTGCGTTTCTCACTCAAGCGGTGCCATAGCGCGTCCGTCAGGTCATTGACCAGCGTGCGCTGTTCAAGCACGTTGAGATCGATCCGTTCGCGTTTCATCACATCGCGCAAATAGGCCCGGACCATCTGCGCCGCGGCCGAGCGGTGCGCATTGACATCCATCTGCGGCAACAGGTTTTCCAGCACCTCGGGCGCCAGTTTCACCGCAAGGTCGGCGGGCAAAGCGCCGCCGGCGCGGGCTGCGGCAAGCGCGGACTTATCCTTACCGTCGGTTGATGATGAACGCCATAAGCTCACGGTTCAACCCCACTTACTTCTTTTTTCTGCCACCGGGAATGATCGTGAACAGGCCTTTTTTCTTCGGCTTTTGATAGCCCGATACATCGGCCGCCAGATCCTGAAGCGCCTTGAAGATCGGCGCTTTGGTCGTGACTTCGGCAACCGCCTTGCCGGCGTTGGCGCAGACGGTCAGGGTCTTGCAATCCTCCGGAATCACATAGTCCACCGGCTCATTCAGACCGCGCTCGAAATCCGCCTTGGAAACCTGCGCCGACCGCTCCTGCCCGACGCGGCTGACGACTTTCAGGATGCGCCCCTTGGTCTGCAGCGAGGTCATCGCCTGGGTGATGCGGTTGATATCGCGAATGCCGGCGAGTGACTGATCGGAGACCAGAATGACCGTATCGGCCGCCGCGAGCAACGCGCCCTGCGTCGGCAGCATATGGCGCGGCAGATCGACGACGAGCTGGTTGTAGTCCTGGCTGATCTCGCCGATCAGCGCATCGATCGAATCCTCGCTCACCTCGACCAGCTCGTCGATCGGCTCTTCGGTGCCGAGAACCGCGAGACGGTCCCCATCCTTGACGATGGCGCTGTCGAGGAACAGCTTGTCGAGACGATGCGGATTTTCGAGCGCCTCGCGAAAGCCCCCGCCGGTTTCAATATCGAGCGAAAGCGTGGTCGTTCCGAAATGCAGGTCCATGTCGAGGAGCGCTGTCGGCTGCTTCTGCACATTGGCCATGATCCAGGCGAGGTTGGTGGCGATCGTCGTCGCGCCGACACCGCCGCGCACGCCGACGACAACGCTGAGCCGGCCGCTCTGCTGGGCCTTGATCGCCTGCGAATGGCGATCGACATTCTCGATCGCATCCTTCATCAGATCAAACGTCAGCGGCTTCACCAGATAGTCCTTCGCGCCGAGCGCGACCATCTTGCGAAATTCGCCGACGTCATTGGCGGCGCCGACGACGATCAGCGTATTTTCCGCCCCCATCTTGCGGACAAGGCGGGTGATGTCGCCTTCGGGATCCATGCTTTTGGTGATATCGACCAGAACGATCTTTGGCGAGCTGCCGGGCTCGATGCGGCCAAGCGCGGCGGTAATGCCGCCGTCCTGCGTCGCGTCCTCGGAAAAATCAAGCGCGGCACAGACTTCGCGGCTGACCGAAAGCGACTTGTCGTCATCGACAAAGGCCATGAAGTCCTCACACACCGCATTGCCGAAAAGCGTGCTTAAAGAAGATGCTTTCGCCATGATCTCTCGCTCCTTTAATTGGCGGTGGCAGCCGCAGCGCCGCCGCTGCTGCTACCGCGATATTTTTCAACGGCCCGCGCCGCCCGCTCGCCAAGCGTCATATCCGCATCAGACGGATCCACGAGGTCACGCGGGTTCGCCACCATGCCGGCCAGCGCCTCGGCATTGGCGCAGCCCATATAGGGAAGCGGCAGATTCTCGTAGCCCAGCCCCTCCGGCTTGTGCCAGCCCTTCTGGCAGACCGGATCGACCGTCGCGACATATTTCACGAAGGTGACACGGAGCGCGTTGGGCATGCTCTCGGTGCTGACGCGCGGCGAGACTTTAAAGCCGCGGTCCTGGAGGAAAGAGGCGACCGCGGCAAAGCGCTGCTCGTTCAGCCCGCCCCCGCCGTCGCGCGGAAACTCCACATCGACAGGCTCACCGAAATTGATGCCCTGCGCGTCGACAAAGCCGAGCAGGCGCCCTTTCTCCATATCGCTGAGACCCGATTGCGCAGCCGGGAAGCCGACGATAATTGTCGGGTTGAGCGTGCTGACCGTGATTTTCTTTTCGATCGTTGCGTTTGCCGGCGTCGCGGTGATGTCATAGGCGCCCATCAGCCCCGCGGGCGAGGTGCAGGCGGCCGTCAGCATCAGCAGTCCGACGAGCCCGGCAAGGGAGGCGCTCTTCTTCAAAAGATTCACTTGCATCAGATCTACTCCAGAATAAAGCCGGCCGGACCGACAAGTTGCACATCACTCTCCGCCGTCTTGATCACGCTCCGCTGATCAGCGGCGGTCGCGGCGTCGCCATATGTCGGGCGGAAATTGCGCGCGCCGAGATAGAGATCCCTGTCATTGGGCGGGATGTAGCCGTCCGTCGGCTCGGCAATGCGCGAGTTGCTCGGCTTGACGAGATAGGGCGTCACGATAATCAGCAGCTCCGTCTCGTTGCGCTGGAAGGACGAGGAGCGGAACAGGGCGCCAAGGATCGGGATATCGCCAAGGAACGGCGTTTTGGAGATATTGTTGTCCCCGTCATTGCTGAGCAGGCCGCCGATTGCGAAGCTCTGTCCGCTCGCGAGCTCGACCGTTGTCTGCGCCCGCCGCGTCAGCAGTGACTGGATGAAGGCGCCGCCCACATTGATGGCGGAGGTGGAGGAAAGCTGGCTCACCTCGGGCGCAACCCGCAGATTGATGAGATTCTCCCCGACGATGGTCGGCGTAAAGCTGAGCGAGACGCCGAACGGCTTATATTCGACCGTGATCGCGCCATCTTCCTGAGGGACGGGGATCGGGAACTCACCACCGGCGAGGAAGTTTGCAGATTCGCCGGAAAGCGCCGTCAGGTTCGGCTCCGCCAGAATGGTCAACAGCCCCTCTTCATCAAGCGCGTCAATGACGTTCAGAATATCAACATTGCTATCGGAATAACCGGAGACAAAGTTGGAGCCGGCGCCAAGGCGGTTAATGGTGCCGCTCGCGGCGTTCCCCACGATATCGGTTGGCGTCGCAAAGCCGAGGAAGGCATCGCCAATGCGACCAAAAACTTCCCAGTTGACGCCGAACTGCTTCGTCACAGAGCGCGAGACTTCCGCAATGCGCACCCGCAGGTTGACCTGCATGGCGCCGGCCACCTCGATGCGGTTAAAGACCGTGCCGCCGCCCAGATAAAGCGCCGCCATGCGCCGGGCGTCTTCCGCCTGCGCCGCCGATTTTACCTTGCCGGTCAGCATGATACCGGTCGGGGTGGAACGCGCCTGAAGTCCGCCGCCGGGGCTGATCTCCTGCAGCGCCGCATTCAGCGACGTGACATCATGGGTGATGGTCACGGGTGAGTTCAGCAGCACCTTGCCTTCCGAATCGAGGGCGAAAAGATTGGTGCTTCCGGTACCCTTGCCGAACACATAAATAATGGTCGGCGACTGCACCTGGACGTCGGCGAGTTCCGGATTGCCGACAAAGACGGAGGTTGCCGGACGGTCAAGCTGGACCAGCTTGCCCGAATTGAGCACGAGCTCGAGGATGTCCCCCTTGGAATTGATGACCTGCGCGGCATCGGTTCGGCTCGGAGTGGCAAGGGTGAGAAATACTCCCACGCCAAGCGCGGCCGTGAGCTGAATTAGTCTTGGCAACATGGGCCCTACTCCTTAGTCGAACAGTTTCTGACTGGCTTCGCCAGCGCGCACGACATTGATGACAGTGGTCGGGATACCGGTGCGCGGGGTGCCGGTAATCAGACGGCTCGCCTCGCTGTCCCAGGTATGGCCGCGGCCGCGCTCCTTGACGAAGGCGATCTCGCCGTTCTTGCTTTTCGCCTCATCCTCGACGCGCGCAAGGGCGCGGAGCGACAGGGTCAGGCGGCCAAGCTCGGTCGCAACCGCGACAATCTCGGCGCCCTTCGGCGTCACTTCCAGCGTCGCGACGCGGCTGACCGAGGCCACCTGGTTCTGATCATTCGTCGACTGATCCATGGCGACGACGCGCACATCGGTGAGAATGGTCTCGCTGGCCTTGCGGGCGTTGCCGCCATCGCTTTCAACCTCGGTTTCCTTCACCAGCGAGTGGGTGAGGATCACGTCAACCCGGTCACCCGGAAAGACGAAGCCGGCAATGCCTGTCGTCATATCAACGGGGATGGAGACGGCGCGCATGCCGGGATTTAGGACGGCCGCGAGAAAGCCCGCCTGCCCCGGCTTCACCATCCGCGCGTCGGTAATCGGCTCACCGGCGACAATGCCGTGGCGCACAACCGTGCCGATAAACTCCTGAAGCTCGCGTTTATTTTCAACGACATAGATATCCTCGAGGCCATCGTCATCAGGCCAGACCTTCCAGGCGAGATGCTGTTCCTGCACCAGCGTGCCGGCCGGCAGATCCGCCGCCGCCACAAGGATTTTGACATTCTCTATGGCCGGTGCACGCTCTACCGCAGCCGTCTCGACGACCTGCTGCACCTGCTGGCTACCCGCCCAGTTACGCACGAACCAGACTGTGGATCCGGCAATGATCAAGGCAAAAATAATGAGAATAAGTTTTCGCGCCATGGTGCTATCCCGTCAAATTGGAATTGTCTTCGAGACTAGACCGGAAGACATTAATTTCCGGTTAAATTTGCCGTGCTTTGCCGATATTTTTTCGGCAAAAAACCGCAAAAAACCGCGCAGAATCAACTGATTCGCACGCGGGTAAATTGACTAAAATTTGCAATATCCGATTGTGGAGAAGAAGGTCGCCAGCGGACCGGCGAAAGACGCTTTTTGCCGGAGCCGATCGGTGCCGCAACGGATCAGCTGCAGCTGCCGTTTCCGTCATCGGTAAGTTCATAATCCTTGCCGATCGCGGTGCAGAAATCTTCCGTGATACCGGAGAAGGCTTCGAGGATTGTCTCACCGGTCGCGCCGAACGCGACCACGGCGGCGATCGAGACGAGCGCGGCGATCAGACCGTACTCGATGGCAGTGGCGCCCAAGTCATTGCCTAGAAATTCTTTAAGCAGATCAGCCATGACTACCTCCGCACCGGTTGAATGTTTCCAAACGAAAGATCAAGAGACTGGAGAGATGAAGGGCGCCGCCCGGGCGCCCTTCTCTATCAATATTAGCTGCAGGAACCAGGGGTGCCCGCATCGACATCGGATTCCGTATAGGTGCCGCCCGTGCCTTTACAAAGTGCGGCGGCGATATCGTCGAAAGCCCCGACGATGGTGCCACCGAGCGCCGTAAAAGCGACAACGCCTACGAGAGCGACAAGAGCTGCAATAAGGCCGTATTCGATGGCCGTCGCGCCGGTCTCGTCTTTAACGAAAGAACGAATAACTTTAATCATCTCAAGTCTCCTATTCAGAATTCTATCTGACATTCAACTAAACCTGGTTTGAACCTCGGAGCACGGCGCCCCTTCGGCCATACGACTTTTTAGCCCGCGCAAATCGCAACCTGAAAAGCCCTTTTAAAAGCGCTTTCCAAGTTCAGCTTGTTTCGCGCCTTGTCGGGTATTTAAACCCAGATTCATTAATCAATAGTTAAAGGGATTAATTTTTTCCGTAATCGAGATGATTAAAACTGTGTAAAATTTTATTAAACGATTTATTTACTATGGTTACCGAATTATGAATTGAAAATTTACTTAAATTCAACGGATATTTACTTATAGAATTACTATATATTCTGAATTTATTTGAATTTATCAAAAGAATTACTTAATTTCGTTAAATTTTACTGAAATGGATTTTTGTTTTTAAGGATTAATTAAAAATTTTATCGCATGCTTCCTTTATATGACTCTGTGCCGCCTATCAGGATGTCAGCATGATGAGAAAACATTATTTGGATGCGCTTGCACGGACGTTCCGCGAATTTGCCAAAAGCAACCGCGGGGCGTCGGCCGTTATTATCGCTTTTCTTGCAATCCCCATTTTCGGCGCCATTGGCCTTTCCATTGATATGGGCCGGGCCTATGTCCTGAAATCAAAACTCTCGACCGCAATCGATGCCGCGGGTCTTGCCGTCGGGCGCAACATCTTTGCGCCGACCGACGCCGAGATTTATGCCGATGCGCAGAAATATTTCGACGCCAACTTCCCCTCGGGCTTCATGGGCACCGAACCGATCCTGATGAATGCCGAAACGGTTCAGTGGGACGAGACGCGGGAAAATATCACCATCAACGTCGCCGCCGATATGAACACCACCTTCATGAACATCATGGGGCGGCCGGTTCTGACCGTCGGTTCGACGACCGAAATCAAGCGCAGCAACCGCGGTATGGAACTCGCGCTGGTGCTTGATATCACCGGCTCGATGAATGAGAAGGCGACAGGAAGCCAGAAAACCCGGCTTCAGGTTCTGAAAGAATCCGCCAAGAAACTGACCGCCATCCTCTATGGCAATGAGGACGTCCAGGACAAACTCTGGATGAGCATTATTCCCTATAATACGCAGGTCAATATCGGCGTGCAGAATATCGGCTTCCTGAAAACGGCCGATCGCAACAATATGCTCAGCAACGCCGCCAGCATCTTCACCAAGGACAGCTACCGCGACACCGCGCTTGGTCGCGACGTGAACGGCGATGGCACCAACGACACCGTTTATGGCTGGATGGGCTGCGTCGAGATGCGCGATCATCTGGATGGCGGCACCAAGGATATGTCGGACGATATCCCGAACAATGATTTCGTCCCCTATTTCTACACGCCGACCGATGACTATCCGGGCTATGCGAACAAATGGAAGTATAATACCGTCACCAGGGACGTGATGCACAACACCAACGCGCGCGGCCCAAATAAATACTGTCCTCCCCCCATTCTGCCGCTGACGGCGGAGAAATCGACCATTAATGACGCTATCGACGATCTCGTGGCCGGCGGCAGTACGGCGATCAACGTCGGGCTGGTCTGGGGCTGGCGCACCATTTCGCCGAAATGGAACGGCCTCTGGTACGGTTCCTCCACCGTCAACCTGCCGACCAACACAAAGGTCGATCCGGAAGTTCCCTATACCGCCCTCCCCCTCAATTACGGGGAACGGCATATGGACAAGGTGATTATCCTGATGACGGACGGCGAAAACGCCATTGGCGACGTCGACATGTATACGGGCTACGCCCGCAAGGATCTCGTCGGAATCAAGGAAGGGTTCCCGGGCTATAACCCGAAGTATCACACCAGCGGCTCGGGCAATCTGCGAACGAAAGCCAACTCCGATTTCTACTCCGACATCGCCGATGCGAAAGTCGCCTCGATGTGTACGACGATCAAGGCGGCCGGCGTGATCATCTATACGATCCTGTTTGAGGAAGGGAACGAGACTTTGTTCCGCAACTGCGCAACCTCACACAAGCATTATTTCAAGGCCTCCTCGGCGAGCGATCTTGAGGGGCACTTCAACACCATCGGCCAGGAGCTCAGCAACCTTCGAATTTCGAAGTAACGAGCGGGCGGCAGTCCCGCGCACAAACAAAAAAGGCGGTGAGATCACCGCCTTTTTTTATTGTCCATGCGGAGAGTGCCGCATCAGCCCGACGGGAAGGTGATCGTATCGGTGAAGCGCGGGCGGAAGAAGGCCTGCGAGCGGATCTTCATATCGCCGAAGAAGCCGAGATCGCCAAGCAGGAAGGGGCGGAAATTATAATAGACCTCGGCGACGATCAGTGTTTCGCCGTCCTTCAGCGTCTCCCCCGATCCGGCATCCGGAAAGACGGAGGGCAGCGTCGCATCGCCGCCAACCGTATCGCCGATCTTGCTGCTCACCCCATCAAGCGCGCCGGCGACGCGCTGGCTCAGGATCTCCGGGCTTTCGCCGCTTCGCCCCTGGACAGAGGTCAGGATAATCAGGTTTTCACCGCTGATATCGAAAGGCTGCGCCATATAGATGGCGGAGTCGATGATGTTGGTGATTTCCGTCTCGCTGATCGCCTCCGAGCCGGAGCGGGCGATCAGGTCCGAGAGCGTCGCCGCGATGCGGTCGAGCTTCTGCGTCATGAGTGCGTAGCGCGCCACCTCGAAGCTGCCCGCCGCAAGCAGGGCGAGCACCGGCAGAAACAGCGCGAACTCGGCCATGGCGATGCCCTGCCGGTCGCGGGCGAAGCGGTTCAGGAAAGATGGCCTGCAATATCTTGCGGATTTCATCAGTTGTTTCATATCACCCTCATGGAATGCCCGCGCCTCAGAACGGTTCGTTGCGGATGACGATGGAGGCCCGCATCGGGATCAGCCCGTCAAGGATGGGGATGAGCTGGCCACTCAGGAAGTTCCAGCTGTAGGTCACCGTGTAAAGCACGATATCCCCTTGCGCCCCCATGCCGGCGACGCCGAAATCCTCATCATAGACGCCATTTCCATTGACCTCGATCCACGGCTCCCCGTCCGGATAGATGGTGCCGTCCGAGTGGGTATAGGGGCCGGGCGTCCATTCGCCGTTGCCGTCAAGATCGGTATATTCCTCGCCCTGCCCGACTTGCGCGAAATTCTCATAGACGAGAATGCTGACATCGTCAGTCGTCAGGTCGAGCAGCCCGAGCGATGCTTCGTTCAACATGTCGACGAGTGCCTGGGTGTTGCTGCTGCCCTTCTGGATCTGGCCGGTCAGGCCGAGACGGGAGGCATCCTTGAGGCTGCCCTCAACGACCGTGTTGATGAACATCGCCACGCTGAGCTCGATAACGCCGATCAGGAACAGAATCAGGACCGGCGCAATCAGCGCAAGCTCAACCGCCGTCGCGCCCATGCTGTCCTGTAAAAATGCCCGTGTGATCCTGCGCCTTATAAGCCTGCGTATCGTCATGGCAAACGATCCTTTTGCAAATCTTCGCAAAAGAGCATAGCCCGCGCGGCTTAATGGGGCGTTAATAAGTCGCTAAAAATTGCGGAAATCTGCGCTCTAAAGCCACTGGAGACAGAATGGCCGGCCATGAAAAAAGGGGCTTTGCAGCCCCTTCCTCATTTCTCTTTCGCGGGCGGCCCGTCTAGCGCCCGCCGAAGCGGTCTTCCCATCCCTTGACCTCGTCGTCCGAGATTTTGCGAAACAGCACCTCGGGGATTTCAAAGCCGTGCCCGGCCTTCAGGATTTGCAGTTCCTTCTCCATCTCCCGCTCGATCCAGTCGGTCGGGGAGAGTTTAAGGCCGAGCGCCGCCGCCATGCGGGTCGCCGTCTCGGGGATCACCGGCGCGCTCAGCACGGCGAAAATCCGCATCAGGTTGATCGCAACGCGGAGCGACTGCGCGGCGGCGTCCGGATCGGTTTTGAAAACGGTCCAGGGCGCAGCTTCCGTCAGATATTCATTACCGAGCGCCCAGATCGCGCGAAGCTCCTGCATGGCCTTGCGGATCTGCATCTCGCCCATATGCGTGTTATAGGCCTCAAGCCGCTCCGCCAGCGCCTTGGCAAGCGCCTTCTCCGCGTCGCCCGGCTCGCCGCCCGCCGGCAGTTCATTACCGAATTTGGAGCTGCAGAATTTCAGCGTCCGGTTGACGAAATTGCCGAGAATATCGGCGAGGTCCTTGTTGACCGTGCCCGCAAATCCCTCCCAGGTGAAGCTCGAATCCGAGGATTCCGGGGCATTCGCAAGCAGGTAATAGCGCCAGTAGTCGGCCGGCAGGAGCTCGATCGCGTCGGACATGAAAATGCCGCGCTTCTGGCTCGTCGAGAATTTGCCGCCGTAATAATTCAGCCAGTTGAAGCCCTTGATGAAGTCAACCATCTTCCAGGGCTCGCGACTGCCAAGAATGGTGCCGGGGAAAGTGACGGTGTGGAAGGGCACATTGTCCTTCGCCATCACCTGCACATAGCGCACATCCTCCGCCTCATACCACCAGCTCCGCCAGTCACGGTTGGCGGGGTCGACATCGGCCCATTCCTTCGTTGCGGCGATATATTCGATCGGCGCATCGAACCAGACGTAATAGACCTTGTCCTCCATGCCCGGACGGTCCACCGGCACGCCCCATTTGAGATCGCGCGTGATGCCGCGGTCATGCAGCCCCTCATCCAGCCATTTAAGGGCGATGGAGGAGACGAGCGGCGGCCAGTTGTCCTTGTGGCGATCGACCCATTCGCGGATCTCGCCGGCGAGTTTCGATTGCAGCAGGAAGAGATGCTTGCTTTCGCGCACCTCGAGATTGGTGCTGCCGGAAATGGCCGAGCGCGGATCGACGAGATCGGTCGGATCGAGCAGCCGCGTGCAGCTTTCGCACTGATCGCCGCGGGCCTTGTCATAGCCGCAGTGCGGGCAGGTTCCCTCGACATAGCGATCGGGCAGGAAGCGGCCGTCATCGATCGAATAGACCTGCCGCGTCAACCGCTCCTCGATAAAGCCGTTCTCCAGCAGCCGGGCACCGAAATGCTGGGTCAGCTCATGGTTCTGCGGCGAGGACGAGCGGCCGAAATAATCGAACGACAGATTGAAGGCGCGCGCAAGCCGCGCCTGCACCTCATGCTGCTCGGCGCAGAAGGTCGCGACATCCTGCCCCTTCTCGCGCGCGGCCAGTTCCGCAGGCGTGCCATGCTCATCCGTCGCACAGATAAACAGTACGTCCTTGCCCCGGGCGCGGAGATAACGGGCATAGAGATCCGCGGGCAACATCGAGCCGACGAGATTGCCAAGATGCTTCACGCCATTGATATAGGGCAAGGCCGAGGTAATCAGATGTCTTGTCATTTTCGTCGCGACTTTCCGGTTCTTGTCATTCTTCTACTCAGGGGCTTTTACAGGAAGAAGCCGAACGGGGCAAAGCAAACCTTGCGGGCGACCTGAAAAAGCCGATTTCTACATGTAATGATAACGCTTTACCTTCATTTTTGTGAGACTCATTAGGGTTAACTAATCATTCACTGTATTTTACTACTCTTCTCTCCACACGGTAATTTTTCATGTTCCCAACCGATCGGATGAAACGATGTTGTTCAGCGAAGAAACCACGGGCGCGATCCTCCGGGCCCTCGATAAATCCCTTGCGCTTATCGAATTTGACCTTGACGGCATGATTGTGGATGCCAATGCGAACTTCCTCAGCGCGATGGGCTACGGCCTTGCGGAAATAAAGGGCGCGCATCATAGCCTGTTCGTTGATCCGGCCTACGCGGCGGGCCCGGAATATCGCCAATTCTGGCTGCGGCTGCGGCAGGGTGAATATATCGCCGATGAATTTCGCCGGATCGGCAAAGGAGGCCGCGAAGTCTGGATCCAGGCGAGCTACCATCCCATTCTCGATGCCGATGGCACGCCGTTCAAGGTGGTGAAATACGCCACCGACATAACCGACCAGATGAGGGCCCGTATCGAGGCGGGCAATCTTTCCGGCGAGACGCAGGAAAAGGTACAGAGCGTTGCCGGCGCGACGCAGGAGATGCAGGCCTCCATCCACGAGATCAGCCAGAATATGAACAAGTCGCAGCAGGCGGTGGGCGATATCGTCGCCAAGACCGAGCAGGCGAAACTGCTGACGACGCGGCTTCAGGAAACCGCCAAATCCATGGAACGCGTTGTCGTCATCATCCGCGAGATTGCAAGCAAGGTGAACCTCCTCGCCCTCAACGCGACCATCGAGGCGGCGCGCGCCGGCGAAGCGGGCAAGGGTTTCGCGGTCGTCGCGGGCGAGGTCAAGAACCTTGCAACGCAGACCTCCAAGGCAACCGATGATATCTATCAGGAGATCCGCGCCATGCAGGCCGTATCAAACGACGTTGTGACCAGCACCGACGTCATCGCAAGCTCGACGGAGGCAGTGAATGAATATGTCGCCGCCGTCGCCTCCGCCATCGAGGAGCAGTCGGTCGTCACCAACGAGATTTCGCAGAATATGGAATATTTCTCGCAAGGCATCAGCGAGCTGAACAGCTGCGTCGCCCGTCTCTCGAAAGCCGGCTAACGCGGGCTTCCGCGCGCGCTTCCCTCTGGCGCAATAATTTTCTGGCCACTCGTAGCCGCATCCGATAGGTTGCGGCGGATTGCAACAGCTCTCCGCCGCGCCTATATTTTGATTATGCCAAAACTTGATCGCACCATATCTGTCGCCCCGATGATGGACTGGACGGACCGGCATGACCGCTATTTCCTTCGCCTCATCACCCGGCGCGCGCTGCTTTATACCGAGATGGTGACGACCGGAGCGATCCTGTTTGGTGATACCGACCGCTTTCTCCGCTTCGATCCAGCCGAGCAGCCGCTCGCCCTGCAACTCGGCGGCAGCGAGCCGGAGGCGCTCGCAAAATGCAGCAGGATCGCCGAGACCTACGGCTACCGCGAGGTCAATCTCAACGTCGGCTGCCCGTCTGATCGGGTGCAGAACGGCCGCTTCGGCGCCTGCCTGATGGCGGAGCCCGAAACCGTTGCGGCCTGCGTTCTCGCCATGCAGGAGGCAACCAGCCTTCCGGTCACGGTGAAAACCCGCATCGGCATCGATGACCTCGACAGTTATGCCTATTTCTCCGACTTCGTCGGGCGTATTGCCGAGACCGGCATTCAGACCTTTATCATCCACGCGCGAAAGGCGTGGCTGACCGGTCTCAGCCCGAAGGAAAACCGCACCGTTCCGCCGCTCGACTATGACCGCGTCTATCGCCTGAAGGCGGATTTTCCGCAGCTTGAGATCATCCTGAACGGCGGCGTCACCAGCCATGACGAGATTGCCCGGCACCTCACAAAGGTCGATGGCGTGATGGTCGGGCGTGAAGCCTATCAGAATCCCTATTTCCTCGCCGAGATCGATCAGCGCTATTACGGGGAGGATGATGAGACGCCGGAGCGGCGCGAGATCATCGACCAGATGCTGCCCTACGTCGCGCGGGAGATGGCGGCCGGCGTCCCGCTCAATTCCATCACCAGGCATATGCTCGGCCTCTTTCAGGGGCGCCCGGGCGCGCGCGCCTGGCGTCGGCACCTCTCGGAGAACGCCCATAAAAAGGGCGCAAGTCTCGATATCCTTCGCGAAGCTGCCGACAAAAGCCGCTGATCGCGTCAAAATCCCCGCAACTCCCCCTTTTAAGAAAAATTAAAGACCGTCGCGTAAATTGTTCACAAAGGGAAGATTATGACCGTCTCACCATACAAGCCGAAACGACAGGCGCGGCCGCGGCGGCCGCAGCACGCGCGGAAAAGGGCAGCGAAGGTGTGGGGGCGCAAAAAAGGGATGTCTTTCGGGCGGCAACTCGCCCTCGCCGCTTGCATCGGGATCGCTGGCGGCCTCCTCTTTGCCTTTTTTCCTGAAGCCCTGCCCGGCCGTAATGCCCCGGGTGCTCTAGCAGTATCCGCCGTTGAGAGCGACGCGCTGCAGCCGGCGGAACGTGCGGGCGCGCTCGTCGGCGCCGCGCGCATCAACGACGGCGACACGCTCCGTCTCGGCGGGGAGACGATCCGCCTTGTCGGCATCGATGCGCCGGAGCGGGACCAGACCTGCGAGCGGCGGAGCGGCGCGACATACCGCTGCGGCGAAGCGGCGCGAAACTATCTCGCCGCCCTCACCCGCGGCACAACCATCAAATGCGAGGGAACGGAGCGTGACCGGTACGGCCGCCTGCTTGCCACCTGCTATGCGGACGATGTGAACCTCAATGCCGAAATGGTGCGCGCCGGCCATGCGCTCGCCTACCGGCACTATTCAACACGCTATCTGCCGGAAGAAGAAAGCGCGAAAGCGGCCGCCACCGGAATGTGGCAGGGCCGCTTCACCGAGCCGTGGGACTGGCGGCAGGGGAGCCGGATTGAGGCTACTGCCGCCACGGACTGCAATATCAAGGGGAATATTTCCGGGAGCGGCCGCATCTACCACCTGCCGGGCAGCAAGTGGTATGAGAAAACTCAGATCAATCCGGGCAAGGGCGAGCGCTGGTTCTGCAGCGAGGAGGAAGCCATCGCCGCAGGCTGGCGCGCCGCCCGAAGCCCGTCATCTTTTGATTGAGCGCACAGGCCGCACCCGATCAGGCCTTGCGCAGCCGCGCATCGACGCTGTAGGCCCCTGCCCCGTTGGCAACGAGGAAGAAGAGGCCGCCCGCAATGGCGATATTCTTCGTAAACAGGATCATCTGAATCTGATCATCCGGCTGAAGATGGAAGAGCAGCGCGGCAACAATGCTGAAACCTGCCAGCAGCAGGGCGACGATCCGCGTTTGCCAGCCGACAAGAATGGCGAGCCCGCCCAGGAACTCGACAATGATCACCAGCGGCAGGAGTATGCCCGGCACGCCGACCGACTCCATGTAACCGGCCGTCCCCGCATATCCGGTAATTTTACCGAAACCGGCGGGCACGAACAGATAGGCCATAAAGATACGGCCGACGAGATCGAAGAGAGGGTTTAATTTTTCCATCGTTTCACTCCAACAGGCAAAAGAAAATCTGAAGCTCAAACTTAGTGTCGCACAAATAGAATATAAATTGAAATATTTCGGCATTTATTGTCTAATAACTAGACATGTTGAAAACAACCCTGACCCAGTGGCGCGTCTTTAACGCCGTGATTGACAATGGCGGCTACCTGCAGGCGGCGGGCCACCTCCACCGCAACCATTCCTCGCTCCACCATGCCGTCCAGAAACTTCAGGAAAGCCTCGGTGTCGAGCTGGTCAGGGTCGAGGGCAAGCAGATTTTCCTCACCCCCGTCGGCGAGGTGATGCGGCGCCGGTCGCGGCAACTGCTGCAAGATGCCGAAGATCTCGAAAGGCTCGCCGCAACCGTGCGCGCAGGGTGGGAGACGGAAGTCGCGCTCGCGGTGGAAGGCATCTATCCCCCGGCGGCGCTGATGGAGGTGCTGAAAAAATTTCACGAGCGTGGCAAGGGCACCCGCCTTAAAGTCGAGAATGTCATTCTGAACGGCGCGGTGGAGGCAATTCACCGTGCGAGCGCCGATGTCGTGATCACGCCGATTATCCCGACGGGATATTTCGGAACGCCGCTGATGAATATCACCCTGCTCCCCTTCGCGGGCCGGGACCATCCCCTTGCGAGATCGGAAAGACTTATTGAAAGCAGGGACTTGCAGCGCAATCTTCAGGTTGTGATCAGCGACCGGGCAAAGACGCCCTGGCCTGCCACCATCGGCTGGCTGAAGTCGGAGGAACGCTGGAGCGTCAGTGATTTCTATCAGGCCCGCGATGTCCTGATGACGGGCGTCGGGTTCGGCTGGCTGCCGCCGCATATGTTTGAAGCGGAGATAAAAAGCGGCGATCTCGCGCCGCTCAAAACCCGCGACCGGCTGGAGCTTCTGGTGCCGCTCAGCCTCGTCGTGCCGGCGCCGGAACGGCTCGGGCCGGCAGGCCGGCTGCTCGCCGACCTCTTCCGCGCGAGCGCCGGTGCAACATCCAGTTGAAGCGCGTCAGCGCGACTGGCGGTGATATTCGAGGTTCGGCATCATGTCGATGGCCGAGGCCATTCGGTTGCTCATATTGAAGAAGCCGGTGGTCGCGCCGATATCCCAGATATCGCGGTCCGTCCAGCCGGCATCGCGAAGCGCCTGCCGGTCCGCCTCCTCGATCTCCATCGGCGTTTTGGTGAGTTTATAGGCGAAATCGAGCATCGCCTTCTGCTTCGGTGACAGCTCCGCCGCGCGGTAGTTCATTACCATCAGCTCACCGAGGACCGGATCGCCCGACAGCTCGCGCACCGCCGCGCCATGCGCTGTCAGGCAGTAGTAGCAGTGATTGACCGAGGAGACGACCACCGCAATCATCTCACGCTCGAGCTTCGTGAGGCCGGAGTCGCCCAGCATCAGATCGCCATACATATCCGTAAAGGCGCGCAGCTTCGCCGCGTCGAAACTGTAGGACGCCAGCACATTCGGCACCATTCCGAGCTTCTCGTCACAAAGCGCGAAGTATTTCTGCGTTGCCGGATCCAGCTCCTCGCGGGCCGGGATCGGAATATCGAGGGCATGAACATATTTGGGCTGTGACATGAAGAACTCCCTTCGCTGGTTTGAACGGATGACGCGCCTCAGCCGTTCTGGCCGCGATGGCGCAGCAGGTGATCGGCAAGCACGCATGCCATCATCGCCTCTCCGACCGGCACGGCGCGGATGCCGACGCACGGGTCGTGGCGGCCTTTAGTCTGGATTTCCGTCTCGTTCCCGTCAATATCAATCGTATCGCGGGGCTTCAGGATGGAAGATGTCGGCTTTACGGCGAAGCGGACGATGATGTCCTGTCCCGATGAGATACCGCCAAGGATGCCGCCCGCATGATTGCTGAGAAAACGCGGGAAACCCTCGTTCCCGGCGCGCATTTCATCTGCGTTGGTCTCGCCCGTCAGCGCCGCGGCGGAGAAGCCGTCGCCGATCTCGACCCCTTTTACCGCGTTGATGGTCATCATCGCCATGGCGAGGTCGGAATCGAGCTTGCCGTAGATGGGCGCGCCGAGCCCGGCCGGTACGCCGCTCGCCACCACCTCAATCACCGCGCCGACCGAGGAGCCGGCCTTGCGAATGGCGTCGAGATAATCGCTCCACTCATCGACGATGCCGGGATCGGGCGACCAGAACGGGTTGTTGTTGATCTCATCAAAGCTGGCCCGGGCGCGGTCGATCTTTTTATCGCCGATCTGGATCAGATAGCCGGTGATCTTCACCTCGTCGCCAAGGACTTTGCGGGCAATGCCGCCCGCCGCGACGCGCGCCGCCGTCTCGCGCGCGCTCGAGCGTCCGCCGCCGCGGTAATCGCGGATGCCGTATTTTGTCTGGTAGGTGTAATCGGCGTGGCCGGGGCGGAATTTCGACTTGATGTCCCCGTAATCCTTCGAGCGCTGATCGACATTCTCGATCATCAGGCTGATCGGCGTGCCGGTGGTCTTGCCCTCGAAAACGCCGGAAAGGATTTTCACCGCATCGGGCTCGCGCCGCTGCGTCGTGAAGCGGTTCTGGCCGGGCTTGCGCCGGTCCATCCAGAATTGCAGCTCTGCCTCGCTCACCTCAAGGAGCGGCGGGCAGCCGTCGATGACGCAGCCGAGCGCCGGGCCGTGGCTTTCCCCCCAGGTCGTGACCCGGAAGAGGTGACCGAAGCTATTGTGAGACATTGCTTTCCGCCTGACTGCTGGATTACTTGACGATGTCGGGCGCGTCTTCCGCCTTCATGCCGACAATATGATAGCCGGCATCGACATGATGCGTCTCGCCGCTTACCCCGGCGCCAAGGTCGCTGAGGAGATAGAGCGCCGATCCGCCGACATCCTCGATGGTCACGTTGCGACGGAGGGGCGAATTATATTCGTTCCACTTCAGGATATAGCGGAAATCGCCGATACCGGATGCGGCGAGCGTCTTGATCGGACCGGCGGAGATGGCGTTGACGCGGATATTGTCAGCGCCAAGCTCCATCGCGAGATAGCGCATCGAGGCCTCAAGCCCCGCTTTGGCGACGCCCATCACATTATAATGCGGGATAACCCGCTCCGCCCCGTAATAGGTAAGCGTGACAATGCTGCCGCCGTCCCTCATCAGCGCCGCCGCCCGCTTGGCGAGCGCGATAAAGGAGAAGCAGGAGATATCCATCGTCATCAGGAAGTTATCGCGCGTCGTTTCGGAAAACTTGCCGCGCAGTTGGTTCTTGTCGGAATAGCCGATGGCATGAACGAAGTAATCGATCTTACCCCATTTTTCCTGCAAGGTCGCGAAAACCGCGTCCATTGAGGCATCGTCGGTCACGTCGCAATCCAGAATAATGTCCGAGCCGAGGCTTTCCGCCAGCGGGATCACCCGCTTGCCAAGCGCTTCCCCCTGATAGGTAAAGGCACTTTCCGCCCCCTGTTCATGCAGGGTCTTGGCGATGCCCCAGGCCAGCGAAAGATTGTTGGCCACACCCATGATTAGGCCCCTCTTGCCAGCCATAAGTCTGTTGTCCTGCGTCATGCGCATCCCCCTGATTACCATCTACAAAACTCGCGTGCCCCATCTTTTAGCCCGCTTGCCCGGGGCAGTCAAAAGACTTATTCGGCGCGCCGCGGCCCGTCAGTCGGCGTTGAGGCGGGAGCGCGCATCATAGGGATGGCTTTCCGCCCACTTCTCCACCCAGTCCTTCAGCTCCTTGTCGGGCTGATCGGGAAGGACAACTTTCAGCTTGACGAGCTGATCGCCGCGCGCCCCGCTCCGGCTCGCGATTCCCTTGCCCTTGAGACGCAGCGTCGTGCCGGTGTTGGATCCGGCCGGCACCTTCAGATTCACCGTCCCGTCTACCGTCGGCACCTTCACGGTCGCGCCAAGCACCGCTTCGGGCAGGCTGATCGGCAACTCGATCAAAACATTCTGTCCCTCGCGGCGGAAAATGCTGTGCGGGCGCACCGTGACATTGATGAGGATATCGCCATTCGGCCCGCCGGCGATACCGGGATCGCCCTGCCCGCGGAGGCGGATCTGCTGCCCGTCCATCACCCCGGCCGGGATCGCGACATCGAGCGTCCGGCCGCCTTCGCTCATCGTCAGGCGACGTTTCTCGCCAAGCGCGGCCTGGAGAAAATCAAGTTCAATCGCGAAAATCCGGTCGCGGCCTTTTTCGGGCACCCGGCCGCGAAAGCCGCCGCCGCGGAAATTGCCGAAAATCTCCGAGAAGATATCCTCGGCCCCGCCGAAGCCGCCCGCATCGGCCGACGCGCGGCCGCGAAAGCCGGCCATGCGCTCCTGCCCGCTCTCATCGATCTCGCCGCGGTCATAGCGCGCGCGCTGCTTCTCATCGCCGAGGATCGAATAGGCGGCGGAGATTTCCTTGAACTTTTCCTCCACCTTCGTATCGCCGGGATTGGCATCCGGATGATGCTTTTTGGCAAGTTTGCGGTAGGCGGATTTGATCTCCGCGGCGCTCGCCCCTTTCGGCACACCAAGAATACTGTAAAGAGTCTTCATTATCTTTTCACAACTGGCGCAGACGGCCCCGTCAACGGTAAATCGGTCAGCCCATTATAATATAAGTATTTGTCTTAGGATTTAACTAATCGCTGCGATCAATCTGTCTTTTTTCATGATAGGTCAGCGTCGGCTCCAGCTCGGCAAGGGCGGACGCCGCCTCCGCGGAACCGTTGCCGCGCGCCTGATCCCACCAGTAATAGGCCCGCACGCGATCCTTTGGCACCGCCTGGCCGGCGTTGAACAGCGCGCCGAGGTGGTACTGGGCGTCGGCATTCCCCTCCTCCGCGAGCTGCGCCCAGATGCCGAGCGAGGTTTGATAGTCTTTCAGCTTGTAGGCGAGCGACGCCATTTCCAGCCGCTCTTTGGTGCTGAGCCCGTCGCCATAGGCCGCGGCGCCGGGCGCGACCTGCGGCATCGGCGGCGGCACCTGCCGGGTCGTCACCTTGCCCTGGGGGACGGCGGCAACGGCCGGCTTCACTGCGGCAGCGGACGGCGCCGCGGGCGCGGGCGTCTCGCTCGACGGAGTGAGAGATGCGGTTGAGACCGCAGTTTCTGTTTCCGTCCTTGTCTCTGTTTCGGTTTGGGTTTCTGTTTCGCTTTCGAAGGCGGCAGGTGCATCAGGGGCGGCAGCAGCGGCCGTCGCCCCAATGGAAGCATCTCCCGCCGGCTTGTCGCCGCCGCCCATCAGTGCGCGGAGGGCGTCATAAAAGCCTTTCTTCTGGATCGGCTTGCCCGCATTCTCCGGCGCCTTTTCCGGTGCAGGCGCTTTCACGCTCACGGCGGGCGCGGGCTTTGGCGGGAACTCGGGCTCGGGCGCAGGCGATGCCTCCGCGCCCTTTTTCTCTTTTTCCTTCGGGGTGAGGACGATCTCGCCCGACATGTTGAGCGCTTCTTCGGCCGTGATGTTCAGCTTCTGGCTGAGCGCGGCGGCGCGCCGCGCCGATTCCGGGTGCCCCGCCTCGGCGGCGATGGCGAACCAGCCGAGCGCCATCCGCTCATCCTTTCGCACGCCAAGCCCGTTTTCGAGCAGCAGGGCGAGGTTATATTGCGAGATCACATGCCCCTGCTGGGCGGCCTGCGCGAACCAGTTGGCGGCCTGCGCATAATCCTGCTCGACACCTTCGCCGGCGAGATACATGCCCGCGACATTCGCCTGCGCCCGGTCAAGGCCAAGCGTCGCCGCCCGCTTGTACCAGGTCATCGCCTTCTGATAGTCCTGCTCGACACCGAGGCCGCGGCGGTAGAGATGGCCGATATTGCGCATGGCGGCCGGATCGTTCTTGCGGGCAAGGACGATCCATTCGTCATAGGCTTTCTTGTAGTCTTTCGCTTCATAGGCCGCGACGCCGGCCGAAAAGCTCGCCTCTGCCACCGGCGCCGCAACAAGCGGCAACAGAAGCGCGAAGGCCAGCGCCGTCACGGATACTCCGTATCGTTTCATAAACTCCGTCCGGCCTCCGCTCGTTGTCTAAATGCCCGCGCCATCGTGTCGCGTCAGGACATGATCTGCCACGAACCGTCCGGCTGGCGGCAGGCTGTGCCATATCCCTTTTCAAGTTTGCCGTCGATTTCTACCGTCTGCTGGAATTCACGGCAATAGCGGCCATCGGTATGATTGCCATCGCGAACCGGCGTGATCGACCCGGAGTTACCCGTGCTCGGGTTGTTCCAGTTGATCGTCTGGCCCATCGGCGCGGTGGTCGCCGCCCGCTCGGCGCGCTGAATTTCGGCGCGGTCCGCCTCATCCAGCGTCTTGCCGACGCTGCTGCCGATCATCGCACCAGCGAGCGTGCCGACGCCGACAGCGATCAGCTGCCCGGTGCCCTTGCCGAATGCCGAACCCAGGAGCGCACCGCCAAGGCCGCCGATAATCGCGCCGCCGGTGGTCTTCGGATTGTCCGCGGTGCCGCAGCCGGAGACGGCCAGCCCGAGCGCCACAACCGAAACCATCAGCCATCTTGATTTCTGCATTTTCATTTTCCTGTCCTCGCAATTATGTCCTGATCTAGTTCTGAATTCCTCGACATCAGGTCGGCAGCACCGCCCCGATACCATGAGAACGGGCATCATTCCACCGGATTTCTGCCTCATTTTAAATCAAACGGCACCGGTCGACAATTCCGTCGCGAAAGTTTAAGTTGGCAGTCAATTGCGGCAAAGCAATGGCATGACGGATGGCTGGAATGACTGTGAAAAGCTTTGAGGATCTGCTTGGCGAGTTCCGTAACTGGATGGCGGAGGCGGAAAAAAGCGAGCCGGAGGATCCGAACGCGATGGCGCTCGCGACCACCGACACGAACGGTCAGCCTTCGGTCCGCATGGTGCTGCTGAAGGCCGCCGATGAGCGCGGTTTCGTCTTCTACACCAACTACGGCAGCCAGAAAGGCCGCGAGCTGCTGGCCAATCCGAAAGCCGCGATCTGTTTCCACTGGAAGTCGTTGCGCCGCCAGGTGCGCGTGCAGGGCCGGGTTGAGCAGGTGAGCGCGGCGGAGGCGGACGCCTATTTCGCAAGCCGCGCCCGCGACAGCCGTATCGGCGCCTGGGCGAGCCGGCAGTCGCAACCGATGGAGGGTCGCTTCACGCTGGAGGCGGAGGTGGCCAAATATGCCGCCCGGTATGCCATCGGCGCCATCCCGCGGCCCGACTACTGGTCCGGCTTTCGCATCCTGCCCGAGCGGATCGAGTTCTGGCGCGACCGCCCGTTCCGCCTGCATGAACGCCGCGCCTATGAGAAGGCGGCGGACGGGTGGCATGAAAGCATCCTGTTCCCGTAAGGAAATGATATCCCGTCTCTATCCGATCCACCGCATGAGCAATATATCCACGCAATGACGGACACATCCGGCATCCCCGGCGACGCCCCGGACAACCCGCTTGAGGAGAACGGCCGCCTGATGCGCCGGGCGAGCTATGCGTCCGTCGGCGTGGCGCTGTTGCTGATCCTTCTCAAGCTCGGGGCCTATCTCGCCACCAATTCGGTCGCGATGCTGTCAACACTTGTCGACAGCGCGCTCGATCTTGTCGCCTCGCTGGTCAATCTCTTCGCCATCCGGCACGCGCTTACCCCCGCCGACCGGGAGCATCGCTTCGGCCATGGCAAGGCGGAGGCGCTCGCCGGGCTGTTCCAGTCGGCGATCATCGTCGGCTCCTCCGCCTTCCTTCTGTTTCAGGCCGGCGAGCGGCTGCTGCACCCCGAACCGATCATGGCGGAGACGATCGGGCTGGTCGTGATGGTTCTCTCCATCGTCTTCACCCTCGCCCTCGTCGCCTATCAGCGCCATGTCATCCGCCGCACCACCTCGGTCGCCATTTCCGCCGACTCGCTGCATTATGTCGGCGACCTGCTGATTAACGGCGGAGTGATCGCCGCCCTGATCCTCGGGACGCAGCTCGGCTGGATCTATGCCGACGGGTTCATTGCCATCGGCATCGCGCTCGTCCTCGCCTACAGCGCCTGGCAGATCATCCGCGCCGCGCTTTCCGAGCTGATGGATGAGGAACTCGGCGAGGAGGAGCGCGAGCAGATCAAGGACATTGCCCTTGCCGAGCCCGGCGTTATCGGCATCCATGACCTTCGCACCCGCCGCTCCGGCCAGCAGATTTTCATGCAAATGCATCTCGACATCAACGCCGACATCACGCTGCTCGCCGCGCATAACATTTCCGACGCGGTCGAGATACGGCTGATGCACGCCTTTCCCGAAGCCGAGGTGATCATCCATAAGGATCCGGTGCGCCCGCCCGCCCCGCCGCATTCGGACCAATTGCCGTAGAACCGACATAATTCTTTATGTGACAGCAGCTTAGTGTTACATTTAAAGGCAAAACAGCCGCGCGAGGTAGATATGCACTTCAAGAACATTCTGGTTCCCCTGTCCGGGGCGGCCAACAGCTGCGATACGATGGCGCTCGAAAGCGCATTTAATCTGGCGAGCCGCTTTGGCGCCCATGTCAATGTTCTGCACATCAAGATCGACCCCCGCACGGCGGCGGCGTTCGTCGGCGAAGGCATGACCTCAACGATGATCGAAAGCGTCATCGACATGGCCGAAAAGGAAGGGCTGGAGCGCCGTCAGCGCGCCCATGCATGCTTCGATGCGATGACCGCGTCGATGAATATCACCGTCGTCAACAAGGTCTCCGAGCGGCGCGATCCCGCCGCCCCCTCCGCCCGTTTCGTCGAGATGCAGGGCAACAGCGAGGATGTCATCCACTCCTATGGGCGGCTGTTTGACCTGATCATCATCTGCAAGCAGACGGGCGATGAGCAGATCAGCAATGCGCTGCTGATCAACACCGCGCTCCGCGAGACGGGCCGGCCCGTCCTGCTTTTCGACAGCGCCCAGCCGAAGACCCTCGGCAAACGCGTCGCCTTCGCCTGGAACGGATCGGTCGAGGCGAGCCGCGCCCTCACCTATTCCCTGCCCTTCCTGCAGACGGCGGAAAAGATCACGCTGATCTCCGCCATCGACGACCTCGATGAGGCGATCTATCCCGAGGCGGTGCAGCGCTATCTCACCATGCACGGCGTGAAATCGGATCGCTGCGAGATTGACAGCGGCAACGGCAAATCGACGGCCGAATCGATCATGAACGCCGCCGCCAAGAGCGAGGCGGACCTGCTGGTTATGGGCGCCTATACACGGAGCCGGCTCCGCCGCCTGTTCTTCGGCGCGGTGACGGAAGAGATTTTAAATAACAGTCCGATTCCGATATTTATGGCCCATTAAAGCCGGCGACGGACGGCCCGCTTTGGCGCAGGAGAATAATTCACACGAATTTTAGCTCCCGCGCGCTGTTGCGACCTTTTGTCCCCTTGCCATCGGCGGGCCGGAGGCGTAATTCGGGATATAATTTGAGTGACAATCAGCAAGCCAAGAGGCGGCGATGGATTACGACAGAATTTTCGATCAGGCGATCGCTGCGCTCCGGCAGGAAAAGCGCTATCGCGTCTTCACGGAACTCGGCCGCCATGCCGGGGACTTCCCGAAGGCAACGCGCTATCTTCCGAGTGGCGAAACGCAGGATATTACCATCTGGTGCTCCAACGACTATCTTGGCATGGGGCAGCATCCGGACGTTCTGAAAGCCATCAAGGACGCGGCTGATACCTATGGCGCGGGCGCGGGCGGCACGCGCAACATCTCCGGCAATACGCGCATGATCTGCGAGCTCGAGCGCGAGCTGGCCGATCTGCACGGCAAGGAAGCGGGGCTCGTCTTCACCTCCGGCTTTGTCTCCAACGATGCAACGCTCTCCACCCTCGGCAAGCTGCTGCCGGACTGCGTGATGGTGTCGGACGAACTCAACCACGCCTCGATGATCGATGGCATCCGCCACTCGGGCTGCGAGAAGCGCATTTTCCGCCACAATGATGTGCGCGACCTTGAGGACAAGCTGAAAAGCATTGCGCCGGAGCGCCCCAAGCTCATCGCGTTCGAATCTGTCTATTCCATGGACGGCGACATCTCCCCGATCCGCGAAATCTGCGATCTCGCCGAGAAATACAACGCCATGACCTATCTCGATGAAGTGCATGCGGTCGGCCTTTACGGCCCGCGCGGCGGCGGCGTTGCCGAACGCGAGGGGCTGATGCACCGGATCGATATCATTGAAGGCACGCTCGGCAAGGCGTTCGGCGTCGTCGGCGGCTTTATCACGGCGAAAGCGACCATTATCGACGCGATCCGCTCCTATGCGCCCGGCTTCATCTTCACAACGACGCTCTCGCCCGTGATGTCGGCGGGCGCGCTAGCGAGCGTGCGCCATCTCAAGAACAGCCAGGTCGAGCGCGACCGGCATCAGGAGCGCGCGGCGACGCTGAAGAAAATGCTGACCGATGCGCATCTGCCCGTTCTCCCCTCCGTCACCCATATCGTCCCGCTGATGGTCTATGACGCGGAGCTTTGCAAGCAGGCGAGCGACATGCTGCTGGATGAGTACGGCATCTATATCCAGCCAATCAACTACCCGACCGTGCCGCGGGGGCTCGAGCGCCTGCGCATCACACCGACGCCATTCCATGACGATGCGATGATGCAGGAACTCGTCGGCGCGCTTAAAGACATCTGGAGCCGGCTGGAAATCCGTCAGGCAGCCTGACGGGCGGCCTCCCCGCTCGCGGGCGCTCAGGGCAGCGGTAATCAGACAAAGAAATCGGGCAGCAGGTCGTCCTCCTGGACGCCCTCGTGCCGGTACTTTGCAAAATCCGTGACGCCCGCCTCGCGCAAGATCTCATCATCAATGCAGAAATTGCCGGAGAAGCTTTTCGCCGGCCGGGTCAGGATAACATGCGCCGCATCAGCCATGATCTCGACTTTCCGGCAGCGCTCGCGGATTTCCGGGCCGCCGCCGATCATGTCCATCGCGGCCGTCGCAATGGCGGTGCGCGGCCAGAGCGCGTTGAAGGCAATGCCAGCCTTCCTGAATTCCTCCGCCATGCCGAGCACGCAAAGGCTCATGCCGTATTTCGCCATGCTGTAGGCGACATGCGGCGCGAACCAGTGCGCCTCGAAATTGAGCGGCGGCGAGATATTGAGGACATGCGGGTTTTCCGCCCTTTTAAGATGCGGAACAGCTTTCTGGGAGCAGAGATAGGTGCCCCGCACATTGACCTGATGCATCAGGTCATAGCGCTTCATCGGGGTTTCGAGCGTTCCGGTAAGGCTGATGGCGGAGGCGTTGTTGATAAGGATATCGAGGCCGCCGAAGACGCGGACCGCCTCCTCCATTGCCGCCTCCACTTGCTCTTCCTCGCGCACATCGACGACGAGGGGGAGCGCGCGGCCCCCCGCCGCCTCGATCTCGGCGGCGGCTGTATGGATGGTGCCGGCGAGCTTCTTGTGCGGCTTGTCGGTTTTTGCCGCGATCACCACATTGGCGCCGTCGGCGGCGGCGCGTTTGCCGATGGCAAGGCCGATCCCGCGGCTCGCCCCTGTAATAAACAGTGTCTTTCCCGCAAGATCCGCCATCGCCTCGCTCCTTCTACATATGTCAGTTGCCCTTGAAGACCGGCCGGCGCTTTTCCTTGAAGGCGGTGACGCCCTCGGCCCAGTCATTCGTCGCGGCGCAAACCGCAAAATTCTGCGCTTCGAGCGACAGATGCTCTTCCAGCGAATGCTGCAGCGACCAGTTCAGCAGCTGCTTGGTGCGGCCGATGGCGACCGTCGGGCCGTTTGCCAGCCGCTTCGCGAGCTTCGCTGTCTCCGCTTCGAGATCATCCGTCGGGACGACAAAATTGATGAGGCCGAGATCCTGCGCGGTTTTGGCATCGAACCGATCGCCCAGCATGGCGATCTCCATCGCCTTCTTCATGCCGACGACGCGCGGCAGCATGAAGGTGCCGCCGCCATCGGGCGAGGCACCGATACCAACATAGGCGAGCGTGACAAAGGCATCCTCGGACGCGATCACCATATCGCAGGCAAGCAGGAGCGAGAGACCGAACCCAGCCGCACCGCCCCGCACGCTCGCCACGATCGGCTTCGCCATCCGCAGCATGGTGAGGATCGTCGGCGTCAGCGTATGGATGCGCTTCTCAAACGAACGGCTCCGCTCATCAGGGCTGAGGCTCGCCATCTCGCTGAAGGATTTTACGTCGCCGCCAGCCTGGAAATGCTCGCCCGCGCCGCGAATCACGATGCAGCGAACGCTGTCGTCGCGCTCGAAATCCACCAGCCGCTCGTAAAGCGCCGCCCGCATCTCAAGCGAAAGCGCGTTGCGCGCCTCCGGCCGGTTGAGGGTGATAAACGCCACCCCGTCTTTCACTTCGCTCAGAAGTTCACTCGTCATTTGATCATTCCCGTTATTTTTTTGAATTTTCTTATTACACCACTCAGGCGACGGCCCGGCGGCGCTCGTTCGTTGCGCGGAACTTCCACACCCCATCGTCGCCCATCAGCCGCTCAAGCAACCCTTCGCCAATCAGATAATGACAGTGCGCAAGCCCTTCGGCAATGCCCATGCCCTTGTCATTTTCATTCAGCTCGCGATCAAAAAGGACGGGCAGAAGATCATGCGCCGACTGCGGCGATGCGCAGGCCATCAGCAGGCGGTTCAGGCGATCCTCATGGTGCGATTTGTAGTAGTCGAGCTGGTTGTGAAGACCCTGGAACACATCGTTATGCGCCGGCAGCACCAGCGTATCCTCGGGGAGTTTTTCAAAGATTTCAATGGAATCGATGAATTTCTTTAGAGGGTTGGCGAATGGCTCGCTCGGATAGATGCCGATATGCGGCGTGATCCGCGGCAGCACCTGATCGCCCGAGATGAGAATCTTGTCCTCCGCCGCATAGAGGCAGGCATGCTCCGGCGAATGGCCGCGGCCGACGATCACCTGCCAGTCGCGCTTGCCGATGCGCAGACGATCACCATCCTCAAGCCGGGTGAAGCCGAGCGGCACGGGTGAGACGGCATTTTTGAAATGGCTGAAGCCGCGGTCACGGACGCGCTTCAACATCGCGTCATCGAAGCCGACGGAGCTGTAATGATCGATCACCGCCTGCGGCGTCTCGTCCGCCGCCTCCAGATACAGCATCCTCCCGAAGCTCCACTCCCCGAATGTCATGGAGAGCGGGATGTTCCATTTATGCGTGATCCAGCCCGCCTGTCCGAGATGATCGGGATGGAAATGTGTGCAGATCACCCGCGTGACCGGCTTGCCCTTCAGATGCGTGTCGAAGATATGCCGCCACAGATCACGAATTTCCTTCGTGTTGAGGCCGGTATCGACGAGCGTCCAGCCGTTGGTGTCTTCGATGAGGTAGAGATTGATGTAATCGAGGCCCGGAATGGGGATGGGCATTCGCACCCAGAAAAGGCCATCACGGATTTCAAGGACTTCACCGTCACCCGGTCGGGTTTCCAGCGGGTAGCTTATTTGATTATAGTTCATTGCACATGTCCTGATGGCGGCTCAGCGAAAGCGCCCGCCGCTCTTGTTGTTGATATTGTATTTAACGCTTACGTTAACGTCAAACGTTGTCGTCCTTATTCTTCATCAGGCGGAAAGCTGCTCTTCATCGATGGCAAAGAGGGTTTCGGGGCCATCCGTGACGGGACCGAGCAGCGCCGTTGCCGTCGGCAGGATATGCGCCATGAAGAAGCGCGCCGTCACGATTTTCGCCGTCAGAAACGCGGCGTCATCGCCCCCCTCACGCAGCAATGTGCGGGCGCGGAGCGCGGAGCGGCCGAGCAGATGCGCCCCGACCGTGGTGGCGAACATCCGGAGGTAGGGCGTCGCCCCCGCCGGCGCGGCATTGGGATCATTGGGCGCATTGGCATACATCCAGTCGGTCGCCTCCTGCAGCGCGCTGTAGGCCAGATCGAGCTGAACCGACATCACCGCCATCTCACCCCCTGCATCCGCCAGCGACTTCACGGTTGTGGCGATCTCGGCCAGCAGATCGCGGACCGGCTCGCCGCCCTGCAACGAGAGCTTGCGGCCGACGAGATCGAGCGCCTGGATGCCGTTCGTTCCCTCATAAATCGGCAGGATACGGGCATCGCGGTAATATTGCCCGACGCCCGTCTCCTCGATAAAGCCCATACCACCATGCACCTGCACGGCGAGTGACGCCATCTCGACGCCGAGATCGGTACACCAGGCCTTTGAAAGCGGCGTCAGGAGCTCGGCAAGCCCCATGGCTTTCTGCCGCGCTGCCGCGTCCGCCTCGTGATGCGCCCGGTCGAGCGCGGCGCCGTTCAGGTAAATGAGGCAGCGCATCGCCTCGACATTGGCGCGCATGGTCATCAGCATCCGCCGCACATCGGCATGCTGGACGATGGTCGCGGATTCGCCCTTCGACATGCCGGGCGCCTGCCCCTGCCTGCGTTCGCGCGCGTAAGCGACCGCGTGCTGCAGCGCGCGCTCGGAAATCGCGAGGCCCTGAAGGCCGACATTGAGGCGGGCGTTGTTCATCATGGTGAACATGCAGGCCATGCCCTTGTTCTCTTCGCCGAGCAGATAACCGACGCAGTTGCCGTTATCGCCATACGACATCACCGCCGTCGGGCTCGCGTGGATGCCGATCTTCTCTTCGAGCGAGACGCAGAGAAGATCATTGCGCGGCCCCAGCGTGCCATCATCATTGACGAGATATTTCGGCACGATAAAGAGCGAGATGCCGCGCGTTCCCGCCGGTGCGCCGGGCGTCCTCGCAAGCACGAGATGGATGATATTCTCCGCCATCTCATGTTCGCCGTAGGTGATGAAAATCTTCTGTCCCGAAATGCGCCAGGTGCCATCTTCAGCCGGCTCCGCTTTTGTGCGCAGCGCGCCGACGTCCGATCCCGCCTGCGGCTCGGTCAAATTCATCGTCGCCGACCATTCGCCGCTGATGAGTTTGCGGAGGTATTTTTCCTGCTGCGCCCCGGTCCCGTGCTTGAGGAGGCTCTCGATCGCCCCCTGCGTCAGCAGCGGACAGAGCGAAAAGGCGAGGTTGGCGGCATTCCACATTTCCACAGTCGCCAGCGTCAGCGCCTGCGGCAGGCCGCCGCCGTCGAATTTTTCCGGCGCCGATACGCCGTTCCAGCCGCCCTCGACGAACTGCTGATAGGCTTCCACCCAGCCCGTCGGCGTCGTCACCACGCCGTCCGCGACATGCGATCCTTCCAGATCGCCCGTCCGGTTGAGCGGCGCGAGGACGTTCCCGGCGAATTTCGCCGCCTCCTCCAATATCGCGTCGACAACGTCGCTTTCGACATGCTCAAAGCCCGCGAGCTTCGCGAGGCCGTCAATATCCGCGATGGTATCGAGTACAAAGCGCATATCTTTGACCGGCGCGCGATATTCAGCCATGGAGGAACCCCTTTCTATCTGCTAACTTCTTGCTTTTTACTGCCAGGAACAGCTAAGTGTTATGGCATATCCGCCCGCGGGAAAAAAGGCTTTCGCGTGGATTTTTGCGGCGGCGGTCTCTATCAGCGCAGTTTCCATGAAGAGTGATCCGGGAACAATGAAAATATTCACGAGCGACAAAGACGGTCTTGCGGCGGCGGCGGCGGAAATCCGCGCCGGGCATCTTGTCGCCTTCGCAACCGAGACCGTCTACGGCCTTGGCGGCGACGCAACGAATGATCACGCCGTTGCGGCAATCTACGCGGCGAAAGGCCGGCCGAGCTTCAATCCGCTGATCATCCACGTCGCCTCGCTGGAGGAGGCGGAGCGCTATGTCACCTTCAATCCGCTGGCGCGCCGGCTCGCCGGGAAATTCTGGCCGGGCGCGCTCACCCTCGTGCTGCCAAGAACTGAGGACTGCCCCATCTCGCGGCTCGCGAGCGCCGGGCTTGAGACGCTCGCCATTCGTATGCCGGGGCACCGTCTTGCGCTCGAATTTCTCCGCGCCTGCGGCCGGCCGCTCGCCGCGCCGAGCGCCAACCCCTCGGGCGCCATCAGCCCGACCGAGGCGCGCCACGTCATCAACGGACTTGAGGGGCGCATCGCGGGCGTGCTGGATGGCGGCGCCTGCCCGGTCGGGGTCGAGAGCACGGTCATCGGTTTTCAGGATGGCAAACCCGTCCTGCTCCGCCCGGGCGGCGTCTCGCGTGAGCTGATAGAAGCCGCGGTCGGCCCGCTCCTCTCCCATACCGCGGAGGGCGCAACACCAAGCCCCGGGATGCTGAGCAGCCACTATGCGCCGAACGCGGCGCTTCGCCTGAATGCTACCAGCAAGCAGCCGGGCGAGGGATTTATTGCCTTCGGGCGCGAGCATGACCAGATTGCCGATATCAATCTCAGCCGGACCGGCGATTTGACGGAAGCGGCGGCGCGGCTATTCTCGGCGCTCCATTTTATGGACGAGATGAAATTCACGCGCATCGCCGTCGCGCCGATCCCCGAGGTCGGGCTCGGTCTTGCCATCAATGATCGCCTGCGCCGCGCCGCCGCGCCGCGTCCGGAGGCGGAGGCGGTGAACCAATGAACCTGATCGACCGGTTCCGCGATATTGTCGGTGCGAAAAACGTCCTCACGGACGAGAATGACATGCAGGGCTTCGTTACCGAATGGCGCGACAAATATATCGGCCGCGCCCGCGCCGTCCTGCTGCCGCGCTCGACCGAAGAAGTCGCCGCGCTCGTCCGCCTCTGCGCCGAGACGAAGACGCCAATCGTGCCGCAAGGGGGCAATACCGGCCTTGTCGGCGGCTCCATCCCCTTCAGCGGCGGCGATGAGGTCATCATTTCCACCCGGCGGATGAACCGCGTGCGCGAGATCGACCGGCTGAACGGCACGCTCACCGTGGATGCGGGCTGCGTCCTTGCCGACCTGCAGGCGGTCGCCGAGGAGAACGGCTTTATCTTTCCGCTCCGCATCGGCTCGGAAGGGAGCTGCCAGATCGGCGGCAATATCTCGACCAATGCTGGCGGCGTGCAGGTCCTGCATTATGGCAACACGCGCGAGCAGGTCCTCGGCCTCGAGGTGGTGCTGCCGGACGGGCGCATCTGGGACGGCCTCACCGGCCTTCGAAAAGATAATACGGGCTACGATCTCAAGCAGCTTTTCATCGGCGCGGAGGGCACCCTCGGCATTGTCACCGGCGCAGTAGTAAAAATGTATCCGCGCCCGAAATACCAGCAGGTGGCAATGGCGGCTGTCCCCTCCGTCGAGGCGGCGGTCGAATTCCTTGGCCTTGCCCGCAAGCTGAGCGGCGATCAGGTCACCGCGATCGAGCTGATCCCCCGCATCTGCATCGACATGGTGGTGAAAAACGTGCCCGCGATCAGTGATCCGATGCCGGCGCGCTATCCCTGGCATGTCTTGATCGAACTCTCCTCAAGCGCGACGCCCGATCTTGCCGGGCTGATGGAGGCGATCCTTGCCGCCGGTTTTGAGCAGGAGATCGTTCTTGACGCCGTGATCCCGGCAAGCGGCGCGCAGCAGGCGATGCTGTGGCACTTGCGCGAAGAAATCTCGGCCGCGCAGAAGCCGGAAGGCGGCAGCATCAAGCATGATATTTCCGTCCCGGTCTCGCGCTTCGCCGATTTTATCCGCGAGGCGGATAAGGCAGTTGAGAAAATCGTGCCCGGTTTCCGCTCCGTCGCCTTTGGCCATATCGGCGATGGCAATGTGCATTATAACCCGCTCCAGCCCGCCGATATGGACAAGGACGCCTATCTCAGCCGCTGGCCGGAAGTGAGCCGCGTCGTGCATGATATCGCCGTCCGTATGCGCGGTTCGATCAGCGCCGAGCATGGCATTGGCCGCCTCAAAATCGACGACCTGCCGCGCTACAAATCCCCCCTTGAGCTTGACCTGATGCGGCGGCTCAAGCAGGCGCTCGATCCCGACGGCATCATGAACCCGGGCAAGCTTCTGAAATAGCCCAAAGCGATCAGATCCCGCGCGGCCGTCGCGTGAAGGGCAGGATCTCCGATCCCGCGACCGGCTCGGAGAAGAGAAAGCCTTGCGCATACTGGCAGTTCTCGCGGAGCAGGATTTCCGCCTGCTCCGGCGCTTCCACCCCTTCCGCCATCACCGCAAGGCCGAGATTATGGCCGAGCGAGATGATCGTGCGGGCAATGACCGCATCATCCGTATTGCCGCCGCCGAGTCCGTCGATAAAGGTCTTGTCGATCTTCAGCGTCGAGACGGGGAGCCGACGCAGGTAGCTGAGGCTGGAATAGCCGGTGCCGAAATCATCAATGGAGAAGCTGACGCCGAGGCTGCGAAGCGCGCGGAAATTCTTGAGCGCCTGCTCCGGATTTTCCATGATCACGCTCTCGGTAACTTCGAGCTCCAGCAGCCGCGCCGGGCAGCCCGTCGCCATCAGGGTCTTGCGGATCAGTTCAACGAAATCGTCATCCTGAAAGATCGAGAGCGACATATTGACGGCGACGCGAAACCCGTCGGCGCCGGCGTCCAGCCACTCGCGCCGCTGGCGCAGCGCCTCTTGCAGCACCCATTCGCTGATCGGCGCGATCAGCCCGGAGCTTTCGGCGACCGGAATAAATTCGTTGGGCGCAACGAAATGCCCCGCCTCGCGCTGCCAGCGCACCAGCGCCTCGACCCCGACAACCTGGCCGCTCGAAAGGCTGACCTGCGGTTGGAACTTCAGCGACAGGTCGTTGCGGCGGATCCCGGTGCGGAGCGCATTATTCATCTCCACGCGGGCATTTATCTCGCACTCTATCTCGTTATTATAGAAGCAGAAATAGCTGCCATTCCGGATCTTGAGATTGGCCAGCGCAATATTGGTGTTGCGCCAGAGCGCGGCGGCGTTGTCGGCATCGGCGGGATAGAGGGCAAGGCCGATCCGCGGATTGATATGCGGAATATTCTCGCGCCGCGCCCGCCCCTGCTCGAACAGGCGGTAAATGATTTTCGGGATCTGCTTGAGATCGCGGCTACGCGTATAGGCGAGGCAGAGGCTGAACCCGTTGCCCGATGTCCGCGCGAGCGCGATCGCTTTGGGAAAAAGCCGCGTCAGCTGCTCGGAGACAAATTGCAACAGCGCATCGCCCGCATCATGACCGAGCGCGATGTTGAGCTCCGGCAGATGTTCAAGCGTGAACTGCACGACGACGAGCTTGCGCCCCTCGGGCCGCGCCGTCGCCTCGATATAGCTTTGCACGTCGCTGCGGAATTTCGCCCGGCTGTCGAGGCCGGTCAGGCTGTCGTTGAAGGCGATCCGCTTGATTTCCTCGAACATATCCGCATTTTCAAGGCCAAGCGTGATATTGGCGCAGATCAGCTCGATCTGGCGCGTCTCGATGAAGGAGAGCGGCACGCGGTTCTGCAACAGGACCACGCCCTTCAGGCGGTCATCGCGGCGGATGGAGAGGATGCTGGCGGCTTCGCTGAACACATTCTGGCGCGATGTGCTCGCCGCAATGATCGCCTCGAACAGCGGTCGGTCCACCACGTCGCAAAGACGCTGCTTGGCGGCCGGCGCGTAAATCCCCTTCCCCGCCGTGATCGTCAGCTCGCCGGAATGCTCGTTCGGAATGGCGAACAGGCAATCCTCGACATTGTTGCAGATCACCTGCAGCTGCGTGAGGATGGTCAGGCAGAAATCCTCGACCGAGCGCACATCATAAAGCTGGCGGGTGATATCGAGGATGCTCTGGAGCGACTGCTTGCTGCTTTCCTCGGACACCAGCCGCTCATAGGATTGCAGCGCGATGGTGAGGCTGGTGCAAAGCGTCGCAAGGCTTAACGCCGCGCCGTCGCGATAGTCGCTGACATCATAATCAAGGAACGGATTGCCGGCCGGCGCCGTCGCCGCCCTCTCGCCGAAGAGAACGATCCGGGTTGCACGGTTTTTCATCTCCTGGCGGAGCCGCTGGATCAGCGCAAGGCCATCCCCCGCCTTCTCGCCCGATACATCGAGAACGAGTACGGCAGTGTCGGGATTTTCCTCCAGCATCCGCCGGGCCTGCGGCGCGCTGTCGGCAATCATGAACACCACCGGCACATGCCCGACAACGAAGCTGTCGAGCGCGCCGTAGGGATCGCCATTCTTCGGAATGTTGATGGAAAGAAGAAGAACCTTGCGCCGCGCCCGCGCGGCTGAGAGGGGACGTTCGCCGGCCAATGCGGCGGAGGAGCTTCGTTTCAGGCCCTGTGTTGTCATGATACGCAACGCTCATTTACTCAACTTGCGTCATCATGAGTCATATTACGATGGATGGCAAACAAATTCGATAAAGAGTCGAAATATCTCCACTAAGTCACTTGTACACGAACAATTTCCAAAGTTATCCACAGGATGCCGGCCGCCCCAATATGGTGCAGCATTTGGCGCGGCTTTCCGCCCGCCGAGCCGTCAAAGCGGCCCTTATATTCGCGCCTCTCCTGTGCCTTCGGCCGGAGCGCCGGCGGCTTTCATTCCGCGGCGACCGATGCGCCTGCCCGCTGCTGATCCTCTTCAAGCCAGCGGATGGCGACATTATTCAGATCCAGCAGGACCGTATGCAGCTCCCGCCCGCGCTCCGTCAGCGAATAGGAAACCGTCGGCGGCACCGTCGGCTGATAGTCGCGATGGACAAGGCCGCTCGCCTCCAGCTTGCGCAGGCGATCGGTCAGCACTTTTGCGGAAATTCCCGGAATGCGCGCCGAAAGCTCGCCGAAACGAAGCGCGGGCGCGTTGGAGAGAAGCCACAGGATATAGGGCGTCCACGGTCCCATGATCTGACCGAGGATCATCTCCATTGCGCACTGGGCATGCGGATGTTGTTTGGGCATGGAAAAACTTCCTCAAAATTTTTTCAATACTTACCAAAAGGTAACTACTTGCAAAAAGAAAGTAAAGGATCTAACTGCAAGTCACACGAAATTTTTCACCGATAAATTCCAGTCAGGAGTTCAACAATGACGAAAGTTGCCATTCTTTATTTCAGCGGCTACGGCCACACGCAGAAGCAGGCCGAAGCGGTCGCCGCCGGTGCCGCCGGCGTCAACAGCGTCACCGTCAGCAGCGTCCGCATCCCCGAAAGCGGCGATATCACCGACGCCGACTGGGAGACGCTGCTCGCCGCCGATGCCATCATCTATGGCAGCCCGACCTACATGGGCGGCCCGGCCTGGCAGTTCAAGAAATTCGCCGAGCAGACGTCGAAACATTATGTCTCCGGCGTTTTCCGCGACAAGATCGCCGGCGGCTTCACCAATTCCGCGACGGTGAATGGCGACAAGCAGGAGACCATCAACGCCTTCTTCACCTTCTCGCAGCAGCTCGGCCAGATCTGGGTCGGTACCGGGCTTCTCGCCTCGAACCTCAAGGAACATGGGCCGGCAGACGTCAACTGGAGCGGCGGCTATGCTGGTGCGCTCGCGATCTCGCCGGCCGATGCCTCGCCCGAGGAAGCGCCGCCCGCCGGCGATCTCGAAACCGCCCGGCTTCTGGGTGAGCGCATCGCCACCTATGCGGCGCGGACGCGGACGGCCGTCGCAGCCTGACCCTAAAGGATACGAGCGCGCCCAACGCGTTCTCCTCGCAAGTAAAGGCCGCCGGATTTCCGGCGGCTTTTTTTAACTCCCGCCACCTCCATTATCAACTAATTGTTGTATATTTTCGGAACATACGCCATTGTCGGAGGATATCTTATTCACGGAAAAAGGCCTGCCGATGTCTGAACCCCGCTCCCCCCGTCTTGCCGTCCTGATTGATGCCGATAATGCCTCGCCGCGCATCGCGGGCGGGCTGTTTCACGAAATCGCCAAGATCGGTGAAGCGAGCGTCAAGCGGATTTACGGGGATTTTTCGCACCCCCGCTCGAAAGGCTGGGCCGATATCCTGTCACGGCACGCCATTATGCCACATCAGCAGTTCGCCTATACGACCGGCAAGAACGCCTCCGATATCGCCCTCGTGATCGACGCCATGGACCTGCTCCTCAGCGGCCGCTTCGACGGCTTCTGCCTCGTCTCCTCCGACAGCGATTTCACCCGTCTCGCCGCCCGCATTCGCGAGCAGGGTATTGATGTGTTCGGCTTTGGCGAGCAAAAAACGCCGGAGAGCTTCCGTCAGGCCTGCCGTCGCTTTATCTATACCGAAAATCTGCCCGATGTCGCGGATGGCAGCGCGCCCGCCACGACGACGCCCCAGAAACCGCTCGCGCCGCTCAGCCAGGCGACCGCGCAGCTTAAAAAGGCGATTGCCGAGCTCGACAGCGACGATGGCTGGTATCCGCTCGGCGGCGTCGGCACGCAGCTCCGCAACCTCAATTCCGACTTTGATTCCCGGAATTACGGCATCCCGAAGCTCCGCGACCTAGTGGACAAGACCGGCGTATTTGATATCGAAACGCCGAAAGGTGGCGGTGCGGTGCGCATCCGGCTGAAACCCTCCGGCCGGAAGCAATCCAGCCCATAAAAGACAAAACGGCCACCGGACAGTCGTCCGGCAGCCGTATGCGCCCCCTCATTCATTACGGGATGGTGGCATCCCGCCTCCGCAAAGCGGAGGATGTTCAAGGATCAGATCGTCTGATCGTCGGTCTTTGCGCCGTTCGCCGCGCGGGCAACCGCGCCGGTGCCTTCGCGCGCGCCGGCTTCGCTGGCGTAGCCCTGGCTCGACAGGATGACCTGACCATTGGCGGCTTTCAGGTTAAAGTACCACTTGCCGTTCTTGCCTTCCTTCAGCTCAAAACGACCCTCGTTCGGAGCGTTTGTCTTGACTGATTCAATGCCGTTCTCTGCACTTGCCTTCTGCTTGTACCCCTCAGACGTGCCGACGACCTCCCCGTTGCCAGCCTTTAGACGGAAGCGAAACTCATTTGCGTTGTCTTTATACAGTTCAAACTTGCCTGCCATGGTCTGTCTACTCCGTTATTAAAACGACTTGGTTATGCCGCAATATTGCCTCACAAATTGCAAGGGCTGCAAGAATTACCTGTGATTTCGTCAATTACCTCGAAGAAGCGGGGCATTTTGGCAACGCAATCACGGCGCGAAATCGCCTATTGCACGAATTGACTTTATTGCTACGCTCTTGCAAACGGAATAATTGCTGGCGAAAGAGACCGCATGGAAAAAACAATCGACCACGGGGAAGAAAACGGCGCTTCGCGTCACTTTGATGTGCTGATTATCGGCGGCGGCATTTCAGGCATCGATGCCGCCTATCACCTGCAAAAGCTCTGCCCGGAAAAAACTTTCGCAATGCTGGAGGCGCAGGCGGCCATTGGCGGCACCTGGGCGACACACACCTACCCCGGCATCCGCTCGGACAGCGACCTTTTCACCTTCGGCTTTAAATGGAAGCCCTGGAAGGATGCGCCGATCGCGACGGCTGACAAGATCCTCCGCTATCTCAACGAAGCGCTCGATGAGCATAATCTTCGCCGCCATCTCCATCTCTCGCGCGAGGTGGTGAGCGCCCGCTGGTCGAGCGAGGAAGCGCGCTGGACGCTGGAGGTTGCGGATAAAAGCACCGGCGCGCGCGAGGAATACAGCTGCAACTTCCTCTGGATGTGTCAGGGCTATTATCGCCACAGCGAAGGCTATCTGCCGGACTATCCGGGGCGGAACGACTTTCAGGGCCGTCTCATCCATCCGCAAAACTGGCCGGATGATCTCGATCTTGCCGGCAAGGAGGTGGTCGTCATCGGCTCCGGCGCGACCGCCGCGACGCTGATCCCGGCCATCGCGGGGAAATGCCGGCATGTCACCATGCTGCAGCGCTCCCCGACCTACTTTTTCGCCAAGCCCAACCGCGATGACCTGATCGAGACGCTGCGGGCGCTGGAGATCCCCGATGAATGGATCCATGAGATTGCAAGGCGGAAGATCCTCCGCGACCAGAAAGAGATCACCCGCCGCTCCTTCGAGGAGCCGGAGGCGCTCCGCGCCGAGCTGATCGGTATCGCAAAGCGCTATCTTGGCGACAGCGTGCCTGTCGATCCGCATTTCACGCCCGAGTATCGCCCATGGCAGCAGCGCATCGCCTTCCTTCCCGACGGCGATCTCTTCCGCGCCATCGGGCGGGGCGAAGCCAGCGTCGTCACCGACCGGATCGAGCGGCTGACGGCGCACGGCATTCTTCTTAAATCCGGGCGGGAACTTAAGGCCGACATCATCATCTCGGCGACCGGCTTCAATATCAACGTGCTCGGCGATATCGATTTTGCCATCGACGGCAAACCGCTCGCCTTTCATGACTGCTGGTCGCACCGGGCGATCCTTTTCTCCGGCATTCCCAACATGGCCTGGGTGTTTGGCTATCTTCGCACCAGCTGGACGATGCGTTCCGACCTCGTCGCCGAATTCGTCTGCCGCCTGCTCCATCACATGGACGCGAAAGGCGCCCGCATCGTCGTCCCGGAACTGCGCGAGGAGGATCGCGACATGCCCGCCCTGCCCTTCGTGAAGCCCGAGAATTTTAACGCAGGCTATCTCGCGCGGGCGCTGCATCTTCTCCCCAGGCAGGGCGACCGCGACCCGTGGGTCCACACGCAGGATTATTATAAGGATATCGAAACCCTGCGATCCGCCGATCTTGAGGACGGGACACTGATTTATCGCTGAAGCGGGCATACGCCGCATTGCGCATCTTTTGCGCGGCGTATAAAATTCTCCTTCAACATATGAAAGAGGAGGATGGGAGATGGCGGAAAGTTACACAGGAACCTGTTTTTGCGGCGCGATTGAGCTTCGCGTCGAGGGCGCGCCTGTCGCCATGGGCTATTGCCATTGCAGCTCGTGCCGCAAATGGTCCGCCGCGCCGGTGAGCACCTATACCCTCTGGCCCGAGGATGCCGTCGCCCTCACCCGGGGCGCCGATCGCCTCGCAACCTACTCAAAAACCCCGAGCAGCCTTCGCCAGTTCTGCAAATCCTGCGGCGGCCATGTGATGACGACGCTTCAGGGTGCGGGGCTGATCGATGTCTATGCCTCGACCATCCCGGATCTCGAATTTATCCCGAGCGCCCATGTGAATTACGCCGAAGCGGTGCTGAAGGTCCGCGACGGCCTTCCCAAACTCAAAGACTTCCCCGCGGAAGCCGGCGGCTCCGGCGAGCTGATGGCGGAATAAGCGGCACAAAGCACCGCCCGCCTCACCGCTTCAACCGCGCCGTCAGGATACTGACGCCCGCAAACAGGAAGACAAGCGCAAAGGCCCCTCGAACCACCGACGGAGGCGCCTAGCCGCACTCGACCAGATAAGCGATCCCGTCAGATCTTCGGCTTCGCCGCGCCCGACTGCTTCACCAGATCCTCGCGCGCCTTGCGGTTCAGCTCATCAACCCAGGCGCGGAGCGAGACCTCGTTTCTCGCCGCCGCCGCGACATCGACCATCTCGGCCGCGGCGCGCACGACCGGGTCATTGTTCAGCTGATATTTCAGGACGACCGCGCAATCCTCGGGGCTTTTCGCCTCCGGATTCTTCATCGTGCCGTCGGGGTTCTGGATGATTTTCAGCATGCTGCTGTTGAGCGAGGTGTCCAACGAGATCTTCTGGTTCACGACCGGCATGCAGTTCACCTTGCCCTCGCCAAGGAACCAGTAGAGGAACATGAAGTCCGCATTGTTGATGAAATTGATGGCCGGCTCGCCATATTTCTCGATCAGCGCATCGAGATAGATGCCGCGCGCAACGGGCTCATTCTTCATATGATGCACCCGGAAGATCGCGCCCACCTCTGGCTTTTCCGGTGGCGTGGCGATCGTGGCGACAATATCATGCGCCGGCATCTGGCCGATGACCTGGCGCACGAACGGCTCGGTCCGGTATTTCTTCACCCCGTCGCTGTAGGTCATCTGCAGCACTTCGGTTCTGATCTTCATGTCCTTGTTATAGTCGAGAATAGCCTCGCGGACGTCCTCGACCGACATGCCGAGCGCGATCCCGGCGACATCGAATTCGTCGGCAGCGGCCGTCAGGGGAGAAAGAAGAACGAAAGATGCCAAAAGGGCAAAGGGGAAAGGGGCGCGTTTGCTCATGGGGGGCCTCTTGAATGTTTGCGTCTGTTTACCCAAGCAACTGGAATTGCCAGCATATTTTGCGCATATCTTGTTTTCCGCCGCAAGCATAAATCAGCAACTTCTTATAGATGAGGTCCGCTCCCATGCCCGCAATGCTTCTGCTATTTCGAGGCGCGGGAGCCGCCGTCGCAGCCTGCGCGAGCTATGCGGCATTTGCAGTCCTCCCCCTTGATTTTGCAGGGTTATTTAGATTGACGCCGGCGCGGACTGCCTCTAGCCTGTTGCAGGATAAAAATAATTGGAGGAGACCGCCTGCCACCGCGCCGCGCAGGCGATGTTTTCTTCAAAGATAAAGCAGATGTTTCCGGCCACCCTTTTCAGCTGACAGGACGACCTAAATGCTCTCCGCGACAACGCCGCCGCGCCTCGTCACCCTCGTGCTGTTTACGGCGCTCTCGACCCTGTCGCTGAACATGTTTCTCCCCTCGCTCGCCAATATGGCGGTGGATTTCGAGACCGACTATGCGCTGATCACGGTCGCCGTTGCCGGCTATCTCGGCGTGACGGCGGCGCTGATGCTGATCGTCGGGCCGCTCTCCGATCGCTACGGGCGGCGACCGGTGATGCTGGCGAGCCTCGCAATCTTCACCCTCGCCTCGCTTGCCTGCACCCTCACGGAGAATATCTGGGTCTTCCTCGCCTTCCGTGCGCTGCAGGGGACAGTGATTGCCGGCTGGGGTCTGTCGCTCACGGTGACGCGCGATATCTTCCCGCCCGAAGAAGCGGCCAAGCATATCAGCTTCATCTCCATGGCGATGTCGATCGCGCCGATGCTGGGCCCGATGATCGGCGGCGGGCTCGATGAGCTGTTCGGCTGGCGGGCGAGCTTCGTCGCCTTCACGCTGATGGGAAGCGCCGCGTTCCTCCTCTGCTGGATCGATATGGGTGAGACGAACAGCCAGAAAACCGCAAGCTTCGCCGCGCAGTTCAAGAGCTATCCCGATCTTCTCACCAACAGCCGCTATTGGGATTATGCGATCTGCGTCGCCTTTTCGGCGGGCTGTTTCTATATCTTCCTCGCCGGTGTGCCACTGATTGCCGTCGCCATGCTCGGCCTCTCGCCCGCCGCGCTCGGGCTTTATATGGGGCTGATCACCATCGGCTTTACGCTCGGCACCTTTACTTCGAGCCGGCTCAGCCACCGTCTCCCCCTCAACAGCCTGATCCTGCTCGGGCGGATCATCGCCATTGCCGGGTTGCTGGGCGGCCTCGCCCTGATGCTGGCGGGCATCGTCAATGTCTATACGCTCTTTGCGCCGGTGATGATGGTCGGCTTCGGCAACGGCCTTTCGGTGCCGAGCTGCAACGCCGGAGCCCTTTCCGTCCGGCCCGATCTCGCGGGCTCGGCGCTCGGGCTTGTGGGCGCGCTCAATGTCGGCTTCGGGGCGCTGATGACCTCCTTCACCGGGCCGCTCGTCGACAACAACCACGGCGCGCTGATCCTGATCCTGATGATGACCGCGGCGACGCTGGTTTCACTCGTCTCCGCGCTTCACCTCAGATGGCTTGACCGGCGGAACTGACGGAAGCGCCGTCGCCGCTACCCAGCTAGACCGATACTTTTTCCGCTGTAAGAACCGTAAGTCCATCCCGCGCGCCGATGCGGAGGGCAAAGGGGGTTGGCGTGGCGCTGAGGCAGGCGTCGACGTCGGCCGCGGACAGTTTTTCGCCATCGATGCGAAGGCACATGCTGCGGATGGCGGCGGCGACGGGTGCGGCGTCGGGTTCAAGGCCGAGCAGCAGGCTCCGGATATAGAGCGCTGTGATCTCGTCTTCATCGGTCCGCTGCCGGTCGCCGTCGCCCATCGCGACGAGGGTAACGGGGCGCGGCGCATCGCGGCAGATGGCGGCGGCGGTCGCCCGGGCGGTGATAAAGGAGGCGGCGTAGATCCTTTCCGCCGCTGCCGCGGCAAGGATGCCGCGCGTGCCATTCGTGGTGGTCTGGATCAGCGTCTCACCATCAAAGCGATGGTCCGCTATCTCCGCCGGTGAATTGCCGAAATCAAACCCCTCGGGGCGGGCGCCGCGCCGCTCGCCAAGGCAGTAGCGCCCGGCGCCCTGCCGCCGAAGCTCAATCGCCGCGTCCAGACTGTCGGCCATGATGATCTCGCGCGCGCCGTTGGCAAGCGCGACCGCCGCCGTGGTGAAGGCGCGAAAAACATCAATGATAACGACGGTGCCGCCCGCGGCCTTCGCCGCGTCGGAGAAGGAGCCGATGGAAATCTCCCGCAGTCGGAGTGGCGGCACGGAGGCGCCGGACACTAGCGCAAGCTCAGCCGGATCCCTCAAGCAAAGGCCTCGTCCCAGGTGCCTTTCGTCGCGGCCTTGGAATATTCGGTCGCCCGGTTCTCGAAGAAGTTGGTATGCTCCACCGCGTTCAGGATGGCGTCGAGCCAGGGCAGCGGGTTCTTCTCGATATGATAAATCTCGTCGAGCCCGAGCTGGATCAGCCGCCGGTCGGCGATATAGCGGATATAGGCCTTGATCTCCTCGGCCGTCAGCCCCTCAATATGCCCCGCGCCGAAAGCGAGGTCGATAAAGGCGTCCTCATGCTCGACAATCTCGCGGCAGGTCGTGTAGATCTCCTCGCAGAATTCCTTCGTCCAGATTTCGGGGTTCTCCGAGACAAAGGTGCGGAAAAGCTTGATGATCGAGTTGCAATGCAGGCTCTCATCGCGCACCGACCAGGTGATGATCTGCCCCATCCCCTTCATTTTGCCCATGCGCGGGAAGTTGAGAAGGATGGCGAAGCTCGCGAAAAGCTGCAGCCCTTCGGTAAAGGCGCCGAACACCGCGAGGGTCTTGGCGACCTCCGCTTTGTTCTCGACGTTGAACTGCTGCATATAGTCGTATTTGTCCTTCATCTCCTTATAGTGGAGGAAGGCCGAATACTCTGTCTCCGGCATGCCGATAGTGTCCAGAAGATGCGAATAGGCGGCGATATGCACCGTCTCCATATTCGAGAAGGCGGCCAGCATCATCTGAACCTCGGTCGGCTTGAAGACGCGGGTGTAATGGCGCATGTAGCAGTTGTTGACCTCGATATCCGACTGGGTGAAGAAGCGGAAAATCTGCGTCAGCAGATGCCGCTCGGCCTCCGTCAGATTGTTGTGCCAGTCCTTCACGTCGTCGGCAAGCGGCACTTCCTCCGGCAACCAGTGGATCTGCTGCTGCTTCAGCCAGGCATCATAGCACCAGGGATAGGAGAAAGGCTTATAGACCGGTTTCGCATCAAGAAGAGACATTTTTCGCAATCAGTTCATGTAAAATATTAAGAGCGGCAACGCCCCGCCCTACTGGCAGGCGAGGCATTCCTCGTAATCGACAGACTCCGCCACCCCGTCCGCCGCGGGCAGCTTCGGCGCAAGGCTTGCAGCAAGGGCGCGCAGCTCCGCCGGCAGCTCCTCCTTCGTCGCCACCACCTCGGCGCGCTGCATGGATTTGGAGCGGCAGTAGTAAAGGCTTTTCACGCCCTGCTTCCACGCCATCATATGGATCTGGTGCAGGTCGCGCTTGTGCACGTCGGCGGGGAGGAAGATGTTGACCGACTGCGACTGGTCAATCAGCGGCGTGCGGTCGGCGGCAAGCTCGACGATCCAGCGCTGATCAAGCTCGAAGGCGGTCTTGAACACATCCTTCTCATGATCGTCGAGGAAGTCGAGATGCTGTACCGAACCTTCATTGACGGTGATCGAGCTCCACACTTCTTCCGTATCCTGCCCCTTCTCGGCGAGCAGGCGCTTCAGATGCGGGTTGCGCACGTTGAAGCTGCCCGACAGCGTCTTGTGAGTATAGCTGTTGGCGGCGGCCGGCTCGATCCCCGGGCTTGCGCCGCCGCAGATGATCGAGATGGAGGCCGTCGGCGCGATCGCCGTCTTGTTCGAGAAGCGCTCATTGAAGCCGTAGTCGGCGGCATCCGGGCAGGGTCCGCGCAGCTCCGCCAGCGATTTCGACGCCGCATCGACGCCGGTCTTGATATGCGTAAAAATCCGCTTGTTCCAGACCTTCGCCATCACCGATTCCAGCGGCACGCGCTTCGCCTGCAGGAAGGAATGAAGGCCCATCACGCCAAGCCCGACGCTGCGCTCGCGCGCCGCCGCATAGCGGGCGCGCTCCATCTCGTCCGGCGCGCGGTCGATGAAATCCTGCAGCACATTGTCGAGGAACAGCATGACATCCTCGATAAAACCCTCCTGACCTTCCCACTCGTCGAATTTTTCGAGATTGAGCGAAGAAAGGCAGCAGACGGCCGTGCGCTCGCGGCCCAGATGATCGGTGCCCGTCGGCAGCGTGATCTCGGCGCAGAGATTGGAGGTTTTCACCTGCAGCCCGGCAAGCTTGTGATGCTCCGGCATCAGGGCGTTCACCCGGTCGCTAAAGATGATGTAGGGCTCGCCCGTCTCGACGCGCGCCGTCAGGATACGGATCCACAGGCTGCGGGCATTGATGGTGCGGATCACCGCGCGATCATTGGGGCTGGTGAGCGCCCATTCGCCATCCTCCTCCACCGCACGCATGAAGGCATCGGAGATAAGCACGCCGTGATGCAAATTCGGCGTCTTGCGGTTGGGATCGCCGCCGGTCGGGCGGCGGATCTCGATAAACTCCTCGATCTCGGGGTGCCAGATCGGCAGGTACACCGCCGCCGAGCCGCGCCGCAGACTGCCCTGGCTGATGGCGAGCGTCAGGCTGTCCATCACGCGGATGAAGGGCACCACGCCCGAGGTCTTGCCGACCGCGCCGACGCCCTCGCCGATCGAGCGGAGATTGCCCCAGTAGCTGCCGATGCCGCCGCCCTTGGCGGCGAGCCAGACGTTTTCCGTCCACAGATCGACGATGCCCTTCAGGCTGTCGTTCGATTCGTTGAGAAAGCAGGAAATCGGCAATCCGCGCGTCGATCCGCCGTTGGAGAGCACGGGCGTCGCCGGCATGAACCACAGCTTGCTGATATATTCATAGATGCGCTGGGCGTGGGAATCGCCCTCGCCATAGGCGCTCGCGACGCGGCCGAAAAGATCCTGAAAACTCTCCCCCGGCAGCAGGTAGCGATCTTTCAGGACCGCCTTGCCGAACTCGGTCAGATATTTGTCCCGGCTATGATCGATATGAACCCGCGCGCCGCCTTTGACCTGAACGATATCCGTCAACATATCGACCGAATCCAGCATGACTTTTTCCCCCTCTTCAATCCTACAAACACTCAATACCGGGCGGGGCCGGAAATTGCAACATACTCTCGCCTGATGGGAAGTCCTCTGCATTCTATACTCGCATTGCGGGCATATCAGGCGGGCCGGGCGAAAAGCAGGGTATGGGTGAAATTCGCCGGAAGAACCATATTTGCCGCGCAACGCGCATCAGGCCACTATATATTGTGGGATATCACGGCGGGCGTCAACAGCTTGTGGATAAAACTTCGTAAAAATATCGCTTGACCCGCGCGATGAGCCGGAAATCTGCGCCCTTGCGGAAGGGAGCCGGAAGGGGCGCCTGCGAATCTCTTATCGTCCCCTTTTCGCCCCGCCGCCCCGAAATATATAACGAAGCGACCCGCCCGGCCAGCCGCTTCTGCCGGTGCCTAAAATTTGCCGAAAATTGCGGCCTTACCTGCGGCCCTTTTCCAGCCCGAAACGACGCGGGCGGACGCGCCTCACGCGCCCGAAACCGGACCGCCGGCGCGGAAATAAAAACGGCGCCGGAGAAACCTCCGACGCCGCTGTCATCCTAAAGGCTGGAATATCCGATTTTCCTGCTATTTCCTGTCATTGATCGATTTTCCTGATCTCACGACAGCAGAGATATCTTTTCCTTGATCCTGAGTTTCTGTCGCTTAAGCTCGCTAATACGAACATGGTCTGCGGAGGGGCTGGCAAGTTCCATCTCGATTTTTTTCTCGATCCGATGGTGCTTCTCGGTCAGCTGTGCAACATGTTCTGCTATGCTCATCATGTATCTCCTCTGGCTGGAAACGACAGGGCGTCGATCGCTCGACACCGACAAAGCTTATAGTACAGAGTTATGAACGAACTGACCATGAATCAATATAGAAGGCAGGTTTATTTTGACTGAAATGCGGAGCTCCCCGCCCCCGCGGCGGCTTGTCATCGGCATCAGCGGCGCGTCCGGCGCACAGATCGGCGTGCGCCTGCTCGAAGCCTGCCGCGCGCTCGATATTGAAACCCATCTGGTCATCAGCAAGGCGGGCGAGATTACCCTGACGCAGGAGACCCGCCACAGCGTTGCGGAAGTGAAAGCGCTCGCCTCGCATATCTACAAGGCCGGCGATATCGGCGCGGCCATCGCATCGGGATCTTTCGCCACGATGGGGATGATCGTCGCCCCCTGCTCCGTTCGCTCGATGTCGGAGATTGCAACGGGCGTCACCTCCAGCCTTCTCACCCGCGCCGCCGATGTCTGCCTGAAAGAGCGCCGCCGCCTCATCCTCGCGGTGCGCGAGACGCCGTTTCACACCGGGCACCTTCGCACCATGACGCAGCTCTCCGAGATGGGCGCGATCATCGCGCCACCCATCCCCGCCTTTTACACCAGGCCGCAGACGGTCGCCGAGATGGTCGATCAGTTCACCGGGCATCTGCTCGCATTAATGGGGTTTGACAACAGCCTCGCCCGCGAATGGACGGGCCTCCGGGACGGCTGACGGGCCCGCTCATCGGGAATAAGAGCCGCCCGCCGCCGCATCGGGGAAGGCAGCATGGCAGATGATTTGCAGATCCGCCTCATCCTCGGGCGTGATTGCGATCCCGGCGGCGCGGAAATAGCTCTCAAGATGGGCCAGCGCCGTTGCCGCCGCCGTCTCGGGATCGGTCGTGGCGGGCGAAGGCTGCGCCACGCTCCGCTCCAGCATCAGAAGCTGCATATGCTCGGCGAACAGCTCGCTGTCGGCGACGCCGCGACGAAGCTCGCCGGCCAGGCGGAGATCGGTCGCAAGGTCCGGCGATTTGAGATAGCGCCTGGCCGTGCGGAGCGGGCGCACCACCTCCGTCTGCCAGCGCAGGCTGGCGCTGAACGCCGCCTCCATCTCCTCCGCCGTCAGCCGCCGGCCCCGCGCCGCCGCCCAGATGCAGAAGAGCAGCATGTTGACATCGCCGCCCGCCCGGTCCTGCAGGGCGAGCGCGGCGCGCATCACCTCGTCCTGGCTGTAGAGGATGACCGCATAGTCCCAAAGATCGCTCGGCGGAAAAACGGCGGATGACAATGTCGGCACGGGGCTGCTCCTTTTCTCGCCCGCGGGCGCAAAGGCGGGCGTCCCACGATAGCGGCGGGCGGGAAAAGACACAACGGCGCAAATTCGCCGGCGCGGGGCCGGGCCGCCCCGCCGCTTGCCCGAAATGGCAATTCCCGCGACGAGTATCTAGGATTTGCCCGCAAATCATGCTATCATCGCGCCCGTCCCGACCGTCGCCGAACGCGAACGGCAGGGGCGTCTCAAAACCTCATTGACTGTTGTTGGAGTGCTCGCGGGAATGGCGGAAATAGACGAGCAGGAAATGCTCCGTGTAAAGCTGGAAGAACTCAGAACCGAACATCGCGATCTCGATAAGGCGATTACGGCGCTGGTTGAAAGCGGAAACTACAATTCGCTGCAACTGCAACGGCTCAAAAAGCGCAAGCTGGTCCTGAAGGACCAGATTCTCACCGTCCACAACATGCTTTTGCCGGATATTATCGCCTGAGCACGCGCCGCGCGGCCGCGGGCCCCTTCGCGTCAGCATCAGGGGCGCGGATCGCGGTTTTTGCGCCGGTACATATCGCTGTCGGCAAGGCTCAATGTCTCCTCCGGCCTTTGGCCCGCGTGGATCGAGACGATGCCCGAGGAGAAGCTGACCTCGAGCGCCCGCCCCTTCCAGACAATCGGCGTCTCGGTGAACTGCCGCGCCAGCCGGTCGAGCAGGTGATGCGCATCCTCGGGCCGCGTGCGCGTCAGGATCAAGCCGAACTCATCCCCGCCGAGGCGGCCGATGATGTCCGTCTCGCGCGCCGAGGCGCGCAGCCGCCGGACAATTTCGGTGAGCACATGGTCGCCCGCCTCATGCCCGAGCCCGTCATTGACCGCCTTGAACTGATCGAGATCGAGATAGACAAGGCTCGCCTCCGTGCCGTAGCGGCGCGCCGAGGCCTGCACCCGCGTCAGCTCGCGCACGAAGGCGCGGCGGTTATAGACCGGCAGCAGCGGATCCATATCGGCGAGCAGCGCCGCCGCCTCGAGCCGCCGTTCAAGATCGCTGACGGTGTGGCGCAGATCCTCCGCCTCCGCCATCAGCCGGCTGATCGCCGATTGGACACGGGGCGTGAACTCCGCCTCCGGAATGCCGAAAATGCTTGCCGTATCCCCGGCCGTGGCGACGGGGCGAAGCCGGCCGGCCGCGCCTGCCTCCCGTGCGGATGCGCTGCTTCCCGCTCGCGTCGGCGGCAGACTGCCGCCCCGAGGTCCGATCTTCATTTGTTATCCTGTTAGTTGACCTGTTTCCCTGGGCGCGGAGTGTAGCGGAAAAGTGTCCTCATTTCAAAAACTTCCACGCCCGAAAATTGACAATCGCCACGAATGTTTCACCGCCGCCGCCTTATTCTTGCGTCTTTGCAAAGCTCGCCTATAATCCCCCCTTCTCAACCCGGAACGACAGGACAAGGGAATTCGGCTATGGGGGAACGGGAGACGCGGGTCGGCATTATCATGGGCAGCCAGTCGGACTGGGAGACCATGCGCCACGCCGCCGAAACGCTGGCGGCGCTCGGGGTTGGCTTCGAGGTGAAAATCGTCTCCGCCCATCGCACGCCGAAGCGGCTTTATGACTATGCCGAGACGGCCGCCGATCGCGGCCTGCACGTCCTTATCGCGGGCGCCGGGGGCGCGGCGCATCTTCCCGGCATGGCGGCCGCGCTGACGCCGCTTCCCGTCCTTGGCGTGCCGGTTGAAAGCAAGGCCCTCAGTGGCATGGACAGCCTTCTCTCCATCGTCCAGATGCCGGGCGGCGTGCCGGTCGGAACGCTCGCCATCGGCAAGGCGGGGGCGATCAATGCGGCGCTGCTGGCAGCCGGGATCCTTGCCCTCAACGACGGCGAGATCGCCGCCGCCCTCAACGACTGGCGCGCCGCGCAGACCGACGCCGTCGCCCTTGAGCCCAAGTAACAGGAACCTGTCATGACAGTGATTGCACCCGGCGCAACCGTGGGCATTCTCGGCGATGGCCAGCTTGGCCGCATGATGGCGCTCGCCGCCGCCGAAATGGGATATTTCGTGCATGTGTTCGGGCCGGAGGCGGACAGCCCCGCGGCGCAGGTCAGCCACCGCTCGACCGTCGCCCCCTACAGCGACCTTGCGGCGCTCGAAGCCTTCGCGAAGTCCGTCGATGTGGTGACGCTGGAGTTTGAAAATATCCCGACCGAGACGCTCGATTATCTCGCCGCCTTCGTGCCCGTCCGCCCGCACGCCAGGCTCCTCGAAGTGACACAGGACCGGCTGCTGGAGAAAAGCTTCATCAACAGTCTCGGCATCGGCACGACGACTTTCGCCAATGTCGACAGCATCGATGCGCTGGTCGGCGCGGTTGCGCGCCTCAGCGCCCCCGCCGTCCTCAAGACCCGCCGCTTCGGCTATGACGGCAAGGGGCAGGTAAAAATCACCGGCGAGAGCGATCTCGACGCCGTCTGGGCCGAGATGAAGAACGCGCCCTCCATTCTGGAAGGCTTCGTCAATTTCCGCATGGAAATCTCGGTTATCGTGGCGCGGAGCGCGAACGGCGAGACCGCCGCCTATGTGCCCGTTGAAAACCGTCACAAGAACCATATCCTCGACATCACGCTGGCGCCCGCCGATATCTCCGCGCCGCTTGCCGAGCGGGCGATGGAGATTGCGGAAAAAATCGCCGTGAAGCTCGATCTCGTCGGGCTGCTCGCGGTCGAGATGTTCGTCACCGAAGACAACCAGGTCCTTGTCAACGAACTTGCACCCCGTCCACACAACTCCGGCCACTGGACGATTGAAGCCTGCGCGACCAGCCAGTTCCGCCAGATCATCCGCGCCGTCTGCGGCCTGCCGCTTGGGGATCCTGCGCGCCACTCCAACGCGGTGATGCGGAACCTGATCGGCGATGATGTCGAAGACTGGGAGGCAATCCTCAAAGATCCCGCAAGCAGCCTGCATCTTTACGGCAAGCGCGAAGCCCGCGCGGGGCGCAAGATGGGGCATGTGACAAAACTCTTCCCGCTCGGCACCAAGCCAACGGCCTGAGACGTCAGAAGGCAGCCGGGTTATTTCGGCAGGCCTGCAGCGATCAGGTCGCGGCGCAACTTGTAGCGGATGTGGCGATCGCGCCAGGTTTCCTTGGCGATAAAATTGGCAGCCGTCAGCTCCCGGTTTATCGCCAGCTCCTTCTGCATCACCCTCTCGGCCTCCGCCTGCCGACCGAGCGCAATCAGCGCCGCGCAGTGATACAGCCGGCTGCGTGATGTTTGCGCGGGCAACTCGTTCAGCGCCTGAACGGCCTGTTCATAGCGACCGGCGCTGAAATACGCGATCCCGCGTTCCTCGATGCACCAGACGGGCAGCAGGCCATCGAGATCCTCGGCCTTTTCGAGAAGGCGAAGCGCGACCTCCGGCTGGCCGTTGAAGGTATAGAAGGCCGCCGACCGGGCGAGGATATAGGCGTCTGACGGGCTGAGCGCCATTGCCCGCTCATGATGATATTTCGCCGCCTCGAAATTCCCCTCCAGCATCATGACGGCACCCATGATCCTTTGCGCTTCGGGGTTGTTGGCATCCAGCTCCAGCGCCTTTTCAATATACACCCGTTCCTTTTCAAGATTGAATTCCGGAAGCCATGAGGAGGCGCAGATCCGCCAGGCGTAGGCCGGGCCATACATCGGGTCTTCCGAAATCGCCTTGTCAAACCAGCCGACGGCGTTGCGGATATTTTCGTAGGTCACTCCGCCAATGCGGTGCAGATCCAGACCGCGCAGCATGAAATCATATCCCGTCATATTCTCCGGCGGCTTGCGCCGGGCAATCTCGATGGCGTCGGTTTCCACCCGGCCGAGGATGGTCGCGGCGATCCGCTTCGTCATGGTATCCAGCAGGTCGAACAGATCGGCGAACTCGCGGGTAATCCGGTCCGCCCAGACGGCAATCCCGGTCTGGCCGTTGGTGAGTTCAAGCGACAGCCTGACCTTGTCGCCGAGCCGCCGCACCTGCCCCTCCAGCACATAAGTCACGCCAAGATCCCGCGCCACACGGGACGGATCGGCCTGCCTGTCCTGAATGGCGAAACTGGCGCTGCGCGAGGCGACATGCAGCTTCTTGAACCGCGCCAGCTCAAGGATGATTTCTTCAGTCAGACCTTCCGCAAGATAGCGCTGATCGTCATCTCCGCCGGCTGAACTGAAGGGCAGCACCGCAACGGAATTGGGATGGATGATTTTCGGGGCCGCCGCGCTCTGGCTCGGCGCGGACATGAAAACATGGGCGCCAATATGCCCCTTCAGACGGTAAATCCGGATCGGTTCGGAAATATTCTTGAACCGCCGTTCGCCAAGATCATCAAAGCTATAGGGGGAATTGCGCTTGATCTGATCGAACAGGGCCTGCGACAGATAAATTGTGTCCGGCTCCGCCTGCTGCTGGATACGAGCGGCGAGATTGATGCCATCGCCCAGCAGGTCGCCGCCGGACACCATCACATCGGCAAGATGCAACCCGAACCGCAGCTTCATGCCGTTGGCAATTTCCGGCGCCAATCCGGCAAGCCCCTCGCGGATGCCGACCGCCGACCTGACCGCATTGATCGGGCTTGGAAACTCCGCAAGCGCGGCATCGCCCGCGCGGTTGAAAACGCGCCCGCCCAGGGACTCGACAGTGTCCGTGATCAGTTTCTGGCAGACTTCCAGCTGCGCTGCCGTCTCTTCTTCCGCCTGTTCCATCATGCGGCTGTAGCCGACAATGTCGGCAACCATGATTGTTGCGAGACGGCGTTGCAGCGTCATTTCCGACGATCCCTGCTGTCAGAATGTCCCCGACAGCTGAATTAATATTGTCACAGGGCGATGGCAATAGCGAGTGTTTACTTTTCCGCCCGGCACCAGAACTGGTACATGCCGCGGAAAAGCTGCGGGTTTTCGGCTTCTATCGCGGCCCAGTTTTTGAGGTTCCGCCCTGCCGGATCGCCCGGGTGACGCGCGCGATAGGCCGCCATCACCTTGGGATCGACAAACTCAAAGCCAAGAAATTCAAGCCCGAGGTCGCGGATCGCCGCCTGCAGACGCGCCATGTCAAAGCGCTGCTCGGACGCATGAAACACAAGATCGCGGCAGCCGCTCAGGGAATAAAAATCAAGCTCCCGCGTCACGCCTCTGGCCGGATGGTCGTCGGGGAGCTTGAGCAGTTCCTCGCGGAGGCGCCGCATCTCATCAAGCGTGAGAGTGCCGGGATCGCGTCCGATCCACGCCCGCGCCGCCACCACATCCTGACGCGCCAGCTCGCTGTAGAGCGCGACCTTCATCACCCCGTTCGGCGCGAGATGGCGGAGGAGGCCCCGCCACGCCGCTTCCGGGTCGGCCATGTGATGCAGCACGCCGCACACCTCGATGAGATCGAACCGGCCGAGGGTCTCCGGCAGGCGGACGAGATCGGCCCGCGCGAAGCTGACATTCTGAATGCCAAGCTCCTCCGCCTGCCGCGCGCCATAGGCGAGCGCGGCGCGCGAGAGATCGATCGCCGTCACCTGCGCCCCCTCGATCCGCCGCCCCGTGCGGAGCGCATGCCGGCCGGTGCCGGCGCCGGCGACGAGCACGGCGGGGCGTGCCGGCAGCGGCGCAAAAGGGGTGCCGGGAAAAAACTCCGAGAGCAATGCACCGAGCGGCCGCCTGCCGCCACTTCGAAGGCCGCGCCAGCGCGGGTACGGGCTCGCCTCATACTGCGCCGCGACGGCGCGCGATGTCGCATCGTCGGAGCGCGAGAGCGACGGCAGCGCCGCGGCAATCTCCGCCTCGCGAACCCGCTCCGGCCCCATACGGCTGAGCAGCAGCGCGCTCCAGGGCAGCAGCGCGAGACGCTCCGCCTCACGCTCCAGAATGCGCACCGCATCTTCGGGCGCAAGCGGCGCATGGAGCGCGGCGGTAAGCGCGCTATCGAGATCGGTGACGGGCGGCGGCGGGATGCGGCTCGCCGGCAGGATATATTCGCTCCGGTCAAGCTGCAGCGCGATCAGCGCCCGCACCTCCTCCGGCGCCTCGGCCTCGCCCGCGAGCAGGATATCGCGCGCGTCCGCTATCATCTCGCCGATCTCGGGCGATGGCAGCACCAGCATGGCGAAGGCCGCCGCGATCACCGGCTCGTTGAACGCGCCCCAGAGGATCGAGAGGGAATCGCCGCCGCTCGCGCTCTTGCGGATCCCGGCCTGGCGGAAAATGCGGGCGAGCAGCGCGTGGATGAAGCGATCGCTCTCCACCTCCTCCGAATTGAGGCAGCGCAGCATCGCCTCGTCGCCCGCCGGCCCGAGCAGCGCCGTGCCGCATTGTTCGAGGATATCGGCAACCTCCTGCAGCGCGGCCGGCGCATAATCCTCGAGCGCCGCGAATTTCAGCGCCGCGCGGACCGCGCCCTGATGCTTCTCCCGCTCCAGCAGGAAGCGCGCAAAGCCGCGCCAGCCGAGCCGGTAGTCGGGATCGGCCGCGAGCGCGGCGCGGAAGGATTTCTCCGCCGCCTGCGCCTTGCCCGCCGCCTTCAGCAGCAGCGCGAGATTGTAATGCGCCGGCGCAATCGCGCCATTCTCCTTCAGGATCTGGCGATAGATTGCCGCCGCGCCGTCGCTGTCGCCCCGCCGCTGCAATGCCGTCGCCCGCGCCATCCGCGCCGCCAGTGTCTCCTTTGTCATGCCGCTCCGTTCCTCGTTTAAGCCACCATAACTTATGGGAAAATCGCGGCCTCGACCAGCCATGGGGCAGCGATTTTTCGCCGCGCCTAAAAAATGGGCGAATATTTCGCATTGCAGCATTGTTTGCTGAAATTTTGTGCGTAGCACAATGCAAATCCCGCCCCCTATTGCTTAACAAATTGAAATTCAAGCATTTTTTTATCTGGCACGGGCCTTGCTATTTTATCGCTACAAACTCCTTAAGAAACAGGAACTGATCCATGAAAATATCGAAGCTTGTCACCGTCTCTGTTCTCGCCCTCGGCTCATATGCGGGCGTCGCAGCGGCCGAGCCGCTCGTTGCAGAAAGCGCTGTTCCCGGTGAATTTTCGGCCAACATCGGCTTTGTCACGGACTATACCTTCCGCGGCATTTCCCAGACCAACAATGAGCCCGCCGTGCAGGGCGGCATCGACTACAGCTATGATTTCGGCCCGGCCGCCGTTCACGCCGGCATCTGGGGCTCGAATGTGAAATTTTTTGACGCCTCGGCCGAGATCGACTTCTCGCTCGGTGTCGGCGGCTCCATCGACAAATTCAGCTGGGATGTGACCGGCATCTACTACACCTACCCCGGCGCCTCCAGCAGCCTCGACTATAATTTCTTCGAGATTGCCCCCTCCGTCGGCTATGATTTCGATATTCTGGCGGTGACCGCCGGGGTCAATTATTCGCCCGACTATTTCGGCAGCAGCGGCGATGCGCTCTATAGTTACGCGAGCCTCGATATCCCGCTCGGCCCCTATTTCACGCTTGGCGGCCACGTCGGCTACCAGACCATCGATGACAACGCCGCCTGGGGCACCGATGACTATACCGACTGGAGCATCGGACTCTCCACGGAAGTCGCCGGCTTTGGCCTCAGCGCCACCTGGACGGACACCGACCTGCCAAGCAGCCAGTGCGGCGATCTCTGCGGCGTCTTCGCCCTCGGCATCTCACGGAGTTTCTAAGTATTTCGCCCGCGAAAGATCTCGCGGGCATCCCCTCCTTCGCGCCGGACCATGACCTGGTCTCCCCCATCATGGTCCACTTCACTTGCCGCCCGGTCTCAACGCCGGGCGGTCTTTTTATATGCGGGATTGCCGGGTGGCCTGCCCCTCACCGCTCCGTTAAATTCCGCCAGAATCTTCGCGGGCTTGGGATATGGGAGAGGTCGGGGCGCTCGCTGAGTTTCTTGCGGCATTTGTATTTGGCGTTCTCGAACTGCATCACATTCTCGATGCGGCGATCGAGGAAGCCCCAGGTCTGCTGATGCCCCTCCGATTTGTCGGAGAGCCAGTAGAGCAGCGTCGCGGCGTAGACGGCGGCGAGCGTCATGCGCTTCGTATACCAGTTGATATCGGTCGATCGATCGCCTGTCGCCCACCACATGCGGCTCACCGTCGCCGCCGTCAGCCGGGTGCCGAGCGCTATATTCTGCGGCAGGCTGAGGATGTTTACCGCGCGGCGCACGGCTTCCTTGTGGGGCTCGTAAAGCTCAAGGCGGATGCGGATCGCGAGCGTGATGCGATCGCGGATCTTCATGGAGAGCACGTCGCGTTTTTCGAGCTCCGCCTCCATCTCATCATCGGCATTCTCGATAAAAAGGCGGATCATATCGCGCGCGCCATCCGGAAAGGCGAGATCGAAAAGGGCGACATCCTCGCCAAGGTCAGCCGCCGCCGCCCGCATCGCCGCCCGGCTCCAGCCGTCAAACAGCACATGCGGCAGCGTCGCCTCCAGCAGCCGGAGATTTTCAGCCCGCTCCGTTCTTTCAGCCATCTGACACCTCGCTTCCTTGTGGCGATCCGATCGGGAGCGCGCGCCCGCTTTCCCGGCCGGCGCCCCTCCCCCAAGATATAAGGGAGCGACAGCCCGATGACCAGTCTCATTCTACAACAGGGCGCGTGAAAAATAAAGAACAAAGAGTGAACATTTTCCTTGCGGACGGCAAAATTCTCCGCTATATTACGAAAATAAAATGGACGGCGGTATCGTCATAAACTTTGTCAGGAGGGACATTCACAAACATCCATATACGGCATGATGGCTCGCCCGATGGTTGGCCGCTGCGGCCCGGATGCCGGGATCGGCAGTAGCGACCGTTGAGTGAGGCTTCAAACAGCCCGCGCCCTGGCGGCGGGGTTGGACGCTTAGTCTCTGCGCTCGCCTTCTGCGTTCGCCGCCGTCGCCTCGCGCGCCGCTGCGGCTTCGCGAAGGCTTTCCATAAAGCGCGGCACCTCGCTCTCGAACATCAGGTAGCGCATGTCGGTCATCCGCTCCGGATACAGGATGCCGAGGAGATGGTCGCATTCATGCTGCACGACGCGGGCGTGAAAGCCGCGCGCCTCGATGGAGATCGGCCGCCCGTCAAGGCCGAGCCCCTCGTAGCGGATATGGGTGAAGCGGGGCACGAGACCGCGCAGGCCCGGGACGGAGAGGCAGCCCTCCCAGCCGAGCGCCGTCTCATCGGAAAGCGGCGTGATTTTCGGGTTGATGAGCACCGTTGAGGGCACGCCCGAGGCGGTCTCCCCCTCCTCCATGCGGACGCGATCTTCCGGCACCTCGAAAATGACGAGGGATTTCGAGACGCCGATCTGCGGCGCGGCAAGACCGACGCCGCCCGCCGCCTCAAGGCTCGCGCGCATCTCCTCGACCAGCTCAAAAATATCATCCCCGAACGGCGGCTCAAGCGTCGCTGCCGGGCGGCGGAGCAGCGGATGCCCCATTTTGAGTATCTCTTTCGCGGCCATGTCGCTCTTTCCTTTGCTCTACTTTTATGTTATTTACGCTTTTCTTTAGGGAATTCACCTTAAAAATGCAGTTTGCCCCTTGTGGAAGGGGCAGAAAGCATGTTACATCGCGCCCAACCGTAATTCACATTACTCTAGAACAGATAGGAGCTGTCTCCCTGTGCAAGTCTCTGTACGTGACAACAATGTTGACCAGGCGCTTCGTGCGCTGAAGAAAAAGATGCAGCGCGAAGGCATTTTTCGTGAACTGAAACTTCGCGGCGCTTATGAGAAGCCGTCCGAAAAGCGCGCCCGCCAGAAGGCGGAAGCAATTCGCCGCGCCCGCAAGCTGGCCCGCAAGCGGATGCAGCGCGAAGGCTAAGCCCGTCTCCGCGGCGGATTAACCTCCCCGCCGGATCCCCAGAGAATTCAGAAAGCCGCACCGGTCCGCCGGATTGCGGCTTTTGGCATTTGAAAACGCGGCCTTTGCAGATGACCCGGCGCGATCCTTTGCCGAAAACCGCCGCCTGGAAGCTGGCCGCTCCGCGCAAAATCCTTGACGTCGCTCATCTTCATCGCGAGACGCGCATTGACGGATTTTGTATCCTTCGCCGCTCTCGCGTATTTAACCGCCTCCTGCATCAGGCTGTCGGCATTCTGGGCCCACCATTTTTTGACCGTCTCCCAGTCTTCCTTCACCTGCGGATTATCGAACGCCGCCGCATCCGCCTTCAACTGCTCAAGAAACAGATGCCCGCTTTCATGCAGGAAGGTGGAGCGGTCCGCGTTACTGCCGAGGCGGATTCGGGTTTGGCCCGGATCAAAGCGGATGGAGCCGCGCGCCTGTTGCCGCAAAGGCGCGCCGGCAAGAGAAATATTGATTTCGCTGCTGTCAAGCGCTATATTTTGTTCGTAAGAGGGTTTTGCCTTACCCTCCGAAGGCTCCGCCCCCCGGGCTTCTAACCCGGGTAAACGTGGGGCCTTTCGTTTCTCCAGCAGCGCTTCAGGATCGCGATTAAGGTTATAGAACAGGTTTCCGCGCGAATCCTCGGCAACCGACACGCCGGCCTGCACCGTCTGGCCGCTCAACTCTACGGATGCCTGGAAGTGATGGAAAGCGACAATATCGTCCCTGCGCTCCTTGTCTGTAGGGAACCGGCCGAGATACGCGCCGGACTTTATGATCTCCGGAATGGCCGGGATCAGCCGCGCCCTGTCCAAATCTGCGGGCAAACCGCGCCGGAGCTTCGCCCAGCCCTTGCCGCTAATCCGTACCGGCCCGAGCCCATCCCGCTCGATGGTCTTCCCTTGCAGATTTTTCCTGAACCAGTCGCGCGCCCGCGCCACAACAGTGTCTGCTGTCAGGTCGGCCCCCATCTCCGTACCCGATATTGAGGCGACGGGTTCTGCTTTTTCCTGATACAGGATGCGCGGATCATCCGGATCGAACGTCCCCTGATTGTGGATGGATTTGATCTGTTCAGGAGCAAAGACAACATATTCATCGACGCCAAGTCCATCAGAAATAATTATGCCGTCAAACCCTTTTGCCTTTAGCGCAGCAGTAATTCGGCTTGACGCCTTGCCGCTTCGATACACCACCAGCGGCTCACCGTTCTCATCGACGACCTTGCTGTCGCATGCGTCAGGCTTGGCCCTGATCCTCGTCACTTGTCTCCGCCGCAACGATGCGAAGCGTGTATAGAGACTCCCCGATCTTAACCGGCGCATAAAATCTGTGATAAGTCGCGGCATCCGGTTTTTTTGATTTCTTGCGGTTCGAGACTGTCTCCACAGGAACCGCGTGTTCAAGAACGCTTTGCAGATGTGCCCCGCTGCGCCGCCGGGCAGGCGGATCGAAGCGAATGGAGCCCCACGTCAAATCCTTGATATTTTCAAGCAATTTGCATAGAGACTTCAGGGGCTGTCTCCCGTGCCAATAAACTGGGGCCTTTTCGGGCTGGACCGGTGGGGGCGGGAGATGGCCCTCACCCGAACACATGCAGGTTGATATTTCGCCGTTGCCTGATCGACTTTGCGCCGAGGCTGTGCCTCCGTTTTCTCTAGCGCCCGCTTTGTGAGCGGGGTCGCTCCGGGTCAATGGGGAGACGGCCTTCTCATCATCGGCCCATACGTCATTGGGGGCGACATCGTCATAACGGGAAACGCGCCCGCCACAACGGCGGCGAGATTGATTTCCCCGTCTCCTTCTACTATATTATCTGTGCCGGTCCCCACTCCACTGGAAGAAGTATCGTTGGTTTCGGGGTCGTCGGGCAGCATCTTTCTGGGGACGGTGCCTTCTTCCACACTTGAAGCGGACGGTTGCTCGATACCGGCAATATCCCGATACAGGTTATAAAACAGGTTCCGCTCTTTATTTCCTTCATCATAACGCCAACATTATACGCTTCGCCACCAAGATTTATAGAGGCGGCATCGCCTAAAGGGCGGCATCCGGCGGGGCGGTGCTTGATCCCTCGGGAATATCAACTACAATAGAAGCATCCCCGCCATCGCCTCGGGCGTTGGGATCAGGGGCCAACAGGATACTGTCGGCATTGATCGTGGCGGGGCGCTTCCTCAAGGCGGCACCGGCCAGATCCTTCCGGCCCTTTCCCCCGTCTTCAACCCGCAACGTCGCGCCGCGCGGACGGACGGGATCGCCGAAATATCGTCAAGGTTGATTTTTCCAGCATTATCGACCATATTAGCGCCGATGTTCCCCCGTCGAGGGATGGCGTATTTCGGCGGGCGGATTTCCGGGCAATTTACCTTCGTGAAGAGTGCCGCCATTCCCGCTTGAAGCGGATGGTTGCCCGGCATCACGCGAACATGGACGTTAAATCGGCATCCTGATGCCACTCAACATGGCGGAAACGCGATTGGGGCCTTCTGAAGCGGTAGCATATCGATCGTAGAAGAAGGCCTTTTTGCCTCAACGCGCCCCCCATTCGCCCTGCTTTCGGCGGTGGACATCGATAAAAATAACGTTCGGGATCCGCGGATCGGTCTCCCACCCCTTCCCCATCTTTCCAAGCGGCAGAATACGGGGCGGCCCCTGAAACTCGGGATCGCCCCGCGGGAAGTTGCGCGCGCACCAGTCATCGATCGGCTCCATCAGTTCCTCCGCCGAGACAGGGCCGAGACTGCGGTTAAATATCTCCTCAGTCATCGGCGGGAGAAAGGGGCTTTTCGGCGGCTTTTCATCATCCATTTTGATCTCCATCCGAGGCATCACCAGAATGGATATCATACCAGTTCCAGATGAAAATCGGGGCTGAAATCAGCGTCGGAGAATGTTTTAAAAACGATGTAATTACAATGCATTATAAGATAAAACCCCCGCGATATTTGCGCCGTCCCCCCGCCGGGAAGGAGAGGACCGAAATCCCGCTTCGCGCGCGAATCGCTCCCTCTTTGCGGCCCGCGCGGCTTATCCGCCGCCCGCCTCCGCCATCATCTGGCGGCGGATGGCGTCCTCGGTTTCCTCATCGGCGGGGAAGAAGCTTTCGATCATAATCTCCTCCGCCGTCACATCCTGCGGCGTGCCGAAACTCGCGACCGTCGTGATCCAGGACAGCGCCCGCCCGTTCACCTCAAAAGTGAGCGGCAGCACGGGCAGCGCATCGAGCGAGGGGTTCGATTGCGCGAAACTCGATGGCACGCCGGGATAGGCCAGCACCTCATCGAGCAGTCGTTTCAGCGGGTCCTCCGCCCCCGCGCCAGTCAGTTGCCGATGTGCGCGCTCCACCATATGCGCCGCCGCCCGCTCCCAGTCATGAAGCACGGGACGCAGCGCATTCGGGTGCAGCATCAGTCGCAGGATATTGGGCGGGCCACTTCGCTCCTTCTCGGCCGCGCCGTCCGTATTGTTACCGCCCGCGCCCGCGCCCTGCCCGTTGCCGCCAAGACCCAGCATTGTCAGCAGCCGGAGCCCCGCCCCGTTGATCATCAGCACGTCAAAGACGCGGTTCATGACGATCGCGGGGTACGGCTCCTGCTGGCGCAGCATGAAGTCGAGCGCGGCGCGCAGCTTGTCAAACTGCGCATCATTGAGAGGGCGCGCCGCATAGGCGGCCGTATAGCCCGCGCTATTCAGCAGCCGGTTGCGCTCACGCAAGGGAAGGTCCATCGCTTCCGCAAGACGTAACAGCATCTCCCGACTGGCCCTTGCGCGGCCGGTTTCAACAAAGCTGAGGTGGCGGGCCGAGCTCCCCGCTTCAAGCGCGAGATCGAGCTGGCTCATGCCCCTCACCTGCCGCCAGTGCCGCAGGATCTGACCAAGCCCTTGCACCGGGGTTTGCATGGCTGACGCTGTCATCCTTTTCTCCTCCTCTTCCCTTCGCCGAAAATAATAGCGCGAAAGGCGAGCGAAGAACATTACCTCTGACGTAATTGCGAGGATGACCTCCCGCCGTCATTCTTCCCCTCAAGGCGCCACCCATGGCGCGGACACCTGAAAAGGAGATGACGAATGGAACGGTCAAACATACTTCGAAACGCCCTGCTGTTCGACGCAGGGGCTTCGCTTCTCACCGGAGGGGCAGCGCTCGCCTTCGCGGGCCCGCTGGCACATTGGACAGGGATCGCCTCATGGATCCTCTATGCACTCGGGGCAGGCTTGGTGCTGTTCGCTGCCGATGTCGCCTACACGGCAACGCGGAAAATGATCAATCCGCTGTTCGTGAAGCTCATCATTGCCGCCAACGTTGCCTGGGTCATCGGGAGCGGTCTCTCCCTCTTCCTGTTCCAGAGCCGCCTGACGTTTGAGGGAATGCTGGTGATCGAGCTTCTTGCCGTCGCCGTTGCACTCCTCACTGCCGTCGAGGCCGTCGGCCTCAGGCGCCTGGGGGAACACCCTCCCCGGACCGCCTGAGATCCTCCCGCCGACGCGGAAAACCGTCCTCCCAACCGGAGGGCGGTTTTTTCACGTCAATTCATCGCTGATTTCTATAAATCACAGGATGTATTGAGAAGGATATTATAATAGTATAATATGCAGGGAAAGTCAAGGGAAATGGGGGAATACGTTCATAATTCCAGATTTTCCCAGCTAATATCCTTTTGATTACGTAATAATCCAAAAAAAGCTATTTCAGCATATCGTAAAAATCCAATTGATCGGAATTCTTTCTTGGTATGGCTTCAGGAAAAGCACGATAAAAACCTCTGTCAAACTGTTCTTTATTCGTTGAAGCTTCGCCTATCCCTACAACTTGCCATAGATGTTGACGAAACGCCGGCAAACCAACATGATCAGTAAGCCATTGAGTAAATTTGTATTTTCGACCACCATTATCGTAAACTACGGGGTTTTTCTCATCTAGCTTCTCAAGTATTGCCCCGTTTGAGTTAGCTAATGGGTAGTAAATGTACTTTCTGATGAAATGCCCAAAAAATTGAGGGTGTTTAGTTGTGTCCGGCCTTTGTCTTTTTAATCCGTACATTTTGTAAATCATGTCAAAAAATTTATCTGGAAACTCTTTTTCCCACTGCTGAAATTCTTTACGAATAAAGCCATCGAAAAGCTTGCGATATTCATCTTTCGCTCTGTCAACATAGCCAGCTGCTTCGTCAACAAGAGCAACGATTCCAACCTTCGCTGCTGATCTAATGATTATCTCTGCTTGGATAGCCAAGAAGTATTGAGATGTATGGAGTTTCTCCTTATTTTTAGCTTCTATTAAAGCGTCACAAACCTCAATCAAGGTCTCAGCCTCATAGCCGTCCGCTGAATCTCCAGTTAATGGTCTGAAATATATAGGATTTTCTATTTTTTCTACCAGAGATGGCGACAAAACAGATCGCACCCCTTTTCTAGACATTGTACGTAAGAATGCATTCCCGCCATCACTTTGTAAACGTAACGCGTTTGCCATAGCTTTTTTGCTAATGACGCGGCGCTTGTCATCAAGGACATAAACTTCAAGACCAACATCACCGATATTTAGGGTACCTTGGCTATCAGCTTCCGGGATTCTGTTGGGGTCTCTTAATTTTGACCACCTCGCCGCAGCCGCAGCTTTTGCAATCTCAGATCGCTCTGAAGGGGTTAGATTTTTTGCTCTAGCTTCGCCACCAAGGGTTTGTGCAGTTTTTGCTTTACTCATGAAAGGTCGCCTCATGCTTGCTACATCGAGAAATACTGCATGCTTGCTAAGCAAATAGCAAGCATATTTTCTCATTTTTCATCTTTTATGCTTGCAGGAGACGAGATTCGACAGATGGAAATGTACTCCCCCCTCGCCCCATTGTGTTTAGGCTTTTTTAGGGTTCCGCGGGTAAGATCGGGGAATGTTGAAACGGGTTGCTGTATATCTTGCGCAGAAGCTGCATGGCTGGCAGTTGCGCCATCGCACGGCGCTGGTGCCGGCGATGATTGGCGCGGCGATGATTGCGCTCTCGCTCGGGTTCTGGATGAGCATGCCGACGCCGGAGTCGATCGGCATCAAAACCGAGACGCAGAGCGACCTTGCCAATTTCGCGGCGCGCCTCGAGGGCCATATCGCCGCCCGTCTCGCCATCGGCGAGCAGATCCGCCACTCGCTCGCCGCCGGGCAGATCACTGATCGCGCCGGTTTCCTCAGCCAGACCGCCTATCTGCACCGGCTGTTCGATGATTTCCAGGCGATCAACTGGATCGACACCATGGGCTTCATCCGCTGGGTCTCGCCCTATGAGGGGAACGAGCGGGCGCAAAATCTCGATATCCGCAATCATCCCATCGTCGGCGAGACATTCCGCCGCGCGGAAGCACTCGGCGAGATGCAGATCACCCCGCCCTTTATGCTGACGCAGGGCGGCTATGGCTTCGTTGCCTATGTGCCGGTCATCCGCTTCGATCGCATCACGGGCTTCGTCAATATCGTCTTTCGCAGCGAGCCGCTGATCCACTCGGCGATGCCGGACTGGCTGCTGGAGAAATATGACCTCACCATCATGGATGGCGAGCGGCTGGTGTTTGCCACGCGCGAGGATCTCGGCGCGCCGCGGCCCGTCTTCCGCCAGCCGATCGACATCGGCAACCAGACCTGGATGATCAGCCTGCTGCCGCTGCCGGCGACCATTCGGGCGCATGATTCGCCGGTCGATGAGCTTGCGCTCGTCGCGATGATCGGGCTCAGCCTGCTGATCGCGTGGCTGATCCATCTCGCGATGACGCGCCAGCAGCGCGTCCGCGTCACCGACAAGATGCTGCGCACCTTTATCGAGAATTCGCCCGCCGCCATCGTCATCAAGGACGCGGAGGGGCGCTATATCCACACCAACTCGACCTGGCACGACTGGTTCAACCCCGAGCGGCGCGACATCAAGGGCAGGACGGCGGCGGATTTCTTCCCGCGCGACTATGCGAACGCGGTGCGAAGGCAGGAGCAGCAGATCATCCGCAGCCAGCAGATGGTCGAGCGCGAATATTTGAGCCCGCGCGCCGACGGGCAGACCATCCCGACCCTTGTGCAGATGTTCCCGATCATGGACGATCATGGCAATGTCGTGATCGTCGGCGGCACGCTCACCGACATCAGCGCCGGCAAGCGCACCGAGGAAGCGCTCCGTCTCGCGCTCGTCAAGGCGGAGGAGGCAAGCCAGGCGAAATCGAAATTCCTCGCCACCATGAGCCATGAGCTGCGCACGCCGCTGAACGCCATCATCGGCTTTTCCGATATCATCCGCGGCGAGTATTTCGGCCCCATCGGCAACGGAAAATACATCGAATACGCCCATGACATCAATCACAGCGGGCGGCACCTGCTGGCGCTGATCGACGAGGTGCTGGACATCTCGGCGATCGAGCTTGGCAAGCGCGAACTGACGCCCGAGCCCGTGCAGCTCGACCTGCTGCTCTCGGCCTGCGTCAAGGCCATCCGCCAGCGCGCCGAGAGCCAGGGGATCATGGTGACGCTGGTGACGGGGACGCATCTGCCGGAAATCATGGCCGACCGCACGGCGATGCAGCAGGTCTTTCTCAACCTGCTCACCAACGCCGTGAAATTCTCGCACAATGGCGACAAGATCACCGTCACGGCGCGCTGCGGGCGGCGCGATATCATCGTCACCGTGGAGGATACCGGCGAAGGCATCCGCAGCGAGCAGCTGCCGCTGATCACCGAGCCCTTCGTCAAGGGCCATCGCACGTCCGACATCACCCATGAGGGCGTCGGCCTCGGCCTCTCGATCGTCAAATCCTTCGTCACCGCGCATCACGGCACGCTCAATATCGCGAGCGAGGTCGGGCTCGGCACCACCGTCACGGTGACGCTGCCAAAGGACAGCTCCCGCCGCGTCGCGTGAAGCCCGCGCGCAATGCCCGCGTTTTACGAATTGGCGTGAAAGCCGCATCCTTCTTTAACGATAAATAAACAAACTTTCTTCTATTGTCGGAGGGATCGGGGAACCCGCAGCGCGAGAATGACGCCTCTTCCGATCCAAAAATGACGACCGATAAAAGTAAAATGGAGCAACCCCATGATCCGTAAAGCATTTCTCCCCCTCGCCGCGATCATTTTCACGGCCGTGCTGGCGTCCGGCGCCGCGGCCAGCGACTATGTGAGCGCGATCCGGACGCTGGTGGAGGAAGATATGCGCGGCTGGATCCAGAGCGATGAAATCGTGACCGCCATCAAGGAGCAGAACAAGACCTCCGCCACCCTCAGCCAGAGCGAGATCGACGCCAGGGACCTGCAATGGCGCGCCGAGACCGAAGGCGGCGCGCAGCCGCTGATCAACGCCGTGCTCGGCAACCCGCTCTCGGCCTATCTGAAGGAGATCCGCGCCAAGGCGGACGGGCTTTATACCGAAATCTTCGTCATGGACATGCGCGGCCTCAACGTCGGGCAGAGCGATATCACCTCCGACTACTGGCAGGGCGATGAGGAGAAATGGCAGGGAGCCTTCGGCGGCGGCGCCTCGGCGGTGCTGATCGACGAGGTCGAGTTCGACGACTCTTCGCAGGCCTATCAGTCGCAGGTCACCCTCGCCGTGCTTGACCCCTCAACCCGCCAGCCCATCGGCGCAATCACCGTCGGCGTCAATGTCGACATGCTGGACTAGAACGGGGCGTCCGTCCCGCCCTTAAATCTCGACAAGGAACTATCACAATGAGCATTACCATCGATGCCGTCGCGACCGGAGAGACAACCCCCGGCGCCGGGCATACCCCGCAAAAAGCGAGCAAATGGACCGTCAGCCGCAAAATCCAGCTCGTGGTTTTTGCAACGACCCTGATCGGGCTCTCGCTGCTGATGCTGCTCGGCCTGCAGAACCAGCGCCAGGATATGGAACATCTCGCCGTCTCCAACAATCTCACCATCTCCGACCTGATGGCCGCGCAGATGACCGGCGCGCTGAAATGGAACAAGCCGGAGAAAGTCGCCGAAGTCTATGAGGAGATGAGAGAGCGGGACGACAGCGCCCTCGCCGATATCATCACCTATACGAGCGACGGCGCGATGGTGACGGAATATCATTCGAGCCGCCTGCCGACGGTCGATCTCAATGGCCTGCTCGCCGCCCACAAGGCGACGCTCGATAAGGGCGAGGTTTATTCCGAGCTTACCGATACGCACCAGATCGTTGTCACGCCCGTCCTCACCACCAAGCAGGAGCTGGTCGGCTACGCGGCGATCGCCTGGAGCCTCGACCAGCTGAACGCGCAGCTCGCCTCCAACCTGATGCAGCAGCTGATGCTGAGCGGCGCCGCGCTTGTCGGCATCATCCTTCTGACCGGGCTGCTGCTCAACCGCTTTATCGGCAGGCCGCTCAGCCAGCTGACCGCCGCCATGAGCGCGCTCGCCAACGGCCAGAACGACATCACCATCGCCGGGCTTGAGCGGCGCGACGATGTCGGCGACATGTCGCGCGCCGTGCAGATCTTCAAAGCCAACGCCGAAAACCTGCAGCGCCTCGAAATCCAGCGCAAGCAGGATGCGGAAGAAAAAGCCGCCGCCGCCGCCGCGCGTCGCCGCGAGGAAGAGCAGCGCCTTGAAGCGGAGCGCAGGCGCGAGCAGGAAGCTGCCGCCAAGGCCGCGGCCGAGCGCGTCGCCTTTGCGGGCGCCATTGCGGAGAAGCTCGAAGCCTCCGTCAACACCGTCGCCCGCGACATTTCCGGCGCCGCCGAGGTGATGGAGGAGAAAGCCAAAAGCATGGTGACGAGCGCGGCCGACACCGATACCCATTCAAGCGCCATCGCCGCCGCATCCGAGCGCGCGGCCGAGAATGTGAGCGGCGTTGCGACGGCGGCGGAAGAGCTTTCCGCCTCGCTGCAGGAGATCGCCCGCCAGGTCGACGCCTCCGCGAAGCTCTCCAAAGATACGATGGATGTCGCCGAATCGACCGATCAGGTGGTCGGCAAGCTCGCGATCTCGGCCGAGGAAGTCGGCAATATCATCGAGCTGATCAATGATATCGCCAGCCAGACCAACCTGCTCGCGCTCAACGCGACGATCGAGGCGGCGCGCGCCGGAGAGGCCGGCAAGGGATTTGCCGTCGTCGCCTCCGAAGTCAAGGGCCTCGCCGCCCAGACGACCCGCGCAACCGAGCAGATCGCCAGCCAGATCGACGGCATGCAGCAGGCGACCGGCGAAGCGGTCGATGCGGTCAAACGGATCGAGGAGATGATCGTGCGCATCAACGAGACGATCCAGGCGATGGCCGCCGCGCTTGAGGAGCAGAATTCGGCAACGCTCGAAATCACCCGCAACGTCCAGCAGGCGTCCCTCAGCACCGGCGAGGTGTCGCGCTCGGTCACCGATGTCGCGACCATGGCCGCCGCGTCCGGCGCGTCGGCAACGCAGCTTCTCGGCTCCGTCAGCAACCTTGCCGAATACTCCAACAAGCTCCGCGTCGAAGTCGCCGCCGTGCTCGAGGATATCCGCTCGATGGCAAGCTGAGCCCTTACGCTACCGCAGATCCCGGCCCGGAAGCATCGCCTTCCGGGCTTTTTTTATGCGCGCGATTGATAAGTGCGCAATTCCCCCGCTATGATCAGGCGAACGCGGGTGGGAAAAGGGAGAGAGAGATTGAGTGCACATCATATCACCAGCCGGGAGGCGCTCTATCGCCTCTATCCGGCGCCGAGCACGCGGGCGATGCAAAAGCAGCTCGCAGCGCTCGACCGGCATTGCCGGCATTTCATTTCCCTCTCGCCCTTCCTTGTGCTGGCGACGCGGAGCGAAAGCGGCCTTGCCGACGCCTCGCCGCGCGGCGATGTGCCGGGCTTTGTCGTGGTTGAGGATGAGAAGACGCTGCTGATCCCCGACCGGCCCGGCAACAACCGCCTCGACAGCCTGCAAAACATCATTGACACCCCGGCGGTCGGGCTGCTGTTCCTCGTGCCCGGCATCAATGAGACGCTGCGCGTCAACGGCACCGCGGAAATCCGCACCGACCCGGACCTCCTCGCCCGCCTCGCCCATCAGGGCAAGCTGCCGCGCGCCGTGCTGAAGGTCAGCGTGGCGGAAGTCTATCTGCACTGCGCAAAGGCGCTGATCCGCTCCAAACTCTGGGATGAAGAAGCGAAGATCGAGCGGAGCGCCTATCCCAGCCTCGGCCAGATCCTCGCCGACCAGATCGAGGGCCTCGGTGATGCGGCGGCGACCGATGCATCGCTCGAGAAGGTCTACCGCGAGACGCTTTACTGACGAATAAAAAAAAGCCGCTGGCTCTCACCAGCGGCTTTTTGGTTGGTGCAAAGCGCGTCAGAGCGCTTTCACGATATCTTCCACCATCTTCTTCGCATCGGCGAGGAGCATCATGGTGTTGTCTTTATAGAAGAGATCGTTGTCGATACCGGCGTAGCCCGAGGACATCGAGCGCTTGACGAAGAGGACCGTCCGCGCCTTGTCGACATCGAGGATCGGCATGCCGAAGATCGGGCTTGACGGGTCATCGCGCGCGGCGGGGTTGGTCACGTCATTCGCGCCGACCACGAAGGCGACATCGGCGCTCGAGAAATCGGAGTTGATCTCTTCCAGCTCGAACACCTCGTCATAGGGCACGTTCGCCTCGGCGAGAAGCACGTTCATATGGCCCGGCATGCGGCCCGCGACGGGATGGATGGCGTAGGCGACCTCGACCCCCTCTTCCTTCAGGGCATCGACCATTTCACGGAGCGCATGCTGCGCCTGCGCAACCGCAAGGCCGTAGCCCGGCACGATGATGACCTTGCCCGCATTCTTCATGATGAAGGCCGCATCATCGGCGGAGCCCGGCTTATAGGGCCGGTCGCCCTTGTCGGGACCGCCGGACGATGCCTCGCCGCCGAAGCCGCCGAGGATGACGCTGAAGAAGGAGCGGTTCATCGCCTTGCACATGATGTAGGAGAGGATCGCACCCGAGGAGCCGACCAGCGCGCCGACGATGATGAGGGCGATATTCTCGAGCGTGAAGCCGATACCCGCCGCCGCCCAGCCGGAATAGCTGTTCAGCATCGAAACCACCACCGGCATATCGGCGCCGCCGATCGGGATGATGATGAGGAAGCCGATGATAAAGGCGAGCGCCGTCATGACCCAGAAAATGCGCGGATCGAGATCGATGCAGAACCAGATGATCAGCCCGACAATGACGAGGCCGATGACAAGGTTGAGCAGATGCTGCCCCGGAAAGCTCACCGGATTGCCGGAGACCAGCCCCTGCAGCTTGGTGAAGGCGATGACCGAGCCCGAGAAGGTGATGGCGCCGACGACGATGCCGATCGACATCTCGATGCGCGACAGCACCGTAAGCTCACCGCTCGGGCTTAAGATTCCGTAGGCGTCGGGGCTGTAGAAGGCGGCCGCCGCCACCAGCACCGCGGCAAGGCCGACGAGGCTGTGGAAGCCGGCGATGAGCTGCGGCATGGCGGTCATGGCGATGCGCTGCGCGATCACCGCGCCGATGGCGCCGCCGATAACAATGCCGCCGATGATCCACTCATAGGAAACGACGCTGGGGTCGAGGATGGTGACGATAACGGCAATGGCCATACCGACCATGCCCATGATATTGCCGCGCCGCGAGCTGTCGGGAGACGAGAGGCCACGCAGCGCAAGGATGAAGAGAATGGCGGAGACCAGATAGGCGAGCGCCGTAAAATTAGCTGACACGGTGCGCTCCCCTTACTTCTGTTTTTTCTTGTACATGGACAGCATGCGCTGGGTCACCAGGAAGCCGCCGAAGATATTGACCGAGGCAAGCATGATGGCGACGAAGCCGAAGATCTTGGCGAGCGACATATCCGCCGGCCCCGCCGCAATGAGCGCGCCGACGATGATGACCGAGGAAATGGCGTTGGTGACCGCCATCAGCGGCGTATGCAGCGCGGGCGTCACGCTCCACACCACGTAATAGCCAACGAAAATGGCGAGCACGAAAATCGCCAGCCGGAATACGGTCGGATCTACCATATCCATAATCAGTTCCCTCCCTCGGTCAGTTGCGGGTGGATAATACTGCCATCGCGCGTCAGCGCGGTGCCCGTGACAAGCTCGTCTTCCCAGTTGAGCTGAAGCGCGCCGGTCTCTTTATTGACCATCGGCGTCAGGAAGTTGAGATGGTTCTTCGCGAACAAAGCCGAAGCATCGCTCGCGAGCCGGCTCGGCACATTGTGATGGCCGACGATCTTGACGCCGTTCGCCGTCGTGACGATCTCGCCGAGTTTCGACTGGGTGACGTTGCCCCCCGCCTCGACCGCGAGATCGACGATCACCGAGCCCGGCTTCATGACGGCCAGCATCTCGTCGGTAATGAGGATCGGCGCGGTGCGGCCCGGGATCAGCGCCGTCGTGATGACGATGTCCTGCTTCTTGATATGCTCGAAAACGAGCGCGGCCTGCCGCTGCTTGTAGTCCTCGCTCATCTCTTTGGCATAGCCGCCGGCGGTCTCGCCGGTCTCATCGCTTTTGACCATGACGAATTTCGCGCCAAGGCTCTCCACCTGCTCCTTAGTGGCGGCGCGCACGTCCGTCGCGGTGACGATCGCGCCAAGACGGCGGGCGGTCGCGATGGCCTGGAGGCCCGCAACGCCAACGCCCATGACGAAGCATTTGGCGGGGGCAATGGTGCCGGCCGCGGTCATCATCATCGGCAGCGCGCGGCCATATTCGGCAGCGGCGTCCAGCACGGCCTTGTAGCCGGCAAGGTTCGACTGCGAGGAGAGAATATCCATCGACTGCGCGCGGCTGATGCGCGGCAGGAGTTCGAGCGCAATGGCGGTGATCCCGGCCCTGGCGTAATCGGCGGCCTGCTCGCGGTTCTGCAGCGCGGCGAGATGGCCGATCAGGACGGCGCCCTTTTTCATCAGCGCCACTTCATCGAGGCCTTCGGCGGCCGTCAGCGGGCGCTGGATTTTCAAGATGATATCGGCGGACTGGAGTGCGCTCGCGGCATCCGCCGCGATCACTGCGCCCGCCGCTTCATAATCGGCATCAGAGAAGGAGCTGGCATCCCCAGCGCCTGTTTCCACAACAACCTCGGCACCCAGCGCGATAAATTTCTTTACCGTATCCGGCGTCGCGGCGACGCGTCGTTCATGCTCCCGACGCTCCCGGGGGATAGCGATTTTCATAAGCGATCCTTACAACTGCTAAATTAGGATGGACAGGCGACGCCCCGCAACGCCGTGCAACAGAAGACCCGTCCGGGTTGTCTCATCAGACGAGGAAAAACGCCATCAGGGCCAGCAATACCGCAAGACCGATCGTGCTCACCATGAGGAGCGTGGTGAACATCTTGTACGTCGATTTCTGTTCCTGAATATCCATGTGACCTTCGCTCATTTCGACACCTTTCTTATCAAAATCATCCGCTTTCGCGATACTTTGCGATGCAATATACCTAAATCTGAATGAACGGCAATAGATTGTCGCGCCCGCGGGACGAAAAGCCGCGGGCGGGAACAGCGCCGCCGCGGCGCGCTAGAACTGCTCGAGTTCGTCGATGAAGCCGTGAATGACGCCAAGCCCCTTCGACCAGAAGGCCGGGTCCGAGGCATCGAGGTTGAAGGGCGCGAGCAGCTCCTTGTGACGGAGCGTGCCGCCCGCCTTCAGCATGGCGAAATATTTCTCCTGAAAGCCGCTCTCCGCCTCCTGATAGATGGCGTAAAGGGCATTCACCAGACAGTCGCCGAAGGCATAGGCGTAGACATAGAACGGCGAATGGATGAAGTGCGGGATATAGCACCAGAAATACTGATACTCATCATGCAGCCGGATGGCGGGGCCAAGGCTCTCGCTCTGGATATCCATCCAGATTTTGCCGATCTGGTCGGGGGACAGCTCCTCCTGCCGGCGGAGATCATGCACCCGCCGCTCGAACTCATAGAAAGCGATCTGGCGCACGACCGTGTTCAGCATATCCTCGACCTTGCCGGCGAGCATGATGCGGCGCTTTTCCGGGTCGCTCTCCCGATCCAGCATGGCGCGGAAGGTAAGCTGTTCGCCAAACACGCTCGCGGTCTCGGCCAAGGTCAGCGGCGTGTTGGAGAGCAGCCCGCCTTGCGGCGCCGCAAGAAGCTGATGCACGCCATGGCCGAGTTCATGGGCGAGCGTCATCACATCACGGATATTGCCCTGATAATTCAGGAGCAGATAGGGGTGCACATCGGTCACCGTCGGATGCGCGAAGGCGCCCGGTGACTTGCCGGGGCGGACGGCGGCATCGATCCACGGCTTTTCAAAAAACTGCCGGCCCAGCTCGGAAAGCTCGGGCGAGAAGCGGCCATAGGCATCGAGCACGATGTCACGTGCCTCCTCCCACGGGATCAGGCGGTCATCGGCATCGGGAAGCGGCGCGTTGCGATCCCAGTAGTCGAGCTTCTCCTGCCCCATCCATTTGGCTTTGAGCGCATAGTAACGGTGCGAGAGCGAGGGATACGCGTCCTGCACCGCCTTGGCGAGGGCATCGACCACTTCGGGCTCGACCTGATTGGAGAGATGGCGCATGGCGGCGGGCTCGCTGGCGCCGCGCCATTCGTCCTCGATCGCCTTGTCTTTCGCAAGCGTGTTCGTGATCAGCGAGAAGAGCCGGACATTTTCACCAAATACCTGGCCGAGGCTTTTCGCCGCTTTCTTGCGGATCTCGCCATTCGGATTGGAGAGCAGATGCAGCACCTGCTGCGAGGCCATCTTCTCGCCGTCAACATCGAATTCCAGCCCGGCGATGGTCTCATCGAACAGCCGCACCCACGCGCTCCGCCCGGCGATGTCCTTCTCATGCAGCAGCTTCTCGACCTCATCGGAAAGCTGATAGGGCTTCAGCGCCCGCACGTTCTTCAGCCACGGCTCATATTTCCTGAGGCTGGTGCCGGCATACATCTCCTGCAGCCGATCCTCCTCGATGCGGTTCAGCTCAAGCGTGAAGAAGAGAAGATCGGTGCCGACCGCGCTGATCTTCTCCTGCATGCTCTGGAAGAATTTGCCAATCTCGGGGTCCGCCATATTGCCCGCATAGACGAGATAGGCATAGGACATGATGCGCCCCTCGATCTCGCCGATCTCCTCATATTTCGAAATGGCGAGATAGAGCCCCTGCCCGTCCAGCTCCACAAGCCGGCCCTTGTACTGCGCCGCGAAGGCCTTCGCATCCTCCGCCACGCGCGCGAGATCCTCCTGCAGTTCCGGCGAGGTGCGCGAGGGGTAGAGATCGCTGAGGTCCCATTCGGGGAGATCGGCAAGGGCGGCTTTAGTCATGAAATCAACTCCGACAGAAGGATGCTATTTTTCTTTCTTCTTCATTTAGGCATCATTCCCTAACTGACAAGGAAATTGGCGTTGGCGACCGCGATGGGCTTCGCCCGATCGCCCTGCCATGCCTCGATCCGCATATTGGCGACGCGCCGCCCGGGCTTGGTGACGATCGCCTCGGCATAGGTCTCGATCGGCTTGCCGGAGCGCAAGTATTCGATGGTGATATTGATGATTTTCGGCAGCCGCGTCACCTCCTGCGTCGCCATCAGATGGACAAGCGCGGTGCTTTCCAGAAACGCGCCGACAACGCCGCCATGCAGCGCCGGCAGCATCGGGTTGCCGATGAATTTCCCGTCCTCCGGCAGGATGCAGGTAAGGCCGTCCTCCCGCTCCTCCATCCGCAGCCCGAGGAAGTTGAAATAGGGAATGAATTCAAAGACATGCTGCCAGTCATGCGTCTGCTTGGCAGCCAAGATCTTGCTGAGGAAGGTTTCCGGTGTTGTCTCGCTCATTGCGTCACCCCCAGTCTCTCGCCAAGCGACGGGGTGTCCGTCGATTTCAGCATGAAAGTTGCAACCGCATTGGCGATCGGGTCATGCCGGTCGCTGTGATAGGCAATGGCGCGCACGAAGGCGATCTGCCGCGTCGTCTTGTAGCAGACCGCGCGGGTGTAGACATCCTCGCCCGGCGTCGCCGGCTTCAGGTAATCGATGCGCAGGTCCAGCGTCGCGATGGGGAGATATTTTTCGAGCCGCGCGTAAATGCTCATGCCCATGGTCGAATCGATCAGTGTCGTGATGATGCCGCCATGCAGCACGCCGTTGACCGGATTGCCGGCAAAGCGCTTCTGATAGGGCAGATAGAAGGTCACCCCGTCGGGGCTCATTTCCGCAACCTTGATACCGATCTCCGCCGAATGGGGAATCCCCTTGTCGATGATCGTCTGTATCTGGTTGATATCAAATATGTCCGTCATAAACTCCTAACCTTTGATGTAGGAACGATACCAGTTCACGAACTTCGGCAGGCCGTCCGCAAGGCGCGTCGACGGCTCGAACCCGATGTCGCGGCGGATCGCCTTGATGTCGGCAAATGTCGCGCGGATATCGCCCGGCTGCATCGGCAGGAGGCGCCGCTCCGCCGTGACGCCGAGCGTCTTTTCGATAATCGCCACCAGATCGAGAAGTTTCTCGGCCCGGTTGTTGCCGATGTTATAGACCCGATGCGCCGCCGCTTCACCCTTTTTCTCGGGCGGCGAGGCGAGCACCGCAAGAACGCCTTTCACGACGTCATCGATATAGGTGAAATCGCGCTGCATGTCACCGTGATTATAAATCTCCAGCGCCTCGCGGCGGAGAATTTTCTCGGTGAAGCGCCAGTAGGCCATGTCCGGCCGCCCCCACGGCCCGTACACGGTGAAAAACCGAAGGCCCGTCATCGGGATATCGTAAAGATGCGAATAGGAATAGGCCATCAGCTCGTTGGCCTTCTTGGTCGCCGCATAGAGCGAAACCGGGCTGTCGGTCATCGAGGCGACGGAATAAGGAAGCTGGCTGTTGGCGCCGTATACGGAGGACGAGCTCGCATAGACGAGATGCTTCAAATTCGCCATCTGCCGCGCCGCCTCGAGGATGCAGAGAAAGCCCGTGATATTCGCGTGCGTGTAGTCGAACGGCCGGTTGAGGCTGTGCCGCACCCCGGCCTGCGCCGCCAGATGGACGATCAGGCTGATCTGCGGATGCCCGCCGAGCGCGGCAAAGAGCGCCGGTCGGTCCGCGATATCGCAGTTGTAGAAAGTGAAATTCTTGTACAAAAGAAGCCGCGCCAGCCGCGCCTCCTTCAAGGTCACATCATAATAGGGATTGAGGTTATCCACCCCCACCACGCGGCGGCCGTCCGCCAGCAGCGCTTCGGCGACATGCATCCCGATGAAACCCGCCGCCCCTGTCACCAGAATGGTCATCACATGCCTCTTTTAAATGAACCTGTTAGCGCGTTTCCCTTAAATCCCCCCACATCCTTTAAATGTCAAAGGGAAATCGGGCAATTGTGTGACCTAACTTTTTATATGTCAGTATTATTGACCTATTTTGCATTTCATGATATTTTTCTTATATTATCACCAGAGCGTCTTTTCCAATGGGGGAGCGGAGATAATGATGCTGAGCAATATAACACTCGAGGACAAATATACACTGGCGGAAGGGCGCGTTTATCTGACCGGCATCCAGGCGCTGGTCCGTCTGCCGCTGATGCAGAAAGCGCGCGATGTGGAGGCCGGGCTGAATACCGCGGGCTTTATCTCGGGCTATCGCGGCTCGCCGCTTGCGGGCTATGATCAGGCGCTCTGGAAGGCATCTAAAATCCTCAAAGCGCATGACATCCATTTCGAGCCGGGGATCAATGAGGATCTTGCCGCAACGGCGGTTTGGGGCAGCCAGCAGCTCAATCTGTTCCACGGCGCGCGCTATGACGGCGTGTTCGGCCTGTGGTACGGCAAGGGCCCCGGCGTCGACCGGACGGGCGATGTGTTCCGCCATGCCAACAGCGCCGGCACCTCGCGCTACGGCGGCGTGCTGGCGCTTGCCGGCGATGATCACGGTATCGTCTCCTCCACCGTCGCGCATCAGAGCGAGCATGCCTTCGCCGGCTGGATGATGCCCGTGCTGCATCCGGCCAATGTGCAGGAAATTCTCGACTATGGCCTGCTCGGCTTTGAGATGTCGCGCTTCTCCGGCCTCTGGATCGGCTTCAAATGCATCTCCGAAACGGTCGAGAGTAGCGCCTCCGTCTATGTCTCGCCCGATCGCGGCCGCTTTGTCCGGCCCAATATCGACCTGCCCGAAGGCGGCCTCAATATCCAGCCGCATGATAACCGCTTCGATCAGGAAGTGCGCCTCAACCAGCATAAAATATACGCCGCCCGCGCCTTTGCGCGCGCCAACAACATCGATCATATCACCATGGACAGCCCGCGCCGCCGGCTTGGCATCGTCACCGTCGGCAAGGCCTATTACGATGTGCGCCAGGCGCTTCGCGATCTCGGCATCACCGACGATCTCGCCGCCGATATCGGCCTGACGGTCTACAAGGTCGGCATGCCCTGGCCGCTGGAACCGGACGGCATTCGCCAGTTCGCCGAGGGGCTTGAGGAAGTGCTGGTGATCGAGGAGAAGCGCGCCATCGTCGAAAACCAGATGAAGGAGCAGCTTTACAACTGGGATACCCGCGTCCGCCCGCGCATCCTCGGCAAGTTCGATGATGAACGCAATCCGCTGCAACCCTCGACCGGCGAGATGACGCCGGCGCTGGTCGCCCGGCTGATCGCGGCGCGCATCCGGCGCTTTTACACATCCGAATCCATCGAGCATCGCCTCGCCTTTCTCGATCGCAAGGAGAAGCAGCTCGGCGCGCGGCCGGCAAAGCTCGTTCGCACCCCCTTCTACTGCTCCGGCTGCCCGCATAACACCTCGACCAAAGTGCCCGAAGGGAGCCGCGCGGTGGCCGGCATCGGCTGTCACTTCATGGTCACCTGGATGAACCGCAACACCGATACCTATACCCAGATGGGCGGCGAAGGCGTACCGTGGGTCGGGCAGATGCATTTCACCGATGAGCAGCATATCTTCGCCAATCTCGGCGACGGGACCTATCATCATTCCGGCATTCTCGCGATCCGTCAGGCGGTCGCGGCGAAGGCCAATATCACTTATAAAATCCTCTATAACGATGCCGTGGCGATGACCGGCGGCCAGTCGCTCGGCGATCAGCTGAGCCCCTGGCAGATCGCCCGCCAGCTCGAAGGCGAGGGCGTCGCCGAGATCCGCGTGGTGACCGACGAGCCGGACAAATACCCGGCAGGCACCCCGTGGCCCGGCGGCACGACGATCCATCACCGCGACGATCTCGACAAGATCCAGCGCGAGCTGCGGAAAAAGAAAGGCGTCACGATCCTGATCTATGACCAGACCTGCGCCGCCGAAAAGCGCCGCCGGCGCAAGCGCGGCACGTTTCCGGATCCCGCCAAACGCGTTATCATCAACGATCTCGTCTGCGAGGGCTGCGGCGATTGTTCGGTGAAATCGAACTGCCTGTCCGTCGAGCCGCTCGAGACCGAGTTCGGCCGCAAGCGGACCATCAACCAGTCGACCTGCAACAAGGATTATTCCTGCGTCAACGGCTTCTGCCCGAGCTTTGTCACCATCGAGGGCGGGGATCTTCGCAAGGCCGCGCCGCATGCCTCGGAAAATCCGGCAGACGGGCTGCCCTCGCCCGTCTCGAAAACGCTGAAAGGCCCGTACCGCATCCTGATTACCGGGATCGGCGGCACCGGCGTCATCACCATCGGCGCCATTGTCGGCATGGCCGCGCATCTGGAGGGCAAGGGCATTTCGGTGCTCGACCAGACGGGGCTTGCCCAGAAGGGCGGCGCGGTGACGAGCCATGTGCATATCGCGCCAAAGCCGGAAGATATCAACGCCGTCCGCATCCCGGCCGGGCGCGCCGATCTGCTGATCGGCTGCGATATGGTCGTCTCCGGCTCGTATGACAGCCTCGCCAAGTTCGATGTCGGCGTCGCCCATGCGGTGATCAACGCGCATCCCTCACCGACCATGGATTTCACGCTCGATCCCGATGCGCCCTTCCCGGTGCGCGAGACGCTCGATCATATCCGCGAGGCGGTCGGCGCCGATGCCTGTGACCTGATCGAGGCGAGCGAGATCGCAACGACCCTGATGGGCGATTCCATCGCAACCAACCTCTTCATGCTCGGGTTCGCCTATCAGAGAGGATTTATCCCGTTGAGCGAAGAGGCGCTGCTGCGCGCGGTCGAGCTGAACGGCGTTGCGGTTCCCTTCAACAAGAAGTCCTTCGCCTGGGGCCGCGTGATGGCGCATGATCCCGAGCGGGTGATGGCGGAGGTGGCGGCGCTGAAAGGCCCCGATCTGATCCTCGCGCCGAGCGATGATCTCGACGAGATGATCACCCGGCGGAGCGCATTCCTGAAGGGATATCAGAACGCCCGGCTCGCCCGCCGCTTCGAAACGCTTGTCGCCCGTGTCCGCGCCCGCGAGAGCGAGGTGAAACGGGGCGCAACGTCGCTGACTGAAGCGGTGGTTCGGAGCTATTTCAAGCTGCTTGCCTACAAGGATGAATATGAGGTGGCGCGGCTCTATACCGGCACCCGCTTCCTTGAGCGCGTCGAGCATATGATGGAGGGCGACTATCGCCTCAAATTCCATCTTGCGCCGCCGCTTTTCGCTAAGAAGGATCCGGAGACGGGCGAGCTCAGGAAGAAGGAATACGGGCCGCATATGTTGACGGCATTCCGCCTTCTTGCCAAGTTCAAGAGCCTCAGGGGGACGCCGTTCGACATCTTCGGCTATCAGGCGGAGCGCAAAACCGAGCGCGCGCTGATCAGCGAATATGAAGAGATCGTCGAGACCCTGCTCGGCGGACTGAGCCGCGATAATCACGCCGCGGCGGTCGCCGTCGCCGAACTGCCGCTCGCGATCCGCGGCTATGGCCATATCAAGGACCGCGCAATCCGCGTCTATCGCGGTGAGCTCGAGAGTCTTATGACAACATTCAAAAGCCCGGAACCGCAGAAGCAGGCCGCGGAATGACAGAAATCGAGGGGGGAAAGACATGCTGGAGATCCGACCGAACTGCGAGACCTGCGATCGCGACCTGCCGAACGACGCGGCGGCCTATATCTGCACATTTGAGTGCACCTTCTGCCGGCCGTGCGCAGAGCGGGTGCATAAGCGCACCTGCCCCAACTGCGGCGGCAACCTGACGGAGCGGCCGGTACGTCCCGCGGCGCTGCTCGAAAAATACCCGCCGAGCACGACGCGCGTCCTTGCCAAAAAGGCTTAAGGCGGGAAGCGCAGCCAGAGATCGCGCGGCTCCCCGATGGAGAGGGAGGAGAGCGACGCGCCCCGCTCGGCCCGCCTCGGGCCTGCCTCGCGCGGGGTCTCGGTGCGTGGTGAGGCTGCCCTCGCCCCTGCGCCGTTCGCACCGTGAGCTGACGGGCCATCCTCCGGCGGCGTTGTTTTTGCAGTGAAAAGCGGCTCCAGCCCGAGGGAGAGCGCGCGCAGGAGATGCGCCGCCTCCATATTGAGGGCGATTTTCTCCTCCGAGCCGACGGCTGCCGCCTCATGCCGGCGCGCGGCGATATCGAGCAGCCGCCGCGCCTCGCCGGGCGTCATCAGCCCGCGAAGGACGAGGTGCTGCAAGATCAGCTCCGCAAGGGTCAGCCCTGCGAAACCCGCCGCATCGGTGGAGAAATTCTGCATATCCTGTCGCCGGAAAAGCCACCTGCCGGTTTATTGTCTTTCACTTCTGCACTTAATTATTGCAGGTTTGGAATACAAGAGCCCATGATGACTTTACAACCGATGCGCGGCGCGAGGGGACAAAAAAGGCGATCCGCGGATCACGGATCGCCTGATCCTGGCCAGGCGCGAAAAGATCAGAACGCGGCCTGATCGGAGTCGTCGTCGGCGCTCTCACCCGGCCCCTCGATCATGCCGAGCGCCTGCTTGTAGAGATCGATCATATATTCCTGTTCCTGCACATCGGCCTTGTCCATCTTGCGAAGGCGCAGCACGGCGCGCATCGCCTTGACGTCAAACCCGGTGCCTTTGGCCTCGGCGAAGATTTCCTTGATATCGTCGGAAATCCCCTTCTTTTCCTCTTCCAGACGCTCAATTCGCTCGATATAGGACCGCAGATGCTCTGCTGCGACTCCACCGACATCAGCCATAGTCTCATCTCTCCATGTTACGCAAATTTTCGGCCGGCGCGATGTCCGGCGCGCGCCTTTTTACCCTGTCCGCGGGTTCAAGTACAGAACCGGCGGGATTTTTTTTAAGCGCCGGCCTCAGCCATGTTCCGCCTGCGATTTTGCGAACGCCGCCTGCTGCTCAGGGCTCGCGTCCTTCTGATATTTCGCTTTCCATTCCTCGAACGGCATGCCGTAGACGATCTCGCGCGCCTTGAGCTTGTCCATCTCCTGCCCGCGCTCCGCCGCCGCATCGCGGTACCAGTCGGCAAGACAGTTGCGGCAGAAGCCGGCCAAAATCATCAGGTCGATATTCTGCACATCGGTGCGGGCGCGCAAATGATCGCGAAGGCGGCGGTAGACGGCCGCTTCCATTTCCAGCGTTTGTTGGTCCATTGTCATCTCCCGGGCCGAAGGCCCATCTCCATAAGTCCATTTTACTAGACTATACCCGACAGCGTTTCCTGCAAGACCTGATCGACAACTTTGACAAGCGCCGCCTCCTCCCCCACGCCGTCCGCGATGGCTTGCCGGTAGAGCACAAGCTGGCGGTCGGCGGAGGTGCCGCGACGGACAATCTCGCGCGTGTGGGCAACCTCCTGCTCGCATTGCAGCGCGGCGGCATCCTCGGCCGTGATTGCGATTATCTCCTCGATCAGCGCGCCCATCGGCACGGGTGCCGGAATGCCGAAATCGATGAGCTTGCCCTCGACCCCGAAACGCTGCGCGATCCAGCGGTTCTCGGCAACCAGCGTCTGCGGATAGACGCGCCAGCGCTGGTTGCTGCGGCGCAGGCGATAGAGCATGCGAAGGATGCAGCTATAGAGCGCGGCAATCGCGATCGCATCCTCCATCAGCGGGCAGACATCGGCGAGCCGCATCTCGAGCGTCGGGAATTTCGCGCTGGGGCGCATGTCCCACCAGAGTTTCGACGCGTCCTCGAACGCGCCCGCCTCAACCAGCGTCTCGACAAAGCGGGTGTATTCGCCAAAGCTCTCGAAGCGGTCGGGAACGCCCGTGCGCGGCAGCCCGTCGAAGACCGAGACGCGGTAGGATTTGAGGCCGCTCACCTTGCCGCGCCAGAAGGGCGAGGAGGTGCTGAGGGCGAGAAGATGCGGCAGGAAATAGCTCGCCTGGTTCATCAGGTCGATGCGAAGCTCCGGATCCTCGATGGCGCAATGCACATGCATGCCGCAGATCATCAGCCGGCGCACCGTTGTCTGCAGATCACGGGCGATAACGTCATAGCGCTCTTTCGGTGTGGTTTTAAGCTGCTGCCAGTCGGCGAAGGGATGGACGGAGGCGGCCATCAGGCCAAGGCCATATTTCTTCGCAACCTCCGCCACTGTGCCGCGAAGCTCCGTGAGCGCCGTCCGCGCCTCCGTCACATTGCGGCAGATGCAGGTGCCGACCTCGATCTGCGAGCGGAGAAATTCCGGCGTGACAACATGGCCCGGCAGCCGTGCCTCGCATTCGCTCAAAATCTCCTCGGGCGGCTCAATCGCAAGTTCGCGGGTTTTGAGATCGACGAGCAGATATTCCTCCTCGATCCCGATGGTGAATGTCGGCTCGCGAATGCTCATCCCTCACCCCTCCCCGTTTCGGGCGATATTAGCCGGCCTCGACCCCGACCAGCGGCAGCCGGTGCAGCGCATCCGCCATGATCGCGGCCCAGCGCTCCGCCCCCTGATGGGTGTCGATCAGATCCTGGCGAATCTCGATGGCGACATGCGGCAGGCCGCGCTTCGTGCCATGCTCATTCATCGTATAGCCGAGCGGCTCGCGCGCCGAATAGGGCTCGTTATCGCCGACGACAAGGGTGCGGTTCTCGCGAAGGATCTCCAGAAGCGGCGCGGCAAGGCGCGCATCCTCATCCCAGAGCACGCCGACATGCCAGGGCCGTTCAAAGTCGTTCATGACGGGCGTGAAGCTGTGCATGGAGAAAAGCACGGGCGTTGTCCCCGCTGCTTCCTTTTCCTCGATCAGCTTGAGAAGCGCGCTGTGATAGGGATAAAACCAGCTCGCAAGGCGCCGCTCGCGCTCAGGCACGCTGATATCCCGGTTTGCCGGGATCACCACCCCGTCACTCACCTCCGGCATGCAGGAGGCGGTCTCCGGATAGCGGTTGGCATCGACGAGAAGCCGCGAGAAGCCCGCGAAAATCGCGGTTACCCCGAGCCTTTCGGCAAGCCGCCGCGTCACATCCTCGATGCCGATATCCCACGCGATATGACGATGGAGAACGGACGGATCCTCGACACCGAGATTGTCATATTCAGGCGGGATATAGCGGCTCGCATGATCGACAGTCAGGATCAGCGGCGATGTGCTTGCGGCATTCAGGATGTAAAACGGTGGTGCGGCAGGATCAGACATGGACATATCACAAAATTATAACGGCTGCGTCATACTAGCCTAATCGGGACGGTGCGTACAATGGCCGGAATGGCGGCCGGGGGTGTCGGCCGGGCGGGCGGCGGCATGTTGCCGGGAGGCCTTCAGCGGCGGCGCATTTTTTACCCGTGCAGCAGAAAATCCCTGCAATATTTCAAAGGACTGTTATAACTAGTGCAGTGCAACACGGGATGCAGCCCACGCTTTGAATCGGATTGAACAGGATGCGACGACTTCGAAAGACCAAGATCATAGCCACCCTCGGTCCCGCAAGTTCGGACCCGGAACGGATCGAGGCGCTCTATCACGCGGGCGCCGACGTGTTTCGCCTCAATTTCAGCCACGGCGATCATGCCGATCACGCCGCGCGCTATCACATCATTCGCGAGCTTGAGGAGAAAACCGGCCGCCCCATCGCCATTCTCGCCGATCTGCAGGGGCCGAAAATTCGTCTCGGCAGCTTCAAAGGCGGGGCGGCGATCCTGACGCAAGGCGCCTCCCTGCGTCTTGATCTTGACGAGACGCCGGGCGATGAGACGCGCGTCTCCCTGCCCCATCCGCCGGTTCTCGAAAGTCTGGAGCCCGGCAGCGTGCTGCTGCTCGATGACGGCAAGCTGAAGGTCGTCGTGACCAGGATCGGCGAGGGCTACGCCGATTGCAAGGTCGAGGTCGGCGGGCCGATTTCCGATCGCAAGGGGGTCAGTATCCCGAACGCGCTGATCCGCATGAGCCCGCTCACCGACAAGGACCGGCGTGATCTCGATTTCGCGCTCGAGCTCGGGGTGGACTGGATCGCCCTCTCCTTCGTGCAGCGGGCCGAGGATGTGGCGGAGATCAAGCGGCTCATCGCCGGGCGCGCCGCCGTGATGGCGAAGATCGAAAAGCCCGCAGCGGTCGAGAATATCGACGAGATTATCGAATTTTCCGATGCCATCATGGTGGCGCGCGGCGATCTCGGCGTCGAGGTGCCGGTGCAGGAGGTGCCCTCCATCCAGAAGCATATCATCGCCCGCGCCCGCGAGGCGGGGAAGCCCGTCGTCGTCGCGACGCAGATGCTGGAGAGCATGATCAATTCCCCCGTCCCCACGCGGGCCGAGGTGACCGACGTTGCGAACGCCATCTATGACGGGACGGATACCGTCATGCTGTCGGCCGAAAGTGCGGCGGGGAGTTATCCGCTCGAGGCCGTCGCGATGATGAATTCCATCGCCGAGGTGACGGAGAAAGACCCGCTCTATCGGACGATTATCGACGCCAAGCACGGCCATCTGGAAGCAACCACCGCCGATGCCCTGAGCGCCGCCGCCGTGCAGGTCGCCAAGACCATCAGCGCCGCGGCGATCGTCACCTACACGACGTCGGGCTCGACCGCGCTTCGCGCCGCGCGCGAACGGGGCAAGGTCTCTATCCTCGTGCTGACGCCCAATCTTAAAACCGCGCGCATGCTGGCGCTTGTCTGGGGGCTGCACTGTGTCTATACGGCGGATGCCAAGAATTTCGCGGATATGGTCGACAAGGCCTGCAAGCTCGCCTTTGCGGAAGGCTTTGCGAAGCGGAGCGAGCGGGTAGTGATCATGGCCGGCGTTCCCTTCGGGACGCCCGGATCAACCAACATCCTCCGCATCGCCTGGGTCGGGGAGCAGTAGCTAGATCCGCTTCTTGTTGCGCTCCAAAATAAGCTGGTCGACGCGCGCTTTCACCCCCTGCATATGCGGATGCAGCGCGAGCGCCTTTTCATAGGCCGAGAGCGCGCCCGCTTCCCGCTCCCTCAGCTCGAAAATGCGGCCAAGCCCCGAAAGCGCCCCGAAATGCCGCGGCTCAAGTTCCAGGACGCGCGCGATATCCTCCATGGAACTGTCATATTCGCCGATGAAAAAGAGCAGCGTCGCCCGCTTGTTCCAGCCCTCGGAATAGCCGGGGTCGATCCGGACCACCGTGCTGAACAGCGTGAGCGCGCGGGCGAGGTCGCCATGCTCCATATAGCTCATCCCCTGCACCATGAGGAAATCCACCGTGTCGCTGCCCGATGTCAGCCAGATCCGCCAGATCTCCTGCTCGAGCAGTTTCGCTTCCTCCGCGCTTTCCGCCTTCGCGAGTTGGCTGAACAGTTCATCAAGTCTGGGATCATCCTGACGCGCATGGGCCGCGCTCCCCGCGAGCAGGAAGCCGGTCAGAAGGAGAATGGCGAGAATGCCGCGTATCATGCGATCAATATAGCGCGGATACCGCGCATTGGTAAGCGCTCCGGCGACACAAAATTGTGAGGCTCAGACGCCCTCCCGCCCCCCGAGCGCCGGCGGCCGCGGCCCACCGCTCGCCCAGTCGAGAAGCTCCACCGTATGGACGACGGGAAGCTCGAGGCCGGAGGCAATCTGCACAATGCAGCCGACATTGCCAGCCGCCACCACATCGGGGGAGGTTTTCAGGATATTGGCAACTTTCCGCGCCTTCAGCCGTCCCGAGAGCTCGGGCTGCAACAGGTTATACGTCCCGGCCGAGCCGCAGCAGATATGCCCCTCCGGAATGTCGGCGACGCGGAAACCTGCCTTCCGGAGCAGCGCCTTCGGCGCATCGACAATCTTCTGGCCATGCTGCAACGAGCAGGCGGAATGATAGGCGACGCTGAGATGCGCCGCCTCACCCGTTACCTGAAGATCAATACGCTCCAGAAATTCCGTTATATCACAGGCGATTGTGGCGACTTTCTTAGCCTCCTCGCGAAGGGAGAGATCGGCATCATGGGCGAACAGATTGCCGTAATCCTTGACCGTCGTGCCGCAGCCGGAGGTGTTGATGAGGACGGCATCCAGCCCCTCGCCCGCCATCTCGCGCGCGAAGACACGGATGTTGTGCGCCGCGAAGGCGCGGCCCGAGGCCTCCTTCCCCATATGCAGCGTCATCGCGCCGCAACAGCCCGCATCCTGCGGCACGATCACCTCGACACCGTGGCGGGTCAGGAGGCGGATGGTCGCGTCATTGATCTCGGGCGAGAGGACTTTCTGGGCGCAGCCGGCGAGCAGTGCGACGCGGGCCCGCCGCGCGCCCTTCGCCTCATGCAGCCGCCGGGCGGTGAGCTCGGACGCGGGCGGAAGGCTCGCGGGCGCCATTTCCAGCATCGCGCGCGGGCGGCCCGTCAGAAAGGATTTGAGCGGCTGCATGTAGCGCGCTGCACGAAGCGCAACGCGAAAAAGCTTTGGCCGCGGCAGCAGTAGCGCAAGCAGCGCACGAAGCCCGCGATCAAAAAGCGGGCGATTATAGGTCTCCTCCACATAGGCGCGGCCATGCTCCAGAAGATGCATGTAATCAACGCCCGAGGGGCAGGTCGTCATGCAGGAGAGGCAGCCAAGGCAGCGATCGAGATGCGTCACGGTCGAAGCCGGAGCCGGCGCACCGCTCTCCAGCATCTGCTGCATCAGATAGATACGCCCGCGCGGGCTGTCGCGTTCATCGCCAAGCTCGAGGTAGGTCGGGCAGGTCGCGGTGCAAAAGCCGCAATGGACGCATTTTCGCAAAATGTCGTTGGAGCAGGCGAAATCCGGATCGGCGAGTTGTGCAAGCGTGAATTCTGTTTTCATATCAGCCCCTTGCCTCGCCTTCTTCACCCGCTGTCATGCGCCCCGGATTGAGGATATGATGCGGATCGAAGGCGTCCTTGATGCGCGCGTTGATCTTCTGAATAGCAGCGCTTTGCGGCTGGAAGGGCGAGATACTGAGGCGGAGCGCGTCGCTCCCCCGGATCAGCGTCGCATGGCCGCCTGCCCCGACGCTCCGGCGCACCACACCCTCGCCGCCGTCGCTCACGCTCTCCGGCACCTCAATCCAGACAAGGCCGCCGCCCCAGTCGAGGAAATAACGCGCGCCCGGAATTTCCGCGAGGAGTGCGGCGGCGACCGTCGCTGCATTTGCCGGCGGGATCGAGAGACGCCAGAGCGGCTGTTCGGGGCCGGCAAACGGCGCCGCTGCGCCAAGGGAAGCCCAGAGCGAGTTGGAGGCGTCAGTCTCAAGAACCGTGATATCACCGCTCCCCTTCAGCTCGTCCTGAAGCGCGCGGAGGCGAAAATCGGCGGAGGCCGCGACACCCTCAATTTTTAGGGCGACAAAGGCGCGGTCAATGCCTTCCGTTTTTCCCGTCAGCGCCGCCGCGATATCCGCCGGGACATAGGCCGCCGCCGCGACATCATGCCGGGAGGACAGCCCGCTATTCATCAGCCGCGGCGCGTCGTGAAGCGCGACGCCGATAAGGATAAGCGTCCGCACCACCTCCGGCGCGGGCAGCACCTTGAAGGTGAAATCACTTGCGACAACGAGCGTGCCATAGCTTCCCGCAACGAGTTTACAAAGATCATAGCCGGTGACATTCTTCATCACGCGGCTGCCGGTCTGGAAAGGCGTTCCGCGGCCGGTGTAGCCGCTAACCCCGAGCAGATGATCGCGGGCGCTCCCCGCCTTGATGCGCGCGCTGCCGGAGAGGTTGCTGCTGAAAGCGCCGCCGATGCTGCCGCTGTCTGGCGAAAACCCGAAAAGCGGCCCGTAGTCCGGCGGATCGAAGGCGAGCCGCTGGGCGTTCCTGGCGAGCTCCGTCCGGATCAGCGCAAGGCTAGTGCCCGCAAGGGCGCGCATCACCAGCTCCCCCGGCTCATAGAGCGTAATGCCGGAATAGCCGCCAAGATCGAGCACCGCCTCGCTCATTATCGGGCGGCCGATGCCGGATTTGCTGCCCGCGCCCCTAATGGCGAGCGGGTGCCGCCCGACCAGCGCCCAATCAAGCATGGCGGCAATTTCATTCGTGTCCTTGATGCGGGAGATGCGCATGGCGGCGTCAGAACCTCGGGATATCCGGGAAGGGCAGCGCGCCCTTGTGCACATGCATTTTGCCAAGCTCGGCGCAGGCGTGGAGCACCGGAAAGACCTTGCCGGGATTGAGCCGCCCGTCGGGGTCAAACGCGCATTTGACGCGCTGCTGCTGCTTCAGATCCTCCTCCGTGAACATCTCGCCCATCAGGTCGCGCTTCTCAACGCCAACGCCATGCTCTCCCGTCAGCACGCCGCCGACCTCGACACAGAGCTTTAAAATATCCGCGCCGAACGCCTCGCATTTTTCAAGCTCGCCCGGGACGTTGGCATCAAAGAGGATAAGTGGATGGAGATTGCCATCGCCAGCGTGAAAGACATTGGCGACGCGTAGGCCGTAATGCTCCGACATCTCGCTCATGCGCGCCAGCACCTCGGGAAGCGCCCCCCGCGGGATCGTGCCATCCATGCACATGTAATCGGGCGAAATCCGTCCGACCGCGGGGAAAGCCGCCTTCCGGCCGGCCCAGAAGCGAAGCCGCTCCTCTTCCGATGCGCTCGTCTTGATAACTGTGGCGCCACAAGCGCGCGCGATGCGGCCAATCTCCTTCTGGCAATGCTCGATATCGACAAGCGGGCCGTCGAGCTCGACGATCAGGAGCGCCTCGACATCGAGCGGATAGCCGGCGTGGCAGAATTCCTCCGCCGCGTGGATTGCCGGGCGGTCCATCATCTCCATGCCCGCCGGGATGATACCGGCGCTGATGATCCTGCCGACGCACTCCCCTGCCTGCTCGTTCGAGGGAAAGCCTATCAGCTGCGCGGAGATATGCTCGGGGCTTTTCAGGATGCGCACGGTCACTTCCGTGATGACGCCAAGCAGCCCCTCCGAGCCCGTGACGAGGCCGAGGAGGTCATAGCCTTCCGCATCGAGATGCTTGCCGCCGAGGCGGATGATCTCGCCGTCGATGGTCACCATCTCAAGCCCCAGCAGGTTATGGGTGGTGAGGCCGTATTTCAGGCAGTGCACGCCGCCCGAATTTTCCGCGACATTGCCGCCGATGCTGCAGGCGATCTGGCTGGAGGGATCGGGCGCGTAGTAGAAGCCTTGCGCCTTCACCGCCTCGGTGAGCGCAAGGTTGGTGACGCCGGGCTCTGCGACGATGCAGCGGTTGTCATAGTCGATTTCGAGGATGCGGTTGAACTTCCCAAGGCCGAGCAGCACGCCGTCAGCGAGCGGCAGCGCGCCGCCCGAAAGCGAGGTCCCGGCGCCGCGCGGCACCACATTGACGCCCTCGGCCTTACAGAATTTGAGGATTGCCGCGACCTCCGCGACCGTTGCGGGGAGCACCGCGACCATGGGAAGCTGGCGATAGGCGCTGAGGCCGTCGCATTCAAAGGCGCGGAGCGACGCGGCATCATCGATGACCGCCTCGGGATCGGCGACGAGGCGCTTCAGCCCCGCGACCAGTTCTCCCCGGCGGGCCAGCACATCGCCGTTCGGCTTCGGCATCCGCATTGCGACTTATCCCCCATTGATGAAGGTTATCCTTCCCTCTGACATAGGTCGGATGCGCGCCGCAATGCAAACAAAAAAACCGTCAATGCCGGAGCATTGCGGTTTTTTCACCGTGCGGAAATTGACTGCCGGAAACCCGGCAGCAGAAATCAGCCCTGACGCGCCTTGAAGCGGCGGTTGGTTTTATTGATGACGTAAACCCGGCCTTTGCGGCGCACGACGCGGCAATCGCGATGACGCTTCTTGGCGGACTTGAGCGAGTTCAAGACTTTCATAATACATATCCTGACAGCTTTAGTGAATTCGAGGCCGGACCATACTGACCCGATTGCCTGCTGTCAATGGGAATAGGACGAATTTACGCGGGAAATTTGCAACAAATTCCGCCGGCGGGCGGGCATCGATGCGCCCTCGCGCGCGCCTCAGGTAATTTCGACGGGCTTGCGCGCATAGATGCGAAAGACGCGCAGCACCCCCGCGTCCATCAGCCGCGTGCGGCGCAGCCACATTTCCCCTTCTTTCAGGATCCATTCATGCAGATGGCCGCTTTTCTCGCCGTTGCCGGTGCGCTTGGCGTAATCGGCAAAGGCGCGCAGCACATTGGCCTTGTAGACGGGGGTGATATTCTCGGCAATGCTGACATCGAAGCCCGCGAGGGTCAGGAGCTTGCGCGTCTCCTGCACATCGATGAGATGCGGAAAGACCGGCTCGGCCGCCTGCCATTCCTTGAGCGCCGCCGTGTCCGCCACCGCGCCTTCCAGCATGTAATCGGACATCATAAACTGGCCGGACGGGCGCAGCATGTCGTGGATTGAGCGAAACACCGCCTGCTTATGCTCCACCTGGAAGAGCGCCTCGGAGGCATAGACGATATCGGCGGAGCGGGGTTTTGGCGTAAATTTCTCGAAATCGCAGGGCAGGAAATTGACGCGACGCGCCTTGCCGGCCATTTTCGTCATCTCCGCCGCCGCCGCCATCAGCACCTCGTCCGGCTCATAGCCCGTGACATAGGCGTCATATTCATCGGCGACCCAGCGGGCAAAGCCGCCAAGCCCGGCGCCGAGTTCGGCGACGCTCAGCTTCTTGTTGATGCCGAGCGGCTTGGTGAGGCGGGATTTCGCGTCATCGGGGATACAGCGGATCATGCCCTCGCCGAACAGGGTAACGACCGACTGCTGGCGGCTGATGCTCCAGCCCTTGACCGTCGGCGGGCCGTCGTCATGGCGGGCGGTATCATTGGCGCTCACCGGTGCGGGTGCGCCCTCGTCCTTCCGTTCCGCCGTCAGTTCGTAGCCTTCCCACCACGCCCTGAGGCGCGCTTTCATGGGAATTCTGGCTCCATCACCCGCCGCTTTCATTCCTGCCCGTATCTGTTGCCCCATAATCCATTGCCCGGACAGTCCCGGGCCGAGACGAAGTATCGCAGAAAAAGATTAATCCTTCGTAAAATGACACTATGCGTCAGATTGCCCGGCCGCTTTCCGCCCAGTAAGGCGCACGGAGTTCCCGCTTCATGACCTTGCCGATGGTGCTCCGCGGCAGATCATCGCGGAACTCGACGCCGCTGATGCGCTGCGTCTTGCCAAGGCGGGCGTTGGCCCAGGCCGTGAGCTCGGCCTCACCGAGGCGGCTTTCGGGCTTCAGCACGACAAGGGCGAGTGGCGTCTCCCCCCACTCCGCGCTCGGCACGCCGATCACCGCGACATCCTCGACCTCCGGATGCTTGGCGATCTCCACCTCGATATCGGAAGCATAGATATTGAAGCCGCCGGAGATGATCATATCCTTCTTGCGATCGAGGAGATAGAGGAAGCCGTCCTCATCAATTCGGCCCATATCGCCGCTTTTATAAAAGATCTGCCCCTCGGGCGAGCGCCAGATCATGGCTTCGGTGAGGTCCGGGCGATTGTGATAGCCGGTCATCATCGCGCCGTTCCGCCCGATCACCTCGCCGATCTCGCCTTGCGGCAGCTCTTCGCCCGCCTCATTGATGATGCGAAGATCGACGCCCATGCCCGCGGTGCCGACGGAGGCGAGCTTGTCCGGATGATCGTGACAGGCGAGAATGGTGCCGACGCCGCCCTCGGTGAGGCCGTAGTTCTCGAACATCTTGCCCGGCCAGCGCGCGAGGATCTCCCGCTTCACCCCTTCGCGAAGCGGCGCGCTCGTGCAGAATTTCACTTCAAATGCGCTTAAGTCATATTTGTCGAAATCGGGATAAGCGAGCAGGCGCTGGAACTGCACTGGCACCAGCATCGTATGGGTCACCCGCTCCTTCTCGGCAATCTCAAGATAGCCCTTCACATCGAACTTCGGCATGATGATGACGCGCCCGCCCATGGCGAGCGTCGGCAGCAGCATGACGAGCGTGGTGTTCGAGTAAAGCGCCGTCGAGATCAGCGTCACCGCATTGTCGAGCGGCCCGAGACTATGGAAGCGGAGGATGTGCCCGGCGCGCATCTGCTGGCTCTGCACGATGCCTTTCGGCACGCCCGTGGTGCCCGACGAATAGATAAGGTTGAAGGCATCGCCGGGCTCGATATCGACATAGAGCGGCTCGGTGGACGCGCCTTTGAGCAGCGTCTCATAGGGTGTCCAGCCCTCCCCTTCGAAATCAATGGCGACATAACCATCGGCCGGCACCGCCTCGATACGGCCGCGGAAGGGCTCGATCAGATCACGGGTGGAGGCTGAGGCGAAGACGAGCTTCGAGCCGCTGTCCTTCACCATCATCTCAAGCTGTTCGGACGAGGCCATGCCCGAAAGCGGCACCGTGCAGACGCCGGCCTGCAGCGCGCCCAGAAACACCTCCATATATTCGATGCTGCTTTTCGCGAGGATGGCGATCATGGTGCCCCGGCCAAGCCCGCGCGCGGCGAGCATGTTGGCGACCTGGTTGATGCGCGGCAGGAATTCGCGCCATGTCCTCGCCTCGCCCGCGCATTTGATCACCTCAAGATCCGGCTTCGCCGCCGCGGCCGCGCGAATCCGCTCCGCAAAATGGACGAAACGGGGGCTTGCGCTCGTCTCGGCAGCGTTTGTCATCTGGCTCATCGGGTCCTCTCCGTCCTGCTTGGCGCGCCCTTGCGCCGTCTCCTCATTTTTGCGCGCAGATTAGCCCCTGACGCGCGTTTAGGAAAGCAAAGATTGCGACCGCGCGCGGGCCCGGGCGCGCCCGGATGCGCAAAAAAGCCGTTGGCCCTGCGGGCGATCCGGCCTAGTCTGGCGCCGCCCCATTCTTTACCGTAGCGGAGAGTCCATGTTCGTTCTGCACCCCCAACTTCTGCAAGACACCTTTCCCATCCTCTCGCTGCCGCTCTCGCGCCTGCTGCTCCTGAATGACGCCCGCTACCCGTGGGTCATCCTTGTCCCGGCGCGCCCCGACATCGTTGAAATCACGGATCTTTCAGAGGATGACTATGCACTCCTCACACGGGAAGTGCGCGCGTTGACCGGCGTCCTCCAGCGGCTTTTCAAGGCCGACAAGATGAATGTCGCCGCACTCGGCAATATGGTGCCGCAGCTTCATGTTCATGTGATTGCGCGCTATAAGGGCGATGCGGCGTGGCCGGGTCCGACCTTCGGCGCAGGCACGGCGCGCCCCTACACAAGCAATGCCGTCGAGGCCCGCATCCGCGAGATTGCGGCGGCCTATCGCGAGGGGGAGAAAAGCGCGCCTTAACGGCTGGCGCAGGTCACGCGCGCACCTCATAGCCGAACTGCGCCGCGCGTCTGGTGAGCCAGCGCCAGAGATGAATCGCCCGGCTCCGCGCCAGCAGCAGATCATACTCCGCCGCCCCCGGCCACATCAGTAGCAGGGGAAGCCCGCCGATATCCGTTTCAACCACTGTCTTCACCGGAAAAGCCGCGGGGCGGAGATCGAGCCGGATACCGCGCGCAAGCAGCTCCGCTGCGTGCGCACCGCCGAGGCGCAGCAGGCAGTGGCCGTGGCTGAGATCGAGGATCGCACCTTCCTCCGCCGTGATGGTCGCGGCGAGAATATCGGCCGCCCCCGGCGCGCCGAGATAGGCGAGCCTGTCGTCCTCAAGGCGTAACAGGACGCCGCCCTGAAGCGGGCTCATCCGTCCCGGCTCCGGCAGTGCGGCAATACCCAGAAGCTCGCCAAGCCGGGTCTGCAGCGGGCCGGCAATGCCCTCCCAAAGAGCAATTTCGAGGTAGGAGAAATCCTTTATTTCCTGAAGGGTTATGCCGGGATTTTCGGAGTTTGCCCCAAATTTTCCGTGGATCCGCTCCCCGCGCAGCGCCGAGTCTCTCTCAAGCATGGCGGTTCTCCTTCCCCGGTGCGTAGAAATGCGGCGGGCCGACCTTCACATCAACGATGCGCCCGCTTCCCGCCTCCACCGCGCGGATCAGGCTGCCGTGGCGCGCCTCCCCGTCCTCGACCTGCGCAAGTGCGATATCACCCGCGAAAAGTGCACTCCGGCAGGCCGAGGTGATGGTGCCGATGCCGCGCCCGAACGGATCCTTGCCGTCGCCCTCATGCAGCGTCATTCCGGGCGCAAGGCGCGTATCCTCGGCGGCCTCCGTCGGCGGGCTGACGACGCGAAGGCCGACAAGCTGGCGCGGCGGCTGACCGGCAGGGCCCGTCTCAATCGCCATCTCGGCCGCCGAAAGACCGCCCGCCTCGATGCGCAGAATGTCGCCCGCCGTCGTCCCGATCAGCTTGAGGCCCTGATCGCGCCCCTTCTCCCTCAGCAGGTTGAGAAGCAGGTCTGCATGCCCCGCGCCGGTGAAGATGACGAAGCCGACGGCGCCGGTCAGGTCGAGCCGGGCGAGCGTCAGCGCCATTCCGTCCTGATTGAGGTGCCGGAAGCGCATCGGGGCGAGCGCCGTCTCCATTACGCCAAGCGGCAGAGCCCGCGCGAGAACCGCCTCGGCGCGCGGCCCGGTGAGCAGCAGCGCCGCCTGATCATCACTGACATCCCGCACGAAGATACGATGATATCCCGCTGATCCCAATTGTGTTCTAACGATATTCAATATCGCTTCCGCGAAGGAGGAATGCGTGGTGAGAAGATATCGCGTGGCGGCGATCCGCCAGGCAAAAAACTCCGCCGACGGGCGTCCATCCGGCGCAGAAAGCGGGACATGCCGGATGCTGCCGACAGGTTGCGTCTCCCAGTCGGTCGATGGCGCGATCGTCTCCAGAAAGCGGCAGACATCCGGCCCCTGCAGATCGATCCGCCCGAAATCGGACAGATCGAGAAGCCCGACCTTCTCGCGCGCCGCCAAGGCTTCGCGCCGGCCGGCCGCCGACATGTCATCACGCGGGAAGCACTCCGCCATGCGCCAGCCTGCATGGAGCGACATCCGCCCCCCGGCCTTTTCAAAGGCGGACGAGAAGGGCGTTATGCGATAGCCCGGCAGGACCTCCCGCGGCCCCGTTCCCGTCGCCCGCGTCGCTATAGCTCGCGCCGCGCCGATGGTGGGAACCGCCGCCCCCCGCGTATAAAGCTGCTCGCGCGCCGGGTCGATAAAGGCTTTGCCGAGGCCGCGAAGCTCTGGCGTTGGCATACTGCCCGCATCTCCGCCCGCGGCCGACTGGATCAGCGCATCGCAGTCAAAATAAATCTCCCGCGCGCCCTCGGCCCGCTTGCCAAGGATCACCTGGCGAAGCGTGAGCGGCCCCCGCGCCGCAATGATTTCGTGATGCGGATAGAGCGGGATGCCCGCCGCGCGCGCAAACTGGTGACAGGGCGCCGGGACGTCGGCGCGCGTATCGATGATGGCGGCAAGCAGCAGGCCGTGATCGCGCGCGTCCGCGGCGAACTGATAAGCCGCATCATTGTCGCAGTAAAGAACCGCTTTATGCCCCGGCAGAACGCCATGACGGACCATCAGCGAGAGCGCGTCTGACAGTTGAAAAATACCCGGCAGATCATTGTTTTTAAAGATAAATGAAATATCTTCCCGGCCGGCCTCGATGGCAATTTCCATTGCCGTTATCTCGATATCGCGGCATGCCGGCAGGAACGGATTGGCGCGGCGCGCGGGCGGCGGGATTGTCTCGCGGCAGAGCAGCCGATGCGCCCCGTCACGCGATAGCGCCGCGACGCGCGTAAGAATGGTAACATGCGGATTTGCGGCAAGCTCGGCAAGCGCGTTGCTGCGCCAGTCCGCGGCCGCGATCCCGTCCACCGGTGTCGCATCATAAAGCAGACTGCCGCCGATCTCGAAATCCTGCTCGATCACGATCACCTCGCGCCCGTTGCGCGCGGCATCGAGCGCCCGGGCAAGGCCGGCCGGCCCGCTGCCCACAATGGCAAGATCGGTATGCAGATAGAGATGCTCCAGGGCAAACGTCGCCTCCTCCGCCCGCGCCTCTGCCCCGGCCGGGCGGCGGCGTTTTGCGAGCAGCGATGCGGCCCGTCGCCCGAGAGTTTTGATATCCGGCAGCAGGGATGTCGCGCTTATCGCATTGAGGCCTTCACAAAGCTCAACCTCCCTTGCCGGGACGGGCGCAGCGGCGGCGTCCTGATGGGCAAGACGGACCAGCGCCTCGCTGCCGCGCGGGCGATGATAGCGCACGCTCCAGCCGATGCGCGCGCAGCCGTTCGCAAGCAGCGCCGATGCCAGGGTATCCCCCGCAACGCCCCTGTAGCGCCGGCCGTTGAAACGAAACCGGATCGGCGTCTCGCCCGGCGCCGCGCCGCGCCGCGGGCCTCTCGCCTTGGAATTTCTCACTAGATATGCGAATGGCCAGATACGCGCCATCAATACTCTTCCTGCTCTTGCCTCTCCCCTTCTAGCAGATAGAACCGCCCCTCCGCTACCGGGGAATGCAGATAAGCGCACAGAAAGGGGCGATTGACTTGCCAAGCCGCGCCTCCTACGCTGCCGGGCGGAGCGCTCTCACGTTAAAGGATAATAAGAATGCAGAAACAGTCCTGCCTTGTCATCGGAGCCGGTGACGCGACCGGTGGCGCCATTGCCCGGCGTTTCGCCCGCGAAGGGTTCGAAACCTGTCTCGTCCGCCGGGCGCGCCATATCGACGCTCTTGAAGCCCTTGCGGACAGCATCCGGAGCGATGGCGGCAACGCCCACGCATTCGGCGTCGATGCGCGCGAGGAAGACGAGATGGTCGATCTTTTTGCGAAGATCGAGCGCGACATCGCGCCGCTCGACGTTGTCGTTTTCAACATCGGCGGCAATGTGCATTTCCCGATTACCGAGATGACGGCGCGGGTCTATCGCAAGGTCTGGGAGATGAGCTGCTTTGCCGGCTTTCTGACCGGGCGGGAGGCGGCGAAAGTCATGCTTCCGCGCGGCCGGGGAACGATCCTCTTTACCGGCGCGACCGCATCCATCCGCGGCGGCGCAGGCTTCTCCGCCTTTGCCGGGGCGAAGCATGGCCTGCGCGCGCTTGCCCAAAGCCTCGCCCGCGAACTCGGCCCGCAGGGCATTCACGTCGCCCATGTGATCATCGACGGGGCGATCGACACCGCCTTTATCAAGGAGAGGTTTCCCGAGCGCTACGCCCTTCGCGAACAGGACGGCATTCTCCGGCCTGAGGAGATTGCCGAGACCTACTGGCAGCTTCACCGTCAGCACCGGAGCGCCTGGACGTTCGAGATGGACCTCCGCCCCTGGATGGAGAAGATGGCGTAAGGCCTTGCTCAGCCGAGACCTTTCCAGTCCACCCAGCGGCCGTGATAATCGGCGCGCCCGACAAGCCGCGTCGTCCCGCCGGGCCACAGGGTCAGCAGCAGGGCCGCACCCGGACGCCCGCCATCGCCTTCCATCTGCGCCCAGACAAGCGGCGCCTCTTCGCTTGCCCGCTCGCCCGCGGCGCGGATGAGGGCCGCCCCCTGGGCCTGCTTTTCAGCCGGAAAATACTGCCAGGCGATGGTGCTGTAGACGACATGGGCAAACCCCGGCATCGGCGTCGCAAGACGGCGGCCGAGCCAGTCAATCGCATCGCACTTCTCAACGCGAATGTCCTTGCTCGCCGCGATATCAAACGCCGCCCGCGTCCGCGCCAGCCGGTCCGGTTGATCTGGCCAGATGAAGGAGAGCATGCGCTCGCGATCGTCCGTCGCCGACGGATCAACGGGAAGCAGGTCGCAGCCGGCCCGCGCCGCTATATCAAGCGCAAGCCCTGCCGCCGCCCTGCCGCGCCATTTCGGGCGGATACGGACGGGCGAAGCAATATCGCCCCAGCTTTGCGCGCCAAGCGTGATGCGATAGGAATCGAGAAACAGATTGAGCCCGGCGCTCGCCCCGACCTCAGACAGAACAAGCGGCAGCCCCGTCCGTTGCTGCACCTCAAGAAACATCGGCAGGAGCGCGGCGGAGCGGCGGACTTCATTGGTTTGCGGCGGGCCGTCCAGGCGATGCAGGATAAAGGCTTCCTCGATCCGCAAGACCTCTTCCACGAGCTCCCAGAACGCGTCATCGCTGACCTCCGCATCGGCCGGCGGATAGAGCGCGGCAAGCGCATCGTTTCGCTTGGCGAGCACCAGCGCGTGCAATGCGCCGGCAAGGCGAAGCGGGACCGAGTCGCCGACCGCCGAGGGGTCGCCCGGCCAGCCGAGGATCCGTGTCCCGACGGCCCCGGCCTGCCCCAGTCGCTCGCCGGCAAGGCGGCAAAGCCGGGCGGTAAAGGGCGATCCCAGCGTCTCGCAGGCGATCGCCTGATGAAGAAACGCGGTGCAGACACGGGCGGCAGTCATGACGGCTCCTTTCGCTCATGCAGCAGGGTGGCAAGGAAGAGAACAAGACACAAAGCCAGGAAAGCAAAAGACGCGAGGGGCGTCCAGTCGATCCCGAACGTCACGGCGACGAAACGCGACACCGAGGAGCCGGCCGAGATGCCGAGATAGAGCGCCGATGCATGCAGGGCGAGCAGCAGGCTCCGCTTCTCGGGGTCGATATTGGCGATGCGCTGCTGCTGCGGCGAGTGAAACATCATGCCGCAGGCCGCCCAGATCGCAATGCCGAGGAACGCCAGCCAGATCACCGGTCCGATCGCCCAGATGATCAGATAGCCGACGCCGACGCCGATCAGGCTGATGGTGATGATCTTCGTCGTCCCCATCCGGTCGGAGAGCCAGCCCGCGATGACATTCCCGAGCACGCCGTGCACGCCGTAGAACAGCAGAACCACGCCGATCATCGCCTCCGCCATGCCAAATTTCTCCGACATCAGCGGCGCAATCAGCGCGTAAATGCAGAAGGAGGCGGTCATCTGCAGGAAGGTGACGAGGACGGCGGAGCCGGAGCGAAAGCGAAGCAGCGCCTCGAGGATACTGTACAGCCTGAGCGGCGCGCCCTTCTGGCGATCTTTGACGAGCAGTCGCACCCCGACGAGGCAGGCGAGCGTCAGCCCGGCGAGCAGCGCCATCACCTGCCGCCACTCCATGACCGTGCCGAGCCAGGCGGACATCGGCGTGCCGAGAACCGTCGCGAAGGTGAGCCCCGCGAAGACAATACCGATGGCACGGCCCTGCTGTTCGGGCGCCGAAAGCCCGGCGCCGATGGCCGAGCACATCGGGCTGATCGCCGCGGCGCCGAAGCCCATCAGCGCGCGCGCCGCAAACAATGTCCAGAAATTGGGCGAGAGCGCCGAGAGGACAAGGCCGCCGGCGAGGATCACAAGCCCGCCCGAGAGAATGGTGAAGCGCGAGAAGCGGCTGAAAAAGACCTGCATCAGCGGCGCGGAAAAGGCGAAGGTGAGCGCGAACACCGTCATCAGATAGGCAATATCCGTCGGCGGCACATCAAGGCCGCCGGAGATCTGCCAGGTCAGCGCGATCACCGAAAGGCTGGAGGTTCCCACGATAAAATAGGCGGTGCTCAGCGAGATCAGCGCCCAGAGGGGGAATGGCTGTTTTATTATTGTTGTTTTCATTTACGCCAGACTAGCAAATGCCGCCTCGCCGACCTAGCCGCAAATCGCGCTGCATCCCGGATTGCTCCGCGCAAGCCAATCGCACCGGCCGGCCGAAGGCGATCTCCTAGTTAAGGACGGACGCAGCGGAAAGCAATGCCTAAATCGCAAGGCCCGCACCGGCCCGCGCCCCACAGCTTGGCGGCCGGCATCCGCGGCCAAAGCCTCGGCGGGCATAATTCTTATTTTCACCGGGTGAATGGTAGGCGCTACAGGATTCGAACCTGTGACCCGCTGATTAAGAGTCAGCTGCTCTACCAACTGAGCTAAGCGCCCACAAGAGGGATAACCTGTCGTGGTGACCGGGCGGAGCCTGCGGCCTTTCGTTCAGGAAAGCGAGGGCGCCTCCCCGTCGGGTGCGATTGTTTAACACAGGACGAACAGGCCGACAAGTACGGAAACACGATAAAATCGCTCGGGATGAAAATTTTCAAAAGCGCTATCGCTTTCCCGGAATATCGATATCGCGGTGGATATAAACGCTCATCACCAGGCCGAAACTGATCAGCAGCGTCAGCATCGATGTCCCGCCGTAGGAGATGAGCGGCAGCGGCACGCCGACCACCGGCACCAGCCCCATCACCATCGCCACATTGATGAACACATAGAGAAAGAAGACACCCGTCAGGCCGATGGCCAGCAGCTTGCCGAAATGATTGCGCGAGCGGTAGGCGATGGCGTAGCCATAGGCGATCAGCAGCACGTAAAGCGCAAACAGCAACAGCGCGCCGACCATGCCGAACTCCTCGGCCAGCATGCTGAAGATAAAATCGGTGCGCATCTCCGGTAGATAGTTGAGATGGCTCTGCGTCCCCTGCAACAGCCCCTTGCCAAAGACCCCGCCGGAGCCGAGGGCAATCTTCGACTGCATGATATGATAGCCCGCGCCGAGCGGATCATTCTCGGGGTTGAGAAAGGTGAGAACGCGCTTTTTCTGGTAGTCATGCAGGAACTGGAAAGCGAAAAACGCGCCCGGGATGGCGATGCCGGCCAGCAGCGCAAACTTCCAGAGCCGGACCCCGGCGGCAAAAAAGACGATCCCCGCCCCGGCCGCGAGCAGCAGCGCAGTGCCGAGATCGGGCTGGCGCAGCACCAGGGCGACCGGCATGATCACCAGCAGCACCGGCACAACCAGCCAGCGGATGCGCCGCGTATCCTCAAGCCCGATATTGTGAAAATACCGGGCAAGCGCGAGGATAATGGCGATCTTCATCACTTCCGATGGCTGGATATGGAACGGCCCGAGGTCGATCCAGCGGCGCGCACCCATCCCGATATGGCCCATCACCTCGACGGCGCCCAGAAGCGCGAGCGCAAAGAAATAGGCCGGATAGGCGAGCTTGAGAAATATCCGCACGTCGATGAGGGCAATCGCGAACATCAGGGAAAGCCCTATGGCGAAGCGTAACATCTGGCGCGACGCCCAGGGCTCAATACTGCCGTTCGCCGCCGAATAGAGCATCAGGAAGCCGATCGAGGCGGTTGCGCAGATCAGCAGCACGAAGCCCCAGTTGATATCCCAGAGCTTTTGCGTCAGCGGAATGGAGACGTTCTTCTGGCCGAGTTCCCTAAGCATCGCTCTCTCCACTCCCGCGGCGGCCGGCGACGTCATAACTCGGCCGGCGCAGCGGATCGAGCCGCAGCGCTTCCTGCAGCAGGTCGCGGGCAATCGGCGCCGCAACCGTCGATCCGCTGCCGCCATGCTCGACAATTACCGAGACGGCATAGCGCGGATCGTCATAGGGGGCATAGCCGACGAACAGCGCATGGTCGCGCTCCTCCCACGGCTTTTCATCGGACTTGCGCACGCCCTCGACACGCTCCTTGCGGGTGATGCGGCGAACCTGCGCGGTGCCGGTCTTGCCGGCCATCTCCCAGCCTTCGACCTCGATGCGGGCGGCGCGCGCGGTTCCGCGCGGCCCGTTCATCACCTTGTTCATCCCTTCCAGCACGACCCTGAGCGATCGCGGGCTGACGCCGAGATCAGGCATCTCGGTCGGGTTCTCGGGCGGTTTTGTCGCGCCGTCAGCGCCCTCCCCGGCAACCGACCGGACAAGGCGCGGCTTCACCTTCTTGCCGCCATTGGCAAGGCGCGCGGTCATCACCGCGAGCTGGAGCGGCGTTGACAGCACATAGCCCTGCCCGATCCCGGTGTTATATGTCTCGCCGACCTGCCAGCTTGTGCCCTGAACCGCCTGCTTCCAGGCGCGCGTCGGGACAAGCCCTTTGCGCTCGCCGAGGATGTCGATATCGAGCATCTCGCCAAGGCCGAAGCGCTGCGCCATTTCGGCGATTTTATCGACGCCGACTTTGCGGGCGATCTCGTAAAAATAGACGTCGCAGGACTGCGCGATGGCCTCTTCCATATCCATCCAGCCGTGCCCGCCGCGCCGCCAGCAATGGAAGCGATGCTTGCCAAGTTCGGTATGGCCGCTGCAAAAGACCCGCTGGCCGGGCGTCGTCACCCCTTCCTCGAGCGCCGCGAGGGCGACGACCATCTTGAAGGTCGAGCCCGGCGGATACTGGCCGCTGATCGCCTTGTTGCCGAGCGGGCGCATCGGATTTTCGATCAGCTCCTTCCACTCGGCCGAGCTGATGCCGCCGGCAAAGGCATTGGGATCGAAGGACGGGACGGAGACCATGGCGAGGATATCGCCGGTGTGGATATCCATCACGACGGCGGCGGCGCTTTCCTTACCCATGCGGCGCACGGCAAAGTCCTGCAGCTCGACATCGATCGTCAGCACCGCGTCATTGCCGGCGACGCCTTCCTGTCGGGTCAGCTCCCGGATGACGCGGCCATAGGCGTTGACCTCGACACGGCTCAGGCCCGCACTGCCACGCAGCGCCTGATCGTAATATTTCTCGATCCCGCTTTTGCCGATGCGGAATTCCGGCAGTTCGAGCAGCGGATCATATTCCAGATTCTGCAGATCTTTTTCCGAGACCGCGCCGACATAGCCGACGATATGGGCGAACATCTTATCGTACGGATAGTGGCGGGTTGATCCCACATCCATCTGGATACCCGGCAGCGACGGGCTGTTGACATTGATGCGGGCGAACTGCTCCCACGTCAGGTTATCGACAACGGGGATCGGCACGAAGCTGCGCTTGCGCTTCACTTCCTTCATGACCCGCTCGCGATCGATCAGGTCCTCGGAAATAAATTCCGCGAGCGCATCGAGCGTCGCGTCGATACTCTGCGTCTGTTCGGGGATAAGGACGACGCGATAGTTCTGCCGGTTTCCTGCAACTTCCCGCCCGAAGCGGTCGATGATCCGCCCGCGAAGCGGCGGCAGAAGCCGGATGTTGATGCGATTCTCATCGGCCATCATGGCATACTGATCGGCGTGCAGCACCTGGAGATAATAGAGCCGGCCCGCCAGCGCCGACATCAGCGCCGCCTGCCCCCCCGCCAGCATCAGCGCGCGGCGGGAAAAGACGCGGCCCTTCTCCTTGTGCTGATCGCCCGCCATTACGTCAACCTCAGGAGGTTGTTCTGCAGGAGGCCGAAGCCAAAGGCGAGCAGCGGGAAAATCAGCAGCGACAGTGCATACTGGATCAGCACCGGCGCCAGCGGCAGGAGCGAGAGCGAATAGAGGCAGACGATCAGCCAGCCGGCAATCGCCGCGATCAGCGCGATCAGCGCATAGCCGAACCAGGAGAGCACGAAGGATTTACCGATAAAAATCCGCCGCTGCGAGAGCGTCACGCCATGCACCAGGAGCAGCATCAGCGAGGTCAGGCCAAGCGGTGCGCCGGTCAGGAAATCAAACAGGATGCCGAGCAGGAAACAGAGCGGCGCCCCCATCAGATAGGGCCGGTGAATGCTCCAGTAAAAGACCGAAATGGTGAGCAGCGACGGGGTGATAATGCCGAAACCGCTGATCCCCGTCGGCACCACCGCCAGCAGCGCCATCAGAACGGCCAGCGCAAAGGGAACGCTGCCGCGCAGTAACCTGTTAAACTGATAGACGAGGTTCGCGGTCACTTCGCATCCAATCTGCTTTCGCCAAGGTCACCGGGATTTTCTTCCGGGCTGCTCATGCCGGGCAGATCGTAGCGCAGGACGCTGACATATTCGAGCCGGCTCCAGTCGGCATAGGGCTGGACGCGTATTTCCCTCTTGTCGACGGAGGACACGAAGCCGATCGGCCGCCCGGCCGGCAGCATCCCGCCATCCCCGGAGGTGACGACCCGATCACCCGGCGCGACCGTTGCCGTACTCGGGAGGAATTCGAGCAGCGGCACGGCCGAGTTGTCGCCGACGAGGATGCCCTTGTGGCGGGACTTCTCCAGCACCACGGGAATGCGCGAGTTGATATCGGTGATCAGAAGCACGCGCGCCGAGCGATCGCCAACTGCCGCAATCCGGCCGATCAGCCCGAGCGGGGCGACGACCGCCTGCCCGAGACGGACGCCTTCGCGCTGTCCGGCATTGAGAAGCAGCGTGCGGACGAAGGGCCCGCCGCTATCGCCCACCACACGCGCCGTGATCGGCAGCACCAGCGGATCTGAGAGGGCATTCAGGAGCTGGCGGAAATTTTCGTTTTCCTGCTCGAGCGCGCGGCCCGCGGCCTGCCATTTGAGCAGCCGGGCGTTTTCTTCACGCAGGCGCTCGTTTTCCTCGATCAGGCTGGCAAGGCTTCGCACCTTCGCAACCGCATTGTGAAAGGCGCTGACCGGTTCGGAAATGGTTGTCAGCACCGGCGCGAGGATATCGGTGGTCGCCATGCGCAGGCGCTCCACGGCCGCGATATTGGCCTTGCCGATAAAGAGAAGCGCAACTGCGAGGGAAACGAGCGCGAGAAAGGCAAAGCGCTGAATGATCGTCTTCAGCGGCCATGCCAATTTGAATATATTTCCCTGCCGTGGCGCCATTCAGCTCAACTTTTTTTAGGTTCGGAAAGCCAATCGGTTCCTCGCCCGTCAGACTTCACCGCTCAGAACGTGACGCAGCGTCTTGATTTCCTCAAGGGCGCGCCCGGTGCCGATGGCAACGCAGGAGAGCGGCTCTTCCGCGATGGAGACAGGCAGGCCAGTCGCCTGCCGCAGCACATGATCGAAATTGCCGAGAAGCGAGCCGCCGCCGGTGAGAATGATACCCTTGTCGACGATATCGGCGGCAAGTTCCGGCGCGGTGTGCTCAAGCGCGACCTTTACCGCCTCGATGATCGCCCCGACCGGTTCGGCGAGGCTTTCGGCAATCTGCCGCTGGCTGATAATCAGTTCTTTGGGAACGCCGTTCATCAGGTCGCGGCCGCGGATCTCCAGCGTTTCCCCCTCCCCGTCCTCCGGCGCGCAGGCCGAGCCGACGAGCTTCTTGATCCGCTCCGCCGAGCTTTCGCCGACGAGCAGGTTATGATTGCGGCGGATATAGGCGATGATCGCCTCATCCATCTTGTCGCCGCCGACGCGGACGCTTTTCGAATAGACAATGCCACCGAGCGAGAGGACAGCAACTTCCGTCGTGCCGCCGCCGATATCGACGACCATCGAGCCCGTCGGCTCGGTTACGGGGAGACCGGCGCCGATTGCAGCGGCCATCGGCTCATCGATCAGGATCGCCTGGCGGGCGCCGGCATTCTCGGCGGCTTCCTTGATGGCTTTACGCTCGACCGCCGTGGAGCCGGAGGGAACGCAGATGATGACCAGCGGCCGCGCGAAGCTGCGGCGGCGGTGCACCTTGTGAATGAAGTGGCGGATCATCTCCTCGGCGATCTCGAAATCGGCAATGACCCCGTCGCGGAGCGGCCGGATCGCTTCGATATTCCCGGGCGTGCGGCCGAGCATCATCTTCGCTTCATCGCCCACCGCAAGAACCTGCTTCTTGCCCTTGCTGTGGAGGATCGCCACGACTGACGGCTCATTCAGGACAATACCCCGGCCCTTGACATAGACCAGCGTGTTCGCGGTTCCAAGGTCAATGGCCATATCGGCTGACATCCAGCCGAGCAATCCGTTAAACATTAAACTGCCTCACATACCCGTTTGAGAGCCCGTCCTTGGCCCCGTGAATTACGATCGAACCTGCGCCCAACATTCGATAGCTGACGAGGCCGGACAGTGACTGTCCCGTCGCCTTCATGCCGACACGCTGACTGTTTTGCTGCCCCGATGCGGGCCCAGGACCCGGACAAAGCAGCGTTTCGCCGTTATCGCAGAAGATAGTTAACATTTTCCCACCATCCGCGCACAAATATGATTTTTGTCAATTTCAGGCAACTGATTTGTAAATCAGAAGCGGCGATTAAGCAAACATGATTAACCATAATTTCGGGCGGGAAAAGGATTATCTTTCAGTCAATAAACAAACAACCGTGACTCCGCTGCAAATGAAAAAAGCCGACACAGCGGCCGGCTTTTTATCTTTTTACTGCATTACATGCGAGCGTTAGTTTTTCGCCTTGTCAACCAGACGGTTGGCCGCAATCCACGGCATCATGGCGCGAAGACGGGCACCGACTTCCTCGATCTGATGCGCATCGGCACGGGCGCGCATGGCCTTGAAGCTGGTCTGGCGGGCGCGGTTTTCCAGCATCCAGTCGCGGGTGAAGCGGCCGGACTGAATGTCATCGAGAATCCGCTTCATTTCCGCCTTGGTCTGCGACGTCACAACGCGCGGGCCCGATACATATTCGCCGAACTCCGCCGTGTTGGAGATCGAGTAGTTCATGTTGGCGATGCCGCCTTCATAGATCAGGTCAACGATCAGCTTGACTTCATGCAGGCATTCGAAATAGGCCATTTCCGGCGCGTAACCGGCTTCGACCAGCGTCTCAAAGCCGGCGCGGATCAGCTCAACCAGGCCGCCGCAGAGAACCGCCTGCTCACCGAAGAGGTCGGTCTCGCACTCTTCCTTGAAGGTCGTCTCGATAATGCCGGCGCGACCGCCGCCGATGGCGGAGGCATAGGAAAGCGCGATGTCGAGCGCATTGCCCGAGGCGTCCTGATGGACCGCAACGAGGCAGGGCACGCCGCCGCCACGGAGATATTCACCGCGCACCGTGTGGCCGGGGCCTTTCGGCGCGATCATGAAAACATCCATATCGGCGCGGGGCACGATCAGGTTGAAGTGGACGTTGAGGCCATGCGCGAAGACAAGCGCCGCGCCTTCCTTCATGTTCGGCGCGAGCTCCTCTTCATAGATGTCCGCCTGCAGCTCGTCCGGCGTCAGCATCATGATCACGTCGCCCCATTTCGCCGCTTCGGCCGGCGTCATCACCTTGAGGCCCGAGGCTTCCGCCTTGGCGGCAGAGGAGGACGCGGCGCGGAGGGCGACAGCCACATCCTTGACACCGGAATCTTTCAGGTTGTTGGCATGGGCATGGCCCTGGCTGCCATAGCCGACGATGACAACTTTCTTGCCCTTGATCAGATTAACATCGGCGTCGCTGTCGTAATAAACCCGCATTTTCGTCTTTTCCTTCTTAAAATAGATATCAGATTGTCGCTCAAATCACATCGGTGCCGCGGCGCAGCGCAACCACGCCCGTCCGGCAGACTTCGGCCTTGCCAAGCGGCTCCATCAACGCGATGAAGGCCCGCACCTTGTCAGGGACGCCCGTCACTTCGAACACAAAGGAATCCTCGGTCGTATCGACGGCGCGGGCGCGGAAGATATCCGCCATGCGCAGCGCCTCGACCCGCTTCTCGCCCTTGCTGATCACTTTCACAAGCGCCATTTCCCGCTCCACGCTCGGCCCGTCGGAGGTGAGGTCCGCGACTTTATGCACCGGCACGAGACGGTTGAGCTGCGCCTTGATCTGCTCGATCACCATGGCGGTGCCGCTGGTGACGATGGTGATGCGCGACAGGTTGGCCTGCTGGTCGACACGGGCCACCGTCAGGCTTTCAATGTTATATCCGCGCCCCGAGAACAGGCCGACCACCCGCGCCAGCACGCCGAACTCATTATCGACAAGGACGGATATGGTGTGGCGAAATATCTCGTTATCTTCAGTCATTATCCGGACACCCCCTTGCAAGTGCGGGCCTTTTGTAAACCAGCATTCGCGTTAAATCTACAGCTTTTCAACGAAACAAACGCGATCAGACCAGTGACAGCCCGTCAGTGGTGACCTTGGGTCCGCTGCCCTCTTCCTCATCGCCGAGCAGCATCTCGTTATGCGCGGCGCCCGAGGGGACCATAGGGAACACATTCTCCGCTTTGTCCACCAGCATATCGACGACGACCGGCCCCTTGATCGCGATCATCTCGCGGATGCAGTCGTCGACCTTGGCGGGATCGGAGCAGCGAAGGCCCGTCGCGCCGAAGGCTTCCGCCAGCTTGACGAAATCGGGCAGGCTTTCCATGTAGCTTTCCGAATAGCGCCCGCCGTGCAGCAGCTCCTGCCACTGGCGCACCATGCCCATATATTCATTGTTGAGGATGAACACCTTGACCGGCAAGCGGTACTGCAGGACCGTCGAGAGTTCCTGGATATTCATCATGATCGAGGCTTCGCCGGCGATATCGACGACGAGCGCATCCGGATGCGCGATCTGCACGCCCATCGCGGCCGGCAGGCCATAGCCCATGGTGCCGAGGCCGCCTGACGTCATCCAGCGGTTCGGCTCCTCGAACTGCATATACTGCGCCGCCCACATCTGGTGCTGCCCGACTTCCGTGGTGAAATAGCGATCCATGTCGCGGGTCAGCTCGTTCAGGCGGCTCAGCGCATACTGCGGCTTGATCAGCTTGCCCTTCTGCTCGAACTTGAGACAGTTGCGGCCACGCCATTCATCGATCTGCGCCCACCATTTCTTCAGCGCCGCCTTGTTGTCGGCCCGGTGCGTTTCCGATTTCCAGACCTTGATCATGTCTTCGAGGACATGCGCGACATCACCGACAATCGGGATATCAACTGGGACGTTCTTGTTGATGGAAGAGGGATCGATATCAATATGGATCTTCTTGGAATTCGGCGAGAAGGCATCGAGGCGACCGGTAATGCGGTCATCGAAGCGCGCGCCGATGCAGACCATGACATCGCAGTCATGCATCGCATGGTTGGCTTCATAGGTGCCGTGCATGCCGAGCATGCCGAGGAACTGCTTGTCGGACGCCGGATAGGCGCCAAGCCCCATCAGCGTGTTGGTTATCGGATAGCCGGTCAGCCGAACGAACTGGGTCAAAAGCTGCGAGGCTTTGGGGCCCGAGTTGATAACGCCGCCGCCGGTATAGAAAATCGGCTTTTTCGCGCCGGCGATCAGCTTGACCGCGGCCTTGATCGCTTTCAGATCGCCCTTTAGCTGCGGCTGATAGCTCTTGTGCTTGACGAGCGTCGGCGGCAGATAGGTTCCGGTCGCGAGCTGGACATCCTTCGGCAGATCGATCACGACGGGACCCGGCCGACCGTTGGTCGCGACAAAAAACGCCTCATGCATGGTGCGGGCGAGATCGTTTGCGCTCTTGACAAGATAGTTGTGCTTGGTCACGGGGCGCGTGATGCCGACGGTATCGGCTTCCTGAAAGGCATCGTTGCCGATCATATGCGTCGCGACCTGCCCGGTCAGGCAGATCAGCGGAATGCTGTCCATCAGCGCATCGGCAAGGCCGGTGACTGCGTTGGTCGCGCCGGGGCCGGAGGTGACCAGAACGACGCCCGGTTTCCCCGTCGAGCGGGCATAGCCTTCCGCCGCGTGAACCGCGCCGCCTTCCTGGCGGACCAGAACATGGCGGATGCTGTTTTCCTTGAACAGCACATCATAGAGCGGTAGCACAGCGCCCCCAGGATACCCGAAAATCACCTCGACGCCCTGATCCTTCAGCGCCTTGATTACGATTTCTGCTCCTGTCATTTCCTGGTTCGCCATCTGCCTATTCCTGATCCATGATTGGCTGTCGTCAAAAAAACCGATGAAAAAAAAGCGCCCGGCGCAATACCGGGCGTCCTCAGCAACCCCTGTAGGTATGGCTGCAACACTGGAACCTAGTCGCTCAACCGCCGTTCGTCAACAAAAATCGCCGAATAAATGGAAAGAAATCCGCTTTCAAACTTTCCAAATCTTGCGCAGAAGAGCGATTTGCTTCGCACATCTTATTTCGCACCCACGTCATCTGCCGTTTTGCGTAGCGGCGCGTCAGCATCTTGATCCGCGCCCTGGCGATATCCGCATCAAGCGCTCCCGCAAGCACGGCCATCAACTCGGGAACGCCGAGCGCTTTCATCGCCGGAAGCGCGGGATCGAGGCCGCGTGCCGTGAGCGCCCGCACCTCCTCGAGCGCGCCGCCCTCCTCCAGCATCCAGTCGAGACGGGCCTCGATGCGGGCGTAGAGCCAGGCGCGATCGGGGAGAAGCGCGAGATGCAGCCGCGGCCCTTCGAGGATGCTCCCCGCGGGTGCCCGCCGCTGCCAGTCGGTGAGCGGCACACCCGTCTCCTCGACTACCTCGAGTGCGCGCAAAAGTCGCTGCGTATCGCCAACATTGAGGCGCGCGGCCATCTCGGGATCCTTCGCGGTCAGCATCGCGTGGATGACCTCGTTCCCCGCCTCGCGCTGCAATTCCCGGAGCCGGTCCCGCACGTCTTTCGAGATCTCGGGAATTTCCGCAATGCCATTAGTCAGGATATCGAAATAAAGCCCGGTGCCGCCGACAACGATGGGAAGTTTCCCCGCCGCCTTTGCCGCCCGGATCTCGTCCAGCGCCATATCGCGCCAGCGCGCGGCGTTGCAGTCATCGGCCGGATCGAGGATGCCATAAAGCCGGTGCGGCACGCGGGCCTCTTCGCCTGCGCTCGGACGCGCAGTCAGAACGCGAAGGCCGCTGTAAATCTGCATGCTGTCCGCATTGATGATGACACCGTCAAATTCCTCTGCTATGGCAATGGCGAGCGCGGATTTGCCGCTCGCGGTCGGCCCTGCAAGAAGGATTGTGCCCGCTTGCCGGCGTTCCGCCGTCATGTTGTTATCCATCAGGGACTGCTGCCTCGAACAATGATAGAAAATTCGGTTCTCACCCTCGTCGCCGATCATACAGCCGGCACGGCATTGCGCAATCTTTCCGAAACGGCCCGCCGCGTCCTTGCCAACGCGGGTGCTGCGGTTGACGGCCCCGACTGGCTGAAAGACGATCACGCTGTTGATCTCCCGTTCGGCGGCCTCGCCCTTGACGCGGCAAAAGCGGCGATTGAGGCGGCGGCGCTGCCAGCGGGCGTTGACTATTGCGTGCAGGAGGCGGAAGGCCGCCGCAAGAAGCTGTTCCTCGCCGATATGGACAGCACCATGATCACCATCGAGTGCATTGACGAGCTTGCCGATTTCGCCGGGCTGAAAGCCGAAGTCTCCGCGATCACCGAGCAGGCCATGCAGGGCAAGCTCGAATTCACCGACGCTTTTCGCGCCCGCGTCAAAATGTTGACGGGGCTTCGCGAGGAGGTGCTGCAACAGGTCTATGACGAGCGCGTCGTGATGACGGCGGGCGCGAGAACGCTGGTGCAGACGCTGCGGGCGAATGGCTGCTACACGGCGCTCGTCTCCGGCGGCTTCACCTTCTTCACCTCGCGCGTCCGGGAGGCGCTTGGCTTTCATATGGATATGAGCAATGAGCTTCTGTTTGAAAACGGGACACTCACTGGCGCGGCCAAAGAGCCGATCCTCAATTCCGCCGCCAAGCTCGCGACGCTCGAGCGGCTGATTGTCGAGAAGAATATTCCGCGCCGCGAGACGCTGGCGATCGGCGACGGGGCCAATGATATTCCGATGATCGAGGCGGCGGGCCTCGGCGTCGCCTTCCATGCCAAGGAAAAGGCGGCGAAGGCCGCCGATGCCAACATCCGCTACGGCGATCTCACCACGCTTCTCTATTTCCAGGGCTACCGCGAGAGCGACTTCGTCGGCTGAGCCCGGCGGCGAACGTGAAAATTAAAAATGGCGCCCTCTTGCGGGGGCGCCATTTTTTATCGTGGCCTCAGAGGCGAGCCGATCAGCTCTCCTTATCCAGCTTCAGCGCGATAAAGCGGGAGTTGTCGCCGCGCTTCAGCAGAAAGAGGATCGACTTCTTGTCGGATTTTTCGACCTCGCTGATCCGCGCCTTGACCTGGTCGGGGCTTGTCACCGGCTCAAGCTGCACTTCGCTGATCACGTCACCGGGGCGGATGCCCTTCTCGGCTGCTTCGGAGTTGGCGTCAACGTCCGTGACCAGAACCCCTTTCACATCCTCGCCAACGCTGAACTGCTCACGCGCGGCGTCATTGATCGGCGCCAGCTTCATGCCGAGGACGTCGAGGCTCTTGCCAAGCGTCGGCGTGGATTGAGTGCCGGTCGCCATGGCGGTTTCCGCCGTCTCAAGCTCGCCAAGAACGACCTGTGTCTTCACGGTCTCGCCGTTCCGCCAGAGCTCCACGGTCACTTCAGAGCCAACCTTTGATTCGGCGACCAGCCGGGACAGTTCGCGCGGCTCGCTCACCTTCTCGCCGTTGAATTTCAGGATCACATCGCCGGCCTTGATGCCCGATTCGAACGCCGGACCGTTTTCCGGGACGCCCGCAACCAGCACACCGTCGGTATTCTTAAGGCCAAGCCCTTCGGCGATTTCCTCCGTCACCGACTGAATAACGACGCCGAGCCAGCCGCGGCTGGTCTTGCCGAATTCGATCAGCTGCTCGACAACGGGACGCGCGAGCTGCGAGGGAACCGAGAAGCCGATACCGATGCTGCCGCCCGACTGCGAGAAGATCGCGGTATTGATGCCGATCACTTCACCCGCCATGTTGAACAGCGGCCCGCCGGAATTCCCTTTGTTGATGGAGGCGTCAGTCTGGATATAGTCGTCATAGGGGCCGGAGCGGATATCCCGCCCGCGCGCCGAGATGATACCGGCCGTCACCGTGCCGCCAAGGCCGTAGGGATTGCCGATCGCCAGCACCCAGTCGCCAACGCGCGCATCGTCGCTGTCACCCCATTTGGCGGCGATCAGGTCCCGCTTCTTCGCGTCGATCTTGAGAACCGCGACATCGGTCTTGGGGTCCGTCCCGACCAGCGTTGCGGCCAGGCTGTCGCCGTCCTTGAAGATGACCTTGATCTCATCGGCGCCGTCGATGACGTGGTTATTGGTCACCACATATCCCTCTCCCGCATCGATCACAAAGCCGGAGCCGAGGGAGGTCGCCTTGCGCTCGCGCCCCTCACCCTGTCCGCGCGGACCAAATTCCTTGAAGAAATCTTCAAACGGATGCCCTTCGGGAAGGTTCGGAAAAAGGCCGCCCTGCGGCGCCTTTACCGTCTGGGTTGTGGAGATATTGACCACTGCCGGCGACAGCTTTTCGACCAGATCGGCGAAGCTCTCCGGCACCCCGCGGGCGGCCGCATTGAAGGCGAAAACCGTCATCAGGGTGATAATCGTCAGGGTCGAGGTGATAAGTGCGCCGTACCGCCGTACTCCCGGTTCCGGCGCCGCCACGGACCGGGCGCCGCGCGCCTCCGTTTTGGACAATGTTGAAATTCCGTTATACAACTTCGTTTTCCTTCCAATTCTGATCCCCTGCCCCTGTCTGAAGATCACAGAGGATCTATTGACATAAACCCCTCTATCACCGTGGGAAAATCCCGCAGCGGCGTATAACGCCGTATGTACCTAGAAACCAATTGCGGCAGAAATGTGCAAATTCAACCCGTAATAATAAGAAAAATCGGTTAAGGATAAAAATCTTCCGGTCACAATTTGATGAGCCAAACGAAGAAGACCCCGACAATCGCGACGCAGAGCCCCATGATGCGCAGGATCGGGCTCGGTGTCTGCATGACGGAAATCATCATTTTTTTCATCGCATCCGGAAACAGCGCATAAAGCGCGCCTTCGAAAAACAGAACCAGCGCCAGCGCCAGCAGAATTTCTTTCAGCACAAACCCGCTCCCCAAACAAAAACGGCCCGCCAATGAAGGCGAGCCGTTTCAACCTGCCTAATCGGGCCGTTGCCCGTTCGTGCTTTGCTGATTGAAGTAGCGGAAGAATTCCGACGTCGGCGAGAGCACCATCGAGGTGTCGTCACTGCGCATCGCACCGCGATAGGCCTGCATGGAGCGATAGAAGGCGAAGAAATCCTCATCCCGCCCGAAGGCTTCGGCGAAGATACGGTTCTTCTCCGCATCGCCCTCACCGCGAAGGATATCGGCATCCCGCTGCGCTTCGGCGACGAGAATGGTCCGCATCCGGTCCGCGTTGGCGGTGATGCCTTGCGCAAGCTCGGCACCGGTTGCGCGGATTTCCTTCGCTTCCTGCTCACGCTGCGAACGCATCCGGTCGAACACCTTGTCGCTGTTCTCCTTCGGCAGGTCGGCTCGGACGATCCGCACGTCGATGACATCAATGCCCGAGGCCGCCGCTTCCTTATTCACCTGTTCGCGGATCTGGTTCATCAGGTTGTAGCGCTCGCCGGAGACGATGTTATTCAAATTCTGACGCCCGAGATTCTGGCGAAGCTGCGAGTTCAGGATCGTCTCAAGTCGCTGGTTGGCGATCTGCAGATTGCCGTAGGACTGGTAATACTGCAGCGGGTTGGCGATACGGAAACGTGCGAAGCTGTCCACCATGAGACGCTTCTGGTCGCGCGTCACGACCTCTTCACGCTGCGTGCTGACGGAGAGGACGCGCTTGTCCACATAAACCACATCCTGCACGAAGGGCAGCTTGAAGTTGAGGCCCGGTTCCTGGATCACGCGCTGCGGCTTACCGAACTGCATGACGATGGCCTGCTCCGTCTGCTGCACGGTGAACAATGCCCCCGCCGTGATGACGCCGAGCGCCACGAGAAGAACCGCAAGAACAGTCATAAAAGTCTTGTTCATTTCGAGGCGCTCCCCTTCATCAACTCATTCAGCGGCAGATAGGGGACGACATTGTCGTTCCCGTTCGCGCCACCGTCGATTATAATCTTGTTCGTTCCGGCGAACACATCCTCAAGCGTTTCCAGATACATACGCTGACGCGTCACATAAGGGGCCTTGGCATATTCCTCATAAATCGAGAGGAAACGGGCCGCCTCACCTTGCGCTTCGGCAATCACCTGCTGCTTGTAGCCTTCCGCTTCCTGGCGGATGCGTTCCGCCTGACCACGGGCCCGGGGGATCACGTCGTTGGCGTAAGCGAGCGCCTCGTTCTGGGCGCGCTCCTTGTCGGCCTCGGCCGCCTGCACATCGCGGAACGCCGCGATTACCGGCGCCGGCGGCTCGGCGTTCTTCAGCTGGACCTGCATGATATGAACGCCCGCGCCATAGCCATCCAGCACTTCCTGAAGCCGCTCGCGCACCTCGGTCTCAACCATCAGACGGCCTTCGGTGATAGCCGCGGTCAGGTTGGTGCGGCCGATAACCTCACGCATCGCGCTTTCGGCGACCGCCTTGATGGTCACTTCGGGCTGTTCGATGTTGAAGAGATAAAGACCCGCGTCCTTGATCCGCCAGTGAACCGTGAAGCCGATATCGACGATATTCTCATCACCCGTCAGCATCAGGCTTTCCGCCTCCACCGGCGTCGTGTTGTCGCCGCGCGTCGGGCGGAAGCCGACCTCGATGCTGTTGACCTTGGTCACTTCAGGCGTCAGCACGGTTTCGATCGGGTAAGGGAGATGATAGTTCAGACCGGGCTGCGTCGTATTGGTCCATTTGCCAAAGCGCAGGACAACGCCCTGTTCCGTGGTCTCGACCTTGTAAAAGCCGCTGACCAGCCACGCAACCAGCAGGACGAGGAGAAGGATAATGATGCCGAGCTTGCCGCCACCGCCGCCGGGGATCACATCTTTCAGACGCTCCTGCCCCTTCTTTATGATATCTTCCAGATTAGGGGGCTGCTGACCACCTGGTCCCTGCCCCCAAGGTCCGCGATTACCACCGCCGCCTTGCCAGCCTCCATCGTTACCACCCTGATTACTCCAAGGCATTGAATAGCATCTCCTTCATATTTGCGCCGTTTTTGCGCATTTGCTTAAGTTGCGTAGTCGCGTTATATGACACCCAGCAACATTCTGCAATGTACCTGGTATGAGAAAGGTCCGTTTTCACCACAAAATGCCGGGACTCGCAATTTTGTGATCCAATGCCTACAATTTTGTATCCCTGCCGGAGTTTTCAAGCATGCCTGCCCTTTCTGAGCAAACCATCCTCGACTGCCTCAACCAGATCCGTGATCCCAAAACCGGCCGGAGCGTGGTCGATCTCGGGCTGGTGACGGGTCTTGTCATCAAGGGCGGGAACGTCGGATTTGCCCTCGAGATTGATCCGAAAGACGCGCCCGAAATGGAGCTTCTTCGCAAGAAATGCGAACAGGCGGTCTTTGCCCTTCCCGGCGTCACCTCGGCAAGCGTCGTTCTGACGGCCGAGCAGAAACCCGCTGCGCCCCGCGCCGCGGCACCCGGTCATGGACACGCTCACGGGCAGCCGCAAGGCCAGCCGCAGACGGTGGCAAAACCGACCGTGCCGGGCGTTGCCGCCATTGTCGCGGTGGCGTCGGGCAAGGGCGGCGTTGGCAAATCCACTTCGGCCGTCAATCTCGCGCTCGGCCTCCAATCCCTCGGCCTCAAAGTCGGGATGCTGGATGCGGACGTCTACGGCCCGTCCCTTCCGCGTATGCTCGGCCTCAAGGGCAAGCCGCAGACGAAGGATGGCAAGAAGCTTCTGCCGATGGAGAACTGGGGCCTCAAGGTCATGTCCATGGGCTTCCTTGTTGAGGAAGATACGCCGATGATCTGGCGCGGCCCGATGATTATGAGCGCCTTGCAGCAGATGGTGTTCGATGTGGAATGGGGCGAGCTTGACGTGCTCGTTGTCGACATGCCGCCCGGCACCGGCGATGCCCAGCTCACCCTCGCCCAGCGCGTGCCGCTCGCGGGCGCGGTCATCATCTCGACGCCGCAGGATATTGCCCTGATTGACGCGCGCAAGGGCCTCAACATGTTCCGCAAAGTCGATGTGCCCGTCTTCGGCATTATCGAGAATATGAGCTATTTCCTCTGCCCCTCCTGCGGCGAGCGTTCGGACATCTTCGGCCACGGCGGCGCGCGCGAGACGGCGAAGGAACTCGGCACCGATTTCCTCGGCGAAATCCCGCTGCATATGGAAATCCGGCAAACCTCCGACGCCGGAACGCCGGTCACGGCAAGCGCGCCTTCGAGCGCCCATGCCAAAATCTACCGGGAGCTCGCCGCGAAAATCCAGGAGAAGATCGAAGCCGGCCTTGGTATTGAGAGCGGCCCCAGGATCATTATCGAGTGAGGCTCTAAGACGCGCTAGAGCGTCTCCAGCCAGTTCAGAACCCCATCGTTGAACACCTCCGGCCGGTCAAGCTGCACCCAGTGACCGGAGCCAACCCACGGAACAACAATGGATTTCTCGTTCTTGAACCAGGGCCGGACGGTGCCGGCACGGGATTCGCTTCTGTGGATCGCATAGACCGGGCAGGCCACCTTGCGGCAAATTTCCTCGCTTGCCCTTCCCATTGCCACCTGACCGGGCCCGAGGAACAGCGGTCGGATGGATTGACGCAGCACATGCGGCGCCATCCCCTGCAGGCGGCGGCGGTGCCATTCGATCAGTGCCGGACTGGATTCCGCCGTGTAAAGCGCGCGAAAGAGAGGCGGCGCGACTTCGCCCGGAATGCCCTTGTCCATCGCATCACAGAAATCGCGGTAGGGCTTCTCGAAGCTCTCCGGCAGGCCGATAGTGGCATCCGCGAGCACGAGGGCGCTCGCAAGATCGGGGCGCGCGGCCGCAAGCCGCACCGCAATCTGCCCGCCCATGGAATGGCCGACAAGGGTGACCGGCTGGCCGGCGGCCCTCGCTTCGATCAGCGCGATCACATCTGCGACAAAATCCTCCGGCGCGTAACCGGCTGCGGTCACCTCCGATCGCCCATGCCCCCGGAGATCGACGGCAAGGCAGCGATGCCGTGCCGCGAAAGCCGGGAGCTGCCAGCTCCAGTCATGGGAATCGCAGGCCCATCCGTGCAGAAAGACAATCTGCCTCTCCCCCTCGCCCTCTTCCGTGAAGAAAAGACGGGGTGTGCCGGTCACAAACTCGGGAGACGGTCCTGACGCCTCCGCGGGTTTACTTTCCGTGGCGGCGGCTGCGCCGCCCATCGCGACGGCAACTGTTCCCGTGACAAGTGATGCCGCGCTCCCTTGCAAAAGATCCCGACGTGATACCATTTCCCCTCTCCCTTATTACAAACATTTCTGTTTGTTTGTAATGTCGCACCCTGCAGGCGTCATGTCAAGCAGTCGGCATCGAGAAGCCTGGAAACGAAAAGCCCGGGAAATTTTCCGGGCTTTTCTTTTATCTGAACGGTGCGCCGATCAGGCTTCGGAGACGCGCTTCAGGCCGAGCGCGGCCTGCGCCGCGGCGAGCCTTGCGATCGGTACGCGATAGGGCGAGCAGGAAACATAGTCGAGCCCGACGCGTTCGCAGAAATCGATACTCGCCGGATCGCCGCCATGCTCGCCGCAGATCCCGAGCTTGATGTTCGGACGCGTCGCGCGGCCGCGCTCAGCGGCGATTTTCACAAGCTCGCCCACCCCGTCCTGATCGAGCGAAACGAAGGGATCGGTCTCATAGATCCCCTGCCCGATATAGTCTTCGAGGAAGGAGCCGCTATCGTCGCGGCCGATGCCATAGGTCGTCTGCGTGAGATCGTTGGTGCCGAAGGAGAAGAATTCCGCCTCGTTGGCAATGTCGCCGGCCTGCAGCGCGGCGCGCGGCAACTCGATCATCGTGCCGATCAGGTAGTTGATTTCCTTGCCCGTCTCTGCGGCGATCTCATCGGCGACGCGGCGGATCTTGCCTTTCAGGATATCAAGCTCGCGGCGCGTTGCCACCAGCGGGATCATGATCTCCGGAATGACTGTCTCGCCAAGCTCCTTGCTGACGAGGACGGCGGCCTCGAGAATGGCGCGCGCCTGCATCTCGTAGATTTCCGGGAAGGAAATGCCGAGACGGCAGCCGCGATGGCCGAGCATCGGGTTGAACTCGTGAAGCTGCTGCGCGCGGTGGCGAAGCTTGCCGGGATCGGCGCCGAGCGTCGTTGCAAGCTCGCTGATCTCGGCGTCCGTTTTGGGCAGGAACTCGTGAAGCGGCGGATCGAGCAGACGCACGGTCACCGGAAGGCCCGCCATGATGCGGAACAGCTCGACAAAGTCGTCGCGCTGGTAGGGCAGCAGCTTTTCAAGCGCGGCGCGGCGGGCTTCGGTCGTCTCGGCGAGGATCATCTCGCGCACGGAAACGATCCGCTCCGCATCAAAGAACATATGCTCGGTCCGGCAAAGCCCGATGCCTTCGGCGCCGAACTTGCGCGCGGTTTCGGCATCCATCGGCGTTTCCGCATTGGCGCGCACTTTCATGCGGCGGATTTCATCGGCCCAGGACATCAGCTCGCCAAACTCGCCCGAAAGCTCCGGCAGGATCATCTCGACCGCGCCCAGCATGACCTCGCCGCTGCCGCCGTCGATGGTGATGGTTTCGCCTTTTTTATAGGTCTCACCAAGGACGCTCAAAGTCTCGTTTTTATAGTCGATATTGAGCGCGCCGGCGCCCGAGACGCAGGCCCGGCCCATGCCACGCGCGACCACCGCCGCGTGGCTGGTCATGCCGCCCCGGCTGGTCAGAATGCCGCGTGCTGCATGCATGCCGTGAATATCCTCAGGGCTCGTCTCGACGCGGACCAGAATGACGGACCGCCCTTCGCCGGCGAGGGCTTCGGCCTCGTCGCTGTTAAAGACGATCTCGCCCGACGCCGCGCCCGGGCTTGCCGGCAGGCCGCGCGCGATGACGTTGCGCTTCGCCTTCGGATCGAGCGTCGGGTGGAGCAGCTGATCGAGCGAGGCCGGATCGATGCGTTTGACCGCCTCTTCCTTGGTGATCAGCCCTTCCTGCACCATGTCGATGGCAATTTTGAGCGCGGCTTTTGCCGTCCGTTTCCCTGAACGCGTCTGCAGCATCCAGAGCTTGCCCTGCTGCACCGTGAACTCGATATCCTGCATGTCGCGATAGTGGGCTTCGAGTTTTTTGTAGACATCGACGAGCTGCTGGAAAACACCGGGGAAGATTTCTTCCATGGACGGCGCGTCGGAGCCGGCTTCAATGCGCGCCTGCTTCGTCAGATTCTGCGGCGTGCGGATGCCCGCAACCACATCTTCGCCTTGCGCATTGACAAGGAACTCACCGTAAAAGAGCTTCTCGCCCGTGGAGGGGTTGCGGGTAAAGGCAACGCCTGTCGCGCTGTCATCGCCCATGTTGCCGAACACCATCGCCTGCACGTTAACTGCCGTGCCCCAGCTCGCCGGAATGTCATGCAGCCGGCGATAAGTGATGGCGCGCTGATTGGTCCAGGAGTTGAAGACCGCGCCGATTGCACCCCAGAGCTGATCGTCCACGTCCTGCGGGAACGGGCGGCCGAGTTCCTCGGCGACCTTCTCCTTATACTGGCCGACCAGGCGCTCCCAGTCGTCGGCGGTCAGATCGGTATCGAGATGATAGCCGTTTTCGCCTTTCAGGATTTCGAGCAGCTCCTCGAAATGATAGTGATCGACGCCGAGCACGACATCGGAATACATCTGGATGAAGCGGCGGTAGCTGTCATAGGCAAAGCGCCGGTCGCCGCTCTGCGCCGCGAGGCCCTCGACTGTCGCATCATTGAGGCCGAGATTGAGGACGGTATCCATCATCCCCGGCATTGAGGCGCGCGCGCCGGAGCGGACGGAGACGAGCAGCGGCTTCGCCGGATCACCGAAGCGACCGCCGACAGAAGCCTCGATCCCCTTGATCGCTGCGTCGACCTGCGGCTTCAGCGTGTCGGGATAGGTCTTGTCATTCTCGAGATAAACCGTGCAGACTTCGGTGGTAATGGTGAACCCGGAGGGAACCGGCAGCCCGAGGTTGCTCATCTCGGCGAGGTTTGCGCCCTTGCCGCCAAGAAGATTGCGCATTTCGGCGGTGCCATCCGCCTTTCCGTCCCCGAATGAATATACCCACTTCGTCATCTCAAATTTGCCCTTCTGATATTAAAGTCAGTCGCTTCGTAGCGGCATACAGATGTAGTTACGCGGAAAAGGTAAAATTTAGCCTTCAATTTTGGACAAATCCCACTGTCTGTCCAACAGATTGCGAATGCCGGAAAGCAGCTTGAGGCGGTTCGCCCGAAGCGCCGCATTCTCCGCATTCACGGTCACATCATCAAAGAAACGGTCCACCGGCTGGCGAAGGCCTGCGGCACTCTGCCCGGCGGCGGTGAAGTCCTCGCGGGCGAGCGCCGCCTCGACCTGCTGTGAAATTTCCCCAAGGCGGGCGGCGAGTTCCTTCTCTGCCGTATCCTCGAAAAGCGCCGCATCGGCCGCCTGGTTGTAGGAGATGCCGTCCTTCTTCTCCTCAATGCGGAGAATATTGGCGGCCCGGCGGTAGGCGATCAGCAGGTTTGCGCCGTCGTCAGAGGCAAGGAAGTCCGAAAGCGCGTCAACGCGCGCCATCAGCCGGTTGAGATCATCCTCATTGCCCCGGCCGAACGCGGCGGCGATATAGTCATGGCGGACGTTCTGCTCCTTCAGATGCACTTTCAACCGGTCGGCGAAGAAGCCGAGCAGCGCGGGCGCATCGAAGGTCTCGGAGCGGGAGGTGTAAAGCGCACGCGCTTTTTCAAAAATCGCCAGCAGCGGCGCGCGGAGATTATTCTCCAGCACCAGCCTGATCACGCCGAGCGCGGCGCGGCGAAGCGCGTACGGGTCTTTCGACCCCGTCGGCTTCTCATCGATGGTGAAGAAACCGACCAGCGTATCGATCTTGTCGGCAAGCGCGACGACGACACTGACCGGATCCGACGGGCAGCGGTCACCCGGCCCGAGCGGCGAATAATGCTCCTCTATCGCGGTGGCAACCGCCGGATCCTCGCCATCATGGGCCGCGTAATAGCGCCCCATCAGGCCTTGCAGATCGGCAAACTCACCGACCATTTCGGTGGTGAGATCGGCCTTCGCCAGAAGCGCCGCGCGCGCTGCGAGAGCGGCATCGGCTCCCGGAACGAAGGCGGCGATTTCCCTCGTCAGGCTGATAACGCGTTCAACCTTCTCGCGCACCGTGCCGAGCTTCGCATGGAAGATGATTTTTTCGAGATCCGCAACCCGGCTTTCAAGGCTTTTCTCGCGGTCCTTGTCCCAGAAGAATTTCGCATCCGAAAGACGCGCGCCGAGCACCCGCTCGTTGCCCGCCGTGATCATCCGCCCGCCATCCTCGGCGCGGAGGTTTGCCACCACGATAAAGCGGGGCGCCATCCTGCCATCTGATCCTGCGAGCGAGAAATATTTCTGATGGCTCCGCATGGCGGAAATCAGCGCCTCCTGCGGCACGTCGAGATAGCCCGGGTCGAAGGAGCCGATCAGGCATTCGGGCCATTCGACAAGCCCGGCAACTTCGGCAAGGAGCGCCGGATCCTCGATGAGCGTTAGCCCTTCATTGCTGGCAAGGCGCGCCGCATCCTTGGCGATAACGCGCTCACGCTCCGCCGCATCGAGCACCACATAGGCGTTTTTCAGCTTCGCCCGGTAGTCATCAAAGCCGCTTACCGTAAAGGCCGCAGGCGCCATAAAGCGGTGGCCGAAGGTCTGGTTGTTGGCGCGCAGATGCTCCCACGCAAGCGGAACGACATCGCCATTGAAAAGGCAGAGAATATTATGCAGCGGGCGCACCCAGCGCGCGGAGTATGCGCCCCAGCGCATCGGCTTCGGCCAGGGGAGCGCCGAGACGGCCGCGCTCAAAAGATCGGGCAGCACCTCGATGGTCGGGCGGCCGCGGGTTTCAATGACCGCATAATAAAAGGCGCCTTTGTCGCTCTCCCGCTCCTCAAGCTGGTCGAGGCTGAGGCCGGTTGATTTCAGAAAGCCTTCAACGGCCTTCTCCGGCGCACCGACGCGGGGCCCGCGCCGCTCCTCGAATGTGTCGAGCTGCGCAGCCGGCAGGCCATCCACAACAACCGCAAGGCGGCGGGCGGTTGCGAATCCCTCCAGCCGGTCAAACTCAAGCCCGGCATCTTTCAGCCCCTCGCCGACAAGACGCGCGAGATCGGCGGCGGCTTTTGCCTGCATGCGCGCCGGGATTTCCTCGGAGAACAGCTCCAGCAGCAACTCAGCCATTGGCATCCTCCACGAAATGGCCGCGCGATTTCAGCCAGCCACCCGCACAGGCCTTGGCGAGCGCCCGCACCCGCCCGATATAGGCGGCACGCTCGGTCACGCTGATGACGCCCCGCGCATCGAGGAGGTTGAAGAGATGGCTCGCCTTCATGCACTGGTCATAGGCCGGGAGCGCAAGGCCGGCCGCCAGAATATCGTTGCACTGGCGCTCCGCATCCTCGAAATGCCGCATCAGGATCTCGACATTGGCATGTTCGAAATTATAGGCGGAGAATTCCTTTTCATTCTGCAGGAAAACGTCGCCGTAAGTGACGCCGGCATCGTTCCATTTCAGGTCGAACATATTGTCAACGCCCTGCACATACATGGCGAGACGTTCAAGCCCGTAGGTCAGCTCGCCCGAAACGGGGTTACACTCGAACCCGCCGACCTGCTGGAAGAAGGTGAATTGACTGACCTCCATCCCGTCGCACCAGACTTCCCAGCCGAGCCCCCAGGCGCCGAGCGTCGGGCTTTCCCAGTCATCCTCGACAAAGCGGATGTCGTGATTTTTCGGGTCTATCCCGAGGGCACAGATGCTCTCGAGATAAAGCTCCTGAATATTGTCGGGCGACGGTTTGAGGAGCACCTGGAACTGGTAGTAATGCTGCGTGCGGTTCGGGTTCTCGCCGTAGCGGCCATCGGTCGGGCGGCGCGAGGGCTGGACATAGGCGGCATTCCACGGCTCCGGGCCAAGGGCGCGCAGCGTCGTTGCCGGATGAAAGGTCCCCGCCCCTACTTCCATATCATAGGGTTGCAGGATGACGCAGCCTTTCGAAGCCCAGTAATGTTGCAAAGTCAGGATGAGATCCTGAAAGGAATTGGATGGCGCGGACGCCGGGTTACCCGCCATGGTACAGACCACATTGCTTTTAAGAATAATTGCGCTGCAACATAAAGCCCTGTACGGGACGGGTCAACCGGCCGATCACCCCGTTTTGCTATTTATCTTGACAGTGATGCGTATTCAGATCGGCAACGAAGGCGTGGCAGCGCGGGCATTCATCCAGATCGAGCATCCGGTCCGCCGATTGGTTGGCGAATCGCGCGTCATTTCCGGTTTTTCCCGACCTTTCGTCCACATAGCGCCGATACGCGCGGTGGGCGAAGAAAACGCCGGCAATCACCAAACCCAGCAGAATGATCTTGAAGAGGGACACCACTCGCTCCTGTTTCCTGCGTTGGACGCGCCGAATCGCGCCCGGGTTAAAGACCGAAACGGCCCCAAAGGCTGCGGCTCTGCAGCGTCTCGATCATGGCGGCAACGGCGTCACTCGCGGCAGTGCCGCCCGCGCCGAGGCCAAGCTTGCGGGCGAGAAAGCCCTGCTTGCCCTCTATCCGGTTGAAACGGACCTTCTCGCCGAATCTTGCCCGGCAGAAGGAGCGGATATCGCCGATCCCGTCGACAAGGCCGAGATCGACCGCCTTGTCGCCGATCCAGACGTCGCCCGAAAAGAGTTCCTTGTCTTTGCGTTTTTTAAGCCGCTCGCCGCGCCGCGCTTTCACGACATCCTTGAAGGTATCGTGAATGTCGCCCTGGATTTTCTCCAGCCATTCGACGTCCTCGGCCTTTTCGGGGCTGAAGGCATCGAGCTTCACCTTATTTTCCCCCGCCGTATAAATGCGCCGGTCAACCCCGAGCTTGTCGAGGAGCGCCGGAAAGCCAAAGCCCGCCGAGACGACGCCAATCGAGCCGATGATCGAGCTTTTGTTGACATAGATCTCATCGGCGGCAAGCGCGAGCCAGTAGCCGCCGGACGCCATCACATCCTCGGCGAAGGCGTAGACGGGCACGTCCTTCTCCTCGGCAAGCTGGCGAATGCGATCGAAAATCAGCGCCGACTGCACGGGCGATCCGCCCGGCGAGTTGACGGCGAGCGCGACGGCCGCGAGATGCTTCGCGGAAAAGGCCTTCTCGATCTGCTCGGCAAGGCCCGCGAGATTGAGATGCTCGCCCCTGAGCTTGCCGCCCCCCGGCGCGATGACCCCGTATAGCGGCAGAACGGTCACGACCGGTGACGTATCGAAGAGACGCCGAAGCGGCGTTTTTTGCAGAAGTGGCTTTAGTTTCATGGGCGATAAGGTAAGGATTAAACGATTATGTACAAGTCTTTTCACGCAAGATAACGGGCAAGTGAGGCGCCGCGGCGATGGATTGCTTCGGCCATTTCGCTCGGCCCGCCGCCGGCGTCATGCAGGACCAGCCCCGGCAGCAGACGGAGCGGACTTTTTGCCCCCTTCACCCCCTGCACGATGACCCGTTTCGCGCCCGAGGTCGCATCCGGCCAGAGCGGCAGAATTCGGATCCGCCCGCAGAGCGGCTCCATCGCCGTCAGGATCTCGCCGAGCCGTTCGGTTCTGTGGATGATCGTCACCGTGCCTTTCGAGCGCGCCCTGGCAATGCAGAAGCGGAGCCACCCGGAGAGCGGCACATCCGATTCCCGGCGCGCGAGCGTGCGTCCCTCCGTTCCCGCCTCCTGCGAGCGGTCGCGGCCGAAAAAAGGCGGATTGGTAAAGACATGATCGAACCCGGCCTCAAGGAAAGCTTTTCCGCCCGGCCCGGTTTGGCCGGCAAAGCTGCTGCGCACGCCAATGTCCGCCGTAATGACCGAGCAGCGATCCTGAAATCCTGCGGCGGCCGCATTTTCCGCAGCGAGGGCCGCAAGCTCCGCCTGCAGCTCAACGGCAAAGAGCGTGGTGCCGGGCAGCCGATGGAGCGCGCAAAGCCCGGCGGTGCCGACCCCTGCCCCGACATCGAGCAGCGTCTCCCCCGGCTTCGCCTCGATGGCGGCGGCCAGCAGCACGGCGTCGGAGCCGGCGCGAAACCCCCGTCGCGGCTGCCATATTTTCAGCGCCCCGCCGAGAAAATCATCGCGCGTCAGATCCCCCGTCATTTCGCCCCCGTGCAGAGCCGCCGTCATGCCGGCGTTTCTCCCTCGCCGATTTCATCCAGAATTTGTTCGGCGCGCGGGAAATCCTCGTCCGTCACCATGATCCGCCGCTGGATCGCGCCGATGCTCCCCTCCAGAATGGCGGTATGCTCGTCGAGGAGAAAGGTCGCGATTCCCTCCTCCTCCAGAACCGCTGTCAGGTAGGAAATCAGGACCGGATCATTGCATCTTATCAGTTCTTTCACATCGTCTCCTGACAGGGTATGATAGGCATTCATTCGCCCCGGTAGAATATCGCGCTTACTTGACCCGTCGCAATCTTAAGCTATGCTCGTCCGCAAACCAACCGGCCCGATGAGGAAAATGTGGCTATCATTGTAAATCTCGATTCCCACAAGGATCGCAGCAGCAAAGCGTCCATCGCTCGCCTGATGAAGATTGTCGAGCAGGATCTGCACGATACCAACGATATCATTCTGGAAAGAATGCATAGCGAGGTGGAGTTGATCCCGACCCTGGCGCGGCATCTGATCGCGGCGGGCGGCAAGCGTCTGCGCCCTGTTCTGACCCTCGGCGCGGCGAAGCTCTGCGGCTATGAAGGGGACCGCGCGAAGAAGCTCGCGGCCTGCGTCGAATTCATCCATACCGCGACGCTGCTGCATGACGATGTCGTCGATGAAAGCGACCTTCGCCGCGGCAATGAGACGGCCAATGTCCTCTGGGGCAATCAGGCAAGCGTGCTGGTTGGCGATTTCCTGTTCAGTCGCTCGTTCCAGCTGATGGTCGAGGATGGCTCGCTCGAAGTGCTGGCGATTCTCTCGAATGCCTCCGCGGTGATCGCCGAGGGTGAGGTGATGCAGCTGATGAATGTCGGGCATACCAACACGACCGAGGACAGCTACCTGCAGGTCATCTCCTCAAAGACGGCGGCGCTTTTTGCAGCGGCATGCGAAGTTGGTGCGGTGGTTGCCGACCGGCCGAAAGCGGAAGCGCAGGCGCTCGAAAGCTACGGCCGCAATCTCGGCATCGCCTTCCAGCTCGTTGATGACGCGCTCGACTATTCGGCCGAGCAGCAAGCGCTTGGCAAAGCGATCGGCGATGACTTCCGCGAGGGCAAGGTGACGCTGCCGATCCTCCTCGCCTTCCGCCGCGGCAATACCGAGGAGCGCGCCTTCTGGAAACGCGTGATCGAGGATGGCGAGCAAAAGGATGCGGATCTCGAGACGGCCATCACCATTATCAATCGCCACGCCGCGCTTGAAGATACCATCGAGCGGGCCCGCCACTATGGGGCGATGGCCAAGGATGCGCTCGGCATCTTTGAAGACAGCGAGATAAAATCCGCGCTGCTCGAAGCGGTCGATTTCTCAATTGAGCGCGCCTTTTAGGCCGGCGCGCGGATTTTTCAGGAAAAATCACCGCAAGTGCCATTTCGCCCTTGCAGAAGGCGATCAAAGGAGATTATAAGGCATCTGCTTCGCCGGTCCTGAATTCCACGGGCCGGCACCGGTCGGGGCGTAGCGCAGCCTGGTAGCGCACATCGTTCGGGACGATGGGGTCGGAGGTTCAAATCCTCTCGCCCCGACCATTTCATTCCCAAAGTCATAAACTTAAAGCGCAATCCGCCACGCGGACGCGCGGAATGCGAAGAAGACGGAAAGCCCCCCTCCGCATTTCGTGCAATATCAAATCCGCCCCCGTATCAGGCCTGGCACTGGAAGGTCACGGTTTTCGAGCCGTCGCCATTGCTGACGATCGTTGAGATTACCTGGCTGCTGCCGTTTCGCATGCAATAGGCCTGCGCGCTTCGCGAGGCATTCAACAGCTCCTGATCCGTCCGGTAATTATAGATAAGGTTGGAGCTCTGAACGGCGGGGCTGGTGGTGGTTGTCGCTGTCGCCGCCGGGACGCATTCGAATATCACGCTGCGGCTGCCATCGGAATTGGTGGAAAACTGGCCGGGCCGGGCGGTGAAGTTATACTGCCGGCAATGCGTCTCGGCGCGCTGGCTGACCTGCATCAGCTCATCGTCGCTGTGATATTTGTAAGTCACGCTCGGGGTGGTGGAGCCGACCTGCTGCGGCGGCGGATGGTGCGTCCCGCAGGAAGCCACAATCAGGCCAAGCCCCAGCACAGCGGCGGTTCTCAGCACATATTTATGCGGAACATATGTCATTCTTCTCATTTGTTCGTCCTCTCGAGTTAACCCCTCCAGGTATCGAACAAACGTCGCATCCAGAAAATAGTTCCCGCCCCACATGATCGCCCCGGCTGCGGCCCTATCTAGCGACTGCGAATTTTTCTAAAATTTGAATAAGTTACGCAGCAAATTCGCGTTTTATCGGCAGTTGCGATGACGGCCGATGACGCATAAAATTCCGTCTTGCCGCACGTCGGCGGGAACAGGGGGAATAAGATGGCGACATTGAAGACGGGGCCGGTTCTCGGCATTGAAGGGGAAAATCAGTACACGGTTGTATTCTCGACGGCGCAAGAGATTGGTGAGGCGGTCTGGAAGGTCGGCGGCAAAAGCGCAAAGTGCCGCATCATCGGCGAGACGCCGAACTTCCGCGTCTGGCGGGGCGAGCAGAAGGTTGCCGCGCCCGCAGGCGCCAGCGGAAAAGAGGTCACCTACCGCATCGAACTAGGCGGCGAGATCGCAGATTGCCGCAACAAGCGAAGCGAATGGGCCTTCCATATTCCCGGCAAGAGCGAGCCGCCGCGCTTCGCCTATGGCTCCTGCAACGGCTTTTCCGCGCTCGATCTCATGCACAAGACTGAGGAGCCCTACCGCCTCTGGCAGGAGATGGTGATTGAGCATGAAAAGGCGCCCTTCTCCCTCCTCCTCATGGGTGGCGACCAGCTTTATGCGGACAACATCTGGAGCGCCGTCAGCGAGTTGCAGGAGTGGAACGCGCTGCCGCAGGCGGAGAAGCTGAAGCGCACCGCAACGGCGACCATGCGACCGCAGATCGACCGGTTCTTCGAAAATCTCTATGAGACGCGCTGGACTGACCCGGCAATGAGCCTGATGCTCGCCAGCATCCCCTCGGTCATGATGTGGGATGATCATGACATTTTTGACGGCTGGGGCAGCTTTCCCGATGATTTGCAGGGCTGCGATGTGTTTCAGTATATTTTCACGACCGCGAAGAAATATTTCGAGATGTTCCAGATCCGCTCCCGCTTCAACAGGAGCCTCCTCGATCCCGCGGCCGATCATTACGCCTTCGCGCTCGATTTCCGGGGCTATCGCATTCTCGCCCTCGACAACCGGGCCGAGCGCAGCCTCGCGCAAGTTATGAGCGCGGCGCAGTGGGACAGGGTGATCGCCTTTCTGAAAGAAGACAAAAAGGCGCATCTGCTCATCCTTTCCGCCGTGCCGGTTGTCTATCGCGATTTTGCCGATGCGGAAAAAGCCTTTGACGCAACACCGTGGGAGGAGACACTGACCGATGATCTGAAAGATCACTGGCGGTCAAAAAACCATGAAGGCGAACGCGCGCGGCTCATTCACTGGCTGCTCGAGAGCGCGAAGCTCCGAAACGACGGCCTCGGGGCGGAGAAATACAAAACCGTCATCCTCTCGGGCGATGTGCATATTGGCTGTATCGGCGTCATCCATGACAGCAAGCGCAATTGCAAGGTGCACCAGGTGGTCTCCTCGGGCATCGTCCACCCCTCGCCGAGCCGATTGCAATGGGTCGGCATCATGACGGTGACAAACGACAATACGGAGTTTCTCGACGAAAATCAGACGATCCGCATCACGATGCTGAACCCCTTCGCCTCGGACAAATATATCCGGGCGCGCAACTTCGTCACCCTCAATATGGGCACCGACGACAAGCTCTGGGTGAACTGGAAAAGCGAGAGCAAGGATACGCCCTACTATCCCATTCAGTAAGGCGGCCGCGCGAGAGAAGCGCTGACATATGCTTTAGTGGCAATGCACCTCGCCTGTCCGGTGGTCCTTGTGACAGCAGCGGCCGGGCGGGGAATCCTTGCGACAGCCCCCGCCGTGGCCCGGTTGCTCAGTCATTATCCCGCCGGCCGGAACCCGCAAAGCGGAGCTGGCTTCATTCGGCACACAGAAGAGCAGCAAAAGTGGCAGCGACAGCGCTGACAGCATAATCCATTTTCTCATAATCTAATCCCCCCGGTATCAATAAAAAACTTTGTGGAAATAATCTATTCACACAAGAACAAGGGCAATCAAATATATTTTCTTCCGCCCTCTCGTCGAGACTTGTTATTGATTGATTTCCGCATTAAAATTCCTCCCCTGAAGTTGTTGTACCTAAATAGAAGGCTGCAATTTCGCATATTGCAGAATTTACCATATGGAATGGCGGCATATTGGCTCCAGGGAATATGAAAATATTTCCTTTGAAACCATGGAGTACAAGAGCGAGTTCGTCCATATCTTCAGACCTTCAGGAATATTGCCCATCAAGGAACGTGCGGCGGTCTATGCGGCGACTCTCGAACTGACACGTTCCGACTGCTATCTCGCCATCCTCGACAATCGAAAAGGCCGGGAAATCTCGCTGACGGGTCAGCATATCTCCTTTTTTGTCGATTTCCTCGCCGAGAAGGGCATTCACTACATCGCCTATGCCGTTGTCACCAACGATCCTGGCTATGCGGACATCATCAAGCTGTTCAAGGCGATTGCCGAGGCGAAGGATATTGCGCTCGAGGCGATCTCGACGCCGAGCTTCGAGGCGGCGAAGGCGTTCGTCGCCGGGGAGATTGACAGGCTGGCCGCAATAAAGCAAAGGCCGCGGCGATAACGGCGCGGCCTCCAGCATTTAACGTTCTTGCGACGATCAGACCGTCGTGTAGCGGAGATACGGACGGGCTTCGTCCCAGCCTTGCGGGAACTTCTCTTTCGCCACGTCGTTGGATACCGACGGCGGAATGATCACCCGCTCACCCGGCGTCCAGTCGGCCGGCGTGGTCACCCCTGCCTTCTGCGCGAGCTGCATGGAATCGATCACGCGGAGGATTTCCGTGAAGTTACGGCCGACGCTCATCGGATAGGTCAGCGTCAGGCGGATCTTCTTGGCCGGATCGATAATAAAAACCGAGCGCACCGTCTGGGTCTCGCTCTCGTTCGGGTGCAGCATACCGTAGAGCTGCGAGACCTTGAGATCCTTATCCGCGACCATCGGGAAATCGACGGTGGTCTTCTGCGTATCGTTGACATCGTCGATCCACTTGAGATGCGCGTCAACGGTATCGGTCGACAGGCCGAGGCATTTCACATTGCGATCGGCAAACTGCTGCGAAAGCTGTGCGGTGCGCCCGATTTCCGTGGTGCAGACGGGGGTGAAATCAGCGGGATGGCTGAAAAAGAAAACCCAGCTGTCCCCGGCCCAGTCATGAAACCGGATTTTCCCCTTGGTCGTTTCAATCTCGAAATCAGGGGCGGTATCACCAATTCTCAACGTCATTTCTAACTCCTTCTTATTGATTTGACTCGCCTAGCAAGTCAGTGGAATGCCCGGAAAACGGGTTCTTCAGAGGGGAAGCGCAAGCGTCCGATCAGAAGAAAGCACTTTCCTGCGGTACATTATGCAGACTCAGGCGGTTCCCGACGGTCCGGTCCGGCTGGACCTTAACCCTGTCTCGAGAATCTCCCATTCCGTTGCCTCTCCACCCGCTGACACAGCCATAAGGCTGCGCACTCTTGAACAACGAAATCAACTTATTCACCCTATGTCCCGGCGCGTTGCACGTCAGGTCACCGAATGATCAGAAGTCCCCGTCGATTAGCAACGACGGATATATTGGGATAGCACATTTCATAGTAAAAAAACACCTGTCTTGAGGTGTCTTGTCAAATATAGTTGAAAAAATATTCCTGTTGCCGCCCTCATCCATATCGCTACAATCAACAAAAACCGGGAAACAGAAAAAAAAGCGGATATAAATGGCGGTCACGATCCCCTTCAAGAGAGAACTGGATTTCGAATATGGTGTCGCGGAGACGCTGAGCCCCTATGTCCGGCGAGTTATCGCCCGCAATCCGAGCGCCTTCACGTTTCACGGCACGGGCACCTATATCATCGGCCGCGGCGAAGTTGCGGTGATCGATCCGGGCCCGCTCGATGACGATCATGTCGGCGCGCTGATGGCGGCGCTGAAGGGGGAGATGGTGACCCATATCCTGATCACCCACACCCATCACGACCATTCCCCGGCGGCGGCGCCTTTGAAGGCGCTCACGGGCGCGCGCACCTACGGCTTCGGCCCGCATGGCGGCGGCGTTTCGGAGTTCAAGCTGGAGGAAGGCGGCGACACGGACTTCGTTCCCGACATCAAGCTCGAAGATGGCGATGTCATTCTCGGCAACGGCTGGACGGTCGATGTCATCCATACGCCGGGGCATCTCTCCAATCATGTCTGCTTCGGTCTTCGCGAAGAGAAAACGCTCTTTACCGGCGATCATGTCATGGGCTGGTCGACCACCGTCGTCTCACCGCCCGATGGCAATATGAGCGATTATATGCAAAGCCTTGAGAAGCTGCTCGCCTATGATTACGAGCGCTACTGGCCGACCCACGGGCCGGCGATCACCGAGACGAAGCCCTTTGTCGAAGCGCTGATCGCCCACCGGCATGAGCGGATGGACCAGATCCGCGCCTGTCTCAAATCCGGGCCGATGCATATCCCCGACATGGTGCGGCAGATGTATCAGGATGTGCCGGAAAATCTCCACGCTGCCGCGGCGCGCTCGGTCTATGCCCATATCCTGCATATGATCAACACGGGCGAGGTTACCTCGGACGGCCCGGCCACCGCCCAGTCGCTCTATTCGCTTCGCTGAGCGCGCCGCGCAGGATCAGTCGCGGAAATTCACATATTGCAGCGGCTGCTCAAGGTTCAGCGACTTGCAGAAGGCGATGGTCTCCTGCAGATCGTCGCGTTTCTTGCCTGAGACGCGAAGTTCGTCGCCCTGGATGCTGACCTGGACCTTGATTTTCGATCCCTTGATCTCCTTGACCAGCTTTTTGGCAAGCTCCTTGTCGATGCCCTGGCGGACGACAACCGTCTGGCGCACGCTCTGCCCGGCCGCCTTTTCCGGCGTTTTGTAATCCAGCACGCCGGCATCGATCTTGCGCCGCGCCAGATGCCCCTGCAACAGCTCGTGCATCTGCTTCAGCTTGAGATCGTCATCGGCATGAATGGTGATCACCTCATCCGTCCGCTCGATGCGGCAGTTGCTCCCCTTGAAGTCATAGCGGGTTTCAATCTCGCGGCGGATATTGCCGAGCGCGTTATCCACCTCGGCGAGATCGGTCTTTGAGACAATATCGAATGAGGGCATGGGGTCTCTCCTTTATGGCTGTCGCTTAAGCAGACTGTTCCTTCGTTTTCTGAAAACGGATGGCGGGCCAGTCCTTTTCCGTCCGCTCCAGATGCCAGGCGTTGCGGGCGAGGAAAACCGGCGACTCATCGTGATCATCGGCGAGCGCCGCCTGATTGGCATCGATGAATTTCTTCATCTCGCGGTTATCCTCCGCCTCGACCCAGCGCGCGGTGTAAAGCTCGGTCGGCTGGAATGTCACCGGGATATCATATTCGGTGCGGATGCGGTCGGCCAGCACTTCGAACTGCAGGCCGCCGACAACGCCGACTACCCAGTCGGAGCCAAGGCGTGTCTTGAAAACGCGCGCCGCACCTTCCTCCGCGAGCTGGAAGAGCGCGCGGCCGAGATGCTTGGCGCGCATCGGATCGAGCGGGCGGACACGCTGCAGCAGCTCCGGCGCGAAGCTCGGAATGCCGGTGAAGCGGATATCCTCACCCTCCGTCAGCGCATCGCCGATACGCAAATTGCCGTGGTTCGGGATACCGATGATATCGCCGGGCCAGGCTTCCTCCGCCAGTTCCCGGTCCTGCGCAAGGAACAGTACGGGATTGTGGATATTGAGGGTTTTCTCGCTCCGCACATGTTTCAGCTTCGCGCCGCGGCGGAAATGGCCGGAGACCAGCCGCATAAAGGCAATGCGGTCGCGGTGCTTGGGGTCCATATTGGCCTGGATTTTAAAGATAAACCCGCTGACCTTCTTCTCCAGCGGCGATATTTCGCGGCCTGCCGTGGGTGCCGGGCGCGGGCTTGGCGCGGCTTCGGTCAGGCCGTTCAGCAGCGTCTCGACGCCGAAATTATTGACCGCGCTGCCAAAATAGACGGGCGTCATCGTCCCGTCGAGGAACGCCTGCATATCGAACTCCGGGCAAAGGCCGCGCGCCATCTCCACATCCTCGCGGAGCTTCGCAACCGCGTCGGCGGGGAGCAGTTCGTCAAGTTTCGGATCATCGAGCCCGTCGCAGGTGATGCCGTTATCGGCGGCCTGCGCGCTGCCCTTGGCGATCAGCGTCAGCCGGTCGTTGAAAAGATCATAGCAGCCGAGGAAATTCCGCCCCATGCCGATCGGCCAGCTCGCCGGCACGACGTCAAGCGCCAGCGTCTGCTCGATATCATCGAGCAGATCGAAGGGATCGAGCGCCTCGCGGTCGAATTTGTTGATAAAGGTGGTGATCGGCATATCGCGCAGGCGACAGACTTCAAAGAGCTTGCGCGTCTGGCTCTCGATGCCCTTCGCGCCGTCGAGCACCATGACCGCGCTGTCAACCGCCGTCAGCGTCCGGTAGGTATCCTCACTAAAATCCTCATGGCCCGGGGTGTCCAGAAGGTTGAAGGTCTTGCCGCGATAGTCGAACGTCATGACCGAGGAGGCGACGGAGATGCCGCGCTCGCGCTCCACCTTCATCCAGTCCGAATGGGCGCGTCGCGCCTCGCCCCGGCTTTTGACCGCGCCGGCGAGCTGGATCGCGCCGCCGAACAGCAGCAGCTTTTCGGTGAGCGTCGTCTTGCCCGCGTCGGGGTGCGCAATAATCGCAAAGGTCCGCCGGTTGGCAACCCGTTCTTCCAGCATCGTCATGATAGGTCCTGATCACCGGATCATCTCTCATATCCGGACATGAAGTGACGGCCCGCAGCCAACCCGCTGCAAGCCTGCGTTTAATTAAGCGGGTCGCGGTGAAAAATCAATCCTTGCCTTCGCTTGGGAGTGTGCAACAACGGACGGGACGCCCGCCGCCGGTTGGCAAGCGGCTAACGCTGCGCTATATCAGGCGGATGGCTTCCTCAAGCAAACCGAAGCTGCTTTCGAGTGGCAATCCGCAAATCCCGAAGGGCGAGGGCGACAAGCCCGTCAAGGCCTATATCAAGGCCATGCCCGGCTGGAAAAAAGATGTCGGCGAGCAGCTCGATGCAATTGTCGAAAGGGTCTTTCCGGAGGTAACGAAGGCCGTCAAATGGAACACCCCGCTCTATGGCAATGACGGCGGCTGGTTCTTCTCGATGTACTGCTTCAAGAAATACATCAAGCTCTCCTTCATGCGCGGCACATCGCTGAAACCGGAACCGCCCGTTTCCTCGAAAATGGACGGGATACGCTACTATCATATTTATGAGGACGCGCCGTGGGATGAAAAGCAGGTCACCGACTGGATCCGCCAGGCAAGCCGGATCCCGGGCGAGAAATTCTGACGGCGGCAGGTAAAAAGCCTGACGGGTCACAGGTGCAATCCGTCAGGCTTTGAAAATCATGCCGGGCGCGGCGACAGAGTGTCACCGCCCCCGATCGCGCGCCGCTCAGGCGGTCGGCAGCTTGTAATCTTTATATTCTTCACGCAGCTTGGTCTTCAGAAGCTTGCCGGTTGCGGTGTGCGGCAGTTCGTCGACGAACACCACGTCATCGGGGAGCTGCCACTTGGCGAGGCTTTTCTCCAGATGCCGGATCACATCGTCGCGGCTGACCGGATGGCCTTTCTCCTTCACCGCGATGACGAGCGGGCGCTCGTCCCATTTCGGATGCGGCACGGCGATCACCGCCGCCTCGACGATACCGGGGCAGCCGAGCGCCTCGTTTTCCACATCGATCGAGGAAATCCATTCGCCGCCCGATTTGATGACGTCCTTGGAGCGGTCGGTGATCTGCATATAGCCATCCGGATCGAGCGTGCCGACATCACCCGTGGTGAACCAGCCGTCCTTATCCAGAACATTGCCGCCCTCGCCCTTGAAATAACCGCTCGTGATCCACGGGCCCCGCACCTTGATATCGCCAAAGGCGACGCCGTCGCGCGGCAGCTCCTTGCCGTCATCGCCGGTGATTTTGAGCTCGACACCGAAGATCACCCGCCCCTGCTTGACGCGGATATCGGTCTTTTCCTTGTGCGACAGCCCTTCGTGCTTTTTCAGGAGATTGCCCGTGGTGCCGAGCGGGCTCGTCTCCGTCATGCCCCAGGCGTGGATGACCTCGACGCCATAATCCTGAACGAAGGTATCGATCATGCTCCGCGGCGCGGCAGAGCCGCCGATCACCGTGCGCTGCATGGTCGAGAATTTGAGCTTGTTCTCCTTCACATAGCCCAGCAACATCATCCAGATGGTCGGAACGCCGGCAGACAGTGTCACCCCTTCGCTTTCCATCAGCTCATAGAGCGAGGCGCCGTCCATCGAGGCGCCCGGCATCACCATCTTGGCGCCGCACATCGCCGCCGCGTAAGGGAGACCCCAGGCGTTCGCATGGAACATCGGCACCACGGCGAGGATGCTGTCACGGTTGCTGACGCCAAGCCCGTCATTGGCGCAGACGCAGTAGCTGTGCAGCACCGTCGAGCGGTTGGCATAGAGGACGCCTTTGGGGTTGCCCGTCGTGCCCGAGGTATAGCAGAGCGAGGACGCGGTCTTTTCATCGAACTGCGGCCAGGCGTAGTCGCCATTCTCCGCCTCGACCAGCGTCTCATAGCAGATGACATTCGGAAGCGACGTCTGCGGCATATGCGCCGGATCGGTCATGATAACAATGCCCTTGACCGCCTTCAGATGATCCTTCAGCGCTTCGAGCAGCGGCACGAACGTCAGATCGACGAAGATATATTTGTCCTCTGCGTGATTGATGATGTAGGCGATCTGCTCAGGGAAGAGTCGCGGGTTGATGGTGTGGCAGACCGCCCCCATGCCGGAGACACCGAAGTATATCTCCATATGCCGATAGCCGTTCCAGGCCAGCGTGCCGATCCGGTCGCCGAGCTTGACGCCGAGCCTTTCCAGCGCCTGCGCCAGCTTTTTTGCCCGCAGGTTGATGTTCCGATAATTCGTGCGGTGAATTGGCCCCTCGACACTCCGCGAAACGATTTCGACGTCCCCGTGATACATACCGGAATATTCGATAAGTGATGAAATCAGCAACGGCCGATCCTGAATTAGACCCAGCATATCAGTTCCCATGTTAGTTGAAGTATTAGACTTTCCTGCCAGCATAAAACTGCCGCCGCTTCAGGTAAAGTTTATTTGAGCGCTCGCGCGATATCGGCGCATCAGTGGCACGCGGGCCCGGAAGAATCTTTGACCCGTTTCAGGATTTCATTAGACTGGGCGGCAAAATTTCCGGGCAGACCGCCGCCCCTCGTGAAAGGCTTGAGAGAGACTATGTTTATAAACGGAAAATGGATCGCCGCCGCAAATGGCAAAAGCTTCGATGTCGAAAACCCCGCGACGGGGGACGTGATCCGGCAGGTGCCGGACGGCGGCGCGGCCGAGGCCGAGCAGGCGATTGAAGCGGCCGCCACCGCGTTCGAGAGCTGGTCGCAGACGACCGCCTACCAGCGCTCGGCCTATCTCTACAAGGCCTATCAGATCATGATCGAGCGCAAAGAGGATCTCGCCCGCATCATGACCGAGGAACAGGGCAAGCCGATCAAGGCGGCGCGCAATGAAGTGCAGTATGGCGCCGATTTCCTGCTCTGGTATTCGGAAGAGGCGAAGCGCATCAACGGTGAAATCCTCCCCTCCTCGCGCAGCGACCAGCGCTTCATGGTGCTGAAGCAGCCGGTCGGCGTGGTGGCCGCGGTCACGCCCTGGAACTATCCCATCTCCATGATCACGCGCAAAGTCGCGCCGGCGCTTGCCGCGGGCTGCACCGTGGTGTTGAAGCCCGCCGAAGCGACGCCGCTTTGTGCTATTGCGATGTTCGAAATTTTCGAGGCCGCGGGCATTCCGGCGGGCGTCGTCAATCTCGTGACCGCGCTTGACCCCAAACCCGTCGGGAAGGTCTTCACCAGCCATCCGTCGGTTGCCAAGCTCACCTTCACCGGCTCCACCAAAGTCGGCAAGATGCTGGCGGGGGAAGCGGGCGCCAATATGAAGCGCGTCTCGGCAGAGCTCGGCGGCCACGCGCCCTTCGTCGTCTTCGAGGATGTCGACCCCGCCCATGCCGCGAAAGGCGGCTCACTGGTTAAATTCCTGAACACCGGCCAGGCCTGCATCAGCCCGAACCGCTTCTTCGTGCAGGAAGGATCCTATGACGCGTTCGTCGAGACGTTCGCCGCCCGCGTTGCCGGAATGAAAGCGGGGAGCGGGTTCGAGGATGGCGTCTCGATCGGCCCGCTGGTTAACCAGGCCGCCGTCGACAAGGTTGCACGGCAGGTGGACGACGCCGTCTCAAAAGGCGCGCGGCTTGTCGCGGGCGGCTTTCCTCTGAAATCGAACAATCTCGACAAGGGCTATTTCTTTGCGCCGACCGTCCTTGCCGACGTGACGGAGGATATGCTGATCTACCGCGAGGAGACCTTCGGGCCGGTCGCACCGATCATCCGGTTTGAGGGTGAAGCGGAAGTCCTCCGCCGCGCCAATGACACCGAATATGGCCTTGCGGCCTATGTCTACACCCGCGACCTCTCCCGCGCCATGCGCATGTTCGAGGGCCTGCGCTTCGGTATCATCGGCATCAACGACATCAACCCGACCAGCGCCGCCGCCCCCTTCGGCGGGATGAAAGACAGCGGTCTTGGCCGCGAAGGCGCGAAGGAAGGCATCTTCGAATATCTCGAGACCAAGCTCGGCGGCTTTTCGATCTAGGGAAATCGAAGCGGGCGGCGGACGGCGAATGCGTCCCGCCGCCCCCTCACCCGATTACGCCGTTGATCCAGACGACGATGTCCGCCATCACCTCGTCGCGGTTGGTCTCGTTCAGCATTTCGTGCCGCCCGCCCGGATAGAATTTATGACTGACGCGGGTGAAGCCGTGCGCTGCATAGGCATCAAGCAGACGGCGAACGCCGCGCGCCGCCTCGCCGACCGGATCCTCGCTGCCGCTGAAAACATGGATCGGGAGATCCGACTTCATCGCGCGGAGCGCGGCCGGCGCGGCAATACGGAGCAGCGCGTCCATCACCCCCTCCCATGTGGCGAGCGAACAGTCGAACCCGCAAAGCGGATCGGCGATATATTTATCGACCTCTCCTTCATCGCGGGAGAGCCAGTCAAAATCCGTCCGGTTTGGCGCGAACGGCCGGTTGAAGCCTTTGAAAATGCCGCGAAGCTGCGGGTGATGCGCACGGGGGCCAAATTTCTTCACAGCGCGCCGCACGAAGGCGAGCCCCATCCGCGCCTTCAGCTTTTGCAGCCCCGCCTGCGGCCCGTTGCTGCCCGACAGTATAACGCCCTCTATGCTGTCGCCGTGGCGGGCGATATAGTCCTGCGCCATGAAGGAACCCATGGAGTGGCCGAAGAGAAAGATCGGCACGCCCGCATGCCGCGCCGCGATCTCCCGGTTGAGGCAATAAAGATCGCCGACGGCGGCGCGCCAGCCCGCCTCATCGCCAAGATGCCCGGCCGGCGTGCTGTCTGAGATATTCAGCCCGTGCCCGCGATGATCCGCGGCATAGACAATATAGCCAAAGGCGTTCAGCACCTCGGCGAAGCGCGCATATCGCCCGCCATGTTCGGCCATGCCGTGGGCGATCTGCACGGCCGCCTTTGGTCGCTCTACCTCGAGCCAGCGCCGGGCCTGCAACCGGGTGCCGCCCTCGCCTTCAAAACTGAACAGCTCGCTCATCCCGACGCTCCTCTCGCTGCTTCTTATTAGCCACAACCATTATAACCGGAACAAGAATATTAGGAGACGCGAAAGCTCTTTGACAGCCCGTCCGCATTGGGCCTACAACTAAAGTAAAGAAATCCACAGAGAACAAGAGGAATTTGCAATGTCCAGCCCGAGCCTACTACAGGGAAACTCCCTCGCCGCCCGTGATGTGCGGAGCATGATTCACCCCTACACCAACCTCTCGACCCACCTCACCGAGGGGCCGCTCATCATCCAGCGCGGTAAGGGCGTGCATGTCTATGACGAGGAGGGTCGCGAGTATATCGAGGGGCTGGCGGGCCTCTGGTGCGCCTCCTTCGGCTTCGGCGAGGAAGAGCTGATCAAGGCCGCGACCGAACAGATGCGCAAGCTCCCCTTCTATCACTCCTTCGCCAGCAAATCGACGGAACCCAGCATCCTGCTCGCCGAGAAGCTGCTGGAAGTTGCGCCGATGCCCTTCTCAAAAGTGTTTTTCGCGAACTCCGGCTCGGAAGCGAACGATACCGTCATCAAGCTCGTCTGGTACTATAACAACAGCCGCGGGCAGCCCGCGAAGAAGAAAATCATCTCCCGCCAGAAAGCCTATCACGGCGTCACCGTCGCGGCCGCGAGCCTGACCGGCCTGCCGCCGCTCCATAATGATTTCGACCTGCCGATCAAGAATATCCTCCACACCTCCTGCCCGCATTACTACCGCTACGGCAAGGACGGCGAGACGGAGGAGGAATTCGCCGCCCGCTGCGCCGCCGAGCTTGAGCAGTTGATCCTTGCCGAAGGCCCCGAGACCGTCGCTGCCTTTATCGCCGAGCCGATCATGGGCGCAGGCGGCGTCATCATCCCGCCCGCCACCTATTTCGGGAAGATGCAGGCGGTACTGAAAAAATACGACGTGCTGATGGTCGCCGATGAAGTGATCTGCGGCTTCGGCCGGACGGGCGAGATGTGGGGATCCGAGGCGCTCGGCATCCGCCCGGATATCGTCACCTGCGCAAAGGCGCTCTCGTCGGCTTATCTCCCGATCTCCGCCGTCATGATTACGGAGGAAATTTTCCAGGGTATGGTCAAGCAGAGCGAGAAGCACGGCGCCCTCGCCCACGGCTTCACCTATTCCGGCCATCCGGTCCCGGCCGCGGTCGGACTTCGCACCCTTCAGCTGATGGAGGAGCGCGATCTCCTCGCGCATGTGAGGAAAGTCTCAGTGCGCTTTAACGAGCGTTTCCAGGCGCTCGGCGATCATCCGCTGGTCGGCGAAGTGCGCTCCATGGGGCTGATCGGCGCGGTTGAACTGGTCGCCGATAAAAAGACGAAGCGCCCCTTCGATGCGTCCCGGAAAGCCGCGCCGAAGGCTTCCGCCGCGATGCAAGAGGCCGGCGTCATCAGCCGCGCGGTCGCCGGCGACAACCTCGCCCTCTGCCCGCCGCTGATTATTACGGAAGCGGAAATCGACACCATGTTCGATCGCTTCACGCAAGGACTTGATGTCGTCGCCGCGGCCGCGAAAGCCGAGAACTGGGACTGAGTTTAAGGGGAGTTGCGCGGCCGGCAGCGTTCAGACGTGCTGGCCGCCGTTGATATGCACTTCCGCCCCCGTCACATAGGATGAGGGCGCATCGCAGAGGAAATAGATGGTGGAGGCAACCTCCTCCGGCCGGCCGAGACGGCGGAGCGGGATATCCTTCACCAGCTCTTCTGTCCCCGGTGAGAGGATCGAGGTATCAATCTCACCCGGCGCGATCGCATTGACCCGGACGCCGTAGGGGCCGAAATCCGCCGCCATCTCCCGCGTCAGCGCGGCAAGTGCCGCTTTCGAGCTGCCGTAAGCCGAGCCCGCAAAACGATGCACCCGCCCGCCGGCAATCGAGGTCACATTGACGATCGCCCCCTTCGCCGCCACCAGTTCGTCAAACAACCCCTGCGCCAGCATCAGCGGCGCAAAGAGATTGACGTTATAAACATGCAGCCAGTCATCATATGACGAGTTGAGCGTGTTGAAGCGCGCACCCTCCGGCCCTTTGGGGGAAATGCCGGCATTATTCACCAGCGCATGCAGCAGGCCGCCGTCCAGCCGTTCGCGGATCTGATCGAGCGCGGCGGGCAGCGCCGTGATATCGGCAAGGTCTATCTGCAGATGATTCTTCTCTCCCCCCTCCCAGGGGCAGTATTCCGAGAAAGCCTGACGCGAGACTGTCAGCACCCGCCAGCCCGCGGCGCTGAAGCGCTTGACGGTGGCATGGCCAATTCCCCGGCTCGCCCCGGTAAGCAACAAGACTTTCTGCGTGTTCGTCATTCACCCATCCCTTTCGTGAAACCGAAGTCACGTTATGCACCGTATCATAGTCATCACCGCGCCGGGAGGGAAGCGATTGCATCGGCGCATGTAAAATCCTAGCGGTAAACTTGAAAAACGCGCTAGAATTCAGCACATATTGAAGTTCACTTTAACCAAACCCTGCCAGGTGCCCATGACAACACATCTTTTCAGCCATCGCGACTGTCTGTTCCATGACACCGGCCCGCACCATCCCGAGCGCGCGGATCGCCTGCGCGCCGTGCTGCACCAGCTCGATGCGGACAACTTTCCGGACCTCATCCGGCATGACGCGCCGCTCGGCACCGAGGATCAGATCGCCCTCGCCCATTCCGCCGCGCATATCCGTCATGTGACCGCCGCGATCCCGGCGTCGGGCACCGCGCATCTTGATCCCGACACGGTGATTTCGCCCGGCTCCCAGACGGCGGCGCTCCGCGCTGTCGGCGCAACCATCGCCGCAATCGATGTGGTGATGGCGGAAGACGGGGCCAATGCCTTCTGCGCCATTCGCCCGCCCGGGCACCATGCGGAAGCCGAGCGCGCCATGGGCTTTTGCCTTTACAATAATATCGCCATTGGCGCGCGTTACGTGCAGCAGAAATATGGCCTCAGCCGCGTCGCCATCATCGATTTCGACGTTCATCACGGCAACGGCACGCAGGAGATTTTTGAGAAGGATCCGGGCGTCTTTTACGCCTCCACCCATCAGGCGCCGCCCTTTTACCCCGGCACCGGGGAGGCCGGCGAGCGCGGCGTTGGCAATATCGTCAATGTGCCGCTTGCCGCCGGGGCGGGCGGGCGGGAGTTTCGCGAAGCCTATGACGCGGCCATCCTGCCGGCGCTCCATGCATTCCGCCCGGAGTTTCTCTTCATCTCCGCCGGATTCGATGCACATATCAAGGACCCGCTCGCCAATCTCATGCTGACCGGCGAGGACTACCGCTGGGTCTCCCGCCACCTGATGGCGGTGGCCGATCTGCATGCGAGGGGGCGCGTCGTGTCGCTGCTCGAAGGCGGCTATGATCTGGAGGGGCTGGCCGAAGGCGTCGATGCGCATGTGAAAGCGTTGCTCCGGGCCTGAGAGAAGGTTATAAGACGGCAAAGGAGAAATTATGTCTGATCCCATTAGCCAGAAGATACCCGACGACATCGCCGCGATGAGCTTTGAAACGGCGCTGCGCGAGCTTGAACAGATCGTTGAAAAGCTCGACTCAGGTCAGGTGGATCTTGACCAGTCGATCGATATCTATACGCGCGGCTCGCTTCTGAAAGCCCATTGTGAGGCGCGTCTTCGAAACGCCCAGGAACGGGTCGATAAAATCGTCGGGCGCGGCGACAATCTGTCGGTTGAACCGGCAAATGTTGAGTAAAGATGCCTCATACGGGGTTGCAACATTTTAATGGATGATGATTTCAACATTGCTCTTCGCCAGACCGCAGAGTTGATGGATCGGGAGCTTCGCGCCCTGCTGCCGCAAACCGAGGCACTCGAGAAGCCGTTGTTCGAGGCCATGCGCTACGCCGTGCTGTCGCCCGGCAAACGGATGCGGGCCTTTCTCGCGATCCAGTCGGCCGATCTCTTTGCCGTGCCGCGGCTGCATTCGGTGCGCGTCGCCGCCGCGCTCGAGATGGTGCACAGCTATTCGCTGATCCATGACGATCTGCCCTGCATGGACGATGATGATCTGCGCCGCGGCCTTCCCACAGTGCACAGAAAATTCGATGAGGCGACGGCGGTTCTCGCCGGCGACGCACTGCAGTCGCTCGCCTTTGAAACCATCGGCGACATGAAGACCCATCCCTCGGCCGAGATCCGGCTTCAGCTCGTCAACCGCCTCGCCCGGGCGATCGGCGCGCAAGGCATGGTCGGCGGCCAGATGATGGATATCCACGCCGAGACGACGCCGATCGATATCGCCACGATCACGCGGCTGCAACGGCTTAAAACCGGCGCGCTGATCAGCTTCGCCTGCGAGGCGGGCGGCATCCTCGGCCATGCCTCGCCGCCGCTGGCGCAGGCGCTCAAGGCCTATTCGCACGATCTTGGGCTGGCCTTTCAGATTGCGGACGACATATTGGATAAAGAGGGCAGCCCCGAGGAAATGGGCAAGGCGACAGGCAAGGATGCCGAAGCCGGCAAGGCGACCTTCGTCTCGCTCATGGGGCTGGAAGAGGCGCGGGCTCACGCCGCCATTCTGGTTGATCAGGCGATCGATCACCTGGAACCTTTCGGGCCGAAAGCCGATCTGTTACGACATGCGGCGCGTTTCAGCATTCATCGCCGCAACTGAGGACGGGTATTATTATGACGCAAAGACCGGACACTCCCCTGCTCGATACGATCAAGCTGCCGAAAGACCTGCGCGGGCTCAGTATCGCAGAGCTTACCCAGGTTGCGGATGAGTTGCGCCAGGAGGTGATCAGCGCGGTCTCGGTCACGGGCGGGCATCTCGGCGCCGGGCTTGGCGTCGTGGAGCTTACCGTCGCGCTGCATCATGTCTTCAACACGCCTGAGGATCGGCTGATCTGGGATGTCGGGCATCAGTGCTACCCGCACAAGATCCTGACCGGGCGGCGCGACCGGATCCGCACGCTCCGCCAGCCGGGCGGGCTTTCCGGCTTCACCAAGCGCTCCGAAAGCGAATATGACCCGTTCGGCGCGGCGCATTCCTCGACCTCGATTTCCGCCGGGCTCGGAATGGCGGTCGGGCGTGATCTGAAGGGGCGAAAGAACAACGTCATCTCGGTGATCGGCGACGGGGCGCTCAGCGCCGGCATGGCCTATGAAGCCATGAATAACGCGGGCGCCATGGATGCGCGCCAGATCGTCATTCTCAATGACAACGATATGTCCATCGCCCGGCCGGTCGGCGCGATGAACGCCTATCTCTCGCGCCTCCTCTCGGGCAAGCCCTATCGCAACCTGCGCGAAATGGCGAAACAGCTTGCCTCCCACCTCCCCGATCCGCTGGAGCGGACGGCGCGCCGCGCCGAAGGTTTCGCCCGCGGCATGGTGACCGGCGGCACGTTGTTTGAAGAACTCGGCTTCTATTATGTCGGGCCGATCGACGGGCATAATCTCGAACATCTGATCCCGGTGCTGAAAAACGCGCGCGATTCCCGGCAGGGACCGATCCTGATCCATTGCATCACGCAAAAGGGCAAGGGCTACCCGCCCGCGGAAGCCGCCGCCGACAAATATCACGGCGTCTCGAAATTCGACGTCATCACCGGCGCGCAGGCTAAAGCAACCCCGAATGCGCCAACCTACACCAAGGTGTTCGCCCAAAGCCTCATCCAGGAAGCGGAGCAGGACGAGAATATCGTCGCGATCACCGCCGCCATGCCGGACGGGACGGGTCTCGATCTGTTCGCGAAAGCCTTCCCCAAGCGCTGCTTCGATGTCGGTATCGCCGAGCAGCATGCGGTCACCTTTGGCGCAGGCCTCGCGACCGAGGGGCTGAAACCCTTCGTTGCGATCTATTCGACCTTCATGCAGCGCGCCTATGACCAGGTGGTGCATGACGTCGCGCTGCAGAACCTCCCCGTCCGCTTCGCGCTCGACCGGGCCGGGCTGGTCGGTGCGGACGGCGCGACGCATGCGGGCTCGTTCGATATCACCTATATGGCGACGCTGCCGAATATGATGGTCATGGCCCCCGCCGATGAGGCGGAGCTCCGGCATATGGTCGCGACCGCCGCGGCCTATGATGCGGGCCCTTGCGCCTTCCGCTATCCGCGCGGCGAAGGCGTCGGCGTCGATATGCCCGAGCGCGGCGAGGTGCTGGAGATCGGCAAGGGCCGCATGATCCGCGAAGGCGACCGCGTCGCCATCCTCTCCTTCGGCACACGGCTGCAGGAGGCGCTCCATGCCGCCGACGAGCTGGAATCGAAAGGCATTTCCACCTCCGTTGCCGATGCGCGTTTCTGCAAACCGCTCGATGAAGCCCTGATCCGCGATCTTGCCGCCCGCCACGAGGTGCTGATCACCGTTGAAGAGGGTGCGGTCGGCGGCTTTGGCAGCCACGTCGTGCAGTTTCTCGCCATGAACGGCCTCCTCGATGACGGGCTCAAAATCCGCCCGCTCTGCATGAAGGATATCTTCATCGACCAGTTGAAAATCGAGGATATGTATGAGATGGCCGGGCTCAACCGTCGGCAGATCATTGCGGCCGCCCTTGATGCGCTCGGCGCCGGCAAGGCAAGCTCGCGCGGTAATCTGAGCGCCCTCTGAAGCAAATGACGGCCTCTTCCGAACGGCTCGATCTCGCCCTTGTTGCGCGCGATCTGGTTAAAAGCCGGGCGCGGGCGCAAAGCCTGATCGCGGAGGGGCGCGTTTTTGTCGACGGCGAGATTGTGCGAAAGGCCAACCGCCGGGTGAGCGCGGCAATGGATATCACCGTCAACGCCCCCGAAATCGAATGGGTCGGCCGCGGTGCGCAAAAGCTCCTGAAAGCGCTCGATCATTTCAGGGTACCGGTTACGGGACGTATTGCCGCCGATATCGGCGCCTCGACGGGCGGCTTTTCCGAGGTTCTGCTCTCGCGCGGGGTCGCCCGGATTTACGCGGTGGATGTCGGCCATGGCCAGCTCGATGCGAAGGTCGCCGCAGATTCGCGCGTTATCAATCTCGAAAAAACCAACTGCCGCGATCTTGACGCGCGCCTGATCCCCGATCCGCTGAGTCTCATCGTTGCCGATCTCAGCTTTATCTCGCTCACCAAGGCGCTGCCGGCCGTCCTTGCCCTTGCCGCGCCCGGCGCGCATCTCCTCGCGCTCGTCAAACCGCAGTTCGAGGTCGGTAAAGGCAATGTCGGCAAAGGCGGGATCGTCCGCGATCAGGCGCTCGCCGAACAGGTTCCGCGCATAATCGAAGACTGGATCAATGCCGTTCCCGGCTGGGCGTCCATGGGCACGACGCCAAGCCCGATCCTCGGCAGCGACGGCAACCGGGAATTTCTGCTGGGGGCACGTTATGACGGAACTTGATCTCACAATCCTTGAGATCGGCTCCGGCGGCGACGGGATCGCGCAATCAGGCGGTCGGACGCATTATGTCCCCTTCACAGCGCCCAGCGAGCAGGTCCGCGCCCGCGTGGTGGAGGAGAAAAGCGGCGGCGTTTATACCGAACTTCTGGAAATCAAAGCGCCCGGCCCTGATCGCGTCAAAGCGCTCTGCCGGCATTTCACCCTCTGCGGCGGCTGCGCGATGCAGCACCTCACGCCTGCCTTCACCGCCGAGTGGAAGCGCCAGCGGATCATCGACTGTCTCCGCCGCGAAGGAATTCGGGATACCGAGGTGCTGGAAACACTCACCAGCCCGCCCCATAGCCGCCGGCGGGTCGAGTTTATCGCCTCCCGCCGCAAGAAAAGCGCCATGCTCGGCTTTCATCTTCGCCGCAGCCACCAGATATTCGATATCGGCGATTGTCCGGTCATCACCCCCTCCCTGCTCGCGCTCGTAAAGCCGCTTCGTGCGCTGATGAGCGAACTTCTCCCCCGCAAGAGCGATGCGCGCCTTCTGATCACGGAGACGGAACAGGGGCCGGACCTTCTCATAACGGCGGATATCGAGATGAATCTCGCCGCTCGCGAGAAGCTCGCGGGCTTTGCCGCGGAGCAGTCCCTCGCCCGCATCGCCTGGCGCGCCAGCATGAAAGATCTCCCCGAAGTGATCGCGGCGCGCCTTGCCGCCGAAGTCTCGCTCGGCGGCGTGCCCGTCCTGCTGCCGCCCGGCAGTTTCCTGCAGGCGACACAATTTGGCGAAGCCGCGCTTGGCGAGGTGGCCATTCCAGCGCTGCGGGACGCAAAGCGTATCGTCGATCTCTTTGCGGGGGCCGGCAGCTTCACCCTGCCGCTCGCCGTCCTTGCGCCGGTGCATGGGGTTGAGGGGGATGCGGCGCTCACGGGTGCGCTTCAGGCCGCCGCCAACCGGGCGCAGCGCCCCGTCAGCACCGAATGCCGCGACCTTTTCCAGCGGCCGCTGCTTGCGGCGGAGCTTGACCGCTATGACGGGCTGCTGTTCGATCCGCCCCGCGCCGGGGCAAAGGCGCAAAGCGAGGAGATCGCGAAATCAGAGGTGCCGACCGTCGTTGCGATTTCCTGTAATCCGGTGACTTTTGCGCGCGACGTGGCGATCTTGCAGGCCGGCGGCTATGCGCTTGGCTCCGTGCAGCCGGTCGATCAGTTTCTCTTCTCCCCGCATGTAGAGATGGCGGCGGTGCTGACGCGCCGCTGATCTTTGTTCCCGGGCAGCGAAAAGGGGCGCGCCGGCGCGCTCTGCGGCGAGCCAAAGATGGGGCCGCTGACATAATCAATCTGCATCCGGAACGCCGCGCGGGCAAGCTCGTCATTATCGAGCGCGCGCCAGATACATTTTAGCCCCTGTTCCCGCGCCCGGGTGAAAAGCGCGGCAATATCGGCAAGATCAAGGCTCTTGTGACCGGCGAGCGAAATGGCGAGAACCGGCAGGTCGGAGATGGCCGCAAAGTCGCGCCAGTGCAGATCCACCTCGAACACAAAGCCGCGCACGAGCGGGCGGAGCGAGGTGAAAATCTGCCGGTAGCGACTGTTGGGAACGCCGGTCGGAATATCGCGCACATTCAGGATCAGCCGTTGCGCGCTGTAATGCGGAAAAGCCGCGAGAAGGCGGGCATAGCGGCTTCGGAAATAGCTGTTGGCCAACGTCTCGAACTGGACGGAGAGAAACAGCGCAGGCTTTCGCGCCGGCCCGCCGAGCCTATTGACGGCCGTCGTCAGTTCCGTGAGCATGAGGCAATCAAGCTCGGCGCGGATACGGTGCGATCCGTCGCGCCAGAGATCCTCCGTCCCCGGCGCCTCGGTCACCTCCTCATCTGCCTCCCGGTCGATCACTTCGTAAAGGCCGACAAAGCTTTTCCGGTGGTTGATCAGCGGCCGGAAGCGCACGTCAAGCTCCGCCTCCCGCACTTCGAGATGCGCGCTCTCGCGCTGCTGCGCCTGACGGATCGCCTTCTGGAAGCAGCTCACCAGCTCCTCGAGGGAATGGATCGTCTCGAGGCCATCGAAATCCTCGACGGTAAGAATGGCAGCCTCGACCGAGATCAGCTCGCCGCCCGGCATTTCGCCAAACAGCTTGTTGACAAGATCATTGGCAATGACGCGGGCGCGCGCGATCGCATCGCGGCGGCTGGCATCGGCGAAGAGAAGCGCGAAATGACCGTCATCGAGGGGGACAAATATATCGTGCCGGCCAAGCTTGCGGCTGATATAGGCGGCGGCGATCTCCATAATATTGTCGCGGATGCAGCCCCACTGCGCACTGTAGCGCGCCTTGACCTCATCGAGACCGATAATCTGGATACTGCCGGTGACGAGGTTTTCGAGCGCCTCGCGATAGGTCTTGCCGAACGGGCGCAGAAAGGCGGTCGCCTCGCCGATCTCGTAATGCTCGACCTTGCGCGCCGCCGGATAGGGCTTCATATCGCCCATCCGCCGCCCCTGATTGTAGAAATCCGGGCTGACCGTCACGGCGTCTTCGGCCCCAATACCCGCCCGCTTTCTGTCCCGCGTCACCACCATCTCCACCCATCGCAAAGAAGATGCGATCCCTTCCGCCATGATCGCAGGCCGGAGTGTATAAATCGTTAATTTCAGACGGACGCAAGAGGAGGAAACAGCGGAAAATACGCAGTTGCGAAGAGGGAAAGGGGCGGCTATCTTGCCCGGACTTCCCGAAATGACGGCATCTGGAAAAAGGCGCAATGACGGACAAGCTGCATTTTCTCGACACTTCCGGCCTGCAATGTCCGCTGCCGGTCCTGCGCGCGAAAAAGACCATGGTCGCGCTTGGCAGGGGCGAGCGGCTGCATGTTGTCGCGACCGACCCCGCCTCCGTCATCGACTTCCGGCATTTCTGCCACGTCAGCGGCTATCGTCTCGAGAAGATGACCGAGGGCGACGGCACCTTCGAATATATCATCGAGAAGCCTTGAAGCGCGCTCAGCCGCGCTCCGTCACCGGCTCGGCGGCGCTACGGTCATTCCCCGAAGCCCGATCGCCCGCAGGCGGCATGAAGGGATCAGGCTCCGCCCCGCCGAAGCCGCGATAAACGGTGACCGAGGGAAGCGCAAACCCGGTCCCCGCCTCTTCCACGATCCGCTTGATTTCATAGGCGAGTTCCTGCTTGCTCTGCAGCCAGTCGCCCCAGACGATGCTGCGCGTGAAGCAGTAGACCATGATATCGATGCTGCTTTCGTTGAAGCTGTCGGTATAGACAAACAGCAGCGCCTCGCCGGGCTGCGCGAAATCCTCATGCCCGATCAGATAATTGCGGATGCCGTCGGTAATCTCCTGAAGCTGGCGGGTTGTCGTCGTGTAGCGAAGGCCGATTTTCCAGTAGATCCGGCGGAACGTCATTTCCGCGAAATTCGTCACCGCCCGGTCGGCGAAGGTGGCGTTTGGCACGATCGTCAGCGCCTTGTCGAAGCGGCGGATGGCGGTCGATCGAAAGCCGATCTTCTCGACGACCCCTTCGACGACCCCCTCAACCAGCACCCAGTCGCCAACCTTGAAGCGCTTTTCCGCGAGGATGAGGAAGCCACTGATCAGGTTCTTGAAAAGATCCTGCGCGCCGAGCGCGACGGCGACGCCGACGATGCCGAAGCCCGCAATAATCGGGCCGATCTGGATCCCCCAGAGCTGCAGGATCGTCGCAACGCCAAGACCAATGACAATCCCCTTCATCAGCTTGAGGAGGAAGCTGACCATCTCGGCAGAGAAAATTCTCTCCAGCTTGCCAAGCAAAAAGGCGAGCGGTGTGATGATACAGTAGAGCGCCCAGAAGATGTTGAAGACGATCAGCGAGCGGATGACGCGCCCGACAAAATCGGCGAAGTCGGGACTGTCGGAAAAATCGGGCAGCGACAGGGCAAAATAGACGCCGATCACAACCGGAATGAAGCGGATCGGATCCTTCATCGACATGATCAGTTCGTCATCGATCCGGCTGTTAGAGCGCGCCGAATAGGCGAGCGCGCGGTTGATGACGAAGCGGGTAAAAACGCCACGCACCAGCAGGGTGACGATAATAATGCCGAGGGCGATAATCAGGGAACTGAAGTCGAAGCCGCCGTAGCCTTCATGCCAGACTTCTTTAAAAACGTCCCATAAGTCTCTAACACTATTCAATTTATGCCTGCCTTCCGTCGCCTCTTGGATGGTTTGTAGAGGAAAAAATCTCCCCTTCAATACCGTCTGGCAGCCATAAAATCAAATGATGGGGCCAGAAATCCGGCCCCCCGCGCGCTCAGGCGATCACATTGACGAGAGCCTCGACCTCCGCTTCCGTTGTATTCCAGGAGGTGACGAGACGGATCACGCCGTCTCTGTCGTTGGCGCGGCGGTGATAGAGGATGTTCGAGGCCGCAAGGCGCGCAAGCACGGCTTCGGGCAGCTTCACGAAGATCATATTCGCTTCGACGGGGTAGAGAATTTCCGCCCCCGAAACCTGCGTGAGGCGCTCGGCAAGGCGCGCGGCCTGCCGATTGGCGCCCGCCGCAAGCTCGCGCCAGTAATCCCCGTCGAGCGAGGCATCAATCTGCGCGCCGAGATAGCGCATTTTTGAAAAGAGGTGCCCGCCGCGCTTGCGGCGGAACTCAAATTCCCGCGCCTTCTCCATGTTGAAGAAGACAACCGCCTCCGCCCCCATCGCGCCGTTCTTGGTCGCCCCGAACGAGAGCACATCGACGCCCGCCCGCCAGGTGAGGTCGGCCGGATGGCTGCCGAGAAACTCCAGCGCATTGCCAAAGCGCGCGCCGTCCATATGCAGGATAAGGCCGTGCCGCCGCGCAAGGCGGGCGATATCCTCGATTTCACCCGGCCGGTAGACGGTGCCGCATTCGCTCGCCTGCGTGATCGAGATGACGGACGGAACGACATGATGGACGGAGCCGCCATCCTGCAAAATCGCCTCTTCCAGCGCGTCGGGCGAGAGCTTTCCGTCCGGCCCGTCCAGCACGACGAGCTTCGCGCCGCCAGTGTAAAATTCCGGCGCACCGCATTCGTCATTTTCAATATGCGCGCTCCGGTGACAGAAAATGGCGCCATAAGGGGGCGTGAAGCTACTAATGCCGAGAACATTGGCCGCCGTCCCCGTCGCCACGGGAAAGACTTTCAGATCGCACTCAAAAAGCGCGCGAAACCTGTCCTCAAGACCCTGTGTGAGGGCGTCATTTCCGTAACTCAGCGCCGCGCCCTCGTTGGCGCGCTGCAGCGCGGCCATGATTTTCGGCGCAACCGGCGCCGCGTTATCGCTTATGAAGTTAATCGCCGCTTCGCTTCCCTGCATTTTTCCCCCTCGATCGTTCTGCCGGTTTCGCTCACTCACCCGTTCGGGTGACCGTCCTGTCGAGCGAGAAGCTGCCGAGCTGATGCCCATCCGCGAGCGAAAAGACAAGAATGCGCCGCGCTGCCCCCTCGGTCCCGAGCGTCAGGAACATCCGCGCCCCGTCGGAGGTCAGGCTGATGACATCCATATCCTCCGGAATCGCGACCGCGATATTGCCAAAATCCCGCAATCCGATCGCGGCAGCACCCGCGCCGGCAGTGGCCCCTTGCGGTGCGGGCTGCGGTATCTCGCTTGCAGCCGGCGGATTAACGCTTTTCGGCGCCGTCATCCGGTTATATAACGTAACGCCTATGATGCCGATGAAGAGGATAATCAGAAACCCGAGAATCCCGACGATCCATTTCAGCAGGGTAATATTCGGACCGGGTTCGACATCCGGATCATTTTTCATGACGGCACCTTGAGCATTTCAAACAAGACTGGTTTCTGTGTATGCCATTCAATGCGGGGTTACATCAAGTTGAAGTTTCAGAAGGCGATCACGGCGCGCGGCTCGATCGCGTGCTGGCCGACGCCCTCCCCGAGATTTCACGAAGCCGGATCAAGCCGCTGATCAAGGATGGTCAGGTAACGCTGAACGGCGCCGCCGTCACCGATCCTTCCCGCCGCGTCCAGCGCGGCGAGAGATATGCGATCACCCTCCCCCGCGTTGAGAGCGAGGCGCTCGCGGGCGAGGATATCCCGCTCGATATCCTCTATGAGGATGCGCATCTGATCGTTATCAACAAGCCGGCCGGCATGGTCGTGCATCCGGCCGCCGGCAACCGGTCAGGAACCCTCGTCAACGCGCTCCTCCATCACTGCGGCGGGACGCTTTCCGGCATCGACGGCGAGCGCCCCGGCATCGTTCACCGCATCGACAAGGATACGAGCGGCCTGCTTGTCGCCGCAAAGACCGACACCGCCCACACAGGGCTTGCCGCGCTGTTCGCCGCGCATACGATCGAGCGGCGCTACAAGGCGGTGGTGTGGGGCCGCCTCTATCCGACAAGCGGCGAGATTTCCGGCAGCATCGGGCGTGATCCGCGCAACCGCAAGCGCATGGCGATGGTCAGCGACGGCGGCAAGCTGGCGCTCACCCGCTACCGGCTCCTTGAGAATTTTTCCGATATCGCGGCGCTTGTCGAATGTGAGCTCAAAACCGGGCGAACGCACCAGATCCGCGTCCATATGACCCACCTCGGCCACCCGCTGGTCGGCGATCCGCTTTACAGCCGGAACAAGAAAAGCCGCCTGCGCACGTTGGACGAGGCGCGGCAAAATGCGATCCTCTCCTTCCCGCGCCAGGCGCTGCATGCCGAAACCCTTGGTTTTGTGCATCCCGTCACAGACAAACCCTTGAAATTTGAGGTAGATTTACCACGTGATCTCAGGGAGCTCATCGCGGCATTCAGAGGGGGAGCCCCCAACCATTAAAATGCCACGATCTTCCTGTAGATAAAGGATTTATCGGGTCTGTTGTTCGGGTGTCTTAAGGCAACGAAGAGCAGGCGCCATAGAAAGAGAGGGTCCTGAATATGAGCACTACATCCTTACCCGTCCTGACGCCGGAAGGCGGTCTGTCGCGCTATTTGCAGGAAATCCGCAAGTTCCCCATGCTGGAGGCGGACGAAGAATATATGCTCGCGAAAGCATGGAAAGATCACGGCGATACGGAAGCGGCGCACAAGATGGTGACCAGCCATCTCCGCCTCGTCGCCAAGATCGCCATGGGCTATCGCGGCTATGGCCTGCCGATCGCCGAGCTGATCTCCGAAGGCAACGTCGGCATGATGCAGGCCGTCAAACGGTTCGAACCCGATAAGGGCTTCCGCCTTTCGACCTACGCCATGTGGTGGATCCGGGCTGCCATTCAGGAATATATCCTGCGCACCTGGTCACTGGTAAAGATGGGGACGACGGCGGCGCAGAAGAAGCTGTTCTTTAATCTGCGCAAGATCAAGGGCCAGATCGAAGCCATTGACGACGGCGATATGTCGCCCGACCAGGTGAAGCTGATCTCGAAGAAGCTCGGCGTGACCGAGGACGACGTCATCAGCATGAACCGGCGAATGAGCGCCCCCGATCACAGCCTGAACGCGCCGATGCGCGCCGAAAGCGAAGGCGAGTGGATGGACTGGCTCGAAGATGATGCGCCGGATCAGGAAACCGTCTATGCGGAAAATCAGGAGCTGGATCGCCGCCGCAGCATGCTGCAAAAGGCGATGGGCGTTCTGAACGAGCGCGAGCGGCACATTCTTACCGAACGCCGCCTGCGCGATGAGCCGCAGACGCTCGAAGAGCTGAGCCAGCAGTATGACATCAGCCGCGAGCGGGTGCGCCAGATCGAAGTGCGCGCGTTCGAGAAGCTGCAACGCGCGATGAAATCAAAGATGGTTGAAGAAAGGGTCTGATCCTTCCGCTTCACCAATGAACAAGGCGCCTGAAACATCAGGCGCCTTTTTTCTGTCCTGCCGGTGAAGGTCAGCGCGAAAAACCGCCAATGGGCGGCATCCGGACCGCGCCGACCCGCGCGAGCGTGTTCATAACCGCATCGGAAGGATGACCATAGAGCCGCATCGCCTTCGGCGTCAGCACTTCAAGGAAGCGGCCGGCGAATTTCTTGCCGAAATTCCCCATATGGGCAAGCGCCGCCTCGGAGTTCTCAAACCGCTCGAGCACATGGCAAATTGTCCTGTCCTCGCTGACCGACCATTCATAGTTGAGTGTGCCGGGCTCATCCGCCTTGGTCGCCGCGATCATTTCATCTTTAAGCGCCGCGAATTTGTCATACGCGCCCGCTTTGATCTCAAGCTCATAGATCCAGTAGACATGACCTGTCATGCATTTATCCCTGTTGGTTATTGTTGTCCGAAGCAGGCACTATGGCGAATAGAAGCGGCGGGCGCCAGCCGTTATAGAAAGATCGAATGGCGTCCGCACATTCAGAATAGCCGCTAGCGATCGCTGCCCGCGACTTCGCGAATGTCGGCGATGAACTGCCCGCCCCACTCCTCCACCAGCTTGGCGCGGCGCTTCTGCAGGCGGGAAATGGCGGCTTTCGCCCGGAGCTCATAGATCGAGAAGACGACGATCGGCAGGGCCCATGAGAGGAACATGCCAATGCCGGCGCCGCCGAACATCGCAAGCCACATATAGACATCGCTGAGCAGGCGGAAGGCTTCGCTGAAAGTCTGTCCCCGCTCCCACAAGATGCCGACGACGGGAAGGATCCCCGCGATATTGAAGGCGAGCATGGTCGCGACGCTGCCAATGCGGCCGGTATTGAGGAGAATTGCGACGAGGCTCGGGATCAGCCCGGCAAACACGACCAGCATGGTCGGCGGAATGAAAACGATGCCAAGCCCGGTGAACACCATCGCCCAGAAAATTGCGATCCCCGTTCCCGGGGTTGCGCTCGCGGCCTTCGCCTTCGTCTTCGGTTTCGCCTTCAACGGCTTGCCTCTTATTTGCTGCGCTTTCATGACTTATCCCAGAAAATAGAGCGCCGAGAAGGCCGCGCTTGTGAGGAGAGCGGTCACGGACAGCACCGATGTGATCCACGCACCGTAGCGCTCGGCAAGCGCCCGGCGCATCTCCGTGCCGTTCATCAGGTAAATAACCATGCGATCCGCTTCGCTGACCGCGGCGATGGCGGCCTGATACTCGCGGCTGTCGAGCTGAAGCTGCCGCTCAAGGTCGGTGGTTTCCAAAATTGTCGTGAGATCACCGCTTTTGCGCGCCTCACGAAAGCGTTGCAGCACGAGATCCCGCCGCAGGCGCGAGCGGATCTTCAGGAACACCGGCTTCAGAAGCTCTTCCGCCCAGGCGGCAAAGCCCGGCAGCGGACCCGGGTGACTGAGCGCCTGCAAGGCGGCAAACAGCCGAAGCTGGATCAGCGTATGCTCGACACTGCCGACGGAATAGAGCGAGAGCAGCTTCATATATTTGTCAAGGCCGCGCGATTTCGTCGCAATAAAGGCAGCCGCATGACGATCGAACGGATTGCCGTGGCCGTTCGATGCCTGCAGCTTTTTCTCTGCTATTTCAATAAATTCCGCAATGTTCCTGACATGTGATCCAAGCACGAGCGTGCTGAGGCAGGGCGTGTCGGGGCAAAGCTCATAAAGGCAGCGCTCGAGCCCGTAGCCGAGATCGCCGCTGTTTTTCATAAAGTCCTGGCAGCCGGTGATGACGCCCTCGGGAAGCCAGTCGGTGCGCCGCGCCCGGTTCTCGCGAAACTCGGAGACCGCCATGCTGAGCAGCAGCCCGTTGCCGAACAGCTCGGCGATGGATTTCTTGAGCTCGATACTATCATCGCGATACGCGTCGAGCAGCAGCGGGCCGATGGCATTGCGGGCAAAGGACACATTGCGATACCAGAGCGGGGCTTTGGGATCAAGCAGGCGCGCGGCCTGCGCGGTGATGGTCGCCTCATCGCGCGTCCGGCTCCGCCCGACGCCGGCGCCCTCGCTGTAAAGCTCGGCAATCTCCTCCGCCCGCACTTCGTCGCGCAGGCTGTTTTTCACCCATTTCGCAAGCCGCCCCGTCTTCAGGAATGCCGTTGCCGCCTTTGGCTTGCGGATCATGTTCCGCGCAAGGACGCGGGGAGAATTATACTCCTTTTCCTCGAACAGGATCTTGTCGGTGGTGCGCGGATCACCGCCGCCCCGGCGCGGCGTCTCCTTGATCGTCTCGCGCCAGTTGGCGAGCGTTTCCGCCGTCCACCGCCGCGACGGATCGTCATGGAGCAGCCCGGCCAGCACATCATACATGCGCGGCGAGAGACGCATCTTCTCGACCAGCAGGGCGTAGCTGCCGCGCGCCAGCTTGCCGCGATAGAGCTCCTCATCGCTCATCCCCGCCCCCGGCAGCGCGCCGCCGAGAAGATGCACGAAAAGAATGCCGACCGCATAGAGATCATGGGCGGGAAGACCATCGCCGCGGCCTGCCGGATGCGCCATCATGCTTTCCAGCGGCTCGTAAACCGTCGGCTGCAGCATTCCTGGCGCCTGGCTGATCGCCTCGCCGAGAACGACATGCTGACGGTCGCTGTCGGTATAGAACAGGTTGCACGCGCGTATGGCGCGGTGGGTCACGCCCGCGCGGTGCAGATCGAGCAGCGAGCCGGCGATCGCGGGGAGGATTTTCTCCAGAATCACGCTTTCCGAAACGGGTCCCTGCCCGTCCTGATAAACGAGGCCGCCGCGCGGGCGCTCAAAAACAAGGGCAGCGCGAATATCGAGGGCGGAGAAGCGCACGATCCCCTCCGCCAAGAGGTCCAGCATGCCGCCGTGACGGCTGCCCCGGAGGGCCTCGGCGACAGACTTGCGATAGAAGCTGTAAGGGCCCGCAATGACGGCAAAAAGCTCACTCGTCGGGTCCTGGATATCGACCGTCTCGACGGCGAGGCTGCTGCCCTGCTGGAGGAAGTCGACAGGCCGCGACAGATCGACCCGGTAGCGGCCGTCAAGCAGCGCCCCGCGCGCTGCGGGCGCGGGCTCGGTTGGCATCTCCACTTCTTCTGCGAGACTCATCGTGGGCGACTCTGTCAGTTACCTCAAAATTAGGTCTAACAGTCGCAAAATGACGTTAAGATGTCGTTAAACTCTTCGGACTATCGCTCGGAACTTTGAAGCGGTGCGACGTTGACGCGCCCGGTCAGCAGCGCGGCAACAACAAGCCCCACCGCGGCGATCAGCGACGCCGCAACAAAATTCCCGAAATAGTCATAGGCATAGCCCGCAAAGACGGGGCCGATCGTCTGGCCAAGCCCGAAGGCCAGCGTCATAACGGCTAGGATCTGGCGCGCATTGTCCGGCAGGATTTCGCGCGAATGCACGAGGCCGACGGCCGACATACCCATAAAGGTGCCGCCGAGCAGCAGCGCACTCAAAAAGACGGCGCCCTCGCTCGCGGCAAAGACGCTGCCGGCGACGCCCACCGCAAGACAGAGGCTCGCGATGGCGTAGCTGTTATGATTGCCAAGCCGCCGCCCGACCCACGACCAAATGGGAACTGACGGGATCCCGGCAAGCCCGACGACCAGCCAGACCGGCGTCTGCATCCACTGCAGGCCGGGAATATGCCGCACGAGGGCGGAAATAAAGGTCGCGGTGATGATATAGCCGAAGCCGAGCAGGAAATAGGAGAGGATCAGCGCCTTCAGGCGCGGGCTGAAGATTAGCCGCGGCGGCGTGATCGCGGCATCCGCCGATTTCCCGTCACGCGGCACCAGCCAGAAAACCGGCAGCAGCAGCAGACCAGAGAGCGCTCCGCCCCAGATCCACATCTCCCGCCAGCCCGCGCCATAGGAGATGAGCGCCATGATGAGCAGCGAGGAGAGGGAAATGCCCACGCCCACCCCGGCGAAGTAAAGCGATGTCAGCGACGAGCGCCCCTCCGCCGCGAACCGGCTGAGGATCAGGGTGGTGCCAAAGATCATGACGATGGCGGAGGCAACCCCGCCGACAAAGCGGAGGACGAGAAAAACCGGCAAAGAGTCGGTCAGCCCCATCAGCCCCGTCGTCAGGGCGCAGATCATCAGCGCGGAGAGAAACCAGAAACGCAGCGAGCCCGGCAGCGATTGACGGATCGCAAGCAGGGCGCCGATCAGGTAGCCAAGAAAATTCGCCGACGCGATCAGCCCGGCGTCCGACTTGCCAAGGCCCAGCCCCTCCTCCATGAAGGGCAGGATCGGCGTGAAGACGAACCGGCTGATGCCAAGACCGATGGCAAGCGCGAGCAGTCCGCCAAAGGCGAGCTCGGTCATTCTGGGGGCGGACGGCTTTGTCATTTCGCCAAACTAGCACGCCCGCCCGAAAATGATAACTATCTAATCTTCAAAAGGGTCCCGCACGAGGATGGTATCGTCGCGCTCGGGGCTGGTTGAGAGAAGCGCGACAGGCGCCTCGATCAGCTCCTCCACATGGCGGATATATTTGACGGCCGCGGCCGGCAGATCGGCCCAGCTTCGCGCCCCATAGGTGCTCTCGCTCCAGCCTTCCATCGTCTCATAAATCGGTGTCACCGCCGCCTGATCGGCGGTGCCGGCAGGGAAATAGTCGAGCTTCTTGCCGTTGAGCTCATAGCCGACGCAGATTTTAAGCTCCTTCATGCCATCCAGTACGTCAAGCTTGGTGAGGGCGATCCCGGTGATCCCGCCGGTCTTGACGGCCTGGCGCACCATCACCGCATCGAACCAGCCGCAGCGACGCTTGCGCCCCGTGACGACGCCAAATTCCTTCCCGCGCGCGCCCAGCCCCTCGCCGATCTCATCGAAAAGCTCGGTCGGGAACGGCCCTTCGCCGACGCGCGTCGTATAGGCCTTGGTGATGCCGAGCACAAAGGTGATCGCGCCGGGGCCGATACCGCTGCCGACGGTCGCCTGACCTGCGAGGGTGTTGGAGGACGTAACATACGGATAGGTGCCGTGATCGTTATCCAGCATCGCCCCTTGCGCGCCTTCAAAAAGAATGCGGCGGCGGTCCTTCTTCGCCTCATCAAGGCGGCGCCAGACGATATCGGAAAACTCCAGCACATTCGGCGCGATTTCCATAAGCTGGGCGTGCAGCGCATCGCCGTCCACTTCCGCGGCGCCGAGGCCGCGACGAAGCGCGTTGTGATGATCGAGCAGCGTTTCGATCTTGCGCTTCAACTGGACCGGATCACGCAGATCGCAGACACGCACCGCGCGGCGGGCGATCTTGTCCTCATAGGCCGGGCCGATGCCGCGGCGCGTCGTGCCGATCTTGACGGCGGTGCTGGCATCCTCGCGCAGGCTATCGAGCTCGCTGTGCAGCGGCAGGATCAGCGTCGCATTCTCGGCAATCTTCAGCGTTTCATGATCGACGGTGACGCCCTGCCCGCGCACCGTTTCAATCTCCTTCAGCAGCGCCCACGGGTCGATAACGACCCCGTTGCCAATGATCGACATCTTGCCGCCGCGCACGATACCCGAGGGCAGCAGGCTGAGCTTGTAGACCTTGCCGTCGACGACGAGCGTATGGCCCGCGTTATGGCCGCCCTGAAAGCGCACGACCACATCGGCGCGCTCGGACAGCCAGTCAACAATCTTGCCCTTGCCCTCGTCACCCCACTGGGAACCAACCACCGCCACGTTAGCCATAATAATCTGTCCTTGAAAATAGTCGTGAATCAGGAAAGTTTCGTCACGCCTTCGGGCGTCAGATACTGTCCGCACTGGAGCCGCCGCGCTTCCGCGGCGATATCCGTCTCGGCCGCCAGACCGGCAACCGTTTTCCACCCCTCCTGCCGGAGCTTGAGCGCCGCCTTGCGATCGAAGCCAAACGGCACATAGAGCCGGTCTTCGCTTTTCTGCCGTGGCACGGCGCGCATGAGGCTGTCGAGAAAGAGGGTGAAGCCGGAGGCCGGCTCGCCGTCCACAAGCTGGTAGCGGCCGCCGCGTCCAAGCTCGCCGCGCACGCCGCGGGCAAATACCGTAAAGCTGAGCCCGGTCTGATATTCAAAACCGCGATATTCACCGGGATCAATGGTGAGCTGCAGATCGGGGGCTGCGGCTTTAAGCTCCGCCACCACGTCTTTCAGCGCCTCAACCTGCGCTGCGGCGGCGGCCGGCAGCGCGAGGCGATCGAGCGCGGCAAGCGCGCTCTCGGCCGGGCCGGCGGCTTTCAGCAGGCCGATCAGCAGATCGGCAAGCGGCGCATCATAGCCCTCAAGCGAGGCGGCATCCTTGTGATCGAGCGCTTCGCGCGCGTTTGCCGCAACGACAGGGTCGATGCCGAGGCCTTCGGCGAGCGAGGGCACCAGCGTCGGCAATGTCAGATCGATGGAATAGCGGGTGACGCCAAGCGCATCGAGCGCTTCCTTGGCAAGCAGGATCAGCTCGACATCAGCAGCCGTCGCTTTTGAGCCGATCAGCTCGACCCCGGCCTGCGCAAACTGCCGCTCGGGGCGGAGCTGCGTGCCGTGAACGCGCAACACCTGCCCCGAATAGGAAAGGCGCAGCGGGCGCGGATCGCGCTTCATGCGGGTGGTGGCGACGCGGGCGATCTGCAGCGTCATGTCGGTGCGGATGCCCATCATGCGATGCGAGACCGGATCCATCACGCGGAACATTTTGGAAGCAAGCGCGGCGCCCGCCCCTTCCAGCAGATGTTCCTCAAATTCGATGAGCGGAGGTTTGACCTGCTGATAGCCGTTGGCCGCGAAAACATCCATCAGGGTACGGTTGATGCGTGCCTCACGCGCCGCGGCGGGCGGCAGCATGTCGGCGAGACCGGCGGGCAACAGGCCTTTTTCAGAATAGTCGTTCATCACATGCGCCTATAAAGCATATTTCCCCCGCGACGCCAACTACAACAACGCAAAAGCGGCCGAATTTACCGGCCGCTTTCACGAAGACGCCGAAAGGCGCGATATTAACGGGCGACGCTCTGGAATTGAAGCGCTTTTACCTTCTCGACATTGGGCAGATTGCGGACCGCGTCGAGCGTTTCGGGCGCGAGTTCCGAATCTATCTCGATCAGGGCAATCGCCTCGCCGAGGGCGCGGTGACGGCCAAGATGGAAGGTCGCGATATTGACGCCCGCGTTGCCCAGCACCGAACCCAGCGCACCGATGAAGCCCGGCTTGTCCTTGTTGGTGACATAGAGCATATGCGGGCCAAGCTCGGCCTCCATGCTGATCCCCTTGATATTGACGATGCGCGGGCGGTTGTCGCCATAGAGCGTGCCAGCAATATCGCGGGTCTGGTTTTCGGTCGTGATGCTGAGACGGATGAGGGTCTGGTAATCCTCTTCGCGGTCATTGACGGCTTCGGTAACGTCAATCCCCCGCTCCTTCGCAACAACCGGCGCGTTGACCATGTTGATGCTGTCCATCAGCGGCGACAGCAGCCCCTGCAGGATGATCGATGTCAGCGGCTTGATGTTGAGGCTCGCGGCATGACCTTCATAATCGATGCGCACGCTCTTGATGCCGCTTTCGGTGACCTGCCCGGCGAAGCTGCCAAGCTGCGTTGCAAGCTGCATGTAGGGCTTCAGTTTCGGCGCTTCCTCGGCCGAGACGGAGGCCATGTTGAGGGCGTTGGTGACCGAGCCGATCAGCAGGTAGTCGGCCATCTGTTCGGCGACCTGGATCGCGACATTGACCTGCGCTTCATCGGTGGAGGCGCCAAGATGCGGCGTCGCCACCACATTCGGCAGACCAAAGAGAATATTCTCCTTCGCCGGCTCGACCGCGAAAACGTCGAGCGCCGCGCCTGCCACATGGCCGGACTCGAGCGCCGCTTTCAGGTCCGCCTCGACAACCAGCCCGCCGCGTGCACAGTTGATCAGTCGCACGCCCGGCTTCATCTTGGCGATATTCGCCGCGTTGATGATGTTGCGGGTGCTGTCGGTGATCGGCGTGTGCAGCGTGATGAAATCGGCGCGCGCGAACAGCTCGTCGAGATCCAGCTTTTCAACACCGAGTTCCAGCGCCCGCTCCGGCGAGAGGAACGGATCATAGGCGACGACCTTCATCTTGAGGCCGACGCCGCGGTCGGCGACGATGGAGCCGATGTTGCCGCAGCCGATGACGCCGAGCGTCTTGCCGTAAAGCTCGACGCCCATGAAAGCGGACTTTTCCCATTTGCCAGCGTGGGTGGAGGCGTTGGCCGCCGGGATGTGGCGGGCCAGCGCGAACATCATCGCGATGGCATGTTCGGCCGTCGTGATAGCGTTGCCGAACGGCGTGTTCATGACGCAGATACCGGCTGCGGTCGCGGCCGGGATATCCACATTGTCAACGCCGATGCCGGCGCGGCCGATCACCTTGAGATTGGTCGCGGCGGCGATGATTTCGGCCGTCGCCTTGGTCGCGGAGCGAACGGCAAGGCCGTCATACTGATGGATGCAGGCTTTCAGCTCGGCCGGCGTCATGCCGGTGATTTCGTCCACCTCAACACCGCGTTCGCGGAAGATTTCGGCGGCGCGCGGGCTCATCTCATCGGAGATAAGAACTTTAACCATGTCTTTGATCCTTCTTCAGGATTATTTCTGGAACGTATTTTTGAGTGTCGCGTATGCCCAGTCGAGCCAGGGCATCAGCGCTTCAAGATCGGCTGTCTCGACGGTCGCGCCGGCCCAGATCCGAAGACCTGCCGGAGCATCGCGGTAATGGCCGATGTCGAACGCGGCGCCCTCTTTCTCGAGCAGCGCGACGAGCTCTTTTGCGGCCTTCGGCTGATCTTCGGCTTTAAGCGACGTGAACCAGTCATCGGTGATTTTGAGACAGACGGACGTGGTCGAGCGAATGGCCGGATCATTTGCGAGATAGGCCGCCCAGTCGGACGCCGCCACCCAGTCGGAGATGACCTTGGCGTTTGCATTGGTGCGGGCGATCATCGCCTTGAGGCCGCCAATGCTTTCGGCCCAATCGAGGGCATCCAGAACATCTTCGACCGCCAGCATAGAGGGGGTGTTGATCGTCTCCCCCTTGAAGATCCCGTCAATCAGCTTGCCGCCCTTGGTCATGCGGAAAACTTTCGGGAGCGGCCAGGCCGGCGTATAGCTTTCGAGCCGCTCAACAGCGCGCGGGCTGAGGACGAGCATGCCATGCGCAGCTTCCCCGCCGAGCGCCTTCTGCCACGACCAGGTGACAACATCGAGCTTGTCCCACGGCAGATCCATGGCGAAGACGGCAGAGGTCGCATCGCAGATCGCAAGGCCTTCACGGTCCGCCGCGATCCAGTCCCCGTTCGGTACGCAAACGCCGGAGGTGGTGCCGTTCCAGGTGAAAACGACGTCATTCTTCCAGTTGACAGTGGCAAGGTCGGGGATATCGCCGTAGTCGGCGGTTTTCACCTCAGCGTCTTTCAGCTTTAGCTGCTTCACAACGTCGGTCGCCCAGCCGGAGCCGAAGCTTTCCCACGCGAGCATGGTGACGGGACGCGCACCCAGCAGCGACCAGAGCGCCATTTCAACGGCGCCGGTATCCGAGCCCGGCACGATGCCGATCCGGTAGTCGTCGGGAATGCCGAGGAGCGCGCGCTGCTTCTCAATTACGGCTTTCAGCTTGGCCTTGCCGCCGCCCGCGCGGTGGGACCGGCCAAGAAATGCATTTTCAAGGGTTTGGAGGGACCATCCGGGGCGCTTTGCGCAGGGGCCGGACGAGAAAAAGGGAGAATTAGGGCGTCTCTCCGGACGCGTAGCTACTGTCATGATATACTAAACCTTCCAGTCTAGAGCATCCCGGTGGGGGGATGTGGCCCGCCGTCCATAAACAGGATTTATATCCGATTGTCAACGGCATTTTTTGCATTGCAATATTATGTCGGACCCCTCCCCCGCAGGTGAAAAATTCACCCGCGGCATCCGGATATTGCGCCGGCAAAAGCCACCCTATTCTCCGCTTTTTGCGAAATGAAAAGGCCTTCCCATGTCTCAACTTGCCTATCTTCCCCTGCCCACAGACGCGATCCGTGCCCTGCAAAAGGGCGCCCCGGACGCGCATGGACTGCCCGCCGAGCAGGCGATTTCAGACGGATCGGGGCTGCCCTGTCGGCATTGCCTGCGCGAAATCGCCGCGGGGGAACGCTATCTGATTCTCTCCTACCGCCCCTTCCCGGCGGCGCAGCCCTATGCCGAACAGGGACCGATCTTTCTCCACGCGAAGGCATGCGAGGCGTATCCGTCAGTCCGCCGCCTTCCCGATATGGTGAGAAACTGGGAGGCGGTGTTGCTGCGCGGATATGACCGCCGCGATCGCATTGTCTATGGCACCGGCCAGACGGTGCCATCGGCGGGGGGTGAGCGCAACGGCGGCGGCGCTTCTCGCCCGGGGCGACGTCGCCTATCTCCATGCCCGCTCCGCAACCAATAACTGCTATCAGTTCCGCATCGAGCGGGTTTAACAGGCAAATCCGGGGGCGGATCGCCTGGCTGAAATAAAGGGCTGGCCAAAGCCGCCGTTGATCGGGAGAATACGGAGCATCTAATATAGTATCCGAGGACGTTCCGATGATTCCCTCCCAGCGTCACCTGTTCGATATCCCCCGCGAGATCGCCTATTTCAACTGCGCCTATATGGGGCCGTTCCTGAAGACGGCGCGTGCCGCCGGGCATCTCGGGATTGATCGCAAGGCCCTGCCCTGGACGGTGACGCCGGCGGATTTCTTCAGCGAATCGGAGCGGGCAAGGTCGCTTTTTGCGGAGCTGATCGGTGCGAATCCAGACGACGTCGCCCTTATTCCGAGCGCGTCCTACGGTCTTGCGACGGCAGCGCGCAACCTGCCGCTCCGGCGGGGCCAGAAGATCCTGCTGCTGGAAGACCAGTTCCCCTCCAACGTCTATTGCTGGAAGGCGCTCGCGGCGAAAAGCGGCGGGGAGATCGTCACGGTCCGGACGCCTGCCGATTATGACTGGACCGCCGCCATCCTTGCCGCCATCGATGCGGATATCGCTATCGCCGCCCTGCCCCACAATCACTGGACGGACGGCGCGCTCCTCGATCTGGCCTCGATCAGCGCGGCGCTTCGCGCCGTGGGCGCAAAGCTCGTGATTGATGCGACGCAATCGCTTGGCGCGCTGCCGCTCGATCTCGAGGCGGTGAAGCCGGATTTCCTCATCGCCGCCTCCTACAAATGGCTGCTCGGCCCCTACAGCACCGGTTTTCTCTATGTCGCGCCCGAACATCACGGCGGCGAGCCGCTCGAATACAACTGGCTTAACCGAAAGGATTCGGAGGATTTCGCAGGCCTTGTTGCCTATGAAGAGAATTATCAGCCGGCCGCCCGCCGCTTCGACATGGGGGAGCGGGCAAATTTCGCCCTGATGCCGGCCACGATCGCGGCGCTCGAGCAGCTTCTTGCGTGGGGCGTTCCGAATATCCAGCAGACGCTCGCCGCCCTGAACCGTGATATCGCGGCGCAGGCCGAAGCGCTCGGCCTCATTCCCCTGCCCGAAGAGAAACGCGCCGGCCATTTTCTCGGCCTTCGCCGCAAAGAGGGCCTGCCGCCCGGCCTTGCCGAAACATTGCGGCGCGAAAATATTCATATCTCGGTGCGCGGCTCCAGCATGCGCATCACGCCACATCTTTATAACGACAGCGCCGATATCGAGAAACTCATCTCGGCGCTCAAAAAACATCTGGGGGAGTAAAGGGATGAACCTGAAACGTTTTGGCAAGACCGGCCTGAAAGTGAGTGAGCTCTGCCTCGGCACCATGACCTATGGCGATCCCCGCTGGCGCGACTGGGTCCTGCCCGAGGAGGAAAGCCGCCCCTTCATCCGCCGTGCGCTTGAACATGGCATCAATTTTTTTGATACCGCCGACATGTATTCCGTGGGCGCCTCCGAAGTCATCCTCGGCCGCGCGCTCAAAGACTATGCGCGGCGCGAAGAGGTGGTGATCGCGACCAAGGTATTTAACCGCATGGGCGACAGCCCGCTCACCGGCGGGCTGTCACGCAAGCATATCCTGCATTCGATCGATGATTCGCTCCGCCGTCTCGGTACCGATTACGTCGATCTCTACCAGATCCACCGCTGGGACTATGAGACGCCGATCGAGGAGACGCTGGAGGCCCTGAATGACGTGGTGCGGGCGGGCAAGGCGCGCTATATCGGCGCTTCCTCCATGTTCGCATGGCAGTTCATGAAAGCCCTTGCCATTTCGGAGCGCAATGGCTGGGCGCGGTTCGTCTCCATGCAGAATGTCTATAATCTTGTCTATCGCGAGGAAGAGCGCGAGATGCTGCCGCTCTGCGAGGATCAGGGCATCGCCGTCATCCCCTGGTCGCCGCTCGCGCGTGGCTTTCTCGCGGGCACGATGAAGAAAGGCGAAGAAGGCGGCACGGTCCGCTCCCGCTCTGACGCCATGATCAGATCCATGCGCATCGGGCAGGAGGCCGATTATGCCGTGCTGAAGGTAGTGGAAGACATCGCCCGGGCGCGCGGCGTCTCGCCGGCGCAGGTCGCGCTTGCCTGGGTGCATCACAGCCCCGCCGTCACCTGCCCGATCATCGGCGCAAGCAAGATGTATCAGCTCGACGAGGCGATCGCCGCCCTCGATATCTCGCTTGAGATGGAAGAACTCGCCCGGCTGAAGGATGCCTACATCCCCCACGCCGTCGCCGGGCATCGCTAGGAGGCGCGAGGGTTGAAGGGCGCGACGGTGTGCGCGTGATCGAGCGGGCCGTGACCGGCGCCAAAGCCCGGCGCCTCGCGGATCGCGATCTCGACATAGCGGATGGCGCGGCCAACAGCGTCGGAGGCGGAGAGCCCTTGCGCGAGACCCGTCGCAATCGCCGAGGAGAGCGTGCAGCCGGTGCCGTGGGTATGGCGGCTGTGGATCCGCGGATGGGTGAACACCTCCACCCCTTGCGGCGAGATCAGCAGGTCGGTCACCTCCTCGCCCTCCGCATGTCCGCCTTTCATCAGCACGGCAACCGGCCCGTAATCGAGCAGGCGGCGGCCGGCCTTCTCCATATCCTGCCGCGTCGCGATGGTTAGCCCTGTGAGCTGCTCGGCCTCGGGAATATTGGGGGTAAGCAGATGCGTATGCGGCCCGATAAGGCGGTTTTTGATCGCCTCGCTCGCATCATTCGCAATCAAACTGGTGCCGCCTTTCGCGATCATTACCGGATCGAGCACGACCGGCGGCAGATCCTCTATCGCATCGAAATAACCGGCGACCGCGTCGACGACTTCGCGCCGGTGCAGCATCCCGATCTTGATGGCATCGGCGCCGATATCCGTCAGCACCATATCGATCTGCTTGACAATGAACTCCGGCGCCACCTCGGCGATGCCGTCGACGCCGAGCGTATTTTGCGCCGTCAGCGCCGTGATCGCGGTCATGGCGAAGCCACCGAGCGCCGTCACCGTCTTGATGTCGGCCTGGATCCCGGCGCCGCCGCCCGAATCCGACCCAGCAATGATCAATACGCGACCCTGCATACTTCTCTCCCGTTTCCCCCTCAGCCGACCGAGGCGGTTACCTCTTCAACGATTTGATCGACGATCTCACTGACGAGGGCGTCATTTATCCCCTCGCCCATGATGCGGATCAGCGGCTCGGTTCCCGATTTCCGGATCAGCAGCCGGCCTTCCGCGCCAAGGCGCTTTTCGCCCTCCGAGATCACCCGCTTCACCTTCTCCGACAGCAGCGGATCGGTGCTCTTGAAGCGGACGTTTTTCAGGATCTGCGGGAATGGATCGAAATTGTGGCAGACCTCGCTGACCGGCCTTCCCTTCTCGACAATCACCGAGAGGATCTGCAGCGCCGCGATCAGCCCATCGCCCGTGGTGCTGTAATCGGACAGGACAATATGCCCCGACTGCTCGCCGCCGACATTGAAGCCATATTCCCGCATATGCTCAACCACATAGCGATCGCCGACGGCGGTGCGGGCAAGGGTGAGGCCGTGGCCGGCGAGATATTTCTCAAGCCCCATGTTGGACATGACCGTCGACACAATGCCGCCGCCCTGCAGCTTCTCGCGCTCCTGCCAGGTGCGGGCGATCAGCGCCATCAGCTGGTCGCCGTCGATCAGCCGCCCCTTCTCATCGCAGATCAGCAACCGGTCCGCATCGCCATCGAGCGCGATGCCGAGATCGGCGCCCTCGGCCACCACCCGCGCACACATCGCCTCCGGAGAGGTGGAGCCGCAGCCGTCATTGATGTTGAAGCCGTTGGGCGCGACGCCCATGGCGATAACCTCCGCCTCCAGCTCCCAGAGCACCGTCGGCGCCACCTTGTAGGCCGCGCCGTGGGCGCAATCGACAACGATTTTAAGCCCCTTCAGAAGCTGGTTGCGCGGAAAGCTGCTTTTCGCAAATTCGATATAGCGCCCGCGCGCGTCATCAAGCCTTTGCGCGCGGCCGAGCAGCGCGGGCTCGGCGAGGCGGATATTGCTGTCATCGATAATATCGGCCTCGATGCTCTTCTCCACCTCGTCAGAGAGCTTGTAGCCATCGGGGCCGAAGAGCTTGATGCCATTGTCCTGAAAGGAGTTGTGCGAGGCCGAGATCATCACCCCGAGATCAGCGCGAAGCGAGCGGGTGAGCAGCGCAATTGCCGGCGTCGGCAGCGGTCCAACCAGAATCACATCCATGCCGACCGAGGTGAAACCGGCGGTCAGCGCAGGCTCCACCATATAGCCCGAGAGGCGCGTATCCTTGCCGATCACGACGCGGTGGCGGGAGTCGCCGCGGCCGGCGAATTTCCGCCCGGCGGATTTTCCGACTTTCAGGGCAATTTCAGCGGTCATCGGCTCCTGATTTGCGGTGCCGCGAATACCGTCTGTTCCAAAATACTTGCGTGTCATGATCCACTCGTCACTTGAGAGTTGAGGCCGAACTCTAACAGATAAATTTTAAAAGTTGGCTAAAAAGAGGCGGCTTCAATCGCCTGCCAGACATCGATCGCGGCGCGCGTCTCCCGCACGTCATGGACGCGGAGAATGTCCGCCCCCGCCGCCGCGCCGTAAAGCGCCGCGGCGACGGAGCCCGCGGTGCGGTTTGCGGCAATCGGCTCGTTCGTAATTGTGCCGATAAAGCGTTTGCGGGAGGCGCCAAGCAGAACGCGGCAGCCGAGACGGCGGATCTCCGCCAATCCCCGGAGCAGCGTGAGATTGTGATCCACCGTCTTGCCAAATCCGATCCCGGGATCGATGAGGATCAGATCGCGGCTGATTCCGGCGGCTTCGCAAACTTCGATCCGCGCCTCAAGATAGGCGATGACCTCTTTCAGCACATCGTCATAGACGGGATTGTCCTGCATGGTTTTCGGATCGCGGATGTGATGCATCAGGCAGACGGGAAGGCCGCTGCCGGCGACAAACGCAAGACTATCCGGATCATATTCGAGGGCGCTCACATCGTTGATAAACGTCGCGCCGGCCGCGACCGCCGCCGCCATCACCGCCGTCTTGCGCGTGTCGATCGAGAGGGTGACGCCGAGATCGCGGCAGCCTTCGATCACCGGAATGACGCGCGCGCATTCCTCGTCGATGCTGATCGGATCGGCGCCGGGGCGCGTGCTTTCCCCGCCGATATCGAGAATATCTGCGCCCTCCTCGACGAGGCGCCGGGCATGGGCGAGCGCCATTGCCGTATCAAAATGAACGCCGCCATCGGAAAAGCTGTCGGGGGTCACATTGACAATCCCCATCAGTTGCGGCCGCTGGAACTCCTGCACACGATCCTCCCTTTCAGACGTGCCGGGGAATGACAAAAGGCCCCGCTCGGCGGCGGGGCCTTTCATTTGCTGTCAGGGACCCTTACGCGCCCGGCTGCGGTTCCGGCTCGAAGCCGCCGGATCCCGTCGGCTTCTTGTGCCCGTCGGTTTCCGGAACGGCAGAGCTCGGCCCCTTGTCGACCGGCCGATCGACATCTTCAGGGCGATGGATCTCGCCGCCGTCCATCAGGATCCTGATTTCCTCACCGCTCAGGGTTTCATATTCCAAAAGCCCCTTGGCGATGCGATGCAGCTGATCGACATTCTCCGTCAGGATCTTGCGCGCGGTCGCCTCGGCTTCCTCAACGAAGCGGCGGATCTCATGATCGATAAGCTGCGCGGTCGAATCCGACATGTTCTTCTGCTGCGCCACGGAGTGGCCGAGGAACACCTCTTCCTGGTTCGCGCCATACATCAGCGGACCCAGCTTGTCGGAGAGACCCCATTCAGTCACCATCCGTCGCGCCATATCGGTCGCCATCTTGATATCGCCCGAGGCACCGGTCGTTACCGCGTCGTGACCGAAGATCATTTCCTCGGCGACACGGCCGCCCATGGCCACTGCAAGATGCGCAAGGCACTGGTCGCGGCGAAGCGAATAGCTGTCCTTTTCCGGCAGGCGCATCACCATACCAAGCGCCCGGCCGCGCGGAATGATCGTCGCCTTATGCACCGGATCGGACGCTTTCATATGCATGCCGACCAGCGCATGGCCGCCTTCATGGTAGGCGGTTAGTTTCTTTTCGTCTTCCGACATGACCATGGAACGGCGCTCTGCCCCCATCATCACCTTGTCTTTGGCCTCTTCGAACTCCTGCTGCGTCACGAGACGGCGGGATTTACGAGCGGCGAGCAGCGCCGCCTCGTTGACGAGGTTGGCGAGATCGGCGCCGGAAAAGCCGGGCGTGCCGCGAGCAATCGTGCGCGCATCGACGTCCTGCGCCAGCGGAACTTTGCGCATATGCACCTTCAGTATCTTCTCGCGGCCGATGATATCGGGGTTCGGCACGACAACCTGACGGTCGAAACGACCGGGGCGCAGCAGCGCCGGGTCGAGAACGTCCGGCCGGTTGGTCGCGGCAAGCAGGATCACGCCTTCGTTGGTCTCGAAACCGTCCATCTCGACCAACATCTGGTTGAGGGTCTGCTCGCGCTCGTCATTGCCGCCGCCGAGACCGGCGCCGCGATGACGACCGACCGCGTCGATTTCGTCGATGAAGATGATGCAGGGCGCATTTTTCTTACCCTGTTCGAACATATCGCGGACGCGGCTTGCGCCGACACCGACGAACATCTCGACGAAGTCGGAGCCGGAAATCGTGAAGAACGGCACGTTGGCTTCACCGGCGACCGAGCGGGCGAGCAGCGTCTTACCCGTGCCCGGAGGGCCAACGAGCAGCACGCCTTTCGGGATCTTGCCGCCAAGACGCTGATATTTCTGCGGATTTTTCAGGAAGTCGACGATTTCCTCAAGCTCTTCCTTGGCTTCCTCGATGCCGGCAACATCTTCAAAGGTCACGCGCCCGTGTTTTTCGGTCAGCAGTTTCGCCTTCGATTTGCCAAAGCCCATGGCCTTGCCGCCGCCGCCCTGCATCTGGCGCATGAAGAAAATCCAGACGCCGATCAGAAGCAGCATCGGGAACCAGGAGAGCAGCGTCGCCATCAGCATGCTGCCCTCTTCCTGCGGGGCGGCGTTGATGACCACGCCGTGGCTGCTCAGCTTGCCAACCAGCGCGCTGTCCTCAGGCGCATAGGTTGCGAAGGGGCGGCCGTCGTCGGTGATACCCTTGATGTTCGGCCCCTGAATGGTCACACTTTTGACCCGGCCGCTCTCAACCTCTTCAAGGAAGGTCGAATAGGGCACCTGCGAGGCGCTACTCCTCGGGGATGGATCATTGAAAATGTTGAAAAGCGCCACAACGAGCAATGCAATGATCACCCAAAGGACAATGTTTTTGCCGAAAAGATTCACGAATTATTTCCTCATATAGCAGGCTCGTGCGAGCCCGATCGCCCCATATTGGCAAGCCGGACTGGATAGAGTTACATATAATCTGTTAACATCAAGTTCCAATAGGCGAATTCCTCATTCGCCGTTTCTTAGCATGAATCGGACGGCGGTATCCAGTGAAATGCCCGGAAATGTAAGCGAAAGCGCGGCTTTTCCGACGCCGTCCGGCCACCCGCAGCATCCGGAACCGGCACCGCAACCAGCGCATCGCCCTGCCAGATCCCGGGCAGGTTGTTGCGCTCCCGCGCTGTCATGACCGCGCCCTGCGGCAGCAGGCCCTGCGCGCGCGCAAGCCGCCCGCCCGCGGCGCCGAGCGCGCGCAGCCGGAGATTACCGCCCCGATCCTTCGCGGGCTCAGAATCGCGGATGATAAAGCGCTGATCCCAGGTCCAGACGGTCTCCCCCTCCCGCATCTCCGTTTCGGGAAGGCCGCGCCGGCCCGCTTCGCGAAAGAACTGCCACCCGGCGCTACTTCGCCGCACCTCCGCACCGCCGAGCGTCGCGCATCTCGGCGCTTTTGGCGGATCTCCCGGCATCAGCCGCGCATAGATATCCTCGATCGCCTGCAGCCGGAGGGGCGCGCCGCCACCTACCGCACGCATCGAGGCCGCAAGAACGCGAAGCGCCACCTCTTGCGGCGCGGCGCGCAAAATATCATCATCAACAGAGAGGCTACCGAACGGGCTGATCCGCACCTCGGTGGTCAGGATACGCCGGGCATATTCGTCAAGACCGTCGTTCGCCCGCTGCAACCGGCGCAGCGCGAGCGCAAGGCAGTCCTGACTGCTGCCGGGCAGGCGCTCCAACTCGCGGCGCACTGCGCCGACGCGGGTCCGGGTATAGCGCGGATTTTCGTTGCTTGGATCCTCGATCCACGGCTGGCCGCGTGCGACCAGATACTGCCGCAGCGCATCCCGTGAGACGCCAAGAAGCGGACGGAGCAGCGTCAGCCCCTCCCACTCCCGCCGCCTCTCCATCGCCGCGAGGCCGTCAAGCCCGCTCCCCTTGGAGAGGCGCATGAGAAATGTCTCGAGCTGATCCTCAAGCTGATGCCCGAGCAGGAGATGCGAAATCCTTTTCTTCCGGCAGGCCTCCGCCATCAGCGCGTAGCGCGCCTCCCGCGCCGCCTGCTGTACGCCGCTTTGAGGGTGCGGGCCTCGCCAGACGAGAATATGCGTATCGATCCCGCGCGCCCGAAGCCAGCCCTGCAGATCCGCCGCCTCCGTCGCCGATTCCGGGCGCAGGCTATGATCAACGGTCAGGGCGATCAGTTCCGCACCCCGCTGCCGCGCCCAGTCGTCTGCGAGCAGCGTCAGCGCCAGACTGTCGGAGCCGCCCGAGACGGCGACGGCAAGACGCGCGGGCGGCGACGAAATGAGCGCCGCCATCTCCGCGCGGAAGATCGCCCGTAAGGTTTCAGGATCATCAGAAGAGGCGATCACGGCGCCCCGGTCAGCTGCAGCCGTATTTCTGCTTCTCCCGATCAGCCGTCTGGCGCAGCCGGGTCGGTATCTGGGGGAACTGCTTTTCCATCTGGGCGAAGGTCGCGCAGGCTTCCGCCTGCTGATCCATCCGGCCAAGGCTCATGGCGAGCTTCAGGAGATTGTCGGCCGCCTTCGAGCTGTCGGGATAATTCTGGTAGCCTTCAAAAAAGGCCGAGGCGGCATTGGGGAAATCGCCCCGCACATAGAAGGTCTCGCCAAGCCAGTACTGCGCATTTCCGGCAAGCTCGCTGTCCTTGTGGTTCTGGAGAAACTCCCGGAACGCAACCTCCGCTTCGGCGTAGCGATCTTCGCGGACCAGCGAGATGGCGTAGTTATACTGCTCCATCGCCGAGCCGCTCGGCAGTTGCCCGCCCGTCCCGGCCATGGCACCGCCGGCAGTCGCAGCGCCCGCGCTATCACCTGCGCCGCCTTCCGTCCGCTCCGCAAGCGTCCCGAGGTTGCGCCCCTCCGATGCCCCCTCGCCGCTGCCGCCAATGATCGTCGGGCCCGCGCCAGCGGCTGCCGCGCCGCCAGGCGTTCCAGCGCCCGCGCCGCCGCCTGATCCGGCAAGGCGGCTTTCAAGGTCGGTCAGCCGGAATTCGACATCCTGCACCAGCTTGTCGAGCCGCGATGACAAACGGTCGATCTTGTGGGCCGTTTCTTCCTGCGCGCCCGTCAGGCGGCGCTGCTCATCTTCAAGGACGCTGATGCGCTGCATCAGCAGATTGAGGCCATCAGGGCTGATGTTGCCGCTGCCGCCGGAGGTCGCGGGCGATGTCGGTGCCGGGCGCGAAACGGCGCCGCCGCTGCTGTTGTACATCTGCCGCTGCATGTCGGTGAGGTCTTTTTCAAGCCGGTTGATGCGATCGACCAGCGCGCGGACTTCGCTGCTCTGGGCCATCGCGAGCGTCGGGCTTCCCAGCAGCAGCAGCGCGCAAACGATCATACCGGAGAGAACCACTGCTCCGGACGGGAACCGGCCGCTTGCCTTTTCACCTCTCGAAACATTCCAGATCATCCGGGTCTGCCTTTCTCCGCTCTATCGGTACACCGCGACTGCCGTCAAATTTGCCCGCAATTTTGGCAATTTTATGAAGGCCGGCGGGTGCCTCCGGGGACCGCCTTGCCGGGCTAAAAAATAAAAAGCCCGCTGTCGCAACTAATCAGCTTAGCGCGGCAACGGGCCTCGGATGGTCAGGGTTTTCGATCAGTTGACGACCGAAACCGAACGCCGGTTCTGGCCCCAGGCAGCTTCATTATGCCCTAGTGCGACCGGGCGTTCCTTACCGTAGGAGATCGTCGACAGACGATCCGGGGAAACGCCGAGCGTGACCAGATAGTTCTTTACGGACGTGGCGCGGCGCTCGCCAAGGGCGAGGTTGTATTCGCGCGTGCCGCGCTCATCAGCATGACCTTCGATCTGAAGCGTAACAGCGGGGTTTGCATTCAGCCATGCGGCCTGACGCTGCAACGTCGTGCGGGCTTCGGCGGACAGATCATACTGATCGAACGCGAAGAAAACACGATCACCGACGTTCAGGACCAGATCTTCCTGGCTGCCCGGCTGAACGGTTGTCGTCGTGGTTGCTGTGGTTGTAGAAGAGGATCCCGATCCGCTGGTCTGGGTAGCTGCACCCCCACCCGAGCTGTCACCGGTTTCCGTAGGTGCCGTTTCACAAGCCGCTACAAGAAGCAGAGCTGCAAAAATGCTTAAGGTCTTAAGGCCTAGATTGAGCCGCATGTACTTACTCCCATCCTTTTGGAATCTCTGAACTTTGGTCTACACGTCACACAAGGATGCGCAATCACATCGATGAGAAACGAAAATTACTTTTTCCCCGACTGATATCGATCAGGCGAATTATAAAGGTTTAATCTCACCGGTTCAAGTTATACGGTGGCGACCACGCGGGATCCGATGCGTCTCCCGGTGTTAAAACCTCCCGCTCGTTATATCCTGTAAGATCGACAGACCACAAGCGGACTTTATCACTGCGGCCATCATTTCCTCCCGGAATCTGGCGGAAAAACATCAGTACGCGCCCGTTCGGCGCCCAGGTCGGCCCTTCGTTGTGAAAACCTTCCGTCAGAATGCGTTCCTGCGACCCGTCCGTGCGCATTACGCCGATGGAAAACTTGCCGCCGGTCAGCTTTGTAAAGGCAATCAGGTCACCGCGCGGCGACCAGACGGGCGTTCCGTAGCTGCCACTGCCGAAGCTGATGCGGCGCACATTCGAGCCATCCGCCTCCATCACATAGAGCTGCTGACGGCCGCCGCGATCGGATTCGAACGTGATTTGCGTCCCGTCGGGCGAGAAAGACGGCGCCGTATCAATCCCCGGATGATTGGTCAGACGTTTGATCTCCCGCGTCCGCAGGTCCATGACATAAATCTCGGAGTTGCCGTCCCGCGCCATGCTCATCACAACTTGGTTACCGGACGGCGAGAAACGCGGCGCAAAGGTCATTCCGGGGAAATCACCGAGAATCTCCTGCTGTCCCGTATCAAGATTATAGAGGTAAACCCGCGGCCGGCTGTTGAAATAGGAGAGATAGGTCAGCACCTGCTGGGTCGGCGAATAGCGCGGCGTCAGCACCAGCTCGTTGCCCGAGGTGAGGAACTGGTGGTTCTCCCCGTCCTGGTCCATGACGGCAAGGCGTTTGACGCGCCGGTCGGGCGGGCCGCTTTCCGAGACATAGACGACGCGGGTCGAGAAATAGCCCTGCTCGCCGGTCAGGCGCTTGTAGATCTCATCGGCGATCAGATGCGCGGTGAGGCGCCAGTTGGAGGGCGGCGTCGTATACTGGATGCCGGTCAGATGCTGCTCGGAGTAGACGTCCCAGAGGCGGAACTGGACATTGATCTGCCCGTCGCCGAGCGCGCGGACAAGTCCGGTGGAGAGTGCCTGCGCGGCAATTTTCCGCCAGTTGGCGAAAACCGGCGTCGTCTGAAGATCCTTTGGCTGTTGCAGATAGGCGCGCGGATCAATCGGCGCAAACAGGCCCGAGCGTTCCAGATCGGCGCGGATGACATCGGCCATCTGCTTGCCGATCTTGTCGGTCGCCTCGTTATCAGCAAAGAAATCGGTGACCGCAATCGGCATCGGCTCGATATTGCCCTTGGTGATATCGATAACCAGCTCGGCCCGCGCGATCGAGGCGGTGACCAGGCTTGCAAGCAGCGCAACCGCGAGCGCCACGCCAAAGCGACCTTTTTGCAATTTCATACTCCTCATTGACCGAACATCTCCTTGGGGTCGAAGTTCATTGTAATTTCACGCCAGCGTTCATATTTGTCCGCCGGCAGCTTGTAAGGGGCACAAAGAAGAACCGCGCGCTTCGCACTTTCCGCCGCAATCCGATGGAAATCGCTTTTGAACCGTCCCTGATTAACAATTTCCGGCTGTCCCATCAAGGATCCGTCCCGGTTGAGACGGACTTCGAGGGTGATCACCAGATCCTCCGCATTGACCGCGCCCGTCGGCACATTCCAGCATCTTTGCACCTGTTGTTTCAATGCATCCAGCTCGCTGATCGTCAGCGGCAGCGACGCGTCCGCCGCCTTGGTTGAAGAATTGGGGACCCTTTCACCGGAATCGGGCTTTTTTATGTCAGAATCGCTCGGCGTCTGAGGGGTCTGCTCCTGCTTTTTCTTATCGAGAAGCGCCTTCATCTGGTTGAGATCAAAGGCCGGCTCCTTCGGTTTCGGATCGGGCTTGGGGTCGGGTTTCGGCTCCGGCTTCGGCTCGGGCTTGGGCTCCGTTTTTGGCGCCGGCTCAGGCGTCGGCTTCACCACCGGCTTCGGCACCGGCTTTGCGGCCGGCTCGGGCTCGACCCGGGGCGCGGGCTCAGGCTCGGCCTTCGGCGCGGGCGCAGGCTCAGGCGCAGGCGTCGGCGCGGGTTCGGGCTTTGGCGCAGGTGCCGGGGCGGGTTCGGGCTTTGGGGCCGGAGCAGGCTCAGGCTTTGGCGCCGGTGCGGAGGGCGGCGTCGGGACCGGTTTCGGCGGCTCCGGCTTGACCTCCTGCTTGACGTCCGGCTCCACCTTCTTCGGCTCCGGCGCAGGCTTGGGGAGGTTGGTCACTTCCGCAATATCGACAATCTCGACATTGATGATGGCGGGCGGCTCAAATGTCTTCGGATCCGTGAACAACGGCAGCCCCGTATACATGATCACGAGGATCAGTATATGCAATACGGCCGATATCAGAGCTGGCACACGCATCGGTCGGACGACCCCTTGTTACTCTTGTTTACCCTGACGGCCGTCGCCTGCGGACGCACGCCCCGGTCCGGCGGAAATCATGGCGACGCGGTTGAAGCCGCCGCTGTGAATTTCGCCCATCACGGCCAGCACGCGGCCATAGTTTGCATTCGTATCGCCGCGCACAAAGATCCGCTGATCCTGCTTCGCGCCGGTCACCGCGCGGAGTTTCGGTACCAGATCCTCAAGCAGGATCTCGACATCCTCGAGATAGACCTGCCCTTGCGAATTGATGCTGATCACCAGCGGCTCGTCATTGCCCTGCACGGTCTCGGCTTTCGAAGTCGGCAGATCGAGCGGCACGCCGACGGTCAGCAGCGGCGCCGTCACCATAAAGACGATTAGCAGAACCAGCATCACGTCGACGAAGGGCGTCACGTTGATTTCCGACATCTGACGATGCCGGCTGCGCCGCCCCTTGCCGGAAAATGCCTTGTAATGATCGCCGTTCATATCAGTCGCTCAAATCAAGCTGGCGCGACAGGATGGCGGAAAATTCCCCGGCGAAGCCTTCAAGGCGGGTGATGATCCGCTGCAGATCGTTGGAGAATTTGTTGTAGGCGACAACCGCCGGAATGGCGGCGACGAGACCGAGCGCGGTCGCAAAGAGCGCTTCGGCGATACCGGGCGCAACCACGGCAAGGCTCGTATCCTTCGTTGCGGCGATCGACTGGAAGCTGTTCATGATGCCCCAGACCGTGCCGAACAGGCCGAGAAATGTCGCCGTCGCCCCGACGGTCGCGAGAAAGCCGAGATATTTCTCAAGCCGCTCCACTTCGCGGTCGATGGTGACGCGCATAACCTGATGGATACGCGCCTGCAGGCCCGTATGCTTGACCAGCCCCCGCTCGGTCGAGCGCGACCATTCCTTCATCGCCGCCGCGAACAGCATAGCGAGCGGATTGTCCGGCGCGGCGCCGACCCGGCGGTAGAGATCCTCAAGATTACCGCCCGACCAGAATTCATTCTCGAATTCATCCGCATCGGCACTGACACGCCGGAAGCGGATAATCTTGTCAATGATGATCGCCCAGCTCCAGAAGGATGCCAGCACCAGCACAATCATCACGATCTGCACAACAATATCGGCCTGCACGAACAGCCCGATCATAGATAAATCGTGCGCCTCGCCGCCCATCTGGGTGGCGATAATCTGATCATTTTCCATTCATTCTTCCCCGACTGCGGTCTTCGCGGGCAACCCCGTCTGCCCGAGCGTTGCATTAAACTTTTCATTTATGGCAGAAGAAAGACGCTGTGGGCGTCCTTCTGCATCCAGACAGGCGATGCGTACCTTTGTTGTCACGAGCCGTTCGCCGTCGCAATAGATATCCTGCTTCATGCGGAGCGAGGCGCCGCGCACATCGGTGATTTCGGTTACGACGTCGAGCTCATCCTCCATCCGCGCCGAGCGCAGATATTCGATCTCGCAGGCGCGGACGACGAAATGCGCGCCGCCCTCCTCCGTCAACATCCGCTGCTGGTTGATGCCGAGCCCGCGCAGCATGTCCGTGCGGGCCCGTTCCGTGAATTTAAGATAGTTGGCGTAATAGACAATGCCGCCCGCGTCGGTATCCTCCCAATAGACTGCGAGCGGGAAGATATGCCGCATTCCGCCGCCATTGACCCTCTCGAACCGGCCGAGCATGCGCGGCTCACCCATCGGGAGTCTCACCGGAAAGCAGGGAAAGCTGTTCGCCGAGCGCTTTGGGGAAAGTGAGCCCGAGATGCTCGAACGCCGCCCGGGTCAGCAGGCGGCCGCGCGGCGTGCGCTGCAGAAAGCCCTGTTGGATAAGATAGGGCTCGATAATATCCTCGATCGCATCGCGGGGCTCGGAAAGCGCCGCAGAAAGCGTCTCAACGCCGACCGGTCCGCCGCCGAAATCCTCGGCGATACGGCCAAGATAGCGCCGGTCCATGGCATCCAGCCCGCGCTTGTCCACCTCGAGGCGGTTGAGCGCGGCATCGGCGCGGATCGCATCAATCATCTCCGCCCCCGCCACCGCGGCGAAATCGCGCACCCGGCGAAGCAGCCGGCCGGCAACGCGCGGCGTGCCGCGGCTGCGTCTTGCAATCTCCATCGCGCCGTCATCGGAGAGATTGACGCCAAGCACCCGCGCGCCGCGGGCGACGATCAGCTTGAGCTCATCGGGCTCGTAGAAATTCATGCGAAGCGGAATGCCGAAGCGCTCGCGAAGCGGCGTCGTGATGAGGCCGGAGCGCGTCGTCGCGCCGATCAGTGTGAAGGGCGGCAGATCGATGCGCACCGAGCGCGCTGCCGGCCCCTCGCCGATAATCAGGTCGAGATGAAAATCCTCCATCGCCGGATAGAGAATTTCCTCGACCGCCGGGCTCAGGCGGTGGATCTCGTCAATAAAGAGAACGTCGTTCTTTTCAAGATTGGTGAGGAGTGCCGCAAGATCGCCGGCTTTCGTGATGACGGGGCCGGAGGTGGCGCGAAAATTTACGCCAAGCTCACGCGCGACGATCTGCGAGAGCGTCGTCTTGCCAAGCCCGGGGGGGCCGAAAAACATCACATGATCAAGCGCTTCGCCGCGCGATTTCGCGGCCTGGATGAAGATGCTTAAGTTTTCCCGGACCTGCTTCTGGCCGGTAAAATCGGCGAGCACCTGCGGGCGGAAATGCGCTTCCATCTCATCCTGCGCCGATGATGCGGCGCTGACCAGCCTCTCCTCGCTCATGCCGCAAGCTCCTTTAATCCGGCGGTGATCAGGGCTTCAACCGTCGCCTCCGCCCCGAGCGAGCGCGCCGCTGCGGCGACGGCGCCAAAGGCTTCCGCCCGGCCATAGCCGAGATTGACCAGCGCCGAGACCGCATCCCCCGCCGCCGTCTGAGCCGGCGCGGGCGCCGCCGTCGCGCCTCCGCCCGCCGCCGCCGCAAAGGCCACGGGGCCGAGGTTCATTTTCGCGACCTTGTCTTTCAGCTCCGCCGTGATGCGCCCCGCCACCTTCGGCCCGACGCCAGAGACGCGGGTCAGCGCCGTCTTGTCGCCCGCCGCCACGATCTGCGTCAGCTCATCGCCGCCGTAAAGGGAGAGAATGGCGATCGCGACCTTCGCGCCCACGCCCTGCACGGTCTGCAACAGCGTGAACCACGCCCGCTCCGCCGTTGCCTCGAAGCCATAGAGATGGATGCGATCCTCGCGCACATGGGTTTCGATATGCAACGAGACCGAACCGCCGACCGGCGGCATATTGCGAAGCGTGCGGACCGGACAGAAAACGAGATAGCCAACGCCGCCGACATCGAGAACCACCCAGTCCTCGCCCATGCTGTCGAGCTTGCCGGTGAGCCGTGCGATCATTGCGCCCGTCCCGCCATCATGGTGGCTTTCCTGAGATTGCGCCGGCTGCCGGCATAATGCGCATGGCAGATGGCGACGGCGAGCGCGTCCGCCGCATGTTCATTGGCAATGACGCAACCCGGCAGCAGCATGCCGACCATCATATGGATCTGCTCCTTGCCCGCATGCCCCGCGCCGACGACCGATTTCTTGATCTTGTTGGGAGCATATTCCTCGACGCTGAGGCCATGTAACGCCGGCACCAGGAGCGCGATGCCGCGCGCCTGCCCGAGCTTCAGGGTGGAGACAGGATTTTTATTGACAAACGTCTCCTCGACGGCCGCCTCATCGGGCTGCCAGTCGCGGATTACCGCCTCGATCCCCGTATAGAGATCGACCAGGCGGCGGGAGAGATCGCCGGACGCGTCCGAGGAAATCGCACCATTGGCCAGATGCCGAAGGCTGTTCCCTTCCGCTTCGATGACCCCCCAACCGGTGTGGCGCAGGCCCGGATCCAGCCCCAGTAAACGCATAATCTCCCAACAGTCCTTTCAGGCGACGTCAGCCGCCCAGTTTCTCCATGATCGCTTCGGGAATATCGAAATTCGCCGAGACTTTCTGGACATCATCATGGTCTTCCAGCGTGTCGACCAGCTTGAAAAGCGAATTCGCCAGATCCTCCGTCTCAACCGGCACCGTGTTCTGCGGTTTCCAGACGATGCCTGCTTCCTGCGGCGCGCCGAATTTCGCCTCAAGCGCCTCGCGCAGTTCGTTGAAATCCTCCATCGCGCAGGTGATTTCATGGAGCTGCGCATCGCTTTCCATATTGTCTGCGCCGGATTCCAGCGCCGCCTCGAAAAGCGCATCGGCGTCAACACCGGCGGCCGGATAGATCACCTGCCCGACCCGGTCGAACATAAAGGAGACCGAACCCGTCTCGCCGAGCGAGCCGCCGGCTTTCGCAAACGCCGCGCGCACATCGGCGGCGGTGCGGTTGCGGTTGTCGGTCAGCGTCTCGACAATGATGGCGACGCCGCCCGGGCCATAGCCCTCATAGCGCATCTCCTCATAATTCTCGGCGTTTGCCTCGCCGCTTGCGCGCTTGATCGCCCGCTCGATATTGTCGTTCGGCATATTATCGGTGCGCGCCGCAGCGATCGCGCTCCGAAGGCGGGGGTTCATGGCGGGGTCCGGCAGGCCGGTTTTCGCGGCAACAGTCAGCTCGCGGATATGTTTGGCAAAAATCTTGGCGCGTTTTTTGTCCTGCGCGCCCTTGCGATGCATGATGTTTTTAAATTGCGAATGTCCTGCCATCGGTGACTCTTGATCCCCTTATAAAGTTTGAATGCCCGTTTTTAACCGATCCGCCGCGCTCTCGCACCCCTTTTTTAAGGGGGCAAGGCAGTCACTCGGTGGCCGGCCAGATTTCCGCGAGACGGCTGCCGACGCGGAGTGGCGAAATATACGTCGCGAGGCCGGTTTTATCGTCCGTCTCGACATAGACGCCGCAGGCCGTCCCCGGCCCCGACGCGGCGGTAAGACGCCCGGCCGGAATTTTCCGGATAAAGCGGCGAAGCGGCTCCTCCTTGTCCATGCCGATCACCGAATTATAGTCGCCGCACATGCCTGCATCGGTCTGGTAGGCGGTGCCCTGCGGCAGGATCTGCGCATCCGCCGTCGGCACATGGGTATGGCTGCCGACCACCATCGAGACGCGGCCATCGCAGAACTGGCCCATCGCCATCTTCTCCGACGTCGCCTCGGCATGGACATCGACAAGGATAAAGTCGTATTTGCGCCCGAGCGGGTTTGCCGCGAGCTGCTGCTCCATCAGCGCGAACGGATCATCAAGCGGGTCCATAAAGAGCCGCCCCATCAGCTGGACGACGAGAATGGTCTTGCCGCGGTGCGTGCGGAAGGCGCCGATGCCGCGCCCCGGCGTATCCTTGGGATAATTGGCGGGGCGGAGGATGCGGCCATCGCGCTCAAGGACCGGCATGATCTCCTTCTGATCGAAGCTGTGATTGCCAAGCACGATGCAATCGATGCCGGCCGCGAAAAACTCCTCGGCGATTTTTTCGGTCATCCCGAAGCCACCCGCCGAGTTCTCGCCATTGACGACGACAAAATCGAGCGCGAGCCGGCTGCGTATTTCCGGCAGGCGTTCAATGACTATGTCACGACCTGGCCGTCCAACCACATCGCCGAGATAAAGAACTTTCACGTGATACCTATAAGTTTATGCACTCCGGCAGGGCGATCGCGATATGCCGCCTGCGCCGTCAGTTTATCGCCTCTCCCGGCAAAGGCAAGCGGCCGCGAGGCGACTTGCGATGCGGCCCGCAAAGGTCCGGCCGGGCCGGCGTCAAAAATCTCGAATAGGATTAAGGAAGAGCTGCACCAACATAGCCGTTGGCAGGTAGAAATCTCTGTGGCCTGACAAGTCAGGTGGGTGCCGATGTGTCCGGACCACGGTCCAATCAGGGAACGGCTCCCTAGATTTCTTTATTGGCCCCAGGATATCTGTTGCCTGACGCACAAGCCAGTGCAGCCCTGTTCATTTAAGCAGTTTCGAGCCGTTGTGCAATAGCTTCGAGTTTTTCGGCCCAATTCTGTTGCGCCGACGCCGCAGCCTCGCCCTGCTCGCTCTCCTCGCGGAGCTGTTCGATCGTCTCATAGGCCTGCGAGAGATCATCGGCGATCAGCAGGCAGGCCATCAACAGCAGCTGCCCCTCGCTCGCGTTGCGGACCGAGTTGTTGAGATCCTGCACCTTCTTGTCGACGAACTCGGCGAGATATTCAAGATGCGGCTCCTCGCCGTCGCCGCAGACAATCGGATAGGCGCGGCCGTTCACCCGGACTGTTACCGATCCCATATCATTGCTCCAGTATCAGGCTGAGTTGATCGATTGAGCGGTCGAGACGGCCTGACACCATCTCGGTCCGTTTCTTCAGGTCGTCATATTTGCGCTGCAGCGCCTCAAGCTCGGCGCGAAGGGCCGCATTTTCCGCCGCCAGATCGGAGCTGACGGCCGCCGCCTGGACATCGCGCCGTCCCTGCTGGCGTTCGCGGAGCAATTCGGCCGCCGCCTTCTCCAGCCGGGCGATTGCCGCGTCCATTCTCGATTCGCTGTTTTCCATGTTCCCCTTCCGCCGGTACGGCGTTCATTAAGGCCAGTTCCCGCAAATCCTCGAGACGAAACAATACGATTGTCGCCCGAGCTCCGTCAACCCAATTGCTTGCGTCACTTTTTAAGGATTTCCGGCGGCAATCCTGCACTAAGCGGTTGACGCGCAGATGTTTGGACGGCATGTTCGCCCCGAACCCGACAGGGCAGCCCTCCGGTTTCGCGTCCCACTGCGCGTTCCAATCTCACGAGGACCGAGATCCGGGCCGGAATGACCTGACGTTTTCGCGCTATATATTTTGCAACCGACCCGATTTTCGGGCACCCGAATCCGACTGCGCAAGGACGAGCGCCGGCCCTATCCTTTTGTCGCGCGGGCCGCTACAGTCATGTCGGACAAAACCGGTGGATGGAGAAGTTCAGGTATGAATACAAACGGGCCCAGGCCGTCATCGAACCCGACCCAGCATAACGACATGGCGAACGCGATCCGCGCGCTCTCCATGGATGCCGTACAGGCGGCCAATTCCGGCCATCCCGGCATGCCGATGGGAATGGCGGACGTCGCCACAGTCCTCTTCTCGAAATTCCTGAAGTTCGATCCGGCGAAGCCCAACTGGCCCGACCGCGACCGTTTCGTGCTCTCCGCCGGCCACGGGTCGATGCTGCTCTACTCGCTCCTCTATCTCACCGGCTACAAGGATATGACGCTGGAGGAGATCAGGAACTTCCGACAGCTCGGCGCCAAAACCGCGGGCCATCCCGAATATGGCCATGCAAGCGGCATCGAGACGACGACCGGCCCGCTCGGCCAGGGCCTCGCGATGGCTGTCGGCATGGCGCTCGCCGAACGGCTGCAGGCAGCGCGGTTCAAGGATATTACCGATCATTACACCTATGTCATCGCCGGGGACGGCTGCCTGATGGAAGGGATCAGCCAGGAAGCGATCTCCTTTGCCGGGCATCTGAAGCTGAACAAGCTGATCGTTCTCTGGGACGACAACTCGATCTCCATCGACGGCTCGACCGATCTCGCCGTCTCAGAAAGCCAGGAGCGGCGCTTTGAAGCAGCCGGCTGGGATTTCCGCGCCGTTGACGGCCATAACGCGGCCGAGATCGAAGCGGCCATCGCCGCCGCGCGCGAGACCGACAAGCCATCGCTGATCGCCTGCCGCACCACCATCGGCTTTGGCGCGCCCAACAAGCAGGGCACTTCGGGCGTTCACGGCTCGCCTCTCGGCGATGAGGAAATCGCCCTCGCCCGGAAAGAGCTCGGCTGGCCGCATGCGCCGTTCGAGATCCCGACGGCTATCCTCGACAAATGGCGCACCGTCGGCACCCGCGGCGCCCGCCACTCGGCCGCCTGGGAGGAAGCGCTCGCCGCCCTTCCGGCGGACCAGCAGGCCGCCTTCCAGGACGCCCTCAGTGACAGCCTGCCCTCCGCTCTCGATGACGCGATCATTGCCTACAAGCGCCGCATCTCCGAGGAGGCGCCGGCCTGGGCAACGCGCAAATCGAGCCAGGAAGCGCTCAAGGTCATCAACGAGCATGTGCCGACCACCATCGGCGGCTCGGCCGACCTCACCGGCTCCAACCTCACCCAGACACCGCAGATGACGCCGGTATCGGCCGACGACTTCTCCGGCCGCTACGTCTATTACGGCGTGCGCGAGTTCGGCATGGCGGCGTTTATGAACGGCATGGCGCTGCACCGCGGCTTTATCCCTTACGGCGGTACCTTCATGGTCTTTACCGACTATGCCCGCCCGGCGATCCGCCTCTCCGCGCTGATGGAGCAGCGGGTGATCTATGTCATGACCCATGATTCCATCGGTCTTGGCGAGGATGGCCCGACGCACCAGCCGGTTGAGCATCTTGCCGCGCTTCGCGCGATCCCGAACCTTCAGGTGTTCCGTCCGGCCGACGCCATCGAGACCATGGAATGCTGGCAGCTCGCGCTTGCCGCGACGAAAACGCCGTCGATCCTCTCGCTCAGCCGTCAGAATGCCGATCTGGTGCGCAAAGCCCATACCGCGGAAAATCTCTCGGCCCGCGGCGCCTATGAGCTGGCCCCCGCCAATCTCGAGGTGAAGGTCACGCTCTTTGCCTCCGGCACGGAGGTCGGCCTCGCCCTCGCCGCACAGAAAGCGCTCGAGAGTGACGGCATCGGCACCCGCGTTGTTTCTGTGCCCTCATGGGAGCTCTTTGAAAAACAGGACGATGCTTACAAATTGGAAACAATTCGTCCCGATACTGTGCGCGTCGCCGTCGAGGCCGGCTGTTCCATGGGATGGGAAAGATTTACGGGTGAAGCAGGCGCGTTCGTCGGCATCAACAGCTTTGGCGCATCGGCTCCGGCAGAGGCGCTTTACAAGCATTTCGGCATCACCGCCGAAGCGGTTGTCGCGGCGGCAAAAGCAAGGCTTTAATAGAGATTATTCATAAAGACAGACGCCGCAAGGGCGACGTCATCGGCAAGCAGGAGTAAAGAAAAATGACTGTTCGTGTTGCAATCAACGGATTTGGACGGATTGGACGGAATATCTTGCGGGCAATCTACGAGTCGGGTCGGATCGATGTCGAGGTTGTCGGCATCAATGACCTCGGGTCGGTCGAGGCGAACGCCCATCTCTTGAAATATGACAGCGTGCATGGCCGCTACCCCGGCACCGTGACGGTAAAGGGTGACAGCATCGATCTTGGCCGCGGCCCGATCAAGGTGACCGCCGTTCGCAACCCGGCCGAACTGCCGTGGGGCGAGCTCGGCGTCGATATCGCGTTCGAATGCACCGGTATCTTCACCAAGCGCGATGCGGCGGCAAAGCATCTGGAAGCCGGCGCGAAGAAGGTTCTCATCTCCGCCCCGGGCACCGACGTTGACCTCACCGTTGTTTACGGCGTCAACCACGACAAGCTGAAGAAGGAGCACACCGTTGTCTCCAACGCCTCCTGCACCACCAACTGCCTTGCGCCGGTAGCCCAGGTCCTGAACGAAAGCGTCGGTCTCGTGCATGGCTTCATGACGACGGTGCATGCCTATACAGGCGACCAGCCGGTTCTCGACACCCTGCACAGCGACCTGCGCCGGGCGCGCGCCGCCGCAATGTCGATCATCCCGACCTCGACCGGTGCGGCGAAGGCCGTTGGCCTCGTGCTTCCGGAACTTGCCGGCAAGCTCGACGGCACCTCGGTCCGTGTGCCGACGCCGAACGTTTCGATGGTTGATCTTACCTTCGTTGCCGCGCGCGCAACCTCGGTTGACGAGATCAACAACGCCATCCGGGAGGCCGCAAACGGCCGCCTGAAGGGTGTTCTCGAGGTCAACAGCGATCCGGTCGTCTCCATCGACTTCAACCACGCCCCTGCCTCCTCCACCTTCGATCTGACCCAGACGCAGGTGATTGACGGCACCTTCGTGCGTGTGCTGAGCTGGTACGATAACGAGTGGGGCTTCTCCAACCGGATGAGCGACACCGCAATCGCCATGGCGAACGCCAACTGACGCGAAAGAGCGGAGCGATAGAATGGCTGAGTTCAGAACACTTGATGATCTGGAGGCAAACGGCAGGACGGTGATCGCACGCGTCGATCTGAACGTGCCGGTGGAGGACGGGAACATCTCCGACTTCACCCGCATCGACCGCATCCTCCCGACCCTGAACGAGCTGTCGCAGAAGGGCGCGAAAGTCCTCCTGCTCAGCCATTTCGGGCGGCCGAAAGGGAAGGTCGTTCCCGACATGTCGCTCCGCCCCATTGCGGACGGGCTCGCCGCGCATCTGAAGCGGCCCGTCACCTTTATTGATGACTGCATTGGAGATAGCGTTACCAATGCGCTTGCCCGCGCCGAAGCGGGCGATATCCTGCTCGCCGAAAATGTCCGCTTCCATGCGGGCGAAGAGAAGAATGACGCGGCGTTTGCAAAAGCGCTCGCGGCGGCCGGCGATATCTATGTCAATGACGCCTTCTCCTGCTCGCACCGCGCCCATGCCTCGACCGAGGCGATCGCCCATATTCTCCCCGCCTATGCCGGGCGCAATATGGAGGCGGAGCTGACCGCACTCGCACAGGCGCTCGAAAAGCCCGCCCGCCCCGTGATGGCGATCGTCGGCGGCGCCAAGATCTCCAGCAAGCTCGATCTCCTCTTCAACCTGATCGAAAAGGTCGATGTGCTGCTGATCGGCGGCGGCATGGCCAACACTTTTCTCAACGCCCGCGGCGTCAATGTCGGGGCGTCGCTCTGCGAGCATGATCTCGCCGAGACCGCATCGCAGATCCTGGAAAAAGCCGAGAAAGTCGGCTGCGAGATCCTGCTCCCCGATCACGTCGTGCTGGCGAAAGAATTCAAGGCGGGCGCGGCCAATCGCGCGGCGCCGGTCGGTGAGGTCGCGGCCGATGAAATGATCCTCGATGTGGCGCCGCAATCGGTCGCCGCCATCACGTCGCGCCTTGCCGGCATCAAAACACTGATCTGGAACGGCCCTCTCGGCGCGTTCGAGATCGATCCGTTCGGCGATGGCACCTTTGCCGTTGCCCGGGAAGTCGAGCGGCTGACGAAAGCAGGATCGCTGATTTCCGTCGCCGGCGGCGGCGACACCGTTTCCGCCCTTGCCCGGGCCGGTGTGACGGACAGCCTTACTTATATCTCAACTGCGGGCGGCGCCTTTCTCGAATGGATGGAAGGGAAAACCCTTCCGGGCGTTGCCGCTCTGGCTCGCTGAACAGCCCTTTTTACAGGAGTTTTAAAATGGACGAACTGGAACTTGAAGATATTGCCCTCGCACTGGTCGCACCGAGCAAAGGCATCCTTGCCGCCGACGAAAGCACCGGTACGATCAAGAAGCGCTTCGACAGCATCAACACGGCAAGCACCGAGGAAAGCCGCCGCGACTATCGCGAGCTGCTGTTCTCTGCCAAGGGGATCGGCGACTATATCAGCGGCGTGATCCTCTATGATGAAACGCTGCGCCAGAATGCGAAGGACGGCCGCTCCCTCGTCTCGCTGATGAAGGACCAGGGCATCATTCCGGGCATCAAGGTCGATATGGGCACGAAGCCGCTCGCATTCGCTGAAGGCGAGCTGATCACCGAAGGCCTCGACGGCCTGCGCGATCGGCTGACTGAATATCACAAGCTCGGCGCCCGCTTTGCGAAATGGCGCGCCGTCATCTCCATCGGTGATGGCAAGCCGAGCGAATATTGCATCAACACCAACGCCCATGCGCTCGCCCGCTACGCCGCACTCTGCCAGGAAGCGGGTCTCGTGCCGATCGTCGAGCCGGAAGTTCTGATGGACGGCGATCATGACATTGACGAGTGCTATGCGGTCACCGAAACGACGCTGAAGGCGGTCTTTGACGAGCTTTACAAGCAGCGCGTCGTTCTCGAACAGATGCTGCTGAAACCCAACATGGTGATTTCCGGCAAGGACTGCCCCGAGCAGGCCGATGTCGAGGAAGTGGCGACCAAGACGATCTACTGCTTCCAGCAGACCGTTCCGGCCGCGGTTCCGGGCATTGTCTTCCTCTCCGGCGGACAGAGCGAGCGGCAGGCGACGGAGCATCTCAACGCCATGAACCAGATGGGCAACCATCCGTGGGAAATCAGCTATTCCTTCGGCCGCGCGCTGCAGGCCTCGGCCCTCCAGGCATGGCAGGGCAAGGCCGAGAACGCCGAAGCCGCACAGGCCGCGTTCCTGCACCGGGCCAAGCTCACCAGCGCCGCCCGTGACGGCGAATACAGCTCGGATATGGAATAATCTTGATGGGGACGTCACCGGACACCGGACGGGTGCGTCCCCGTCTCTATCTGATTTCGCCGGCGGTCATCGACGATCTCGATGCGTTCGAGTCCGCCTTTCGCGATGCCCTTGCCGGCGGCGATATCGCCTGCTTCCAGCTTCGGCTGAAAGGCCGCCCCGAGGCCGAGATTATCGCCGCCACGGAACGGCTGATGCCGATTGCGCTCGCGGCCAACGTTGCTTTCCTGCTGAATGACCATGTGCCGCTCGCCAGGAAACTCGGCGTCGACGGCGTGCATGTCGGTCAGGAGGACATGCCCTATAAGGAGGCGCGCGCCCTGCTTGGGCCCGATGCGATTATCGGCGTCACATGCAAAAACTCGCGCCATCTTGCCATGACGGCGGGGGAAGCGGGCGCCGACTATGTGGCCTTCGGCGCTTTTTACCCGTCCGGCACCAAGGCCGATACGACGCCCGCGGATCTTGATATCCTGACATGGTGGAGCGAGACGGCAACCGTCCCCTCGGTCGCCATTGGCGGGATCACGGCGGCGAACTGCGAACCGCTGCTGCGCGCCGGCGCGGACTTCCTCGCGGTCGGCGGCGGCGTCTGGACCGATGAAAAAGGCCCCGCCCACGCGGTCAAAGCCATGAATGATGTGATTGATAAGGTGATGGCAAGCTGATAGGTTGCCGCCAGATTTTTACTGAGAGCAAGACAACCATGAAAATTAACGGAAATGCGATCCGCCCCGGCAATGTGATTGAACATAAGGGCGGTCTGTGGGTGGCCGTAAAAATTCAGCACACCCAGCCCGGCAAGGGCGGCGCCTATTTGCAGGTCGAACTCAAGAACCTGCGCGACGGCACGAAACTCAACGAGCGCTTCCGCTCCTCCGAATCCGTGGAGCGCGTCCGCCTCGAACAGAAGCCGCACCAGTTCCTTTTTGAAGATGGCGAGATGCTGACCTTCATGGATACCGCAAGCTATGAGCAGGTCAATATCGCCAAGGATATGATCGGCGAGCGCGCCGCCTTCCTGAAAGACGGCATGGATATGTGGAGATCGAGTTCCATGAGGACAGCCCCCTCAACGTGATCCTGCCCGAGCAGGTGATCCTGGAAATTACCGAGACCGAGCCGACCGTGAAGGGGCAGACAGCCGCCTCCTCCTACAAGCCGGCGATCATGGAAAACGGCGTTCGCGTCATGGTGCCGCCTTTCTGCGGCGTCGGCGAGAAGATCGTGGTCAACACCGAAACTTACGAGTATATGAAGCGCGCCGACTGAGCGCGCCGCATATTCCCTTCTTCGACTACAGAACAGGGCCAGATCGATGGCGAGAAAATCTGCTGATATCAATGCAATGGAGCTGGCCGCGCGCAAGGCTGCCCGCAAAATGCTCCGCGACTTCAACGAGGTCGAGCATCTGCAGGTCTCCAAGAAAGGGCCGGCGGACTTCGTCACCCAGGCCGACCTGACCGCGGAAGCGACGCTGAAGGAGGAACTTGCCCGTCTCCGTCCCGATTTCGGTTTCATCACCGAGGAAGGCGGCGTCGTGAAGGCCAATGACGGCCTGCATTACTGGGTCATCGATCCGCTCGACGGGACGACGAACTTCCTGCACGGGCTGCCGCATTTCGCCATTTCCATCGCCATCAAGACGGGCAAGGAAATCACCGCCGGGATCATCCTCGATCCGGTCAAGGACGAGCTGTTCTGGGCGGAAAAGGGCGGCGGCGCCTATATGAACGACCGGCGCCTGCGCGTTTCGAGCCGCACCCGCATGGCGGAGAGCCTTTTTGCGACCGGCATTCCCTTCCTTGGCAAGGCCGATCACGACCGCTTCCTGAAAGAGCTGGAGCGGATCATGAGCCTCTCCTCGGGCGTCCGCCGCTTCGGGGCCGCCTCGCTCGATCTCGCCTATGTCGCGGCCGGACGCTATGACGGTTTCTGGGAGCGCAACCTGCAGGAATGGGATATTGCCGCCGGCATCATTATCGCGCGCGAGGCCGGGGCGCTTGTCTCGCAGCTCGACGGCGGCGAGAAGATGCTGGAAAAAGGCGACATCCTCGCCACCAACCCCGGCGTCAACAGCGCCATGCTGGATATCTTCCGCGAGCTCCGCGCCCGCCGCTAATTTCGCCGTCCTGACTTGTTATCGGCTCGCGCTTCATTATAGTAAGCGTGGTTTTTAAGCTGCCCTACAACAAGAACAAGTCAGGATCAACGTGACATGCGTGCAATCGTCGTTCGTAAATTCGGCCATCATCATGATGTGGCCCGTCTTGAGACCCTCCCAAAGCCAGAGCCCGCGCCCGGACATGTCGTTGTCCGCAACAAGGCCGCGGGGGTGAGCTTCGCCGCCTCGCTCAATATCGCCGGGAAATACCAGCGCAAGGCGCCCCTCCCCTACATCCCCGCGCCCGAATGCGCCGGTATTGTCGAAGCGGTTGGCGAGGGCGTGACGCGCGTTGCCGTCGGTGATCATGTGATGTGCAGCGTCGACAACGGCGGTGCGGCGGGCTTTTGCCATATCCCCGAGGTGTCCTGCTTTCGCATCCCGAAAGAAATGGATTTCGGCGTCGGGACGGCGATCATCACCTCCTATAACACATCTTACGGCGCGCTGACCCGCCGCGCAGAGCTGAAAGCCGGCGAGACGCTGCTTGTCCACGGCGCGGCCGGCGCGGTCGGCATGGCGGCGGTCGAGATCGGCAAGGCGCTCGGCGCAACGGTGATCGCGGTCGCCGGCGGCGAGAAGCACTGCGCCAGCGCGAAGAGGCACGGCGCCGATCATGTCATCGACCACCGGAAACAGAATTTCCGCGATGTCGTCATGGAGATCACGGGTGGCAAAGGCGTCAATGTCGTCTATGACAGCATCGGCGGCGACGTGACGATCCAGTCGATCCGCAGCCTCGCCTGGGAAGGGCGGCTTCTCACCATTGGCTATGCCTCGGGCACCATTCCGAATATCGCCGCCAATACGCTGCTTCTCAAGAACGCGTCGGCCATGGGCTTCAATCTCGGGCATTTCTTCGGCTGGTCGCCGGGCGGCAGCCGGGCCGAGCATATCGAGACGCTGGATGGTTTCACGGCGGGCGTCCTCGATCTCTACCGGCAGGGCAAGATCGACCCGGAAGTTGGCGCGCGCTTCCCGCTTGAGCGTTTCAACGACGCGCTCGATGCCGTCATCAACCGCGAGGTCGATGGCAAATGCGTTGTCGAGATGTCGGACGAGGACTACTGAGAGTTGCCGCGACGGCGGGCTTTCCCGCGCCGGATCGTGGCCGGATCCGGGAATGCCCGACGAGGCAACTAAAGGATTGTGACACGGGACGCGCTAAGTTATGGTGCTATGCGGCGGCGCTAGGCCCGCGATGTGACCAGTTTCATTGGCGAATCGGAACGCTTGCAGGCAGGCCTGACAGGTTCCGCTGTCGTTTGACAACAAGGAGAATGGGAAGGAGCCAATGACCAGTTTTTCGGCGACCGCAATTCCCGTTTCCCTGCTCACTTCCCTGCTCCTTGCCTGTTCCGTCAGCGGCGCGGCGGCGAAAGAATCGCGCCGCCTGCCCGTCGAGGTCAATCCGGGCGTCCTGAACGCCACGCCAGCGGCGCCGCGCCTCCCGACCCGCGTGATCGACGGCGAGACGGTGATCATCCTGATCCCGCCGGAACTGCAGCCGGCAAAACCCGCCGAAAAAATCGTCACCCCGCGCGCCAAGCCCCGCCTCAAACTGCCGCCTGCCAACGCAGAGGCGAGCCCGCCCCTCGCGCCGGAGACGGCAGCAGCAAAGATCCCGACGCCCCCGCCGCCCGAAGAGACGCCCGCCGCAGCGCCGGGCGAAGCCGCCGCCCCCGCGGCAGCGGAGACGCCTGAAACCGAGGCCCGCCCGGTCGAGACCGCAACCAACGCCGATCAGACGGAGACGATGACGGATGCCGCCGCAAGCGAGAGCGAAGCAGAAGCCGCGCCGCAAGGCACGGCAGAGGAGACGATCTCGCCCGTCACCGAAGCGGAAAAGATCGTCGAGAAAATCGTCGGCGGCGACAAGGCGGAAACAGTGGAGACCGCGGAGACCGCTGAGACACCCGCCGCCCCGGCCGATGAGCGGGTCACCCGCCTGCTGTTTGCCGAGGAGTCATCCAAGCTCTCCGCGGAGGCCGAGGCAACGCTCAAAGCGGTTGCCGCGCAGATGGCCGCAAGGCCGCGGAGCAGCGTTCAGCTTCTCGCCTATGGCAGCGGCGCCAGCGTCAGTGCGGCGCGCCGGCTGTCGCTGGATCGCGCCCTCACCGTCCGCGCCCGGCTGATGGAGCTTGGGCTCAGCGAGAAACAGATTGAAGTGCGGGCGCTTGGCGAGCCGCAGGATACAACCCCGTCGAACCGCGTCGACCTCCTATTGATTACACGGTGACCATGACACAATATACGAATGTCGAAACCCACAATCTGGCCGGAACGCCGAATATCAAGAAGCCGCGCCGTTACCTGATCCGGATGGTCATTTTTATCGGTATCGCGCTTGCCATCGCGGCCTTCCTCTATCCGCAGATCCAGACGGCGTTCCTCGCCAACCCGTGGCTCAACGGGCTGATCATTGTGGTGCTGCTGTTCGGCATTCTGTTCATTTTCCGCCAGGTCGTCATGCTCTATGGCGAGATCAACTGGACGCAGAGCCTGCGCCGGCTGGAATCGACCCGCCCGACCGTGCAGCCGCCCCGCCTGCTCGCCCCGCTGTTCACCATCTTCAACGACAGCCGCGGCCCCGTGCGGCTGAATGCGGTGACCATGAACAGCCTACTCGACAGCGTTGGCGCGCGCATGGAGGAAGGGCGCGACATCTCGCGCTACCTGATCAACGTACTGATTTTCCTCGGCCTCCTCGGCACCTTCTGGGGACTGCTGGAGACGGTTGATTCCGTCGGCGGCGCCATCGCGGCGCTGAATGTCGGCGGCGGCGAGGATTTCGCCCGTATTTTTGACGATCTGAAGGGCGGCCTTGAAAAGCCGCTGTCGGGCATGGCGATCGCCTTCTCCTCATCGCTCTTCGGGCTCTCCGGATCGCTCATCCTCGGCTTTCTCGACATGCAGGCCGGACAGGCGCAGAACCGCTTCTACGGTGATCTCGAGGACTGGCTGAGCTCCCTCACCCGCTTCACCAGCGCGGGCCCTGTCGCTGTTGCCGAGGGCGGCGAGCAAAGCGTGCCGATCTATGTCCAGGCGCTTCTCGAACAGACGGCCGAGAGCCTCAACAACCTGCAGCGCACACTCGCCCGCAACGAGGACAAGCGCGGTCAGGCGGAAAACTCCCTGATCAGTCTCAGCGAACGGCTGGCGGCGCTGACCGACCAGATGCGCGCCGAGCAGGATCTGCTGGTCAAGCTGGCGGAAGGCCAGACGGAACTCAGGCCGCTGTTCGAGCGGCTCGCGAAATCCGCCGAGAGCGCCGGCCTCGACCAGGCGAGCCGCAATCACCTGCGCAATCTTGATGTGCATATGGTGCGGATGCTGGAAGAAAGCGCCGATGGCCGGGACCAGATGGTTCAGGAGATCCGCAGCGATATCAAGCTCCTGACCCGCACCCTTGCGGCCATTGCGGAAGAAAGCCGTCGTGGCTGAGACGGGCTGCAGGATAAACGGGGTGGATAATGGCTCGTAGACGCCGCGGTAACCGCACGCCAAATGAGATCTGGCCGGGCTTCGTCGATGCGCTGACGACGCTCCTGCTCGTCATCATCTTCCTGCTGGTGGTCTTTGCCCTCGCGCAGTTTTTCCTCTCGCAGGCGCTTTCGGGCCGCGATGCGGCGCTCGAAAAACTCAATCAGCAGGTCAATGAGCTGGCCGACCTGCTGGCGCTTGAGCGCAAGACGACCGATGATCTGGAAGGGCAGATCGCGGCGCTCACCATCGACATGACGAAAATGCAGGAAGAACGGGACAGCGTCATCATCCAGCTTGATACCCTGACGAGCCGCGCCCTCTCGGCCGAGGAGGATCGCGACCGGCTGCAGCTGCTGCTGCGCGAAGCCGAGCAGAAGGCCGGCGAGACCGAGGAAAAGCTCGCCGTCAGTGAAGAGAGCCTGAAAGTCAATCTTGCCGAGCTCGAGCGGCTGAAACGCGATATCGCCGCGCTTGAGGAGACCCGCAAAACCCTTGAGGAGGAGGTCGGCACCCTCGCCCTCACCCTCGCCGAGCGGGATGTCGAGATCGGCAATCTCCGCGATCGCTCGAAAGAGCTGGAAGCGCGGCTTGCCGATGAGGCGGAGCGCACCAGCCTCGCCCAGAAGGATATCGAGGAGCGCGAAACCCGCCTTGCCGAATTGCAGACATTATATTTGCAAACCCAGGACAAGCTGACGGAGGAGGAGAAGATTTCCGCCGCCGCCGCCGCGCAAGTATCGCTGTTGAATGCACAGATCGCCGCGCTTCGCGCCGAACTTGCGACGCTGAACGAAATGCTCGAGGCAAGCGAGGCGCGCGATGCCGAGCAGAAGGTGCAGATCGCCGATCTCGGCCGGCGTCTCAATCAGGCCCTCGCCGCCAAGGTGCAGGAATTGCAGCAGTATCGCTCCGAATTTTTCGGCAAGCTCCGCGAGGTGCTGAAAGACCGCCCCGGCATCAGCGTCGTCGGCGATCGCTTCGTCTTCCAGTCGGAGGTGCTGTTCGATGCGGGCAGCGCCGAGCTTGGGCCGGACGGGCGCGCCGATATGGCGAAATTCGCCACGACGCTGCTTGAGATCGCGAAGGATATTCCAAGCGATATCGACTGGATCCTCCGCGTTGACGGCCATACCGACAAGCAGCCGATCAGCACGCTTCGCTTCCCCTCCAACTGGGAACTCTCGACCGCGCGCGCCGTCTCGGTTACAAAGTTCCTGATCAGCCAGGGCGTGCCGGCGAACCGGCTGGCCGCAACCGGCTTTGGTGAATTCCAGCCGATTGACCCGCGCGATGATGAAATCGGCTATCTTCGCAACCGGCGGATCGAACTGAAACTGACGGAGCGCTGACGTGGCGGGCAAGGGACGCAACATTCTGGTGATCAAGCATGGCGCGCTTGGCGATGTGATCCTCGCGGAGGGGCCGTTCCAGGCGATCCGCGCGCATCACCATGATGCGCGCATCGTGCTGCTGACGACCAAGCCGTTCGCCGCCTTTCTCGAAAAATCCGGCCTTTTTGACGAAATCTGGGTCGACGAGCGGCCGCGGCTCTGGCAGCTCTCAAAAATCCTTCCGCTGGTCCGCAAGTTGCGGCGCGGCAATTTCGCCCGCGTCTATGATTTGCAGACCTCGACCCGCAGCACCTCCTACTACCGCCTGTTCCCGCACCGGCGCAAGCCCGAGTGGTGCGGCATCGTGAAGGGCGCGACGCATCAGCATAAAAGCCCGCTCCGGACAAAAATCCACACGATCGAGCGGCATATCGATCAGCTCGGCGTCGCCGGGATCACCAACATCCCCGCGCCCGACTTCTCCTGGGCGATGACCGATATCTCGAAATACGCCCTGCCCGCCCGCTATGCGCTGCTGGTCCCGGGCGGATCGGCGCATCGGCCCGAGAAACGCTGGCCCGCGATCCGCTTTGCCGAGCTTGCCGAATATCTCACCGCGCAAGGGATCACGCCCGTCCTGATCGGCGGCAAGGCGGAGGCGGATGCGATTGAGACCATTCGCGAGGCCTGTCCCGAAGCCATCGATCTTTCCGCGCGCACCGAACTTGGCGATCTCGCCTCGCTCGGCGCCGGCGCGGAGCTTGCCGTCGGCAATGACACCGGCCCGCTGCATCTGATTGCCGCGGTCGGCTGCAAGACGGTGGTGCTTTTCTCACGCGCCTCCGATCCCGAGATGTCCCGCCCGCGCGGGCGCGATGTGCGGGTGCTGCGCGAAGCGTTCCTTGCCGACCTCCCACTTACCCGGGTCATTGGCGAGCTGGATCTCGCGTCATGAAGATTGAAGAGATCCAGCAGCGGACGGTCCTCTGGTGGGGGCGTTTCAATCCCGATTATTCCCGCAACCGCATCCTCCAGCATGCCTTTCGCGACCTTGGCTGGCGGGTTGTCGACTTTCACCCCCGCCTCAGCCGCACCGGACATCTGGAAGCCGCGCTGAAACGCATGAAGACGCCAGATCTCATCTGGCTGCCGGCCTTTCGCCAGCGCGACATGGCCGCCGCGGCAAACTTCGCGCGGGCAAGGCGCCGGCCGCTTATTTTCGATCCGATGATCTCGGCCTATGACAAGCAGGTGTTCGAGCAGCGAAAATTCGAAGAAGGAAGCGCCAAGGCAGAGGCGCTGCTGAAATGGGAGCGCGCGCTTTTTGCCCATGCCGATTACGTCATTGCCGATACGGCGGGCCATGCGGATTTTTATCGGACGACGCTGAACGTCCCGGCGGCGCGGCTTCGCGTTGTCGCCCTCGGCGCGGAAGGCGCGCTTTTCACCCCGGGTCCGCTTCGCCACAAGCCCGCGGATGCGCCGCTTGAGGCGCTTTTTTTCGGCAGCTTCATCAATCTGCAGGCGCCCGAGGTGATCGTCGAGGCGGCGAAGCTCTGCCCTGCCCCCGTCCGCTGGGTGCTGCTCGGCGCGGGGCCGCTTCGGGCGGCTTGCGAGGCGGCCGCGGCGGGCCATCCGAATATCGCCTTCGAAGATTATCTCCCTTACGAGATGCTGCCCGGGCGTATCCGGGCCGCCGATATCCTGCTCGGCATTTTCGGCGAGAGCGACAAGGCGGCTCGGGTCATTCCGAACAAGGTCTACCAGGCGCTCTCAGCCGGGCGGGTCGTTGTCACCCGGCAATCGGGGGCCTATCCTGAGCCGAAAACCGACGGGCTGATCGAAGTCGCCCCGAACGATCCGGCGGCCCTCAGCAATGCGGTTCAGCAACTTGCGGCGGCGCGCGCCTCGCTCCCGGCACGCGGCCAGGCGGCGCGCGATTATTACGATAAGAATTTCAGCATTTCGAGCATCCACGCCCAGCTCGCCGATGTGATCGGTGAATTCTCACGCTGAGCGGATGCGCTGCCCCGCATCAAACTGAAGCGTCGCAAGCTTCGCATAAAGCCCGCCTTCGTTCATCAGCTCCTGATGCGTTCCCTGATCGACGATACGCCCGTCCTCCAGCACGATGATCCGGTCCGCCGTCAGCACCGTCGCGAGGCGGTGCGCAATCACCAGCGTCGTGCGGTTCTCCATCAGATGCTCAAGCGCAAGCTGGACCTGCCGCTCGCTCTCCGCATCAAGCGCAGAGGTCGCCTCATCGAGCAGCAGTATCTCGGGATCGCGGAGGATCGCGCGGGCAATGGCGATGCGCTGCTTCTGTCCGCCCGAGAGCTTGATGCCCCGCTCGCCAAACTCGGTCGCGAAACCTTCGGGCAGGCGGTTGATGAATTCCGTCGCGACCGCGGCCTCGGCGGCGGCGATAACCTCCTCATCGCTCGCCTCGGGACGGCCATAGCGGATATTCTCCATGGCGCTGGTCGCGAAGATGACGGGCTCCTGCGGCACAAGGCCCATGAGCGCGCGAAGCCGCGTCGGATCGACGGTCCGGATATCGGTGCCGTCGATTGTAATCCGTCCGGCCTGCGGATCGTAGAAGCGCAGCAGCAGCTGGAGCACTGTTGTTTTCCCGGCGCCGCTCGGGCCGACAAGGGCAACCGTCTCGCCTTTCTTCACATCGAGCGAAAACTCCCGCAGCGCTGCGCTGTCGGGCCGCGAGGGATAGTGGAAGGTCACCCCCTCGAAGCTGAAGCCCGAGGTAATGCGCGGGCCGATGGGCTCTGGATTTTCGGCGATCGGCACCGTCGGCTTCTCATCCAGCAGCTCCAGCAGCCGCTCCGACGCGCCGGCGGCGCGCATCAGGTCGCCCCAGACTTCGCTCAGCGATCCCATGGTGCCGGCGACGATGATGGCGTAAAAGACGAAAGAGGCGAGCGTTCCCGCCGACATCTCCTCATTGACGACGGCGCGCGCGCCGCTCCACAGCACGAGATCGACCGCGCCGAACACGAACAGGATAACGATCGCCGTCAGCCACGCGCGCCATTTGATGCGCCGGATGGCGATCTGGAAATTCGTCTCCACATCCGCGCCGAACTGCCGGCGGTCATACTCCTCATGGGTGTAGGCCTGCGATGTCTGGATCGCGCGCAAGGTCTCGTCGGCGCGGGCGCTGACGGCGGCGATGCTGTCCTGGTTGGAGCGGCTGAGGCGGCGCACCATGCGGCCGAACCCGATGATCGGCACCATCACGAAGGGCACGATCAGCAGCACCATGCCGGTCAGAATCGGGCTCGTGTAGATGAGCAGCGCGAGGCCGCCGATAAACATCAGGATGTTGCGAAGGGCGACCGAGACGGACGAGCCGATCACCGTCTGGATCAGCGTCGTATCGGTAGTGAGGCGCGAGAGAACCTCACCCGTGCGGGTGACTTCAAAAAACGACGGGCTCAGCTTCAGCACATGATTGAAGACGGCCTTGCGGATGTCGGAGATGACCCGCTCGCCGATCCAGGAAACGAGAAAATACCGCCCGAAGGTCGCGACCGCGAGCAGCACGACAACGCCCATCAGCCCGAGGAAATAGCGGTCCAGGCTGACGCTGCCGGCGGAAAAGCCCTTGTCGATCATGATCCTGATCGCCTGCCCGATCATCAGCGTCGCGCCCGCGGCGATGATCAGCGCGATCAGCGCGCCGATCACCTGCGGCTTGTAGGGCAGGATGAAATGCCAGAGCCGCCACAATCCCTTGAGCGACCGCTTGCCGCCCGTTTTATCCGGAGAAGTCCGAAGATCTGCGTTTTCTTCAGTCACGAAGGAACCTTGAATTTACGTTAGTTAATCCGTCCCACGGGTGTAAACCCCGGGGCCAGGAATGCAAGAAAAAACACCGCCGAGCATATCTTTGCTTGCCATAACGGCAAAGCTTTAATATAAGGCCCGCTGAGTTAAACCTTGCGTCCCCTGAAGGGTGAGCCGAAATGAAAAAAGACATACATCCCGATTATCACAAAATCATCGTCGAAATGACAGACGGCACGACCTTTGAGACCCGTTCGACCTACGGCAAGGAAGGTGACGTTCTGAAACTGGATATCGACGTAAAGACCCATCCGGCATGGACCGGCGGTCAGCAGCTTGTGCGTGATGACGGGCAGGTCGCGAAGTTCAAGAAGCGCTTTGCGGGCTTTGGCCTGAAGTAATCTCTCGCGCGATCGCGGATGACAAAGGCGCTCATCTGGGCGCCTTTTTTCGTTTCAGCGCGCCGCCCCGCCGTGCCGCGCGGCATAGGCGGCGACGGCCTGTTCATCGAGCCGCAGAAGCCGCCGGTAGAGCGCCTCGCTCCGCTCAAGCAGCGACGCCAGCCCGTCCGGCAGCAGGCCCGGATCACAGAGCGGCGCATCGGTGAGGCAGGTTTCCAGATGCGCGAGCCGGCAGCCGTCTCGCGCGGCCTCCTCCTCGCTGATTTCGCCCGCCTGCAGCGCCCGCTGGAACATCAGCCACGCCATGCTTTCGGTCAGCCGGGTGGTGAGGCGGAGGCTTTCGGCCGCGTAAGCATAGCCGACCTCGGGCGGGAGCTGGCGCGCGGCGAGCCGCCCCGGCCCCGCCAGATAGGCGCGCGCCTCGCGCACGAGCGCGAGCGCCTCATCGTAGGAGCGGCTGAAAAAGACCGTGTTGCCGCCCCCACCCTGCCCGTCGCTCTTTTTTGTCACCCGCCTGCTCCTCTTAACCCCGCCCGCGCATACCGGCGTCCGCTTTGCCCGTTAATCTAGGGGGCAAAAGTTAAATTTTCCTCTTCCCGATCTCTTGAAACTCTGGAAAGGCGCCCACATATGAGACGTGTCAGGCGCCAATTAGGGCCTGAAATCAAGGGCTTGGCCAGAATGGCAGCCCGCAGGACATATATTGCTTCTAAGGAGGATATAGATAATGCGTACTTACGATTTTTCCCCCCTGCTCCGGTCCACCGTCGGATTTGACCGCATCGAGCAGCTTTTCCGAAGCCTTGAGCGCGCCTCCGGGGACGGCGGCTTTCCGCCCTATAACATCGTCAAGCAGGATGCCGACAATTATCGCATCACCATGGCGGTCGCCGGCTTTACGGAAGACCAGATTGAGGTTGTTGCAACCCGCAATTCGCTGAAAATCACCGGCAAATCGGCCGAACAGAAGGAGGATGTGGAATATCTGCATCGCGGCCTTGCGGCCCGCTCGTTCGTCCAGAATTTCGAGCTTGCCGAGACCATCAAGGTGGTTGGCGCGAGCATGGAGAACGGCCTCCTGCATATTGATCTCGTCCGGGAAATCCCCGAGGAGCTGAAACCTCGCACGATTGAGATCAGCACGGCCAAAGACAGGCTGATTGAAAATAAAGCTGCCTAAGGCGCTTTTTTAACCCCAACGATAGCCCGCCCACCGGCGGGCTATTTTTATTGCCTCTCGCCGCCCTTGGCCGGAGGAGAAAAATCATTCTATAATGGCGCATTACCGCAACAACAGGGCCCCCATGACCTCAACAATCACCAGCACGATTGACCTCGACCGCGACGGGCGTCAGACGGGCTATCTCCGCCTGCCCCACTCGGTCCACCGCTCCGCCTATGGCTATATCCCGATCCCGATCGCCAGCTTCAAAAACGGCGACGGGCCCCGCGTCCTGCTGATGGGCGGAACGCATGGCGATGAATATGAAGGGCAGGTCATTCTCTCCAACCTGATCCGCAGTCTCAAACCCGAGCAGGTGACGGGGCAGGTCATCCTCCTGCCGATGGCGAATTTTCCAGCCGCCGATGCGGGCCTTCGCACCTCACCGCTCGATGAGGGCAATCTCAACCGCGCCTTTCCGGGCGATGCGCGCGGCACCCCGACCGCGCAGATCGCCTATTATATCGAGCATGTGCTGCTGCCGCGCGTCGATTATCTCTTCGATCTGCATTCGGGCGGCAGTTCGCTTCTCTATGAGCCGACGCTGCTGATTTCCATCAATGACGAGGATCGCCATGCGACTATCAAGCGCGAACTCATCGGGAAATTCGGCCTTCCCTTCGTGCTACTGACCAACCGCGATGAATATGGCGGCTATTCATCGGCGGCGGCGCTCCGTCAGGGGATCTGCTCGGCGACGACCGAGCTTGCCGGCGGCGGATCGGTGACAAAGGGGCTGCCCGCCCGCGCCGGCGAGGGGCTTCTCAATGTCCTTCGCCATCTCGGCATCGTCTCGGGCGACGCGCGGCCTGTGGAGACTACGCCGCGCATCTTCTCGCATGAGAGCCACCTGTTCGCGAGCGAGCGGGGCCTCTTAGAGCCGCTCGCCGAGCCCGGCGAGGATGTGGTGAAAGGCCAGCCCGCCGCGCTGATCCACCAGCCGGAGACGCCCGGGCGGCCGCCGATCGAGCTTGCGTTTGACGTGGACGGCGTGATCCTCGCCAGACGGCAGGGCGCGCGCGTGGAGCGCGGCGACTGCCTCTATCATCTCGGCATTGATGAGATTTCGATGTAACGGGGCGGCGCGCGCCTTCAGGCGCCGGTAAAGAGCGCCCGCGTCTCGTCATCGAGCGGGGTGGATTTATGCGTTTTCTGGTTGGTGTTGACCCAGATCACCTCGCCGCTGCTGTAGCGCGTCTCTTCGCCCTTGGCGAAGATCTCGAGCCAGAAGGCGATGGAGGAGCGGCCGATCTTCTCGACGCGGCAACCGACCTCGATTTCCGCATCGAAGCGGATCGGCGCCTCGTAATTCACGACCGATTTGACAACGTGAAAGTCATTGCCCGTCCGCTCCAGATACTCCTGCGAGTCGAAGCCGAGGGAGCGAAAGAATTCGGTCAGTGCCGTATCGAAATAGGTCAGGTAATGTGCATTAAAAACGACGCCCTGTCCGTCGATTTCGGAATAACGCACGCGAAAGGGGAAGAAGAAATGAAAATCCTGGCGGGCCACGGGCTTATCCTTTTCTTATCGTTCGGCCAATAGCTTTGATAATGCCGCCTGCCAGTCGGGCTGGTCAATATCAAAAACCCGCTTGATCTTTCTGCAGTCAAGCACCGAATTTTTCGGCCGCACCGCCGGGACGGGATACGCCTCGCTCGGGATGGGAGTGAGCTTCGGCGCCTTGCGGCCCGCAAAAATCGCGCGCGCGAAGCCGAACCAGGTGACGGCGGGCGCGCCGGCGTAATGATAAATGCCGAAATCGCGAAAGCCGGGCGCAGCGACCCTTTCCGCCATCTGCAAAAGCGCCGCGGCGATATCAAGGGAGGGCGTCGGACCGCCCCGCTGGTCATCGACGATGCTCAGCTCGTCGCGGCTCTCCCCAAGGCGGAGCATGGTGTTGACGAAATTCTGCGCGCCGCCAAAGACCCAGGCGGTGCGCAGGATGATATATTTCTCCATCGCCGCCGCGATCCGCGCTTCACCCTCCGCCTTGCTCTGCCCGTAGACATTGAGCGGGGCGACGGCATCCGTCTCGACATACGCGCCCGCCTTGGCGCCGTCAAAGACGAAATCGGTGGAGATATGAAGGAGCGGGATATCCATCTCTTTTGCGGCGCGGGCGAGATTTTCAGGACCCAGAGCGTTGATCGCAAAGGCCGCCTCGACCTCCGTCTCCGCCCTGTCGACGGCCGTATAGGCCGCGGCGTTGATGACGACACCCGGGCGGATCTCGCGCAGCACGCGCGCAACCGCCGCCGCATCGGTGATATCGAGCGCGCGGCGATCAAGGGCGACAAGATCGAGGCGTGCCGCCGACGCCCGCTCAACGAGCGCGGTGCCGACCTGCCCGCCCGCCCCTGTCACCAGGATTTTCATCACTTATTCGATCCGAGCCCGAGACGCTGCTGCGAATAGTCCTTGGAGACCGCCTTGACCCAGTCGAGATTGCCGAGATACCAGTCGACGGTCTTTTCCAGCCCGACATCAAGCGTCAGCGACTGCTTCCAGCCAAGCTCCCGCTCGATCTTCGTGCAATCGACGGCATAGCGCGCATCATGGCCCGGCCGGTCGGCAACGAAACGGATCAGATCCTCATGCGGGCCCCTGTCCGGGAATTTGCGATCGAGAATACGGCAGATACCGCGCACGATGTCGATATTCTTGCGCTCGGCCCGCCCGCCGATCATATAGGTCTCCCCGACCCGCCCGTCCGCCACAACCTGTTGCAGCGCGGTGGCGTGATCCTCGACATAGAGCCAGTCGCGGACATTCTCGCCCTTGCCATAGACCGGCAGCTCGCGGCCGTTCAGCGCATTCAGGATAATCACCGGCAGCAGCTTTTCCGGGAACTGGTAGGGCCCGTAATTGTTGGAGCAGTTGGTGACCAGCACCGGCAGCCCGTAGGTGCGGTGCCAGGCGCGCGCGAGATGGTCCGAGCCCGCCTTGCTCGCCGAATAGGGCGAGTTGGGATCATAGGGGCTGGTCTCCGAGAAGAGGCCCTCGGCCCCGAGCTCGCCGTAAACCTCGTCCGTTGAGACATGCAGGAAGCGGAACGCCTGCTTCGCCGCGCCGTCAAGCTCGCGCCAGTACTGATTGGCGGCATCGAGCATGACGAAGGTGCCGACGAGGTTGGTCTCGATAAACGCCGCCGGCCCGTCGATCGAGCGATCGACATGGGATTCGGCCGCCAGATGATAGACGGCGCGCGGCTTGTGCTCGGCGAACAGCGCCTTGATGGCGGCGGCGTCGCAAATATCTGTTTTTGCGAAGCGATAGCGCGGGCTCGCGCTCACCGTCTCGAGATTTTCAAGCGCGCCCGCATAGGTCAGCTTGTCGATGACGAGAACATCTTCCCTGTCCTGGTTGATCAGATCCCGGGCCAGCGCCGAGCCGATAAAGCCCGCCCCTCCGGTGACGAAAACTGTCATTTCGTTTCCCTAAATTCAAAAAGTCGTGTCTGGTCCTTTAATAGCGGCAAAGTCTTATCTTTTTCTGAAAGGATTGCCTTTTCGGGCGACACCGGCCATTGAATATCGAGCGCCGGATCATTCCAGAAAATACCGCAGTCATTCTTCGGACTATACAGATCCGTCACCTTATAGAGAAGCTCCGTATCGGGAACAAGGGTGCAGTAGCCATGCGCAAATCCGGGCGGCAGCCAGAGCTGCGCCCAGTTGTCGGCCGAAAGCTCGATCGCGACATGTTTCCCGAAGGTCGGCGAGCCGACGCGGATATCCACCGCGACATCGAGAACGGCGCCCCGCGTCACCCGCACCAGCTTGCCCTGCGCCTTCGGCTCAAGCTGGTAATGCAGGCCGCGGACGACCCCCGCCTCGGCATTATAGGCGTGATTATCCTGCATGAATTCGACATCAATCCCGGCCTCGCGGAAGGTTTGCGCATTCCAGACTTCCGAAAAGAAGCCCCGTTCGTCGCCAAACTTGCGCGGGTGGAGAATTTTCACATCGGCAATTTCCGTGGTCTCAACCTGCATCGTCACTTATGTCCCCTACCACCCATACTACCCCGATTTGCTGAACAACATAGCCGAACTACCGGGCGATATAAAGTTAACGCCACCGGTGCCCCAAGTATTTTTGCCCCGCTCCCGCGCTGTTTATTTCCGCGGAATAGGGCTAAATACGCAAATTCCGGGCTCTTCGCAAGACCCGACATCAGATTGCTATATTTTTAGTAAAATTCCCCCTATGTCTCTTGGGATAGTCCCGGGACATTATGGTATTTTTTTGTCCGGCAACATAATTTAATCTGTATAACATGGAAATCGAACGCGCTTTCGGGCGCGCGCGAAGCGGCAGGGAAAGGGAAGAAAATGCTGAAACTCCATTACGCGCCCGGAACGGTCGCCATGGCGAGCCATATCGCGCTGGCCGAGGCCGGCGCAGACTACACCGCCGTCCCCGTTGATTTCGCAAACGCGGCCCAGACGAAAGCCGACTATCTCGCCATCAATCCGAAAGGCCGCGTGCCCGCCCTCGTCACCGAACGGGGGATCCTGACCGAAACGCCGGCGATCCTTCTTTATATCGCGCAGCGCTATCCCGAGAAGAAGCTCGCCCCGTTTGATGATATCTACCGCCTCGCCAAGATGCAGGAGTTCAACAACTATCTCTGCTCGACCGTGCATGTGAACCAGTCGCATTACCTGCGCGGGACCCGCTGGGCGAGCGAGGAAAGCTCGCTTGCCGACATGCGCCGCAAGGTGAAGCAGAATATGCGCGATTCCCTCGCCCTGATCGAGGCGGAGATGATCGAAGGGCCGTGGATCATGGGCGACAGCTACACGGTCGCCGACGGCTATTTCTTCGCGGTCCAGCGCTGGCTGACGTTCAGCAAGATCGACATTGCCGACTATCCGAAGCTCGAGCGCCTCGTCGCCCGCATGAAGGAGCGCCCGGCGGTCATCCGCGCGCTGGCGGAGGAAGTCCCGGCCGCCCCCGCCGCCTAAAGCGGCTCGATGCCGGCGATCCAGGGCTCAAAGCGCGCGCCGAAGCGGAGCGTGATGCGATATTCGGACGTGCAGGAGGCTTCCCCTTCCTCGCGACCGGCCGGGAAGCGGGCCGCGTGGATCGCCCTGAAGGCGGCGCGATACTCACTCGGGATGGCGATCTGCGGCCGGCCCGCGTAGCGGTGCTGCACCGTCCCCTCATCACTCCGATAGCTTGTCACATAGCCCCGCACAATGGCGGCGCCCGTGCTGCCCGCCTGCGGCGATTTCAGCCCGCCCGCCGCCGTTGCGCTGTCGCTGAAAAGAAGCCGGCTCTGCGGGATAAACGGCGTGTAGTCGGGGTTTTTCGCGCGTCTTTCCGCCTCGCCCGCAAGATACGCCTCCCACGCTGCGCCGCCCTCCTCGATCAGCAGATAAGCGGGCCGTGTCCGCCGGTGCCTCTTGTCGCCCGCCTCCCCCGTCGTTGTGATCGGCGGCGAGGTGACATAGAGCGAGAGGGAGCGGCCGTCTGAGCCAACACTATGGCCCCCGGCGCGCCCGAACGCGCAGTCATCAAAGGTGAGCTCGCCCGTCGGCGCGCCGCTCCGGTTCCAAAAGACGCCAGCCGCGATCCAGAGATTGGCCGCGATGACCAGCAGCAGCGGGAGATATGCCTTACGGAGCGTCATGGACCCGCCGTCCCGTCAGGCGCAGCTTGCGAAGCAGCAGGATCACGCCAACCGCCAGCAGGCCGAGGATGAGAAAGAAAATATAGGCCGGCCACTTGTCCCAGAACCAGTCGAAATACTTGATCCCGAGGAGGAGGATCAGAAAGCCGGCAGAAAGGTAAGCGCCGCCCTCCCAGCCCTGCCGGACGCTCCAGCCGAGCGCACCCGCCCCAAAGACGACCGCGGCGATGAGGTAGGTCCATCCCACCCCGTCACTGCTGAACGGCAGCAGGCTCTCGGGCCCGAGTGTCACAATGCCGAGAAGCTGGAGAAAAACGCCGAGCAGCCCCGTATAGAAGAAAATAAACCGGTTATCCTGAATATACTGAATTCGCAGCAGCGGCGCGAGCAGGATGAGAAGGAAGGGCGCGAGGTAAAGCTCCGTGATGATCTCATGCAGCCAGTAATAGCCGGCAAACTGGGTCAGCATCGCGCCCATGAAGACCGCGAGGCCGGTGAGCCCGATGCCGAGCGAAAGGCCGAGGCTATGCCGCGCCGCCATCAGGACAGCGAATGCGCCCCAGACAAAAAATGCGCCGGGGCTTGGAGTTAGGTTAAATATCTCACCCAGAAGGCAAAGATTGAGAATAAAGCAGGCGATGGTGACGAGCGCGGCAAGTTCGGTAAAATGCCGGGTTTGGAAGCGCGCCGCGATCCATTCGGTTGCCGCGACGCCGAGCAGCGGTGCAAGCACCGCAAGCGCAACCTGCAGCGCCGTCGAGAGATCGTCCCAATAATGATTGAAGAAGAGAAAAATGCCGAGCGAGAGCGCGGCCGCGCCCAGTGTCGAGACAATCCGCATCCCCCAGGAGAGCCGCGCCGCGCCCGCATCGAGATCGGCATCGAAGTCCTTGGAGAAGCCCGCCAGAAGCGCGCCGTGATAGGCGGCGACGCGCGCTGCCTCCCCCTCGGCAAGCTTGAGGACGCCGCCCTTTTCCAGCAGCGCCAGCTCCGCCCGGAAGGCGTGGATCTGCCGCGCCCGTCTCTCTGCCTCGCGCCTGTTCACCCTGTCGCTCCCCTCACCGGCTGATGTGACAGTCTAAAGCGCGGGGCTCCCCGCCTCAACCGGAAACTCGCAGGGGGCCCGTGCGGGCGATTTGAGCCTTACCGCTTGATCGGCTTGTATTTGATGCGGTGCGGCTCGGTTGCTTCCTTGCCAAGGCGCTTTCGCTTATCCTCTTCATAGGCCTCGAAGTTGCCCTCGAACCATTCGACATGGCTGTCGCCCTCATAGGCGAGGATATGCGTCGCGATGCGATCGAGGAACCAGCGGTCATGGCTGATCACGACGACGCAGCCGGCGAACTGCAGCAACGCCTCTTCCAGCGCACGCAGCGTATCGACGTCCAGATCGTTGGTCGGCTCGTCAAGCATCAGGAAATTGGCGCCCGATTTCAGCATCTTGGCAAGGTTGACGCGGTTGCGCTCCCCGCCCGAAAGCTGGCCGACCTTCTTCTGCTGGTCGGGGCCCTTGAAGTTGAAGCCCGAGACATAGGCGCGGCTGTTGATATCCCGCTTGCCGAGATAGATCACCTCATTGCCTTCGGAGATTTCCTCCCACACCGTCTTGTTCGGGTCGAGCGTGTCGCGGTCCTGATCGACATAGCCGAGCTTCACCGTCGGGCCGACGCGGAAACTGCCGCTGTCGGGCTGCTCGGATCCGGTGATCATCTTGAACAGCGTCGTCTTACCCGCGCCGTTCGGGCCGATGACGCCGACGATCGCGCCCGCCGGCAGCTTGAAGGACATATCCTCGATCAGCAGGCGATCGCCATAGCCCTTGCTGACATTCTCCGCCTCGACAACGAGATCACCGAGCCGCGGGCCGGCCGGGATGTAGATCTGCATATCGGCGGCCTGCTTCTCATTCTGCTGCGAGAGCAGTTCCTCATAGGCGCTGATACGGGCCTTCGATTTCGTCTGGCGGCCCTTCGCGCCCTGGCGGATCCACTCAAGCTCGCGATCCAGCGTGCGGCGGCGCGCATCCTCCGCCTTGCCTTCCTGCGCGAGGCGTTTTTCCTTCTGCTCCAGCCAGCTTGAATAGTTGCCTTCCCACGGGATGCCGTGGCCGCGATCGAGCTCCAAAATCCAGCCCGCGACGTTATCGAGGAAGTAGCGGTCATGGGTCACTGCAACGACGGTGCCGGGATAGTCATGCAGGAAGCGCTCGAGCCAGGCGACGCTTTCGGCGTCCAAATGGTTGGTCGGCTCGTCGAGCAGCAGCATGTCGGGCTGCGAGAGAAGGAGACGGCAGAGCGCGACGCGGCGGCGCTCACCGCCCGAGAGTTTCGTCACATCCGCATCGCCCGGCGGGCAGCGGAGCGCGTCCATGGCGATCTCCACCTCGCGGTCGAGATCCCAGAGATTCTGCGCATCGATCTGCTCCTGCAGCTCGCCCTGCTCGGCGATGAGCGCGTTCATCTCGTCATCCGTCAGTTCTTCGGCGAAGCGGGCCGAGACCTCGTTGAATTTATCGAGCAGCGCGCGCTTCTCGGCGACCCCGTCCATGACGTTGCCGAGCACGTCTTTCGCCGGATCGAGCTCCGGCTCCTGCGCGAGATAGCCGATCTTGACGCCATCCGCCGCCCAGGCCTCGCCCTGAAACTCGGTCTCGATCCCGGCCATAATTTTCAGCAGCGTCGATTTACCCGCGCCGTTCAGGCCCAGCACGCCGATCTTCGCGCCCGGGAAGAAGGAAAGCCGGATATCTTTCAGAACCTGCTTGCCGCCCGGATAGGTCTTCGAGAGACCATTCATCACATAAATATACTGATAAGACGCCATAGGGATAACCGCTCCTGCTCACAAGATTTTCGCTTGCGCCCCTTTTAGCGAACCCGCAGGATTTAAGCAAATGCTGTGATCGACGTTATGCGCGAATAACAAAGCCGCTACTGACACATACACATTGACTCGCTTGGCTGAAGCGCAAAACGAGTTTGGCGCTCCTGCAAAGCACCACTTTTCCAATTTAGAGATTTCTCAGTTTTTCGTTTAGGGAGGAGTTTTCCCGGAGCCAGGCGGAAAATTCGCCTTCCGTTAGATTTCCTGTGGTCGCGTTCATGATAACCGGGAACGCCTGCGAAAAATTCACATCAAGCTGGTAGTCATTCAGCATGAGGATAATGTCACAGGCGGCGAACCCGACGCGCTTGTTGCCATCGACAAACGGATGCCTGTTCCTGGTGATCGAGAAAAAGACAGCGGATGCGAGATCGAATATATCGGCATCCGGGTTGTATGAGATGATATTCATAGGCCGCGCGGCGGCGGCTTTCACGCCCTCGATATCCCTTATGCCGTCGCGTCCGCCATAATCCTCAATCTGGCTTTTATGAATGGCAAGGAGATCTTCTTCACTCAGAAGCTCCCACTGCCTCATTTCGCCAGTTCTTTATAGAGTTTGTTGTGGCGCATTTTGGAATATTCATGAAGGCGCTTGACGCGGTCATGTCTCTCGTCCGCCTTCTCGATCTTTATGCCATCCTCATCCGCCGTGATTTTCACCCGGTCGCCAAGGCGCAATCCCGCCTTTTCCAGAATACCCTTCGGGAGGGTCGTCCCCGTTGAATTGCCGATTTTGCGCAAACTGGATTCCGCAAACGTCGCGGCCGATGTCGCTGTCTGTTTTGTCGTCATCCTGATCTCACTCTGCTTTGCTGGCCTTTAATGTAGCTACAAATGTTATAACGGTCAAGTTTTTTGCCCCTCACCCCACAAATAAATCCGCAGGTAACAGCCCGGAGGTGATCGCAAAGAGCAGCGCCGTGACGGTGAAGACCGAGAGGGTGGTGCTGAGCAGGATGGTGGCGGAGGCGCGCTCCACCCAGACGCCATATTGCTGCGCGATGACAAAGACGTTGGTCGCCGTCGGCAGGCTCGCGAGCAGGACGGCGGTATAGACCCAGACGGGCTCGAAATCGCCGAAGAAGCTCAAAGTGAGATACATCAGAAGCGGATGGAAGATGAGCGTCACGGGCAGGATATAGCCAAGTTCCCGCGGCACGCGCTTCAGGGGGCGGAGCGCCAGCGTCACGCCCATGGCGAAAAGCGCGCAGGGCGCCGCGGCCTCGGCGAGGTAGTCGATCAGCCGACTGACGGGGAGCGGCGGCGTATAGTCGAAAATGGCGGCGGCGACGCCGATCAGCGTCGCGATGATAAAGGGATGCAGGAAAACCTTCTTCGCGATCGAGAGGACGAGGGTCCTGACACTCCCGCGGCTCTCGCTGGCGAGCGCCATCATGGTCGGCGCAACGATGAAATGGAGCGCGTTCTCGAAAGCAAAGATGAGCGCGAGCGGCACCGCGGCCGCCTCGCCGAAGGTGAGAAGCGCGATCCCCGGCCCCATGAAGCCGATATTGCCATAGGCACCCGCGAGGCCCTGAATCGTCGCCTCCGGCATGCTCGCCTTTGTCGCCAGCCGCGCGATTATATAGACGAGGATGAAAACGCCGAGCGTCGTCAGGATGTTGGTCGCGATAAAGCCCCAACTCGTCAGCTCCTCGACCGGCGTTTTCGAGAGCAGCTTGAAGAAGAGGCAGGGCAGCGAGATATAGATGATGAAGGTGCTGAGCCAGCCCATCGCCTCCGCCGGCTGGCGGGTGATGCGCGCCGTCACGAACCCCAGCAGGATCAGCCCGAACAGCGGAAAGACGAGGCCGGCAATCTCGACCATTACCCCCTACTCTTGTCAGACTGCCGGCGCAGGATCCTGCCCTACTCCGCCGCGAGGCTTTGAACATCGCCCGCGCGGAAGCGGCCGAGCAGGCTGTCGCGCTCCGTCGCGGCGGCTTTCATATGCCGCTCCTTCACATGGCCGTAGCCGCGGATATGCTCAGGGACGCTGGCGATCTCGACGGCGAGCGCGTGGTTGGCGGGGGTGAGGCTTGCCGCAAGCTCGCGCATCGTCTCCTCATACTCCTTTATCAATGCCCGCTCGGCCTGTCGCTCCTCCGTCCGCCCGAAGGGATCGAGCGCGGTGCCGCGCAGGAACCTGAACTTCGCCAAAAGACCGAACGCCGTCATCATCGCGGGGCCGAACTCGCGCTTTACGAGATGCCCGGTCTCGGGATTGCGCTTCGCCATGATCGGCGGGGCGAGATGGAATTTGAGCTTGTAGTCGCCCTCGAACTCGGCTTCCAGCTTGCGCTTGAAGCTGCCGTCCGTATAGAGCCGCGCGACCTCATATTCATCCTTATAGGCCATCAGCTTGAAGGCGTAGCGCATGACCGCATCGGTGAGCGCCGTCGCGCCCGGAACCGCCTTCTCCTCCGCCGCGCGCACTTCCTCGACCAGCTTCAGATAGCGCCTGGCGTAGCGCCCGTTCTGGTAATTTTTAAGGAACTCGCTTCGCAGCGTGAGCGGATCCTCGGGCGCGGCGCTTTGTGCCCTTTGCGAGGGCCGCGCAATTTTTTCGACCTCCGCGCGGTCGGCGGCGGCGCGCCGGCCCCAGGCGAAGCTCCGCTTGTTGGCGTCCACCGCAACGCCGTTCAGCTCGATCGCCGTCTCGATGGAGGCGAGCCGCAACGGGATCACGCCCCGCTGGAAGGCATACCCCAGCAGGAACAGGTTGGCGGCGATGGAATCACCCATCAGCGCCGTCGCGAGCGTCGTGCTGTCGATAAATTCCGCCTGCTCCCGCCCGAGATTCTGGCTCAGCAGGTCCGTCAGGCTGTCCCGGTCCATGGCGAGATCGGGGGCGAGCGTAAAGGCCGCGACCGGCACCACATAATCATTGATGATCGCCTTCGTGCGGCCAAGATCGTAGGTTTTCAGCGCATCGCGGCTCGCCGCCACGACAAGGTCGCAGCCGATGACGACGTCCGTCTGGCGGCTCGGGATGCGGGTCCCGGCGAGGTCAGTGGCGGCGGCGGCAAGCCGGACATGGCTCATCACCGCGCCATTCTTCTGGGCGAGGCCCGTCTGATCGAGGATCGAGGCGCCCTTCCCCTCCACATGCGCCGCCATGCCGAGCAGCGCGCCGACGGTGATCACGCCGGTGCCGCCGATGCCGGTGACGAGGATGTTGTAAAGCCCGTCAATGGCGGGAAGCGCAGGTTCCGGCAGGTTTGCGGCCGGGTTCATGATATCGATCACGCTCGACGTCACTTCTTTCTTCTCGGGCTTTCGAAGGCCGCCGCCCTCGACGGTCACGAAGCTCGGGCAGAAGCCCTTGACGCAGGAGAAATCCTTGTTGCAGCTCGACTGGTCGATGACGCGCTTGCGGCCGAACTCGGTCTCGAGCGGCTTTACCGAGACGCAGTTGGAGACGACGCCGCAATCGCCGCAGCCCTCGCAGACCAGCTCGTTGATAAAAACGCGCTTCGCCGGGTCCGGGAACGTCCCGCGCTTGCGGCGGCGGCGCTTCTCGGCGGCGCAGGTCTGGTCATAAATCAGCACCGTCACCCCCTCGATCTCGCGCAGCTCCCGCTGCACCTTGTCGAGATCGTCGCGGTGGAAGATCGAAACGCCGGGCGCCCATGGCGTATCGGCGGCATATTTCTCCGGCTCGTCGGTGACGACGACGACCTTCTTCACCCCTTCCGAATGGACCTGCTGGCTGATCAGCCAGGGCGACAGCGGCCCGTCGAACGGCTGGCCGCCGGTCATGGCGACGGCGTCGTTAAAGAGGATTTTATAGGTGATATTCACATTCGCCGCCGCCGCGGCGCGAATGGCGAGAAGGCCGGAGTGATAATAGGTGCCATCGCCGAGATTCTGGAAGATATGCGTCTCGTTGCTGAAGGGCGACTGGCCGATCCAGTTGGCCCCCTCCGCCCCCATATGGGTGAAGGTTTCAGTGCGCCGGTTGGGCATGTAGATCGCCATCGTATGACAGCCGATCCCGGCCATGGCGCGGCTGCCGTCCGGCACATTCGTCGAGCTATTGTGCGGGCAGCCCGAACAGAACCACGGCGAGCGCGTGATCGGCGCGGCGGGCATGGTGTTGCCGCTCTCCCGCGCTTCGGCAACGGCAATCCCCTCCTCGACGCGCGCCGGCAGGTCGCGGAGCTTGAGGCGGGAGGCAATCGCTTTCGCCACCATCGTCGGGGTCAGCTCCCCGTCGGAGGGGAGCAGCATCTCGCCCTCTTCATCCTCCTTGCCGACCAGCATCGGATGCGCTTCCATGCCATAGAGGATGCGGGCGATCTGGTCCTCGATCAGGCTGCGCTTCTCCTCGATGACGAAGATTTCATCAAGGCCCATGGCAAATTCGATCAGCCCCTCGGGTTCGAGCGGCCACGGGCAGGCGACCTTGTAGATGGAAAGGCCAATCTCCTCGATCTCCTCCTCATAGATGCCGAGATCGCCGAGCGCCTGCTCGACATCGAGCCAGGATTTCCCCGTTGTGACGATGCCGATCCGCCGCCGGGTGGAATCGGCGGTGATGCGGTCGAGCCGGTTGGCGCGCACGAACGCCTTCACCATCGGCAGCTTGTGGCGGACGAGCCGCGTCTCCTGCGCGATGGAGTTATCCGGCCAGCGGATATGCACGCCGTCCGCCGGCGGTTCGATATCCTCGGGGAGGACAATCTCGACCCGATCGGGGCTGACATCGACGGTCGCCGAACTTTCGACCGTATCGGTGAGGCACTTCATCCCCACCCAGACGCCGCTGTAGCGCGAGAGCGCAATCGCATAGAGGCCGTAATCGAGATATTCCTGCACGGTTGCGGGGTTGAGGACCGGCATCATCGCGGCGATCAGCGCATGCTCGCTCTGATGCGCGACGGTCGAGGATTTGGCCATATGATCGTCGCCCATCAGGACGAGAACGCCGCCATGCGCCGAAGTGCCGGCCATATTGCCATGCTTGAACGCATCGCCCGAGCGATCGACCCCCGGCCCCTTGCCGTACCAGATGCCGAAAACACCGTCGAAATCAGTCTTGCCGAACATCGGCAGCTGCTGCGTCCCCCAGACGCTGGTCGCCGCCAGATCCTCATTCACTCCCGGCTGGAAATGGATGTCATTGTTTTTAAGGAAGGGTTTTGCCTTCCAGAGTGTCTGGTCATAAAGCCCGAGCGGGGAGCCGCGATAGCCGGAAATAAAACCGCCGGTCTTGAGACCGGCCGCCGCGTCGCGCTGACGCTGCATGATCGGGATGCGGACGAGCGCCTGCGTACCCGTGAGGAACACCTGCCCGCGCTCCAGCTCATATTTGTCGTCAAGACTGATTTTGGCTTTCTCGACCGCCTCACTCATTGTTGCCTCCTTCACCGCGAAATGATTTTTCCGCCGGCTTAAGCTTTTCAGGCCCCTCTTCACACACCATATTGTCATGATTGATGACATTCAAGCAATCTAAATACGGCGCGCCTCGCGCCTCGTGGCGTGCAATCCGCACATGAAAGGGAAAGCCGGCATCTCGCGGGGCGCGCGATCACGAAGATATTTCCCCGCCGCGCGGCTTTTCCGATATAGTCGGAAAAAGATGCACCCGTCCGGGCGCCCTTTACCAGATTTCTCAACTTTGATCCGATGAAGAGCCAAACAAAGAAAATCCTTCTGCTGGTCATCGGCTGGTTTTTTGTCCTGCTCGGGATGATCGGCATTTTCCTGCCTGTGCTGCCGACGACGCCTTTTCTCCTCGTCGCGCTCTGGGCCTTTTCGCAAAGCTCGGAGCGGTTTCACGACTGGCTCTATACTCACCGCCTGTTCGGCCCGCCGCTGCAGGACTGGTCGAAGCACGGGGTCATTCCGCTGCATGCGAAGATTTTCGCCGTTGTGACGATGGCGACCAGCGCAACCCTCGTCATCCTCTTTACCGCGACGCCCTGGTGGGGCATCGCGCTGATGCTGGCCCTGATGCTGGCGGGGGCCGGCTTCGTCCTCACCCGCCCGAGCCGCCGCCCCGCCGCCGGCGAGGACTGATCACGTCACCATGATCGGTGAAATTTTCTGCGACAGAAGCGTCGCCAGCCGCTCGAGCGCGCGCACGACCTTGCCCTCCAGCGGCTCGGCCATCAGGCAGATGCGGACATGGCGGACCGGCACCGTCTTGCCCATGGCGAAGCTGTCACCGCCGATGACGATGATATTCTCGCGCCGCGCCGCAGCAACGAAGCCGTGCATATCCTGCCCGTCCGGCAGCCGCAGCCAGAGATGGGCGAGCGGCGAACCCTCCTCCGTCGGCGGCGAGGCGAGCCAGGGCCCGAGGATCTCGCGCGCCGAGCGCTCGCGCCGCGCCGCAATCTCGATCAGCAGCCGGCCCTGCGCCGCGACCTGCCCCGATTCGATCAGGAAATTCGTCATGTCGCGGATGATCGGCGAGGTCATCCAGTTGATCGTCGTCATTTTCGTCGCCAGCCGCGGCACCAGCTTTTCCGGCGCAATGATATAGCCGAAGCGAAGCGCCGGGCTCATCACCTTGGAAAAAGTGGTCAGATAGAGCGTTATCTCGGGCGCGAGATCGTAATAGGCGGGAATGCGGCGGCTGTGCAACGGCGCATAGGCGCTGTCCTCGACGATGAGGACGCCGTGGCGGCGGGCGATTTCGATGATCTCCTCGCGCCGGGCAAGCGGCTGCGTCGCGCCGGTCGGGTTGTGGTTCGTCGGCACCGTGACAAGCAACCGCACATTGCCGCGGCGGCAGGCCTCCTCGAATGCCGCCGGGATCAGCCCCTCATTATCCATCGGCAGCGGCGCAAGGCGAAGGTCGAGCTCATAGGCGGCGGCGCGGATGCCGGGATAGCCGACCGCCTCCGTCGCCACCGTCTCCCCCGCCCGTGCGAGCGTCGCCATGGCGAGATAAAGCCCCGACTGCGCGCCTTCTGTGAGGATGATGTTATCGGTATCGACATAGCCGACCAGCGAGGACAGCCAGCGCGCCGCACTGTCGCGATCCTGCGGCCGGCCGCGGCTGTCGGAATAGGAGAAATAGGTCTCCGGCTCATTGCGTGTCAGAAGCCGCTGCGCCGCATCGCGAAGGCGGTCTTCCGTCTCCACGTGATAGAAGCTGTTTTTGGACAGATCCGTGACGCCGCAGAGCGCGTCGTTCCAGCTATCCTCGGGGAAGAAGGCGCCGCGGCCGATCGCCATGTCATCGCCCGCGGTGCCGTAAACGAACGTCCCCTGCCCGATGCGCCCGTAGCAATAGCCGCGCCGTTCCAGCTCCGCATAGGCGCGGCTCGCGGTGCCAAGCGAGCAGTTGTACTGATAGGCGAGCGAGCGGTGGGTCGGCAGCTTTTCACCGGGCGCGATGCGGCCGGCGCGGATCTCGGCAATCAGTTCGGCGGCGATTTCCTCAAACTTCTTCACGGGCGGCCGGCTCCGGGGGCAATTATATTGTCACTGTGACAATATAGCGTTTGACTAGGACAATATTATAACAATATTCGTAAAATGTAAATTGTCATAATGAACACAGGCAAAGCGCGGGAGAGACGCCGATGGACGCCGGGAAGATTGCCCTGATTGCCCTCTTCAGCTTCTCCATGGTGGCCTCGCCGGGGCCGGTGAACATGCTGCTGATGGCATCGGGCGCGAGCTTCGGATTTCGCCGCTCCCTCCCTTTTCTCTTTGGCAGCGTGGCGGGGTTCCTGCTCGTCTGCCTGGCGACGGCGCTGGGGCTGGGCACGCTGTTTGCGACCTCCCCCGTGCTACGGCTGGTCTTCCTCGGCGCGTCGCTTTTCTATATTCTCTATCTTGCCTACCGCATTGCGACCTCGAACCCCGAGATCGTCGAAAAGGCGGAGCAGCCGGGATTTATGGCGGGCGTGATCCTGCATCCGCTTAACCCCAAGGCATGGGTGATGGTGATCGCCGCCTTTGCGCAGTTCATCGCGCCGGAGGGGGCCTATACGCCGCAGGTCGCGCTGATTATCGCGATTTTCATCCTCATCGGCCTGCCCTGCAATGCGGCCTGGTGCTTTGGCGGCAACCTGCTGCGCCGCCTCGTCACCTCGCCGCGGCTGATGCGGGCGATCAATGTGACGCTCGCGGTCCTGATGCTGGTCGCGGTCGGCCTCACGCTGAGACAGACGGATATCCTCACGCCGCTCGTGATCGCAACAGCCGGTTAGCTCAGACGACCTCGGCGAGGCGGAGCGTGCGCTCGGGCGGGAACATGACGGTGCAGACGGTGCCGACGCCGACCTCGCTCTCGAGCCGGAAGCTGCCGCCGTGGACATCCACCAGCATCTGGACAAGCGTAAGGCCGAGCCCCGTCCCCTCATTGTTGCGGGCGTAGTTGGTCTGCACCTGCCCGAAACGGTCGAGGACGCGCGGAATATCCCGCTCCGCAATGCCGATCCCGGTATCGCTGACCCGGATATTGAGGCCGTCATCGCTCCGCACGTCGACGGCGACGGTCACCGTGCCGCCGCTGTTGGTGAATTTGACGGCGTTCGAGAGCAGGTTGACGATAATCTGCTTCAGCCGCGTCTCGTCGCCGACGAACAGCGGCAGCTTGTCAGGAAGCTCGGTTTCAAGCTTCACCCCCGCCTCCAGCGCGCGCACCGACAGCATGCGGAAGCAGGACTGAATAATCGTCTCGAGATCGATCTTGCGCTCCGAGAGCTGCAGATGCCCCGCCTCGATCTTGGCAACGTCGAGGATATCATTGATCAGCCCGAGCAGGTGCCGCCCGGCGCCCTTGATGTCGGAGGCATATTCCTTGTAGTTCGGATGGCCGAGCGTGCCGAAGGCTTCGGACGTCAGCAGCTCCGAGAAGCCGATAATGGCGTTCAGCGGCGTGCGCAGCTCATGGCTCATATTGGCGAGAAATTCCGACTTCGCGCGATTCGCAAGCTCGGCCATTTCCTTCGCCTCGCGCAGATTGACCTCGGCCCGCACGCGGTCGTTCATATCGGTCAGCGTCCCCTCGAAATAGAGCAGCCGGCCGCGCGTGTCGAACACGCCATGCGCATTGATAGCGCCCCAGGTGCTCGACCCGTCCTTGCGCCGCCACTGGTAAATCTCGTCGATCAGATACTGCCGCTTGCTGAGCAGCATGTAATGCTTTTTCGCCACTTCCGGATCAAGATACACATCATCCTGCAACAGCTTGACATAGCGCTTCATTTCCTCGCTCGAATTATAGCCGAGGAAAGTCGCCATGGCGGGATTGGCATTAATCAGCGTGCCATCGCCCTTGGCCTGGAAAATCCCCTCCGTCGCATTTTCATAGATGCGGCGGTATTTCCATTCGCTCTGCTGCAGGGCGATCTCGAACGCGCGGCGGTTGTAGATATAATAGATCAGCACCGCCGCCAGCGCGGCAAGGCCAAGCAGAACCAGCAGCACGGCCTGACGGAAGACGGAGATTTTTTCGGCCTGCGCATGGAGAAGCGCGACCGCCGCGCCGTTTGCCTCGACCTGCAGCGCATCCGCCTTGACCAGCGCCGTGCGGGCCCGATCCAGCATGGCGACAATCACCATGTCATTGGTCGGGGCAAGGCCGCTGATGCCCTCCGTCATCCAGCCGCGGATATCATACAGCGCCGGACTGATCACGCCATAGATGGCGGCGGTGCCGATCAGGTTATCGAAACTGTATTCGATGCGTTTGATTTCCAGCATATCCGTGACATGGTCGAGCCGCTGGCGTACTTCCGCAAGATGCTTCTCGCGCTCCTCCCCGCGCGCAAGCTTGGCGACGGCGAGCCCCTGCGTCACCTCGTTGATATCGAACAGGATAGCCGACATCGCCTGCGAATCCTCGATCACCTTGAGCGGGATGGATTCTTCGATATCGGCAAGCGATACCTGGATATAACGCACCGTTCCGGTCACGAACAGCGTCAGGCCGAAAATGGCGAGGAGATAGCTGTTCTGCCGTCGGAGCAGGTGATGGGGGCGAAATCTCCGCGCAATTTGTGCTAGTTGAGTTAAAAACATCCGACTGAAATCAAATCCGGCTAAAATTTTTCAGGATTAATCACCAAGCCCGCTTCCTGATAATAGCGGAGCGCCCCGGGGTGCAAGGGCACACTCATCGAGGTAAAGGCGTTCGCGAGGGAAATTTTATCAATTTTCGGATGCAAACCCAACTTCTTAAGTGCGGGGAGATTTTCCCAGAAGGTCCGGGTGATTTCATAGACCTGCTCTTCCGGCTGCTGGCTGCTGACGACCCAGAGCGCGGCAACGCCGAGCGTGCGCACCGTATCAATGCCCGCATAGGTGCCGGCGGGGATCGTGCTCGGCGAGAAGAACGGGTTCTCCCACGTCAGGCGCGAGGCGGCGGGACCCGTGATCGGGACGAGGGTGACAAGCCCCGCGTCGCTGAGTTCCACGATTGCCTCGAGCGGGCTGCCGGTGATGATGAAGAAGGCATCGAGCTTGCCGTCGCGGATCTTCTCCACCGCATCGGCGGCCTTGATATACTGCGTCTGCATGTCGTCCTCGGTGAGGCCGAAAGCGTCGAGGATGATGCGCGCGCCGACCAGCGTGCCCGATCCCGGATCATCGAGCGAGACGCGCTTGCCGCGCAAATCCTCGACACGCGTGATGCGGGCGTCCTTGCGGGCGACGATATGCACATCCTCGCGGTAGAGGCTGGCGATGCCGCGCAGGGTCTCGTTGCGCGCCTGCCCCTCATAGACGCCGGTGGCGGTCGCCGCCCAGTAGGCGACGTCGGACTGGCTGAAGCCGCTTTCGATCTTGTGCTCCTGGATATCCTCGACGTTGGAGACCGAGCCGTTGGCGGTCTGGACGACGGCGAGCAGCCCCGGCACGCCGCAGGCGGGATCACACTCGGTGGCGCTGGTCGGGTTCGAGATGATCTTCGCAATGGCCTGCCCGACCGGGTAATAGGTCGCGCCCGTGCCGCCCGTGCCGATGCGGAAGAGGTTCATTACATGTTCGGCGGTCGCGGTCGAGCCGGCGGCAAATAGGAGCGATCCCGCCAGCACGCCAAGCAGTATCGACAGTTTATGAAAACGCATTCCCCAACCTCCTTCCCGATCCGAGCGCATCGCCGGCGCGGTTTAAGCGAATGGATAACAAGAGTTTGACAGGTTAGCAGCGGCGTCTTAATGAGCGGTAAATATTAACCAAGAAGTCACCATAATTTCGTGTCAGAAATCAGGCGTCACCGGGGCGCCGTTCGACGATCTCGGTTAAGGTCGGGCCCCGATCGCGGCAATCTGCCGGTCATGCAGGCGCGAGAGGAGGAGGAGCGCGAGGATGGCGCCAAGGAGCGCGAGCGCCATATCGGCCTGCGTATCCCAGACATCGCCCTGCGTTGCAAGAAACTCATCCGCGCCGCTCCCGCTGAGCAGCGCGACGGCCCATTCGATCAGCTCGTAAAAGGCGCTGAAGGCAAGGCAGACGGAGACGGTGAAGATATTGCGCCAGACGGCCGACGGCACGAGATGGCGGCGGATGATCACCTCGCGCGCGATGATCGCCGGGACGAAGCCTTGCGCGAAATGGCCGAGCCGGTCGTAATTGTTGCGCTCAAAACCGAACCACGGCTTGATATAATCAAAAAGCGGCACCTCGGCGTACGTATAATGCCCGCCCACCATCAGGATAATGCAGTGGATCAGGATAAGGGTGTAAAGGAGCGGCGTTAAAGGGAATTCCCGGTATGTTACAGCAAGGACGACAAGTCCGATCAGCGCCGGGGAGACTTCGAGGAACCAGATGCCGTAGCCCTTGGGATTGATCACGCTCCAGGCGAGAACGGCGAAATAAATAGTGAGCCAGAGCGCGCGCATGACGGCCCTACTCCCGCCCGGGCGATCGGAAAGCGCCTTCGCTCCAGACCTCGGCGCGGACGCATTTGCGCACATTGCTGCCGCCGCATTCCATGCCATGCACGGCGAGCAGCAGGACGCGGTAATTGTAAAGATCGACGATCTCCCAACCCTGCGTCAGGAAGCCATAGCCCTCCCCGTCGATCACCACGCTCAGCATGCAGCCGCCCGAGCCGCACCAGAAAGAGGCGGCGGTGGTGCAGTTGAAGCCGGCGCTATCGACGATCACATCGGGCTCTCCGTCGCCGCTGACATCGACATCATGGATCGCCCCCTCACCAACGGAGAAGATGCCACCCTCCACCGAGCGGCAGTTCTCGCGCGCCTCATCGATGATCTGTTTGAGCGCGGCGCTGTTGGCCTCACTCCGCGCGGCCTCCGCAAGCGGCGCTTGCGGCGCGCCGAGGAGCGCGGCGAGAAACGCCACGGCGAAAAGCGCGGCAAGAGATTTTGAGATCGCCATTCCCCCTCCCTCAACCCTGCCCGGACGGGCTTCTGAGTTCGATCACATTGCCCTCGGGATCCTTGAAATAGACAGAACGGCCGAAGCCGCCCGCGCCGTAGCGGACGCCAAACTCGCCCACCTCGATGCCGTGCGCCGCGAGATGGGCGCGGATGGCCGCCTCGTCAAACGGGCGGACGGCAAGACAGAAATGATCGAGATTGCGCCCCTCCTCGCCCGGCGCGCGGCCGCCGCGCCGGCCAAGCTCGCCGTCCACGGTGATAAGGTCGATCAGCGCGTCCCCGGCGCGCATCTGGTAGAGGCCGATCTCCTCCTGCGTGCGCTCAAGGGCGCAGCCGAGCACATCGCGGTAAAAGGCGATCATCCGCGGCGCATCTTGAACGCGGAGCACGATATGATCCACCCGGACGATCTGCAACATGGCCCTTCCTTCCCTTACCGCCTATTTTCCCGCTTTTGCCCGCTCATGCAAGATGTTACGAATAGGCATCGAGAGAAACATAAAAACAACAACAGGAGAGTGGCAATGGTTACGCGCGAGGATCTGATCGGAAGCTGGGAACTGGTCAGCTGGCGGGGCATCAAGAATGGCGAGCCGATCGGCTATCCGATGGGCGAGGATGCGCTCGGGCAGGTCATCTACACGCCCGAGGGGCGGATGAGCGGCTTTCTGATGCGCAACGATTTTCGCAATGCGCCGCATGGCGCGAACCCCGACCCCAACACCAGCCTCGCCTATGGCGGCACCTTCCGGCTGGAGGGGGACGAGGTCTATCACGACGTGATGTATTCGACCATTGCGCATTGGCTCGGCAACCCGTTGATCCGCAAAGTGGTGCCGAATGGCGCGGATATCATCCTCAAAACGCGGCCCGAGACGACCGGCTCCGGCAATGTCTATGAGCATCATCTGCACTGGCGGCGGGTGAAGAAGTAAGGCGCGCGAGGGGGCGCGGCGGGGCGCGTCAGCGCCCCTTCCACTCGGGCTTGCGTTTTTCCGCAAAGGCGCGCGGCCCCTCGATGCGATCATCGGACTGGAACCAGCGGCGATAGGCGGGATAATCCGCCTGGTTCTTTATCCCCGCCGCGAGCGAGGGCTCGTCCAGCCCCTGCATCACCGTCGCCTTGGAGGCGCGGAGTGAGAGCGGCGCACCGCGAAGGATCTCGGCGCACCAGCGGTCAACGGCTGCGGTAAGCGCATCGGTTGCGACGACTTCATTGACGAAGCCAAGCCGTTCGCCCTCGCGCGCGCTCACCGCGCGGCCCGTCAGGATAAGGCCCATCGCCTGCTTGAGGCCGATCTGGCGCGGCAGCCGGTGCAGCCCGCCGCCGAGCGCCACCGCCCCGACATGCGGCTCGGGCAGGGCGAAGCGGGCGGTCTCAGTCGCGATGATGAGATCGCAGGCGAGCGCAATCTCGAACCCGCCGCCCATGCAGACGCCGTTGACGGCGGCAATCAGCGGCTTGTCGAGATCAAACCGCTCGATAAGGCCGGCGTAGCCGTTCTTCGGATATTTGCGCTTGCCGCGGTCCGTCTCGGCCGCCATGGCCTTAAGATCGCTGCCCGCGCAGAAGGCGCGCTCCCCGCGCCCGGTGAGGACGGCGATATACTGATCCTCATCGGCAGCGAAGGCATCGAGCGCGGCTTGCAGTTCCTCATGCATCAACGGATTGATGGCGTTCATCACCTCCGGCCGCTCGAAGGTGATGCGCGTGACGTGATTGTCAGAACTGACGGAAATGTGCTGATAGCTCATAAGGCCCCCTCCTCCCGGCGTCTTTTTCTTCCCGCCATCATAACAACGGCGGGAAGCTTGCCCAGAGAAAAAGCGGCCGGTCAGCTTTTCAGCTTCCAGCTTCCATCGACCTGCCGGCAGGCGATGCCGTAGGTCCGCTGCTGGCGGCCGTTGATCTCGGCCATCGCGGTATATTCGCGGCAGTAATCGCCGCTCCGCTCGCGATAGGTCGATTGCGGCGTCACTTCATAGACGGCGCCGCTCCGCGAATTGGTCCAGATGATGTCCTGCCCGTCCTCGGCATGTTCCATGACCTGGCCGATGCAGTTCTGGTCGATCTCATCCATCGAGCGGCCGATGGCGCCGCCGATCAGATAGCCGATGATGGTGCCGCCGATGACGGCGACGACCTTGCCATCCCCCTTGCCGACCTGCGAGCCGGCGATGCCACCCGCCGCCGCGCCGAGAACGCTGCCCAGCATCTCGCGGTTGCAGCGGCCCATGTCGATGCCGAACGGCACCGGCGCGACGACATAGTCCGGGCCGTTATGCTTGTGTTTATGTTTATGCTTGTGCTTGTTGCGATAGCCATGCGCCGGCGCCCAGGGCGGCGGATCGGCGAAGACCGGCGCGATATCGGCGGCGAGAAAGGTGACGGCAAGGGTGGCGGCAAGACCCGCTTTAAGAAGCCTGATTGGCCGTTTTTGATCAATTGTCATTGTCTGATACTCTTTAAAAAATGGAACAGGTGGCTGATTTAAAAATTAAATTTGAATTATGTCCGAAACGGGGCACGCTTGGTCCCGCCTCCTCAATAATCCCACTTCCAGAAAATTCCGACGCTGCTGTCGGTCGATTGCCCCATCTCGCTTTCAACGGAGATGTTGGGGGTAAGCTCGATCTGCACCTTGGCGCGGGTGCCGGACTGGGCGCCCTGATCGACGCCGACATAGATCTTGTCGGTGACATATTTGCCAACGCTCACCTCGGCCTCGCCCGTCTGCTCGTTGGTCCGCGCGCTGACCACATCAACGCCGATGGTATCGCGGACAAAGCCCGTGATCCCACCGCCGCTGCCGAGCTTGCCCGAGAGCGTCGCGACGGTCTCGGCAAGCTGCACCGCCTCAATCGCCGAGAGCTTGCCCGATGATTTGCCGAACAGCACCTGCGAGAGAACCTCGTCCTGCGGCAGCCCGTCCGGCGAGGAGAAGCTGATCTTCGGGTTCGTCGCCGTGCCGGTGATCGAGACGATCGCCGTCACATTGGCGCCCTGATACTGCGCGGCGAGCGAGAGTTCGGGGTCAATGGTGTCGCCGCCGAGAAGGGCGATCTCCCCCTCCTGCAGCACGAACGCCTTGCCGGCGAAGGTGAACTGGCCGCGCACCGGCATCAGCTTGCCCTCGATGCGCGGTTTCGCCGCCGTTCCCGTGATAGTGAAGTCGCCGCGCCATTCGGAATCGAGGCCGCGGCCGCGGATAAAGACGCGGGCCGGCATATGCAGGCCGAGATCGAGCGCGATGGTGGAGGGCTTCTGCCGCTCCGGCTCCTCGCCGTTCACCGGCGCGCCGGGCTTGTTAATGGCGCGGTAATCGAGGCTGACGACGCTCGGCGCGACCGAGCCGCCGATATTGAGCTCGACTTCCTCCGTCGTGATATCGCCGGTCACATCGAGATCGAGCGCCTCGCCGCGAATGGCGATATCGCCGTCGCTGATGACCATGATCTCATCGCGGTTGATCACCTGCAGGCGGGCGAGCGCGACTTTCAGATCGACTACCGGGTTGCTCAGGCTTTCAAAATCGACGTTGCCCGAGGTTTTCAGCGTCCCGCCCTGCGTGTCCTTCGCAGAAAGGTCGATGGTGAGCTTCGTGTCATCGCGAAGATCGGCCGAGAGCGCCATGTCACGCAGGATCGTGCCCTGCTCGGTATCTTCGAAATAGCCCTCGCTGAGCCGCGCCTGACCGTTCAGGCGCGGCGCATTGATGCTGCCGCCGAGGGTGAAGTTCCCTTTCAACTGGCCGCGCATAATCTGCGTATCCAGTGCAAGCAGCGGCCATATCTTGTTGACATCGCTATCAATATTGAGGGTGCCCTCGATCGGCTTGTCGGGATCGATCAGGGCATTTGCCGGCGCCAGCGCAATCTCGAGCGGCAGCGCGCCGCGGAGAGTGATACTCGTTGCCTCAAGGCCTGTCACATCGGCGTTGAAGGCGAGCCGGCCGCCGTTGAGATCCGCCTCGACGCGGCTCGCAAAAGCCGGAAGCTCGCCGTAATCGGGCTCATCCAGCCGGACATCCGAGAAGGTGAGACGGAGCGCACCCGTCGCGGGCGTCCCCTTCGCCGCGGCAAGGCGCGCCGATCCATCGAGTGCGCCGTCGACGGCAAGGGCGGGGTTGACGAGTTCCAGAAGGTCGAGCGGCAGGCGGGTGATATCGAGGCTGAGATCGGCCTTCGCCGCCGTGAGGCTCGCCGCCCCGGCAAGCTGCCCCTCGCCGAGGGTGAGCGCAAAGCGCGGCAGGGTCACCGTCTCCCCCGCAAGGCGGAGCGCAAGCGGCTCGCTGAGATGGATGGGCCGGCCGTCGAAATCGCCGTCAAGCGCCGCGAGCAGGATATCCGTCGCCGCATCGGTCAGTTTTACGTCGCCCCTGCCGCTCAGGGCAAGATCGGGCGCCTCGCCGCGCGTCACCTCAAAGCGATAGCCGAGCGCGGTGAGATCGCCCTCGGCGGAAGCCGTCACCTCGCGGATCTTCTGCCCGCCCGCGATGATGCCGCCCGCGCGCGCCTCCGCCGCGATCGCGGGAGTACCAAAGGCATCCGTCAGCGCAAGCTCCGCCGCCACATCCCCGAGGCCGACGCTGCCGTTCGCGAGATTGACCGATTTGCCGCCAAGCGTCGCATTGATCGCCTGCGCGCCATTGCGGTTTTCAAGCCGGGCGGTGAAGTTCAGGATGCCCGACATCTCCTGCCCCGCAAGCGCCGCGAGGGATGCGAGATCGGGGATATTGCCGTTAAATGCGCCGGTCATCGGCGTCCCGTCGAAGGGAATGCGGAGATCGCCCGTCAGGCGGTTGTCACGCTCGGAAAGCGCGAGGTGGGTGAGATCGAGCCGCTGGTAATCGACAAGCGCGATATTTGTCCTGAGATCGGCGCGCCCCGCCCCGCGCGTCAGCCGCGCGCTCACATCACCGGCCGGGGAAGAGGCGAGCGCCTGCAGGCGGAAATCGGTGACGAGACGGCCAAGCGGCGTCCCGTTGACGCCAAGATCCGCGCCCGTGAGCGTACCCGCAACATCGGGATCGCCAAGCGCGCCCGAGAAATGCGCCGCAAGCCGCGCCTCCCCGCCAAGCTTTACGCCGGCGAGCGGGTCGAGAACGGCGAGCTTCGGCAGATGCGCATTGAGATCGGCGCTGAGGGTCTTAAACTCGAGCGGAATTGCCGCGCTCCCCGTCACCTCCCCGCTCGCGATCTTGAGAAGGATATCATGGAGCGAGAGCTGTTCATCCCGCATCGCAAAGGCGAGATCGAGCGTCGGCGCGCGTCCCGTCAGCGGTTGCAGCGCCGGATCTTGGAGATCGAAATTCTCAGCACGGGCGCGGAGCGTGCCGGTCATGTCTTTGGCGATATCGGGCCCGCTTGCATGCAGATCGGCGATGAGGCGCCCCTTGAGCGGGGCAAGCTGGCCGAGATCATCGAGGCTGAGCGAGAGATCCGCCGTTGTCGCAAGATTCGCGACATTCACCTCCCCCGTCCCGCTGAGACCGAGATGCGCCGCCACCAGCCGGAGCGAGGAGAGCGTCACCGTCTCGCTCTCAAGGCCGTAGACAAGATCGAAATCAAGATCGAGCGCCTCGCCGATCAGCGGGGCCGCCGCAGCGGGGGAATTTTCGATGCCCGAGAGCGCCGCCGATCCCCGCACAGGAATTTTTTCGAGCGCCGCAAGATCAAGATCGGCGGTGAAGGTGCCGCTGAGATCGCGCGCCGTCAGGCTGTCCTCAACCGCAAGGCCGCCAAAATCGACAAGGAGATTGGCAATCATCTGCCGGAAACTACCCTTGAGATCGAGATTGACCGCCCCCGTCTGAAGGCTGAGCGGCGCGATCAGCTCATTGACCGGGGCGGCGTCGCGAAGCTCTGTCTTGAGCTGCAAATCGAGCGTTTCCTTCGCAGGGTTGGCCGCCCCACTCGCCGTGACATGGAGCGCCGCATTCTCAAGATCGAGACGGGTGAGCGTGATGTCGGAACTCTGCGTATCATAATCGGCTGCCGCGGCAATACGTATGCGCGAGCTGTCAAGCAGCGGGATATCCTTTGCGAGCGCCGCATCGAGCGACGCGCCGCCATCGAGGGTGAGAGTGATCTTTTTATCGCCCGCCGTCGTAACGGCGAAATCGGCCGCAAAGAGATTGCCCGCGCGCGCGTCAAGCTGCCCCTTCCACGCCTTCAGCAGCCCGTCGCCTTTGATGCCAAGATGCAGGGGCGGATAGCCCGGCAAAGCCATCAGGCGCGAGATCAGCCCGCCCTCGGGCTCGGTGAGGTCGATATCGACGCGCAACGTCTCCTCTCGTGGGTGAAAATCGACCGTGCCGAGCAGGCGGCTTTTATCCTCCCGCTCCGTCAGGCGGATTTCGCTGTGGATCATCTCGTCAAGCTCGGCATTGAGGTTGAGCGAAAGATGCAGATCCGCGCTCTCGCCGATCACGGGCTCGGCAATATGAATATTTGCAATCTCGAATTTCGCGAGGCGGACGGCGACGGGGAGCTTCGGGATGCCGCCCGAGGGCGCGCGCGTCTCCTCGGAAGGCGGCAGCACCGGCGTCCGCGCAAGCGTCACCTGATCGGCCGTAATGGCATTGAGGGTGAGCCGGCCGAAGATGAGATCAAGCGGCGACCAGGAGGCGGCAATCCGCTCAATGCTGAGCCACTCCCCTTCGGGATCGCGAAGCCGGACCTCGGCGAGGGTGAAATCGCCGAGGATATTGCCCTCAAGCCGGCCCATCTCGACAGTGAGGCCAGCCGGATCGCTCGCCGCCGCTTCGATTTGCGCCGTCAGGAAGCCGCGCCCGCTGTCGGTTTGCAGGAACAGGACAACGCCCGCCAGCGCGAGGAAGATCAGCAGAAGAGGCGCGAGCACCGCCGCCAGAATGATTTTTGCCCGTCGCGACATCAGAAAGCCTGCCCGATGCTGATATAGAACTGATAGGCGTCATCGACATTCTTGCGCCGGTTCAGCGGTACCGCCACGTCGAAGCGGATCGGGCCGATGGCGGTGTAGTAGCGAAAGCCAAGCCCGGCGCCCCAGAGAAAATCGCCCGAGAAATCCGGCGCCATGCTTTCATAGACATTGCCGCCCTCGATAAAGGGGACGAGGCCGATGGTGTCGGTGATCCGGGTGCGCGCCTCGAAGCCGACTTCGAGGAGCGAGCGGCCGCCGAGCGGGTCGTGATCGGCATCGAGCGGCCCAACGCTCTGGAATTTATAGCCGCGCACCGATCCGCCGCCGCCCGAATAGAAGCGCTTGCTCGCCGGGATGGAGCTTGCGTCATCGCCGAACATCATGCCGAGCTTGCTGCGCGCCGCCAGCACGACGCGATCCTCGCCGATCACCGGGTAATAGACCGAACCGTCCATCTCAAGACGCACGAACGTCGGCGTATCCGGGTTGAGGCCGAAATAGGGCACCAGCGACGTGCTGAAGCGCCGCCCCGTCGTCGGGTCGAGCACATCGTTGGTTTTATTGTAGCGCGCCGTCAGCGGCACGCCCGCCAGCATGAAATCGGTGGTGACGCCGTCCTCCTTGATGCGGGAATATTCCAGCGAGCCGCCCGCGCCGATAACCCAGCGGTTGCGCCAGCGGCGATCGAGCCCGGCGAAGAAGGTCACCGCATTCTCGTCATAGGCGTCGGTCTCTTCCTGGCGGATATCGAATTTCGCGTTGAAATTCTGGTCGAGCTGGATGAAATTCGGCTTGACGAAGGTGACCGCGAGTTCGCGCTTGATCTGGGCGATGGTGAGATCGGTCCGCAGCTTCTCGCCATTGCCGAAGAAATTGCGATGCTCCCAGAAATATTGCGTGCCGACGCCCTCGCTCGTCGAATAGCTCGCGCCGAGACCGACGGAGCGGTGATCGCGCTCGGTAAAGACCAGCGTGATCGGGACGATTTTGCCCTCGATGAGCGGACCGCGCGGCTTGAGATGAACGCTGTCGAAAAGGCCACTGCGCAGATAGCGCCGGCGCAGATCATCAATCACGCGGGTATCGTAGAGAATACCGGGCTTCCACTCCGCGAGGCGGCGGATGTAGTCCTCTTTGACCTCATCGAGCCCCTCGATCGTCAGATCGCCGAAATAGAGCAGCGCGCCGGTGTCGATGGTGAGCGTGACTTCCATCGTGTCGGTCGCAAAATCAACGATGGCGTCCTGCTTTTCAATCGCCGCGTCCGGATAGCCGTGATGGGCGAGATTGGTGACGACATCGGTGGCTGCATTCACCACGGGCTCCGACCGCGCAGGCATGCCCATCTCGATTCCGAGGTCGGAAAGTGCGGGCTTTTCAGGAAGTTCCGCCGCGCCCTTGAAGTTTATATCGAACTTGGAGATGCGGAAAACCGGGCCCGGCTTGATCTCAAAGCGGATCTCTGCGGGATCGGCGCTGCTGTCGAGCTTGTAGGCCACTTCCGCCGCATAATAGCCTTCCGACTGCAGGACTTTCAGAAAGCCCGCGACATCCGCATCGGCGCGGCGGCGAAGCGCGGCGAGGCTCGGCGGCGGCCTGTCCTCAAGCTGGTGCAGGCGCGATGATTCATTCAGGAGATCGTCGATGGCGTCCGTCGGCGCGCCCTCGATCGTCACATCGTAGCGATACTGGGGCGCCGCCGCCTCGCCTGCCGCGTCGTCGGCGGGGGCGGCCGGCGCCGCCTGCGTTTCCGCCCCGCCTTGCGCGGCCGCAGGCAGTGCGCCGAGCGACAGGATGGCGATCAGCATGAGAAGGGCTGGCGGAAAATATCGAGACTGCAACGGTCAGTTCTCCGGAAGCGGCCCGGAAATGCCCCCGGACGTGCATCAGATTATCTGGTCAAAAGATCCTATATCCTGTGTTGAACGTCAATTAATACGCTGTTCCGTCGGAGTCCAGTATCGTTGCGGGAATTTGCCGTAAAAATCCCTGTATAGACGATATTTCTGCTTCAATGGCCGCACGTTAGTCCTGCCCGCCCCCTGCCGCCGCTGCGATGGAATTGCCGATATTTTTGCGAATATTTTCGGTTGTTTTTTATCGCGAATTAATTTCTTTTCGCTTATATATCGCTTCTCTATACTTGCAACCGGTTGACGTAACAGGGGTGGACGGGGCGATTAACGACTTGAACGATGGCGGAGCGGTGGGCGCGGAGAAGCGCCGCTATGCCCGCAAAACGGTAATGTGGAGCGGCACTTTGTCGCTTCTCTGGGGGGCGCGGCTCATTGACCGCCAGCAAGCCATTCCGGGCGTTGTCCGGGATCTCTCCGTCAGCGGCGCGCGCTTTCAGACGCGCCACGATTTTCATCCGACCGATGAGGTGGTGCTGTCGCTGCCAAGGTTCGGCTCCTTCAACTGCCATCTCGTCTGGAAGGAAGACCGTCTCGCGGGCCTCGATTTCGTTGATCCGCCGGAGTTTATCTATAATGCCATCGTCTCGGCCCTGCCCGGCATCTCGCTCGCGCCCAATCCCGGGCACCCGCAACCCTGAGCTAGAGCGCCGCTCCGTTTCGGAAGATCAGCGAGCTGTTGATGCCGCCGAAGGCGAAGTTGTTGCTCATCAGATGGGTGACCTCGATCTCCCGCCCCGTCCCCATCAGATAATCGAGATCGGCGCAGGCCGCATCCACATTATCAAGATTGACCGTCGGCGCAAACCAGCCCTCGCGCATCATCTCGATGCCGAGCCACGCCTCGATCGAGCCGCAGGCGCCGAGGCTGTGCCCGAAATAGCTTTTCAGCGAATGAAACGGGATAGTGGGCCCGAGAATCTGCCGCGTCGCATGGGATTCGGCGATATCGCCCTGCTCTGTCGCCGTGCCGTGGCCGCTGATGAAGTCGATATCGGAAGCGTTCAGCCCCGCGTTGTCGAGCGCCGACTGCATCGCAACCTCCATGGTCGCCTGCGTCGGGTTGGTGATATGCCGGCCGTCGGAATTGGTGGCGTAGCCGACAATCTCGGCAAGGATCGTCGCGCCGCGCGCCCGCGCGTGATCGAGGGACTCTAGCACCAGCGTCGCCGCCCCCTCGCCGATCACGAGCCCGTCGCGGTCGCGGTCGAACGGCCGCGGTGTGAGATGCGGCGTCGCGTTTTTCGTGCTCGTGGCATAGAGCGTATCGAATACCGCCGCCATGGTCGGGCAAAGCTCCTCCGCCCCGCCGGCGACCATCACATCCTGCATGCCGAACTTGATGGCCTCATAGGCATAGCCGATGCCCTGGCTGCCGGAGGTGCAGGCGCTCGATGTCGGGATGACGCGCCCGGAAAGCCCGTAGAAGACGCCGATATTGACCGCCGAGGTATGGCTCATCATCTTGACGTAGCTGGTCGCCGTGAGGTCCTTTGAATGTCCGTCGCGCATCAGGTCGGTGAAGGCGACAACGGGCCGCGTGCTGCCGAAGGAGGAGCCGTAGGCCACCCCGACCCGGCCGGATTTGAGGACCGGATCGTTCAGAAGCCCGGCCATGGTGAGGGCCTTTTCCGTCGCATAAACCGCCATCTTGGAGACCGGTCCCATGCTGCGGAGCGCTTTTCGCGGATAGCGGCTGTCGACATCAAAGCCTTCGACGGGCCCGGCGAGGCGGGTATTCAGCCCGTCATAGAAATCCCAGCTTTCCATGCAGCGGATGCCGGTCTTGCCTTCGCGCATCCTGGCGGAGATAGCGTCCCAGTCCTCGCCGAGCGAGGTGACGCCCCCCATGCCGGTGACAACAACGCGCTTCGTCATGCCATGCCTCCGTTCACCGAGATGACCTGCCGCGTGATATAGCCCGCATCTCCTGAGCAGAGGAAGGCGACGGTCGCGGCCACCTCATCGGCGCTGCCCAGCCGCCGCATCGGGATCATCGGCATGATCTCATCGAGCGGCAGCTCGTGCGTCATGGCCGTCTCGATCAGGCCGGGGGCGACGCAGTTGACGGTGATCCTGCGCTTCGCAAGCTCAAGCGCAAGCGCCTTCGCCGCGCCGATCAGCCCCGCTTTCGAGGCGCTGTAGTTGACCTGTCCGCGATTGCCCATCACGCCCGAGACCGAGGAGATGACGACAATTCGCCCGCCTTTTCGCGCCGAGACCATCGGCATGGTGAGCGGTTTCAGGACATTGTAAAAGCCATCAAGATTGGTGTGGATGACGCTGTCCCACTCCTCATCCTGCATCGCCGGAAAGGCAGTATCGCGGGTAATCCCGGCATTCAGCACGATGCCGTAGAAAGCGCCGTATTCCGCGGTTTCTTTTTCGAGGACATCCCGGCATTCATCGCGGTTTGCAATATCGAACTGCAGCAGCCGGGCGCTTCCCCCGGCCCCGATAATGAGGCGGACCGTATCGGCGCCCGCCTGCGGATTGCGCCCGCAATGGACGACAATTTCAAAACCGTCACGCGCAAGCCGGCGCGCAATGGCCCGGCCGATATCGCCGCTTGCTCCCGTGACCAGTACTCGTTTCTGCATTCCGCTCACCCCAAAGTTCAGGGTTGATATACATTAAGCCGCGCTTCAGCGACAAGTTTTTCATTGCGCTCGATCCGGCCGTCAAACACGGCGAGCGGCGCTTCGTTATAGACGAGGCGGACCGTCACCTTCAGCCGATCGCCCGGCGCGAAATAGGGGCTCTCCAGCACCATATTGCGGGTGCTGACGAGATAGCCGATCCTGACATCACCGCCACTGTTGCGCGCCATGATCCCACTGTAGGCGGCAATCGACTGCGCCATATATTCGATCCCGACGTAAGACGGCACCCTGCCCGCTTCCAGAAAGGGCGTCGTCTCCGCAATCTCGACCTCGGCCTCGACGGTCTCCGTGTCATAGGCGATCACCCGGTCGATCAGGATCATCGGCGGCGCATGATAGAGGATTTCGGTCACGTGGTAGGGACAGGGCTGCATCGCTTTACTCATTTGACAGGATGACGCTGATATTGCTGCCGCCGAAGGCGAAGGAGTTGCTCATCATGGCGCGCCTGTGCGCCGCCGTCTCGCCCTTTGCGACAAGATGAAGCGGCGGCAGGTCGGGGTCCGCAGCGCCGTCCGAGATATGCGGCGGCAATTCACCCCCCGCCGCCTCAAGGGCGAGATAGAGGAAGGCAAGCTCCATGCTGCCCGCCGCGCCAAGCGTATGGCCGACAAGCGGCTTGGTCGAGCTGCAGGGAACGCTCCCGAAAAGCTCATGGACGGCTTTCGCCTCCATGCTGTCGTTAAGCTCCGTCGCCGTGCCATGCAGGTTGAGATAGGCGATGTCGGCGGGCGCGAAGCCGCTTTCATCGAGGGCGCGGCGCATGGCGGTGAAGGCGCCCGCGCCGTCGGGATCGGGCGTGCTCATATGATAGGCGTCGGAACTCTCGCCGATCCCGGCAATGCGGGGGCCAACCGGCTCGCGGCTCATCAGAAAGACGGCCGCCCCCTCGCCGATATTGATGCCGCCGCGATTTTTGCTGAAGGGGTTGCAAAGCGTATCGGCGACGAGATCGAGCGAGGCGAAACCGTTCACGGTGAGGCGGCAGAGCGTATCGGCGCCGCCGATGATGGCGGCATCGACAAGCCCGCTCGCGATCAGCCGGCGCGCCGAGGCGAGGGTTTTCGCGCTTGATGTGCAGGCGGTCGAGATCGTCATGGCGAGGCCGGTCAGCTCGAAATAGGCGCGCAGGAAGAGCGAGGGCGAAGCGTTGTCCTGCCGGTCATAGTCAAAGCCCTCCGGGAAGCGGCCCGTCCGCACTTTCTCAGCGACGCCCGGCTCGTTATCGCTGATACCCGACGTGCTGGTGCCGAGAATGACGGCAACGCGACCGGGACCGAATTTTGCGATCGCGGCGCGGATCTCCGCCTCAATCTCAAGGACGGCGGCGAGCAGCATCCGGTTGTTGCGGCTATCGAAGCGGCGAAGCGCAGGCGGAATTTCGGGGAGCCCGCCCGGGACCGCGCCAACCATGACGCGCCGCCCCTCCAGCAATCCGCCCATAGCGCACATCCCGCGCTGATCGCCCGCAAAAAGGCCCGCCGCCACCGTCGCCCGGCCGCGGCCAAGGGCATTGATCAGGCCAAGAGCGTTGAGATGGTAGCCCGCCGTCATAACGCCAGTTCGTAGGAAATGATCGTCATTTCATAATTCCACTTTGGATCGCGGATCGTGACCTGCTCATTCCACGCATTTTCCCGCGTCGTCTGATAGGTGATAATAAGCGACGCGGTGCGATCGGCAACCCGCGCCTGCATCGGATCGTCGGCCGGCCAGTAGGTGGCGACGATCACTTTCAGGATATCGACAGCGTTCATCTCCGCCGATACCCACTCGGCGCGGCGTGCCGCCACCCCGCGCGCGTCCCAGGTGATATCAAAGACCCGCCGCCCGATGAGATCGAGCGCGGCGACCTGCATCCGCTCCGGCGTCAGGCTGAGGCGGACCTGCAAGGTGAAGTCCTGCGCGCCGTAGCTGCCGTTCAGCGCCTGCACGACCTCGCGCGGCTTGTTCTCCGGCAATCGCCAGGGCGCGAATTCGATCCCCGCCTCCGGTTCCGGTCCCGGCAGGCTCGCACAGGCCCCGAGCGTCAGGAGGATCAGAAGCGCGAGCGATCTTACGAGCATTGCATCGCGACCATATCGAGATACTTTCGCCCCTGCGTGACAAACGGATTTTTCTCATCCCATGCATAGCCCGCGAGGATGGAGACGATCATCCGCTTGATCGGATTGTCATCGCCGGGCGGGTTGAAAATAATCTCCTGCAGATCGCCGCGATACCACGCCTCGACAAAGACGCGGAAGCAATCCACGCCGCGCTTCAGCGGGCGGGAGAAATCCGCCTCCCAGTCGACCGTCTCGCCGGCCAGCTGGCGCATCAGCGGATCAACCAGCAGATCAGCCGATTTGAAGGCGACGGTGACGCCCGAGGAAAAGACCGGATCGAGAAACTCCCCGGCATTGCCAAGAAGGGCGAAGCGCGGCCCCGCAAGCTGCTTCACCTTGGTCGAATAGCCCGACAATTCGGCGACCGGGCGGACCTGCTCGGCCCCTTCCAGCAGGGCGCTGAGATCGCGCGTCTCGCGGATGATCGCCCAGAGCTTTTCATCGCGCGTGCCGGGATATTTCGCAAGTTCCGCAGGCGGCACGACGGTGCCGATCGAGGCGCGCCCGTCGGTGAAGGGAATGATCCAGTACCAGATATCCTTGCAGGTCGGATGCACAGTGATAAGGATTTTGTTACGATCGAAAGCGCGCCCCTCAAACCGGTCGTTGACATGGGTGAAGAGCGCATGACGCACCGGGAAATCCGACGGCGCATCGAGATCAAGGAGACGCGGCAGGGCGCGGCCGTAGCCGCTCGCGTCAACCACGAAGCGCGCGCGGATCTGAAACGGCCCGTCCGGGCGAGCGCCCGAGATCAGCACACCGTCCTCCTGGAGATCAACGCCCGTCACCTCCTGCTGGAAGCGAAGATCGGCGCCTTCATCGCGCGCCGCTTCGGCAAGCAGAAGATCAAATTTCTCCCGCTGCACCTGATAGGTCGTCGCCGGTCCCGCCGTGAAGCCTTGCGCGAAGCTGATGGTAGCGACGCGCTTGTCGTCGGCGAACGCGGCGCCGTCTTTATGCTGAAAGCCCGCCGCTTCAAGGCGAGGGCCAAGGCCCGCTTTTTCAAGAAACACCATCGACTGCGGCAGCAGGCTCTCGCCGATCACGAAGCGGGGAAACGTGCCGCGCTCCAGCATCACGACTTTCAGGCCCTGCTGCACCAGCAAGGTGGCGGCGAGCGAGCCGGCCGGCCCGGCGCCGATTACCACGACGTCAAATTCTTCAACTGTTCCGGGCATATCAGAGGGGCTCCGTCATCGGGCGTTTGGCATCCGCCGCAATGGGCGCAAGCAGGTAGGCCAGCGTGATCCCGACCAGAATGGTGATCCCGAAGGCATGAATGGCGAAGGTCTCGCTGAGCGCCAGCAGTCCGAAGGCGAGCAGCGTCGAAAGCGCAGCGAGGAAGTTCGCCAGCATCGAGCGGCGCTGCCGCGGCCTGGAAGCTTCGCGCATGAACAGCGCATAATCAAGGCCGATGGCGAAAATCAGCACGAGCGACATGGCGTTGAAGAAGGTGAAGGGCTCGCCCATCAGCGCGATCAGGCAGGGCGCGAGCGCGACGGCGCTCATCGAGGGCAGCATCACCTTCAGCGCCCCCGGCACCCCGTAGCGGAGCGACAGGAAGACAAGCACGACGCAATAGGCGATCGCGAGCATGATCAGCGCGCGGACGCGATAGGCGCCGAATGTCTTCGAAAGGCTGTCGGCGTGGCTGATGAGCGCGATATTCTCCGAACTGCCGGCAAGTTTCGTGAGCGCGGCGACGTCTTTCACATCGATCAGCATCACGGCATGCACGATGGTGCCCGGCGTCTTGTAGACGCGAAGCTGCGAGAGCAGCCCCGGCATATCGCTCTCGGCGAGCTTATCGAGCTCCAGCGGGTCGCCGGGCTGACGATAGGGCGTCTCTCCCGCCAATCCCAGCGCGGCCATATGCCGCTCGAGCCGCGGCATCAGTTCACTCTCGACCAGCGCGCGGTTTTCAAGCTGCCGCGCTTTCGAGGGAATGGATTGCGAGATCATGCGATAGCCGCCGATCGCCCCGTCCTTCTTCAGGGCCTCGAGCTTCGGCGCGAGCGCCTCCTCGGCGCGCAGCGTATCTTCGGAATTGATGCCGCGGACGAAGAAGCGGTAGGTCTGGTTGTTGATGCCGGCAAGATCGCGGATCGCTTCTTCTTCGGCCTTCAGATCGGCCGGCAGCGATTGCAGGCGATGCACGTCATCATCGACAGTGACGCGCGTCGCGCCAAAAAGGCCGGCAACGATGAGAATACCGAGGAAAGCGATCCGCCAGTTGCGAAAGCTCTTCCGCCACCAGAAGTTATAGGGGAACATGGCCGCCGACAGCAGGTTTTCCCCATGCCGGAACGACGGCGTCCGGTCGAGATGGGGGAAAACATACAGCACGCACAGATAGGCCATGACCAGCCCGCTCGCCGAAAAGACGGCGATCTGCTGCAGACCCGGGAACGGCGTGAGAGCAAGGGTGGTGAAGCCGAGAACGGAACTGACCAGCCCAAGCGTCAGACCGGAGCGGATCGCCCGGGCCCGAAGGCGCGCCGTCGGCACCCGGCTGTCCTGGTCGAATTTCTCACAGAAATAATGGAACGCATAGTCAACGGCAATGCCGATCAGTCCCATTCCAAACACCAGCGCCATCATCTGCAGGGAGCCGAAGATCAGCAGCGTCATGGCGAGGCCGTTGAGAATGCCGGACGCAATCGCCACCAGGCTGAGGACGAGCGGCTGCAGGCTGCGGAAGATCAGGAAATTCAGGATGACGATGCCGATCAGCGAGATGACGCCGATAAATCCGGCCTCCCCCTCGGCCTGCCGATAAGCATGTTCGCCGTAAAAAATCGCCCCCGTTTTCAGGAGTTTGAGCGCCCCATACCGGGTTTCGGCCCGCGCGACGGCATCGGTGAACTGTTTCAGCGCTCGGGTCTGGAAAGTTTTGTCGAACGGGTTGCCGGAAAGCTGGCCGCGCAGCAGCACATACCAGATGCCTTTCTCCTCCACGGTCAGCACATTGGCGCGGCTTTGCATCTTGGTGCTGTTTTCCATCCCCGCCGCCAGATAGTTCGGCAGCAGCAGATAGGGATCACGGCGGATGGTTTCGGCATCGACGACCGAGAGCGGTGAGACGATCTGAACCATCGCCCGGTCGATCAGCTTCTCCGCCTGCCCTGCCTGCAAGAGCTGACGGTCTGCCTTGGATATCAGGCCCGTGCGGTGCGGGAACAGCGTCTCGGCGAAGCCTCGAAAGGTCGACAGACTGGCATCATTGAAGATGGCTTTCAGAATGCCGGCGTCGATCAACGCCTTGCCAAGCATATCGGCCGCGGCGCGCGCCGATTCAAAATCCGCATGGCCGACGAGGACGATAAGCTGGTCCATGCCCTGCGTTCGCTCCACCGCCTCGGCGCGGGTCACCCACTCCGCATTTTCCGATTTCGGCAGCATCGCGATCAGGTTGGTATCGAGCGGAAGTCCGTCCTGAAACCGCCAGCCGATGACGCCGACCGCGAGGATCAGCAGGAAAATATAGATGCGAAAGCCTGACCGGTTCACGGTCTTGCGCCCGGAAGAACGCGGGCCGCAGCCTCGATCTCATCAACGGGCGCAATATGTTGCTCCGAAAAGGTGATCACGTCGCGATCTCCATTACTCTTGACGATCTCGACGGTTTCCAGAAACTCGCCGATCGAGAAGTTGAGATATGCGAACGGAAGATTAAGCCCGCTTGCCTTCGGGGTAAAGCGCAGCGAATATTTCCCGTCGGCGGACAGGAGTTTCAGGCCGGTCAGATCCTCGATCGGCTGCCAGTTGCCGCCGAGGCTGCTCTCCAGCGTATCGCGAAGCAGCTTGAAGCCGGGAAACTGCTTGAAGCTGAGGCGGGTGACCTCGACCCCGTCGACGGACTGGATGACGCCGTCATCATCGATCACCATGCGGCCGAAGAAGGGCAGCTCCGTCTGCCAGACAAGCGAGGCGCGCGGCAGCAGGAAAAAGGATCCTTCCGAGAGGATCGGCCGCTCGAAGCCTCGCAAGTGGCGTTCCTGCACAAAACGGCCCATCAGCCCCTCGCCGTCTTTAAGGCTGTAAGGCGTTGCGCCGGCGCCCGCAAGCGGAACGCTCACCAGAAGCATTACCAAGAGATAGAAAAGACGTGTCACAGCAGGTTTTCTACCTTTTCATAAAGAACGGGCGGAGATTGGAATAACATTTCTTCCGTCTGCTGATCAACTGCAACTTGGATAGTATAGCCGCGAGTTATTTTCTCGCCGGTTTCCGGATCGTCGATCTGGTAGTTGATTTTGAGCCTGTTTTCATATTCGGCAAGGATCGCGCGGACCCGGACTTCCTCGCCGAACCGGATCGAGCGGATATATTTGATGCGCATATCGACGATCGGCCAGGCATAGCCGCTCTCGCTCATCTGCTGGTAATTGTAATCCAGCCGGTCGAGCAGCGCGCAGCGCGCAAGCTCGAAATAGCGCGGATAATTGCCATGCCAGACAATCCCCATGGGATCGAGGTCGTAGAACTGGCATTTGACAATCACATCGGCCGCAATCATTGCCGCTTCGCCTCCAGCTCGGCAATAATCTCGTGATCTTCGGGCAGCGACCAGAAATCATAGAAATTATACCATTGCTCGGGATAGCGCAGGCAGCCCTGTTCGAGCTGTTCGACATAGATGCCCATTGGCGCGGCGAGGCCATCGTCCGCGGCGCGCCCGCGATGGATGCGATCGGCGATCTTTTCGAACATCACCCGGAACTTGCCGTCCTCCTTCACGCAGAGCAGCGAATAGACCGGCGCGCCGAGCAGCGAGGCGATCAGCCACGCGCCCTCCGAGAAGGGCGCCGGCGTGCCGAGGAAATTCATCATCCGGATGCGTTTCGATTTGTCGAGCGGGATGCGGTCGCCGGCGATGACGATCCAGTGCCCGTCGTCGATCTTTTTCTGCAGCTCAATCAGCGTCGCCGGGCCGATATCGTCAACCTCCTGGATATTGACGCGCGTTCCGGGGTTGGCGAGGTTGAGGATCTCGCTGAATTTGGCGGCGTTGCGGGTATGGACGAAGACGGTGATCTTGCTGATGCCGCGCGCCGCACCGACGGCCCTCAGCACATCGACATTGCCAAGATGCGAGGTGATGACGACGATCCCCTGCTCCGGCGGCGGCAGGCTGTCGAGACGGCGGATATCGTCCATATTCATGTCGCTGAGCTGGATATCGCCAAGCCATGCCGCCAGCCGGTCGAGCGCCATCCTGCCGAACGAGCGGTAATGCCGCCAGAGCTGCAACAGGCCGACATCGCCCGGCTCATCGGTCATGGCGTAGATGCGCCGCCAGTAGTCGCGGGACGCACGCCGGTGATCGCTGCCGGTGAGGAAAAAATAGAGCAGCACGGGCTGAGCAAGGATCCAGCAGATGCGGCGCCCGAGCACGCGGTAGGCGGTGAAGAGTATCTTCAGGCCGAGCGTCACCCCGCGCTCGTTGATCTGGCCCCAGTGGCGGACTTCCTGCCCCGGACGGCGGCGGCGCTCGAGCAGTTCGGGGAGCCGCCTCAGCATCCCGAAGACGAGCCGGGTGTGCATCTTGGTGATCAGCCAGTTGTCGGCGCCAAGGCGGAAATTGGAGATATTGTCGCGCGGATAGGTCACCAGCACCGGCAGCATCCGGACCCGCGTCCCCCGCCAGTGCAGCCGCACCATGATTTCGGTATCGAAATCCATATAATGACCGACCGGCTCGCTCTCCATCACTTCGAGCGTGCGGGCGAGCGGATAGACCCGGTAACCGCACATGCTGTCGGTGATTTCCGTCGACAGCGTTTCCAGCCAGACCCAGAGATGGGTGATCCAGCGGCCGAATTTTCGCGACAGCGGCACGGTGAAATCATAGACCGGCTCGCCGCTGACCAGCGAATTGGGATGGATCCGGGCGATTTCGATAATCGCAGGAAGGGCATTGAGGTCATGCTGGCCGTCGGCATCGATCTGCAGCACATGCGTGAAGCCGTCCGCCGCGGCGAGGCGAAATCCCTCCATCACCGCAACGCCCTTGCCGCCGTTCTCATCGCGCCGGTGAACGGTGACGCCGCCCTTCGGGTCATGCAGCCCGCTGATGGCCGATTTTGCCGGCTCGACGCTGCCGTCATCGATGATGAAGACGCGCAGGCCCCGCGCCGTCAGCGCGCCGACGACGGTGCCGATATGGCGATAGTGATTATAACTCGGGACAACAGCGGCGAGAGAGATACTCATTGTGCAGCCAGTTCCTGTGCAGCCAGTTCAAAGAAGCCCGAGGAGCAGGTCTCCTCTCCCATGTGATAGGAAAAGTGCAGCCGATGCGCCGCGCGCCGCCAGTCGAGGCGAAGCCGGACCTCGCTGCCGCCGACGATCAGCGCCGAGAATTTAAGCTGGCCGAGGCGGATGATATTGCCCTCCATGCCGAGATAGCGGCGCGCGAAGCGGACGGCCCAGTCAATCTGCGCGACGCCCGGCAGGACCGGCTTTCCGGGGAAATGACCCTGCAGCTGAAAGAGATCGGGGTCGACCGTGAAGGCGAGTTCAACGCGGTCGCCGTCCCGCTCTTCCACCTTCAGCGGGGGCTCCGTCGGGTGCGATGCATATATACTCTCTGACGCGTTCTGCATGGTGTCTCAGTCTAGGCTCCCTCGTCCGTCTCTGCAAACAGTTCATGGAGCGCCTGCTGCTGGCGCTTGCCCTGCGCGGTGAGCGGCAGCGCCGCCACGAAACGCCAGCGACGCGGCAGCGCGGCATTCTCAAGATGCGGCGCGAGCTCTTTTCTCAGCTCCCGCCCGAGGCGGAACGGGCCGATCTCGTCATGCCGCCGCCAGCCGGCGGGGCTGAGCTCGGCGACCGCCGCCAGTATATCGCGGCTCCCCGGCAGGATAAAGACCGCGGCCTCGCGCACCAGCCGAGAGGCGTTGAGATGCATCTCGATTTCCGCAAGCGACAGGCGTTTGCCTTCGATCTTGACGAACTGGCTGGCCCGGCCGGTGAGCAGGAAGCTGCCGTCGTCAAAGCGGGTGACGAGATCGTTCATCGCCTCCCACGCGCCGCCGGTGGTGTAGGCGCTCCGCACCTCCAGCACGCCGCCCGGCCCGCTCCGGGTCTCGGCGCCGGGCAGGGGGCGGAACGGCGTCGTTTCCGCCTCCTGCCGGCGAAAGGCGATGGCGCCGGTCTCGGTGCTGCCGAATATCTCGGTCGGCAGCGGGCCAAAGAGCCGCGCCGCATGCCGCGCCGCAGCAAAGGGCAGCGGCCCGCCGGCGGTGAAGATGATCGGCATCTGCGCCGCCTCGGGCAGCGGATCGAGCGGGGGGATGCGCGTCAGATGCGCCGGGCTTGTCACCAGCGAGGCACGGCGCGGCGCCGCCGCCAGCAGCTCCTCCCAGATCTCGAAAATACCGGCATAGAACGCCCGCCCCTCGCAAAGCGGCAGCAGGCATTTGAAATAAAGGCCGAAGATATGCTGATGGCTGACGGTGCCGAGGGTTGCCGTGCCGCTAAGGCGATCGCCGAAGCAGCGGTCGAGGATGATCAGCTCATCTTCGATCTGCTTCAGGCTTTTCGGCACCCGCTTCGGCTCGCCGGTCGAGCCGGAGGTGTAGAAGTCAAAGAGGCAACGCGCCGAATCAAGCGAATGGAAGGCAAACTCCTGCCCGCGCCGCCCGTCGATGACGATCTGCGCTGCCCCGCCGGCGCCGGGAATATCGGAGAGCAGCGAGCAGTCAGGCGCGACGAACTGCGCCAGCACGCCCGGCAGCGCATTCGGCGGCACGATGAGATGGCAGCCGACCTGAAAGGCCGCGAGCATGCCGCACACGAAGCCGTAGCCGCTCTCGCAGGCGAGAACGAGACGCCGCGCGCCCGCAGCTTTGATGCGCGCCGCAAGGTCCGCCGTTTCGGCGTGGAGGTCGGCAAAATGCTTGACCGTTCCGTCCGGGAGAATGGCAACGGCCTCCGCCCCCGGCCGCGGAGATATCAGGAAGTCTGAAAGCGGCACGAACATCTCAGCCCGCCTTCCGCCGCTTGACGAACTGGCGGAGCAGATATTCGCCGCCGAACATGCCGCCGATCAGGAGATAGGAGATCAGTCCGTTATAGAGCGTCCAGATCTCAAGGCTTGCATAGAGCGCCGTCCAGAGCGAGAGCGCGGCGTTCAGCAGGAAGAAGATCACCCAGGCCTCCGTCACATGGCGGGTGTAGCGGATGGCATGGGCGTCGAGCTCGCCTTCCATGGCGCGGGCGATCCGTTCGATCACCGGCGGAGGTTTGAGAAGCGAATAGCCAAAGAGCGCGGCGAAGGAGAGGCTGATCAGTACCGGATAGGCCTTCACGGCGAGCAGCTGATCGAGGAGGAAGAGAAGGACGACGGCGCCGAGGATGAAGAGATAAAGCCCGGTTTCGGGCCGCGCGCCGCCGCGGCGGCCGCGTTGCAGAAGGAGGCGAAGCAGCAGGAAGGCGACCAGCGCCGCGCCCACGACGAGCGGCGAGAAGCGCATCAGCCCGAAATAGACGACAAAGGGATAGGCCAGACTGATCAGGACAAGCAGAAGGTCCGGCAGCCGGGTCTTACGTCGCCAGAAGGGCATGAACGCGGTCCACCACGTCGCCCACGGAGCGCACCGTGCGAAATTCGTCGGGCGGGATCTTCTTGCCGGTCAGATCCTGCAGCTTGACCACCAGATCGACGGCATCGATGGAGTCAAGGTCGAGGTCCTCGTAAAGCTGTGCCTCAGGCGTAATCTGCTCCGGCGGGACCTCAAACATTTCCACCAGATATTCGCTGAGCTTGTCGTATATCTCGTCGCGGGTCATGCACCCATCTCTTTTCGTTCAGCGGCAATAAAGTTGGCAAGGTTGCGGATGGAGGAGAAATGCTCTTTCAGATCCTCGTTCTTCGCGCTGATCTTGATGCCGTAGGTCTTTTGAATGGCGACGCCGAGTTCCAGCGCGTCGATGGAATCGAGCCCGAGCCCTTCCACAAACAGCCGCTCTTCGCTATCGATCTCGTCCGGCGTGATATCTTCGAGATTGAGCGTGTCGATGACCAACCGCTTGATTTCCAGTTCAAAATCACTCATCGCAGAGTTTCCCAACATAATACTGCTCGAGCTCGCGCGTGAGCTTTCGCACTTTTATCGACCTCGGTTCATGCCCCAACTCAGCCGATATGTCCAGAAGTTCATCGAATGATATATCAAAACGCGACTGGCGGGGAGGAATTGCGTACCACGGGCTTCCTTTTGCGAGCGTCGGCGGGTCGCAAGTGATGGTGACGAGCTGGATGGGCGTGTTGAAATGCACCGCCATATTGGCAAATCCGCGCTGAAAACGGATCGGCTGGCCGGGGACGCTGCGCGTCCCTTCCGGGAAAATCAGGATATTCTGCCCCTCCCCCAGCGCCTTTTCGCATTGCGCAAGCAGCGTCATCGCATCGCCGTCGTTGCGGATATAGCCCGCCGCGCGGATCACCCCACCGAGATAGAAATTATCCCATAGCTGATGCTTGACGACGCATTGCACCTCGGGCATGCGCGAGATCAGGAACACCGTATCGAGCAGCGCCGGATGGTTGGCGATGATCAGCGCGCCTTTCAGGCCGTCCAGCTTCTCCTCCCCGGTAAAGCGGGAATCGATGATGCCGCCGATCCGCAGCATAAAGACGAAAAAGCGAAAGGCGTGGTAGATAACGCGGCGCACCCGGCGGATCCGCGTCGCCTCGTCGCGGGTCAACAGCGCGATCGGCGTAAAGACGAAGAGCGTGAGAAACACCCCGCCAAGACCAAAACTCGCGAAGGCGATCCCTGTCCCGATCAGGCGCCAGACATAATTGATACGCTCACGCATGGCGCCGGCACCACCACTCCCCTTGCGCGCCGCTCCAGTCCCAGCGCGCCTCGCCGCGAAGCAGGAAGCGCAGGAAACCGGCGAGCGGATCGCCGGGTCGCGCCTCTGTTTCGTGCCCCGCAAATCCGAGGCGGAAGGCGCTCTCGCCGGCCTCAAAGGGGGCGAGGAGCAGCGCGAGCGCCGCGGGCGGTGTCTCGGGATCACCGAAGGGGGCATAAAACTCCGGCAGCGGCTCGTCGGCATGGAGGAGCAGGACCGGCGCGGACGGATCCTCCTGAAGGCTCGTGACCGCTTCGAGGAGGCCGAAGCAGAAGCTCTCCGCACCGGCGGCGATGGCGGTGTGGCTTTCGCGGTTGCGGCTGATGATCGACAGCATGCCGGCGAGGGAATTGTGCACCGACATGCCGAAGGCGGTCGGCGAGAGCGGCTCGTCGCGCGCGAGGCTCTCAAGGAGGCCCAGCATCTGCGTCACGTTGCCGTTGCGCGAGCTGAAAATCACCCGCGGGCTGAAATCGGGGTTGATGTCCATCGCGACGCGGAGCGCCATCTTGCCGAGCCTCGGCAGCCGGCGCCGCAGTCCGGCCGGCAGATCGCGGACATCGGGCGCCCCGTCGGCCTTTGGAGTATCCGCCTCTCCCTCGGCCCAGGCCTCCCAGGCGGCGGGGCCGTCAAGCCCCGGCGCCCAGGCGGACCAGCTGCGTACCGTGAAGGAGAAGGTTACTTCACCTGTCATGGCATCAGGCGGCGAGCGACGCCTTGTTCAGTTCCTTGTTGATATCATTTTCGAGCGTCCGGACCCACTTGTTGTAGTTGCGGTGGATCTGGCCGTTGTCATAGAGCAGGTCCTGGCTGCTGACATATTCGATGGAATAGGTCGTCTTGGTATAGCGGATGTTGACGACGGCGACGTGGCTGCGGCTGCGCTGCGTTGCCTTCATCAGGCCCGGGCTCACCTCTTCAACCGCCCAGCCGCGGTTGACGGCGGCGGTCCGGATCGCCGTTCCGATACGGTCGAGCGAGCCGTCCTGCAGCTTCATCGGGATTGCCGCAGAATCGACGTTATAAACGGGCTGCACGCGCCCGAAACAGCCGCTGACGAACAGGGCCATGGTGACAACCATCGCCAGATAGAAAAATTTCTTCATGACATTATCTCCTTAAATCACGTGCCGGATCCGGTCTTGGGCCGGGCATCTCTCCGCGCGGAAACTTACCTTTCCTTTGGCGGCATGGCTAGCGGAAAGACGCGGAACGCCCTCTCCGCACCCGGGATTTTTTTTGCGGCGACCGGTCAGGCGCCTTCTGCGCATTCCTGTCATATCGAGGCTGGCATTTACCCCGGTTCCTTTTTATGATCTGCCAAAACAACAACCGGGAGAGCGGCATGTCATTGATCGGCAAAATCGAACAGTCACACAAAACGATGGTGGAACGGCGCGATATCCCGTGGCTGCTTCGCCAATGGGCGGAACGCTGCCCGGACAAGCCCTTCCTGATCTGGGAGCCGTTCGACCGGCCCTCCGTCAGCTACAGCTATGCCGAGTTCGCAGCCCATGTCGAGCGGCTGGCCGGGGCGCTTCATACGCGCGGTGTGATGAAGGGCGACAAGGTCATGGTTCATCTCGACAACAGCCCGGAATTCCTCTTCGCCTGGTTCGCCTGCGCGCGCCTTGGCGCGGTCGCGGTCTCGACCAACACCCGCTCCGTCGCCCGTGACATGATCTATTTCGCCGAGCATGCGGAGATCGTCGCGGCGATCACCCAGCCAGCGTTCGCGAAGCTTGTTTATGAATCGGCGCCGAAGATCAAATTCCTCGTCCTCACCGACAATGACGCGGGCGAGCCGGCAGAAATTCCGGCCGGCATCCCGCATGTGCCCTTCGCGGAGATGCTGAAGGAGACGGCTCCCTGCCCCGCCCGGCCCACCGAGCCCTTCGCCGATCTTGGCGTGCAGTTCACATCGGGGACCACCTCGCGGCCGAAAGCCGTACTCTGGACCCATGCCAACGCCATCTGGGGCGCGCAGATGAATGTCGCGCATATGCGGCTTCGGCATGAGGATATCTGCCAGTGCTTCCTGCCGCTCTTTCACACCAACGCGCAGAGCTACTCGATGCTGAGCTCGCTCTGGATCGGCGGCACCTTTGTGCTGCAGCCGAAATTCTCGGCCTCGCGCTTCTGGGATGTGGCGATCCGCAACCGCGTCACCTGGTCCTCGATCATCCGCTTCTGCGTCGCCGCCCTGCTGGCGCAGGGCAATGCGCCGAAAGAGCATCATATTCGCCTCTGGGGCGCCGGCATCCGCATTCCCGCCGCGGAGGAGGCTTTCAACATCCGCACCATCGGCTGGTGGGGCATGACGGAGACGATCACCCACGGCATCGTCAGCGACGTCGATCACCCGGGGCCGGGCGTCAATATCGGCCGTGTCTCGCCAGGGTTCGAGATCGATATCCGCGATCCCGAGACAGGCGCGCACGTCAAGCCCGGCGAGCGCGGGCTTCTCTATATCCGCGGCGTGCGGGGCGTCTCCCTCTTCAAGGAATATTTCCGCAATCCCGAGGCGAACGCCAACTCCTTCGATGCCGACGGCTGGTTCGAGACGGGCGATTTTGTCCGGATCGATGAGAATGGCGATCTCTTCTTTGGCGATCGCGAGAAGGACATGCTGAAAATCGGCGCGGAAAACGTCGCCGCCTCGGAGATTGAAACGGTCATCATGCAGACCGGCTGGATCCGGGAATGCGCGGTTGTCGGGCAGAAGCATTACATGCTCGATGAAGTGCCCGTCGCCTTCGTCCTGCCGAACGAGAGCGCGCCCGCCGATCTCGCCGCGCGGATTATCGAGGTGTGCCGGCGCGACCTTGCCGATTTCAAGGTGGTGCGCGATGTGATCATCGTCGAGGATTTCCCGCGCTCGACGCTTGAAAAAATCGCCAAGAATGAACTTCGTGACCGGCTGCCGCCGATCTTGGCCGAGAAGCGGGCCTGACGCATGACGAAAATCTGCATTTACGGGGCGGGCGCCATCGGCGGGATCGCGGGCGCCCTCCTCGCCCGCGAGACGGACGCGGAGGTTTCGCTGATCGCCCGCGGCGCGCATCTTGAAGCAATCCGCGAGAGGGGCCTGCACATCGAGGGGAAGGTCGGCAACTTTACGATGAAAGGCCTTCGCGCCACAGATAATCCGGCGGAGCTCGGCCCGCAGGACTATGTCATCATCGCGCTCAAAACCTACTCCGTCCCGGCTATCCTCGGTCAGTTGCCGCCGCTGCTGCACCCCCAAACGGTGATCGTCACGGCGCAGAACGGCATTCCGTGGTGGTATTTCCACGGCACGACGGGAGAGTTTCGCGACCACCCGATCCGCGCGACCGATCCGGACGGCCGCCTCTGGCAGGGCATCGGCCCCGAGCGCGTGCTGGGCGCGGTCATCTACCAGGCGGCGGCAATCCGTGAGCCCGGCGTCATCACGCATATGAACGGCCTTCGCTTTCTCCTCGGCGAGCCGTCGGGCGAGATCACGGCGCGCGCGGAGCGGCTTTCACAGCTGCTCATTCAGGCCGGGTTCGACGCGCCGGTGACGGCGGATATCCGTTCGGAAATCTGGGTCAAGCTCTGGGGCAATCTCAGCTTCAATCCGATCTCGGCGCTCACCGGGTCGACGCTCGACCGGATCACGCGGGAGCCGGAAATCCGCGCCCTCGCCCGCCAGATGATGGTCGAGGGACAGGCCGTCGCCGAAGCCTTCGGCATCAGCTTCAAAACGGATGTGGACACGCGGCTCGATGGCGCGGCGAATGTCGGGCCGCACCGCACCTCGATGCTGGTTGATCTTGACAATAACCGGCCGATGGAGATCGACACCCTGATGACCGCATTGCAGGAGCTTGCCCGCCTTCGCAGCATTCCCACGCCCGGTATCGATGTCGTCGCCGCGCTGCTCCGCCAGAAGGCGCGGATGCTGGGTCTCTATCCCGCCGACCGGTAGCGGATGCGCGCAACGGTTGCGCGTAATCTAATTGACGCTGGCCGGGCGGCGGGCATAGAGTGAGCGCGGGCGAACCATAACAAAAGAGACCGGTCCGCGAGTTGCGGATCACCCGGGAGGAGATTAAACGTGGTCGAAACAGCTTATATATATGACGCCATCCGCACGCCCCGCTCGAAGGGCAAGGCGGATGGAACTCTCAATGAAGTCAAGCCCGTCACGCTTGTTACAACGTTGCTGAACGAGATGCAGCGCCGCCATGATCTGGATACCGCGCGCGTCGATGATGTGATGCTCGGCTGCGTCTCGCCGCTCGGCGAACAGGGCGCGGTGCTGCCGAAAACCGCGCTGCAGGTGGCCGGCTGGGACGAGAGCGTGCCGGGCGCGCAGGTCAACCGCTTCTGCGCCTCAGGCCTTGATACCGTCAATACCGCGGCGGCGAAAATCGCGAGCGGCTGGGAAGATCTGATCGTCGCGGGCGGTTTCGAGAGCATGAGCCGGGTGCCCATGGGCAGCGACGGCGGCGCCATCGTCGAAGACCCCGAGACCACGCTCCGGGCCGGATTCGTGCCGCAAGGCATCGGCGCGGACCTGATCGCGACGCTCGGCGGCTGGGACCGCGATGCGGTCGATGAATTCGCCGTCCGCAGCCAGAAACTCGCTGCGAAAGCCCGCGACAGCGGCTGGTTCGACCGCTCCGTCGTGCCGGTCCGCGATGAAAACGGCCTCGTCATCACGGCGCGAGATGATTTCATCAAACCCGATACCGATATGCAGACGCTCGGCAGCCTGAAGCCGAGTTTCGCAGGCCCCGGCGCCATGGGCTATGACCATGTCGCCCTCGCCCGCTATCCGCATGTCGAGCGGATCAACCATGTCCACACGCCCGGCAATTCGTCCGGGATTGTCGACGGCGCGTCGCTGGTCCTGCTCGGCAGTGAACGGGCCGGCAAGGATCTCGGCCTCACCCCGCGCGGGCGGGTTGTCTCCATCGCCCTCACCTCGACGGAACCGACCATCATGCTGACCGGCCCCGGTCCTGCCTCAAAGAAGGCGCTGGCGAAAGCCGGCCTCACCATCGATGACATTGATCTTGTGGAAATCAACGAGGCTTTCGCCTCCGTCGCGCTCCGCCTGCAGCGCGATCTCGATGTTCCGGATGAGAAGCTGAATGTCGTCGGCGGCGCGATCGCCATGGGCCATCCGCTCGGCGCGACCGGCGGCTGCCTTGTCTCGATGATGCTTGACGAGCTGGAGCGGCGCAATCTGAAGCGCGCGCTCATTTGCATGTGTGTCGGCGGCGGCATGGGCATCGCCTCCATCATCGAACGCGTATAAGGAGAGGCGAAATGTCCGGATTTATTTATGAAAAAGATGCAGACGGCATTGTCACGGTCACGATGGACATGCCGGGCCAGTCCGCCAACACCATGAGCGATGCCTATGACGGCTATATGAGCGAGACGCTTCAGCGTCTTGAAGCGGAGGCGGGCCTCAAAGGCGTTGTTTTCGCTTCGGCGAAGAATACGTTTTTTGCCGGCGCCGATCTCAACTCCATCCTCGATACCGCCAACTCGCCCGAGGATTTCTTCAACTATATCGAACGCTCGAAAGGCTATTTCCGCCGCATCGAGAAGCTGCCGGTTCCGGTCGTCGCCGCCATCAACGGCGCGGCGCTCGGCGGCGGTTACGAGCTCTGCCTCGCCTGCAACCGGCGCATCGTTGTCGACAATCCGAAAGCCATCGTCGGCTTGCCGGAAGTGACGCTCGGTCTCCTGCCGGGCGCGGGCGGCGTCGTTCGGCTGACCGCCCTCCTCGGGCTTGAAAAAGCGCTGCCGCGCCTTTTGGAGGGGAAACCGGCGAAGCCCGCGGAAGCCCTGAAAGACGGCATGGTCGATGAGATTGTGGCGACGGAAGCCGACCTCATTCCCGCCGCAAAAGCCTGGATCAAAGCGAACCCCGACGCCGCGGTGCAGCCGTGGGACCGCAAAGGCTTCCGCTATCCCGGCGGCAATCTCGATGCGCCGAATGTCCGCATGGCGGCGATCATCACCCCCACCCTGCTCTATAAAAAGACGCGGGGGAGAATGCCGGCGCCCGAGAAGATCCTCGATATCGCGGTGAACTCCATGCGCATCGGCTTCGACAGCGCGCTCCGGCAGGAAAGCCGCGGCATCTGCACGCTGGTCCGGACGCCCGAGGCACGCGCCGCCATCAACACCTTCTTCTTTGGCCTCAACGGCATCAAGAACGGCAAGCTGCGCCCGGCCGGTGATCGCTGGCAGGCGACAAAAACCGCCGTCCTTGGCGCCGGCATGATGGGCGCAGGCATCGCCTGGGCCCACGCGGCGCGCGGCCTGCCCGTTGCGCTGAAAGATACCGACCTTGCAAGGGCCGAGAAAGGCAAGGCCTATTCCGAAACACTGGTCGCGAAGCGCACCAAGCGCGGCCAGATGGACGCGGCAAAGGGCGACGCCCTCCTTGGTCTCATCAAGCCGACGGAGAATGATGCCGATTTCGCCGGCGCCGATCTCATCATCGAGGCTGTGTTCGAGGATATCGAGCTTAAAGAGAAAGTCATTCCGGCCACCTTCAAGCAGCTTGCCGGGCACGGGATCTACGGCTCAAACACCTCGACGCTGCCGATCTCGCTGCTCGCCGAAAGCTGCCCGGATCCGACCCGCTTCATCGGCATTCACTTCTTCTCGCCGGTCGACAAGATGCAGCTTGTCGAGATCATCGTCGGCGAGAAGACAAGCGAAGAGACGGTGCGCAAGGCGTATGACTATGTGACGCAGATCGGCAAGACGCCGATCATCGTCAATGACAGCCGCGGCTTCTTCACCTCGCGCGTCTTCGGCACCTATGCCGATGAGGGCGTCAGCCTGCTGGTTGACGGCGTCGATCCGGTCGTGATCGAACGGGCCGCCTGGCTGGCCGGCATGCCGATCGGCCCGCTCGCGGTCTCCGACGAGGTCAGCCTCATCCTGCAGAAAAAGGTCCATGACACCCATCAGGTGCTCGATAAACGCCTCGGCGTCACCAACGGCTACCCGGCCGACATGACCGCCTCCATCGCCGTGACGCACCGGATGGTCGACGTGGGGCGCGGCGGCCGTCAGTATGGCGGCGGCTTCTATGACTATGCGGAGGATGGCAAGAGCCTCTGGTCCGGGCTCAAAGAGTTCGCCAAAGGCAACCGCGACATCCCGATGCAGGATATCGAGGACCGGCTGATTTACCGGCAGGTGATCGAGACGCTCCGCTGCTATGACGAAGGGGTGCTCCGAAGCGAGGTTGAAGCGAATGTCGGTTCCATCTTCGGCATCGGCTTTCCGGCCTATACCGGCGGGGCGCTGCAGTTCGTGCATGGCGTCGGGATTGATGCCTTCGCGAAACGGGCGAAGGAGCTTGCCGAGACATACGGAAGCCGCTTCGCGATCTCTTCAAGTGCCCTTGAGAAACTCCGCGCGGGCGCGAAAAAGGCCGCCTGAGCGGCAATAAACTTTGATGAAAAAAGCCGCTGCCGGGATGCCGGCGGCGGTTTTGTTTTCATGTGCGCCGGCCCTTTGCAAAAAAGTGGCGGAGAGGCCCGCCGGCCTCTTGAAATATAGTATACCTTGCTTATTATATGCCTCCCTTACTATGAGGAAGACATATATGCAAAATATGCCGAACCCGGAAGAAAGTATCGGTTTCCTGATCAGCGATGTCGCCCGCCTGATGCGCCGCAACTTCAATCGCCGGGTCCAGGATTTTGGCCTTTCGCAGGCGCAGTGGCAGGCCCACGCCTATCTCTACCGGCAGGAGGGTGTCAAACAGGTCACCCTCGCGGAGATGCTGGAAATCCAGCCGATCACCCTCGCCCGCCTCCTCGACCGGCTGGAGGACGCCGGTCTTGTCTCGCGCCGGCCCGATCCCACCGATCGCCGCGCGAGCCGCCTTTACCTGACCGAGAAAGCCAAACCCCTGCTCCAGCAGATGCAGGAGCATTCGGCAATCACCAAGGGGCAGGCGACGATGGATCTGTCCGAGGCGGAGCGCCTGCAGCTCGTGCGCATGCTGCAAACCGTAAAGCAGAGCCTGCTCTTTGCCGAAACCCGGCTCGACAGCGAACTCCCGCCCCTCACCAAATCCGCTGCCAAACAGAAAAAAAGAGCGTAAACCAATGGCAGACATCCCTCCTTCCGCCGAGAGCCAGATCGAAGAGACACCGCCGCCTGCGAGTGCGGCCCGGCGTCCGGCGCGGCGGCGGCTGATCCGTTTCTCCCTGCTGATCCTGGGGCCGCTTCTCGTTCTGCTGGTCAGCGGCTATTTCTATTTCACCGGCGGGCGATTCGTCGAGACGGACAACGCCTTTATAAAATCCGACAAGGTCTTGATCGCCGCCGAGGTGTCGGGGCTGATCTCCGAGGTTTCCGTCCGCGAGAACCAGCGCGTCGAGAAGGGGGATGAGCTCTTCCGCATCCAGGATCACAGCTATCGCATCGCGCTGATGGCGGCGGAGGCCGGCCTCGCCAACGCCCGCGACCGCATCGCCAGCCTCAAGGCGACGCACCGCCAGAAGCAGGAAGAACTCGCCCTCGCCCGCACCAATATTGCCTTCGCCCAGACCGAGTATGACCGCCAGGCCAAGCTGATTGCGAGCAGCGCGGTATCGCGGAGCAAACTCGATGCAACGCGTCACGAGCTTGATATTGCACGCCAGCAGCTTGACGTTATCGCCGAGGAGATTGCCGAGATCACGGCGCAGCTTGGCGGGGATCCGAACATCCCCATTGAGCAGCATGCCCTCTATCTCGCCGCCATGGCGGAGAAGGAAAAGGCGCTTCTCGATGTGGAACGCACGGTTGTGCGCGCGCCCTTCGCCGGGATCGCCAGCAACACGCCGCAGGTCGGCCAGCAGGTCATCGGCAACGGCGCATTTTCAAGCGCGGTGATGAGCCTGATTGCCGAGGATGACATCTGGATCGAGGCGAATTTCAAGGAAACCGACCTGACCCATGTCCGGCCCGGCCAGAAGGTGACGATCACCGTCGATACCTACCCGGACCATAGCTGGCACGGCACCGTCGAAAGCCTTGCGCAGGCAACGGGCGCGGAATTTTCCGTCATCCCGCCGCAGAATGCGACCGGCAACTGGGTCAAGGTGGTGCAGCGCATCCCGGTCCGTATCCGGCTGGATGCGCGTGACGACACGCTGCCGCTCCGCGCCGGGATGAGCAGCATTGTCGAGATCGATACCGGCTACAGCCGCCCGATGCCGAAACTGGTGCGCGCGGCGCTCAACTGGCTCGGTGCGGAAACGCCGATGTCCACGGCAGTCGCAGCGCCGGGCAGCAGATGAGCATCGCCGCGGCCGGCAGCGATATCGCGGGCAGGACAACGCCGTTCGAACGCGCGATGATTACGGCGTCGGTGATGCTGACAACGATCATGCAGGCGATCGACACGACGATCGCCAACGTCGCGCTGCCGCATATGCAGGGCACGATGTCGGCGACCCCCGACCAGATCTCCTGGGTGCTGACAAGCTATATCGTCGCGGCCGCGATCATGACCCCGCCGACCGGCATTCTCGCCGCCCGGCTTGGCCGGCGGCGGCTGTTCATTATCATGGTGATCGGCTTCACGCTTGCCTCGATGCTTTGCGGCGCGGCGACCTCGCTGACCGAGATCGTGCTGTTCCGCGTCATGCAGGGCATCTTCGGGGCCGGGCTGGTGCCGCTCTCGCAGGCCATCCTGCTCGACACCTACCCGACCGAAAAGCACGGCTCGGCAATGGCCATCTGGGGTATGGGCGTGATGGTGGGGCCGATCCTCGGGCCGACGATCGGCGGCTTCGTGACCGAATATTACAACTGGCGCTGGGTCTTCTATATCAACCTGCCGGTCGGTATTCTCGCCCTCGTCGGGATCATCACCTTTGTCCCCGAAACGGTGCGCAACCGCGCCCGCCAGTTCGATTATTTCGGCTTTGCGCTTCTCAGCCTCGCCATCGGGGCGCTGCAGCTTATGCTCGACCGCGGCGAATCGCAGGAGTGGTTTGCCTCAAACGAGATCATCATCTATGCGACGATCGCGGGCCTGTGCTTCTATACATTCTTGGTCCATATGTTCACGGCGCGGGCACCTTTTATCGAGCCCGGCCTGTTTCGCGACCGGAATTTTTCCGTCGGCCTTATCCTCATCTTCATCATCGGCATCATCCTGCTTGCAACCATGGCGCTGCTGCCGCCGCTTCTGCAGAACCTCGCGGGCTATCCGGCGCTGACGACCGGCTATGTCCTCGCCCCGCGCGGCATTGGCACGATGGTCGTGATGATCTTTATCGGCCGGGTGATCGGCCGCGTCGATACCCGGATCCTGATCCTGACCGGAACGCTGCTGACCGCCTATTCGCTGTACGAAATGTCGCGCTTCACGCTCGATGTCTCGGTCCATGAGGTGGTCTGGACAGGGGTTGTCCAGGGTGTCGGCCTCGGCTTTATCTATGTGCCGCTCACCACCCTCACCTTCTCGACGCTCGCCGCCCATTACCGCAATGACGGGACGGCGATGTTCAGCCTGATCCGCAATCTTGGCAGCAGTATCGGCATCGCTATGGTCTTTACCATCCTCAGCCGGCACACTCAGGCCAATCACGCCGCCATCGCCGATCAGATGACCCCATTTCGGGACGCGCTACAGGCCCCCTTTCTGCCCGGCAGCTGGAACTGGCATCTTCCTACAGGGCTTGCGGCGCTGAATGAGGAGGTGACGCGACAGGCGGCGATGATCGCCTTTTTGAACGACTTCACGCTGATGATGTGGTTGTCGCTCGCCTCAGTCCCGTTATTGCTACTCTTGAAAAGTGACGTTAAAACGAGGCCGGCAAATGCCGGTCCGGCAGAATAGCCATTGCCACGCCGAATGAATATGACCACAATACCGAATAAATAAAGACAAGAACATAGCCGCAAAATCAGGCTATCGACGAAGGGACGCTGTTTTTCATGTCGTATTTCAATTTTGATCCCTACAGCCTGCCGCCGGAGGCGGAAGCGCTCAGACTGGAGGTGCGCGCCTTCCTTGAGGAGGAGCTGGCGGATTATCCGGCGCAGCTTCGCGCCCGCTCCTGGGCCGGGCTTGATCCTGAATTTTCCCGCAAGATGGGCGCCAAGGGCTGGATCGGCCTCACCTGGCCGAAAAAATATGGCGGCGCCGAGCGCAGCTTTTTCGAGCGCTATGCCCTGCTGGAAGAGCTTCTCGCCTACGGCGCGCCGGTCGGCAGCCACTGGATCGCCGACCGCCAGAGCGGCCCGACGATCCTCCGCTTCGGTACCGACGAGCAGTGCCGCCGCGTTCTGCCCGGCATCATCCGCGGCGAATCCTATTGCTGCATCGGCATGAGCGAGCCCGACACCGGTTCCGACCTCGCCTCGATCCGCACGAAAGCCGACAAGGTGGACGGCGGCTATGTCATCAACGGCACCAAGATCTGGACCACGGCGGCGCATCATTGCGACTGGATGATCGCGCTCGTCCGCACCAGCCCGCCGTCGGAAAACCGCCACGCCGGGATGAGCCAGTTTCTCATCAACCTCCGCGCGCCCAAGGGCGTGACCATCAGCCCGATCCGCAACATCGCCGGCGAAGTTCACTTCAACATGGTGATATTCGAGGATTTCTTCGTACCTGAGACGGACCGCATCGGCGAGGAAGGCGATGGCTGGAAACAGGTCAATGCCGAGCTTGCCTTCGAGCGCTCGGGGCCGGAACGCTACATGTCCTCCATCCAGCTGCTGATCGAGATGATCCGTGAGGCGAAACTTGACCCGAGCCGCCGCGCGAAGCGCGAGATCGGTCGCCTGATCGCGCATCTCGCAACGCTGCGCCGCATGTCCATCTCGGTCGCTGGCAAGTTGGAAGCCCGCGCCAACCCGGCGCTTGAAGCCTCCGTCGTCAAGGATCTCGGCGCGGTCTTTGAGCAGGATCTGCCGGAGATTGCACATCGTTATGCAAGCGGGGAAGCGAGCGTGATTGCAGGCAATGATTTCGAGGAAGTGCGCGCCTATCTGACGCAGGCCGCCGTTTCCTTCTCACTCCGCGGCGGGACGCGGGAAATTCTGCGCGGCATTATTGCACGGGGGCTCGGCCTGCGATGAATGAACTGCAACAGATTATGGCCGATACGGTCGAGAAACTCTTCTCCGACCAGGCGACGAAATCGCTGAAAGAAGCGGCCGAAGCCGGCAGCTTCCCAAGTTCCCTCTGGGACGCGATCACCGAGAACGGGCTGCTGCATGTGCTTGTTCCCGAGAAAATGGGCGGTGTCGACGGGCAGTTTGCCGACGCCGAAGTGATTGTCCGCGCAACCGGCCGCCACGCCGTGCCGCTGCCGATTGTCGAGGCGATCCTCGCCAATCACCTGCTGGCGCGGGCCGGGATCCAGCCGCCGGAGGGAATTACCGTCATCGCGCCGGTGCGCGCCGATGAAACGCTGCGCCCGGACGGCGCGGGCGTCTCGGGCGCGGTAACCCGTGTCCCCTGGGGTCGCCATGCCGATCATGTCGTTGTCCTCACCGGGAGCGAGATCGCGCTCCTCAAGGCGGGTGACTACAGCGTGACGGAAAACCAGAATATCGCGACGGAGCCCCGCGATACGCTGACCTTTGACGCGGCGGTTCCCGTCGCCCGCGCGCCGCTTCCCGCCGGGATCACGGCGCAAAACGTCTTTGCGCTCGGCGCGATGATGCGGGCGTCGCAGATTTCCGGCGCCATCGACTGGGTGCTGGAGGCGACGGTGCAATATGCCAACGACCGCGTCCAGTTCGGCCGCCCGCTCGGCAAGCTGCAGGTGATCCAGCAGAATCTCGCGGTGATGGCCGGTCACGCCGCCGCCTCGGGCGCGGCGGTGCGGGGCGCCTTCCTCGCCGCCGATCTTGCAACGACGAGCGATCTTGACGGCACATTCGAGATTGCCGCCGCCAAAACGCGGGTCAGCGAGGCGGCCGGTATCATCTGCTCGCACGCCCATCAGATCCACGGCGCAATCGGCTTCACCTATGAGCATGACCTGCACTTCCGCACTCGCCGCCTGTGGTCGTGGCGCGACGAGTTTGGCTCCGACAGCTACTGGTCGGACTGGATCGGCGAGCAGGTGCTTGGAAAGGAGGCGGATGGTCTCTGGGCCTGGCTGACGACACGGCCAACCTGATGAGGTGAGATGATCCGGTAAGGGCGGCGACAGACCGTCAGATCAACCCGGCGCGATATAAGCCGGGAGAAGCAAGGAGGAACGATATGACACTTGACCTGAAAATCACCGGCGGAACCATCATCGACGGCACCGGCCGACCCGGCTACCGGGGCGATGTCGGGATCAGGGACGGGCGTATCGTCGCTCTTGGCGAGGTGACGGAAGCGGCAACGCGCGAGATTGACGCGCGCGGCCTCACCGTCTCTCCCGGCTTTGTCGATATCCATACGCATTATGATGCACAGGTGATCTGGGATCAGATGCTGTCGATCTCGCCCTGGCACGGCGTCACGACCGCCGTGATCGGCAACTGCGGCTTCGGGGTCGCGCCGACGCGCCCCGAACATCGCACCAACATCATGCGCACGCTTGAAAAGGTCGAAGGCATGGCGTTTGAGGCGCTTCAGAAGGGGCTCGGCGCGGACTGGCCGTTCGAGACTTTCGCCGATTATATGAAGGCGATCGAAGCGCGCGGCAGCGCGATCAATCTCGCTGTTCTCGCCGGCCACACGCCGATCCGCACCTATGTCATGGGCCCCGATGCGGTGGAGCGCGAAGCGACCGAGGCGGAGATGGAGCGCATGGCCGAGATCGTCGTCGAGGCGATGCAGGCCGGCGCGCTCGGCTTCTCCACCTCGCAGGCAACAACCCATCACGGCTATGGCGGCAAGCCGGTGCCGAGCCGCCTTGCCGATATGATCGAGATTGACCGGCTGGTCGGCGCGGCGCGCGAAGGCGGCGGGCGCATCGTTCAGGCGACGGTCGGCCCGACCCTCTTTCACGATCAGCTCGCCACCCTTTCAAAAAAGCATGACATGCCGATCAGCTGGACGGCGCTCCTCTCGGGCATGTCGGGTCCCGGCTCGCACCGCCGGCATCAGGAAGTCACCCGCAAACTCCGCGCCGAGGGCGTCAAGATCTATCCGCAGGTGGCCTGCCGCCCGATCAATTTCGATTTCGAATTCAACGAGCCCTTCCCCTTCGAGATGCGCCCGCTGTTCAAGCAGATCATGGAAGCGGACACGGAAGGGCGAAAAGCCATCTACCGCGACCCGGAGTTTCGCAAGGCCTTCCGCGAGGATACCGGCGCGGGCGCGAAAAATGCCGTCGCCGGCTGGATCGACCGTTGCGTTATCTCGATGGCGCCCGGCAATCCCGACTGGGAAGAGCAGCCGCTTCGCGAGATCGCGACGCGCGTCGGCAAGGATCCGATCGACTTCGCGCTTGATTTCTCGCTCGAGACCGACTTTGTCGCCCGCTTCCGCTTCCCCATCGTCAATTACGACGAGGAGGAGGTTGCCGAGCTTCTGGTCGATGACAATCTCGTCCTCGGCCTCTCCGACGCGGGCGCGCATGCGAGCCAGCTCTGCGATGCCTGCTATTCGACGCATCTGCTCGGCCACTGGGTGCGCACGCGCGGCACCCTCAGCCTTGAGCAGGCGATCCATATGCTGACGCAGAAACCGGCGCAGATTTTCGGCATCGACGGCCGCGGCGTGCTGGCCGAAGGGATGATGGCCGATGTCGTCATCTTCGATCCGGCAACGATTGCCGCGGGCCGACTGCAGCGGGTCTATGATCTCCCGGACGGGAGCGACCGTCTCGTCTCGCCGGCGAGCGGCATCAAGTCGGTGATCGTCAACGGCAGGCTGCTGATCGAAGATAATGAACCGCAGGACGCGGCGCTTGCCGCCCTGCCGGGGAAACTGCTGCGAAACGGTCTTGCCGCCTGATGTCAGCGCACTCGCAAAACCACAAAGGCTGCCGGGACCGGCAGTCTATTTTTGCGCCTCCCTCGTCCATATCAGCAAAAGTCGTTTTACATATCACAATAATTTGATCTACCCTGAACGGATCGGCGCCACAAATGAAGCGTCACATCCAACGTACTCAAGCTTTCCCTCACAAGGCTTACATAATGGATCAGTCATTCATATTTGCAGTTCTTCGAAATCCCCGCCGGATGGGTGCGCTGGCGCCGAGCGGCCGGCCCCTCGCCCACGCCATGGCGAATATTACGGAGCTGGCGGGCAAGCGGCTCCTGGAGCTCGGGCCCGGCACCGGGGTCATCACCGAGGCGCTGCTGGGCGCGGGCGCGGAGGCAGAGAAGCTCTTCCTCGTTGAGCGCGATCACCATCTGGCGGCCATGCTGATGCGGAAGTTTCCGGATCTCAATGTCCGTGTCGGCGATGCCGGGCATCTCACCCAGATCATCGATCCGGACGAGACCGCCGCCTTCGACATCGTCTATTCCAGCCTGCCGCTTCTCAATATGCGAAAAAAGGAAATCCACCGGATACTGGAGCAGATTCTGAGCCTTCTTGACCGGCAGGGGATGCTGATCCAGTACAGCTATTCCTCGCGCCCGCCGATTTCCGAATCGCTCTGCCGGGATCTCGGCATCACCGGCGTTCGCGCCGCCACCGTCATTCGCAATCTGCCGCCGGCGCGCGTCTGGAAATATACTCTCAACGCGGATTAAAAGGTGGGGAGGGCGCCGGCCTCTGCATATGCCGCGTGGTTCTGCGGCGTCTCGCGGCTGAGCCCGTCAAAGAACAGCGTCAGGATCATATCGACCAGATCATCGAGGCTATGGCTGTCGGCCGTCGTCTCACGGTCGGGCTTGAACCAGAGCGCCGTCCAGTTGAGGGCGCCAAGCAGGAGCTGACGGGTCGGCAGAATTTCGATCTCATCGCGAAATTCATGCGACGCGCCGACGAGGGAGAGACAGTCGCTCCAGACTGCGGCGAGCCGCTGGCGGACGGGCTGGTGGCGATCCTGCACATCCTGCGGGAGCTGCGAATAGATCCGCATATTCATCCCGACAAAATCGTTGCGGACGAAAAGATAGAGCATATGCGTGCGCACTGCGGCGGCGACGCACGCCACCGGGCAGGCGAATTTCTCTTTACTCTCAATGACGGAGGCAACGCCATCGGCAACTTCGTTGAGGCCGCGTGCCAGCACCTCGTCGATGATCTCCTCCTTCGAGGAGAAATGATAGTAGATGCTGCCGGCCTCCATGCCGGCAACTTCGGCGATATGCCGCAGCGTCACCCCTTCATAGCCCCGCTCGCGCAGCACGCGCGCCGCAGCGATCAGGATCCCGAGGCGGGATTTGCCGAATTTCGGCTGGCGCGCCACCAGCGCCTCGAGCGGCTCGACCGGGATCGAGAGCGCGGTCCGCCCGTGCCAGGAGAAGCCCGGCCGCAACATGCCATCGAGCAGAATGTCGGCAACCCGGTCGGCGAAACTGGTGATGGAATATTGCTCGGTGTCGAACCATTCGACGGTCCAGTTGAGCGCGCCGATAATGATCCGCTGCAAAAAGGCGGTATCAAGATCTGCCCGCAACTCACCATTCCGCATGGCATTTTCGAACGCCTCTTCCCAGATATTGCCATAGATCTCGAAGGTCTGTCGGTGGCGGGCCTGGTTCTCGGGCGGCAGCATCGAAAAATTGCGGATGCTGGCGGCGGTGAAATCCCCGGCATAGAGAAGATAGTAGAGATGCGCATGAACCATGGCGCGAAAGACACGCCGGAAATCGCCGCCCTCCGCCTCGCTCCGCGATCGCGCTGCGGACACGAAGTCGATGATCTGGCGGCAGCCCTTGTCGAGCACTTCATCGAGCAACTCCTCCTTGGAGGAGAAATAATAATAGATGCTCCCCGCCGCGATCCCCGCTCCCGCGGCGATATCCTTCAAAGAAGATGCCGTATAGCCGCGGCGGCGGAACCGGCGCGCCGCTTCCGCAAGGATAAGCTGGCGCGTCGCCGTCGCTCGAACGCGCCGGGCCGTGTTTTCCTCGCCGCGGCTTCGCGGCCGGATATTCTGACTGAACGTCACGCTTTGTTCCTCAACCCGTGGCCGATGATCTGACCTGTCGTTATTTCCGGCTGTTCTATGGAAATTATATCTCTAATCAACCGGTTTGCGAGCGTCCCACGGAAATGTGACCGTTTCCGGGCAGCCTTGCGAGAAAAGAAAAAGGCTATGATGCCGGATAATCGCATTCTGCTTGCATCAGGTGACGGCGACGGGAGGGAGATGCGGCAGCAGGCGCCTCACGTCGCGGAGGTGAATTTATCGCGCACGACTGTCATCTCGCCCCTGTCGAATCGCTCCGCCATTTTCGGATAGGCAACGCGGAAATCAGCCAGGAACTGCTCGATCGGGATATCGACGAAAATGCCGCGATCGTTGATATATTCCATATGCCGGCGGTCGTTGACGTCATATTCGTGGAACAGCGCATCGGAGTAGCCGTCGAAGACGAGCGGCTTCACGCCAAAGCGCTCGCAAAGCGCCATATTGAAGGCGGGGGTCACCTTGTAGCTTTCCTCGCCGATCCAGAGCTGAACATAGCCGTGGTAGATAAAGACATCACTACCCATCAGCTCGAGAAGTTTCTCGGTGTTGAGATGATTGCGCACATCGGCAAAGCCAAGCGCCGCGGGAATGCCGGCCGCCCGGAGCGCCGCCGCGAGCAGAATGGCTTTCGGCACGCAATAACCGCTCTCCTGTGTGGCGATATGGCTCGCCCGGTAATCCTCGGGGTCCAAGGACGCCCGGTAGGGATCGTAGCGCAACCCGTCCCGCACCGCCTCGAAAAGCCGGACCGCCTTCTCGCGATCGGAAGCATCCGGCGCAAGGCCACGGAGCGCCTCTTTCGCAAACTGCCGTACCTCCGGCGCGTCGCTGTCAACGAAGCGGCTGGGCTCAAGATATTTTCGAACGTCTGCCGGGATATGGTCTGCCGCGGTCATTTTTGTCATCCTTCTTCGGCGCGCTAGGCAATGATTTTTTCTCGCTTTTCTATGAGTTAATAGGCCCGCGCGCCGCTGTCAATGCGCTCGCTGCACGTAAAGCGCGCAAAGTTGCTTGTGAGGAGCGGGGAAATGTCCTTAATATGATACTCTGCTGATGCATAATGCGGACCGATACAAAAACAACCAAAGCAAGGGCGGGACATGACAAAGGCACAAACGGCGGACTATGAGGTAATCGTCATCGGCGCTGGCGTCGCCGGCATCTACCAGATCAAGCGGCTCATCGATGCGGGCGTATCGGCAACGCTGCTCGAGGGCAGCGCCGATCTTGGCGGCACCTGGTACAATAACCGCTACCCCGGATGCCGCTTCGATTCCGAGAGTTACACCTACGGCTATTCCTTCTCGCGGGAAATCCTCGAGGAATGGCACTGGAAGGAGCGCTTCTCCAGCCAGCCGGAGAATCTGCGCTATCTCAACTTCGTCGCCGACAAGTTCAATTTGCGCGATCACATGCAGTTCAACTGCAAGGTTGAAGCGGCGCATTTCGACGCGGATGCCAATCTCTGGCACTTGCGCGTGAGTGACGGGCGGCGGCTGTCCTGCCGCTTCGTTATCATGGCGCTCGGTCTCCTCTCGCAGCCGACGCTGCCGCTGCTTCCCGGCATCGATGATTTCAAGGGGCCATCCTTTCATACCTATTACTGGCCGCATGAGGGCATCGACCTCAAGGGCAAGCGCGTCGGCATTGTCGGGACCGGCGCGACGGCGATCCAGATTATCCCCGTCATCGCCAAGGAAGTTGAAACGCTGCATGTGTTCCAGCGCCGCCCGAACTGGAGCGCGCCGCTCAACAACAGCCCGATATCAGAGGCGGAAATGGCCGATATCCGGCGCCGCTATGACGAGATCTTCGATCTGTGCAGCCGCACGCCCGGCGGCTTTGTCCACCGTATCGACCAGCGCTCCTTCTATGACGTGCCGCGCGAGGAGCGCATCGCGCTCTGGGACCGGCTCTACGAGGAACCGGGCTTCGGCATCTGGCTCAGCAATTTCCGTGAGATTTTTATGGAGGAAGAGGCGAATGCGGAATTTTCGGAATATATCGCCGAGCGCATCCGCCGCCGCGTCAAGGATCCGGTGACCGCCGAGAAGCTGATCCCGAAGGATCATGGCTTTGGCGTGCAGCGCGTACCGCTCGAGAGCAATTATTTCGAGGCCTATAACCGCGACAATGTGTTCCTTGTCGATCTTCAGGAGACACCGCTGCAGCGCGTTACCGAAAGCGGACTTGAGACGACGGACGCGCCGTATCCGCTCGATGTCATCATCTATTCGACCGGCTTTGACGCCATGACCGGCGCTTTCGATCATATCGATATTCGCGGCGCGGGCGGCGTGCGCCTGAAGGATAAATGGGAGGATGGACCCGAGACCTTCCTTGGCATGATGGTGCATGGTTTTCCCAATCTCCTCATGCCGAACGGCCCGCAAAGCGGCTCGGCCTCAACCAATTATCCGCGCGGCATCGAAAGCGGGGTCGACTGGTGCATGCGGCTGCTGACCCACATCTGGCAGCATGGCTACGCCCGCGCCGAGCCGACACGCGAAGCCGAGGCGGCCTGGGTCAATGAGGTCGCGGAGATGTATAAAATCATGCTGATGCGAAAGGCAAAATCCTGGTTCACTGGATATAATTCGAACGTCAAGGGGCATGAGGCGGGCCGCATCCGCTACTTCGTCTACAACGGCGGAACACCGAAATATAACGCCCGCATCAAGGCGATTGCCGAGAGCGGCTTCGACGGCGTCCGTTTCGATCGGGCGGCGGTTGAAGAGACGGCCTCAGTAGCCTCAAGCCGATAGCAGCGGGTGGTCCGGCCGCGCGTTAGCCCTGTCCCGGCGCGGTAAGGATATCGCGTCGGCCCGCCGCCATCTCGCCCATTTCGCGAAGCCCGTCCGCGCTGACCATCAGGTCGCAAAAAAGGGTGCGCTCGCGGGCGAAGCCATCCTCTGACGATCTTTCCGGCAGGCCGCGCACCAGATCCTTGATATAGGCAATGGCGCGGGGGGAGCGGGCCGCGAGCCGCCGGGCGATTTCGAGCGCCTTCTCCATCACGTCGCCTGCGACCAGCGCGCTTGCAAGACCGAGCGCCGCCGCCTCGCGCGGGCGCAGCGTACTCCCGAGCAGCATCAGCTCCAATGCCTTCGCCTCGCCGATCAGCCGCGTCATCCGCTGCGTGCCACCCGCTCCCGGCAGGATGCCGAGATTGATTTCCGGCAGGCCAAGGTCATAGTCGCCGTCCTGAACTAGGCGGATATCGCAGGCAAGCGCCAGCTCGAACCCGCCGCCCATGGCCGTGCCGTTGATGGCCGCGATGAAGGGTTTCGGCATCGTCGCAATGCGGCGAAGGCAGGCATGGATGGGCGCTTCGGGAACCGGGCGGTCCGGATCGAACCTCAGCCCCCGCGCCGCGAGCGCCGCGCCCCGCGCGTGCAGAAGGCCGACGTCATAGTGGCGAATGAAAACATCCCGATCACCGCCCGTCAGGATAACCGCGCGGATCGTCTCCTCCCCCTCGATGTGATCGAGCGCCGCCGCGAGTTCACGCTCCGTCTCGTCATCCATATAGCCGTGCGGCGGATTGCTGAAACGGAGAACCGCGATATTTCCGTCCTGTGTCATGCGAAGCTGCGTCATGCCTCTCCCCTCCCTGTTGTTTTCGCTTGCCGCTGTCGCGCGACACCCGATATGCTTTTATTATGCCGCGGGAGGCGCAACGGACAAAATCAATATCGCGCCACACTGCCGCGCCCTGCATCATATTAATTGGCACGAACAGAAATTTGCTTCATTATGGACATGGTTACGTCATTTTCGTCGGGTAGAGCCGCAGCATGATTTGCAGTCGCTCAGCTATCGCCATCCTTCTTGCCGCCCTCGTCTTCAGTGCGCCCGTCCTCGCCGAGGAGACAGCGCCCGCAGAGGAAGAGGATACCGGCACCTTTACCTTCGTGCTTGAGAATGACCTCTTCTTCGGTTCGGACGATGACTATACGAACGGCGTCCTGCTCGCCTGGATGTCCGAACCCGATCATGCGCCGAAATGGGCGCTTCGGACCGCACGGCTGCTGCCGTTCTTCCCGCGCGAGGGGCGCGTCCGCTCAAGCTTTGCCATCGGGCAGAACATGTACACGCCGAGCGACATCCAGGATCCGAACCCGCCGCCGACCGAGCGCCCCTACGCCGGCTGGCTTTACGGCGCGGTCGGCATCGTCGTCGAGACGGGCGAGACGCAGCTCGACCAGTTCCAGTTGCAGCTGGGCGTGATTGGCCCTTCAGCGCTTGGCGAGCAGTCGCAGAGATTTGTTCACAAGGTCATCGATTCCCCGAAGCCGCAAGGCTGGGATCACCAGCTGAAAGACGAGCCCGGCCTCGTGCTCACCTATCAGCGGAGCTGGCGCGCGCTCGCGGCCAAACAGTTCGACGGCTTCGCCATTGATGTCACGCCGCATATCGGCGGCGCGCTCGGCAACGTCTACACTTACGCCAATGCGGGCGCGACGGTGCGCGCGGGCTGGAACCTGCCGAATGACTATGGCCCGCCGCGGATCCAGCCGGGGCTGCCGGGATCGGGCTTTTTCGTCCCCACGGATGATATCGGACTTTACGCGTTCGCAGGGCTCGATGCCCGGGCGGTCGCGCGCAATATTTTCCTCGACGGCAACACCTTCCGCGACAGCCACAGCGTCGACAAGGAGCCGATCGTCGGCGATGCGCAGATCGGTCTTGCGCTCACCATTCGCGACGCCCGCATCGCCTTCACCCATGTCTTCCGCTCGCGCGAATATAAAACGCAGAATGGCGAGGACGAGTTTGGCGCAATCAGCATCTCGGTCCCCTTCTAGGACGCGTCCCGCTTCGAAAACCCCACGCCTCTCCCTTCCCAACGCAGCCAAATACCGCTAGAAGAGACAAACGGCAGATCAACGGGAAAGAGACTTTCCGAGGGGGGGAAGGAATGACGCATCTCTGGGTACGGGCAGAGCAGCGCGGCCATGAGCAGCGCGTCGGCATTACGCCGGACGGAGTGAAGCAGCTTCTTGATAAAGGCATCCGGGTGACGGTGGAGAAATCCTCCTCCCGCGCCATTCCGATCGCAGGGTATGCGGCCACCGGCTGCGCCATCGCCGACGAGGGAAGCTGGGTCGATGCGCCGAAAGATGCCATCATCTTCGGCCTCAAGGAACTGCCAGCGAGCGATCGCCCCCTCATCCATCGCCATATCATGTTCGGCCATGCATATAAGGGACAGGCGGACGGGCGCGCCCTGCTGCAGCGCTTCAAGGCGGGCGGCGGCACGCTCTATGATCTTGAATATCTGACCGATGAGACGGGCCGGCGCGTCGCCGCCTTCGGCTACTGGGCGGGCTTTGCGGGCGCGGCTGTCGGCGTTATGGTCTGGTGCGCGCAGCAGACCGGAGATGAGCCGGGCCCCGCCTCCGTCGGCGTCTATTCGGGGCGCGATGCGCTGATTGAGGATCTCAGACGCCAACTCGCGGCTGCACGGAGCCGCGGCGGCGGCGAGATGCCGGATGCCATCGTTATCGGCGCGCTTGGCCGGGTCGGCACCGGCGCCTCCGACTGCCTGCAATCACTCGGCCTTCGCGTCACCCAATGGGACATGGCGGAGACGGCGCATGGCGGCCCGTTCCCGGAGATCCTTGCGCACAGCCTTTTCGTGAACTGCATTCTGGCGCGGGATGGCGTGCCCGTGTTCGTGCCGAAATCCGCGCTCACCATGCCCCGCCGCCTCTCGGTCATCGCCGATGTTTCCTGCGATCCGACGAGCCCCTTCAACCCCGTGCCGCTCTATGACCGCCCCACCTCCTTCGATGCGCCGGTGATCCGCGTGGCAAAGGGGCCGCCGCCGCTCGATATCATGGCCATCGACAATCTGCCCTCCATGCTGCCTGTTGAAAGCAGCGAGGATTACGCGGCCCAGCTGCTGCCCTCCCTGCTCGCCCTCGACAATCTCGAGAGCGGCGTCTGGGCTCGCGCGAAGGAGATTTTTCAACAACATATCGCCGCGCTCTGACTTCGGGCGTGCCTTCTGTTGGTCGAAGTTCTTTTATGTCAATCGTTTATAGAGAGATGTTAAACCGGAAAATAACTCCACTATGAAGAAATTAACCGGTTAATTGCCGTCGTTCTGGATTGCTCCATCTCGGCACACATGATAAATTTCTGCGGCTTGCCCGTCACCGTCATCGGCAGCAGATGACATTCCTTCCTCCCCGTATGCCTGTCCGACTGATACGATCAGGCGGCCTCCGCGCCATGATTATTCACTGTCGTTCATGGTCTTTTAACAGCATACTCCTACATAAGGAAACAAGCATTTGGCGACACCCCTGTAACGAGACCACGAGAAGATCCATGAAAAGAATGCCGACAGTCTATATGCCCCACGGCGGCGGTCCCTGCTTCTTTATGGAGTGGGACCCGCCGCATGAATGGGACCGCATGGCCGCCTATCTGCGCCGCCTGCCGATGGATATCGGCGCCTCGCCCTCCGCTATCGTCCTTGTCTCGGCGCATTGGGAGGAAGAAAAGGTAACGGTCCAGTCGACGCCAAATCCGGGCCTGCTATTCGATTATTACGGGTTTCCGCCGCATACTTACGAACTCAGCTACCCCGCGCCCGGCGCGCCGGAGCTTGCCGCGCGGATGCTGACGCTCCTGAAGGATAACGGGATCGTCGCCGGTGAGGACCGCCGGCGCGATTTCGATCACGGCGTTTTTGTTCCCCTGCTCCTCGCCATGCCGGCCGCAGATGTGCCGATCGCCCAGATATCGCTCCGCGCCGACCTCGACCCCGCCGCCCATATCGCGGTAGGCGCGGCGCTTGCGCCGCTTCGCGATGAAAACGTGCTCATCCTCGGCAGCGGCATGAGCTACCACAACATGCAGATGCTGATGAGTTCGCGCGCCCGCGGCGGCCGGCCGCTGCCGGAAATGGCGCCGTTTGACGAGTGGCTGCGCGAGACGGCGACGGATGCGGATCCAGAGCGGCGCAACCGCCGCCTGATCGACTGGGAACGCGCGCCCGGCGCCCGTTTCGCCCACCCACGAGAGGAGCATCTCATTCCGCTCCATGTCATCGCCGGCGCGGCGGGCGAGGATCGGGGCCGCGAGACCTATCGCGATATCGCTATGGGCGCACCCATCTCGGCCTACCAGTTCGGCTGATCGTCAGCCCCTGGCGTTTTCCGCGGCGACTTCCGCGGCAAAATCGCCGCTTGCGGAATTGCGCCGGTTCCGCCAGTGCGGATAATGGGTCATGTAGGTGTCAAGGATCTGCTCGACCGGCGGCTCGGCAAACTCGCCGCGGTAGTTGACATATTCCATGTGACGATTGCCCGCCTTGTCGAAGGGATGATAGATCGAATCCTCTTCGCCGTTGAATTCGAGGGGTTTCAGGCCAAATTTGTCACAAAGCTCGATATTGAAGGCGGGCGTCGCCTTGACCCATTTGCCGTTGAGATAAATATCCGTATAGCCGTGCCAGTAGAAAAGGTCGGTCTTCATGCGCTCGCGCATTTTCGCGGTTGACATGTGGTTGCGGACATCGGCAAAGCCGAGGCGCGCCGGAATGCCGGCGCTCCGGCAGACGGCGGCGAGCAGCACCGCCTTGGCGACGCAAAAGCCGCGCCCGACCCGAAGCGTGCTGCTGGCCTTCAGCCCTTCGGGATCGAGCGTCGCGGAATAGGGATCGTAGAGAACGCCGTCGCGAATGGCGAGATAGAGGCTGATCGCCCGCTCCTTCTCACTTGCCCCCTTGCCTTGATGGGCCAGCGCGAAGGCCGCAATGTCGGGATGATCGCTGTCGACAATGCTGCCGGGCTCAAGATATTCCTGCATCCGCCTTATCCTTCCGCCCGCTTTGCGTTCTGAGTGATGGCGGCCACCATCTCGGGCACTGCGGCGCTCGGGATATCATGGCCCATGCCGTCAATGACGAGGATTTCCGCCCCCGGGATGGAGTTCCTCACATCCTCGCCGCAGCCGAGTGGGACAAGCGGATCATGGCGGCCGTGGATAACCAGCGTCGGCGCGGTAATCTCATTCAGATGGGCAACGCGCTCGTCGCCCGATGCAAGGCTCGCGAGCAGCTGGCGGCTGTTGCCATCGGGATAGAAGGCGCGGTCATAAAGCGCCGCGGCCTTCTCGCGTAAAATCTTCTCATCGACCGGAAAGCCGGGGCTGCCGATAATCCGTGCCGTCTCGACCGCCTCCTCCATCGCGCCCTCGCGCGTGCCGGACGGGTTGCGCGGTTGGGTGAGCCATGCCGCAGCGGCCCCCTCCGGGCGCGGCAGGCCGCGGCGCGCTGATGTCGCCATGATCGAGACGAGAGATCTGACACATTCCGGCCGCCGCCAGGCCATCGTCTGGGCAATCGCGCCGCCGTTCGAGCTGCCGATCACATGCGCCGCCTCGAAGCCGAGGGCGCGCACCAGCTCTGCGGCATCATCGGCCATGTCGCTGAGCGTATAGGGCGCGGAAATTTTCTGCTTTGCCCGCGCCTGCGCGAACGCGGCGGGGATATCGGCGGGGCCCCAGTCGTCGAATTTCGTTGATTTCCCGACATCGCGATTGTCATAGAGAATGACATAAAAGCCGGCTTTCGCGAGCGCGTCGACAAAATCCTCATTCCAGGAGGCAAGCTGCACGCCGAGACCGCCAACAAGGATCAGCGGCTCGCCGCTCCTCTCGCCTCGTGTCTCATACTCGATGGTAATTCCGTTCGCGGTAATTGCAGGCATAGTCTTCTTTCCCGATGCAGATGCTTATTGTTGTTGTTTGACAGCGAGTACCGGTCTTCACCGGTCCCCTATCTGACAAGGAAAAGCCGCGGCGCGCAAGCCTCTTGTCACCGGCTCATGCCGCGCGCGGCGTTTGCCCTAGAAGCGATCGGCGCGATAGGGGGCAAGATCCGCCTCCGGAGCGGTTCCCATCACCAGCGCGGCGACCAGCTTCGCCGTCCCGACTGATTGGGTGAGCCCGAGGTGCCCGTGCCCGAAAGCATAGGTCACGCGGCTTGTTTTCGTCGCGGGCCCGATGACGGGAACGGAATCGGGGAGCGACGGGCGATATCCCATCCACGGCCGTCCGCCCTCGGTTTTCAGCGCCGGCAGGAAGGCTTTTGCCTTCTTCAGAAGCGCATCCGCACGCGCGTAGTTGGGCGGGAGATTGAGGCCGCCAAGCTCGACCGCACCGCCGACCCGGATGCCGGTCGCGAGCGGCGAGACGATAAAGCCGTGCTCCTCAAAGGAAAGCTGCCGCTTCAGATCGAACGCGCCAAGCGGTAGCGTCGTATTATAGCCCCGCTCCGTCTCCAGCGGGATATGATCGCCGAGCGTTCGCGCGAGGAAATGCGACCAGGCGCCGGTCGCGACCACCACCCGATCCGCCTCCCGGCGTGAGCCATCCTCGCGGACCAGAAAGACCTGCTCGCCCGTCGCTTCGATCGCTTTCACGGCCGCGATCTCGATCTCGCCGCCCTGCCGGGTGAAATAGTCGCCAAGCGCAACCGTATAGTCCTTCGGATCGGAGATGCCAAGCCAGGCCGGCGTCAGGATGGCGCGGGAGAAGCGCGGGTGGATCCCCGCTTGCGCCTCGGCAATGGCGTCGTTGCCCTCAAGCACCGTGTAGCTGACGCCCGTCTCCGCCCGGCGCTGCCAAATGGGCAGCACGGCCTTGAACGCCGCCGGATTCTCGTAAAGCTGCAGATTGCCGTGATGATGCAGCATATGCGCCGTCCCGGTCCGCTCCATGAAGCTTTCAAGATGCGCCTTTGATACCTGCATGAGCGCCGTCAGCGCCCGTGTCCCGGCGGCCACCTGATCGGCGTTGCTCGCGCGCCAGAAGCGATACATCCACGGCGTGATCTTGAGCGCGTAAGGCAGCGGGATGGCGAGCGGACCAAGCGGATCGAACAGCCATTTTGGCGCGCGGCGGATGATGCCGGGGGAGGCAAGCGGCGATGAATCGGAGAAGGCGAAGGCGCCGGCATTGCCCTGCGATGTCCCCGACGCCACCCCGGCGCGGTCCATGACGGTGACTTTTGCGCCGAGGGATTGCAATTCAATCGCCGCCGTGATGCCGATGATACCCGCGCCGACGACCACGATATCGCCGGTGTGCCGCCGGCCGCCCGTTTGTCCCGCCATCTCACCCGCCCTGATCGAAGATATAAGACGGCGGTTATCTTAATCCATCGGCGGCGCGCCGCAACAATTTCGTAACAATCGCGCCGTCCACCGCAAAAATAGATGGCAACCGTCAGTCGGCAATCGGCACCCCGAAGCGTTGCACGGCATATTTTTCGGGCAGATCGAAAACCTCGGCGATTTTCTGCGGCGTCAGAAGGTCGCGGCTCGGCTCCCCGCCCTGGATCCGGCCGGCCTTGATGAAATAGCAGTTGTCCGTGCAGTGATAGGCGAGACTGAGATCATGCATGACGATGACGACCGTCAGCCGTCGCTCCTCGCAGAGCTCGTGAATAAGGTCGAGAAGCTGGTGCTGATGCTTGAGGTCGAGCGCCGACGTCGGCTCGTCGAGCAGCAGGGTCGCGCCCTCCGTCTCCCATATCTGCGCCATCACCCGGGCGAACTGGATGCGTTGCTGCTCCCCCCCCGAGAGGGTCGGAAAGGAACGATCGCGCAGATGCCAGGCGTCGACCTTCTCAAGCGCCGCGTCGGCAATTTCATGATTGCGCGCAACGCTTTCAATCATCGAATAGGGATTGCGGCCCATCGAGACGATTTCATGGGCGGTGAAGGGAAAGCTGATGGGCGTTGCCTGGGAGAGGACGGCACGGCGGCGCGAGAGATCTTCCAGCGAATAGTCGGAAAGCTCCCGGCCATCGAGATAGACGGCGCCGTTCGTCGGCTTGACCGCGCCCGTCAGGCATTTCAGCAGCGTCGACTTGCCCGCCCCGTTCGGCCCGAGGATCGCGGTAATCGTGCCCGATCGGAATGCTGCATTGACCTTGCCGAGGATCTGTCTGCCGCCGAGAGTAACAGAGATATTTTCCGCTTCAATCACAAGCTAAACCTTCCCGAAAATTGCTTGATCAGCAGCCAGAGGAAGAACGGACCGCCGATCAGGCTGGTCAGGACGCCAACCGGCATCTCGGCCGGCGCAACCACGGTGCGCGCGAGCGTATCTGCAAGCAGCAGGAGAAGAGCGCCGAGCAGCGCCGATGCGGGGATCAACAGGCGATGATCGGGCCCGAGCGTCAGGCGGATCAGGTGCGGCACCACAAGGCCGACAAAGCCGATGATGCCGCTGACCGAGATGGCCGCCCCGACCGAGAGCGCCGTGCAGATGACGATGGTCCGCTTCAGCCGCTCCGCATCGACGCCGAGATAGCGGGCCTCATTCTCGCCAAGCAGCAGCACGTTCAGTTCGCGCGCGTTGCGGATCAGGATGATGCTGGCCGGGATGACGATGCTTGCGACAACAAGGACCGACGGCCAGAGCGCGCCGCCGAGGCTGCCCATCGTCCAGAAGGTCAGGCTGCGAAGCTGCTGATCATCGCTGAGAAAGGTGAGAACGCCAACCCCCGCCCCGGCCAGCGCATTGATGGCGATGCCGGTCAGCAGCATATAGGTGACGGAGAAGCCGCCGGTCAGCCGGGCAAGGCGGAAAATCAGGAAACAGGCGATCAGCGCGCCCGCGAATGCCGCAAAGCTGAGGCTGTAAAGGCCGAGAAAGCCTGAAACGGGCCCTGCGAGCACGATCACCACGGCGACCGCGAGGGCGGCGCTGCTCGAAATCCCGATCAGGCCGGGATCGGCGAGCGGATTGCGAAACAGCCCCTGCATCGCCGCGCCGGAGACGGCCAGCGAGACCCCGACGATGATCGCGAGCAGCACCCGCGGAAAGCGGATCGTCGAGAGGATCGCCTGATGCTGATCCGAGAGATCAAAACTCAAAATGCCGCCAAGCGGGATGGAAACGGCGCCGATTGACGCCGCGAGAACTGCCGCGGCAACCAGCAGAACGCCAAGCAGCAGCAATGCCGGCGCATTCACGCGCCGGCGCGGTATCGGGAGCGAGGCCGATTTTCCAAGCACCGTCATGGCGTGTTCAGCTGCTCCTGCAGGGTGAGTGCGGCATCAACCGCCCGCGGCCCGAAGCCGAGAAGCAGCAGCGCATCCATCGAGACGAGGCGGCCGTTCTGGCCCGCCGGCGTCAGGGCAAGGCCCGGCGCGGTGAGAAACGCCTCTCTCCCGCCCGCCTGTTCAATGCCCTGGTCGGTGACGAGAATGACGTCGGGCGCAAGGGCCGTCGCGCTTTCGGGCGAGAGCGGCTTGTAGCCTTTGTAGCCATCGACGACATTGACCGCACCGGCAAGGCGGATGATATCATCGGCCGAGGTATCCTGCCCCGCCACCATCGGCGCGCCGCCGCCATGCTGAAGGATAAAGAGCACCCGCTTCGGCGTCTCTTGCGCCGCGACCCGTGCTTTCAGCGTCTCCTCTTGCGCGTCGATGTCGGCAATCAGCGCGGCGCCGTCCCTCTCGCGATGAAGCGCGGCGGCGATCGTCTCGATCTGCGCGCGCACATCGTCAACGGAGCGGGCGGAGTTGACTTTCAGAAGTCGCGTCCCTGCCCGCTCAAGCTGCTCGATCACCAGGGGCGGCCCGGCTTCCTCGGCGAGGATAACGAGATCGGGATCGGTGGAAAGAACGCCTTCGGCACTCAACGCCCGCATATAGCCGACTTTCGGAACCTCTGCGGCCTCGGGCGGATAATAGCTCGTCGTGTCGCTCGCGACGACGAGATCGCCGGCGCCGAGGGCATAAACGATTTCCGTCAGCGCCCCGCCAACGGAGACGACGCGCGTCGGCGCCTCCGCCGCGTGGGCCGAAAAAGTGAAAAGCAGGAAAACAACGGATAAAATCCTGATCATGGTGTCGCTTCTTTATGCATAAGAATGTTAGCGGCTTCGACCCCTTGCGCTTGCAGATAGGTCAGTACTTTCAACAGCTCCTCGATCGAGACGCGGCGATCGCCCGCGACGATCACATCGTAATCGGGCTTCTCCTTGAGACTGCCCTCGAACCCCGCCTTGAAGTCGTCAAACCCGGTATATGTCCGACCGTCGATGGCGTAAGCCCCCTCGCGAATTTCGAGCATGATGTGCCGCGGTTTGTTGACGTCGGGCAACTGCTCCTCCACGGCGGTCGGCAGCTGCAGATCGAGCGATTGCAGAACCGTTCCCATGGTCAGCAGGAAGAAGACGAGCAGGATGAACATCACGTCGAGCATCGGCGTCATGTCGGGGGCCATATCGCCGAGCATCCCGCTGTCCTTCTCTTTCTGATCGAGCCGGATCATAGGCGACGCACCTCGGATGCGAGGCCGATGACGTTGCCCTTCACATCCTGCTTCGCGAGCTCAAGGGAGAGCGACACGCGGTTGAGCTCCTGGCAGAGAGTCTCGAGCCGGCGGTCGCTGACGGCGCTGAAAATATAGGCGAGAAACAGCGTCGGCAGCGCGATGATGAGCCCTGCGGCGGTGGTCAGCATCGCTTCCCAGAGGCCATCGGCGAGCAGCGCCGGCGAGACCGCGCCGGTATGCACCGAAATCACCTTGAAGGTTGCGATCATCCCGAGGATGGTGCCGAGCAGGCCGAGCATCGGGCTGATCATGCCGATCAGGCGCAGCAGCTTGATGCCGCTGTAGTAGGAACGGCGGAGCTCACTAAGGGCGACGCCGACGAACTCATCCCGCACCGGCTTCGGCTGGTTCTGATGCGCGCGAAGCTGCCCCGCAAGCGCTTCATACTGCTTCTTTGCAAGCGCGCCCGCGCGGACCGTGAACACCAGCCGCTCGAAAATGACAGCCAACGCCAGAACGGAACAGAAGGCGAGCGGCCATGCCACTGCGCCCATCTGTTCGAACCATTCGGGAAGCCATCCTGACAGTGCGTCAGGCGACATTCGTCATCTCCTTGAGCGGAAGCGCATCGACAATTTCGCGCCATGCCGGGTTTTCCGGAACGCCCGGCTTGCGCTTGCCGAAGAAGCTGACGATCAGTTCGTTATCGGCGTCGAACACCTCAACCGAGGTGACGATGCCATCAACCGTCGGCTTGCGGACGACGAAGCTGCGGGCAATCGCCTGCTCGTTGAGGTGCAGGTTGAACTCGGGATCGAGCACATTGTACCACTCACCCATCTCGACCAGCTTCTTGATCGGGCCGGTATGGATCTGGATGCAGCCCTGGTTGCCAACGAACACCATGATCTCGCAGTCGCGATCGCGGGCAAGCTCAAGCACCCGGCGGGAGGCGCTGTTCTCAAGCTCGAATGCGAAGTCATTACCGATGCCGCTCAGCGCCTGCACGCGGCCGACCTTGTATTTGCGGAGCATTATGAAGAAGTCGTGGACGTCCTTGAGGTTTTCCCAGGAGGAACGGAATCTTTCCCAGTTAATTTCTGCATCCGGGCGGTCCGCAGCTTTTGCTGCCGCTTTTTCAACTTCAAGTCCCGGGTTCTGTTCAGCATCGCGATACTTTGCAACCAGATCATCATAGGCGGCCTCATTCGAATGGTTGGTCAGGTAAATCTTGTGGATGGCGGTTCCGGCGGGATCGAAGAACTGCAGGCTCTTGCGCGTGCCTTTCTCGGTCGGCGTCTGCTCCGCGAAAGCATGCTTCCAATGGCCCATGAACAGCCGCAGATCGATGTCGGGATTGTTCAGGATGCCGGAGCGGACCGCCCCGTGGGAAAAGAAGCTCGCATTGTGGTAAACGCCCTTGCGCTCGTGCACGCAGGCATCATTCCGGGTCAGCGCGAGAACCTCACCGAGCGCTTCAAGATCTTTCAGGATGCCTTCGGGATCATTGGTAAGGCGGATCACATCGCTGCCGATGCGGGCGGCGAGAAGCTCCCCTTCCGACACGCCGATCCTGGCCGCCGCGTTGCGGGCGCGCATTCCTCCTTCCGCCTGGATTGCTTCATACCGCGCCCGGATTTCGGCGGGTGACAGGGCGGATTTCAAAACGGTGGATTCATTCATGGCTAACTTCCTGTTTCATTTGCTTAAGTGTTATTGGATGACAAAATTCACGGGAACGCGGACCCAACTCGCAACAGCGTTTCCGTCAACGTTTCTTGGTTCAAACTTCCATTTTTTGACGGCCGCGAGGGCGGCCATGTCCAGCAGCCGGTAGCCGGAAGACTTGGCAACCTTGAGATCCCGCGGATCGCCGTTCGGCAGCACTTCCGCATGCAGCGTGACGACCCCCTGCTGGCCGAGCTCAAGCGCCCGGCGCGGATAGACCGGCGGGGTCTGAAGGCGATAGGTCGCTTCATAGATGACGGTGGAATCGGCATCGCCCATAGCCTCGGCGACAACTGGCTCTGAGACCACGGGCGGCGTCTCCACCGTCGGTTGCGGTTCTGCAACCTCCACGTGGACCATTTCCGCGGCCGGCTCGGGGTCCGGCTTCGGCTTGGCCGCAGTCTGAGTTACGGGGCGAAGCGCCGGCTTTGGTACCGGCGCCGCCTCGACGGCGGGGGCCGGCATCGTCTCCGTCACCTTTTCGGCGCGGGGGGCGATGCTCTGCGGCGCGGTAGCCGTGGTTTCGACCGGCGCGACATAAGTCGGCGTTGCCGCCGCCGGCGCAATCTCGGCCTTGACAATCTCGGGCGCTTTTGGCGCCGGGCGCGCCATCGACATCAGATTGACCCTGATGACCGGTATCTCCAGCACCATGTCAACCTTTTGCTCAAGCTCGATGGCAGAAAGCAGGGCGACGTTCGCACAGACGGACAGGGCAAGATACGTCATCCATCTCTTCTTGCCCTGCTCTGGCGAATGTGCAAACGCCGCGCTTACCATTGATAGCCAACCCTCACATTGAAGCTGCGCCCTTCCTCGAAGAGACCGGCGTAGGCCATGGTGTATTCCTTGTCGAAGATGTTGGAGACACCGAGATCGACAGTCAGCGTGTCGATCGGCTTCACGGTCGGCATCCAGCGATAGTAGAGATCGAAGACGGAATAGCCGGCGGTCACGACGCCCGTGCCGTTCTTGTCATTCTCCTCGGCAAAGCGGCCGCGCACACCGAAAATGCTGTCAAGCGCTGCCGCGTTATAGGCGATGTCGGCAACCAGCGTCAGCGGAATGCTGTTGGAGAGATAAGTCCCGTTGGTCTTGTCCTCCGCCTCGACATAGGTGAGGCCGAGCTTCGCCGTTACCGGGTTGAGCTGATAAAGACCTTCAAGCTCGAAGCCGGTGAGGCGCGCTTCCGGCACGTTGACATTCATCGTCGTGCCCGCAAAGACATCGACATCCTGCGTGATGAAATCCTTGCCGTCGCTGATGAAATAGGCACCCTTCAGATAGGCGCGGTCATTCCTGCCGGTGACATTATCAAAATTGAGCCCGGCGCCGATCTCATAGGTCGTGACCGTTTCGGGCTTGAGGTCCGGGTTGGGGACAAAGAAGTTCGCCGGGAACATCGGCGGCACAGCCGGAAAATGCTGCCCGGAGGAATAAATCTCCGTCAGGTTCGGCGCGCGGAAAGCCTCGGCATAGCTGCCGTAAACCATGAAGTTTTCCGTCGGCATATAGCTGACTGAGAGCTTCGGCGAGACGCGGCTTTCATCCTGCGAGTTGCCGGCATCATCGCTGCTGCGATAGGCATCGAAGCGGGCTGCCGGGATAATCAGGAAGCGGCCGATATCTGTGCGCACATCCACCTCGTCCTGCACATAGAGGCCGTAGTTCGTCGCATCGGCGTTGGGAACGCCCGGGCGCGTGCCGCCGCCCGAAATCGTGCCGGTCTGCTTGTCGCGATAGATCTCGAAGCCGTAGGAGAAGGTGTGCTTCTGCGCCTCGCTGAGGTTGAGAACGGACTGGTTATCCGCATTGAAGCCGATGGTCTCGATCTCGCGCACCTGCACCCGGCCCGCGTTGGTGCCGGAGATATCTTCTTCGCGCACGTCGGTGTTGTTGTAATAGACATGAAGTTTTGGCTTCAGCCAGTCATTGGCCGGATCTTCAAACTCATACTTCAGGCTGAACTGATTGTCGGTGACCTCTTTCTGCACAATCGGGTTGGAAGTGGTGATCGCCCCGCTGCCGTTGTTCGGCTCCGACCCGTCATTGTGGAAGCCCTGATAGATGAACTTCAGGCTGTTATAGTCATTGATGTTGTAGCCGAGTTTGAAGAGGCCAGAGAGGAGCTCGTCATCGGTCTGGAGCGTGGACCCGCCCCCCTGGCGGATATCCCCCGAATCGCGATAGGACAGCATGGTGAGGGCATCGAGCACGCCCGTCCGGCCGAAGGCGGAGACGAGCGGCGCATACTCATCGTTGGCCGAGCGAAAGCCCATCGCGGTGTAGGCGCCGAAATTCTCGCCGGGCGCCAACATGTCCGCCGCATCTTTTGTGTCGAACGCCATAACGCCGCCGATAGCCCCGCCGCCATAGATGGAGGAGGAGGCACCGCGGACCACCTCGACGCGCTTCAAAAGCGCAGGATCCATATAGAAGCGCCCGTCATGCGCGGCTTCAAAATTCTGCCGCCGGCCGTCGATCAGGGTGATGATGGCGTCATTGTCAAAGCCGCGGATCGAGACCGTCTGGCCGTTGCGGCGCGGTCCGTTGGCAACTTCGACGCCCGGCGTATATTTCAGGAGATCACCGATATCGCCCGAGAGCGCAGTGCCCGGCGCATCCGCATCAACGCTCGATGTCGATGCGGGCACCTCGAAGGAGGATTGCGGCGTCCGCGTCGCATAAACGGTGATGGTATCGAGGGAGACAGTCGGTTGCCCGCTGGCGTCCTCGGCAACGGCGGGCGTCAGAAAGGTTGTTGAGAGAAGCAGACTCGTACAGGCGAGCGGCAGTATTCGGCGCATTTACACACTTTCTTTAACATGAGCGCTTTTACTTGCTGCCTGGCTCGCAGGAGGACCTGTTGGCTGGGTGGCGGGCTAATTGCTTATTTGGTGAGAATCAGTTTGTCGTTTCCGGTAAGCCTCAATTTGTAACACTCATTGTTGTGAACGATCGTGAGTTCCTTCCCCCGCGAGAACAGGTCGCTGCTCTGCAAGGTCTCATTTTCGAGTTTAATCATCCGCTCACCGCTTTGGCTTGCAGGTCGATTAACGAACATTCCAGAATCATTCCGCATGAGGATACACCAACAAATCGGCTACGCTAGTGATAGTGATTATCAATAGCGTAGCATGCTGTCAACCGCAATTGCGAATGATTATCACTATAAGGGGGATTCCGGTCCGATTATTCCGCCCTATCCGCTCCCGGACAGATCACTGCCATAGGCGAGCGCCTTTTGATACCCGGGATAGGATGGCTGGTCGATCGCGATGCGGCGGACCACGCTCTCGCGCAAATATTCGGCAAGACCCGGCGCATCGAGGGGCATTGTCCCGTCCCGAAGGCCCGCGGCAAGCTCCGCCTCGAGCGCGCTGAGCGATCCCTCGCGCCCGAGCAGACGGGCGAGCCGCGCCTGCATCTCCGCCCGGTACTCATTGCCGAGCGTCACTTCCCGGAGCACGATATCGAGCGCGTTGGCGCCGACGCGCGCAAGGAAGCGGTCCCGCCCCCCGGTCACGGACATCACGCTGTCGCGAAGGAAATCGCGCACGCTGGTGAGAATTTCATCGGATCTTGGAAGGTCGTGAAGGACCGGATCCGGCGCCGCCGGGTTAAACGAGACGGGCCCCGGGATCAGCAGGTTGACGCAATCGACCTGGCATTCCGAGGAGCGCCGGCCAATCACTGGATACTCCACCCCGACGGACGGCTCCCTGCGATAGCGCTCCCCCATCCGGAGGCAGCCGACCGCCCACCAGAAGGAGCCGAAGACTTCCCAGAAATGCACATGGCGGGGGTCAATTTTCCGGCCGCTCTCCGCCTCATAGCCGGCGAAGAGATCTTCCCTGAGCCCAAATCCGCCGACCGGGAACTCATGTTGCCCGAACCGCCAGGAGCCGGTGCAGATCCAGCCGAGATCGCGCATCGGATCGCCGATATGGGCGAGCTCCCAGTCGAGCACGGCACTCACTCCGTCGGTCTTTGAAACCATCAGGTTGCCGTTGCGAAAATCATTGTGGACAAGCCGCGGTTCGACTTCGGGCGGCAGGTTTTCGAGCAGCCACCGCGCGGTGAAATCAATCATCGGTGCGATGGCCTTGAGGCCTTTATACTGGTCCCATGTCTGGCGGATGGCGGCTTCCGGCGTCAGGCGGTGGAGGCGCGGAGCGAGGCCGGACGCGGTGACGTCAATCTGGTGTATCCGTGCCATAATCTGCCCGCACTGATAGGCGAGACGCGGACGGATCTTTGCGAAATCCTCGGCCCTGGCGATTTTTGCGCCGAGCGTCTCGCCCTCGATCCACTCCATGATAAAGCCCGTGCCGAGCCCGTCTTCGGTCTGAAGCACATAATCGACCTTTGGGCCCGGAACACCGGCGGCGCGCGCCACCTGAAAGAGGAGCGCCTCGCCCGCAAGCCCCGGGCCGCTCGCGGTTTCGCCGATTTCCGCAGGCGCGCGGCGGAACGCACGCAGCTCCCGCCCGGCCGCCGTCTCGATGACCAGCCGGTAAGTCTCCTGGCTCGCCCCGCCCGAAAGGCGCTCCGCGGCTTCAAGCCGCCTGAAATCCGGGACGCAGCGCGCAAGGACAGCCTCCAGCGCAGCTTCAAATGTCGTCGATGCGGCTTCGCTCACCTTCAACTCCTCCTTCAGCGCGGATCAGTCTTCGCTGACGCCCTTAGGGGCCTTCTGCGACATAAAGCCGAACATATAGCCGGCGACACGGCGCATCTGGATTTCCTCCGCCCCTTCGGTGATGCGGTAGCGGCGGTGATGACGATAGATATGCTCGAACGCCTTGTAGCGGGAATAGCCGAGGCCGCCGTGCACCTGCATCGCCTGATCGGCGGCCTGGCAGCAGAGCCGGTTCGCCCAGTAGTTACACATGGACACTTTGTCGGAGACGCTGAAGGCGCCATATTCGTCCATCATCCAGGCCGTCTTGTGGATCAGCGCGCGCAGCATCTCGATCTGCGTCTGCAATTCGACCAGCGGGAACTGGATTCCCTGATTGGTCGCGAGCGCCTTGCCGAAGGGCTTGCGGATTTTCGCGTAACTGACCGCTTCATTGACACAATACTGCGCCGCACCGAGGCTGGAGGCAGCCTGACGGATGCGGTTCTCGTTGAAGAAATGCTGCACCACCTGCAGGCCCCGCCCCTCTTCCCCGAGAATCGACGAATGTGGCACACGGACATTTTCAAGGACGACATGCGCGTGATCTGTCGGCATGTTGAAGGTCCAGAGATATTCCTTCACCGTGAAGCCGGGCGCGCCCGAAGGCACAAGGAAGCAGGTGATGCCGAAACCGTCCCCCGCCTTGCCGGACGTGCGGGCGAAGATCAGGTCATGGCTTGCCTTGTGGATGCCGGTGTTCCACGTCTTTTCGCCGTTGATGATCCACTCATCACCCTCGCGGACCGCCGTCGTCTCCATATGCGTCGCATCCGATCCGTGGTCGGGCTCGGAGATCCCGAAGGAAAAGCGCTTGCGCCCCTGCAGCAGGTCCTCAACCCACTCCGCCTTCTGCTGCTCCGATCCATAGGCCAGCATCAGGAGAACGCCGACATTGTTGCCGACGATGGAATGCTCGTTCTGCAGATCGTTATGCAGGCCGAGGCCCTTGGTCGCGAAATGCTCGCGGATCACCGCCATGCCAAGGTTCGTTCCGTTCTGCCCGCCATATTCCCTGGGCAGCGGATAGCGGAAGTGCCCCGCCTTGTCGGCGCGGCGCTTGGCCTCGGCGAGTAGGGCTTCCCAGTCTTCGGTCGGCAGGCCGCCGCGCTCCCAGTCGGTGCGGGCGTCCTCGCGGCGGTGATCGAAGAAGCGGATGTTGTCATCCTGCTCTTCCAGCGGACGAATTTCCCGTTCGATGAAATCATCCAGGACTTTCAGATAATTGACCAGGTCGTCCGGCAAGTTGAAATTCGTCGCGCCGCTCATGGGTCCTCCGATATGTTCTTGATATTATTGATTGCGCCACAGAGTAGCCGTTACGGCGCGGAAAACAATTATAAAATTGAGATCACGCCCGAACGCGGGCGCCCGCATTAGCCTTTGCCAAGCCGCACGCCAGACGTCATACTTATCCATCCGCTACTTTCCCCTCTTGTAACGAACGCCCGACTGACATAAGAAAATCGCGTCAAGGGGATAAAATGAACGGGTCCGGGGTGCTCTTAGAAAGCCCCGGCAGAATAAGCAAGAATGTCTCCACCAGACGGGATACGAAATCAAAAGGAACCGAAGATGAAATTCGAAGGATTGACTGCAATTATCACTGGCGGAGCGTCAGGACTTGGCGCCGCGACGGGCCGCAAGCTCGCCGAGAACGGCGTCAAGGTGGGTATCTTTGACCTCAATGAGGAAAAGGGCGAAGCGCTCGCCAGGGAACTCGGCGGGGCATTCGCCAAAGTCGATGTGACCTCGGAAGAGCAGGTCGATGCAGGCTTCGCGGCGATCCGAGCGAAGCTCGGTCAGGAACGTATCCTCGTCAACTGCGCCGGCACGGGCAAGGCAGGGAAAACGGTCTCCCGCGACCGCGAGACGGGGGCGATCACGCACTACTCACTCAAAGACTATGAAATGATCATCCAGATCAACCTCATTGGCACCTTCCGCTGCATCGCGAAGTCGGCGGCCGGCATGCTCACGCTCGATCCGATCGACGGCGAGCGCGGCGTTATCATCAACACCGCCTCCGTCGCCGCCGAAGACGGCCAGGTCGGACAGGCCGCCTATGCCTCCTCCAAGGGCGGTATCGTCGGCATGACCCTGCCGGTCGCGCGCGACCTCGCGCAGGAGCTGATCCGCGTCAACACCATCCTGCCCGGCATCTTCGATACCCCGCTCCTGCAGCGCGCACCCGAGAAAGTCAAAGCCGCCCTCGCCGCACAGGTTCCGAACCCGTCGCGCCTCGGCCGCCCGGAAGAATACGCCTCTCTCGCGCTCGAGCTGATCCGTAACGGCTATTTCAACGGCGAGGACATTCGTCTCGACGGCGCAATCCGCATGGCGCCCCGCTAACCGACAGAGAAGGAAAGAAACATGTCTGAAGCATACATTATCGATGCCTGCCGCACCCCGCGGGGCATCGGCAAGGTGGGCAAGGGATCGCTTGCCCATATTCATCCGCAGCAGCTCGGCGCTGCCGTTCTCAAAGCCCTCGCCGAGCGCAACAGCCTCGAGACCTCGGAAATTGACGATATCATCTGGGGCGTCTCGTCGCAGTTCGGCAAGCAGGGCTCCGACCTTGGCCGCATGTCGGCCTTGAGCGCCGGCTACGATGTCCGCGCCTCGGGCCTCACCATCGACCGCTTCTGCGGCTCGGGCATCAGCTCCGTCAGCCTTGCCGCGGCGCAGATCATGTCCGGCATGGAAGATCTGGTGATCGCCGGCGGCACCGAGATGATGAGCTTTACCGGCTCGCAGCCGAAAACGCCGGTCCCGACCCTCTTTGACCAGGGCAACCTGCCGCTTCGCGAACTGCACCCGCAGGCCCATCAGGGCGTTTGCGCCGATGCGGTGGCAACGCTTGAGGGGATTGATCGCAAAGCCCTTGATGAGCTTGCCGTGGAAAGCCAGAAGCGGGCCGATGTTGCGATCCGCGAAGGCCGTTTCGACCGCTCGCTCATTCCGGTCCACAATCTCGATGGCTCCCTCGCGCTTGCAAAGGATGAATTCCCCCGTCCCGAAACGACGCTGGAAACCCTCGCCGGCCTCAAAACCGTCTTCAACATGTTCGCCGACATCCCCGTCGACGAAGAGGGCCGCGAGACCTATGGCAGCCTGATCAAGCGGAAATATCCCGAGATCAAGGAATTCAACCACGTCCATCACGCCGGCAACTCGTCAGGCGTCGTTGACGGATCGGCAGCGGTTCTGCTCGCCTCCGCCGACTATGCGAAGAAACACGGCATGAAGCCGCGCGCCCGCGTCGTCGCCACGGCGAATATCGGTGATTGCCCGACGCTGATGCTGAATGCCCCGGTTCCGGCGGCAAAGAAGGTGCTCGCCCGCGCCGGCCTCACGGTCGATGATATCGATCTTTGGGAGATCAACGAGGCCTTCGCCGTGGTCACGGAGAAATTCATCCGCGATCTGAAGATCGACCGCGCCAAGGTCAACGTCAACGGCGGCGCAATGGCGCTCGGTCATCCGATCGGCGCGACCGGCTCCATCCTGATCGGCACGATCGTCGATGAGCTGGAGCGGACCGGCAAGCGCTACGGCCTTGTCACGATGTGCGCGGCGGGCGGCATGGCCCCGGCCATTATCGTCGAGAACCTGAACCGCTGATCGGTCAGCGAGCGACAAAAATCGGGCCCGGAGATTTCCGGGCCCTTTTTATTGCAATCAGAAACCCCTGCAATCCGCCATCGATGGGAGGGAGGGAGACGAACTGCAGGGGGCCGGCACAGAGGCCGAATAGCGTTCGTTACTCACCGAGCATGTTGTCGAGCCGCTCCTTCGATTCCAGAAGCTCGTTGATGAAATCATAGACGACTTCCTTGACGCTCGTTTCCTCATTCATCTGGCCGACGATCTGGCCGACCGGATAGGTCAGGAAATCTTTTGCGCGCACCCGCTCGACGCGGGAGCGGCCTTCCTGCCACCAGAGATAGTTCTGCAGCGGCGCCGGGAGGCAGTCCGGTGCATCAGGCGCGTTCCAGGCCTGCGAGAATTTGTTGTTCAGCGTCCGGCAGGGCTTGCCAGTGACGCTCCGCGTCAGGATGGCATCGCTTGCCTCGGCCTCGAACATCTTCTGCTTGATCTCCGGCGGCACTTCACTCTGCACCGTTTTCAGCCAGATCGAGCCGCACCAGACACCCTCGCAGCCGAGCGCGAGCGCCGCCGCAAGCTGGCGTCCCCGGCCGACCCCGCCGCCGCCGAGAACCGGCATCGGCGCCACCGCATCGACAATGCTCGGCCAGAGGACGAGCGAGGAAATCTCGCCGGTATGGCCCCCCGCCTCGGTTCCGACCGCGATGACGAAATCGCAGCCCGCTTCCTTATGCTTGATGGCGTGGCGCGGCTTGCCGGCGAGCGCGGCAACCTTGATCCCCTTGCTGTGCGCTTCCTCGATCAGCGAGGCGGGCGGCGTGCCAAGCGCGTTGACGATCAGCTTGATCGGATGCTTCATGGCGCGGTCGATCATATCGAGGCTCTCGCGCGGCGTGAAGTTCATCCCCTTGACGATATCGCGGCGGATCGTTTCGGCCTCATCCTCCGGCAGCGGCGGCACCCCCGCATCGTCGAGCATCTTGCGAACGAACTCGACATGCTCCTTCGGCAGAAGCTTTTCCGGCTCATATTTCAGATCGCCCGAATCCTTCACGTTACCCGACATCAGCACGTCGACGCCGTAGGGCTTGCCCTCGATGTGATCATCGATCCAGTTGAGCTCCTCCTCCAGCCGGTCGGGATCCATGCGCGCCATGCCGAGCACGCCCATGCCGCCGGCCTTTGAGACTTCAACGACCACGTCCCGGCAATGGGAAAAGGCGAAGATAGGTACATCAATACCGAACATTTCGCAGAGCTTGTTTTTCATGTCACATATCCTTTTTGTTTTTAATTTTTTCCGACGTTCTACAGGGTTTGCTCCACTGCCGTCATCGGACGGTCTCGGGCAGCCAGGTGACAATCGCCGGAAAGATACTGAGCAGGATAATCACCAGAATATGGGTGATTACATGCGGGAATACTCCGATGAAAATATCCTGCACCTTGACGTTCGAATAGGCCGCAACAACGAACACGTTGAGCCCGATCGGTGGCGTCACAAGGCCGATTTCCGCCGTGATGATAACGATGACGCCGAACCAGAACGGATCGTAGCCAAGGCTCATCATAATCGGCAGCGTGACCGGAACCGTTAGGAAGAGGATGGCGATCTGGTCCATGAAGCAGCCGAGAACCAGATAGAGAATGATCATCAGAGCGAGGATCACCCAGCGATCCACGTCAAGATCGCCAACCATGCTGACGAGGGCCTGCGTCACGCCAGTCAGGGTGAAATAGTAGCTGAAGATATGGGCGCAGATGATGATCAGCACGATCATACAGCTGGTCGCCGCCGCCTTGCGAAGCGCGGAATAGAAGGTCGCCAGCGTCAGCCGGCCCCGGAAGAACGCAATACAGAAGGCGCCAAACGCGCCGAGGCTTGCCGATTCCGTCGGGGTGGCGATGCCGAGATAGATACAGCCGGTCACCAGGGTGATCAAAATCACCATCGGGCCGATCACTTTCAGCGATCGAAACTTCTCCGACATCGTGTAGGCCCGCCCGGCGGGCGCGAAATGCGGATAGATCGTCACCAGCAGAATAGACGTCAGAATAATGACGCAGGTGACCAGCAATCCCGGTACGACACCCGCGATCAGCAGCTTTCCGATACTGATATCGGCGATCAGCCCGTACAGGATGAGCGCGATACTCGGCGGGATCAGCATGGCCAGCGGCCCGGAGATTGCCACCACGCCGGAGGCAAAGCGGGGGTTATACTTGCTCTCCAGCATCGCCGGGATGGTCGTCGCCGACAGCGTTGCGGCCGAGGCGGTGCTGGAGCCGGAAATGGCGCCGAAGCCCGCCCCCGCAAGTGCGGTCGCAATGGCGAGGCCCGCGGGCGTCCGCCCCATCCATGCCTTCGCGCTGTCGAACAGTTCGTTGGCGATGCGGCTGACGATAATAAACTCTGCCATCAGGATAAACATCGGGATCGTCAGCAGCTCATAAGACGCGGTGGTCGAAAGCGACACGGTCCGCAGGATCCCTTCCACCATCGGCAGCCCCCCGATCGTGTAGAGGCCAACCATTCCGGATATGCCGAGCGCGAACGCCACCGGCATGCCGAAGACGAGCATCGTCAACAATACAATCAAACCGATAAACACCATGGTCCGCCCTCCCTATTCCAGATGCTCAACGGCACGTTCTATCTGCACGCCAGTTATCAGTACTTTTATCCGCTCCAGAATAGTGACCACGATCCTGAGCGAGAGCAGGCCATAGCCAAGCGCGACAATCATATAGGGGATCCAGGTCGGCCAGTGGATCGCGCCTGCGATCACATGGCCCTTCACGTAGCTGTCGATGCCGTCTTCAACACCGAGGCGGAACATGAGGTAGAACAGAACGAGAGCGCTGACAAAGCCGATTACTTCCAGCGCCGCACGGACGCGGACGGAGCCGAGCTTGTCAAACAGGTCGATCTTCACATGACTGCCGCGACGGAAGGTATCGGAGACGGCCGCGAAGAACAGCAGCGTCGCAAGATACAGGGATATCAGGTCAAACGACCAGCTGAGCGGCGATGAGAATACATACCGCATGACCACATCCACAGTGATCAGCAGCATGATAATCGTCAGGCAGACGCCCGACAGCGAGATCACCGCCTTTTCAATCAAGGTGATGACCTTGTCCAGCAACTCCATCGATTTATCCCTCCCTAGTTATATTTTTTCCGTCATTTTCCCTGCCACTTGGGTGGCCGTTTTTCACGGAACGAGAGCGGCCCCTCCAGCGCGTCCTCGCTTTTATAAACTGATTCGAACAGATGATATCCCGCCCGGAGCGCGGCGGAGCGGCCCATCTCGGCCGAGAGATACACAAGCTCCTTCGCGGCCTTGACGGTGAGCGGCGCATTGGCGGCGATTTTCTTCGCCATGGTGATTGCCTCCGCCATCAGCTCGGCCTGGGGCACCACCTTGTTGACAAAGCCGATCTCCAGTGCGCGCTGCGCCGACAGCGTATCACCCGTCAGCAGCAGCTCCATCATCACCCGCTGCGGGATCATCGCGCCGAGCGGCGCGGCCCAGGGCATGCCCCGGCCGACCTTCGCCTCGGTGATGCCGAAGGTGGCGTTTTCCGACGCAATGCAAAGATCACACATCTGCGCGAACAGCCAGCCGCCCGCAAAGGCGAAGCCGTTGACGGCGGCGATGACCGGCTTTGTTACCGTGACGCTGTCGCCGAGGACGGGAATGAAATCGCGCGCCGGAACGCCGAGCATCTTATCCGCCGCCTCTTTCAGATCCATGCCCGCGCAGAAAGATTTGTCCCCTGCCCCGGTCAGAATGGCGACCTTCAGCTCCGGCGACTGCTCGAACCGCGCCCAGGCGGCCCGCATCCCTTCGCTCACCGCGTCATTGATCGCGTTGCGCCGGTCCGGGCGGTTGATGGTGATGATGGCGATATCGTCTTCGACCTCAAACAGAATGGCCTCTGCCATGACGGAACTCCCTTTATTATATTTTCACAGTCGCGATGACGGTGGCTGAGTTATTTCTTCTCCCACGCGAAATTATTATTCCGCTGTAATATTGCCGAGGTCAATCTATCCTGTCAGGCGCGCGGTCGTTTGTTTTCGCGCCATGAGGCCCGTCCCGGCGATTTTTGTTGCCTCACGAGGCCATCTTGACGATGTCATGCGCTTCGCGCTCCAGGCGCTCGCGGTGCTCGGGCGGCGCGATATCGATCATCGCCCGGACCCGCGCCCGGAGCGGCAGGCCGCGAAGATCGGCGGCGCCGAACTCGGTCACCACGACGCCGACGTCGCTTCGGGGCGTTGTGACAGGACCGGAGAGGCGGGAGACGATCTTGCTGACCTCCCCGCCCTTGGCGGCGCTGCGAAGCGCAATCAGCGAGCAGCCGCCCTTGGAGAGACCGGCGGCGCGGACGTAATCCACCTGCCCGCCAACGCTGCCGAAATAATTCGCCCCGATCCCTTCGGCATTCACCTGCCCGGTGATATCGACTTCGAGCGCCGAGTTGATCGAGATGAAGTTGGAGAGCTCGGCGAGAAGCCGGATGTCGTGGGTGACGGATGCCGGCGCCATACGCAATTCGGGATTCCTGTGGGCAAAATCATAGAGCCGCTTCGTACCGATGAGTGCGCCGGTCACCGTCACGCCGGCATCGATTTCCTTGAAGCCGTTGGTCAGCGCTCCGGATTCCGCAAGATCAACGACGCTGTCGCCGATCATCCCCGAGTGAATGCCAAGCCCGCGCCGCGATTTCAGCGTCGCCATCAGGGCTTCCGGAACGCCGCCGATACCGACCTGCAATGTCGCGCGGTCCGGGATAAACCCTTCCGCAAAGCCGGAGATTGTCCGGTCGACGTCCGTGACGGCGGCCGCCGGCACGGCGACAACCGGCCGGTCGGAATAGATGCAATAGTCGATATCCTTCGCCGTCAGCGGCTCCACGCAGAAACTTTGCGGCGTCTGGCTGTTGATCTCGGCGATGACGAGGCGCGCTTTCTTGACGGCAGTGTAGATGAAGTCGCTGGTGACGCCGAGGCTATATTCGCCGCGCTCGTTCGGCGGGCTGACCTGGACGAACACGACGTCGCAAGGAATGCGGCCCGCCTCGATATATCCCGCAACCTGCGAGACATGACACGGGATCACATCGCAAACGCCCGCTTTCGTGAGCGCCCCCGCCGCGCCAATGCCGCCCGTCGACATGAATTTGATCTTGTCCGCATGCTCGGGCGCGAAGGTTTTTGAAAAGCTCGCGCCAAAAAAAACGCGGACATCCTCAAGATTATGGCGCTGCGCGACCAGCGCTTCGGTCAGCGTCAGCGGCTCGGCGCAGGCATTGCCCCACGTAATCGTTTCCGATTTTTTTATCAGAGCGGAAAGGTCCAGCTCGGCAATATCCAGTTCCTTCATCAGTCTTCCTCCCTGCTCCGGATTACCTCGGCGATCGCCAGTGTCTGTTCGGCGCGCTTGAGGAGCGGCCCATCGATCATTTTACCCTTGAAGTCAATCGTCCCGATGCCCCTCGACATGGCGTCGCGATAGGCCGCGACAACCTCAGCCGCCTCGCGGGTTTCCTCCTCCGTCGGGGCGAAAATGCTGTTGCAGATGTCAATCTGGCGCGGGATGACGCAGATCTTGCCTTCATAGCCGAGATCGCGCCCCTTGCCAGCGTCGCGGCGGCACTGTTCGTCATCGCGCACCTCGACCACTGCCTGGTCGATCGGCACGATGCCGGCGATTTTCGCGGCCAGCACAACGCGCGAGCGGGCATAGAGGACCTCGTCCCCGCCCGCTGTCCGCCGCGCGCCAAGATCGGACGCATAGTCCTCTGCGCCAAAGAAGACCGCGCTCATCAGCTCGTTGGCCTTGCAAAGCTCGTTCACATTCAGGACGCCCAGCATGGATTCGATCCCGCCGAGGATCCGTATCTCCCGCTTCGCCGGATCCTTCCCCCGCGCCGCGCGGATTGCCGCAACGATCGGATCGCACTGATCGGGGGTTTCGAGTTTCGGGATGACGATGCCGTCAATATCGCAGGCAACGGCGGCCGCGATATCGTCAAGAAAGAATTCCGATCCCGGCTCATTGACCCGCACATAGACAAGCCCCTTTACCTTCGCGTCGCGCAGCATCGCCATATTGCCCGCGAGGGCGCCGCGCGCCGCAACCTTGTCGCCGGGCGGCGTGCCGTCCTCAAGGTCGATGACGTAGCAGTCAGCGGAAAATCGCGGAAACTTCGCCAGCAGATCCGGCCGGTTGGCGGGGGCGAAGAAAAGACTCCTAAACAACATGACCAAATCTCCCGGTGCGTAAGGCGTGACGGAAAGAGGCGGAACCGCCAAATCCGGCGCTTTCGGAACGGTCACAGGGGTTGAAAGGTCTTTTTAGTTGCGGCCCTGCGATTTTTGTTCCGATAACAGAATATTGTTCTTATTTAAGACCAAAATATCGGGGCGCTTTTCTACTGTCAAGCCGGAAATTGCCGGGCGATGGCATACGACCGGTGCGCGGTGCGTCAGGTCATCGCCGTCGCAATACGCGCGGTCCGGGTCATCTCTTTGAAAGAAAGAATGTCCCGCCTCCTCCACTGCGGCGCCCGGCACGACGCGGCGACCTTATGAGCCTTATGATTGCCTCGCCCGCGCGCCATCGGCCCTCTTGTTGTTTTTTGATCCGGGATAGGGGAGAAAATAGCCCATAAACTGCGATGCCCTCTCCCCGGCGGCGTGAGCCAGCTCGGCATAGTGATTGAGCTGGCTTTTCAGCCGGTCAAGCGGCGCAGCGAGGGTTATACTCCCGAGAATATACCCTTCCGCGCCGAAGACCGGCACACTGATGCCGCCCGCCTCTTTGACCGTATCGCCCATTGTAATGCTCACGCCGGATTTGCGGATATATTCCAGATCCTCGAGGATCGCACTGATCTCGTATCGGATGCCGGTCATCGGCGAGACGGGATCGACATTCTCCAGGTAATTATGGATGAAGCTGACGCTCTGGAAGGCGAGCAGGCTTTTTCCGAAAGACGAGCAGAAAAGCGGGCGCTGCGCCCCGATAACGGAGGAGAGATAGATCGACCCGTTGCCTTCAACGATGTCGATAAAGATGCCATGAGTACCGTCTTCGGCGAGGACGCCGGAGAGGACCGTCTCGCCGCTGTCGCGCGAGAGCGCCAGCAGAAAGGGCCGCACCGCCGACGGAAAGGACGACTGCGCCTTCATGCGCGCATTTATCATATTCCCAAGACGGAATGCTTTCGCGCCAAGGCTGTATGTCTTATTATGGACTTCGATATATCCTTCGGCCTCAAGCGAACGGAGGAGGCTCAGCAGGCTGGTTTTCGGCGTATCGACCAGCGCGCTCATCCTCGCCAAGGTCAGGCCGTCGGTATGGGAGGCAAGAAGTTCCAGCAACTGCATAACCCGGGCGGGAGAACGGGGTCCTTTTGGCGTATTTTTAGTCACAGACTCTCCTAAAATTCTTGAACCGTTCTCAATATCGTATATTATGCAGATAACGGAACAATCATAATCTAACAAAATACGTCGCGCCAGTATATAACACCGCAAAATTCCAATTCCAAATGGACCAAAGGCGCAACAGAAAGGGAGACAAATGAAAAAAATCATTTCCAAACTGGCACTTACGGCTGCCGTTGCGATGCTCGCCGGATTGTCGACGACGGCCTCGGCGCAGGAGCCAATCAAGCTGCGCCTGGCGCATTCCTTCCCGACGGCGCATTTTATCCAGGTTCAGGCCGTCGCCCCCTGGATGGCGCAGATAACAGAAGCCACCAACGGGCGCGTGACGTTCGAAGAATATCCGGCCGAACAGCTTGGCAAGGCAAAAGACATGCTGACGCTGACGCAGAACGGCGTGACCGATATCGGCTATGTCGGCCCGTCCTATGTCTCTGACAAAATGCCGCTCTCGGGTGTTGCACAGCTGCCGGGCAGCTTCCCGACCTCCTGCATCGGTACCAAAGCCTTCTGGGAAGTCGCCAATCAGGATCCGATCAAGAGCCGGGAATTCACCGCAAACAAGGTTCATCTGCTGTTCGCCTTCGTTCTCGAGCCCTACCAGATCTACACCGTCAACAAGAAAGTCCAGACCGCCTCTGACGCAGCCGGCCTCAAGCTTCGCAGCACCGGCGGCCCGATGGACCTGTTCGCCCGCAAGATCGGCGCTGTTCCGGTTCGCATGACGGCAACGGAAGTGCGTGAATCACTCTCGCGCGGCACGATGGACGGCCTGATCTTCCCGAATCAGAGCGTGATCTCCTATGACCTTGTCTCGCTGCTCAAATACGGGACCCGCGGCGGGAACTTCGGCAGCTTCATCGTCACCTTCGTGATCAACCAGAACGCCTGGGACAAGCTGCCGGACGACGTCAAGACTGTGATGACCGAGGCAAGTGAGAAGATGGTCACGACGATGTGCGAAAACATCGACAATGACGTCGAGAAAGCACTCGCGGAGATGGCCGGCGAAGGCGTCGAATATTACACGCTGACGGAGAGCGATCTTCTCACCTTCTCGCAGCATTCCGACGAGGTTGCCGATGAGTGGGCGAAAGACCTCGACAATCGCGGTCAGCCGGGCAGCGAAGTTCTCGCCCAGTTCCGCGCTGCGCTTGACAAGCAGAAATAATCCTCTGAGCGCGTCTTAGACGAGAAAACCCGCCGTCCCAAAACGGCGGGTTTTTCATGCGCTGAGAGAGGTATAAAAAACGGGAGGGGGTCGCCCTCCCGTTCCCGTTTTTTATCAATAGACGGCTAGCGCTTGATCGCCCGGACGATCCCGACGAGAATACAGGCGCCAATGATGCCGGCCACAAGATAGCCGAGCCAACCGCCAAAGGAGATCCCGAGCAAGCCAAAGAGGAAGCTCGCTATCGCCGCCCCAATGATCCCGAGAATGATATTGAAGAATATTCCGGTATCCGCTTTCATCAGGGTAGAGGCTATCCAGCCCGCCACTCCGCCGATAATAATCGCTGCAATCCAGCCAATTCCTGCGTCGCCCACGTTGAGTCCTCCTTCTCAATAAACATCAACAATATAACTTTTCACAAATATAATATTTTTGCAAATTGTGTCAGCATGAGGGCGCGCGTGCGCATCAGATAGCGTGTAATCGGTGAATAGAGGTTAAATCATACGAAAATGCCGGCCTTTCGGCCGGCTGCTTTTGCGTCTCTATTATTTAACTAATCTCGTCGCGAAGCACGCGTTTCAGGATTTTACCCGATGGATTACGCGGCAGGCTTTCCTGCAAAATCAGCCGCTTTGGAATTTTGAAGCCGGCGAGATGCTTGCGGCAATGCGCCTGGAATGCCGCCTCGTCAATGGTGACGCCCTTGGCGGGCACGATAATCGCGACCGGCACCTCTCCCCAGCGCTCATCGGGCATGCCGATGACGGCCGCTTCCATCACGCCCGGCATCTGATAGATCACCCGCTCGATCTCGGAGGAGGCGATATTCTCGCCGCCAGAGATGATCATATCTTTCTTGCGGTCGGTGAGGTAGAGAAAGCCGTCTTCGTCGAGATAGCCGACATCGCCCGTCCTGAACCAGTCGCCGATGCGGGTGTCCGCTGTCTTTTGCGGATCGTTCCAGTAGCCTTGCGTGATTTTCGGGCCGCGCAGGCAAATCTCCCCCTCCTCGCCCGGCGCGAGGAACTGGCCCCCATCATTGGCGATGGCGATGGAGACATGCGGTGTTGCCCGCCCGGTCGAGCCGATTTTCTCAATCTCCCAGCCCGCTTCCATAAAGGTATCGCCGCTCCCGGATTCGGTCAGGCCGTAGGCATCGATATAGCGCCCGTTGGTGAAATATTTCTGGAACTCGATAATGCGCCCCTCCGGCGTTTTCTCGCCGCCGCCGATGCACCATTCTAGGCTGCTGACATCATATCTGTCACGCTCCGGGTGGCTGAGGACGCCCGCCATCATAATGGGCGCGAGCCAGGCGCCGGTGAGTTTCTCCTGCTCGATCGCCGCAAGCACTTCGGCCGGATTGAACTCGCGGTGAATTTTCAGCATGCCGCCAAGCCAGAGCACCGCAACGCCCGGCAGGTCGAACGCGCCGACATGGTAGAGCGGCCCGGTCACCAGCAGGCGCGTCTGATGCGAGAGGCCGAGCACGATCACATGCTCCATGCTCTTCCAGTAGAAATTCTCATAGGTGTGCATGACGCCCTTCGGCCGATCGGTCGTGCCGGAGGTATACATCAGGCGGAAGAGATCGCCGGGTCGGACGAATTCCTGCACCGGAATGTCACCGCTCTCGCCGGTGAGCGCGCGCGGATCCTTCTGCATGGCATCATCGAGGAGAAATTTCGGGACATCCACAGCCAGCACCCCGGCAAACTCCGCATCGCCGAAGAGCAGCTTCGCCTTCGCATTGCCCGTGATATAGGCGACCTCATCGTTCGCGAGACGATAGTTGATGGGAAGAAAGACACCGCCGAGATAGCTCGTCGCAATGGCAATCTCGATGAAGGCCGGGCTGTTTTTCATAAAGACAGCCACGACATCGCCCTTGCCGATCCCCTGCCCCTTCAGAAACCGCGCGAGATGCTGGACGCGCTGCCAAAGCTCACCGTAGCTGATCCGCCGGTCCTGATAGACAATCGCTATTTTGTCGGGCCAGCGCGCCGCGTGATATTTCAGGAAACTGCCGAGATTGACCATTCTCTCTCCCTCCCTTTTATCGTCCGGCGCCGCCTAGTAGGAACGCGGCATCCCGAGATCATGCACGGCAATGAAGTTGAGGATCATCTCCTCCGAGACCGGCGCAAAGCGGAAGAGCCGCGCATCGCGCCAGAGCCGCTCAAGATGCGATTCGGTCGCATAGCCCATCCCGCCCATCGCCTGCATTGCGCGCTCCGTTGCATCGGCAACCGCCTGCGCCGCGATCAACTTCGCCGCGTTCGCTTCACTGCCGAACGGCTCACCCGCATCGAACTGCGCCGCCGCCTTGTAGTTCATCAGCCGGGCGCATTCGATTTCCGCTTTCGCCTGCGCGAGCGGGAACTGGATGCCCTGATAGGAGCCGACGGGCCGGTTGCCGAAGACTTTTCGTTCATTGGCATAATCGACCGCGACGCGAAGCGCGAGGCTGCCTGCGCCGACGAGCCCTGCGGTGGTGACAATCCGCTCGGTATTCAGCGTATCGAGCAGCTCTTTCCAGCCGCCATGCAGGGTGCCTACCAGCTCCTCGGGTTCAATCCGCACATCATCGAAAAAGACAGTGCAGGAGGAGAGCGTCTTTGTGCCGACCTTGTCAATCGGATGGTAGGTCAGCCCGTCCCGTTTCACGTCGATCATGAACATGGAAAGGCCGTCGGTGCGCTTCTGCACCTCCTCGACCTTTTTCGTGCGGGCGATGACCAGCATCTTCTCCGCCTGATCGACCGCCGTGATCCAGATTTTCTCGCCGTTCAGCCGCCAGCCATCGCCGTCTGCTTCGGCAAAAGTTTTCAGCTCCAGGCTGTTGCTGCCCGCGCGGGCTTCCGTCAGCGCCATGCAGAAATTGAGATCGCCCTTGATCAGCCGCGGCAGCAGCTCCTCTTTCATCTTGTCGGTGCCATGCTTTGAAATGGTGACGCCGCCAAAGATGGGGTTGATCATAAAGAGCTGGCCGAGCGTCGCGCCGCCGCCGCTTGCCGCGAGGTTTTCGACGATCAGCGCCATTTCCAGCATGCCCGATCCCGCGCCGCCATATTCTTCCGGCAGGGCGACCCCGCAAAGCCCCGCATCGCAGACCGCCTGCCAGAGCTCCTTCGGGAATTCCTTCTTGGCGTCCTTCTCGCGCCAGTAATCGAGACCGAATTCATCGCCGATCCGGTATGCTGTCTCGGCGATCATTCTTTGCTCTTCAGTCAGCCGGAAATCCATGTTTTTTCCCTTTTTCTAGTTGATCAGCAGCTGCAGCGGCTTTTCGAGATATGATTTGATACTGTTCAGGAAGGCGAGACCGCTGACGCCATCGAAGATCCGATGATCGCAGGAGAGGACGAGCCCCATCTCCCGGCAAAGAACCGGCTTGCCCTTCTTGTTCGGGCGAAAGACGTCGCGGATGCTGCCAACGCCGAGGATCGAGGACTGGCCCGGATTGATGATCGAGCTCATATAGGTGACATCGAACATGCCGGCGTTGGAGATGGTCGTCGCGCCGCCCGCAAGATCATCACCCGTCAGCCGTTCGCCCCGCGCCCGCGCCACCATTTCCCGCGCCACCTCGGCAAGGCTGCGGATATCCTTATCTCCGAGATCGCGAAGGACAGGCGCATAGAGTCCCTTATCGGTATTCACCGCCATCCCGATATCGATGCTGGCGAATTGCACGATCTGCCCGTCGCGCCAGACGGAGTTGGCCTTCGGATTGCTTTCAAGCGCGCGGGCAACGGCTGCGATGATGAGGTGATTGATGCTGATTTTGAGATCAAGCTCGCCCTCAAGCTGCTCTTTCAGCTCAATCAGCCGCCCGACATTCGCTTCCGTCGCAAGATAGAAATGCGGCGTGTCGCGCTTTGCTTCCGTAAGGCGGCGGGCAACGGTGGCTTCATAAGCGGTTGCCGCGCGCGTGAGCGACGCGGCCGTCGCGGCCGTAGCCGCGGCAGCCGTAGCTGCGGCAACGGATGCGCGCGCGGGCTCGGCCGAGAGCGCCCGCTTCACATCCTCCGCCTTGACCCGCCCGCGCGGGCCGGAACCGCTGACCGCGGCAAGATCAAGGGAATTCTGCCGGGCAAGGCGCCGGGCGAGCGGCGTTGCGATAATACGCGCGCCGGCGCCAGTCTCGCCGGTGTGCGGCGCGGCGGGCGGATTTGTTGCGAGCGGCGGGGCGGTCTCTTCACGGCCGGGCTCGGCCGGGGCAGCGGCCCTATCCTCTGCTGTCGCTGCGCCCGCTCCTCCGCCGCCGATATCCCAGCGGGCGATCGGCGTGCCGACGGGGACCGTCTCACCGGCGGGCGTCAGAATGTCAAACAGCACGCCGTCCGCCGGGGCTTCAATCTCGTTGGCGATCTTTTCCGTCTCGACCACCAGAAGGATATCGCCCTTGCGGAACGTCTCGCCGGGGGTGATGAGCCATTCGGAGATGTTCCCCTCCGTCATGGTCAGCCCGAGTTTCGGCATCAGTAACGCGCTGCCTTGTGCCATGCTTACTTCCCTTTGAACTGAGCGGGCCTTTTTTCGAGGAACGCCGAGCAGCCTTCGTGAGCGTCTGCGGAATCAAGAACAAGCCCGATCAAGCTCTGCTCATAGGGCAGCGCCGCCGAGAGCGGCATATCGCCGCCATGCAGCAGGCCGCGTTTCAGCAGCTTGAGGACCAGCGGCGACTTGTGGGCGATCTTGTCGGCCAGCTCCTTGACCGTGCTTGCAAGCTCGTCGGCGGGCACAACCTTGTTTGCAAGGCCGTAAGAGACTGCCTCTTCGGCGCTGATGTGATCGCCGGTAAACATGATTTCTTTCGCCCGGCAGAGCGGGATCTGACGGATCAGCCGCTGCGTCCCGCCGGCGCCCGGGAAAAGCCCGAGGGTGATTTCGGGAAGGCCAAGCCGCGCCTTTTCGGACAGGATGCGGATATCGATGGCGAGGATCAGCTCCGTCCCGCCGCCAAGCGCCCAGCCGTTGACGGCGGCGATGGTCGGCTTGTCGCAAGATTCGATGCGGCGGAAAACCCGGTGAACGACCTCGGCAAATTCTTCATAATGGGCAAGGCCCTGGCGCGAGTTGAGATCGCCGATATCGCCGCCCGCGACGAACGCGCGATCACCGGCGCCGGTGAAGACGATCACCCGCACCTCATCATCGCGCTCAAGCTGGTCGAGCGCCTTTTCCATCTCCAGCAATGTCGGGACATCGAGCGCGTTCAGCGTTTTGGGGCGGTTGATTGTCAGCGTCGCGACGGGTCCGTCCCTGTCGATCAGAATTGCTTTTTCGGCCATTGTTTTATCTCCGGTTATTAGGCAAGAACCTTTTCCACAGCCGCGATAACATCATCGGCGTCAGGTAGATAGCGACTTTCAAGGGATTTCGCGAAGGGGACCGGCATGAAGGGCGCACCGACACGAAGGATCGGCGCATCGAGCTCATCAAAGCCGACATCGGCCATGCGCGCCGCGATTTCCGCCCCGACACCGAACGGCGTCACCGCCTCATGCAGAATGACGAGGCGATGAGTGCGCGACAGGGAGGCGAGCACCGTTGCCTCATCCCAGGGCTGCAGCGAGCGAAGGTCGATGACCTCAAGCGAGATGTTCCGCGCGGCGAGCGCATCGGCGGCGCGGAGCGCCGTGTGAACCGCCGCCCCGTAGGTGACGAGGGTGACATCCGTCCCCTCACGCGCGATATGCGCCTCCCCAAGGCGGACGGGAGCGCCCGCAGGATCGAGATCGCCCTTCATCGAATACATCGCCTTGTTCTCAACGAAAATGACGGGGTCGGGATCGTTGATCGCGGCTTTCAGCAGATGATAGGCATCGGACGGATTGCTCGGCACGACGACTTTAAGGCCGGGGATATGGGAGAACCACGCCTCCAGACACTGCGAATGCTGCGGCCCTGCATTGACGCCGCCGCCGTGCGGAGTGCGCAGCACCATCGGGACCGATCCCTGCCCGCCAAACATGAACCGCGCCTTCGCCGCCTGGTTGACCAGCCCGTCCATGGCGAGGGTGACGAAATCCATGAACATGATCTCGACAACGGGCTTGAGGCCGCTCATCGCGGCGCCAACGGCGGCGCTCACGATCGTCGCTTCCGAGATTGGCGTATCGCGCACGCGGTTTGCCCCATGTGCATCGAGCAGGCCGCGCGTCACGCCAAACGGCCCGCCCGCCTGCGCCAGATCCTCCCCGAAGACGACAACGGACGGATCGCTACCCAGCGCTTCGTCGAGCGCCATGTTGATGGCTTTGGCAAATCTTACTTCGGCCATTGTCAGGATGCCTCCTCGGCGGTGTAAACATCGGCTTTCGCCCGCTCGAAATCGGGCGCTGTCCCGGCCCGGCCGGTCTCGACCGCGCGCGCAATTCGCTCGCCTATCCGCGCGCGGATTTCCTGCAGGTCGCCTTTGCCGATCCGCTTCGCCGCGAGCATGTCCTCAAACGCCGCAATCGGATCATGCTCGGTCACGCTCGCCATTTCATCTTGCGAGCGGTATTTCTGCGGATCCCCCTCGAAATGCCCGCGCACGCGGTGCGTGATGCATTCGAGAAGCTGCGGCCCCTTGCCGCTTCGCGCCGCTTCGGCAAGCTCGGACGCCGCTTCATAGACATCAAGGACGTTATTCCCGTTCACCCGTTTTGCAGGGATCGAGAAAGACGCGGCAAGATCGAGAACCTTGGCGACAAACTGCTGGCTTGCCGGCGAGAATTCAGACCATCCGTTATTTTCGCAGACGAAGAGAAGCGGCAGCTTCCAGAGCGCCGCGAGGTTGAAACTCTCATGAAGCACGCCCTCGGCGAGCGCGCCATCACCGAAGAAAGCGACCGCAATCGCGCCGTTGCCCTGCACCTGATGCGCAAGCGCACTGCCAACGCTGAGCGGGATGCCCGCGCCGACAATACCATTCGCCCCCAGCATCCCCACCGACATATCGGCGACATGCATGGAGCCGCCGCGACCGCCGCAGATCCCCTCCTCCTTGCCCATAACTTCGAGAAAGAACGACTCAAGATCAACGCCCTTGGAGAGCGCGTGCCCATGCCCGCGGTGATTGGAGGCAAGCGTATCTTTCGCCTCAAGCGCAGAGGTGACGCCGACAGAGACCGCCTCCTGCCCGACGCTCAAATGAATGAAGCCCGGAACCTCCCCGTCGGCAAACAGCGCGGCAAGCCTGTTCTCGGCTTCCCGGACCAGAAGCATTCGCTCGTAAAATCCCAGTAACTGCGATTTGGCCGCGGCATTGTCCGCTTTTTTTGAGTTCATTATGCCATCCTGAATGAAGGGGGACTGCAATAATTGCCTTGCATATATTTCTATATGAGAATACTCTTCTGTCAAGAGAATATGAACAGGCAAGGCAGCAATCCGGAAGGGGCCCGAAAAGTCAGGTCACCCGCGTCACCTTGGAAGGATACAAAAGTATCTTCTGAAGGTTAAGCGGAAAGCATCGAGGGAGCAACAGAACAGGCGGCATTTCATCTAACATGAAACATTTCACGGAATGCAGCCATAAATGTTTGACCGCTCGAAGGTTATGTTATAATTCGCCGCTCATCCGAATGACTGCGCCAGACCTGCTCAGTATCTCGACAAGTGCGCCCTCTGCCCGAATTGTTATGTATGGATATACAGCGAACGCATATGGATAATGACACAGCTCCCCACCCCAAACTCGTCGGCGCACTGGTAAGCGGTATCAGCATCCTGCGGTATCTTGCCGCGAACAATATGCCGCTCGGCGTGACACAGGTCGCCCGCGACCTCAACATCAACCCGAGCACCTGCTTCAATCTGCTGCGGACGCTCGTGCATGAGGGCCTCGTCGTCTTCAATGCGGACACAAAAACCTATCAGGTCGGCCTCGGCCTTGTCGAAATCGCGCACTCCGCGCTCAACAGCGCGAGCCTTGTGCGCATGATCCAGCCGCTGCTCGATGATATCTCAAAAGAAAATCAGGTGACGCTGACGCTGTGGCATAAAATCCCCGGCGAGCGCGTCATGCTGATCGCCAACGCAAGCTCCGGCTCCGTTATCAGCATCCATATGAGTATCGGCCAGCGCCTGCCCTACTTCGTCGGCGCGCTCGGGCGCTGCTTCGCCGCCTTTTCAGGGATGACGAAGCAGCAACTCAAGGCCGCCTATGGCCGGATACGGATCGAAAACCCGGCGTCGTTCGAAGACTGGTATAACAGTCTCGACGAGGTGAGGAAGAGCAAATACGCCATCGATGAAGGAAACTTCTCGCGCGGCTTTACGACGATTTCCTCACCGATATTCGGCGCCGATGGCCTTCCCGTCATGACCGTGAGCGCGATCGCCGTGACCGCGCAGCTCGACCCCGAGAAGCTCGAGAAAATCATCGCCGCGGTCACCCGCGCCACCTCGACCGTCACCGCCGCCATACAGGGCGCCTCGGCCCGCTGAGGCCCCGCCCCCCCCCTCCTCTGGCGGGGGAACCCGCCCTGATACCCCCGACGCATAAAAAAAGAGCCGAGAAAATCTCGGCTCTTTCGTATCGTCTCTGGAAGATATTATTGACCGAAGGTCGCAACATCAACTTTCGACATCACCTCATCCCACAGCATCTGCGCCATGGCGTCCTTGTCACCGCGGACCGGCTCGAACTTCGCTTCCCACTTGTTGATCAGCTCGACATATTTGTCCATGAGCGGCTCAGGGTCTGCGATGTTATACTTGGTCTTCGCCATTTCGATGACGGTCGCGCGGTCGTTCTTGAGGAACTCGGTGACCGAGTTGACCAGGCCTTCAGACGGCTTGATGAGCTTGACGCCCTTTTCAGCCGCGACAGCTTCGACTTCCTCATCGAGAACCATGTAGCCGAGAGCGGCTTCGATCAGGCCGATCGCCGCATTCTTCATCAGGATAGTGCGGTGCTCGTTGGAGAGCGACGCCCAATGCTTGGCGCTGAAGGAGAAGATGCCCCAGGACGGATAGGTGCCGAGGTTCAGCATGACAACGTCTTTACCCACATCCCAGATGCTGTGGCTTTTCAGAGCGCCGGTCGGCTGAATGGCGATTTCCACCTGGCCGCGGGACATCTGCTCATACATTTCGCTGGACGGAGCGGAAACCGGGACAGCCCCAACAGAGGTTGCCCATCGTGACCACAGAGCGCCCGCGGTGCGGATCTTCTTGCCCTTCAGCGATTCAACGTTGCTCACGTCTTCCTTTGCCAGCAACTGGTAGGCCGAGGTGCTGGTGGAGCCGAGGATGACAAGGCCATTGCGCTTGTAGTCATCCAGGCAGCCCTGGCAGTGCATGAAGTTGAATTCCGTAACCGCGGCGGCGACAGCCGGCGCATATTTTCCATAGATCGCCATATCGGCAATCAGGCTGGCGTACGGGAACTCGGCCGGATAGTAACCGAAAACGATCTGACCGATATCGGCCACACCGTCGGCGAGCCCGCTCACCATATTCTTGCCGCCCAGCAGCGCGCCGCCGGCATACATCTTATAGGTCAGCTCGCCGTTGGTTTCCTTCGTGACCCGCTCAATGAACGGGACCGCGCCATATTCGACCACCGGGTTCTTCGGTGACACGAAGGACGCGAAACGGCCCTCCGCGGCAACCGAAACACTGGCGAACGCGGCGGACGCGGCAAGCGCTACCCCGGCGACCAGTGAAATTTTTGAAAGTGCAGTTTTCATTTTGTTTATCCTCTCCTTTTTAAAAAGGGCATGAAGTTCAAGCCTCCTGCTTATGCCCGCTCTTACTGGTCGTTCTTCTTCGTTAATTTGACAGTAAACTTACCAGGTAAACACAGCTTTCGGATCCATGATGCCATCATTTCATGAAACCGGGTAGCCACAAGCTGATCGCCGGGAACACCATCATCAGCGTCGTCGTAATAATGTCGGCGACAAGGAACCATGCGATTCCCTTGAAGATGGTCATGGTCGATATCCTGTCGCCGACAATCCCCTTGATCACAAAGACGTTGAGACCGACGGGCGGCGTAATCAGGCCGATTTCCAGGAACTTGCACATCAGGATACCAAACCAGATCAGGCTGATATCCGCCGCTTCAACCACGGGCAGGAAAATTGGCAGCGTCAGCAGCATAATTCCGATTGGATCAAGGAACATCCCGAGGATCAGATAGACCACGGCCATGCCCACCAGGATCATGAACGGGTCCGAAACCGTCTCGAGAACCGTGATCGAAAGAAAATCCGGAACCCCGGTCAATGCAAGAAAGCGGGTCAGGATTGCGGCACCGATGGCGATCACAAAGATCGATGCCGTGCTGATCAGCGTCTCAAGGGTACTGTCCTTGATCAGCCTGATGCTGAGCTTGCCGCGGAGCGTTGCAACAAAGAATGCCATAAGCGCGCCGACCGCACCGGCCTCTGTCGGCGTAAAAATACCGAGGAAGAGGCCGCCGACAACGGCGACAATAATGAGCAGCAACGGCCAGGTTTCACTCAGCGACACGAAACGCTCGGCCCAGGTCGGACGCTCGACAAAGCTCGGCGCAAGCTCCGGGTTGATTTTGACGCGAATGATGACCATCGCCGCGAACATGACGGCCGTCAGAATGCCCGGGATGACACCGGCGACAAACAGTTTGCCGATCGGCACTTCGGCGAAAACGCCGTAGATCAGCAGGATGATGCTCGGCGGAATCATCGAGCCAATAGTACCGGCCGCCGCCACAACGCCGGCCGAAAGGCCCTTGTCGTAGTTATAGCGAAGCATCTCCGGCACCGCGATACGGCCCATGGCCGCCGCACAGGCGATACTCGATCCCGTGACAGCCGAAAAGCCGGCCGCACCGCCAATGGATGCAATCGCAAGGCCGCCCGGCAGCGCCGAGAGCCAGAGCCGCGCGGTGCGGAAAAGACCGTCCGTCAGCTGCGCATGATAGGCTACATATCCCATCAGCAGAAACATTGGGACCGAACTCAATGTCCAGTGAGCCGCAAAATCGTAAGGGATTGCAGTAATAATCCCCCACATCGCGCCCGGCCCCATAAGAACGAAAATTCCAAGCGCGCCCACCAGCCCCAATGCCACACCAACCGGGACATAGAGCAGCATGAGCAAAACCATAATGGCCAGCCCGGCAAAACCAATCTGAATATCACTCATCGACCATTTCCCCCGAGGCTGCGAGCTCTTCTTCTGATTTCAGGTACTCTTTATCGGCGATCAGTTGCCACAATTTGTAGAACAGATAAATTGTGAGAAGCCCGCAGCCGAGCGGCAGGAAAAACCGCCCCGGCCAAACCGTTACCTGCGAATCGCCCATCACATATTCGCCGATCCGGTATTTATCGAGCGCGTCCCCCCAGGTCCGCCACGTAATGCCTGCGAAATAGACGATGGACACGATCGTTGTGAAAATCACCATGACCCGGCGTGTCGGATAATTCATATGCTGGATCAGCAACTCAACCCGGATCTGACTGTTCTGACGCTCCACTCCCGCCAGCGGAAGGAAGACAATCGCCACCATCAGGTAGGATGCTACGACATCGGTCGTCCAAAGAAACGGATAGTTGAACAGATATTTACTGAGGACGTCGACACCGATCTGCAGCATCATGAAGAGCATTGCAAGACCGGCCAGCCAATTGAATCCCGTGGTGAGACGATCTAGATATCGTTTTATCATCTACCCTCCCGATAGAGTTTATTATAGTTTATCAGACACAGATTCGTCGTGCCATTTTCCCCGGAAAAATTCTCTTTACAGAATATCGTTTTTTATAAAGAATGCAATATGTTTTTGGATTGCACCAATCCGAACAACTTTTGACATCTTTATCAATAACGCCGGTAGCACAGGGAGCCATCTTCATGGACTTCACCTTCACAGAGGAACAACAACAAATTCGTGAAACGATCAAGCGTTTTTGCGAGACAGAAATAAAACCTCTCGTTTTTGAAGCCGAAGAAACGGAGACATTTCCAAAGGAAATGTTCAAAAAATGGGGTGATCTCGGAATACTCGGGACGCGATATCCGGTTGAAAGTGGCGGCACCGGAATGGATAAAATCAGCGATTGTATTATCCGCGAAGAGCTGAGCTATGTCAGCCAGGCCTTCGCCTCCAGCATGTCCGCCCATTCCCACCTCGGCATCTGGCCGATCTGGAAAATCGGCACCGAAGATCAGAAGGAGCGCTTTTTCAAACCTGCCATCGCGGGCGACAAAATCGCCGCGTTCGGCCTTAGTGAACCGGACGTCGGCTCAAATATCCGCGCGTTGAAAACCCGCGCCGAGAAGGTCGATGGCGGCTGGAAGCTGAACGGCTCCAAAATGTATATCACCAATGCGCCAATCGCCGACTTCATCCTGGTCGCGGCGCGCACCGCCCCCGAACAGAAGCCCTCTTCGATCAGTCTATTTATAGTTGAAATGCCAAACAAGGGGTTTGAAATCCACAAGCTCAAGAAGGAAGGCATCCGCAGCTCGGAGACCGGCCTCATTTTTATTAACGATGCGTTCGTCCCCGATGACTGTCTGCTCGGCGGAGAGACCGGAACCTACCCGGTTATCCTCGAATCATTGACCGAGAATCGCGTTGGGGTTGCGGCAAACTCCCTCGGCATTGCGCGCGCCGCGCTGGATGCCTCCGTCTCCTATGCCCGCGATCGGAAGATCGGCGAGCGGAAAGTTGGCGACTTCCAGGCGATTGCCCACAAGCTCGCCGACATGGCCGCGGAAATCGAAGCGGCGAAATGGATCGTCTATCACGCCGCCTGGTGCGTCGATCAGGAAACGCTGACCAACCCGATTGCCTCTAAGGCCAAGCTGATCTCGTCCGAAGTCGCCCTCAAGGTCTCGGAGCAGGCGATCCGCATTCACGGCGGCGCCGGCATCATGCGCGAATATCCGGTCGGCCGCTTCCACCGCGATGCGTTCGTCTATGTCATCGGCGAGGGAACCAGCGAAATCCAGCGCAACATCATCGCCCGCAGCCTCGATCTATAACAATGCCTTAAGGCAGACAGGGAGCCAGATACAATGAGTGAAATAAGAAAACTGGAAACATTGAGCTACCAGATCATCGACCGGGTCGGCCTGATCACCCTCGACCGCCCGGATGCCCGCAATGCGCTGAACCTGCAGATGCGGGCGGATCTGACGGAGATTATCCTCGAAATCCGCCATGACAAGGATCTTGCGGCGCTCGTCCTGACGGGGGCAAATGGCGCGTTCTGCGCCGGCGGCGACCTCAAGTCGCTGAGCGAGAACCGCCGTCCCATTACCGAGAACCGCACCCGCGTTCAGGATCTGCATCTGTGGTTCCGCGAACTGGTCGATCTCGAGCTCCCGGTCATTGCCGCCGTCGATGGCCCGGCCTTTGGCGCGGGCTTCAACCTCGCCCTTGCCGCCGATTTCATCTTTGCCTCGCCGCGCGCCCGCTTCTGCGCGGTGTTCGGACGGATCGGCCTCGTTCCCGACCTTGGCGGTTTCTACACCCTGCCCCGTCTTGTCGGCATGGCGGCGGCAAAAGACATCATCTTCACCGCGCGCACGGTTGAGCCGGAAGAGGCGAAATCCCTTGGCATGATCCGCGATATCATTGCGGGCGACAAGCTGCTTGAGCATGCGCTGACTTTCGCCGGCCAGTTCCGCAATGCCTCGCGCGATGCAATCGGCATGTCGAAGACGATCCTCAACAAAGCCTTTGAACTCGATCAGCGGGCGCTCTCGGAGATGGAAAACTATGCGCAGGCGATGTGCATGGAATCCGAGTATCACCGCGACGCCGTCGCCCGCTTCCTCGGCAAGAAGCCGCTTCGCTTCAACTGGGACAATGAAAAAATAAAGTAAAGGTCTCGACAATATGAAAAAAGCAATGATTACGGGCGTCTACGACACCGATGTCGGCGCCCTTCCCGGCAGCAGCTGTATGGGCCTGCATGCCGAAGCGGCGCTTGGCGCCCTTGCCGATGCGGGCCTCACCAAGGCCGACATTGACGGTGTCCTCTGCGCCTATTCCTTCACCGAACCGCATCTGATGCTGAGCTCGGTGTTCTGCGAATACATGAATATCCAGCCCAAGTTCAACGCCGCCATCGAGGTTGGCGGCGCCACCGCCTGCGTCATGGTCATGCAGGCCGCCGCGCTGGTCGAGGCCGGGATCTGCAAGCATGTGCTCGTCGTCACCGGCGACAACCGCATGACCGGCATGCCGAAGGGCGGCGCCGTCGCGACGCTCGCGAAAGTGGGCCATGGCCAGTTCGAGCACCCCTACGGCATGTCCGTTCCCGCCGCCTATGCGCTGGTCGCCCAGAACTACATGCATGAATATGGCGTGACGTCGGAGCATCTCGCGTCCATCTCCGTCACCGCCCGCGAATACGCCAGCATGAACAGCAAGGCGCATATGAAGAAGCCGATCACCATCGATGACGTGCTGAACAGCCGCATCATCGCCTCGCCGCTGCATGTGCTCGACTGCTGCCTCATCTCCGACGGCGGCGCGGCCATCGTGGTGAGCGCGGCCGATGCCGCGAAAGATCGCCCGAAGAAGGCGATCGAGATCATGGGCACAGGCCAGGGCCATACGCATGAGCATATCATGGCAGCCCCCTCGCTCGTCGATTTCGGCTGCAAGAGCGCGGCGAAAATGGCGTTCGAGCGCGCCGGCATCACGGCGAAGGATGTCGATGTCGCGGAGATCTATGACAGCTTCACCATCACGCTGCTGGTCGAGCTTGAATCGATCGGCTTTTTCGAGCGCGGCGAAGCCGGCCCGGCCTGCCTCGCGGGCGCGCTGAAGCTCGGCGGCAAGCTGCCCTGCAACACCCACGGCGGCCTCATGAGCTACGCCCATTCGGGCGCCGCCGGTGGCATGTTCCATGTGGTCGAGGCCGTGCGCCAGCTGCGGCGCGAAGCGGAAAACCGGCAGGTTGAAGACTGCGAGGTCGCCTTTGTGCATGGCGACGGCGGCATTCTCTCCGCCCACTGCTCCATCGTTCTCGGGAGGAATTGATATGACAATGAAACCGGTTCCGGTCGCAAACCCCGACACCGCGCCCTTCTGGGAAGCCTGCAATGAGGAAAGATTCCTTATCCAGGAATGCAACGCCTGCGGCAAGACGCAGTTCTACCCCCGCGCGCTCTGCAAGCATTGCAACAGCCACGATCTTAAATGGCGCGAGGCGAGCGGCCGCGGCAAGGTCAAGACCTTCACCGTCGTCAACCATGCGCCAAGCCCGGCCTTCAAGGAGGATCTGCCCTATGTGCTCGCCCTCATCGATCTTGAAGAAGGCGTGCGCGCGATGATGAATGTCATCGGCTGCGCGCCCGAAGACGTGCGCTTCGGCATGGAGATCGAGCTTGTCTATGAACAGCGGGGCGATCAGAAAATCCCGCAGGCGAAGGCGGTTGGAAAGTAAGCCCCATGTACACATTCGATGCCTTACAGCCGGACCAGACCATCGGCGAGAATGTCCAGCCCTTCAACGAAGAGACCGCAGCCGACTTCCTCGATCTCTTCCCGGGTGACAGGGAGCTGCTGCCTGATCTGCCGCCGAGCCTGATCTCGGCCATCACCATGCGCGCTTTTCTTGCGACCGTGCAGCCGCGCCCGAAGGGCAATATCCACGGCACGCAGGAATTTACCGTGCACCGGCTCCCCAAACTCGGCGATGATATCATCACGACGACGATCTGCCGGGCGAAAGAGACGCGGAAAAACAATAACTGGGTCCATTTTGAAACCCGCTCGAAGGACCAGAACGGCAATCTGCTGTTCACCGGCCTGATGGGCATCATCTGGGGAGGATGAGGATGCAGAAACTTGTGGAAGCCAGCCTCAAGGTCGACCCTGAGGCGATCCAGAAATACGCAAAGATCACCGACGACTTCAACCCGATCCATGTCGATCCGGAGTTTGCGAAAAAGACCCCGTTCGGCGATGTGATCGCGCATGGCACGATGTCGCTCTCGCTGATCTGGCAGTCGGCGACGCGTACGCTCGGGAAAGAGGCCGTCGCGGGCGCAAAGATGAATGTGCGCTTCTCCAAGCCGGTTCGCAACGGGGATATCGTGACGGCGGGCGGCGAACAGTCGGCCGACAACCCGAACCGCTATGACGTCTATGTCAAAACCCAGAATGACGATGTGGTGATCCAGGGCTGGCTGGAGATATAACCCCCGCCCTCGACACCCATCCGTCCAATATAAAGGCAATAAAAATGATCTGGACCCATGAGCATGATGAAATCCGTCGCGTCACCCGGCGGATTGTCGATGAACATATCAACCCGCATATCGACCAGTGGGAGGAAGAAGGCATTTTCCCCGCCCATCAGGTGATGAAGCGGCTCGGCGATGCGGGCCTGCTCGGCATCGGCAAGCCGGTGGAATATGGCGGATCGGCGCTCGACTTTTCCTTTGAGGTCGCCTTCGCTGAAGAGCTTGGCAATCTCCGCACCATGGGCATATGCTCCGCCATCGGCGTCCAGACCAATATGTGCACCCCGGCGCTCACCAACTACGGCTCGGAAGAGTTGAAGCGCGAATATCTCGCCCCCACCATCGCAGGCGATCTCGTCGGCTGCATTGGGGTGAGCGAGGCCGGCGCAGGCTCAGACGTTGCCAATCTGAAGACGACCGCCCGCAAAGACGGCGATGATTATGTGATCAACGGCTCGAAAATGTGGATCACCAATGGTGTGCAGGGTGACTGGATCTGCCTGCTTTGCAATACCTCGACCGAGAACGGTCCGCATCGCAACAAGTCGCTGATCATCGTGCCCCTGAAGGCGAAGGGCGTCTCGGTTGGCAAGAAGCTCGACAAAGTGGGCTACAAATCCTCCGACACCGCCCTTCTCTTCTTCGATGACGTGCGGGTGCCACAGCGCAACCTGATCGGCGAGGAAGGCAAGGGCTTCATCTATCAGATGGAGCAGTTCCAGGAGGAGCGGCTGTTCGTCGTCGCCCGCTCCATCCGCTTTCTGGAGCTCGCGATCGAGGAGACGGTCGAGTACCTCTCGCAGCGCGTCGCCTTTGGCAAGCCGCTGCTCGACAATCAGGTCATCCACTTCAAGATCGCCGAGTTCCAGGCGAAGATCGAATCTGTCCGCGCCCTGCTCTATCAGGCGACCGAGAAGTATGTCGCAGGCGAGAATGTCACCAAGCTCGCCAGCATGGCGAAATATCTCATCGGCCGGCTGTCGATGGAAATCCCTGTCGAGCTGACGCAGTTCTGGGGCGGCCAGGGCTTCATGAACGACAATTTCATCACCCGCATCTATCGCGAGGCGCGCCAGACGGCCGTCGGCGGCGGCGCCAACGAGGTGATGCTGCAGGTCATCTGCAAGGAGATGGGGATCCTGCCGGGCAAACGCTGAGGGGTCGGATTGCCGCACGATGAATTTTCATCCCGCCGTCCTCGATAAAGTTGAAAGTCCCGTTTTGATCCGCTACACAGTTAGCATGGGACGACGCCGCGAAATATCCGGCAAGGTGAGCGACCGCTGCGCCTTGCACCGGTTGGCAGGACGGCGTCGCCCGGGCGTTAAGAACGAAAGAGCGATAGTTAAAAACAAGGATAAAAATGCAACGCTCGTAATCAATGCCGCTCCGGAATCCACTCGGCTTCTTGGCGGAAAATTTTCAGACGGCGGACGAATTGACAACTTCAGCGCCGCCGCGACGGCAATGATCTCTAAGTAACCTAATGAACAGGAAATAAAAATGGCAGGCACGTTAGACGGCATTCGCGTGGTGGAATTGACGACGGTCATTATGGGTCCATGGGCAACCCAGATCCTTGGCGATATGGGCGCCGATATCATCAAGGTGGAAACGCCGCAGGGCGATACGACGCGGCAGTCCGGCCCGAAACGCAATCCCAACATGGGCTCGCTTTTTCTCGCGACTAACCGCAACAAGCGCAGCATCGTTCTCGACCTGACGAAGCCGGAGGGGAAAGAAGCGCTGTTTCGGGTGATCGAAACGGCCGACGTGTTCGTCCATAACCTGCGGCCGAAAGTTTGCAGCAAGCTCGGCCTTGGCTATGAGAATTTCAAGGACCGCTTCCCGAACCTCATTTACTGCGCCGCCTATGGCTTTCGCGCCGAGGGACCGCTCGCCGACAAGCCGGCCTATGACGATATTATCCAGGCCGCGTCGGGCGTTACCGATCTCATGACCATCGCCTCGGACCAGCCGCGCTACGTGCCGACGATCATGGCTGACAAGACCTCCTCCTATAACCTCGTGATGGCGGTTCTTGCCGCCCTCGTCAACCGCGAGCGCGGCGGCAAGGGACAGGCGATTGAAGTTCCGATGTTTGAAGCGCTCGTCGATTTCGTCATGGTCGAGCATCTCTACGGCGCCGCGTTTGAACCGCCGATCGCCCAGATGGGTTATGAGCGGTTGCTCAATACCATGCGCAAGCCCTACAAAACGACCGACGGCTATCTTGCCGTGCTGCCCTATACCGATCGCAACTGGTTTGATCTCTTCGATATCGCTGGCCGGCCAGAGCTGAAGGAAGATCCGATTTTCAAGACCTTTGCGGCCCGGATCACCCATTCGGAAGAGGTCTATGGCACCCTTGCCGACATCATCGCGACCCGCTCCTGCGCCGAGTGGCAGGAGATCCTCGATGAGAAGAATATCCCCGTCCAGACCGTTATGTCGAAGGAAATGCTGCTCAATGACGAGCAGCTCAACGCCTCCGGCTTCTGGAAACTGGTGGAACATCCGACGGAGGGAACGCTTCGCATGATGGATCCGCCGATCCGCTTCTCCGAAACGCCATCCTCGATCCGCAAGGTGCCCCCGCATCTCGGTCAGGAAAGCGTCGACATCCTCCGCGAAGCCGGCTTCAGCCAGGCGGAAATCGACAGCCTGCTGGAGAATAAGATCACGCTTCAGGCGAAAAAGTAACGCGCCTCATTGACGAGACGCCGTGAAATGAAAAGCCCGGCATATGCCGGGCTTTTTTGTCTTATTTCGCGAGCCGCTCAGATCGTCCGCCCCGCCCCCTCCCAATAGGGCGCGCGGAGATGTTTCTTGAAGATCTTGCCGCTGTCCTCGCGCGGCAGGTCGTGGCGGATTTCGATCTGCCGCGGGATTTTATACCCCGCCAGCTTCTCCGCCATCTGCTGACGCAGCGCCGCAATATCCAGCTCCATCCCGTCCAACGGCTCGACAAACGCAATCAGGCTTTCACCGAATTCGGGATGCGGAATGCCGAAGACAGCGCAATCCTTGACGCCCGGAAGCTGGATCAGCACTGACTCGATTTCGGCGGGATAGATATTGACGCCGCCCGAGATGACCATGTCGTTCTTGCGATCAGAGATATAAAGATAGCCATCCTCATCAAGATAGCCCATGTCGCCGCAGGTGATCAGCTCGTCGCGGCCGATCTCGTCCCGTTTCTCCGGCGCGTTGTGATAGGTGAAATCGGGATTATCCAGCATCCGCATATAGATATGGCCAATCTCGCCGGCCGGCAGCACATTGCCCGCATCATCATAGATGCGAAGGATCGTATTGCCGAAGGCCTTCCCGACCGAGCCGGGCTTGCGCAGCGATTCCGGGCTGGTGATAAAGGTCACCGCCCCCGACTCCGTCCCGCCGTAATATTCGCAGATGATCGGGCCCAGCCAGTCGATCATCGCCTTCTTGACGTCGACAGGACAGGGTGATCCGGCGTGCACCACATGGCGAAGCGACGAGACGTCATACCGCGCGCGCACCTCTTCGGGAAGGCGGAGCAGCCGGATGAACATTGTCGGCACCATGAAGGTCGTATCGATCCGGTGCGCCTCCACAACCTGCAGGAAACGCTCCGGATCGAAATAGGGCTCAATGACGAAAAGCTCGGCAATCTGCCCGGCGCGCACCGCAAAGGCGTTCGGCGCCGAGTGATACATCGGCCCCGCCAGCATGGCGCGAAGCCCGGGCGTCAGTCCGTAAAGCTCCGAGCGCATACGGGCGACCGCTGCGACCTGTTCTGGCGTCGGCACATCGCGGCGGACGCCTTTCGGCCGTCCCGTCGTGCCGGAGGTGTAGATCATGCTTTGCGGCGGCGGGCTTGGCGGACCGGCATACGGCGTTTGCGCGTCAACCCAGACCGCATAGTCAAGGGTCGCCGGCTCCAGTGCACGCCGCCGCGCCATCGTCACCTCGCGCGCCACGATATCTTCCGCGGTATCAACCTCGATCACCGTGATCCCGGTCGGCAGATCGGCGTCCAGCCCCATCAGAAGGTCACTATGGGCGACCAGCACTTTCGCGCCGCAATCTTCAAGGATGTAGAGCACTTCATCGGTGCGGAAATGCCAGTTGATCGGCACGGCATACGCGCCGAGCAGCATCGCCCCGTAGGTGACTTCAAGAAAGGGCGTATCGTTGCGAAGCAGGATCGCGACCGAATCTCCGGCTTTGATGCCGAGCGCGGCAAGCCCGCCCGCGAGGCGCTTCACGCGCTCCTCCAAATCGGGAAAGGAGGTGAAACGATCGTTGATGACAATACCTTGTGACAACGCCAAGGGCTGCGAAGCGGTCATGATAAAACTCCTGCTATTCTTATTCTTGCTTTTTGCATCGCGCGGAGGGACCGGGTGGAGGTCAAAATGCACAAACCCGGCGCCGCGCCCCGCAGGATACGACGCCGGGTCGCAGAAAGCGATCCGAAAGTGACGCTCAGCTATGCCCGTTTTCAGATAGCCAGCCGACAAGTTCGCTGCAGGTCGGCGCCCAGATGTCCGCATCCTCGCGCACAGTTTTCACGAATTGCGCAAATATCTCAACGGCTCTCTCGCTCTGGACCAGCATGGAGGGGTGGAAAATAAGCGTTGCGTGGCCGCCTTCGCGTTTGACTTTCCGGATCAGCTCGTCAACAACACCGCCCCACTCGTCATAGGAGATCGGCTCTTCGGGGTCGCCGAACATCTGACGGAGCGCGCCCAGCCCGGGATGCAGCATATAGGCATCGACATGCTGCCACGCGAACGGGAGAGAGGTGAAGCCTGCGTCCTTCGTATCATCGCCGATATCGCCAAGCGGCGAGGCGAAGTTGAGGCCGACCGCGAGGCACTCCTTGCGAAGCTCCGCCGCATCGACTTTCCCGCCGGGCGGGCGGAAGCCCCTGACGTCAACGCCGAGGCTTCGGAAGGCGGCGACGGAGCGCTTGAGCGCATCCTCGCGCCGCGCCGCGTCCGTCGTGCCCCAGTTTTCATGCCGCCAGCCATGCACGCCGATCTCATGGCCGGCCGCCTGAACGCTCCGGATCACATCCGGGTACATCTCGCAGTTCAGCCCCTCGACGAAATAGGTGATTTTCGATCCGTCGAGGATGCGGAGAAGATCGGGCAGAATTTCGAGCGAGGAATGCTTCCCGCTCGGCCCCATGACGGGGGGCTGGCCGCGCTCCAGCTCCGACGCCTCCCCCATGTTGTCAAAGGTGATACTGATGGCGGCGCGCTTGCCGTCCGGGCCCCAGCCCTTTGCCTGTGTCAACATCTCGCCCTCAATCGTTTGCCTGCCGTTTGGTTAGTAGAGTTCGATCCTGAGACGGCCAAGATGCTCGATTTCCGCCTCGATCCTGTCGCCGCGGCTCGCGTAGGTGCCGGTCTCGATCCCGGTGCCGGCAGGCGTTCCGGTCAGGAACAGATCTCCCGGCTCCATCGTCACATTCTCGGTTAGCGCCTGCAACAGCTCATAGACCGACCAGATCATGTTCTTCGTGTTGGAATCCTGTTCAACCTTGTCATTCCGCCAGAGTTTCATATCGAGATCTTGCGGATCGGGGATGAATTTCGCCGGCACGAAATAGGGACCAGAAGGGCAGCTCGTGTCGAACGCCTTGCCCATGAAAAGATCGGATTTCGCGAAATGCTTGGGGTTGCGCTGGAAATCGCGCGCCGACATATCGAGCGTCAGCATATAGCCGGCAATCTCGTTCAAATCGCGGCTGACCGGCGTTCCGACATCGATGCGCTTGCCCATGACGACGCCGAGCTCGATCTCCCAGTCATACATCGTGCAGTTGGTGGGAATGCGGGCTGTCCGCCCCCCACCGACGAGCGCCGATTTCGGCGGCTTCATGAACATTGCGGGGATATTCTCTTCCTTGCTGAAGCTGGTGCGGCCGACGGCATGGATATGATCAATATAGTTAGTGCCTGCGCAGACGACTTTTCCGGGATACATCAGCGGCGGCAGGAACTTGTCATCGGCAACAGCAAATCCCTCGCCATGTTTGCCGGCGGCGATGGCATCGGCGACCTTCGCAAGTGCCGACTCGCTCGCCTGCCAGTCCGGGAAGAGGCTCATAAGCCCGTCTGGAAGTCTAATTTCCGGCGCGACCTTCGCCAATTCCCAGTGTTTCCCCCCCACCGCAATTGCCGGCGTGGCCCCGGCGTCCGTCTGGATCGTGCAAAGCCCATACCGCGTTGGTGACGTCATAACGATACTCCCGATTTTATTCTGTTATTGTAATGCTTTCGTTTGCATTTTTATGCAATCCACCCCCTTTCCTGTCAAGAAGTTAATCGGGTATTTGGTCAAAATGCGCGTGATATTGCGAATTGACAGCGATTTTTGAGTTATGCTATCAATTGCATAAAAATAACATAAGCTATCTAACAAGGGAGGAATTTACGTATGAAAATCAAAGCATTCTGGAAACCGTTACGACGCTCGACACGCCTCATCGCGGGCATAGTCGCCGCCGTGACAGCCGTTGTGGCAGCGCCTCTTAGCGCAAACGCTGACCCCATCTCGATCCGCTACGCGCATTTCGGCGCCAACCGCGGCGGCATGGGCGACAATATCATGTGGTTTAAGGAACAGATCGAAAGCCGCTCGGGCGGCGACATCATCTTCGACATTCACTGGGGCGGCTCGCTTGGCGCACCCGCCGATATCCCGCGCATCGTCGGCGCCGGCCTCGCCGACATGGGATCGATCGTTTCCTCCTACACCCCCGGCGTTCTCGATCTTTACGAGGTTGGTAACCTGCTGATCGGCCCGTCGAACCTCTGGGTCGCGCAGCAGGCGATCTATGAACTCGCCACCACCAACGAGGATGTGAAGAAGCAGTTCGCGCGCAACAACATCGAATATATCGCCAACTTCAATGCCGGGAACGTCCAGCTCATCTGCAAGGCGCCAATCAATTCCCTCGACGAGCTGAAAAACCTCAAGATCCGGACGGGCGGCCCCTACACCGAAGTCTTGAAGAACATGGGCGCGACGACCATCGCCATGCCGCAGACCGAAGTCTATCAGGCATTGCAGACCGGCCTTGTCGATTGCAACCAGATCTATCACCTCGCCATCAAGGGCTACCGGCAGTATGAAATCGCCAAGCATGTGATCGAGATCGACTTCGGGCTGGTCATGGCCTACGGCATCATCATGAACAAGGATTTCTGGGATGAGCTCAGCGACGAGCGCAAAAAGGTGATCCGCGAGGTCGCCAACGACCTGAACGCCCATATCGTTGAAGATCATCTCATCCGCGTTGTTGAAGCCAAAGCCGAGCTTTCCGCCCCCGGCGGCGAATTTGGCGTCATCTACTCGCCTCCGCCGCCCGGCATGCTAGACGAGGTCAAGAAATATGGTGCGATCCTCGCCGAGGAGTGGATTGCCAACGTCTCCAAAAAGGGCCTCCCCGCCCGCGAAGTTGCGGATCACTATCAGCAACTGATCGATAAGTATCAGGCCGATTTCAACAAGAACGGCTATCCGTGGGATAAAGGCAAAAGCTGATGGTTCGCCTCAAGCTTGACGACGGTTCGACGGGAGTTTCTCTCGTCGAACGCGTCATCGGCAGCATCGAGACGGTGTTTCTCAAAATCTCGATGCTGACGACCGTCCTCCTGCTCGCCCTGATTTGCCTTTCCGTCGCGGGCAGAACGTTTTTTCATCTTCCTATCCCTGACGATGTGGTGCTCGCGGAAAACCTGATGCCCATCATAATCGCCCTTCCCTTCGCCTATGCGACGGCAAGGCGCGCGCATATCGAGGTTGAGGTCTTCACCGCCTGGCTGCCGAAGAAATATTTTCAGGCGCTCAGCGCGCTCGCGCATCTAATCGCCCTAGTCATTTTCTCCACCATTCTCTGGTGTGTCTGGCTCGGCGTCGTCAAGGACTGGAACAGCGGTCAGTATTACGAAGGCGAGCTGTATCTTCCGGTGTGGCCGGCGAAACTTGTTTTCGTGATTGCGGTTGCCCTGTTCTGCATCCGGCTGCTGCTGAACCTGCTGGAAGATCTGAACCTGAAAAAGCGCATCGTCTATCCAGACGCCGCCCAAGACCTGCTTTCGTAACCGCGAAACCCGTCCCAGAAAGGTAACTGTAACAATGGACCCGACTACCCTTGCGATTGCTGTGCTCGCGGGCCTGCTGATCCTCCTGTTTTTGCGTGTGCCGATTGCATTTGCGCTTTGCGCCGTTTCCATCATCGGCATGTTTATCATCTTCGCCTGGCCGCCGGGCGGGGCTTTCAACCCGGCGCGCGCGATGCGGCCCGTGCAGGCGTTTCTTGGCACCGACCCCTTCTCCTTTATCAAGACCTACACCTTCACCATGGTGCCGCTCTTTATCGTGCTTGGCCATGTCGCGCATAAGGCAAGGTTCACGACAGATCTCTTCTATACCATCCGTATTCTGCTGCCGCGCCTGCCGGGCGGTCTCGCGATTGCCTCGGTCGTCGGCTGCGCCGGCTTCTCGTCGATCACCGGCTCCAGCATGGCCTGCGCCTCGGCGATGGGCCGCATCGCGGTTCCCGAAATGCTGCGCTTCGGTTACAGCAAATCGCTCGCCACGGCATCGGTTGCGGCCGGCGGCACGCTTGGCTCACTGATCCCGCCCTCCCTCGTGCTGGTGCTCTACGGTGTCTTCACCGAGCAGTCGATCGGCAAGCTGTTCGTCGCCGGCATTCTTCCCGGCCTGATCAGTGTCGTCGGCTATGTCATCATTGTTCTGGTCTGGGTGAAAGCACGGCCCGAGGCGGCACCGGAGAACCATATCACGGCAACAGGCCGCGAACAGCTTCAGGCGCTGCTCCGCATCTGGCCGATCACGCTGATCGCCATCATCGTCATCGGCGGCGTCTACACCGGCATTCTGACCGCGACGGAATCGGCGGCAGTCGCGGCGGGCGTCACGATCGTCATCGGCTTCCTGCTGAAGCGGCTGACGTGGGAGGGCTTCTGGGACGCAGTTCGTGAAACGACCTTCCAGTGCGCGATCATCTTCGTCCTTGCCATCGGCGCAAAGCTAATGGTCTCTTTCGTCGGCATCACCGGGATTGCCAGTGATCTGGTCGCCTGGACAAACGCACAGAACTTCTCGCCCGCGCTGGTGCTGTTCATGATCTGCGCCATGTATCTGATCCTCGGCACGTTCCTTGACGCCATCGGCATTCTGCTGCTGACGCTGCCGCTGGCGGTTCCGATCATTGAAACCCTCGGCTATGACCTGATCTGGTTCGGGATCATCATCGTCAAGCTGATTGAGGTCGGCCTAATGACGCCGCCCGTCGGGATCAACGTGTTTGTTATCAAATCGGTCGTCGGTGACGCGGTGCCGCTCAACCAGATCTTTAAGGGCTGTATATTGTTCATCATGTCCGATCTGGTAGTACTCTATCTGCTGATCGCTTTCCCGATCATCTCATTGCTGCTGCCCGGCACGATGTTCTGAGAGGAGTAACCTGTGACACCGATGCTTGACCAGGAGACGGGCGAGTTTCTCAAACGGAGCGGACTGGCGGAGAATATCTCCGCCATCCGCGCCGAGCGGCTGACCGGCGGCATTTCTTCGGACATCTGGAGAATTGACGCAGGCGCGCGCCGTTTTGTGCTCAAGCGGGCGCTTGCGGAGCTTCGCGTCTCGCAGCATTGGGAGGCGCCACTCTCTCGCAACGCCAATGAAGTGAACTGGATCCGCGAAGTTCGCGAAATCCGCCCCGAGGCCGTTCCGGATATTCTCTATTCCGAGCCCGCATCCGCCCTCTTCGCCATGGAATTTCTCGACTATCCGACATGGAAAACACAGCTTATGGACGGCGATGTCGATATCGCCTTCGCGGCCAAGGTGGGCGCAAGCCTCGGCGCCATCCATCAGGCAACCGCGCACTCGCCCCGCCTCGCCGATAAATTCAGGGTACCCGAAACATTCGATGCCCTGCGGATCGAGCCTTACCTGAAAGCAACCGCGCGCGTGCATGGCGCGGTTGCAGAGCGCCTTCTCTGCCTTGCCGAAGCGACGCTTGGCGCGGAAACCGTGCTTGTCCACGGCGACGTGAGCCCGAAGAATATCCTGATGGGCCGCGAGGGCCCTGTCTTTCTCGATGCGGAATGCGCCTGGTACGGGGAGCCGGCCTTTGATCTTGCCTTCTGCCTCAATCACCTGCTTCTCAAATGCGTGCATATGCCGGGCGCGCGGGACGTCCTGCTCCGCGCCTTTGACGCCTTGAAAGACGCCTATTTCAATGAAGTCGGATGGGAGTCTCGGGACGCGCTCGAGGCGCGTGTTGCGCGCCTGCTGCCGGCTTTGTTTCTCGCACGCGTTGATGGAAAATCACCGGTTGAGTACATTACCAATGAAATTGATAAAGAAAAAATCAGAATGACGGCCCTGCCCTTTGTCGAGTCGCCTCCGACCCGACTGGCGGAACTGCGTGATGTGTGGGCAAGGAACCTAGCAAATGACTGACACAACAATCAAATCTGTTTTTGGACGGCGGGTGTGGGATTCGCGCGGGCGACCGACGGTCGAGGTGGACGTGCGCCTTGGCTGCGGCGCGACGGGCCGGGCCATCGCGCCCGCCGGCGCGTCGATGGGAAGCGGCGAAGCGGTTGATTTGCGCGACGGCGGCAAGGCCTTTGGCGGCCTTGATGTGCGCCGCGCCGTGGCCGCCGTGAATGAGGAGATCAGCGCCTGCCTGATCGGCCTTGACGCCGATCACCAGGAAGAGGTCGACGGTGCGATGGTGCGGCTCGACGGCACGCCCGATCGCGCCCGGCTTGGCGGCAACGCCATCGTTGCCACCTCCATGGCGGTATTGCAGGCGCGCGCGGCGGCCGAGAAACTGCCGCTTTGGCTCTATCTCTCGGGCGGGCGGGATATTCGCATGCCGCTCCCCGAGATCCAGATTTTCGGCGGCGGCGCGCATGCGGCGCGGCGCGTCGATATCCAGGATTTCATGATCATGTGTCCGGGCGCGACATCCTTCTCCGAGGCGCTCGACTGGACGGCCGAGGTCTATCTCGCCGCCGGCGCGCTAATGAAGGAGCGCGGCAGCCTGCGGGGGGTCGCCGATGAAGGCGGCTATTGGCCGGCATTCGGATCGAACGAGGAGATTCTCGATACGCTTGTTCTTGCGATCGAGCGCGCCGGCTTCAAGCCCGGCGAAGACGTTGCCATCTCGCTTGACGTGGCGGCCTCGGAATTTGGCCGGAACGGCCTTTACACCCTCGCCCTCGGCGGCAAGAAATATGAAACCGACGAGTGGATTTCCATCCTAGGCGGCTGGCTTGAGACCTACCCGATCCTTTCCATCGAAGATCCGTTGAGCGAGGATGATCCGAAAGGCTTTCAGACCTTCACGCGGCTTTATGGCGCGACCTGCCAGATTATTGGCGATGACTATCTCGTGACCAACGCCGCGCGTGTCACCCGGGCGGCGGCCGACAAGGCGCTCACCGCCGTGCTTATCAAGCCGAACCAGGCCGGGACGATTACAGAGACCCGCAAGGCGCTCGAAGCGGCCAAGGCGGCAGGGCTCGGCACGATCGTTTCCGCCCGCTCCGGCGAGACGGAAGATGTCATTATCTCGCATCTTTCCACCGGCTGGGATGCGGGCCAATTCAAGGTGGGCTCTTTCGCTCGCTCCGAACGCATGGCAAAATGGAACGAATGCCTGAGAATTGAAGAGGCCCTCGGATCGCGTGCGCGGTTTGCCGGACGCGAGGGGCTGGTCTTCGCCTCAGCAATTCCAGAGCGGGCCCGAGGAGAGAGACGTTGAAGGCTTTATTGCAGTTTTCCGCCAGCGACAGGCTGAAAAAGCGACTTGCGACGATAGAAGATATCGAGATCACGGTGATCGACGAGCAGGATGAAGCCGGTTTCATCCGCGAGATCCCGGACACTGACGTGCTTTTGCATTGCCTGAAGCCGGTAAGTGCCGACATGATTGCGCAAGGGCCGCAATTGAAGCTGATCCAGAAGATTGGCATCGGGGTCAATACGATCGATCTTGACGCCGCAAAAAAGGCCGGCGTGATCGTCGCCAACATGCCGGGCACTAACACGGCCGCCGTCGCCGAACACACCCTCGCCCTGATGCTGGCGACGCTCCGCCGCATGACCACATTCGACAGTGCGACGCGCATCGGCGAGGGCTGGCAGCTGTCGCCCAACGACGCGGAAGCGATCGGCGAGATCAGCGGCAGCACGGTCGGGCTCGTCGGCTATGGGGCGGTCGGGATGCGGCTCGCGGCGCCGCTCACCGCTCTCGGCGCGAAACTGCAGTACTGGAGCCGCACACCCAAGCCGGATGCGATCGCCGAAGCCGTCTCCTTCGAGGAGCTTCTCGCAACCAGCGACATTCTCTCGCTCCATATCCCCGCGACGCCCGAGACGCGCCATATCCTGAATGCGGCGGCCTTTGGCCGGATGAAACCGGGCGCCATTCTTGTCAATACCGCGCGCGGGGAACTTGTCGATGAAGCCGCGCTTGCCGCGTCCCTCGCCTCCGGCCGGCTGGCGGGCGCCGGGCTCGATGTTTTTGCCGCCGAGCCGCTGCGTGATGCCGGGCGGCTCAAGGAATTTCCGAATGTCGTGATGACGCCGCATATTGCGTGGTTGACGCCGCAAACAATTGACCGCAGCCTTGCGGTGATCGAGGAGAACTGCCGACGCATCCGGACGGGCGAGCCGGTGCTCAACAGGGTTGTCTGATGCTGCAAAAGCCGGAAGGGATATGACAAAATCATTCAGGATGGTCACCGCGCGCGACGTTGCCGAGATCGCCGGCGTTTCGGTCTCGACGGTCGGGCGCGCCCTCTCGGGCGATCCGCGGATCAGCGCGAAAACGATTACCCGTGTCAAGGAGGCGGCAAGCCAGCTCGGCTATGTCGGCAACCTGCCCGCCCGGCAGATGCGGGGGGCAAAAAGTAATCTCGTCGGGCTGATGCTCCCCGATATCCGCAACTATTTCTATGCCACGATTGCCGAGGCGCTCTCGGACTGCTGCAGCGCGAACGGATACCAGCTCGCGCTCTCCATCGCCAATGATCCTGAAACCGAAGCGCGTCACGTGACCGAGCTGATCAGCGCGCGGGCGGCCGGCATCGTCATTGTCCCGACCGCGCAGCCCAAGCGCGAGACGCGTGATCTCATCAATAATTTTCCGCACGTCCAGCTGCTCCGCCGGATCGAGAGCTACAACTCCGCTTGGTTTGGCATCAATGACGAGGAATGCCTCTGCGAAGGCACGCGGCACCTGCTCTCGCTCGGGCATCGCCGCATCGCCTATATTGGCGGCTCGCTTGAGCTCTCGACCGGAACGGCGCGGCGGGCGGGATTTCGCCGGGCCTTTCAGGAAATGGGCGTTGACCGCAGCGAGGCGATCGAGATTTTCGGCCCTCCCTCGATCACCCAATACGGCGCCAACGCGGTCAAGGAACTCCTGAACCGCCCCAACCCGCCGACGGCGCTGATCACCGGGACAATCCGCGTCACCCAGGCCATTCTGGAGACGCTGCACGAGATGCAGATCTCCGTCCCCGGCGACCTCTCGCTCGTCGGCTTTGGCGATGCGCCGGAGTTCAAATGGTGGGGCCCGGGCCTCACCACCCTCTGGATGCCGATCGAGGATCTGGCCACGACCTGTGGACTTTGGTTCCTGCATCATATAGATTCCGGAAAGCTCACCAATCAGCAGCACTCCTCGATCGCGACCGCGACCCTGACCGTTCGCGGCAGCACCGCCGCGCCGCGCCCCTAGCAGGCGCCGATCCGCCGCCGACCTGCTGTGTGAGTACCTCGGACACCCGCCATCCGTTCGCGGGAGATGAAAAGAAACAATGACACGCGGGGTTGAAAGGGCTAAACCAGAGGTATCCCGAAACCCCATATCGCCGCCGGTCGCCCGCCTTTTCGGGGATCCCGCAAGTAAACAAATGCCTTTTTTCGACATAGTGCTTATTATGCTCGCCGCCTTTGGCGCCGGAGTTCTGAATACGATCGCGGGCGGGGGAACCTTCCTCACCTTTCCCGCCCTTGTCTTTACAGGGATTCCGCCTGTCGTCGCCAACGCGACGAGCGCGGTTGCCGTCTTTCCGGGCTATCTCGGCGGCACCTTCGGCTTCCGAAAAGAGATCGGCCGCTTTCCGCGGCGAACCCTGCTGCTCTATACCGCCATCACGCTGGCCGGAGGCGCTGTCGGCTCGCTCTTGCTGCTCATCTCCTCCAACGAGGCGTTTTCGCTGATCGTGCCCTTTCTGCTCCTCGGCGCGACGCTCATCTTCCTCTATGGCAAGGAGCTCAGCCAATTCGCCGCCCGTTACGCCGGGTCGGGCCGGGCGCTGCCTGTCATCACCCTCTTTGTTTCCTGCATCTATGGCGGCTATTTCAACGGCGGGCTCGGCATTGTCCTGCTCGCGGTGTTTGCGCTTTGGGGGATGACCGACCTGCATCAGATGAACGGCCTGAAAAACGGGCTGTCATTTATTCTCTCGACCATTTCCGTCGCGATTTTCGCGGTCGGCGGCCTTGTGCTCTGGTATCAGGCGATCCTGATGATGATTGCCGCACTTATCGGCGGCTATGCGGGCGCACCCATTGCCCGCGCCCTGCCGCGCCCGGTGATCCGCGCCATTATCGCCCTGATCGGTTTCACTATGAGCGCGATTTTCTTCTGGCAAGCTTTCTGACTCAAGCGCCGCGCCTCTAACGGTGCAGCGCGGCAAATGTCTCACGGCCGCATGGATCGCTTGCGGCGATATCAGCCCTATGTTATTTAGTGGTTGGTTAATAAGTAAAATAAGAAACGGGATAGCGAAACCTGCCCCCGGCCCAACCCATAGCCGCAAGCGCCACCGTCCAGCGAGATATCAGAAACATATGAATGAAGATGTCACATTCGAGACCCTTCCGGTTCCCTACTCCCTCGGGACGGTAAGGTTCCGCCCGACGATCGAATCCATCAAGAAGCTCGGCTACGGGGTCGACGACGAGACGGGCTGGTTGCTCGGCGACCCGAAAGCGCCGCTCGCCCATCCGGTCGTTCTCTCCACCTATATCTGGTGGCCGCAGGGCTTTTATATTCAGGAGGAAGGGGCGGTGGGTCATTTCAAAATGTTCATGGATCAGTTTCCGAACCTCTTCGAATATCCATATCTGCATGCGAAGACCCACGCCCGCTTCATAAGCCCTTTCAAGGCCGGCGAGGAGATCGTCGCAAAGGTCGGGATATGCGAAAAATATATCCGCCGGGCGCGCGAATTTGTGGTGATCGAGGCGCTCTTTTCAACGCGGGAAGGCGCGCAGATCGCTGAATACCGGCACACTATCATGGTTCGAAGCCATGCCCCGATCCGGGGCATCGCAAGCGGAGAGACGAAATGACAAGCCGAGCAGAGCAAAGTGAGGGCGAGATCTACAGCGGGATGAAGCTGCCGACCCGTGCGATCCAGATGTCGATCACCAAGGCGCGGCTCTTCTCGCTGCCGAACGAGAGTTTTCACACCCATGACCATCTCGCGCAGAAAATCGGCCTCAAGGTTGCCGCGCCGCAGGGGCTGATGGCCTACGGCTATCTCTCGCAGATCGCCACCGAGTTTTTCGGCCCCGACTGGGTGCAGGGCGGCGAGCTGAACGTCAGCTTTACCAATCTCCTCAGCCGCGATGATGTGCTCAGCGTCAGCGGGATCGTCGCCAGGATCGCACCGGAGAATGGACGCCAGCGCGTCGAGCTTGATATCTGGGTTGAAAACGAGCGTGGCGACAAGGTCGCGGTCGGACAGGCGATCGGTTTCAAAGGGTGACACGCACGATGGGAAATACCGCGCTCGAGACACCACTTCCGCCCTTTATCGCCATCCCCGACAGCATCCGCCGGGCGGCGCAACGCACGCCGGAGAAGGCGGCGGTCATTTTCAATCATCAGGTCACGCGCTGGCGCGATTTTGACCGCGATGTCGACCGGACGGCGCACTACCTCGCCGCCCTCGGCATCCGAAAAGGCGACAAGGTCGCGATCCTCGGCCTGAACTCGCCTCTCTATCTGACTGCCTTTATGGGGATTTTGCGAGCCGGCGCCGTCGCGGTCCCGCTCTCCACCATGACCGCAACCGATGCGCTTGAACGCATGATCGTCGATGCCGATACGAAGGCGATTTTCCTCGCGGAAGGTTTTTACGCGAACATCGCGGCAATCGAGCCGCGCCTCGACGGGCTTCTGGAGGGCGGTAAAATCGCGCTCGACTTCCGGGCACCCGGCTGGATCCCTTACCGTGCGGCGCTCAATGCGGCTCCGTCCGATCCATTTTTGATGGAGATCGCGGCGGACGATGAGTTCAACATCATCTACAGCTCCGGCACGACGGGCCTCCCCAAGGGCATCATTCACGTTCACTCGATGCGCTCGGCGCTGCCTGTGCGCTTCGCAGCATTCGATTTCAACGACACGACAGTTTCCATCGTCTCGACCCCCATCTATGGCAACTTCACGCTCGCCGGCATGCTCCCGGCTCTCGCTCATGGCGGAACCGTTATCCTGATGGAGAAGTTCAGGGAAGCGGAATATCTCGCCCTTTGCGAGCACTATCGCGTCACCCACGCCATGCTGGTCCCAGTGCAGTATCAGCGGCTGCTCGCCCTCAAGGAATTCGGTGCCACGGATCTCTCGGCGTTTCGCACCAAATTCACCGCCGGATCGCCGATGGATGCGGGCCTCAAGAAAGAAATCCTCGATCGCTGGCCGGGCCGGCTGGTTGAGCTTTACGGCCTGACCGAAGGCGGGCCCGGCACCGTGCTGGATGCCAGTGCCCATCCCGACAAGCTCCATACCGTCGGCAAAGCCGGTCTCTCCGTCGATCTTCGCATTCTCGATGCCGATAACAACAGCCTCAAGGCGGGGGAAGTCGGCGAGGTTGTCGGCAGGTCGCCGCTGATGATGATGAAGGGCTATCACAAGCAACCCGACAAAACCGAGGAGCTGGTCTGGAAAGATGAAAATGGCGATGTCTTCTACCGCTCGGGCGACTATGGCAAGCTCGATGAGGATGGCTTCCTGATCCTCCTCGATCGCAAGAAGGATATGATCATCTCGGGCGGATTCAACATCTATGCCGCCGATATCGAAGCGGTTCTCTATCAGCATCCTGCCGTGCAGGAGGTGGCGGTTATTGGCATTCCGAGCAAATGGGGCGAAAGCCCGCTCGCGATTGTCGTCAAAGTTCCGGGCGCAGAGATTGACGAAGAAGCGCTGCAGACGTGGGCCAACGAACGGCTCAGCAAAACGGCGCGGCTTCACGCGATGGAGTTCCGGAAGGAACTGCCGCGCAGCACGCTCGGCAAAATCATGAAGCGCGAGCTCCGCGCGCCCTACTGGGCCAAGAAGAGCTAGCGCGTCGCCTCGGGAATTACCCGGAAGGTCTTGAAGATTGTCTCGAAAAGGAATTCTTTCGCGGCTTCCAGATCGGCTGTCCGGCCATCGATCAACGCCTGTATCGCCATGCCGCGCATGGCGCCGAGGATAAACATCGCCAGCTGTTCGACATCGCAGCCGGGGTCAAGCTCGCCCATCTCCACCGCTTCGCGAAGATGGCGGGTAAACCCCGCCTTATACTCGTTGCTGAGCGCGATAATCCGCGACCGAAGCTCGACGGCGGTGCCAAGCGATTCCATGTAAAGCTGGAAAAGCGCGATCGTCGCAACCGAGGTATCGCGCGCGCCGTCAAGATGCGCGCCGATCCGCGCTTTCACCGCGGCAAGGCCGCGCTTGTCCTTTACGGCCTTTTTGAGCATGGTCTCAAGCAGCCATTTTTCCGAAAAATCAACAACCGCTTCCAGCATGGCGAGCTTGCTGCCATAACGCGCGGCCGGAAGGCCGCTGCTGTAGCCCGCGGCAAGACCGACCTCGGCCATACTGATTCCCGTCGAGCCTTTCTCAGCGATCAGCTTGAGCGCGGCGAGCATCATCCTGCGGTCCGATTCCGCCCGCCTTTCCGCCTGCGAGCGACGCGTTTCAGACTTTACGGCTTTCATGAGCATCGACTTCCGGTTGCGTGACGATTGGCGGACACGTAACTAGCACCGCCAGACGCCGCCCGCAAGCCGCTTGCCCGCCTGATCGGGAGAGCATGCCTCAGGTCGCAACGAGTTTCGGTGCCGCAAACCGCCGCCCGCTCGTCAGATTGACGGCGATTTCGGTGATGCTTTCCGCATCGATCCCATAGTGGCGATAAAGATCGGCAACGGTACCGGTCTGGCCGAAATGCTCGACGCCAAGGCTGACCGTCGGATGCCCTGCAACGCCGCCAAGCCAGGAGAGGGTCGCCGGGAAGCCGTCGATCACCGTGATAATATGGCAGTGCCGGGGCAGCAGCGCGAGCATGCGCTCGATCTGGCTCAGGGCGCCCGCCTGCCCGCGCGCCCGGGCGCGCTGCGCCGCCTGCCAGCCGGCGTTGAGGCGGTCGGCCGAGGTGATCGAGAGCACTCCGATATCGCGGCGCATGCCGCCCAGCATCCCGGCCGCCTTGATGGCTTCCGTCGCCACCGTCCCCTGATAGGCGATGATGAGTTCGGCGTTCGGGCCGGGCTCCTTCAGCCAGGTCGCGCCGTTGATCACCTCCTCGGCGAAGTTCGGATTGATTTTTCGCGCCGGCTGTTCGATCTGGCGTGTCGACAAGCGCAAATAGACTGAGCCGCCCGTCTCATCGCGGAGCCATGTCTTCTCGGACGGATCCCCTTCCCCGTCGCGCTGCATATAGTCAAAGGCCCAGTTCATGATGATGGCCAGCTCGTCCGTAAAGGCCGGCTCGAAGCTCGCAAGGCCGTCCTGCGACATACCGATCAGGGGCGTCGCGATCGACTGATGCGCCCCGCCTTCCGGCGCGAGCGAGACACCGGACGGTGTCGCCACCAGCAGGAAGCGCGCATCCTGATAGCAGGCGTAGTTGAGGGCATCGAGACCGCGCGAGATGAAGGGATCGTAAAGCGTCCCGACAGGCAGCAGCCGCTCGCCGAACAGCGAATGCGAGAGCCCGGCCGCGGCCAGCATCAGGAAGAGATTCATCTCCGCGATGCCAAGCTCGATATGCTGCCCGTCGGGCATGAACTGCCATTTCTGCGCGCTCGGGATGCGCTCGTCACGGAAGATATCCGGCACTTCGCGCGGGGCGAAGAGATGACGCCGGTTGACCCACGGCCCGAGGTTGGTGGAAACCGTCACATCGGGCGATGTCGTCACGATGCGATCGGCGAAATCCGTCTTCGACTTGGCGATATCATCGAGGATTTTGCCAAACGCCGCTTGCGTCGAATTGACCGTCCCCTGAGGCGAGGGGTTCGTGATCACGCCCTCCGGGATGCTGATTCGCGGCGCCGAATAGCGGCGGCGGCCTTTGGCAAAGAACGGCACCTTGCGAAGAAAATCGCGGAGCTCGGTCTCGCTCGAGGCAAGCCCCTCAAAGGGCTCCCACTCATATCCGTCGCGGACCTTCATCCGTCTGCGGAAGTCCTCCATCTGCGCCTCGGTCATCAGGCCGGCGTGATTGTCCTTATGTCCGGCGAGCGGCGTGCCCCAGCCTTTGATGGTATAGGCGATGAAGGCGACGGGGCGGTCGTGCCGGATGCTGTTGAAAGTATCGATCAGGGTCGGCAGGCAGTGCCCGCCAAGATTGGCCATCAGCTCCGCCAGCTCGTCATCGGAGCGCCGCTCAAGCAGCGCCGTCACCGGTCCCTGATCGCCGATCTCGTCCATCAGCCGCTTGCGCCATGCCGCGCCGCCCTGATAGCAGAGCGCCGAGTAAAGCTGGTTCGGGCAGGCGTCGATCCAGCGGCGCAGGGTTTCGCCGCCCGGCTCCTCGAACGCGGCGCGCTGCAAGGCGCCGTATTTCAGCGTGATGACGTCCCAGCCGAATGCCTTGAAAACCGTCTCGATCCGGTCGTAAAGCCCCTCGCGGACAACGCCGTCAAGGCTCTGCCGGTTATAGTCGATCACCCACCAGGTGTTGCGAAGATCATGCTTCCAGCCTTCCTGCAAGCACTCATAGACATTGCCCTCGTCCAGCTCCGCATCGCCGACAAGCGCAATCATCCGCCCCTCGAGCCGGTCCGCCGCCCATTTCCGGGTGCGGATATAGTCCTGTATGATGGAGGAGAAAGCGGTGATGGCGACGCCAAGGCCGACGGACCCCGTCGAGAAATCCACGTCATCGACATCCTTGGTACGGCTGGGATAAGACTGCGCGCCGCCGTACCCCCGGAAATTCTCCAGCTTCTCTCGGGTCTGATTGCCCATCAGATATTGGATGGCATGAAAGACGGGCGAGGCATGCGGTTTTGCGGCAATCCTGTCCTCGGGCCGGAGGACGCTGAAATAAAGCGCCGTCAGGATCGAGACCATCGACGCCGACGATGCCTGATGTCCGCCTACCTTGACACCGTCCACCTTGTCGCGCCGGTTAGCCTGATCAATCATCCAGCAAGCCAGCCACAGGATCTTGCGTTCCAGATCGCGGAGGATCTCAGCCTTGCGCCTTCGATTGTCTGTCACCGGAAAACCCCTTGTTGAACAGTTATTGCAATTAAATTCCATTATATCAGCATCACCGCAACCCGGTCTTATCCGCCGATCATCAGACCCGGCAGCCAGAGCGCGATCTGCGGGAAGATCGTAATCACCAGCAGCGTGAACAGCATCAGGCCGAAGAAGGGCATGACGCCGTAGACGACTTCGCCGAGCGTGCTTTTCGCAATACCCTGGATCACGAACAGGTTGAGCCCCATCGGCGGGGTGATCATACCGCATTCGCAGAGGATCACGAGAGCGACGCCGAACCAGATCGGATCAATGCCGAGCCCGAGTATCAGCGGCATCACCGTCGGAACCGTGAGCACCATCATCGAGATGCCATCCAGAAACGCCCCGAGAACCAGATATAGCGCCAGCAGCATCAGCAGCACCTGATAGACGTCAAGCTCGGCATCGAGAACGAAGCGCGCGATCTGTTGCGGCGATCCCATGACACCGAGGAAATTGCCGAGCACCATCGCGCCGACATAGATAATCAGCACCTTGCTGCTGATCGACACCGTATTCCCCATGGCGTTTACCAGCATGGACCATGTCAGCTTGCGCAACCCCGCCGCAATCAGGAGTGCGCCCGCCGTGCCCACAGCCGCCGCCTCCGTCGGCGTGAAAATGCCAAAGAATATACCGCCAAGCACCACGAAGGCGAGAAACCACACGGGCCACAGCTCAACAAGGCCGATGAGGATGCCGCGCAACGTCAGCTGATATTCCACCGGCGCAAGGTCACGCTGGCGCATGACGCGGATCGCCACATAGATCATAAACAGCCCGACCATCAGGATGCCGGGAAAAACCCCGCTGATGAACAGCTGACCGATGGAGACGTTCGCAATCATCCCGTAGACAATCATATTAATGCTGGGCGGGATCAGAATGCCAAGCGTCCCGCCGGCGGCGAGAGAGCCGAGCGAAAGCCGCTGGTCATAGCCGCGTTTCTTGAGCTCGGGCAACGCGACAGATCCGATGGTTGCCGCGGTGGCCGGGCTCGAGCCGCTGATGGCGGAGAACATGGTGCAACTTAAGAGGTTGGCGTGCAGAAGGCCCCCCGGCGCCCAGGAGAGCAGCCGGCTTGTGCCGCGAAATATCGTTCCCGATGCCCCGCAGCCGACGAGTATCTCGCCAAGAAAGATAAACAGCGGGACAGCTGTCAGTGTGAAGGAATTGGTGCTGTCAAAAAAGACGTTACTGGCAATCGCCATATTGTCGCGAAAGACATAGAGCCCGATGAGCCCCGAGACCATCAGCGCAAGCCCGACGAACATTCCACTCAACATCAGCGCGAGTGTCAGCACAAGGATGATTGCGGTCGCGTAAAGCGGCTCCATTACAAGCCTCCCGCCGACATGCTCTGATCCCCCGGAAGATCGGTGATAAGCCGGGCAATCAGTCGCAGGGACAGCGCCGCAAAGCCGATCGGGATGAAGGCTTCGGGGATCCAGAGGGGCATGTTGCTGCCGGTGATCGAGATCGTTCCGATCTGATAGTCGATCAGCGGGGCTTTTGCGCTCAGCCAGGCGACAAACGCAAAGCCAAGCGCCGCAATGATCAGAAGAATTCTCTCAACCCCTTTGCGCAGACCTTCCGGCAGCAGGTTGAGAAGAATTTCAATCCGGATATGACGGCCCGCCCTGTCGGCTTCGGCAAGCCCCAGAAAAATAAGACCGACGAGCGCGTAGCCTGAAAATTCGGTGGCCGTCGCAACCGAACCGGAGAAAAAGCTACGTCCAGCGACGTCCATCACGATGATAGCTGTCATAAACAGCACGGCTGCGTATCCGAACCATGCTGAAAGTTTTGTCACCGCCGCCGCGATGCCTCTGATGAAACGCATGTAAGCTCCTTTCGCCACCAGCCGGACCGCCGCGGCTCGGGCGGCGGTCCGATGCGGGGTTTACTCCAGTCCCATTGCCTGTTTCACGGCGTCGAGAGCCTGCTTGTTGGCGGGTGAGCGTGCAGCCCATTCTTCCCAGATCGGCGCGGCGGCCTTCTGCATGGCCTCACGCTGGTCTGCCGGGATCTGATATTCCTTCACGCCGACTTTCGCCATGATGTCGACAGCCTTGCCGTCCTCATCCACGACCGAGCGCTTGGCGCGGTCGGTGAGAGCCCAGCCCTCCAGCATGATGGCGCGCTTGTAGGCGTTCGGGAGCTTGTCGTAGGCGTTGATATTGACCACCAGATACTGGCTGGCCGGCGCCCCGCCGAAGCGATAGAGATACTTGCCGACTTCCTGGAGCGATCGGTCAACCATGGCCGGCGTTCCGGTGTTGGCAGCGGCCACCACGCCGCGCTGCATCGCCGTGTAGACTTCGGAACCGGCAATGTTGATCGGCGTGCCGTTCAGGGCTTCAACGAGCTTGGAATCGAGCTCGCGCCAGGTGCGGATCTTGAGCCCGTTAAGGTTCGACCAGTCCGGGATCTCGACGCTGCTGATCATCTCCTGCGTGGTGAAAGAGAACCAGGCGACCGGGATCGCGTTCAGCTTCTCAAATGCATCGATGGTCTGGCTCCGCGTTGCCTGTTCGATGAGCGTGAGCTGCTCGAGCGAGCCATCCTGCAGCATCGGCAGGTTGAAGACGCCGAGGTGCGAGACCTGCGCCGTCAGGAAGCCGGGATCAAAGGACGCCATCTGGATCTGCTCGCTTTGCAACGCCCGAACATAGGCATCGCGCTTGAAGCCAAGCTCCCCTTCCAGCGCCACACGGATGTTGAAATTGCCGCCGGTGCGCGCCGCAACGCCATCGGCAAATTTCTGCAGGTCCTGCACGGTATGATGACCCTGGGTCGATTCCGTGGAAACCAGCACCCAGTCAAGTTTGGGGTTATCCTCGGCTCTCGCCTCTCCATGACCAAAGGTCAAAGCCGCTGCGCACAGGGCAAGGCTTAAGGCGCCGGTCAAAAGACTTCTTCTCCTCATAATTCTCTCCTCTCTGTCGTCTTGGTGGATCACACATAAGCTACTCGCCTTTACTCCGCCCTTATGATTGGCCATACGGCCTCGATGTTATTTTTACGGACGGCGTAAATCTTGTCATTCAGGAACACGGTCGAATCGGCATATCCCACAATGAACTGCAGCCGCTCCCCGACCGCCGGAAGGGAAAAAGGCTGCGACAGTTCAATGGTGGTATGTTCGGCAGACAGCTTGACCGCCGCGATATGCGGCATATAGGCCGGCATCGGCAGGCGCGGATAGGCGGCCATGGTTTTCCAGCCGGCGTCAACGATAATTCGCTTGGGGTTCGGGCGGCTGGTGACCGTTGTCCAGACCGTCAGGGCATAGTCATTCGGCACGGCGAATTCGGTCCGGTAACGAAGATCAGAGAAAATGCCGCCGCCGGCCTGAATTTCTGTCACGCCCGGACATTTCGCCGTCAGCCAGTAGGTTCCCGTCCCGCCGCAGCTCACGATCGGGGCCGGGATGCCGCGCGCCTCCATCCGGCGGGCGCTCTCGACAAGCGCCGCAACCGCACTCTCGACCGCCGCCTGCTTTGCCGCCGCATCCTTGATGGCGGTGGTATGTCCTTCCCACGCCATCACGCCCTTGAGATCAAGCCCCGGCAGATCGCGGAGCGCTGCGGCGAAATCCGCAAGCCCTCGCCCGGCGGGATGCCGGCGCGCTTAAGCCCGACATCCACCTCAATCAGAACGGGGAGCCGGAGATTTGCGGCCAGCGCCGCCTCGCAGAGCGCGCGGGCGTTCACGAGGCTATCAACCGCCGCCATAACCGAGGCGTCCTTGTTGAGCGCGACAAGGCGGCGGATGGCGGCCGGGTCCACCACCTGATTGGCGATCAGAATGTCGCGAATGCCGGCGCGAACCATAATCTCCGCCTCGCCGACTTTCGCGCAGGTGACCCCCTCCGCCCCCGCCGCCTGAAGCCTCGTCGCAATCGGCGGCGATTTGATCGACTTGATATGCGGCCGCCAGCGGATGCCGTTGCCGATGATCGCATCGCGCATCCTCGCAATGTTCTCATCGAGAAGATCGATGTCCACGGCAAGGAACGGCGTTGCAATCTGATCGAGCCCGGTCATTCGGCAGCCGCCTCCCGCGTTGACGCGCCCGCATGGCGGAGCGATTGGCGGAGGCGCTCTGTCGCCGCCTCATCAACCACCCAGGCGTCGCTATCGATCACCACGCCATAGGCTTCGCGCGCGGTCTCGAGCGAGACCTTGTCATCGAGCACATTCTCCAGCACATCGGCGGGCGGGCGGTCGAGCGGGTTGCCCCAGCCGCCGCCGCCTGCAAGGAAAGCCGAGTAGGTCTGGCCACGTTTCAGCGTGCGCATGAATTTGCCCGGCAGCCGCTCCTCATCGTCCTTCCCGAAATTGATGTAGTTGCGGGCGAAGGCGCCGGGATGACCGCCCTGCAAGCCGTAGGGCTGGAACTTCTGGCGATCGCTGCGGACCTGCAGCACCGCTTCATCCACCCCAACGAGGCAGTATTCGCGGATCAGGCCAAGGCCCCCGCGATAGCGGCCGGGCCCACCGGAATCATCGCGAAAGCCGTAGCGTTCGATGCGGACCGGCTGCTCGCCTTCGATAATCTCGACCGGGGAGTTAGAGTAGTTGACGGCAAGCGAGGCGAGCCCGTCATTGGCATCCTTGTTGGGTCGCCCGCCCCAGGTGCCGAAGAGGAATTCCAGCAGCACGAACGGGTCGCTCTTGTCGCGATAGCCGGCGATAATGACGCCGAAATCGCCCTGCACGCCGCAGGCGAAGACCTTATGCGGCAGCATTTTTGAAAGCGCGCCCCAAATCGCCTCGGAGACACGCATCGAGGTCAGGCCGCGCGCGGCGACCGCCCCGGGCGGCACCGGATGCACCATCGAGCCCGGCTCGGTGATGATGTTAATCACGCGCATGAAGCCGCTGTTGGTCGGCAGATCCGAACTCAGCACCGAGCGCACCGCCGCATAGACGCAGGATTCCGTCATGGCGATTGGCAGGTTGATCGAGCTTGGCACCTGCGCGCAGGTTCCCGTGAAATCCACCGTGAGATCGCTCCCCTTCTTGGTCAGCTTGACATAGAAACGGAGCGGATCGTCTGTGAAGCCGTCGTCATCGAGGAAATCCTCAAACTCCCACTCGCCATCGGGCAGCGCTTTCAGCTCCTCGCGCGTCATATGCTCCGCCTGATCGAGGAGCGCGTTGATATCATCGGCGAAGCTGTCGGCGCCGTGCCGGTGCGCAAGTTCCAAAAGCCCCTTTTCACCGCGCCGGCAAGCGGCGATCGTCGCCATCACATCCCCCTCGACCTTGTCGGGCAGGCGCACGTTGAGCCGCAGTATTTCCATGAAGGACTGGTCAATCTTGTCATTCACGGCGATGCGGATCGGCGGGATACGGATCCCCTCCTGATAAATTTCCGTGCTGTCGCAGGCATTGCCGCCCGCAACGCGCCCGCCGATATCCGTCTGATGGCCGATGGCGGCAGCGAAGCCGATCAGCTCATCTTTCAGAAACACCGGCTTGAAAATATAGATATCCGGCAAATGCGTTCCGCCGCCGGTATAAGGATCGTTGGTGGCAAAAACGTCGCCCGGGCGAATTGTATCGCCAAATTTGTCGAGAACCGCGCGGATTGTCGGCGGGAACGAGCCCATATGGACGGGCAGGCAAAGACCCTGCGCCACGAGTTGCCCGTCGCGGGCGATAAGGCCGGTCGAAAAGTCCATGGCTTCCTTGATGACGTAGGAGCGCGCCGTGCGGACGACAGTAACCGCCATTTCATCGGCAATGGCGTCCAGGCCATTGCGCAGCAGCGCCAGGCGGACGGGATCTCGGGTAGTCATACGGCCTCCTCATTCAGGGTTATCAGAATGCAGTTCGCAGCATTTCTTACGACCGCGTCCGGCGGGACGACGGTTGTTGTGTCATATTCCTCGATCACGAGCGGGCCCGGAATGTCGGTCTCCGACAGTTCCTCCCGCCGGATCACGCGCGATGTGCGCCAGCCTTGCGGGCCGAAATAGATCTGCCGCTCCCTGCTGCCGCCGGACGGTGCCCCCCTGACATTGATGCGCGAGGAGAGGTTGACCCGCTGCTTGTCGATCCCGCGCGCGAGCAGGCGAATGGCGACGAGCTGCACCGGCTCAATGTGGCTGCGGTAACCATAGCTGTTCTCATGCTCCTGCTGGAAGCCTTCAACAGCCTCGCTCATGCCCTCGGCGGTAAGCGCATCGGCATTGATCGGAATGGAAATCTCATCGCTCTGTCCGGCGTAGCGCAGATCAAGCGCGAAGTTGAGCTCCACATTCGCCGCCGTGAAGCCGGCGTGGGAGAGCAGTTCTTCACCCTCGGCCGAGAGTTCCGCCGCCAGCGCTTTCAAGTGGGCAAGATCGACCTCCTTCATGTCCACCCAGTAGGTGCGGACAAGGCGATGCTCGACATCGGTCAGCAGCAGCCCGAGGGCGCTGAAAACCCCGGACGCCGGCGGCACAACAACGCGGCGGATGCCGGCCTGCCGGGCCAGCGTCGCGGCATGAACCGGGCCGCTGCCGCCAAAGGCGATCAATGTGAAATCGGACGGCGAGCGTCCCTGCTCCGTCGAGACGGCGCGAATGGCGCGCACCATCGTCGCATCGGCAACCTCATGGATCCCGTAAGCCGCATCCTCGACGGACATTTTGAGCGGTGCCGCGACATGGGCGCGGATCGCCTCCTCCGCCTTCGCAGCATGGATTTTCATCTCGCCGTCGAGCAGATGCTCGCGGTTCAGAAACCCGAGCACGACATTGGCATCGGTGACGGCCGGGCGGTCGCCGCCAAGGCCGTAGCAGGCGGGCCCCGGAACCGAGCCTGCGCTTCGCGGCCCGACATGCAGCGCGCCGGCGCTATCGCACCAGGCGAGACTGCCGCCGCCCGCGCCGATCTCGGCAAGATCGACCGTCGGCACCCGGACCTTGTAGCCCCCGCCGCTGAGGAGGCGCGATCCGACATTGATGCCGGCGCCAACTTCCATCTCCGCGGCAAGGCGCGGGATGCCGCCTTCGATCAGGCAGGCTTTTGCCGTTGTCCCGCCCATGTCAAAGGCGATAATATTCTCGATCCCGAGCTGGCGCCCGACACGCGCCGCCGCAATCGCTCCCGATGCCGGACCGGATTCGATACAATAGGCCGGCAATTCCCGCGCCGAGCTTGCCGGGATAATGCCGCCCGAGGACTGCATCACCATCACGGGCGCGCGCACCGCCTTTTCGGCGAGCGCCTTTTCGAGTGCGCCAAGGTAATCGCTCACCACCGGGCGGATAAAGGCATTCACGACCGTCGTGCTGGTCCGCTCAAACTCGCGGATTTCCGGCAGAACCAGATATGAGGCGGAAGTTGAGATATCCGGTGCAATATTCTGAATTATCTCGACAATACGCTTCTCATGTACCGGATTTACATAGGAATGCAGCAAACAGACGGCAATCGATTCAACCCCCGCCGCCTGAAGATTTCTCACCACCTCGGCGACATTTTCCTCATCGAGCGGGGTGATGATATTTCCTTTGAAGTCAAGACGCTCGGCTACCTCCATGCGGAGGCGGCGTGGCACCAGCGGGACCGGTTTGTCCCAGTCCATGTCATAAAGCTGCGGCATCCGCAGACGGCCGATCTCCAGCACGTCGCGAAACCCCTTCGTCGTGATCAGGCCGACCTTCGCCCCCTCACCGGTCAACAGCGCATTCGTCGCCACGGTGAAGGCGTGGATGAAGCGATTGACATCGCGCGGCTCCAGGCAGGACGCCGCGTTCATCTGCATCAGCCCGTCGATGATCGCCCGGCTGTAATTATCCGGCGTCGACAGGATCTTGAAGGTCGAAAAGGATCCGTTTTCATCGGCAACCGTAATATCGGTAAAGGTGCCGCCCACATCGACCCCGACACCCTGCTTCATCTTATTCAATGACATTATTGCTATTCTCTAAATTGCATTTCATGAACAGGAATTCCTGACAATCAGTTCCGGCACCAGCAACTCCTGCCGCTGCGACAGCCTGTCAGGCTGATTGATACGATCGAACACCATGCTGGTAATCAGCTTGCTCATCCGGTTTACGGGCATTTTCACGGTCGTGAGCGGCACCTGGCTGTAAGCGGCCTGCGGAAGATTATCGCAGCCGACAACAGCAATATCCTCGGGCACCCTGACCCCCCTCTCCAGCAGGCGGTTGATCAGACCGAAGGCGAGCCGATCGGTCACGCAAAAGACGGCGCGTGGCATGCGCTCGGCCACCCTGTCGGCGGCGGCCCGGCCGCTCTCGAAGGAGGTATCCGGGGCCCCAACGATCTGCTCGGGCGAGACCATATGGCCGGCTTTTGAAAAATGGTCGGCGAAACCGACAACGCGTTTGCGCGCCGGGATATTCTCCGCATCCTCCGTCTCGACGATCATCACATCGGACCCGATCCGATCAAGCAGGAACTGCGCCGCAATCGCGCCGGCCTCGACATTGTCGACGGCGACGGAATCTCCCCCTGCCCACGGCCGGGCGAAGGCGATCACGGGCGTCCCGGTCCGATCCGCCTCCTCGAGATGCTCGGTTTTCGAGGAGGACGGATGCACGACAATCGCCGAGACCAAAAGCTGGCGGAAGCGGTCCACGACTTCGCGCTCAAGCGCTACCTGCCGCAGGGATTCGGTCATGATGACGAGATACCCCTCCTCGCGCGCCTTTTCCTCGAGCGCGCTCAGGATCGGGCTGAAATAGGCATAGTCGAGTTCGTGAATTATGACGCCGATGGTCTTGCTGCGGCGCGAGGAGAGCCAGCTTGCAAGCAGGTTCGGCGTATAGCCGAGCCGCGCGGCCGATTCCAGGACGCGATCCCGCGTTTCCTCGGCGACAAGCATCGGATCGCTGAGCGCCCGCGAGACGGTTACCACCGAAACTCCCGCATCGCGGGCCACATCGGCCTGCGTCACCGCCGCGCTCAGTTTCTTGCGAGCCAAAACCGTCTGCCTCCTCCAAATGATAACGTTATCATTTTAACGCTAATAAAGCTTCATTTTCGCGTCAATATGAAAACGTTTTCATGTAAGAAAAAATGCAACTAGTAAATAGCGGAAATAAATCGCGCGCAGATCTTAAGTTTCCATGGCATACTGCCGCCGCGCCGCTCCCGTCAGGCCGGATGGGCGGCTGATTTTGCGCCGCCTGAATTGGATGAAAATTCACGCTATAATCGCAGAGCTTTTTTTCAGGACTTTTCATCGCGGCGCGCGCGAGGCGGTTTCCCGGCGCCCGTGCTTTACATAAATATCGTTTGACGATACCCTTCAATTCAACATGAGTTCAGAGTGTATTTCATTTCGATCCGTTGACAGCGCCCGCGTCAGGGCCGATCAGCGACGAAGCAGACGATTTATATTTTTGAGATGGCCAATATGAAAATCAAGTCCGGCGCCGTCCGTTCCGACACCTACGAACGCCTTAAAGAGGCAATCATTATAGGGGAATATGCCCCGGGAGAGCTTATCCAGATTTCCGAATGCGCGCGCGATCTCGGCGTCAGCCGGACGCCGGTTCGCGAAGCGCTCAGCATTCTGGAGCGGGATTTCCTCGTCGATCTTCTCGATGGCCGCGGCGCGATCATCCGCCCGATCAACAGCGATGAGGTCCGCAACATCAACCAGCTTCGCGAGATCATTGACGGACTGGCGGCGCGGCTCTCGGCCAAACGCATGCCGAAATCCCTTATTCTCGATTTCCGGGCAGAGTTTGAACCGATGCTGGACGCGCCGGAAATGGCGGAGACGGAAATCCACAGCCAGCTCAGTCACAACCTGCACAAGGCCATTTCCGACAATTGCGGCAACTGGGTTGTGCAGGCGCAGTGGCAGCATCTCAACATCGCTTTTTCACGGATCAAGCGAAAAGGCTGGCAGATCTGGCGCGATTCTGACGAGAAGCGGGAAATTTCCCTGCGCCGTCTCAATGAACATCTCGAAATTCTCGAGGCGCTCGAAAACCGAGATTCCGAACGGGCGGAGATTGCCGCACGAACCCACATCGTCCGGGCGACGGAAGATGCGCTGAAATATATGTCCGGCCCCTATCAATGATACGCGGCTGATCGCGCGTCAAAATGCGCTCAGGCCTTCTCCCCGACAGCGGCAAGGGAGGCGACAAGCCGGACAACGCTCTGATCTCCCTTTGCGGCGCCGCGGACCGCGCCCCGCATAATCCGGATGGACGATTTACCCCGCTTCTTCGCATGCTCTCGGATCAGGTCCAGCAGCTCCTCCCCCCGCTCCTCGGCAAGGCCGTAGCCGATCGCTTCCTCCCGCCCGAAAGAATGACGCCTTAGCAGCAGATCAAGCGCGGCAAAGCCGCCGGCAAGTTCTGCGAGACGCGGCGGAATGCACGAATCCGCCGTCTCCAGCCCATCAAATGAGAGGCTGCCCCCGGCGGAGAGGCTCCGCCAGTCGCAGGCAAGGACGATCCCCGCGGCATCCCCCTCTACCGCTCCCGTCACCTCTGCAACCGAAAAATAGGGCGCTTCAAGCAGGATATTGTAAACCCTCGCGAGGGCGGAGCGGTCAGCGCAAGGCCCGAGGTGATCGCCGCGCGAGACGTCTTCGAAGTGGAGTTGAAGCACTTTGACTGGCGTTTCATATTCTGCGACGAGGATTGCTGCAAGATGGTGAAGGGCGCTTTCACCGGCGGTAAAAAAGTCGGCCGAAAGGACGATACGCGCTGTCACATCGTAGATCACCTCGGCTGCAATTCCCTCGTCATTCTGTTCGCGCCGCATAAGCCCTTCTTTCAAAGATCAAGTTCAAGTATGGGAGAGCGACTGCCAGAGCAGCATATCATGATCACCTCGCCCGATTTTTTCTCCGTCTCGGTCAGGAAGTAATCCTTATGGTCGGGCTCACCGGCAATCACGCGCGTCAGGCACTCCCCGCAAAGACCGGATTCGCAGGAATAGTCAGGATCGAGCCCCGCCTCGCGAAGCGCCTGCAGGATCGTCTGACCTTCCCGCACCTCAACCTCCACATTGCTTTTGACCGCTCGCACCGTGAAACCGCCGGACGCCGCAACTTCTTCGCCCTGAAAGCGCTCGGTATGGAGCCGCGCAGGGTCAAGACCGGACGTGGCTGCCTCAAACGCCGCAATCATGTCGAGCGGACCGCAGCAGTAGATCTCCGCCTCGTCCGGGGCCGCGGCAATGATTGCCGCAATGTCGCAAGATTCGCGCGGCGTTTCGTCGCTGAAAGACAGATGGACCTTTCCCGCAAACTCAGGCGCCGACAGTTCGGCAAGAAAGGCCGCCCGCGCGCGGGAGCGTGCCCGGTAATGCAGCTCCCAGCTTCTCCCGAGCGCCTCCAGGCAGCGGATCATCGCCCGTATCGGCGTGATACCGATCCCGCCGGCAATCAAGACCGAATGGGTCGCCGTCTCACTCAGGGGAAAGGCGTTGGCAGGAAGGCTCGCTTCAACCCGCTCACCGACGCGCAGGCGGTCATGGATCCAAGCGGAGCCGCCCCGCCCTGCCGCCTCCCGCTGCACGGCGATTTCATAGCGGCCCTGCATCGCCGGATCGTTGATGAGGGAATAGGAACGGCTCAAGCCCTCGCCAAAATGCAGGTTGATATGCGCGCCCGGAGTGAAGGCGGCAAGCGCGCCGCTAGGGACCGCGCGAAGCTCGATCCGCAGGATATCAACCGCCTCATAGGTGATCGAATAGACGAAAAGCTGCTGTCTGGTTTGGGACATAGTCACTTCTGCGGATCAGTTCATCATTTGCGAGGGAAGCCACGTCGAGATCGCCGGAAAGGCGATAATCAGGCTGAGCGTGAAAAGCTCGATGATGACGAAGGGGATGACGCCTGCAATGATTGTTTTCGACGGAATGCGTCGCTCCGACGCGCTCATGACGGCGAAGAGGTTAAGGCCGACCGGCGGCGTGATGGCGGCGATCTCGATCAGCTTGACGACGAGAATGCCGAACCAGATTTCATCGACGCCGACGCTTTGCGCGATCGGAAAGAGGAACGGGATCGTCACCAGCAGGATCGACAGCGTATCGAGAAACATGCCGAGAATCAGGTAAAGGATGGAGAGCACGATCAGGAACTGCAGCTGCGTGAGCTGCCATTCCGAGACGAGCGCCGTCACCTCGTGAATGAAGCCGCCGAAGGTGAGAAAGCGCGAAAAAAGGAGCCCGCCAATAACGATGAAAAAGAGCGTCGCCGTGGAGCCCGCCGAGGAACGGACCACATGCCAGAGCTTCTCCAGATTGATCTTGCGGCGCATCACGGCGATCAGCAGCGCGCCGGCCGCGCCGACTGCCCCGGCCGATGAGGGGAACATCAGCCCCGTATAGATCCCGCCAAGTACGATGACCATCAGAAGCACCGCCGGGCCGATGCTGACCAGCGCCTCGAAATTAGAGATCCGCGCCGCCGTCTCGGAGAGGCCGTGCCGGGGCACGAGCGATGGCCGGACGCGGACAAGAACACCGATGCCGAAAATATACATCACCGCGGTCAGAATGCCGGGCAGGATGCCGGCAATAAGCAGCGCGCCGATGGAGGCTTCGGTCAAGAGGCCGATAATCACCAGGCTGATGGAGGGCGGGATCAGCGCGGCGAAGGTGCCTGCCGCGGCAATGCAGCCCGCGCTGATGCCAAGGTCATAGCCGAATTTCCGCATCTCCGGCAGCGCGATGCGGGTGAAAACGCTGGCATTCACGATGGTCGATCCGGAGATCGCCGCGAAAATGGCCGAGGCGACGACGGTCGCCATCAGCAGCCCGCCCCGCACGCGGCCAAGCAGGCGGTTCGCGAAGGCATAGAGTTCCGTCGTGATTTCCGCCGCCGAGGCGAGCGCCCCCATCAGCAGGAACATCGGAATGATGGCGAAGGAATAGTTGCTGAGAATGGTATAGGGGAGCATCTTGACGGTGGTTTCAAGAAAGCTGAACCCGCCGACATACCACATACCGGCCATCCCGACGACCATCAGCGCATAGGCAACCGGTATGCCAAGCGCGCCGATAAATAGGATGGCAAGCGTCCCGCCGAACCCGAGGAAAAGCGCTTCGGACATCATCAGTCTCCCGTTTCTTCCGCGTGCTGACCGCCATCGCTTTCGATCCAGTGCGGTCGGCCGAGAAGGGCAAGGACGAACTGTCGAAACACCTCGACGGCCGCAAGGGTGAAGCCGACCGCGAAGAGGATTTTCCACGGATAGATCGGGAAGCTGTAAAGCGTAATTGCGACCTCCCGCTCCGCGACACTTGCGAGCGCCAGAAGCCAGCCGCCATATGCGAGAAAGCCTGTGCAGAAGGTTGCGAGAAGGAGGGAGATAATCTCCGTCACCCGGCGAGTTTTCGGACCAAATCTTTCGGAGAGAATATCGACCTGGACATGGCTTCGCACGTAATGGGCATACACAATCGCCATGACGACGCACACGGCAAGCGAAATCTCGACTATTTCATTGGCCCCGGTGAAGGGTTTACCGACTACCAGATACGCGATCACGTCGGCGGTGCTGATGGCCATCATGAGAAGCATGGATATTCCGGAAACAAGGATCGCCGCCCACAGCAGACTGCCGTATTTTTTTCTCATCTCTACGTCCAGGGTTAATTACTATTCTCAGGGGGACGGGCCTCTCGATCCGGTGCCTAGTGCGGCCTGGGGAAAAAAGGTGACCGGCCGACAAACGGACAACGGGAGGACTCCATTTGTCGGCGGCCCCTCGCCTTTCGGCATCTGCAACCGGGGCGTTCAGTTCAGTTCTTTGGCGCGCGTGCGGATATAGTCGGCAATCCGGCCAGCAACCTCATATTTATCAGTGCCTTTCTGCTGCTCGACCCAGATATCGAGGAAGTCCGGTATTTTTTCTTCCAGCTTGCGCTGTTCTTCTTCCGGAAACTCGACGAGTTCGACACCAAGCGCGTTCATTGTCTCGATCGCCTTGATTTCTTCCTTCTCACCGACTTCATAGCTCCGCGCCTCGGCTTCTCCCGCAAGTTCGGCTACGAGATTGCGGAGATTCTCGGGCCATTTGTTGAAGTAAAGATCGTAATTGATGATGATCGGCCAGGTCGCCCCGGCGCCGAAACTCGCCTTGCTGACATATTTCGCCTGCTCATACATTTTCTGGCTGACGATGGCCGAATAGTTGTAGAAAACACAATCGATCCGGCCACGTTGCAGCCCTTCGTAAATCTCGGCCGGCAGCACGGTCACACCGACGGCATCCACGGCTTCCCAGACTTTCGGATGATACGCGCTGAACTGGCGGATTTTCTTGTTTTTGAGATCATCGACCGTTGCAACCGGCTCGGTGCAGGCGACGCGGAAATTCGGCACCGCATTGAAGTAGAGCGGCCAGATACCCAGTGCTTTCCATTCCTCCTGCACTTCGGGGAATTTCTCAAACACCTCGCGCGTCAGGATGGAGGCCTGTTCGGAGCTGGCAAAGGTCAGGGTGCCGAGCAGCGAATTGGGCATCGTGTTCAGCGGAATGGCGCTCGGATAATAACCTTGCGCGTCTGCCCCCATCGGAACGGCGCCGCTGCCAACGGCATCAAACACCTGCTTCGGACCGACGAGGGAGCCATTCCAGAAAATCTGCGACGTTACCTGTCCGTTGGTGCGCTTTTCAAGCTCGCTGAAGAACCATTTATCGACCTGCTCGGACCAGATATATGTCTCCGGCAGCGCATGCGCGACCTTCAGGTTCGTTTTCGGATAATCCTCCGCCGCCGCGCAAGAGACGGTAACCGCAAACGCGATGGCGGTCGCGCCGGCAATGCGTCCAAGATATGATATCAAATTGCTTCCCATTGTTGTCTCCCTGCCTCAGTTTCATTTTGTATATTTCTGTCACGCTCGCGGCTGCCCGGCCGTTCCGGGATCAACCTCCGCCTCCCCGCGATAGGCTTGCGCCCGCCCGAGACGAACAGGCGCCGCCTTTGCTTACACCGCGTGTTCGTGCATCTCCTTGCGATACATCGCATCGAGAATTTTGCGGCCCGCCGCGAGCGGCAGATCCGATTTCAGCAAAACCTCCCGATAATCGCCGTCGGGGAGTTCGCACATTTCCTGCTGCTTCTCGATTGCCCAGATATCTTCCTCGAACACAACGCGCAGCAGCTCCTTCGCCCGATCGACTGCCCGCACCTTCGGATCACGCCCGCTCATCTGCCCTTTCGGCATGTTCACGACGTAGGTGTATTTGTGCGAGCGCCGGTCGATCGGCGTCAGAAAGTGGTAGTTTTTCAGGGTCTTCGGGTCTTTGTTTTCAGTCCGCCCGCCGGCGGGCCAGAGGGTTCGTCCGGCAATAATGATGCCGGGTCCGACCATCGTCTGAATACTGTGGCTGTCGGCCATTTTATGCGTCAGGAGATCGGCGAAATCATCGGACTGCGGATAATTGTCCACCTGCCGGGTAACCGTGACGCTGTCACAGCCGCAGGTCTCCCCCGTGGTCATATCGAACTTGATATCGCTGTCTGCGCTCTGGCCGATGGTATTGCCGTGCAGGGGATAGAAATGCGTGATATCCAGCGCGTTCTCGATCATCAGGATCGAGTTGCCCTTGATATAGAGCTCACCGGTAATATGCTCCCAGTCGGGCGAGACGATCTCAGGCGTCGCGGGCGGGCGGATATTGCCGATCTTCTCGGCATCCCCCGGCCATACCCAGACGACGCCGTCCTGCTCGATCACCTTGTAGGGCAGCAGCCGCGCCCTTTTGGGGATTGGCGCATCGGGCGCGGAAGGGATTTTAACACACTGGCCTTCGGAATTGAAGGCAAGGCCGTGATAGGGGCATTCGACAATGCCACCTTCGAGAAAACGGCCTGCCGATATCGGCATGCGCTTGTGGCAACAGCGATCATCGAACGCGACCACCTCGCCTTCCGCGGTTCTCCAGAATACCAGCACCTTTTCGCAAATGACCTCGCGGCGCAGGACTTCGGTTTCAAATTCCTCGGAAAAGCCGGCCTTGTACCAGGCATTCCGGATCATGATATCTACTACTTTCAGGTCGTCAGTACTCATTGCAATGCCTCCTTTGCCGGCTTTTATGATGGGCCGCCTAGACGATGGCGGCTCCCTGCCCCTCCGGATAACGCGAATATCCGAAGGATCGGCCGTTCCCCTGCTCAATGGATTGTTTGATGTGCCTGATGGTCGCCTTCGGCAGATCGGCGATCGCCGCCGCGAGTTGATCGATGAAAGGCGGGAGCTCCTCCCCCTCCATCCGATGCGTGACGAGACCGCGCCGATGCGCCGTGTCCGCGTCGATCCGCTCCGACTGAAGGATCATCTTCATCGCGTGATCGGGACCGATCCGCGCGGCGAGACGGCTGTTGCCAAGCGAAACGCCGAGCAGATTGAAGCCCGGAAAGCCAAACACGGCGTCTTTGGCGGCGATACGGTAATCACAGGCGACCACAAGATCTGCGCCCGCGCCGACCGCCGCCCCTTCGACATGGGCGAGCGTCACGAAGGGCGCCGCGGCGACCGTCTGCAGCATCGCCTCGATCTCCACGCCAAGCGTTGCATGATCCACCCGCGTCGCGCTCGCCATCATCGAGCGATCGAACCCCGAACAGAAATGCCGGCCGCGCCCGCGAATGACAAGCAGCTTCGTTGCGTCATTATAGGATGTGATGAGTTCGCGCATCAGCGCCGCGACCAGTTCCCGGTTGATCGCATTGGCGATATCGGGCCGATTGAGGTAGATCGTCTTTACCCCGTCTTCCCGCCATTCAGTCTCAACTATATCTTCGCTCATCATCGCTACGCTCTGCCTCTACCCGTCCAGTCCGCGAGAACCTCCGCGGTATGGGCGCCAGACTGCGCCGGGTCATGGAAAATACGGAATTCATAGTCACTGAGGGCCACCGGATTGCCCACCGTCGGCACCTCGGCGCCGTCGGGCAGCTTCATTTTATGGACGAGATTTGTCGCCTGCACATGGTCGGAGGAAAGCGCTTCGGCATAGTCATTGATCGGCGCGGCGGGCACCTGGGCGGCATCGAATTTTTCCAGCCAAACCGAGGCGGAGCTTTTGGAGAGTATCTCTGACAATACCTCCTCCAGCTCCACCTGGTTCTCGGCTCTGGCGCCTGCCGTCTTGAACCTCGGATCAGTGGCCAGTTCCGGGGCCTCCAGTACATCGCAAACACGATGCCAGAGGCGATCGCTCCCCGCAGCGAGAATAAACCATTTGCCGTCGGCGCCGAGATAGGCCTGGTAGGGCGCCGCCTTTGGATGGCGCGACCCGAGCCGTTTCGGCAGCACGCCGCTGCCCCAGTATTCGCTGGTCTGCAAATTGGCGAGCGACAGCATGCAGGAATACATGGAGACGTCGACGCGGCCCGGCTTACCCGTCCTCTCGGCCCGGCGAAGCGCGGTGACGCAGGACAGCGCCGCATAGACGCCGGTGCCGTAATCGGCGAGCGCAACGCCGCATTTCACGGGCGGGCCGTTCTCCTCTCCCGTCACGCTCATGACGCCGCTCACGGCCTGAATGGCGACATCGAACGCGCCGCGATCGCGCGCGGGGCTGGTCTGGCCATAGCCGGTGACGGAGCAATAAACGATCGTCGGGTTCAGCTTGACGACGTCGTCATAGCCGAGGCCAAGGCTTTCGAGGACGCCGGGCCTGAAATTCTCGAGCACGATATCGGCCTCGCGGCAGAGCGCCCTCGCCTGCTCAAGTCCTTTTGGGTCTTTGAGGTCGATACCGACACAGCGTTTGTTACGATTGAGGATCGCGAAATTCATGCTGAGGCCGAGATTTGTCTCGCTCGCCCCGACCAGCGGCGGCCAGTGCCGCATCGGCTCCCCTTCAGGGGGTTCCACCTTGACCACATCCGCGCCCCAGTCGGCAAGCAGCATCGTCGCGAAAGGGCCAGCGGCAAAATGTCCGAATTCGAGAACCCGCACCCCTGCAAGCGGCGAGCTTTCCTCTGTTTTGTTCCGGAGCGCGTCTTCTTTTTGGTACATCATGCGGTCTCACTTCCGGTCAACGGGAACCCTGATTCCTCCACCTGAATTCAGAGTAAATTCAATATAGATTGGAGTCAAGACGATTCATGAACCGCTAATGTAGAGGATGCTTGAAGCGGGGCAGAGGGAGATCGCGCCGTGCCTTTTTGGGTTTCGCAAGCCGGTGACGCGCGCCAGCTAACCCCGGAAAACGTCCGATATTCGGCATTTATCCGACCATCCGACGGGGCGCGGATATTGTTTATTCCATAGAATTAATCATTAAGTGCCGGCTAGCTTTTCCGATTTTCAACGTAAGCCGTCGTGAAATTCACCGCGGCGAAATCGGGATCGTCCAGCACCTCGAGGAGGAAGCCGATGTTGTTGCCGGGGCCAATTATTTCCGTCGCCTCGAGGGCTGCCCGCATCCGTTTGATGGCCGCGCTCCGGTCCGCACCGTAGGCGATGAATTTCGCAATCATCGGATCGTAAAAGGGGGTTATCCTGTCCCCCTCGGTGACACCTGTGTCAATGCGGAGGTCAATGTCGGCGTCGGGAAGCTGCAGCCTCTCCAGCACGCCGGGCGATGGCATGAATTTCTTCTCCGGTCGCTCCGCATAGATCCGGCATTCGATGGCATGACCGCCGAGCCGGATGCCCTGCTGGGGGACGCCCGTCAGATCACCCGTCGCAGCCTCAATCTGCCAGCGGATAAGATCGGTGCCGGTCACGCGTTCGGTGACTGCATGCTCGACCTGGATGCGGGTGTTCATTTCCAGAAAATAGAATGTGTTGCGGTCGCAGTCATAAATGAACTCGACCGTGCCCGCACCCCGATAGGACTGATGGCGAACCAGCGTAAGCGCGGCGCGGCGCATCGCCTCGCGGATCTCATCCGGCAGGCTCGGCGCCGGCGCTTCTTCGATGATTTTCTGAAAGCGCCGCTGGATACTGCAATCGCGATCAAAGAGATGAACCCCCTCGCCGTTGCCGAAGCCGAACACCTGAATTTCCACATGCCGCGCGTTCGCGATATAGCGCTCAAGAAAGACGGCCGCGTCGCCGAACATCCGCTCGGCGAGCTTCTGCGTTGTCTCGATCTGACTGTCGAGCTCCGCCTCGCTTCCGACAATGCGCATACCGATGCCGCCGCCGCCCGCCGCCGCTTTGACGAGCAGCGGATAGCCGATGTCACGATCAATGGCGGGTCTGTCGAGGCCCTCACCTGGCGCTATCCGCCCGCTTCCGGGGGTCACCGGCACCTTGAGCCGGCGTGCGAGATCGCGCGCCCGCTCCTTGTCGCCCATAGTCTCGATAGTCTCCGGCGCAGGCCCGATCCAGATATATCCCGCCGCCTCCACGGCGCGGGCAAAGCCCGCATTCTCGGCGAGCAGGCCATAGCCCGGATGTACGGCGTTCGCGCCGCTCCTTTTCATGACGTCGAGAATGGTGTCGATCTTGAGATAACTCTGGCTGACCGGTGGCGGCCCGATCTCGAATGCCTCATCGGCGAGGCGGACATGCAGCGCGTCCCGGTCCGCTTCCGAATAGACGGCAACGGTCCGAATTCCCATCGCGCGGCAGGTGCGTATGATACGGCAGGCGATCTCGCCGCGGTTGGCGATCAGCAGCTTTTCAACAGAAGCCATCTTCTTCTTCATTCTCAACTGGGTGTGGCGGGAGACCCGTGCCCCAATTAGACACGGAAACGGCCGGACGTGCGGCCCGTCAGCTTTCGATGGTGCACAAAAGCTGGTCTTCTTCGATGGCATCTTCGGGGCTGACCAGAATGCTGCCGATCGTTCCTGCGGTCGGCGCTTCGACGGGGATTTCCATCTTCATGGATTCGAGGATCATGATGACGTCCCCGCTCTCCACCCTGTCGCCCACCTTCATTTCCACTTTCCAGACGGAACCGATCACCTCGGAAGTAACATTTGTCGTTGTCATTATTCGTTTCTCCAGATTTGTACTCAACGCAGCGGTAGCGTATCCGCGCGCGGCGCAGAGCGCAATCATACTTTAAGGCGCGCTCCCTACTGGCGGGGCATGGCGAGGAAGGTGCCGTTGCTGCGACGTGTCATTTCGCGCATCAGGGTGCCGAAGCGGTCCGTCGTTCCGCGTGCAACAAAACCAATCGCATGAATGCGCGCGATGGGACGGCCGGTGACACGGTTGGTGTTATACATCACCAGCCGGTCGAGCACGGCGTCATAGTCGCGGCCGGTATAGTCATCGCCGAGCACATAGATGGAGAGGCTGACACCGGGCTTGGCGTAGGTCTGCAAGGCGACCTCCAGCCCTTCGACTGGGCTGCTGTTGGAACTGGTCCGCCAGGAGGAGAACGCATTGAACATGCCGCTCCGCCGCGCCGGCGTGTCGGGGATCCACTGCCCCTTGTAGGAGGGAATAAGATGCACCCCGTTGTCGTTCAGAACCTGAAATCCTTTCACCCGCGGATGAATGGTGAGGATATTGTTCATTACCCGCATGACGCTGCCCCAGATCGCCTGCATACTGCCCGAGGTGTCGACAATGAAAACGATGTAATCGCTGTCGACGGGGATGCCGCCAACCTCGTCATCGCGCTTTTCGGGAACGGTGTTGGGGCGGATCGACGCCCGGTTCAGCGATTCTTCGACCAGCACCAGTCCTTCCAGATCGTCGCGCGCCTTGGCCTCGGCCTGCGCGGCCGAGGATTTCTCCTCTTCGAGCTGTTCGATGGTGTTCTGCATATCGCCGATCAGCGCGCGGCTTCCCGCCTTTTGCCCCTCAACCGTCGCGACCCGCTCATCGAGATCGCTGATGAGGCGCTCCGCCCGGGTGATCTGCCCCATGATCTCGCGCGCCTCATCAATACCGCCGGAAAACTCCCCCTCGCCCGGCTTCGAGATCAGAATCAGCAGCACCACGGCGCCGAAGCCGCAGGAAACGAGATCGAGGAAGGAGAGGCTGAAAATCTCCAATGTGCGATTGCGCCGTCGTCTCATGGCCAGCTCGCCGCCGGGCTGATCAGCAGCCCGTTTGTTGCATAGGTCCAGTTCCAGAACGCCGGCGCGGCCTTCGGATCCCCTTCCAGCGGCAGCAGGATCACATTGACCGGGCGGCCCTGATGCACGCCGTGCTTCCGGATTGTGTGCTGAAAAAGCTGCAGGCGGCAGTCGCCGGAAATCGTCGTGCCCTGCCCGAAGAGGGAGCTGCATTTGGCAAAGGGGTTGAGCGATGCGAAATTCGACGTGCCCGCCGTCGGCAGGCCGTCGGTGACGACATAATAGTTGGTCGGCGCTAACGAGTGTCCATTGACCGTCTCAAGGACGGCTTCAAGGTTCGTGGCGCCGGTCGGGACAATGCTTTCGATCTGCTGGAAGACGCTTTGTATCGCCGCTCCGTCCGATCCCGCGAACCAGTCGCCGGGTCCGATCGCGAAGGCCTTTTCGTTAAATCCGATAAAGCGCGCCTTGGAGGATTTCGGAATACGGTTCGCGAGCCACTTCACAATCCGGATGGTCCGCTGCCATTTCGGACCGCGCTTTTTATCCGCATCCCCGCCGACCTTCCGGCTGATGATATCAACCAGCGTCTCGTCAGTCATCGAGGCGCTGGCATCAATCAGAAAGGCGATCCGCGCGCCTTCGACCGTCAGCCCGAGAAGATAAGTCTCCTCCCCGCCCTGATCGCTCTCTACGGGATCATCCTTCTGAAGCGGCGGCTTCTTGACGATCTCTTCCGTGACGGTCTTTATCTCAGCAATCTTCTCTTCCGTCCGGCTTTTGAACTCATTGATAGATTCGGTCAGATTCTCACTCTGCCCGGCGAGCGCGGCGAGCCGCTGCTTCAGCTGCTCCAGCTCCTGCTCTGTCCGCTCGAGCGTGATCTCGCGCTCCTCCAGCTTATGATGACGGATGTCGAGCTCCTGCTTCAGGCTGTCAATATTGACCGGACTTTCTGCCGGCTGTGTCTTCACGAGGATCAGGATCAGAATAGCCGCGCCGAGCCCACAGGACATCACGTCCAGGAACGACAGGCTGACGCCTTCTGTGTCGCGGCGGTTTCTCAAGGCGCACCTATTTGCTGATGCGGTTCAGCAGAAATTTCTCGCAATATTCCTGCGTCTTGATGAGCTCGCCGTCCTGCAGGCGCTGCAGCGCATGCAGCAGCAGCATCAGCGGGATCGAGAGAGAGAGCGCAACAAGGGTGGAGTTGAACGCGACGCCGAGGCTGTCTGTCATTTCCGTAATATTGCCCTGCAGCGCTTGGTCGGCCTTGGTCAGCGCGGCGCCGATGCCGCGCACGGTGCCGATAAAACCGAACGACGGGATCGCCCAGATGACATAACGGATCATCGTGTTGCCCGCATCCTGACGCAGCGCAAGCCCGTCGATGCTGAGCGAGATGGCCTCCGACGTGCTGTGCACATCATCGGTCATCAGATAGCGCCGGATGCTGGCAAGCAGCGTCTGCACCACGGGCGTTGCGATAATTTTCTCGGGCAGTTGTTCGATCTCCTGCATGGTTTTGCGAAGAGTGAGTTTTTCATCCTCCTCCGCATTTGCGTCCAGCATTGTGCCGAGGAAGTCGATCTCATATAGATGATTGTCGTTCAGAATGCCCCAGAGCTTTGCACCGAGGAGAAAAAGGCTCCACAGCGCGAGGGTGACACAGACCTGCTGCTCCCAGTCTTTCATGATGACGGCAAAAACCTGCGGCGCGGCGCCGCCGGTGGCGCGCGCTTCTGCTATCACCCGCTCGGCCTCCGGCAGGATGAAAATCGCATAAAGGATCCAGACCACCACCGCCGAGAGAAGCAGCGCGAGCGTCGAAATGATAAAATTGCGCATCTAGATATCCACCGGAAAGGCAACAGGTGTGTTGAGCGAAATATTACCGCTCGTCTGTGCATAGGCATATTGCAGCAGCGCCGCACCGCCGAGGATTGCGAGCAGCGTGATGATCAGCCGCCTGGACTTGAACCGTTTCATTTTGCCTCCCCATAAAGATAGCGGGCAACACGGAAGCCGATCATATCGCTTCCCGCGCTGCCGGAGCCGCGATAGGCGGGGCGGATCTCGGACAATGTGCCCGAAGCAAAGCTCGCCCCCTTGTAGAGATGGTTGTCCCCTGTCTGCTCGCCGAGCGGATCGCGCAGGACCTGCCCTGCCGGGGGCGGGATCAGGCTGTAATAATCATGCACCCATTCGGAGACATTGCCAAAGAGATCGTAAAGGCCGATTTTATCGCGGGCGAAGCTCGCGACCGGCGCGACGTCGGCATAGCCATCCAAATAGCCCGGCACGTAGAAGCGCGCCTTTCCCTTGGCGGATTCGTCGGCAATATTACCGGTTCCCTTCGGGATGACCGTCTCATCGCCCCACGGGAAAATTGTCTGGCGGCTGCGGTTCGCCTTACGGGCAAGCCACTCCCATTCCGCCTCGCTCAGCAGGCGGTAGCCCGTCGACTGCGCATCAAAGCCGCGATATCCGCGGGCATCAAACCGGTAGAAAGGCGCCAGCCCCTCCTTCTCGCTCAGCCAGTTGCAAAAGCGCGCCGCCTCGTCCCATGAAACATTGGTGACGGGGTAGCTGTCGCCCTTCTGCCGCTTGTTCTGAAACTGGCTAAACTCTGCTTCCGTCACCTCGCGCGCGGAGACATAGAAATGCCGCGACATCTCGACCTTGCGCTCGAACTCATTTGCCCGCTGGCCCTTTTCACTGCGCGGTGCGCCCATGGTGAATCCGGTCGGCTCGAAGAGCCGCATTTCCATACCAAGGCTGTTGCTATAGACCGGCTTTGCCGCCGAAAGCATCGCGGCCTGTTCGGTTTGCAGCAGGATATCGAGACGGCGCACAGTGTCACCCTCGACCGTGAGCGTTTGTTTGACGCTGCGATAGCCCGCGCGGGAGACGACAAATTCATGCGCCATCGCTGGCAGCCGGACCTTGAGCGGCGTCTCACCGGCCGGTTTCCCGTCAATCATGACCGTCGCGGGCGGGGCCGAGGTGATATGCACCTCGCCGATTTTGAGCGCGAGATTGAAGCTGACTGCGCGCTCCTCCCCCGGCTTCAAGGTGACTTCCTGTTCCTGAAAACCATATCCGTCTTTTGCGTAGCGAAGATGATATGTCTGCCCGGCGGCGAGTTGCTGCTTTTTGCCGGCGCTGATCGATTTACCGTTAAGCGTGAGCCGCCCGCCGGCGGGCGAGGCGTCGATGCGGAGAAAAGCGGGGTTTGTCTGCAGCCGATAATTGCGTGTTACCTCGCTCTCGCGGTAGCTCACCTCGATCACATCCTCGATGGGCGCATACCCCTCCTTCTCGATCAATACCTCGTATCGCCCACCCGCGACCTCGATCTCAGTGGGAAGGTCGCTGATGGGTGCGCCGTTGAAGAGAACGGCCGCATCCTTCGGCGTGACATCGAGGCGAATGAGGCCCTTGACCCGCTCAAACGTCAGCTCATCCGCGAGCTTCTCGCCGCGCACCAGATCATAGCGCTTCTCAAGCGGCGTATACCAAGGATGCTCGGCGCGGATCACGTAGCTTCCGGCCTCAAGTTCCGCGGCGAGGGAGGGCGCGGAAGAAACCGGCATACCGTCAATAAACCAGTTAAATACCTCTTTAATATTCGTCGCGGTGATATTGAGCTCGGCCGGCAGCGGACGGAGCGTGAGACGCACTTCCGATCCCTCCTCAGCGGGTTCGATCACCCGCTCAAGAGGCTCAAAGCCGGGCGCCCGCGCCTCGATCTTCGGATAGCGCGTGAGCGAGAAGAGGGCGCCCTGAAAATAGATGGCAAGTCCGCGCGTTGCCGAGACATCGGCCGCCTCTGCCGCCTCGGGGGGAAGAATCTGCACGGGTGTTGCCCGGGTCATCAGGACACCGCCCGCGACAACCAGCAGAAAGCCGCAACAGAAAATGACAAAGCCGAGCATGAAAAGCCGCTGACGCCGCGCGGCTTTTTCAATCTGTCGCCTAAATTCGCTCATCGCTTATGACCGTGACCTCGACCTGATTGTCCTCAGGCGAAATGGTGACCGGCACGGCTTTCGTCCGATATCCCTCTCTCCGCCCCTCAAAAACATATTGCCCCGGTTTCAGCCGGATCCGGTAACGATCCACCTGCCCGACCTGCCCGACGCTCCGGACACTGACTGTTGTCAGTTTATCGGAAACGACCCAGACTTCAATTTCCCTGTTCTGGCGCGCAATCGCGGCCTGCAACGCGTCGATATTCCGCGCAAGCGACGCACTCATCGCGCGGAAGAGATCCGCATCGCCAACCGCGCGCTCCGCTTCCGCGCGGACGTTCGCGGCTGACAGGCGTTCCGGGCTTTGCAAAAGACGCGTCACCTCCGCGTCATGGCGGAGGATCTGCTCAACCATCGAGATTGTCTCAAGAACTTCCGCATTATCGGGATAGAGCGCTGCCGCATCCTGATAGAAGCCCATCGCTGCCGGCCAGTTATCCTCTCGGATCGCCGTATCGCCGTTTTTTACAAGCTGGCGGAAATTGATTTTACGCGTGAGATCCTGCAGGGCAGCGGAAAGATTTTTCGTCTCCTCCCGCGCCGGGAAAAGCGCCGCAGCCTGTTTATAGACCGCGTTCGCCGCCCCGACATTTTCCCGCTTAATCGCCTCGATGCCGCTGGCGATAAGGCCGGCGTAGCGCCGCTCGGCCAGTTCGCGTTCGATCTCCGAGACCCGCTCCCGATAGCTTACCCTTTGGTCATCGAGACGGACAATCTCGCGGGAAAACGCAAGCTCTTCCTCAAGGTCATTTTCAACCTTTGCGACACGCGCTTTCTCAATGAGATCAAGAATTTCGGGCAAGTGTGTGATCTTCTGCAGCAGGTCATTTGCCGCCCCGTCACCAGGCTTCAGGCCGAGTGCGCGGTTCACCTCAAGCAGCGCGCCGTTATAGTCGTCCGCCTCATAGGCTGCCGCTGCGCGCATCATTGCCTCAAGATACGCCGCTTCATACGCCTCAACCGCCGCGGACGCTGCGCTCAAAAGCTCATTCGCCCCCTCAAACGCGCGGTCCGTCGCGCCGTTTGCAAGGTTCGTGATGACGCTGTCTTTGGCGCGGGCAAATTCATCCTGCACGGCCACGTTCCATGCCGCAAACCCTGGGGCGGTGATCGTTGGTTCAAACTGCTGCTCATACCGGCCGATCGCCTGCACGACCTCATCGCGGCTCCGGGCGGGCTCGCTCGCGGGCGGGCGTTCGGTCGCGGGTGGAAGGCGGACGACGGGCGGCTCCGGCGTCTCGGCCACATCTTTTGTGAGCGGGCTCGTATCGTTTCGCGCGCCCGCCTGTTCAGCAGGGGGCGAGCCGAACGTCGGAAGTCCCTGCTGGGCCACGAAAATGGCGGCCACACCAGCGAGAATGAGGATGATCACCGCTCCCAGCAGGATCATCAATTGCCGGCGAAATCGTCGGCTCGCCTCTTCCAGCTTCTGTTCCAGCATGGTGACCGATTACAATTGTCTCTGCGGCGTTTTTTCCTGATCATATATTTCTTTCAGGAAATGCCGCCATTCGGAAAACTGTTTCTCCGCGCTCCCGGTCAGCTCCTTTGTCTGGCCCTCAAATTCGACAACCTGCGGGGCAAGCTCGCTGTCGAGCGACTTGCCAAGCTCTTCCAGCGTCTCGGCGTGAAACTTCGTCTCGTTGCTGGTCTTGAAGCTTTCCGAAAAGAGCATGATCGAGCCGATACCCGCCGCGCCCGCGCCAACCATCGCACCGGTGGAGCGCGCATAGTTGCCGCTGTTGTGGCTCGCCGCGGCAAGACCCACACCGAGAATTGCGAGCAGCACACCGCCTACCACCTGCGCCGTCTGCCGGGACTTCGCTTCGCTATAGGCGATTTCCGCTTCCTGCGCCTGCTTCAGCCACACCGCGTAGCTTGGCGACATCTGCGCATTGAAGCTTTCATAATGCTGCTGCAGATTATCGATATAAAGCTGGTCTCGGACGCGGATGGCGCGGATACGCTCGACCATCGGATCATTCTCAGCCGGCAGGCTGACCAGCTCAATCCGCCCGTTGCTCGATTTCATATGTTCGGCGAATGCCTCCTCCGAGAAGTTAGCGCCGAAGCGCATCTCGGTGACGGATTTCAGCAGCGCAAGTTCGGTTGCATCGGCGGATTTCAGCTTTGCCACAAGATCCGCCGCCGCCTCTTCAAAGACGGGATCATAGGGGTCTTTATCCTTGTTGCGAATCGACTGGTGGAAATTCTCCGGCACTTCATGATCATAGTCTTCGTCATACCACTTCACGCCGGAGATATCGAAGACCTCAACCTCGATCTCGACATCGAGGCCGTTCGATTCAATGATCTTGCCCATCACATAGAGATCGCCCGTCGCTTCCGTGCCGGGCGCGACGCGGACGGCGCCGAACTGCCCCGTCGCCTCCAGCTTCTCTTTCAGCTTCAGCGCAAAGCGGACCGCCTCGGCGCGGCGGAGCTCGGGCCAGATTCTCTCTTCCTTCTGCTCTTCATAGCTCGCAGGGATGCCCGGATCGAAGACCGGAATAATGACGTCAAGCTTCGGTTTCGCCGCGACGGGATCGACTTTCGCCGCCGCCATCATCTCGCTCGAAACCTTCGGCCCGACGCGCGTCGACATGCCGGGCGTGACGCAGCTCGTCAGAAGGAAGCAGAAGCTCACCAGCAAACCGAGCATTTTTCGCATTATCTCAATTCCTTTCGTCACCCCCGCCCTATTTCTGGGGTATCCCTTTCAGCTTGCGATATTCGTTCCAGAGCCGCGCACTCTTTTCAGGGTCCGGCTCGTTCATCGCCGCCTCGCGCACCTTTTGCTGGAGCACGCTGTCGTTATCCGAAGGCGGAATGTCTTCCGGCGCCCGGCCGCTCCCGCCCGCCGTTACCGCAGGCGACTGGCTTTGCCCGGTCATGCTCCCCGACGGACCACTCTCCTGCTGGCTGACGTGCGGGCTATCGCCGGAGAGCTGGCCGCTGGGGGCCGAGCTTCCCCCGGCCGCATTGCTGGCGGATGCGCTGCTTTTCTCCGTCCCCTCAATGCCGGAAGCGGCAGCCGATGAGACAGCGCCCTGCCCGCTTGCGCCGCCGCCCGCGCCTCCGCCATCCGCGCCGGCCGAACCGCCACCACTCCCGCCTCCGCCTGAACTGCCACCGCCCGATGCGGTGCTCGCCGCGGTCGACTGCTGCAGGCAGTCATCATATTTATTGAGAGATTTATGCAATGCGCGGTCCATCCGCGCGAGAATTTCCCGCTGGGTCAGACCTTCGGTTTTCCTGTAATCGACGCCATACTCCTTGCAATCTTCTGCGGAAGAGCCGCTGACCGCCGTCTGCGCCGCCGCCGGATTGATGCCGGCGAGCAGGGCGACAACGCTGAGGGAAGCGATGGCCGAACAAAAATCTCGCATGGCACGTGTAACTTTCATCCTTCTGATCCGGAATATGGGTAAAACCCTAACACATGGCAATTTTTAGGAAAAGGCTCTTCCCCGGCCGCCGGACCGGCGAAAACATAACCCGCAACGGATGACACAAAGAGATCGTCTTAACCTGAAACGGCGGTGTGCGAAAAGTCCGTCGCAATTTTTACGGCCGGCTGTCAAATAAAATGCGCGCCTGCAACCCGGTTACAGCCGCCGCGCGAATAGGATCGCAGCTACCGTATCTGCATTATCCGAAGCCACGGCCCGAAGGAAACGCGCCCTCGCCCGGCGCGGCGAGATTGCGATAGTGTGAAAGCGCAAGGCGACCATCTCTCCCTTCCCGACGCGCCTGCCTCATCGCGAATGGGTTTCAGATTAGCGGCCTTTATGTAAATATATTATCTTAAAAAAGAGCGTTTGACAAAAAAAGAGAGAGACCCTTTCGGGCCTCCCCGGAGGCAAAAATCGGAAACTGCTAGTCAAGGAAGGTGCAGTAGTCCGACAAAGCCAGCTTTTCCGTGAAAAGCCGGTTTTCGGGGGCGCTTGGATCGGCGTAGCCGATTGAGAGGCCGCACACCAGCAACTCCTCCTCCCCCATCGGGAGGATTTCACGTATCACCTTGTGATACCATGTAAAGATTGCCTGACCGCAGGTATCCAGCCCCTCGCCGCGCGCGCCGACGAAGATATTTTGCAGGAACATGCCGATATCCATGAAGGTGCCGGTCGCAAGACGCCGATCAAAGCTGACAAAGATCCCGACCGGCGCGCCGAAGAAGCGGAAATTTTCTTCCATCTGGCGATCCCGCCCCGCCTTGTCGGAGCGCTCGATGCCAAGCAGGCTGTAAAGCGTGTGCCCGACGCGCCGCCGCCGCTCCAGATAGGGCTCGAACCACTCCGTCGGGTAATAGTCATACTCCGGCTGATGCGCCTCCTCGGGCTCGGTTGCAATCGCCTTCAGGATCCCGTCGGTGATCCGCTGCTTCGTCGCATCGCGCACAACATAGACTTTCCACGGCTGGATGTTATGCCCGCTCGGCGCATAGCCTGCGCCCGTCAGGATCCGGACCAGCGCATCCTGCGGTACCTCGGTTGGCAGGAAGCGGCGAATTGAGCGCCGGCTCGTAATGGCGGCATGAACAGACGGCATGTTTTCTACGGTCATTTCGATCCCTTATTTAAACGCAAGAGGAAGCCAGGTCGCGACCAGTGGCCAGAAAATAACGAGGGCGAGAACGAAGAGCTCGATCCCGAGGAACGGGATAACGGCACGGTATATCATCCCCAGCCGGATCCATTTCGGGACAACGCCCTGCATAACAAAAAGCAGCAACCCAAATGGCGGCGTCAGCAGGCTGATCTCCAGCGAGACCAGCATGATAATGAGGAGCGCCAGGAGATCTACATTGCTGGCCGCGGCAAGCGGCAAAAAGAAGGGAAGCGTCAGCAGCATCATGCTCACCTGATCCATGAACGCGCCGAGGAACAACAGCACCGCCACGATCAGGAACAGGGCGCCGAGGGTGCTGAGCTCCCACGATCCGATGATGCGCAAAAACCCTCCCGTCGCGCCGGAAATCTGCAGGATCTGGCTGAAGGTTGCCGAGCCCGCAATGACAAAGAGGATCATCGTCGTCACCTTCGCCGTCTCGCGAAGCGCCTTCATCAGCGTCTTGAAATCGAGCTGGCGATAGCAAAGACAGGCGATTACTGCGGCAATACAGCCAAGCGCCGCCGATTCCTCGGGGGTTGCAATCTTGAAGATAATGCTGCCGACGACAACACCGAAGATCAGCAGCAGCGGCACCACATCCGTGAAAAATCCGCGCCACGCGCGTCTCCGGTCGACCTCAGGCTCATCATCGGCACCGACCGGGGCAAGCGATGGATTGAGCCAGCAGCGGACAATGATATAGAGTGCGAAGAGCGCCGCCATCAGAAAGCCGGGCACGACACCGGCGAGCAGCAGATCCTTGATAGAGCCTTCGGCAAGGCTTGCGAGCAGGACGGCGAGCGCCGAAGGCGGTATCAGCATGGCGATTCCGCCCACGGCCATGATCGAGCCCATGGCGAGCGTCGGGCTGTAGCCCCTCTCCAGCTGCTCGGGCAGCATCACTTTGCCCATGATCGCCGTGTTGGCGATGGTCGAGCCGGTGAGCGCGGAAAAGACCGTGCCGGACGTCACCGAGACGATGGCGAGGCGCCCGGGAAGCCGCCGGATCAGCGGATCAATCGCCCGGATGGCGCGGTAGGCGACACCGGTCTGGAACATAATCTCGCCCATCAGGATAAACAGGGCCACGGGGACGAAACTGAATTTGGTGATGGAGAGGACGAACTCCATCGGCATGCTGGAGAGGCCAATCTCGCCGCGGAGAAAAAAGAAAACGCCGACGATGTTGACGGCGAAAAAGGCGAAGGCAACCCAGGCGCCGGTGAGCATCAGCAGAACCACCCCGCCGATCAGAAGCAGCAAGGCGCTGTACCATTCCATGATCATGATGAGACTTCCTCCGTAGCATCAGAGCCGCCGCGCCAGATACGGAGCAGGAATTCCACGGCGCAAAGGAGAAAGGAGGCCACAAAGATCACCAGCAGATGCCACTCCATGACCACGAGGACCTGCCGCTGTGCGGAGCCGAACTCATACGCATCGATGAGATTGCGCAGGCCATAATAGACAAGGATCAGGCAAATACCGGCACCCAGAATGTCGAGCAGGATCTCCAGATATTGCGAATTTTTCCTGCCGATAATAGAGAGGAGGATATCGACGCGGATATGCGCCCCGAGCCGCAGAACCCAGGGCGCCCCCATGAACACTGCGACATAAAGCGCGTATTCGATAATTTCCTGCATGCCCTTGATCAGAGGCAGGCCGAGCTTTCGCAAGATAAGGTCAAGAACTATCAGGATCGCGAAAAGTCCGATCACCACGCCCGAGATATTCGAGATCACCCTGTAAAGCCGACCAAGGCCATTGTCCAAATGCTTGATCATTACAAATCTTTCCGGATCGACCGGGCGGGAATGTTCCCGCCCGGCTGTCCGTTTGCTTATTCGTTGGTGAAGAGCGGGCGCAGCGCGGCGGCCTGCTCGGCGTTGATCGCAGCGATACCGGCCCAGCCCGCATCACGTGCGCCGGCAAGCCAGACTTTCGCATCCTCGCCGGTAAATTCGATGACTTCGAATTTGAAATCTTCCACCTGCTGCTTGCGCGCGGCAACGACGTCGGCGGCATCCTGCTGACCGGACTTCGCCTCATGCTCAAGGGCGACTTTCTGGAGGAGATTGCGGGCATCTTCGGACAGGCCATCCCACATCTTCGCATTGACGAGAATCTGGAAATCAACCTCATAGAAGCCGGGATCGACACGGTATTTCGTCACCGTTTCCCATCCCGGCCGCGTGCCGGTGATCGGCCAGCCATAGCCGACGATCGTCCCGTTTTCCATCAGCGGGAAAACGTCCGTGGAATCGGTCTGCTGGGTTGTCGCGCCCATATGCTGGAAGAAATTCGTATAGGTCGGCGCGACGCGCAGATGCAGGCCTTTCAGATCCGGCTTGTCGATCGCCTTGCCGGGCGCGAGGTAGAGATGGAACGGCACCCCGTAGTGGAGACGCGCGATCGGCAGCAGATTGACTTCCCGGTGCAGCTTGCTGATGTACTCCCAGCCGCCGTT
>NZ_DAIUFV010000001.1:46908-232449 GCF_036844445.1 Sneathiella sp. | reverse complement strand
TCGGCAGCAGATTGACTTCCCGGTGCAGCTTGCTGATGTACTCCCAGCCGCCGTTAGCCCGCAGCTCGTCCGGCGTTTTCTCAAGCAGCTTCCAGACGTCGGCGATCGGGAGCGCACTCTGGTAATAAGCCCCGGTGCAGTTGCCGATGTCATAGGCGCCCCGCCGATATACTGGATCTGCACGACGCCCTTATCCTGCTCGTTCAGATCGGTAATGAAATTCTCAAAGCGCTGCGAAAAATAGGATCCTTCCGGCAGGCAGCTCGCGCCGGTGATAGCCACCTCCGCCTTGGCCGGTGTCGACAGCATGCCGCCTATCAAGGCAGCTTGGATAACTTCAGTAAGCGTTTCATCCCTGGTGCACCTCCGCTGTTATATTGATTTACTATGAGAAAAAGAATTAGCACAAGCCGACAATAATAAATGTCAATATATTTACATATTATGCGCTTTTATGTTAGAGAGCGGCGGGGACAATGTGCTGGACGAATGCGGCGCCAGGGGATAGTGTCGTCGCAGCATCAATGGAGTGAATATGTCGGAATCTGAAGCAACCGTGCAACCGCCCCCGGAGACGCTCGCAAATGATGAAAGATTTCATTTGAGCAACCGGCTGCTGTTTCGTTTTTTCAAAACGGCAAACTGTATGCATACGGCCGGGACGAAATGGACCTCCGAGCTCAGTCTGACCAGCCAGCAGTGGTCGGTCATCGGCGCCCTCGCCCGCACGGGCTACAAAGACGGGGTGAGCGTCAACGAACTCTCCGAATTCCTCCTCGTCAGTCGGCAGAATGTCAACGGCCTGCTCCTCCGGCTTGAGCAGCACGGGATCAGCCGCCGCGTTCCCGATCCGCGCGACGGCCGGGCGAAACTCGTCCAGCTCACGCCCGAAGGATGGGCCATCTGGAAGCAGCTGATCGCGCGGATTTCCCAGTTTTATGACATTGCCCTCGTCAACTTCACGACCGAAGAGCTTGTCCAGTTCCAGTATTTTATCGACAAGCTGCAACGCAACCTCGGGACAATCCTGAAATAGCCGTCAGTGCCGGCCTCACGCCAGCGTCTTCGCCCGCTCCCGTAGTTCGAACTTCTGGATTTTCCCGGTCGCCGTCATGGGCATCTGCTCGATGATTTCCAGCCGCTCCGGGAAATTGACCTTGGCGACGCCCTGCTCCGCCAGAAATGCCGTCACTTCCGGCAGCGAGAGCGTGCTGCTTCCGGGCTTCAGGCAGACATAGGCGCAGGCCCGCTCGCCGAGGCGCTCATCCGGCATCGCGACGATGGCGACCGAGGCGACGGCGGGGTGCTTGAACAAGAGCCCTTGGATTTCTGCGACTGAAATATTTTCACCGCCCCGGATGATGATATCCTTCTTGCGCCCGGTAATGCGGATATAGCCGTCCCCATCCCTTCGCGCGAGATCGCCCGTGTCGAACCACCCGTCGCGCAGCACAAAGGCGTCCGGCTGTTTCAGATAGCCGACGCAGATGGTCGCTCCGCGGGTCTCGAGAATGCCCTTCTTCCCGACCGGCATCAGATTGTCTGCGCCGTCGATGATGCGGATTTCGGTATGGGGCGTCGGGCAGCCGTCGCTTCCCGAGGCCTTTTCCGCCGGATCGTCAAACTTGACCGTGGTGACGGCGACAACCTCCGTCATTCCCCAGACGGAAATGATCGCCGCATTGAGATTGTCGATCGCACGTGTCACGAGCGCGGAGGGGATTGGCGCGCCTCCGGAGATAAAGAGACGGAAATTTTCAATATTTCTCTCCCGAATGCCGGGATAATTAGCCATATCCATCAGGAAGGGCGTCGCCCCCATGCAGATCGACGCCTTTTCATTCTCGACGATATCAACCGCGAGATCGGGCACCCAGGCGTCGAGCAGCACGGCGGTCGCGCCGCAAAAAACTGGCGAGAGAACGCCGAACAGGAAGCCAAGCTGATGCGCCATCGGCGTCGGGCAGAAAATGACGTCATCCGCCGTCACGCGAAACCGGTCGGTGGTCTGTATGGTGTTGGCGAAGAGTGTATTCGCCGTATGCATCACGCCTTTGGGCTTGCCGGTCGTGCCGGATGTGAACATAACCTCGAAAAGCTCATTCGGGTCCGGCCGCTCGGCATTGACAAGATCGCTTGCCTTGCCGGTAGCGGGGCGGCGGAAGGCCGGCTCGTCCTCGAGGATGATCACATGCTCGAGCGTATCGATCTTGCGCCCGAGATCGCGCGCCATATCCTCAAAGCTGAAGCCGCGAAATGACCGCGCGACGATGAGGACACGCGATTCCGTCGTTTGCAGAATATGCGTCAGCTCATGCGTCCGCAGAACCGGCATCAGCGGGTTTACCGCCGCCCCCAGCCGGACGGCGGCAAGCGTTATCGCCGTAAACTCGATCCGATTGACCAGCTGAAACGACACGATATCGCCAAGCCCGACGCCGCGGGCCTGCAGCATGGCGGCAATCTGGAAAGAGAGCGCCTGAAGCTCGGCGTAAGAAACCTCCTGCCGTTCCTTTGTCTCGACGGAGTAGGAGATGATCGCCGCTTTGTCCGGTGTCTTCGCGACCCATTCATCGAAATAATCGATGATCAGCCGGTTCTGCCATGCACCGCATGCGACCATCGCGTCAATCCGTTCAGCGGGCAGATACACGGCGCGCCCGATGTGAGATTTATACATGAGACCTCCCTTTCTTCATTTTCTTGGCATTGCTGGTGCACAATGCGTTTTTTATTTTTTAAAATCGCCGAAAGGACGTCCCGCTGCCCTCCGGCCGCTAGATGGAGACGGCAAGCCGCGTCGCCTCGTCGACGGCGCGCTGCGCATCCAGCTCCGAGGCAATCAGGGCGCCGCCGATCAGATCGACCTGCATCCCCATCTGCCGAAGCGACTTTTCAAGCGACGTTTCCGAAACCTGCCCGGCGCAAATGACGATGGTATCAACCGCCAGCGTCTCGTCGGCGCCGCCAATCGTGATATGCAGGCCGTCATCGTCAATGCGGCGGTACTCGACCCCGGCCAGCATCCGGACACCGGCTTTGGCGATTTTCGCCCGCTTGATCCAGTCGGTCGTGATCGACAGGGTTTTGCCAAGCCGCCCTTCGGTTCGCTGCAACATGGTGATGGTGCGCGCGGGCGCGGGCGGCGCGGCTTTTTCGGGCTCAAACCCGCCGCTGACATCATCGCTCGCAGAGAGGCCATACTCGGCTTCATACTCGTCGCGCGCCGGATACTGCCCACCGCCGTCGCCAAGCAGATATTCCACCGTGTCAAAACCGATCCCGCCGGCGCCGATGACGGCAACCCGCTCGCCGGCGACGACCTTGCCGCTCAGGATATCCTCATAGCCAACGACCGAAGGATGCCCGATCCCGTCGATCGAGGCGTCACGCGGAACGACGCCCGTTGACAGCACGACCCTGTCATAGGCAGCGAGATCTTCTGGCTTCGCCGCGCGGCCAAGCCGGATCTCGACACCGGTTTCCCGAAGCCGCTCCTTGAGATAGCGGATGAAATCGTCAAACTCCCCCTTCGCCGGGATGGCGCGCGCAAGGTTGAGCAGGCCGCCGAGCTTGTCGCTTTTCTCAAAAAGTGTGATGCGGTGGCCGCGCTCCGCCGCCTCCATGGCGAATACCATGCCCGCGACGCCGCCGCCGACGACCGCAATGTTCCGGGGCGTCGCGGTTTTACCGGTCGGAAATTCCAGCTCCCGAAGCGCGCGCGGGTTGACGAGGCAAGTCGGCACCTTGCTGACGAAGATATGGTCGAGGCAGGCCTGGTTGCAGGCGATACAGGTGTTAATGAGGTGTTCCTCGCCCTCCAGAACCTTGCGGGCATATTCCGCATCGGCAAGCAGCGGGCGCGCCATATAGATGGCATCCGCCACATTCTCCCGGAGCAGCGCTTCGCCGACTTCCGGCGTGTTGATGCGGTTGGAGGCGATGACGGGGATTTCGACAACCGCCTTCACGGCGGCGATTTCCTTCTTGAAGGCGGCGCGCGGGGTGACCTGCGCGACCGTCGGGACGCGGGCTTCGTGCCAGCCGATACCGGAGGTAAGGCTGTCCACACCGGCATCCTGCAGCCGCACCGCGAGATCGAGAATTTCGCGCTGTGTCATCCCGCCCTCGACCAGCTCCAGCATCGACATGCGGAACATGATCGGAAAATCGGGGCCGAGCGCCTTCCGGATCGCGCGGACAATCTCGATCGCGAAGCGCTGGCGCTTCTCCCTGTCGCCGCCGAATTCGTCATCGCGCTGATTGGTGCGGGATGAGAAAAACTGGTTGATGAGATACCCTTCCGATCCCATCACCTCAACGCCCTCATAGCCGCATTCATGGGCCGCAACGGCGGCGTTCGTAAAGTCCTCAATCGTCCGCCAGACCTCGGCGGTCGAGAGGGCGTGCGGCATGCGGGGATTGATCGGCGCCTTGATGGCTGACGGTCCGACGCAGCCGTCGACCTTCGCATAGCGACCGGCATGGAGGAGCTGCGCGATAAAGCGGACGCCATACTGCTTGACCGCGGATGTCAGCTCCTGATGGTAACCGCGGTCAATATCGGCATTCATGACAAAGCAACCGGGGTCGATCAGCCCTTCCGCGTTCGGCGCGAAACCGCCGGTGACGATCATGCCGATCCGCCCGCGTGCGCGGGCCTCATAAAAGGCAATCTCCCGCTCCAGCGGGCGGTCGAGGGTTTCCATCCGGGTGTGCATGGAGCCCATGATCATGCGATTTGCCACCGTCATGGAGCCGATCCTGAACGGCGAGGCGAGGCGCGGATATTTTATATCGGTGCCGTTCTGCTCTGAACCATTTGTCGCTGTTGTTTTCGACATGCTGACTCCCATCCCTTATATGTCAATATATTGTCTTATATTCCCTGTCAACGCAGAAGTACGGGCGGCAGCGGGTTTCGCCGCCTGGGCCCTCCTCTCCCGCCGCGCGAACTCCGCCGCGACGTTTACACCATATCAGGTCTTAAGGAAGCTGTTTACCCTTGCCTGCGTTTCCGTATCGGTAACCAGCGCCGAGATTTCGGCAATCTCCGCCGCCTGTCCTTCCTGCGGCGGCCGCGACAGGCAACGCTTGGCGGCAAGGAGCGCGGCTTTGCCATTTCCCGCAGTTTTGCCCGCAAATTGCTCGAACCCGCTCCGGATCTCCTCTTCCGTACCACGCAGGACGGCATCAACGATACCGCAGGCCAGCGCGTCGTCGGGGCGAAGAGTTTCGCCCGTCAGGATCAGCCGCCGGGCAACTGCGAGGCCGGCAACCTCGCGCAGGCGAAACGTCCCTCCCGCCGCCGGAATAAGTCCGAGCTTCGTTTCGGGGAGGCCGAGCCGCGCGCGCTCCGTCGCGATACGGAAGTCGCAAGCCATGGCCAGCTCCAGCCCGCCGCCGAGCGCCGCGCCCTCGATCTCGGCGATCGTGATCGCGCCTAGGCCGGCGAGCCGGTTATTAAGGGCATGAAACGCCTCAACGAAGCGGCGCATCTCCGCGCCCGGATCGTCCGCCCCCATAATGGCGCCGACGGCGGCCAGGTCAGCGCCGGCGCAGAAGGCGCCGACATCGCTTCTGATGCGGAGGATATGAACACCGGCAGCCGCCACCTGATCGAGCGCGTTCTGAATGCTGTCGAGCAGCTCCAGCGAGAGGGCATTGAGCGGCGGCCGGGCGAGCACCAGCGTGGCGATGGAAGCCGCAAACTCCAACCTGACTGTAGCGGTCATGACGGTGTCCTTAAGCTCATTCAGCGCTTGGAGCGGAAATCGGGTTTGCGCTTCGACATGAACGCCTCGACGCCCTCGCGCGATTCCGCGGTGTCGTAATAAAGACTGACGGCCTGCATTCCGAGCATCGAGATACCGCGAATGTTGTCGCTGTCGAGGTTGAAGGAGCGCTTCGCGAGGGTAATGGCGGTCGGGCTTTTCGCGACGATCTCCTGGCACCAGCTATCGACCTCCGCATCGAGCTCGGCGTCCGGCACGACCTTGTTGACGAGGCCCATCTCATAGGCTTCCTGCGCCGTGTAGCGGCGGCAGAGATACCAGATTTCACGCGCCTTCTTCTCGCCGACGCAGCGCGCCAGCAGCGCCGTTCCGAAACCCGGATCGACGGAGCCGACCTTGGGTCCGACCTGCCCGAACTGCGCGCTTTCCGCGGCAATGGTCAGATCGCAAAGGGTCGCAAGAACGTTGCCGCCGCCGATGGCGTAGCCGTTGACCCGCGCGATAACCGGAACCGGGACATCGCGGATAGTGCCCTGCAGCTCTTCAATGGCAAGGCCGACGCTTCCCCGGCCGCCATACTGGCCGTCATGCACCGACTGGTCGCCGCCCGTGCAGAATGCGCGGTTGCCAACGCCGGTTAGCACGATGACGCCAATGTCGCGGTTCCAGCCCGCCGTCTTGATCGCATCGATCAATTCATCCACGGTATGCGGGCGAAACGCGTTCAGCTTGTCGGGGCGATTGATCGAAATACGGGCGACGTGATCGCGCTCTTCATACAAGATATCTGTGTAGGTCATTTTATTTATCCTATCCGTTCATGGTTAGACCGCCGGAGACGCTGATCGTCTGTCCGGTAATGAAAGATGCCTTGTCGCTGGCGAGAAAGCCGACCATGCCTGCAAGATCCTCCGGCTTGCCAAGGCGTTTCATGGGAATGGCGCGCTTCAGGGCCTCATAGATCTTCTGGCCGGTTTCACCCTCGCCGAGCTGGCTGTGCAGCAGCGGCGTATCCGTCGGGCCCGGGCAGACGGCATTGCAGGTGATATTCGCACGGGCAAACTCCCGCGCGAGCGTCTTTGAAAAGCCGATGATGCCGGCCTTGCAGGCGGAATAGACCGCTTCACCGGAGGAGCCGACCCGTCCCGCATCGGACGCGATATTGATGATCCGGCCCCATTTCGCCTCTACCATCATTGGCGCAACCTTGTGGGTAAGCCCGATCGGGCCGCGCAGATTGATGGCAATGACCTTGTCCCAGAACGCCGCGTCGGTCTCAAGAAAGCCGAGGATGCGGTCCCAGCCGACGTTGTTGACAAGCACGGATACCGAACCGAAATGCGCTGTCGCCGCCTTCAGGGCCGTATCGCAGGATGCATCATCGGCAATATCCGCGTCGACGGCAATGACCGCCTCTCGGGCAACGCTCGCACAGATTTTCTCCGCCGTCTCCTCTGCCGCCTGTTTATTGATATCGAGAATTGCAACATTGTGGCCGGAGGTTGCGAGCTCCAAAGCGATTGCCGCCCCGATTCCCCCCGCTCCGCCCGTTACGATCGCCAGTCTTGGCATGCCTCCTCCTTGTTCTTGTTTACTTATTTATGTAAATATATTGTCATTTATTTTAATGCAAGAGATTATTTCGAAAGCGTCATATGATCGCCTCGTCCGATGCAGAGGACATCACGGGCGGGGAATGGCGCAAAGAAAAGGGCGGAGGCGGTGTCATACACCGCTTCGCCCCAATTGAGACAGGCACGAACTCAGGGCCGCGTCATCGACCGCCCCGGGCGCAGCGCTACATGCGGCTTGGCAGCCAGGTCGCGAGTTCCGGCCAAATCAGGATCGCGATCACCGCCGCAACCATCAGCAGGACATAGGGGAAGCAGGCCGCCCAGATATCGGTGACGGAAACATCCTTCACCGCCTCCATCCCCGGACGGGTCTTTATCTGATCCAATATGCCACTTAAGTAAAAGAGGTTCATCCCGAACGGCGGCGTCACATAGCCAATGGCAATGCAGACCATGACCATGACGCCGAACCAGACGGTATCGATCCCGAGCATGGTCACCACCGGCATCATGATCGGCGTCACGATGAAAATGATCGCCGCGCCGTCAATGAACATGCCGAGAATGATGATGATCGCGAGGAAGATCAGAATGGTCCCGGTGACGCCCGCGTCGATACCGACGATATATTGCGAGAGCAGCCGCGCCGAGCCGGAAAACTGCAACAACCGCGAGAAAAGAGCCCCGCCGGCGAGCAACGCCATGACCATGACAGACACCAGTGTCGATGTCCGCAGTATCTCGATGAACGAGCCGACCGTCAGCCTGCCGCGGAAGAGCGCGATCACGATCGTCCCGAATGCACCGACGCCGGCGGCTTCCGACGGGGTGGCGACCCCGCCCCAGATGCTGCCGAGCACGATAAAGATCAGCAGCGCCGGCGCGATGATCTGCCGGGTCACAACGAGCCGCTGGCGCAGTGTGGGGCGCTCCTCGACCGGGACGCGCGGCGCAAGCGACGGATTGATAAGACATCTCACCACGATGTAGAGGCAGAATAGAAAGGCGATCAGAAAGCCCGGTATCGCGGCGCCGAAAAAGAGCGACCCGATCGGAATACCAGCAAATCCGCCAAGCAGCACGCCGATGACGGTTGGCGGGATCAGCACGCCGAGCGCGCCTCCCGGCGGCAACCCGCCGATGGCAAGCTTCAGATCGTACCCGCGCCGCACCATTTCCGGGATCGACAAAACGCCGAGCACCAGAACGGCCGTCCCGCCGATGCCGGTCATCGCGGCGATCAGCGTTGCGGCAATGACGGTGCCGACGGCTAGCCCGCCGGGAATGCCGGTCGTCCAGCTATGGATCGCTTCATAGAGCAGGGTTCCGATCCCCACCCTCTCAAGCGCGACGGCCATGAATATGAAGAGGGGGGCCGCGATGAATATTTCTGTCGTCGCGGTATCGAAAATGGTGGCGGGGATAATGGAGACAACATTCAGCCCGTTCAGCCCGACAAGCCACAGGATCGAAATGCCCATCAGCGAAAATGCCACCGGAAACCCGGCAATCAGGAACAGCACCAGATTGAGAAGGATGAGAACCGTAGCGAGTTCAACGCTCATGCCCCGTCCCCCTGATCAGAGTGAAGCTCGGGCTTGCGGAGTTTTCGAATATCCCGATACAGTTTCAACGCTCCCTGAAGCACAAGCAACGCCGCGCCGAGCGGCAGGAAGAATTTCACGGGATAGAGCGGCGGCGACAGCACCGTCGAGGCATGTTCAAGCCGTGAGAAGGAAGCCGAAAAATACTTCCAGCTCGACCAGGTCAACATAATCACGATGAACAGAAAGATCGGCGCGAACAGGATATCGAGCCATGTTTTTACCCGCGCCGGCAGTACCGTCAGGACGACATCGACACGTACATGAAGATCCTGGCGCAAAACTTCCGCAAAGCCCAGCATCAGCACCATGACCATCAGCTGGACATTCAGGTCCCATGCCCAGATCGTCGGGCTGTTGAAGAAATAACGCGCCACCACCTCATAGGTCACGAACAGCGTCATCAACAAAAGCGCCAACGAGGCAATATCGTTGGCCCATTTCGTGATCTTGTCGATCAAGTTGGCTAAGGTCATGTTCCCGGCTAACTCCGTCATGTCCGTGTGGCGGCCATGGACAATAGTTACATTGGATTACGATAGGCGGGCGGCCCGTCGCGAGGCAACAGGCCGCCCATTATCGTGATTAATCTTCGATTACCTGTCCGAAGTCGCGCTGCTGCTGACGGACAAGTTCGACCGCCTTTGCACCAAGTTCGGATTTCGCGGCAATCTCATCCCAGAGCGGCAGGACAGCATCTTGCAGCTTCTTGCGATCTTCCGGGGAGAGCGAGAGAAGTTTGACACCCGATTTTTCCATTTCACCGCCGCTGACAGCTTCATAGGCCGCATATTCCAGCGCATGCGCGGAGTTGCCGTACTGGACCGCATCATTGATCACCTGTTGCAGATCTTCAGGCAGGGATTCCCAAGTGGCGCGGTTGATCAGCCAGTGACCGACGCCGGAGTTGAGGTTCGGCTCCAAGATAGTGGTTTTCAGCTGTTCCTGCAATTTCTGGGCGACGACAGCTTCAACCCCGTAGACGAGACCGTCGATCGTGCCAAGCTGGAGGGAGGAGAAGATTTCCGCGCCCGGGATGGAAACAGCCGAGGCGCCGAGGTTGGTTGCGATCTTGCCAAAGAGGCCAATGGCGCGAATCTTCTTGCCCTTCAGATCATCAATGCCGTTGATGTCCTGACGCGTGTGGATCGCATAGCGCAGGCCCATGATCGCCGGGAAGTGCTTCACATTGTAGCGGCTCTCATAGGCTTCAGCAATAATCTTGTCGAGACCGCGGTGGTAATAGGCGTCATAGGCTTCCCATGGCTCCTGCCAGGCGAGCGGAAGCCCAACCTCAACGTCGGCTTCGGGAACCGTGCCGGAATAGAAGCCGCCCCAGGAGTGGCTGACATCGATAATGCCCGCATCGACAGCCGACAGCATTTCGGGCACCGAGGCGAGCGAGCCCGTCTCGTAAACCTCGAATTTAATTCGCCCGTTGCTCCACCGCTCGACCAGTTCGATAAAGCCCTGCCCCGTGGTCTTGTAATAGGCGAGGGTCGGCGGATAGGAATGCAGGTATTTCAGCGTATAGACCTTGTCGTCGGCCGCGCTGGCTTGAAGGGTTGCGAAGGTTGCTGCGAATGACAGCATGAGGACTGATAGATATTTCGTCAATTTTCCTGGCATGATCTTGTATCTCCTCCTGATAGACCTGGTGGTTTTTTTCGTCGGCAGGATCAGGATTTAGTGACCGTTCCCTGCTTCTTTGCCCGGACTGTGCGAACGCTTCGGGTGCGCGGATCGCCCGCGCCGAAAAAGCATTTCGTTTCCGGTGATTTACGCTGATGTCCCTCCCCAATCGAGACGCCTTAAATTAGTTATTTTTCTAACAAGTGTTCATAAAAAATTTGCACCGACTTTGCAAGTGTTTTCTATACTGGCCGCCGCAGGATCGCGCCGCGGATAATTCCCGTAAATCGCACAAATTCATAATATATTTGCGGAAGTGACGTGAATATCGTCGGCAAATCTGCTATCCTCTCCCCGGCATGTTTCGAACAACCGTTTGACTTATTATAACACCGAATGTAGACAATCTGCAGAGTATTTGTGACGCATTTCGAGGGAGGAGCGGATCCAAATGACCACAAGCGCACCGGCGATACCATCAGCCCTGTTCCGAACAGCGCACAAGCATGGAGATACGCTGGCGCTGGTATTCAAATCCCGCCGCGATACCTATGCCGAGCTCACTGACCGGGTTTTGCGCGCCGCCAGCGTTCTTGCGAAAACGGGCCTTAAAAAAGGCGACCGCTTTGCGATCTGGATGCCGAATTCCCCCGCATGGGTTGAGGCATCGCTCGGCGCGATGTGCCTTGGCGCTATTGTCGTTCCCATCAACACCCGGCTCAAACCCGGTGAGGCGTCCTATATCCTCAAAAAATCCGCCGCGAGCGTGGCCATTGCCGGCGCGGATTTCCTTGGCACCAACTTCGTCGCGAGCCTGAAATCGCTCGATCTTCCGGACCTCAAAACCATCCTGAGCGTCCGCTTTGACGACCCCGCCTCGGAATGGGACGGGCTGCTTGCTGCTGTCACGCCGGATGAAATTGCAACTGCCCGCCGCACTGCCGAAAGCATCCAGCCCGATGACCTTGCCGAGGTGATCTTTACCTCCGGCACGACCGGATTTCCCAAGGGCGCCATGATCACCCACGGCCAGATTACGCGCGCCTATCAGTTCTATGCCGACCGCGCCGAAATCAGGGCGGGGGATCGCTACCTGATTATCGCGCCGATGTTCCATTCCTTCGGCTTCAAGGCCGGCGTCGTCGTCTCGCTGCTGAACGGCGCAACGATGTATCCGGTGTCGGTGTTCGATGTCGAGGAGACGCTGAAAGCGGTGGAGGAAGAGAAAATCACCGTCATGGGCGGCCCGCCGACCATCTTTACCTCGCTGCTCGAGGCAAACAAGAAACTCGGGCGTGATATCAACTCTCTCAACAGCATTGTCCTTGGCGGCAGCATGATCCCGCCCGAACTCATTCGCACGCTTCGCGGCGAGATCGGGGTTGAAACCGTACTCAGCGCCTATGGCATGACGGAGGCCACGGCGCTCGTCACCATGAGCCGCAAAGAAGACGGCATTGAAAAAATATCGACATCGGCCGGGCAGGTCATCGATCACATGGAAATGCGCTGCGTCGATGCGGAAGATCGCGAGGTGCCGACCGGCACACCCGGCGAAATCCAGGCGCGCGGCCTTAACATCATGCAGGGATATTTCGACGATCCCGAACGCACGCGGGAAAGTTTCACCGAGGATGGCTGGTTCAGAACCGGCGATGTCGGCATCATCGACGCGGAAGGATATTTGACAATAACCGACCGCATGAAGGACATGTTCATCGTCGGCGGCTTCAATTGTTATCCAGCGGAAATCGAAGCGATTATCAGGTCCCACCCGGCGGTTGATTCCGTCGCCGTGATCGGCGTTCCCGACGAGCGTATGGGCGAGGTGGCCAAGGCCTATGTCGTCCTTCGCGCGGGCGCGTCCCTTCAGGAGAGCGAGTTTCTTGCCTGGTGCCGCGAGAATATGGCGAACTTCAAGGTGCCGCGCTCCGTTGAATTTATCGATGCCCTGCCCTGCAACGCGATGGGGAAGGTGCAGAAGTTCCTGTTGCGTGAACGCGCGAAAGGCAATGCCGCCGCCGACAATTGAACGATTGATACAACAGAAAGAAAAAGGGATAAAATGTTCGAGAGATATAAATACCTCAAGTTCGAGCGCGAAGGCCGCATCCTCCGTGTCACGCTGAACCGGCCGGATCGCCTGAATGCGAACAACGGGCCGATGCATACCGAATTTTCCCGGGTATTTTCAGATATCGCCGAGGACCGGGACTCGGATGTCGTCATCCTGACCGGCGCGGGGAAAGCCTTCAGCGCCGGCGGCGATCTCGACTTTCTTGAAAGCTGCCGCAGCGATGCGAAGCTTTTCCACGCGACGCTGAATGAAGGCAAACGGCTGATCAATTCCCTGCTCGACCTCGACAAGCCGATCATCTGCCGCCTGAACGGCGATGCCGTCGGGCTTGGCGCAACAGTCGCTCTTTTCTGTGACATCATCATCGCCGATGAAAAGGCGCGAATTGCCGATCCGCATGTGAAAGTCGGCCTCTCCGCAGGCGATGGCGGCGCGGTGATCTGGCCGCAGCTTATCGGCTTTGCGCGGGCGAAGCAGTATCTCCTGACCGGCGATATGATTTCCGCGCCGCAGGCGGTCGAGATGGGACTTATCAACTTCGCCGTCCCGACCGAGGAGCTGGATCCGCTCGTGGACAAATGGGCCGAACGACTTGTGAGCGGCGCCGGCTTGGCGATCCGCTCGACCAAGATCGCGATCAATGCGGGTCTCAAGCAGGTCGCCGCGGCGGTTCTCGATGCGAGCTTCGCGACGGAATTCTCGACCGGTCGGAGTGAAGATCACGGCGAGGCGCTGAAAGCCATGCGCGAGAAACGCCGCCCGGAGTTCAAAGGACAGTAACCGGGAACGCGATCACGGCGTTTAACAGACCCGGACGGAGCCTTGCAATGGCTCCTCCGGGTTTTTCTTTCGTTGGAAATAGACGCCCGGCGCGGGCACGCAGCCGCACTTTTTACTTGAGGGCCGTCGCCTCTTTTTTCGCCTCAGGCGCAGTAAGCGCCGGCCCGTCACTCTCTCCCGAGATGACGATACCTTCCTTGATGATCTTGAAAAAGGTCTCGGCGATTTCATCGACCGATTTGCCGTCCGGGCGGTACCAGTCGAGCGCGGCGTTGATCGCGCTCAACATAATCGTGCGCGTGAGTCGTACATCGAGATCGGTGCGGATTTCACCGGCCTCCTGCGCCGCGATCAGCAAGTTCAGCCAGAACTCCTCATAGGCCGACTGGGCGATAAAATGCTTGCGCTTCACTTCATCCGGGATCTGCACCCAGAGATAGCGCGAGATCACGGCGTTCGCGCCGCTTGAGAGAATGCCCTGCAGATGCGCCTTGATGGCGACCTTTATCTTTTCGCTGTAGGAGGCGCTTGGCGGCTGCACGGCGATAGCGTTCAGCACTGTCTTTGACACATTGTTGATGCTGACGTTGATGACCGCTTCCATCATCAGCTCTTTGGACGAGAAGTAATAATAGAGCGAGCCAGCGCTGAGGCCGGCGACCCGTGCGACCTCGCGCATGGTCGCGCCGGCATATCCCTTCTCGGAGAAGACCTGCACGGCCGCGGCCAGCACCTTGTCCCGCGAGATATCCGCCTTCGACTGCTTTCGCTTTACAACCCTGTTTCTTGCCAATGCTTCGGTTACCACTCTCTCATATAATCAGGCGCCAACTCTTAATGACCCTTCAGAAGTTCGGACGCAACAATAATCCGCCGGATTTCCTGCGAGCCTGCGCCGATTTCCATCACCTTTGTCGTCCGGTAAAGGCGGTTTATTTCGGTATCGCGCATATATCCCGAGCCGCCATGGATCTGAACGGCCTCGTCCATGATGAACGTCCCGGCTTTCGCCGCCTGAAAGAGCGCGGCCGAGGCGAGCATATGAATGCGCCCGCGCCCGTAATCCCCTTCCTCGGCATGGGAGCAGACGTCAAGGACGCGGTAAACGAAGGTCCGCGCTGTTTCAAGCGCAATATACATTTCGGCGATTTTCGACTGGATCATCTGAAATGACGAAATCGGACGCCCGAACTGCTCGCGGAGGGTTGCATGTTCGATGGCGAGGTCGAGCGCGCGCCGCGCCGGCCCGATACAGAGCATCGCCGACATGACCCGTTCGAGATCGAGGCCCGAGTGCATGATGATATGCCCCTGATGCTCCTCACCGAGGAGATTTTCCGCCGGAACGCGGCAGTCATCAAAGACCAGCTCGCCCGTCGGGCTGCCGCGAAAGCCCATCTTGTCAAGCTTGCGCCCGACGCGAAAGCCGGGCTGGTCGGTCTCCACCAGCAATGCGGAAATGCCCTTGCTCCGCCCCATTTCCTGGCTCGTCTTGACATATGTCAGGACAACATCGGCGATCGGCCCGTTGGTGATGAAAAGCTTGGAGCCGTTGACGAGATAGCCATCCGTATCCTTCACGGCCTTTGTCTTCATGGAACCGAGCGCGTCGGAGCCGGCCCCCGCTTCCGTCATCCCGAGCGCACCCATCATCTCCCCGGCGCAGAGTTTAGGAAGGAAGCGCTGGCGCTGCTCTTCCGTCCCGTTGCGATAGATATTGTCGATGACGAGATTGTCGGCATTGAGCCAGCTGAAGGTGAAGGCCGGGTTCCAGTAGGCCATGGTCTCGCAGATCAGCCCGGCCGTGAGGTAATCGAGCCCCTGCCCGCCATATTCCTGCGGAATGGTCGTGCCGAGATAGCCCATCGCGGCAATCTCGCGAAATGTCTCGGCCGGCCACCACTCCTCGTCGTCCATCTTCTGTTGCAGGGGAAAAAGCTTCTCCTTGAAAAGCTCGCTCGCATGGGCACAGATCTCCACCTGCTCATCGGTGAGCCTGAACTGCGCGCCGGCACGATACTGGTCAAAATCGGTGTGCATATGCTTCCCCGTTCAGGCGCTGATAAACTGACCGCCATCCACCGGAATGATCCGCCCCGTGACATAGCTCGCCGCGGGCGACAGCAGGAAGGCGATGACGCGGGCGACCTCTTCGGGAAGCCCGATGCGCGGCAGCGCCGACTGCGCGAGGATCTTCCCCGTCATTTTCTCGCCCCAGTGATTTATGGCGTCCTGCCCCATATCGGTCTCGGTCAGCCCCGGCGCAACAGCATTGGCGCGGATGCCGAACCGCCCCTCCTCCTTGGCGATAACCCGGATCATCGCCTCAACGCCTGCCTTTGCCGCCGCCGTCTGCGCCGCGCGGGGGGAGCCGGCGCGCGCCGCGATCGAGGTGACGGCGACGATGCTGCCCGACTGCTGCTCATGCATGATCTTGAGCGCGGCATTCATGACGTTGAAAAAGCCGTTGAGATCAATATCGATGACGCGTCGCCAGTCCGCGGCCGTCAACTCGCGCACCGACTTCCAGTCGGAGTTCGCTCCCGCAGAATGCACAACGCCGTCAAGCGATCCGACGCGCCGGGCGACCTCGGAAATCTGCCGGAAAATGTCCTCGGCATCACAGATATCGGCCTGCATCAGAAGCGGCGCCGCGCCGTGCGCACGAACGAGATCGGCGGTATCTTCCGCGGCCTTTTGATCCGAGCGATAAAGAATGCCGACATTCTCATAGCTTTCGGCGAGAAGAGCGGAAACCGCACGGCCAATTCCCCGCGATCCGCCGACGACAATTACCAGCTTTTGTTTGTCCACCTGCATGCCTTCCATACCAACGCCCACTTTTCTTATTTCTAACACGCGTTCAAAAAATATCAACTGGAAGATAGTAACATCGCACCAATTATAGCGATAAAAACGCCCGCTGTTACAGATATTTTCTAACTCACGTTTGAAAAATAAATGAAATGTGAGCGGGAAGTGATACGAACAGAAAACTTTTTTTGAGGGATGCATCTTCCTTCGTCCATGATTTAACAAATCACCCCGGATTCTGTTATAATGTCCGATGGGATTGGAGGCCCGGCGGATGAAAACGGACGCGAACGTATTGGAAACAGATGAGATTGCAGATCTGATCGACCAGCATCTGGACCTCGAGGGGCCGCTGCTGCCGATCCTGCATGCGGCGCAGGCGCGCTATGGCCATATTCCCGAAGCGGCGCTGGCGCCGATTGCCGCGGCGCTCAACATCACGCGGGCGGAACTTCATGGCGTTATCTCCTTCTATCATGATTTTCGCGAGCGGCCGGCCGGGCGCCATGTGGTGCGGCTCTGCCGGAGCGAGGCCTGCCAGTCGGTCGGCGCCGAGCGCCTTGCCGAGGAGGTGAAGGCCGTGCTCGGCATCGGCTGGCATGAGACAACGGCAAACAATGCTGTGACGCTGGAGCCGGTCTATTGCCTTGGGCTTTGCGCCTGCGGCCCGGCGGCGATGGTGGACGGCCGCCCATTGGGACGGGCGAGTGCGGCCGGCATCAAGGCGCGGCTTGAGGGGGCAGAGCGATGAAGATCTATGTCTCCGGCGACAGTGCAGGAAAGGCGCTCGGCGCCGATGCGGTGGCGGCGGCGATCCGCGAGGAAGCAGCACGGCGCTCGCTTGAGATCGAGCTGATCCGCCCGGGCTCCCGCGGCATGATGTGGCTTGAGCCGCTCGTCGAGATCGACCGGGGCCACGGCCGCGAAGCCTACGGCCCGGTCGCAGTGGAGGATATCCCTGCCCTCCTCGCCGGCAAGCTCGAAAGTCACGGGCTGATGGAAGAAATCCCCTTCTTCGCGCGGCAAACGCGGCTCACCTTCGCAAGGTGTGGCGTAATCGATCCGCTCGACCTCGCGGCCTATGAGGCCTTGGGTGGCCTTAAAGGCCTTCGCCGCGCGCTCTCGCTTTCGCCCTCAGAAATCGTTGCGGAAGTGACGAAAAGCGGCCTTCGCGGGCGCGGCGGCGCGGGCTTTCCGACCGGCATCAAATGGCAGACCGTTCTCAGTGCCGAAGCCGCGCAGAAATATATCGTCTGCAATGCCGATGAGGGCGACAGCGGCACTTTCGCCGACCGGATGCTGATGGAGGGCGATCCCTTCTCGCTGATCGAAGGGATGATCATCGCCGGGATCGGCGTCGGCGCGACGCGGGGCTATGTCTATATCCGCTCCGAATACCCGGATGCCATCCGCGTGATGGACGAGGCGGTGACTATCGCCCGCCGCGAGAGGCTGCTCGGGCCGGACGTGCTCGGATCGGGCAAATCGTTTGATATGGAGATCCGCGTCGGCGCCGGCGCCTATGTTTGCGGCGAGGAGACGTCGCTGCTGAACTCTCTTGAGGGGAAGCGCGGCGTTGTACGGGCAAAGCCGCCGCTTCCCGCTCTGCAGGGCTTTATGGGACGGCCGACGGTCGTCAACAATGTCATCAGCCTCGCGACCGTGCCGGTGATATTCGAGAAGGGCGCGGACTTTTACGCCAATTTCGGGCTTGGCCGCTCGAAGGGAACGATCCCGATCCAGCTTGCCGGAAACATCCGCCGCGGCGGTCTTTTCGAAACCGCATTCGGCATGACACTCGGTGAGCTGGTCGAGGAGATCGGCGGCGGGACAGCGACAGGCCGGCCCGTCAAGGCGGTGCAGGTCGGCGGGCCGCTCGGTGCTTACCTCCCGACCGAGAAATTCGACATTCCCTTTGGTTACGAGGAGTTCGACTGCCAAAACAGCCTGATCGGCCATGCCGGGATTGTCGTCTTTGACGATCAGACCGACATGCTGAAGATGGCACGCTTCGCCATGGAGTTCTGCGCGATTGAAAGCTGCGGCAAATGCACGCCCTGCCGCATCGGCGCGGTGCGGGGCGTCGAGACCATCGACCGCATCAAAGGGGGCGACCCGGCAGCGATCCCGCTCCTTCGCGATCTATGCGAGACCATGAAGGATGGCTCTCTCTGCGCGCTTGGCGGCTTCACGCCCTTTCCGGTGATGTCCGCCCTCACCCATTATCCTGAAGATTTTTCGATATCGGAGGAGGCCCTGCCATGACCGATAGGCTCCCCCTTGATGACCGCGACTTCGGCACCCCCGCCGCATCGGGCCGGCCCGTGACGCTCCGCATCGACGGCTTTTCCGTCACCGTTCCGGAGGGCACCTCCGTCATGCGGGCCGCGATGGAGGCCGGCCTTTCCATCCCCAAACTCTGCGCGACCGAGAGTCTTGAGGCCTTCGGCTCCTGCCGCCTCTGCGTCGTTGAAATCGAAGGACAGAAGGGCACGCCCGCTTCCTGCACCACACCGGTCCGCGACGGGATGGTGGTCACGACGCAAACCCCGCGCCTTCAGAAAATCCGCAAAGGCGTGATGGAGCTTTATATCTCCGACCATCCGCTCGACTGCCTCACCTGCTCGGCGAATGGCGATTGCGAGTTGCAGGATATGGCCGGCATGGTCGGGCTTCGCGAGGTGCGCTACAAGCCCGTCCGCACCCATTTTGAAACGCAGGATCAGGCGGGCGCGAAGAACCCCGACTATCACGATGTCGATTGCAGCAACCCCTATTTCACCTTCGATCCGGCGAAATGCATCGTCTGCTCGCGCTGCGTCCGCGCCTGCGAGGAGGTGCAGGGAACCTATGCCCTGACGATCGAAGGGCGCGGGTTTGATAGCATCGTCTCGGCGGGGACGCGGAGTGACAGCTTCATGACTTCGGACTGCGTCAGCTGCGGCGCCTGCGTTCAAGCCTGCCCGACGGCGACGCTGCAGGAAAATTCCGTCATCGCACTCGGCACGCCCTCGCGCAGCGTCGTCACCACATGCGCCTATTGCGGCATCGGATGTAATTTCAAGGCGGAACTAAATGGCGATACGCTGGTGCGCATGGTGCCCTATCGCCACGGCAAGGCGAACCGGGGCCATTCCTGCGTCAAGGGCCGCTTCGCCTATGGCTATGCGACCCACAAGGACCGCATCCTGAAGCCGATGATCCGCGAGCGGATCACCGATCCGTGGCAGGAGGTGACCTGGGAGGAGGCGATTTCCTTCGCCGCCAATCGCCTGCAGTCGCTGCAACAGCAATATGGCCGCCGCTCCATCGGTGTCATCACCTCCTCACGCTGCACGAATGAGGAAACCTATCTGGTCCAGAAGCTCGCGCGCGCGGTCTTTCGCAACAACAATACGGACACCTGCGCACGCGTCTGCCACTCGCCGACCGGCTACGGCCTCAGCCAGACCTTTGGCACATCGGCCGGGACGCAGGATTTCGATTCCGTCGAGCAGAGCGACGTTATCATCGTCATCGGCGCGAATCCGACGGACGGCCATCCCGTTTTCGCGAGCCGGCTCAAGAAGCGCCTGCGGCAGGGGGCGAAGCTTATTGTCATCGATCCGCGCCGTATCGACCTTGTGAAATCGCCCCATATCGAAGCGGCCTATCACCTGCCGCTCCGACCCGGCACCAATGTCGCCGTGCTGTCTGCCATGGCCCATGTGATCGTGAGCGAAGGGCTGATGAATGAAGCCTTCATCCGCGAGCGCTGCGATCTTGAGAGCTTCGAGGATTATCTCGATTTCATCCGCGATCCCCGCAGCAGCCCCGAAGCGATGGAGGCGGAGACCGGTGTTCCCGCCGCCGACATCCGCGGCGCGGCGCGACTTTTCGCGACCGGCGGCAATGGCGCCATCTATTACGGGCTTGGCGTCACCGAACACAGCCAGGGCTCGACCGCCGTTATCGCCATCGCCAATCTCGCGATGCTGACCGGCAATATCGGCCGGCCGGGTGTCGGGGTCAATCCGCTCCGCGGCCAGAACAATGTTCAGGGCTCCTGCGACATGGGCTCCTTCCCGCATGAACTGCCGGGATATCGGCATATCAAGAACGCGGATGTGCGGGCAATCTTCGAGAAGGCGTGGAATGTCGAGATCGACCCCGAGCCCGGCCTTCGCATCCCCAATATGTTCGACGCCGCCATAGACGGCACCTTCAAGGGGCTTTACTGCCAGGGCGAAGACATCCTGCAATCCGATCCCGACACGAAGCATGTGGCGGCGGGACTGAAGGCCATGGACTGCGTGATCGTGCATGACCTCTTCCTCAATGAGACATCGGCTTACGCCCATGTCTTCCTCCCCGGCTCGACCTTTCTTGAAAAGGACGGCACCTTCACCAATGCGGAGCGGCGCATCAACCGGGTGCGGAAGGTGATGGAGCCGCGAAACGGCTATGCCGACTGGGAAGTGACGCAGCTTCTCGCCAAGGCCATGGGGGCGAGTTGGGCTTATACACACCCCTCCGAAATCATGGATGAGATTGCCGCGACGACGCCGAGCTTCGCCGGCGTCTCGTACGCGCTACTCGATGCGGAAGGTTCCGTTCAGTGGCCCTGCAATGCCGCCGCGCCCGAGGGAACGCCCGTCATGCACATGGATGGCTTCGTGCGCGGCAAGGGCCGCTTTATCATCACCGAATATCTCGCGACTGACGAGAAGATCGGGCCGCGCTTCCCACTCCTTCTCACCACGGGGCGCATTCTCACCCAGTATAATGTCGGGGCGCAGACGCGGCGGACGGAAAATATCCTCTGGCACGACCGGGATGTGCTGGAGATCCACCCCCATGATGCCGAGATGCGCGGCATCAATGAGGGCGATCTCGTCAAGCTCGCCTCCCGCTCTGGCGAGACGACGCTGCATGCCCACATCACCGACCGCGTCGCGCCGGGCGTCGTCTACACCACCTTCCATCATCCCGGAACGCAGACGAATGTGGTCACCACCGACTTTTCCGACTGGGCGACCAACTGCCCTGAATATAAGGTGACGGCGGTGCAGGTCTCGCTCTCCAACGGGCCGAGCGACTGGCAGGAGGAATACCGGCGGCATCGCGAGCGGGCGCACCGGGTCGCGCCTGCGGCGGAGTGACGATGGTCCCTGTCTCCCGAGCCTCGACCGCCTCCGTGCCCGGTCTCGCCATTCGCCGCGAGGGGGATCGGGATATCGCCCGCATCCTGCCCGAGGAGCGGCCTGTCGCCCTCGTCTTCAACGGCGCGACCGCCGCGGTAATGATGGCGACGCCCGCCGATCTTGAGGATTTTGCGACCGGCTTCGCCCTGACGGAGAGGTTCATCGAGCATCCGGATCAGATCGAGTCGCTGGAGAATATTACCCACGAGAACGGGATCGAGGCGCGCGTCTGGCTGCGTGATGACCGGCGTGATGTTGTTTTTGAACGAAGGCGGACCATGCTGGGCCCTCTCGGCTGCGGCCTTTGCGGTATCGACAGCCTTGAACAGGCGCTCCGTCCGCTGCCCACTCTGACCGGCGACGGCCCTTTCCTTGACCGCCTTGAGGCGGCGCGGGCGACCGATGCACTGCGAAACTTCCAGCCGCTCCATGATATGACGCAGGCGCTCCACGCGGCGGGCTTCCTGCTGCCGGAGCGCGGCATCCTCCTCGCGCGCGAGGATGTCGGCCGGCACAACGCACTTGACAAGCTGATCGGCGCCCTTGCCCGGCAGGGGATCGACCCGGGCGATGGCGCCATCGTGCTGACATCGCGCGTCTCCGTTGATATCGTGCAGAAGACGGTGATTGCGGGCTGCCGCATCCTCATCGCCGCCTCCGCCCCGACCGCATATGCGCTTGAGCTTGCGACCTCGGCAGGGTTGACGCTGGCCGCCTTCGCGCGCGATGGGGAGGTTGACATTTATTCCCACCCGAACCGGATACGCAGAGGCCACCCAGATGAAAGCTGACAAGATGGTAACAATGGCCAACCAGATTGCCGCCTTTTTCAAGACGCAGCCCAACACGGATCAGGCGCGGAGCGTCGCCAACCATATCAACGACTTCTGGGAACCGAGGATGCGGACGAAGCTTTTGCAATATATCGCCGAAGACGGGCCCGGCCTTGATCCGCTCATTCTCGAAGCGAAAGAAGAGATCCGCATCCCGGCCGACTGACGCCGCGACGCCGATATTCCCTCGCCCGCTGCCGCAACATGTGAGCATATCCGGGTCCCGCGCATCACTCTGCACCAATTGCAATGGGAGCCGATTTCACCAGGGCTTCAGTCTGGAGAAACCCGACGGCAAGCGCGTCGGAGAAGTTCTGCTCATTCATCTACGTCATGAAGTCCTGCAGAACGACTGAAGCAATGGCGGTCGGTCCCGTCGCGGGGGGCGCGAGGCCCGCATATGCCCGCACTGGCACTAACCTTAACAACCAGATCCTGACCCGGATCCGTTGCAGAAAAAGCGGGCGCGCATCTGGCGCCCGCTTTGGCTTTTACGCCTGCGCGTTACTTTGCGCCCAGTTTCTGCGCATATTCCCATGCCGTTTTGGCGAGCGGAACGACGCGCTTTGCCGCGAGATGGGCTTTGTCGGACGAGGCGTTCCCCTGCTTGATGCGCCCGGCGATACCTTGCGAGATGCCGGCAAGACGGAACATGTTGAACGCGAAATACCAGCTAAGGTCCGGAATTTCCGCGCGATTTGCCTCCGTGCAGTAGATTTCCAGCATTTCATCAACCGTCGGGATATTGAGCCCACCCAGATCCGCGCCAAGCAGGCCGCCGAAAAGATCATCATTGCGGACCCACTGCATCAGCATATAGCTCACATCCGCCATCGGATCGCCAAGCGTCGAGAGTTCCCAGTCGAGCACGGCCGCAACCCGCGGCTCGGTCTTGTGGAACATGACGTTGTGCAGCTTGTAGTCGCCATGGACAATCGACAGCCGCTCCTGCGGCGGAACGGAGGTCGGGAGCCACTCCATCAGCTTTTCCATCTCGGGGATGTCGCGATCTTTGGTCTCGCTGTACTGACGCTGCCAGAGGCGGATCTGACGCTCGAAATAGTTGCCGGGCCTGCCATAGTCGCCGAGCCCGATTTCGTCGGGTTTGAAGTTGTGAAGCCGGGCCAGCGCCTTCGCCTGCGAAACGAAAATGGAGCGCCGGTCCGCAAAGCTGACGTCCGGCAGGAGCTGGTCGGTAAAGACGCGCCCGTCGATCATCGACATCACATAGAAGGCAGATCCGATCACGGCATCATCCATGCAAAGGGCATAGGCGTGCGGCACGAGATAGCCCTGCTTATGCAATGCCGACATGACGCGATATTCGCGGTCCACGGCGTGCGCGGATTTGACAAGCTGGCCCATCGGCTTGCGTCGCAGCACATAGGCGCCGCTCTTTGCCTCCACCTTGAAGGTCGGGTTTGACTGGCCGCCTGCAAATTTGGAGATTTCAAGCGGCCCTTCATAGCCCGGGATATTCTCCCGCATCCAGTGATCGAGACGCTCCGCATCGACGCCCTGCGCCGCTGCGCCTGCAGCATTCTGTTCGTTATTTCCCTGCATACCGTTTCCTTTGTCTATCACGCGGACTGAAACGAGGGAGCAGCACATATCCGGAAGGTCCGAACGCGCTTTTCCCTCATCCTCACTCCTCTACTCATATATATTTCCGAATGTTGAGCGACTTGATCCCCGACCATCCGGCTAACTTTACGGCGGCGCCGATTAAAGCAATTAAATTGGTTGACCTACCTATTTATATCCGGCCCTTTTTGATTGCGCAACAAAAGCGCCTGCCTGTTGAAGTCCTGATCGATTTATGATTGTGGCGTCTCAGTCCCGCTTCAGCATCCCGTTGAAGAGGACATCAATATAGGTTTCGCAGAGGCCCGCCATATACTCTTCCGGGGGCGTATCGATGTTGTGAATGTCCCGGACAACAGCCTCGAAGACGATGCTGAGATAGCGCGGGACGGAGATGATCGCCGTCAGATGTTCGACAGGAAGATCGCGAATTTCGCCGGATTCCACGGCTTCGGCAATGGTTTTGTCGATGATGGACACGGACCGGCGCACATAATGATCCATCAGCCATTTGAACCGCTCCCCGCCGACGATGGCTTCATATTGGAAGATCCGGCCATATTCCGGCTCCTTGATCGAGGCATCGAAAAGGAGCCGGATATGTGTCTTGGCGCGCTCGACGGCCGGCAGGCTGGTGATCAAGGGGTCATTGATCGGAAAAAGCGCCTTACGCTTTCGCATAATATAGTGAATCGCTTCTTCCCAAAGCAACGCCTTGGACTTGAAGTGATAATGAACCATCGATTGCCGGACGCCGACAGCTTTGGCGATGGCGACAGTGGTAACCCCGTCATACCCGTAGCGGGCGAACAGCTTCGCCGCCACAGCGAGCAACTGCTCTCGAGAATCCCTGTCTTGCGCCACCGCCTTGTTCGGACGCCCCGGCCCCTTGCTCTTCTGTCGTTTAACCTGGTTCATTTCTCTCGAGTTTCAATAGAAAAACCCAAATATACAATAGACTTGCGAACACACAAGACCTCACTCGGAGATCACCTATTCTACGCCAAGCTGCACAGCCGCCTCCGACACCCGGAAGTGTTCCGGGCTGCTTTATGCGGCAGCCCGGAGATATGTCACCCGGTTATCATAAGGCTAGGCAGGAAATGTACCACCTGCGGGACAAAGACCATAAACAGAACCACAAGCAGGTCGACGGCAATGAACCACATAACGCCCTTGAAGATCGTGCCGAGAGAGATACTCTTGTCGACCACCGTTTTCAGGACGAAAACGTTCAACCCCACAGGCGGCGTGATCATTCCGATTTCCAGCATCTTGACCAGGAAGACACCAAACCAGATGAGGGAAATGTCAAGCTGCGCCAGAACCGGCATCACCAGCGGCAGCGTCAGCAGCATCGTCCCGAGCGGATCGACGAACATGCCCATGAAGAGATAGATACCGATCATGCCGAAGATCAGCGTCAGGCGATCGGTGCCAACCTGCAGAATGATCTCGGAAATCAGATCGTCCGCTCCGGAAAAGGTGAGGAAGCGGATGAAAAAGCTCGCGCCGATGGCGATAAAGAACAGGCTCGCCGTGGTGCTCAGCGTCTCGACGAGCGTCGTCTTGATTGCGTCGAAGGTAAGCGTCTTTTTGAAGAAGCTGATAATGATCGTCATCAGCGCGCCGACCGCACCGGCTTCCGTTGCCGTGAACAGGCCGATGAACATACCGCCGAGCACGACGCCGAAAAGAATAAGGACCGGCCATACTTCCTTCAGCGAGGCGACTTTATCGGCCCAGGACGGCTGATCGTCAACCTGTGGCGCAAGTTCCGGGTTAATCGCCACGCGGATGATAATCATCAGGATGTAGGCCAGGGCCGACGCGACACCTACGCCAATTGACGCGATGAACAGGGTATTGATCGACGTTTCCGTAAAAATACCGAAAAGGATCAGAAGGATGCTCGGCGGGATCAGAGCCCCGAGGGTTCCTCCCGCGGCAACCGCGCCTGTCGCAAGGCTCGGCGAATAGTTATACTTCATCATCTGCGGGACGGAGATGCGCCCCATCGCCGCCGCACAGGCCACGCTCGACCCCGAAACGGCCGCAAAACCCGAACATCCAAGGACGGCCGCGACGGCCAGCCCGCCCGGCAGCCGGGAAAGCCATATCCGCGCTGCGGAGAAAAGCCCGGCTGTCAGCCCACCGTGATGCGCCATAAAGCCCATCAGCAGGAACATCGGGATGGAGGACAAGGTCCACTTCGCCGCGAAGGCATACGGGATAACCGACAGGATTCCCCACGCCTGCTTCGTCCCGAGTATGAGGCTGATTCCCACAAAAGACACGGCGATCAGAGCAACCGCAATCGGGACGCGCAGCAGCAGCAGTCCGATTACAGCCGCAAGGCTGATCAACCCGATAATTTCACTTTCCACGGATTACCCTCCCCCGCTTCTTTGTATTTTCTGATTACAGACCGCGCTTCAACGCGTCGGCTTCGACGGCGTCCGGACCTTTGACCATGTGCCGCACGAGAACAAGACCCATGATCGCGAAACTGAACGGCAGGATAAAATATGTCGGCCAGGTTACGAGATTGATTTCCTGCTCGAGAACGAACGCGTTGGTCTGGAATTTCTTCACCGCATATTCCCAGAGGCTGACAATCAGCAGGCCGCAAATAACGAGACTGAGCGTCCAGGAGAAATACATCGTCGCCTTCTGCATGCCGCGCGGCATCACCTGATAGGCGATTTCAACGGTAATGTTGTCGTCACGCAATTCCGCAAGGGCGATCGGGAGAAAGACAACCGCAACCATGTAGTAATGCGTCACGACAACAGAGTTTGCGGGGATGGGGCTGTGAAAGACGTTGCTTGCAATGACGTCGGCCACAACCTGGATCATCATCAGGATGAGAATGACCGCCCCGACAAAAGTCGAGGCGGACACAAGCCTGTTGACAAGTTTATCTAATAAACCGGTCATAGATGTTAGTTGAGCTTGGAGACGTCAACTTTGGAGTAGACTTCATCATAGTAAAGCTGCCCCAGTTCATCGATATTCTTGAAGTCGACCGTCTTGACCAGATCTTCCCACTTCGCCATCAGCGCGAGGAAGCGGTCCTTGCGTGCTTCGGCATCCGGAATGCCATACTGCTCGATGGCGTTCTTCACGATCAGGTCGATATCCTTCGCGCGGAACTCTTCGTGCTTTGCCATGAAGGCGTCGTCCGCCTTGATGATCTCGACGCCATGCTCGCCGGGCTTGCCTTCCATAACGATGAGGTTGTCAGCCTGGTATTCGATCGTCGCTGCCGCGTGGCCATATGCAACGGCCTTCAGGAAGGCACGCTTGTCTTCTTCGGACAGCTCGTTCCAGACATCGAGGTTGGTGCTGAACAGGGAGTTACCCATCCCGAGGCCGATCGGCGCATCGAGAAGATAGTCGGTAACTTCACCCATCGAGAGGTTAATGATGGTGTAGGCGGTGTGCGTGGAACCGCTCAGAACGCCCTGGCTCATCGCGCTGTAAACGTCGTTGGACGAGATGTTGGACGCGGAGCCGCCCATTTCCGTTACCCAGCGACCGAAGGTGCCGAAGCCGCGGATTTTCTGGCCCTTCATGGTTTCCAGCGAATCGATACGCGGCTTGGAATACATGTAGTACGGGCCGATTGCCGTCATGCCGGTCAGCAGCTGGTTCTGCTTCTTGAACTCTGCGATACATTCATCGCAGGTCATGTAATATTCGTTCAGCGCACCGGACGCCGCATACGGATCGGCGCCTGCAGTAGCAAGGTCGGCGATCAGGTTGGTCTGCGGGTATTCAGCACGGAAGTAGGGTGCGACAAGGAAGCCGACATCGGCGAGACCTTCGCGCAGCGCCCCGTTGGTTTCGCTGTAACCGAACAGGTTGCCGATATAAACCTTGGCCGTGTAGCGGCCGTCGGTCTCTTTTGCAAGCACTTCGGCGAACTTGTCAGCGCCCCGTGAAAGGCCCGATTCGCTACCACCAAAGTTATACTTCAGCTCTTTCGCGTCCACGGCGGCGACGTTCATGCTGACAGCCATTGCCGCGCCGAAAACCAGGGACAGATACTTCGCTTTTTTCATTATGTACTTTCCTCCCAGTACGTTAGGACTGCTTCTGTTTCTGTTATTCTACTTAGGGCCAGACGGTGCGCCGACCATCCACAGAATTTCACTTACTTCTTTCTTAATTTTATCGCATATTAATCAGCGCCGGTTCACCGTGTCAATATTAATTGGTCAATCTAACAATTAATATTTCAGCCCTTTGCAGAACAAGGATTTAGCGGCTTTCGCTGATATTTTAGTGTCGATTTCATCACCGGTTTCCGGCCTCAAATCGGTGCAATCGAGCGGAATTTCGGCGGCATCCGGGACGGCCGCCGCGCCGGTGCCCGTTCAAGAACCTCGATGATCCGCTCGCGTGTTTCCGAGGGCAGAATCAGCTCGTCTATGCCAAATCCTTCCGCCGCTTTCAGGGGGTCGATCTCGCGGCGCATCTCGTCGATCAGCTCCTGGCGGCGGGCCTGCGGATCCGGCGCATTCTGATACTGTTTGGCATAGGCGACGTCGATCGATCCTTCCACCGACATCGCGCAGATTTCAGCGGTCGGCCAGATGAAGTTGGCATCCGCATCAAAGCTCCGCCCGCCGGCCATCACCACATAGCCAAGCCCGTAGCCCTTGCGAAGAACGATTGAGATGCGCGGCACCGTCGCATGGCCGAGCTCGAACAGCATCTTCGCGCTCCGCCGTCCGAGATTGGTATCTTCCGCCGGTGTGCCGATGGACATGCCCGGGATATCGACCAGATAGACGAGCGGTATTCCGTAGGCATCGCAGAGCGCGATAAAGCGCGCCGCCTTCTCACAGGCATCCGCATTCAGCATTCCGCTGAGATGCAGCGGCTGGTTGGCGATAATTCCGACCGGACGCCCGTCAATGCGGGTCAGAGCCGTGATGACGTTCTTGGCAAAATCGGGCTTGATTTCGAACACGCTGTCCGCATCGGAAAGAATTTCGATCACCCGGCGCATGTCATAGGATTTGCGCGTATTCGCCGGCACAAGGCTTTCGAGAAGCTCCTGATCCTCCTTCGGGGCAATGGCGGGCTTGATATTCGCCGGCGCCTGCGCGTTGGAGGGCAGATAGGAGAGGAACCGCCTTAAGGTGAGGATCGCTTCTTCCTCGCTGTCGACGGCCGCATCCGCAAGACCGGTCTTTTCGACCTGCCGCGCGGTTCCGCCAAGCTCAACCGCGGTGATCACCTCGCCGGTTCCGGCTTTGACAAGCGCAGGGCCCGCGAGACCCATTGTCGACTTGCCCTTCACCATCAGCACGAGGTCTGCCATCGCGCTGTAGTTGGTGTTTGCCGCGAACCCGAAGCCGAGAACCGCGGAAACGATCGGCACCCAGCCGGTCATCCGGGCAAAGGTCGCGAACAGATCGCGCGAGCGGGCATAGGCGCGGGAATTCTGGCCGTCCTGAATGCGATGTCCGCCGCCATCGAGCAGCAGGACCAGGGGGCAACCGTGCAGCTCGGCGAGTTTGGCGATGCGCACCAGCTTTTCACTTCCCAGATGCCCCGAACTGCCGCCATAGACGGAGAAATCCTGCGAGACGACCATCACCGGGCGGCCCTCAATGCGCGCAGACCCGGCGACGATCCCGTCCGCCGGTGCTTCGCGCGAGAGCGCGGGATTGCGGATCAGGCTGCCGATTTCTTTGAAAGTCCCTTCATCGCAGAGGATATCAATCCGCTCGCGTGCGGTCAGCGATCCGCGCTTGTGAAGCGATTCCACCATATCCGGCCGGCTTTCATCGAGCACCGAACGCCGTGCCGTCCGCGCAACCTCAAGCGCTTTCTCGGTCTCGGCATCGGGTCCTTCTTCTTCCTGATGCGCCTCCGCGACGTCGCCAACCTCGGCCGGCTCAAAGAAATAGAGGGTTTCGCCGCGCTCGATCGTGCCGCCTTTTTCCGCGGCAACCAGTCGGACAATGCCCGACCGCTCCGCCGTGATGATATGCTCCATCTTCATGGCTTCGATAATCGCGACTTTCGTGCCCGCAGCGATGAGCGCGCCTTCTTCGGCTAAGATCTCGACGAGCAGCCCGCCAAGCGGCGCCGGCGCGGCACGGGTGCCGGCCGGTCCCTGCGACTGCGCGGCATCCGCGGAGCCCGAGTTGTCAGCCGGTGCGTCATTCCTGAAATAGCGCGGATGCTCCATCCCCTGCTCGACAATCTTCGGCGCGTAGGCCTCAACAAGACCGGTTGTCGTGTGTCCCTCTTCAACCTCGGGAAGCCGCATCAGGCTTTGCAGAAAGCCGATGTTGGTCTCAAGCCCCTCGATGCGGAATTCGGAAAGTGCCCGGTAGCCGCGCGCGAGAACGTCCCGGATATTGCCGGACGGGGCGAAGGCAATCACTTTTGCGAGCAACGAATCAAAAGCGGATGTTGTCCGGTAGCCCGTATAGCCGAATGTTTCCACCCGGATACCTGCCCCGCCCGGAGGCGAGAAGGCGCGGAGCGTGCCGCCTGTCGGCATCGCGGTCCCGTCAGCCGACACCTGCTCCATATTCACGCGAAGCTGCACCGCCATGCCGCGCGGGCGTCCGATGGCGTCCTGCGACAGGCCGAGCGCCTCAAGGCTCTCCCCTGCCGCGATGCAGATCTGGGTCTGGACGAGATCAATGCTCATGACCTCTTCGGTGACCGTATGCTCGACCTGAAGGCGCGGGTTGGCCTCCATAAAGACGAAGCGATTTGCCGCCGGGTCCGGATCGACAAGAAACTCCATCGTGCAGAGCGTGTGAATTTTCGCGGCGCGGGCAAGTTCAACGGCCGATGCGGCAATTTGATCGCGTAAATCAGGGTCAAGACCCGGCGCGGGGGCGAATTCGATCAGCTTCTGCTGGCGCCGCTGCAGGCTGCATTCGCGCTCGAAAAGATGGATGACGTTACCGGCACGGTCGCCGACAATCTGGATTTCCACATGGCGGGCAGGCCGGATCAGCTCCTCGATATAAAGCGCGTCCGAGCCGAAGGAGGCCTTCGCCTCCGAGCCGGCGCGAACAAAGGCGTCCTCGAGGTCGTCAATGTTTTCGACAACACGCATCCCGCGGCCACCACCGCCGGCAAGCGCCTTGATCATCGCGGGACGGCCGCCGAAGCTTTCCATGATGCGGCGGGCTTCTGCGAGATCGGTCGCGCCGACGCTGCCTTCGGCAAGCGGGACGCCGATTTTCTTGGCAAGCGCCCGCGCCTTGCCTTTATCGCCGAGCAGCTCAAGCGCCTCCGGATCGGGGCCGATAAAGGTGAGTTTGGCGTCCTTGCAGGCGCGCGCGAACGCCGCGCTTTCAGCGAGAAAGCCATAGCCCGGATGGACGGCATCGCAGCCGGTCTCAACCGCCGCCGCGACAACCGCCGCGATATCGAGATAGGCGGCCGCTCCCCGTCCCGGCAACGCCACCGTTTCCCCGGCCTGGGCAAGATGCAGGGAGGCGACATCCTCCGGCGCATAGACGGCAACGGTTTTGATGCCAAGGCCATCCGCCGCGCGGGCAATCCGGATCGCCACTTCGCCGCGGTTCGCAATAAGGATCTTCTCAAACATTTTCTTTAATCGCTCCCCGCATCACTTCGTTGCGTTGCTAGCTGACTTTTTTATTTTTTACCAGGGATCAATGTAGCGGTGCGGCGTCGCGCCCCACGGCCGCGCTTCGTGCCCTTTCAGCATGATGGAAATCAACTCCCGGGTGTCTTTCGGGTCGATCACGTCGTCAATCTCGAAGAAGGTGGCGACATTGAGCCCCTTGCCCCGCTCATAGGCGGCGTCAACCATTTCCTGATATTTCGCTTCGCGCGCGACCGGATCCTCGATCGCTTCCAGCTCGCGGCGGAAACCGAGGCGGACGCTGCCCTCAAGCCCCATGCCGCCGAACTCGCCGAGCGGCCAGGTCACGGCATATTGCGGCACGAAGAAGTCGCCGCCTGCCATTGCCATGGCGCCAAGCCCATAAGCGCGGCGGAGGACGACCGTCATAAGCGGGGATTCGAGCGCCGCGCCCTTGATAAAGAAGCGCGAGAACTGGCGGACCGCCGCTTCCTTCTCGGAGTCGGGGCCAACCATGAAGCCGGGCGTATCGCAGAGCGAGACCACGGGCAGATCATAGGCGTTGCACAGCTCGATGAAGCGGGAGGCTTTACTTGCCGCCTCGCTGTCGATTGCGCCCGAGAGATGCTGGCTGTTATTGGCGATCAGGCCGAACGGACGCCCCTCAATGCGGGCAAGCGCGGTGATGATGCCGAGCCCGAAGCTCTCGCGGATTTCGAGAACGGAATCGGTGTCGCAGAGCGCGTGGATAATCCGCCGCACGTCAAAAGCGCGTTTGCGGTTCTCGGGCACCATGTGACGAAGCAGGCGCTGATCCTCAGCCGACCACTCATTGATCGGTCCCTGGAAATAGGAGAGATATTTCCGCGCAACCGCCGCGGCCTCGATCTCGTCCTTCACCAGAATGTCGATGACGCCGTTCGCTGTCTGCACATCGACCGGGCCGATATCCTCGGGCCGGAAAACGCCGAGGCCGCCGCCTTCGATCATCGCAGGCCCCCCCATGCCGATATTGGCGTCGGGTGTTGAAATGATGACATCGCAGCAGCCAAGCAGCGCCGCGTTCCCGGCAAAGCAGCGGCCGGAGACAATCCCGATCGACGGCGCCTTACCGCTCCGCCGCGCCAGCATGGTGAAGGTCGGGAAGTTCAGGCCGGCGACGCGGAGGTTGTCGATATCGCCCGGACGACCGCCGCCGCCTTCGGCAAAGAGGATCAGCGGCAGGTTATCGCGCTCGGCGATATTGAACATCCGGTCCATCTTTTTGTGGTTGGCGCGTCCCTGCGTTCCGGCAAAAACGGTGTAGTCATAGGCGATGATGGCGCATTTGCTGTTCTCGCCCGGGAACTGCTCGGAGTTGACGCGCGCCGTTCCGGTGATCAGACCGTCGGCGGGGCTCATCTTGATCAGCTCTTCCATGCTGCGCCGGCGCCGCTGCTCGGCGAGGACAAGCGCGCCATATTCCCGGAAAGTTTCCGGATCGCAAACCGCGGCGACATTCTCGCGCGCCGTCTGCTGCCCCGTCTTGCGCCGGCGGGCAACCGCATCGGGACGGAATTCATCTTTCAGCATGTCTTTGCGCGCCAGAATTTCCGCAAGCGACGGCGGAATGGCATCAATCGACTGCTCGGCCGCGTCAACGACTTCGCCCTCGCCCGCCCCCGCCGGATCGATCGCGAGGATGATCGAGCCGACCTCAAGCTGCGCGCCGCCCTCAAACGCGATTTTTGTGACAATGCCACCTTCCGGCGCCACGATGATATGCTCCATCTTCATCGCTTCAAGGACGGCAATCGGCTGGTTGGCGGCAACAACATCGCCTTCGGCGACGAGGACTTCGGCCAGATACCCGACCATCGGGGCGGAGACCGCAATATTGCCGGCCGGAACGTCGATCTGCTGCACTTCCTGGGCGGCGACTTCCGTTGCTGCTGGCGCCTCCGCCTCCTGCAGCGCGACGGCCCTCGCCACCAGCTCCGCGCCCTTCTCTTCGATAAAGCGCGTAAAGACCTTGTTGGCCGCGAGGTCGGGGTGCGCAAGCAGGGCACGCTGGAAATAGAGGTTCGTCTCGACGCCGCCGATACCGCATTCATTCAGCGCACGCTGCGCCTTGATCAGGAGCCGCTGATAGGCTTTATCATCGGCGCCATTTACCGAGACAATGACTTTCGCAAGCAGGCTGTCATAGGTCGGCATGACACGATAGCCCGAATAGCCGAAGCCGTCGATCCGGACACCGGGCCCGGACGGCATATCATAGCGCGTAAGCGTGCCGCTCGCCGGCAGGATCTCTCCAATTGCGGTCAGCTTTTCCATATTGACGCGAAGCTGTACGGCGAATTTCGATGGTTTCGCAATGGCATCCTGCGAAATGCCGATATCGGCAAGAGTCTCCCCCGCCGTGATGCGGAGCTGCGCCTGCACCAGATCGACGCCGGTGACCTCTTCGGTGACCGTATGCTCCACCTGGATGCGCGGGTTGACTTCCATGAACCAGTAGCGGTCGCCTTTATCGGCATCGACGAGGAACTCAAACGTCGCGGCGCCGCGATAGTTGACTTCTGCCGCCATTTTCAGCGCATCGCGAAGAAGCGCGGCGCGCACCTCTTCGTTCAGGCCGGGCGCAGGCGCAAACTCGACCAGCTTCTGGTGGCGGCGCTGCAGCGTGCAGTCGCGCTCGCCGAGATGGACAAGACCGCCCTTGCCGTCGCCAAGGATCTGCACTTCGATATGGCGGGCGCGGGGTAAATATTCCTCGACATATAGTTCGCCGCTGCCGAAGGCTTTCTCGGCTTCCGAGGCGCAGGCCGCATAGGCTGCATCGAGATCGCGGCCCTTCTGCACGATCCGCACACCGCGTCCGCCGCCGCCGAGCAGCGCCTTCAGCATCACGCCGCCCGTCTCCGGCGCCTTCTCCAGAAATGCGCGGACCTCATCGAGTGACGTTGCCTTGTTGGTGCCGGAAAGCAGTGGCACACCGAGTTTCAACGCCAGCGCCCGGGCCGCCGCCTTGTCGCCAAGCTTCTCCAGCATATCCGGCGTCGGGCCGACGAAGGAAAGACCCTCCGCTTCACAAGCCCTTGCAAATTCAGCGCTTTCGGAGAGGAACCCGTAGCCCGGATGCACCGCAACGCAGCCCGCCTCTTTGCCTGCCGCAATGATCGAGTTGATATTGAGATAGGCCGCAACGCCTCGTCCCGGCAAGGCAAGGGCCCGGTCGGCCGCCTTTACATGTAACGAATCGCTGTCATCAGATGCGTAGATCGCAACACTTTCGACCCCCAGTTCGGCCAGCGCGCGGGCAATGCGCACCGCGATCTCCCCACGATTTGCGATCAGTACAGGTCCAGACAACAAGGCGAACTCCATTCGATTTTCAGGTCAAAAAAAAGGGATTGCGAGTAATTATAATTTCCGTTCTTCTTCACTCGGCTGTCGCGAAACTATCAAAAAATAAATTGATTTGTCTACCAATTTATTTTTGGATAAAGTCATCAAAAATCAAAACCGCTGCCCCTCACAACCCGCAGCACCCGACCAACCTTATGTGAATAAAAAGAATGCCGTCGCATCCGGCACAGACCGAGGGAGACTATTTATGAGTTCTCAGCTGCCGCACCTGCTGAAAGTGAAATTACCCCCTTTAATGGAACGGACGGCGAGCGCCGTCATGAAGACCGCGCTCGCGGAAATCCCCGACAAGCTGGCGCTTCGCGGTCCGGAGCGGGAGCTGACCTATCGTCAACTCGTAGAGGAAGGCCTCAATCTCGCCGGCGCGTTCGTTGACCTTGGTGTCGAGCGCCAGAAGGTGGTGCTCGCCATGCTGGACAACTCGGTCGACTTTGTCCTGCTCTCGGTCGGCCTTTCATTGACGGCCCGGATCGAGGCGCCGATCAATACGGGATACCGCGGCTCGCTCCTCGCCCATGTCATCCGCACGTCCGGCTCAAAGATTATGATTGTCGAAGCGAAGTATGTCGAGCGGCTGGTTGAAATCGCGGGTGAACTCGACATGATCGAAACGCTGGTTGTGCGGGGCGAGATGGCGACGCGCCCGGATCTCCCGGCGCATATGAAAGTCATCGCGTTTGACGATCTGAAGCGGCGGCCGGAACCAATGGAGGACGTAAAGCCCTGGGACACGATCTGTATCATCTATACGTCCGGCACGACGGGCCCGTCCAAAGGCGCCATGATCAGTCACGCGCAGGCCTACAGCTATGCCTCCATCGTACAGCAGGACAATCTCGACAGCAGCGACGTCAGCATGGTCGTCCTGCCGCTCTTTCATGTCACTGCAAAATGGGCCGGCGTCTACGCGCCCTTTATCTATAAAGCGACGGCCGTCATCCTTCCCGGCTTCTCGGCCAGCACCTTCTTCGACAGCGCGCGGAAATATGGCGCAACCTCGTCGCGCATGCTCGGCACGATCGCGCAATATCTGCTGAACCAGCCGGAGCGGCCCGATGACAAGGATCAGCCGATCAAGAAGATCGGCATCACCCCGGTCATTGCCGATCTCGAGCGCTTCAAGGAACGCTTTGGCGTTACCGGCGTGGCCACCGGCTATGGCTCGACCGAGGCGTCGGTCATCGCAACGGCGCCGATGGGAAAAGGCCTCAGCGGCTATGCCGGCTACATCCGTGACGATTATGAGGCGCGGATTGTCGATGAGAACGACATGGAAGTCGCGCCCGGCGAAGTTGGCGAGATGGTTGTCCGCTCCCGCGAGCCGTGGATGATTATGCAGGGCTATGTGAATATGCCCGAAGCGACCGCCAAGGTCATGCGCAATGGCTGGTTCCACACCGGCGATCTGATGCGAATGGCGCCGAACGGCCAGCTTATCTTCTGCGATCGCAACAATGATGCGATCCGCCGCAAGGGGGAGAATATCTCAAGCTTCGAGATCGAGCGGGAGATTAATGCGCATCCGGCAGTCTTTGAATCGGCCGCCATCAAGGCGCCGAGCGATCATGCCGATGACGACGTCAAGGCCTGCATCGCGATCAAGGAAGGGCACTCGGTCACGCCCGAGGAAATCATCGAGTTTCTGACGCCGCGCCTCTCGGCCTTCATGCTGCCACGCTATATCGAGTTTTTCGATGCCCTGCCAAAAACGCCGACGGAAAAGATCCTGAAGGCCGACCTCAGAAAAACGCCGTTCACCACGACCACCTATGACCGCGAGACCAAGCGATACCTGGTTGACGGCAAGCCTTTCTGAGCAGGCCGCGAACGACATGAGTTGATGAATAAAGATTTTAAGGAGTTTAATATGAGTGGCCCTCTTACAGGTCTTAAAGTGGTTGAGTTTTCGGGAATTGGGCCGGGTCCGTTTTGCGGCATGCTCCTCGCCGACATGGGCGCAGACGTCATCTGCATCGACAGGAAGGCGGCGGAGAATGAAGCGCAGAACTCCGTTCTCTCCCGCGGCAAGCGGTCTATCGCGCTCGATCTCAAGAACCCTGCCGACGTTGAAACCGCGCTTCGCCTCGTCAAACGATCCGACGTTCTGCTCGAAGGTTATCGCCCGGGCGTCATGGAACGGCTCGGCCTCGGCCCCGATGTCTGCCTCAAGGCAAACCCCGCGCTCATCTACGGGCGCATGACCGGCTGGGGTCAGGAAGGCCCCCTTGCCAACGCGGCGGGACACGACATCAACTATATCTCGCTGACCGGCGCGCTCGCCGCGATCGGCCCGAAAGATGGCGCGCCGGTCATCCCGCTCAATCTCGTCGGCGATTTCGGCGGCGGGGCGCTCTATCTCGCCATGGGCATCTGCGCCGCGCTTTTTGAGCGTTCACGGTCCGGAAAGGGACAGGTCATTGACGCCGCCATGGTCGACGGCGCGACCTCGCTCGCCGGCAGCATTTATGCGCGCGCGATGGAAGGGGTCTGGAAGGCCGGGCGCGCATCGAACCAGATTGATGGCGGCGCGCCCTATTACAATGTCTATGAGACATCGGACGGCGGCTATGTCTCCATCGGCAGCATCGAGCCGCAATTCTTTGCGATGCTGAAAGACAAGCTGAAGCTGGAAGGTGCGCTCTGGGACCAGCAGCTGAACGAGGCCAACTGGCCGGCGATGACCGAGGAGCTCCGCAAGATCTTCCTCACCCGCACCCGCGATGAATGGTGTCAGTTGATGGAGGGAACCGACATCTGCTTTGCGCCCGTCCTCACCTTCACCGAAGTCGGAAACCATCCGCACATGAAGGCGCGAGAGACGGTTGTTACCGTCGATGACCGCCCGCAGGTCAACGCCGCGCCCAGGTTCTCAAGAACGCCGTCCGCCGTCGGACGGCTGCCGGAGAAAATCGGCGCGCATACAAAGGAAATCCTCCGCGAACTCGAGATGGAAGCGACCGCATAGGATAAACAAAACGGGGCGGGAGAGCGTCACGGCCCCTCAACAGGGATCAACTCTCTCCCTCCCCTCATATAAAGTGACGCCAGGCTGGCGACGGGGCGGGACAACCTGTGGTTTACTTGTCCTTTCGACGCCTAAGTCTCGGCTCGCCCTGACAATGCCGCAAAAGGGGCCGGGCGGGAGATAAAAACCGCCCGGTTTCGTCCGCGCCTCCAGGACTTATTTTCCCCTCCCCCGTCCCGATCAGTGAAGGAAAGCTTGTCAGCCTTTCTGTTTATTGTTATTAATTGAGCTACCAATTAATAACAATAATTCGGCGCCTTTTCCTCCGCTCCGGAGACCGAAGCACCAGGCAGAATGACGTGAAATGATGGACAGGCTACGCGTGATCCCCCGTCCGCCAACTCAAAAGCCATCGCACAGCTTTTGGCTGACTGCCGGGCGTCCGTCCCGATGGAGCGTCGGGATCGGATGTCTATAAGCAATGAACCCGTTGGGATGTAAAAACAGCAGATCAGTAAAGAGAATGCGCCGAGCGTAGAACATTCCATATAATATAAAAGCCCGAGACAAGATGGACCAATCCGAGGGAGGAAAGAATGCACTCAACCGATTCGATATCAGCGCCCTTTTCTGATCCGCGCATTCCGCCGCGTGACCAGTGCGTGCTGCGCCATATCCTCGACCGGCTGGCTGTCGAGTGTCCGGATCGCGAGTTCGCCTGGTTCGAAAACGAGGCCGCCTGGACGTATCAACGGATGCAGCAGGAAGCGCAGCGGACCGCCGCCGGCCTTCAGAAACTTGGCGTCCGCCGCGGTGACCGCGTCCTCGTCTGGATGCCGAACGGACCGATGATTTTGCGCTGCTGGTTCGGCATCAACTATATCGGCGCCGTTTTCGTCCCCATCAATATTGCCTATCGCGGCACGCTGCTTGAGCATGTCATCCGCAATTCCGGCGCCAAGGTCATGATTGCCCATGCCGAGCTTGTCGAGCGCATGGAAGGGCTCGACCTCGCCGATCTCGAGACCGTTGTTGCGGTCGGCGGCGCGGCCGCGCTCACGCAGGCGAAAGTTCTCGGCGCCGACGCGCTCGGCGAAACGGGGGACGTGCCGGAGCCGCTCGATCGCCCGATCGATCCGTGGGATCTGCAATCCATCATCTATACCTCGGGCACGACCGGCCCATCGAAAGGCGTCCTCTCCTCCTACCTGCATCTCTACACGATGACCACCAGCCTGCAGGTCATGCTGACGGAGAAGGACCGGCGGCTGATCAGCCTGCCGATGTTCCACGCGAGCGGCACCAATGCGATTTACGGGATGCTCGCTAAAGGCGGATCGATTGCCATCGTCGATTCCTTCAAGACCGATCAGTTCTGGGATACCGTGCGGCGCTCGAAATCGACGGGGGCAACATTGCTCGGCGCGATGACCCCTTTCCTGATCAAAGCGCCGGCGAGCCCCGATGATCGCAATCATACGCTCCGCATGGCCATGATGGTCCCGCTTTCCGAAGATGCCGCGGCATTCCATGAGCGGTTCGGAACGGATCTTTACACGGCCTTCAACATGTCGGAAATCAGCGGCCAGATCCTGTCGGAGAAGAACCCGACGAAGGCCGGCACCTGCGGCAAGGTGCGCCCCGGCGCCGAAGTCCGGCTGGTCGACGCCAATGACTGCGAGGTTCCGATCGGCGAGATTGGCGAGATGGTCATTCGCGATGAGCGCCCGTGGGGCCTCAGCCACGGTTATAACAACAACCCCGAAGCGACCGCCGCCGCCTGGCGGAACGGCTGGTTCCATACCGGCGATCTTTTCTATCGCGATGAAAGCGGCAACTACTTCTTTGTCGACCGCGCCAAGGACGCCATCCGTCGCCGCGGCGAGAATGTGTCATCGTTTGAGGTGGAAAACGAAGTGCTGTCGCATCCCGATATCCGCGAGGCGGCCGCCATCGGGGTCCCGAGCCCGCTCGGCGAAGATGAAGTGATGGTAGTGATTGCGCCGGTTCCGGGCCGCACGATCGACCCCGCCGCACTGATCGAGTTTCTCCGTCCGCGGATGGCGCATTTCATGATCCCGCGCTACATCCGCGTGATGGATGCGCTGCCGAAAACCCCGACCGAGAAGGTTCAGAAGCATCTTCTGCGCGATGAGGGCATCACCGCGGACACCTGGGACCGGGAGGATGCGGGCATTCGCATCACCCGCGACAAGATCGGAACGTCTGTTTAAGCCGCAGCGCAGAGAAGATTCCCGCCGGGCGTGAAGACGGGGGTGTTATTTTCCCTGATCGTTCTGCCCGGCGTCACGGAACAGCCGCTCGGTAATATAATGCGATGCCTGCTCCGCTGAGTCCTGCAGCACCCCCTGCAGCCGGTCGATGGAAAGCGCCTTCATCCGCGCTGTCGGGCCGACCACGCCAATGCTGAACAGGCCCGGCATATTGGCGACGATCACCGGACAGGCGACACTGTAGACGCCCTCATCGATCTCACCGTCGCAGATGGCAATGCCGTTCTTTCGCACATTTTCCAGCTCCCGGCTGAAGGCGCCCCAGTCGTGGCTCGGCGCGTTGCCGTCATTGAGATAGGCTTCGTAAATCTCCCGCGCCGTATCATCTTCAAGATAGGCCAGAATCGCCTTGCTGGACGAGCAGGTATCGACCGGCCGGGCGCCGGTTCCGGGGTAAACGTAAGAACGCCCGGTTGATTCGGGCGGAACGGCCTCCAGCAAATCGATATGCTTCTCGACCCGGCGGGCAAAAAACGCGGTCTCGCCAAGCTCGGCGGTCATCGATGCGAGAAGCGCTCTTGGCAGATAATCCATCGCACTTGCCGCAAGACTGCGTTTCAGCAGTTTCAGCAGCCCCGGGCCGATGCTGTAATGCCCGTCCTCCTGCATTTCGACATACCCGACCGCGCAAAGTGCCGCCGCAAGCCTGTGGGCCGTGCTCCGTGGCAATCCGCTTGCCTCGACTAGTTCACCCAGACTGATACCCTGAGGAGCGCACGAAACAATCTCCAATATCTGATTATATCGCACGAGCGGCGCGGGAACTTCCATATTTGCCTCAACCTGCTATTTATTCGCTGCCTTTTTATTAGCGCCAAATGACGCATTTCTCCTCATGAAACTTCATCTATACCAATAAATGCCGATAATAGCGCGGGATCTGTTCTAAGTTTGGCCGCCGGACCCGATTTTACGATACGGCCCGCTTCCATGACATAGGCGCGATGCGCAACGCCAAGCGCCGACTGGACATTCTGCTCGGCGATCAGCACCGCGCAGCCGCTTTTCATGATCGTCACGACAATCTCGAACACCCGTTCCACGAGAAGCGGGGCGAGACCAAGCGACGGCTCATCGAGAATCAGCAGTTTCGGCCGCGACATCAGCGCCCGGCCGAGCGCCACCATCTGCTGCTCGCCGCCCGAGAGCGTACCGGCGAGCTGACTCCAGCGCTCCCGCACCACGGGGAACAGCGTTTCGATCTCATCGAGCTTCTCGCTGATCTGCGCCTTGGTGAGGGTGAGCCTCGTCGCACCGAGCAGCAGATTGTCGCGTACCGACATTTCCGGAAAAAGATGCCGCCCCTCCGGACAGAGGATAGCGCCGCCCCGAACGGCCTCTTCCGGCGTCCATCCTGTCACATCCCGCCCCTCATATTGTATGGAGCCGCCGAATGACTTCTGGATCCCGACAACAGCTTTAAGAAGCGTGCTTTTCCCCGCGCCATTCGCGCCAACGAGCGCGACGCATTCGCCGGCGCCAACCGTCAGGGAGGCCCTATCGACTGCAATCCGCGATCCATAGGCAAGCGACAGGTTATCGATTTTCAGGATTGTCTCATTTTCGCTCATCATGATCTCCAGTCCTTCAGTCCGCGCTCGCCGGACGGCCGAGATAGGCGTTCTGTACAGTGATATCATTGGCGATATTCTTCGGCGTATCGAGGGCGATCATCTTGCCCGCCGACATGACCATGATGCGATCCGAGAGCGCCATCATAAGGCGCATCTTGTGATCGATGACCACAATCGTAACGCCGCGATCGCGAATGCGGCGGATGAAGGCGAGCAGTTCCAGCACTTCCGCTTCGATCAGCCCGCCCGACGGCTCATCCAGCAACAGCAGCTCCGGACCGGTCATCAGCGCCATGCCGATTGCGAGCTTCTGCTGTTGCAGGTTCGTGAGTTCCGAGGGCAAGGCGTCCTCCATCCCCTCAAGGCCGATAAAGGGAAGGAGCGCCCGCATTTCTTCGCGATCAGAGTCGAGATCGACCGGCCGCAGCCATCCCGAAATGCCGCGGTGCTTGGCCGATCCGGCCGACAAAAGGCTCTCGCCGATCGTATGGGTCGGAAACATTTGCGACGCCTGGAACGTGCGCCCGATCCCCATCCAGCAGCGCTTTTGTGTCGGCAGCCTGTCAATTCTCTGGCCAAACGCCTCAATAGTGCCGTGACTTGGCGGGAGGACACCCGCGATCAGGTTGAAGAGCGTGCTCTTCCCCGCGCCGTTCGGGCCGACAATCCCGAAAACCTCATGTCTTTTTACCCGGAACGACACCTGATCGACTGCCGCAAGCCCGCCGAAGGAGCGGGACAGGTTTTCCGTTGAAAGAATCCATTCCTTCATAGCGCACCTTTTTGCTTTGAGAGCGTCTCATCGGCGTCCGGCGCGGACCCCGTTGCCTTCAATAAAAGTTTTTCCATCACTTTATGGATAAGCGCCTTGCTGCGCCCGGCCAGCCCGTCGGGCGCGAACAGGACGACGAGGATCAGGATCAGACCGAGCGTGATGAGGCGGAACTGGTCCGCGCTTCGCAGCAGCTCCGGCAGAATGACAAAGATCGCCGCGCCAAGGAACGGACCCGCGACGGACGCCCGTCCACCGATGATAATTGCCATCAGCGCGGTAAAGCCGATCTCGAAACTCGCGATCGAGGGTTCGATATAGGAGAGGTAGGACGCCTGGAAACTGCCGGCGAAGGCGGCCATCCCGGCGCTGACGAGAAAAGCGACGAGACGCGTGCGCGATACGTCAATGCCGACAGCCGCCGCCAGCGCCGAATTGTCCCGAATTGCCCGCAAGCGCCGCCCCGTCGAGGTCTTCATCAGCAGGAAGGAGCCGAGAACGCAGAGGAAGCAGATGACAGCCATCAGGTAATACATCCCGAGCGAGGGATTGATTGCGAATTCATGAAAGGCGATTGCCTTCGGGATCGGGCTCAAGCCGAGATCGCCATGCGTGAGGTCCGTCCAGTTGCGGATGATGATGGTGATAAGGAGCCCGATGCCGAGCGTCGCGATCACAAAGTAATGCCCATCGAGGCGAAGGGTCAGGACACCGATGCCCAGCCCGACGAGGGCGCCGATCAGGATCGAGACCGGCAGGGTCGACCAGAAGCCCCACCCCACATCGACGGTGAGGATACCGGTGACGTAAGCGCCAAGCCCGAACAGCGCGCCATGCGCCACCGAGACAAGCCCCGCATGCCCCACCGCGATGTCGAGCCCGGTGAAAAGGATTGTCCAGATCAGCAGCTGCGTCAGGATCTGAATGTGATAGGGCGATTGAAAGATGAATGGCAGGATTGCGAGAAGAAGGATACCTGCCGCCGTTGGCAGTATGTTGGAACGATTGAACATCAGGCCACCCTCACCGACTTGCCGAACAGGCCCTGCGGCCGGACGATCAGCACAAGAACAAACAGCACGACCGGATAGGCGTCCTTGAACTCAAGCGACAGATACGCCGATCCGAAGGATTCGCAGAGACCGATAATGATCCCGCCAAGCAGGGCGCCGTTGATGCTGCCCATCCCCGCGAGCACAATAATGATAAAGGCCTTGAGAACGATGGTGTCGCCCATCGTCGGATAGACCTGGGCAATCGGAGCGAGCAGCGCGCCGGCGAGACCCGCGAGAGCGCTGCCGATCGCCATCGTGATCAGGCCGATCCGCCGCGGCGACAGGCCGACGACGAGCGATCCCGTCCGGCTCTGCCCGACGGCGCGAATGCTGCGCCCGGTTTTGGTGTAGCGGAGAAACAGGTTCAGCCCGACCACCGCGACGACTGTTGCGACGACCACCAGCATCCGCTGATAGGTCACCATGGCGCCGAAAATGGTCGTGCCCCCGGAGATCGCCGGCTCGACAGTATGGTTGTTGGGGCCGAACAGGATCAGCGCAACCCCCTGCAGAACCAGCAAAAGCCCGAACGCGGCGATAAACAGGGTGGCGGGCGGCGCGTTTCGAAGCGGATCAAAGATCAGCGCCTGAACCAGAACGCCGAGGATCACCATCAGCACTATCGCCACCGCCACGGGGATCCAGTATCCATAACTGGCTAACATTGCGACCGTATAAGCCCCGAGCATGGCATGTGCGCCAAACGCAAACTGGGGGACTTCCAATACACCAAACACAAGCGCCAGAGACACCGCCAGAAGTCCGTAGATGCTCCCGGCCATCAAGGCATTGGCAATATTCTGCGCAATGTCAGCCATCATGGTACCGCTCCCTATCGATTAGTTGCTGTCTGTGTAGTCGATGACATCATTCGGGCCCTTGACGACACGAGGATGAATGATCGCCGTCGTCTCGCCGTTGCTTTCCAGGTCGTAAATGTCGAGGACGTTCCATTCCTGATCCATCACGCCGGCCATTGCGGCGCGAATTTTCTCGGCGCTGTCATAGCCGCCGGCAGCCTCAACAGCGGCGAACAGCCACATCGCCTGGGCATATCCATCGGTTGCGATGACCACGGCCTCGCGGCCAAATTTCGCCTTGAAGGCTTCCTTGAATTCGGCAACACGGGGAGAGTTGCTGTCCCAGCCGCTGCCTTCAAAGACGGATCCGACAAGGGAGTCCCAACTCGCGAAACGCGCCGCCTCTTCCGGACCGCAGGAGACCTGGAAGATAAACGGCCCCTTGAAGCCAAGCTCGATCGCCTGCTTCACGACCGGGGCAACCTGCGGGCACGCGCCCGGAACGGCAAGGGTATCGGGCTTCTCTTTCAGAAGCGCCGTCAGCTGGGGATAGAAATCCGTCGAGCTGTTGGCATAGGTTGCAATCTGCCCAAACTCGCCGCCGGCGGCTTTCCAGCCGGCGGAGAATGTGTCCGCCCATGCCTTGCCGAACTCATCCTCGCTTTGCATGATCGAGATTTTGCCAAGCTCCGGCAGGGTGTTTTTCAGCCGCTTGGTGAAGCCGTTCATATATTTATAGGTGTTGAACCAGTAGCGCGCGACGAGCGGGTTGCCAAGCTCCACCAGCTTGTTCGACGCGGACGAGCTGATAATCAGGAACGGCGGAACGGCCGTCGTGTTAAAGCTCATGATCGGAAAGGTCTCGATACTCGTCGAAATCAGCATCGCCGGCACCTGATCCTGAGACGAAAGCCGCCGCCCGCAGGCCGCGGCCGTTGCGGAGTTCGCCTGCGTATCGCAGTAGATTGCCTCCACCTTGACGTTCTTGCCGTTGATGTTGAGGCCGCCCCTGTCGTTGATCTCCTGCACCGCCAGCCGGATGCCGTCGGAATAATTTGCGCCATATTCCGCGAATTTGCCGGTTTCGGGATAGGGAACGCCGAAGCGGAACACCTCGTCACTGGCCGTCGCTACACCCATCGACATGGATGTGAGTGTCACGCCCGCGGCCACGCCCGCCGCAATCGCAAGACTTCTTGATCTTCTGAATTTCATCTTGACCTCCCTTGGTTTGAAATTTTGATCGCGCGCCTGCTGGTTACTCACCGTTTCGCAAACGCGACGATCCCGTTTTTGATTGCGAGATCGCCCGATTGGGTGGCGAGCTCGTAGGCGGCGACCTGGCCGCCGTCATTGGCTTTGTAGAGCTGGTAGCTGAGCGTGAGCGCAGTCGGCACGATAACCATGGCGCGCAGCTCGGCCGAGACGCGTGAGACAGGACGCGGATCGCCGCCCGTCACCCCGTCGCTAATCGCCGAGACCGCCATCGCAATCGTCGCCGTCCCATGCAGGATCAGCCCCGGCAGTCCCGCCGTCTCGGCAATCCCGAGATCGGTATGGATCGGGTTCCAGATCCGCGCACATTCCGAATAGACATGGCACGCCGTCGCGCCGACCTCGATCGTCCGGACGACCCGCTCGCCAATCGTCTGGCCGAGCGCGGGACGTGCCGGAAGCGCCGGCGGGCGATCCTCGCCTTCCACCGCAACGTCACGGAAGATCGCCCCCGAGATTGTCGTCGCCAGCAGCTCGCCCGCCTCCGTCGACGTGTCATTCTGCATTGTCGCAAACGCCCCGGCCCGGTGGCGATGCACCCCGATGAGCTTCGCTGTCGTCACGGTGCGGATACCGGAGATCAACGGCTTGAAAATCTGTGTATCCTGCATCACCTGAACGCCCTTGCTAAGCTCGGCCTCCGTCAGCCCGAGCTTGCCGCGGATCAGCTTCTGGCTCTCCCACTCGGGATGCGACAGAAACAAGGGATGCACCGGCACCGAGCCGCCGCGCGTGTCATAGAGGATCTCGCTCTCATCCGCGATCGACGCGGCATAGTTCATCGCCCAGCGATTATCCACCTCACAGGCTTCAGGACGCGAGGTGAGACCGATCAGGCTGCTTGAATAGGGCATGAGAATTACCTTTCTGTTGAGGGATTAAGACGCCCGGGTGGCGCGTTCAATGGCGGCGGCGTCGAGCCCGGCAATACCGCCCAGCACCGCCGCATTGTCATGTCCGGCGGTAACCGTCTCGGCGGGCGCGATCTCGGGCTTTGGAGTCATTCGGACCGGGCTTGCCGGCAGCGGCCAGCGCCGCCCATCCGGCGCCATCACTTCTTCGACCATCTCGCGCGCGCGCGCCTGCTCCGTTGACAGCACTTCGCCTGCGCCGAGCACCGGACCCGATGGTACCCCCGCCTTCGCCATCGCCGCCGCCGCTTCCTCGCGCGTGCGTACCGCGAGCCACGCCATCATCACCGGTTCAATGCGGCTGTAGAACTGATCGACCCGCCCCGCGCCGCTTCGCAGATCGGGATCGGCAGCGAGATCCGGCGCGTCAATCGTCTCGCAAAAGCGCAGCCACTGTTCCTCGCTCGCCACCGCAATGCAGACATAGCCGTCTGACGCCTGATAGAGCCCGTAAGGGGCAAGATTGGGGTTGATCCGCCGGCCATATTGAAACGTCTCCCCCGTCATCAGGGTTGTCGCGATGGCCAGCTCGTTGATCGAGGCGCAGGAATCGAACATCGCGATATCGACATAGCTGCCCTCGTTGGTAAGGCCGCGGCGCAGCAGCGCCATCAGGATCCCCGACACCGCATGGAGCGAGGGCACCAGATCGCCGATAGCCGGGCCAAGCGCCACCGGCTCGCCGGTTTCGGGCCGGTGCTGCACCAGCCCGGTCATCGATTCCGCCACCAGGTTAAACGCCGGCCAGGCGCGCAGCGGCGATTCCGCACCGCCAAAGCCGCTGATCGAGCAATAGACAAGCCGCGGATTGATCTCGCGGAGCGCCTCCTGACCGAGACCGAGCCGGTCCATCACGCCGGGGCGGAAATTCTCCACCACCACGTCGGCCTTGCGCACCAGCGCGCGGAATGCGTCCTTGGCGTCGGGATTGCGCAAATCGAGCGTCACGCTCTTCTTGCGCCGGTTCAGGCGGAGGAAATAGGAACTGACCGGCTCATGGTCGGCCTCGTGCAGGATCGGCTCAAGCGCACGGGTGATCTCACCGCCTGCCGGCGGCTCAATCTTGATCACCGTCGCCCCGGCATCCGCCAGCATCATCGTGCAGTAAGGGCCCGCAAGCCACCGCGTCAGATCCAGAACAACCGTCCCCGATAACGGCGCAACATTTGATCGATCCTGCATCTTAACTCCCCTGTCATACGTTGTTCCCACCCGGAATTCTTGCGTCCGGACCAGTTTTTTCATCCCATTTTACAGGATATTATCCTAAATAATAAGATGGACATTTTGCTTGTCAACGGCTTTCTAATGTAGAAAAGCGCGGACAGATCAGCGCCACCGACGCCGCGGATGCAAAGCCACGGGCCTGACTATCGAAAATCGGGAAAAAACGTAAAGCAACTATAGGAGGATTATTATCATCTTGCCTGCGACCCGGATCGGACAATCTTTTCTGTTGAAGATACGCGCCATAAGGGGAGAAGAATGCGGCAATCAGGCGAATTTACGCCCTGATTTATTTGGATAAAATGAGAAAAAAACGCAGCCCACCGGCCGCATCTCTGTGCATCCAGTCCCTATTCTTCCTACGAACGGACTACACTACTAAGACGTATTGAATATTTTACTTGTGCGTCTTGGCACTATCGGGATCGACAAAGAACTGTAGGCCGACCAGCCGTTCCAGCAACAGCACAAGCACCAGCGTCAGCAGCACGAGGGACGTTGAAATAGCCGCCACAACGGGCGTTCCACTTTCCTGGATGAAGGAATAGATCTGCACCGGAAGGGTCGTGACGAACGGTCCCACCAGGAACATGGTGGTCGTCACCTCATCGAACGAAAGAATGAAAGAGAAGAGGAGCGACGTGATCAGGCCGGGACGGACAAGCGGGATGGTCACGAAGAAAAAGGTCTTCCACCGGTTGGCGCCGAGACTCATCGACGCCTCCTCCATCGATCGGTCGAGCTTCTTGAGGCTGACCGAGATCGGCCGATAGGCATAGGGCAGCGTGATAATGCAGTGCGCAAGCAGGAGCCCGGCAAAAGTGCCATAGATATAGAACATGGACAGCAGCGCAAGCGCAGTCACGCCAAGCGCAGCATGGGGAAAGATCAGCGGCAGCATGATCGCCGTCTCGAACCAGCGGAAGAACCAGCCGTCGTTCCGCGCAACGACATAGGCCGCAAGAAAGGCTGTTACCGTACTGAAAATCGCCGCGGCCACAGCCAGTTGCAGGCTCGTCATAAAGCCTTCCATCCAGCGCGGATCGCTGAGAAACTCTTCATACCAGCGCAGCGACAGCGCGCCCGGTGGAAAGCGGATATAGCCAACCTCGCTGAAGGAGGCGGCGATGACAATGATGATCGGCGCCGGGAGAAAAAGCAGTAGCGCCCAGATTCCAACCTTATCCCAACGGAAGAGATTCATCGCTAGTTCCCTCCCGCGGTGCCGCCGGCGGAGAATCGCTTCTCAAGCTTCTGGAGCGGAATAATGACCGCAAGGCCAACGATCAGGAGCAGGAAGGCGAGCATCGATGCCTTCGGGAAATTAAAGGTCTGGATTACTTCCTGATACATCTGCGTGCCGACCATCCGGTCCTGCACGCCGCCAAGCAGGATTGGCGTGACAATCGCGCCGGTTGACATGAGATAAACCAGCATCGAGCCGGAAATGATCCCCGGCATGGTCAGCGGCAGCGTGATCCGGCGGAAGGTGTGAAACGGCTTCGCGCCAAGGCTCATGCTTGCTTCCTCGAGCTTCTGATTGAGATGCAGCATGACCGAGAGGATCGAGATGATCATGAAGGGCACCAGAACATGCGTGAGGCCGATGATCACGCCGGTCGAGTTGAACATCATCTTGACCGGGCTGTCGATGACGCCAACCCATTTCAGAAATTCATTGATGAGCCCCCTGGGCCCGAGAATGACAATCCAGCCGTAGGTACGGACCACCAGACTGACGAGCCACGGAAGGATCACGGCGATCATCAGGTAGTTCCGGTTGCCCTTATATTTCCAGATCGCAAAGGCCATCGGATAACCGATGAGGATGCAGAAAAATGTCACCGCAAAGGAGATCAGCACCGTGCGGATGTAGATTTCAATATAGTCGGGGCGGGAGAAAAACTGGATGTAATGTTCCAGCGTAAAGCCGTTATTGTCAAAAAAGGACAGACCGATCATACGGACCACGCTCACCAGAAAGAGGGCAAGGATGATCAGCGCCGGAACCATCAGCAGGATCGACCTGCCGGGAAACCGGAGTTGCGTCTTGCGTGCCGCTTTCGCCTCGCTGCGTTGCACTGTTCTCTGCCCCTCCCTCACATCAGCCCGCTAACCCGAGGAACCGCCGGGCATTCTCATAGAGCCACTTGCGCTTCACCGTCTCGCTCAAGGGCAGCGCCTCCACCTCGCGGATCGTCCGCTCGATCGGCATCAGCGGATAGGAAGTTCCGAAGATGATCCGGTCCTGCAGCACGGTGCGGCCATATTGCAGCAACGGCTCATAGCCGGATCCGGCGACCGCAAGATATTTCGGGCGGACAGCGACAAGGCCGATATGCACATTGCGATGACGCCAGGCGACGCCGATCAACTCATGCACCCAAGGAAAACCGGGCGGCGCCGCACAGACGCGAAGGTCCGGAAAATGCGTCATCACCTTATCGAGCAGGATCGGACGGCCGTATTCCATCAGGCTTTCGGTTGAGAAATTGATGCTGCAGTGGAGATTGACCGGGATATCGAGCTCAATGCATTTTGCATAAAGCGGATACATCTTGGGATCATCAATGGCGAGCTTATGCTCGAAACACTGCAGGTTCAGGCCACGCAGGCCAAGCTCGCGCACGGCATATTCGAGCTCGCGCAGGGCCACGATGCCTTTATGCGGATCAACGCCGGCAAAGCCAATAAACCGGCCGCCCTGCGATTTGCAGAATTCGGCAACTTCCTCATTGCCGATGCGCCAGCCGAAGGTGGTTTCAAGATCGCGCGCCTTGACGACGATATGCTCGGCCTCCATCGCGTCATAGACCTTGAGATAGTCCGCAAAGGCATCCTCACTCGGCGGCGTGGTCGCGGCTGCGGCAGATTCGCTCGCTTCATAGATCGTCCGATAGCGTTTGAGATGCGCGGTGTTTGACTGGTCAAATGCCGGAACAGGCGGCCGGCTTCCATAGTCGATGATCACGATACAGTTTCCTCATGTGCAAGAGCTGGCCATAAATTCTGCCAGGGAGAAATGCTTTCAATGGCGGCAGCGATGGCGACCAGCCGCTGCTCCGCATGCCAGGGCGCAACGATCTGCAGGCCGACAGGAAGCCCGTCCTTGCTAAGGCCGCACGGCACCGATATGGCCGGGTTTCCGCTCGGGTTGAACGGGATGGTGTAGCAATACCAGGTCTCCCGAAGCGTCCCGAGCGGCGTCCCGTCGATGACGAGCGGCTGATCGGCCTTTTGCGTTACCGGGACGGTCGGCGTGGAGACGGTCGGCGTGATCAGCACGTCGCAATGATCGAACAAGGATTGAACGCGGCGGAAGAGATCGGTCCGCCGGCTGAGGGCGGCGCGAAGCGCGGCAATCTCCTGCACCCTTCCGCCGTCAAGGATCGCGACAACCGTCGGATCCATCTTGTCGCACCATTCCTCGAGAAGATCGCCGTAGCGGTATGTCTGATAGGCACGCATCAGCGCGCCGCCGATATCCAGTCCCCAGTCCGTTATCTCCGGCCCGTCAACGACTTCCGCCCCGTTGTCGCAAAGCCGGTTGACCACGGCGGTGGTCAGGCGTTCGGTTTCGGGATCGAGATAGCTGTTGATCGTCCGCGGCATCCAGCGGATGCGAAGCCCTTTGAGGACCGCAACCGGGTCCTCTGCAAGGGTAAGCGGCGAGAAGGAGCCGCCATACGACCAGGGATCCCGCGCATCGGGCCCCGCCATCACATTGAACAGCAGGGCAAGATCGCCGACAGTTCTTGTCATGGGACCGATCACCGAGAGGGAGCCGAAAAGATCGGTCGTCGTTTCATGGGGAATTGCGCCAACCGTCGGCTTCAGACCGACAACGCCGCAGCAGGACGCCGGAATGCGCCCCGAACCCGCGCCGTCAGTCGCAACCGCAAGCGGTCCGAAGCCCATCGCCACGGCCGCCGCCGCCCCGCCGCTCGATCCGCCGGGAGATCGCTCGAGCGCCCAGGGGTTGCGCGTCAGGCCATGCAGCGGGCTGTCCGTCATCACCTTGTGGCCGAGTTCTGGCGTCGTCGTCTTGCCAAGCACAATGCCGCCCGCCGCGCGCACTCTGGCAACCGCCTCGGTATCCTGATCGGGGATATTGTCCGCAAAGGCGTGCGATCCGTAGGCGGTTCGGAGCCCACGTGTCGGCAGCAGATCCTTCACGGTAACCGGCAGGCCATGCAACGGCCCAAGCACGTCCCCCCGGATCGTCGCGGTATCCGCTTTCTCGGCATCGGCGATCGCCTGCTCACGATCGATCAGGGCGAAGGCATTGACGGCGGGATTGAGCCGGTCAATGCGGCTGAGGAGAGACGACACCACTTCGCGCGAGGAGATCTCCTTCTCTCTGATCTTCCGGGCAAGCGCGGTTGCCGGCAGTTGCCATATCTCGGTCATGTCGATTATTCCATCTCCTGGTGCCACCTGTTTTCGATGCGATCGAACGCCCCTACCCGCAAATTGCTCTTTGCTTTCAGAAGTTCGCCTTTGGCGACTTTTTCCGAGGGCGTGCGCGGCAGCGCATCGATGAACTCCACATATCGCGGCACCTTGAAGGCCGCGAGATTAACCTGGCAATGCTCGAATATCGCGCCGATCAGCTCATCATTCACCGTCAGGCCGTCTTTCAGGACGATATAGGCCTTCACTTCCTGGCCGCGGGTGTCATCGGGCACGGGGATGATCGCCGCATCGACAATCTCGGGCATATTCTTGAGCACCGCCTCGACCTCGCGGGCAGCGATATTCTCACCAGCCCGGCGCACCATGTCCTTGAGGCGGCCGACGATGTAGAAAAAGCCCGCTTCGTCCTGACGGAACAGGTCCCCGGTTCGGAACCACTCGCCGAAGAATGAGTCTTTGTTGGCTTCCGGCTTCTTGTAGTAGCCGAGCATGATACCGGGGCCGCGGATGATGAGCTCCCCGATCTCGCCCCTTGGCACATCTTTTCCGGTCTCATCGACGATGCGACATTCCCGAAACGGCGCCGGAATACCGCAGGAGCCGGAACCGACCATCTGCGTTTCCTCAAGCGGCACATAGATGGCAGGACCGACTTCCGTCATGCCGAACGCCTCCATTGCGGGCACGTTGAAACGCCTCCGCAAATCGGCATGAATTTCCTTGCGCACACCATAGATATTTGCCCGGCGCAGCACGAGCTGACCGTCCAGCGGGGTCGGCGGCTGCTTGTAGACGACTTCCGGGAACAGGCAGAAGTGAATTTTATGCTCATGGAGCCAGGAGACAAACCGGCTCGCACTCTGCCGATAGGCAACAACGAGCGTCGCTCTCTGGTAAAAGGTCAGGATCAGCAGCCACTGCGGATCGAGGTAGAAAAACGGGGTCGAGGCGAAAACCCGCTCATATCGCCGGCCATCGCGGACGCCGTTCACCTTCCCGCTGCTCAGCCAATATTCCTGCGTCAGCATGCATCCCTTTGGGAAGCCCGTCGTCCCGGAGGTATACTGGATATTCATCAGCTCCGTCGCCTCGACAGTATAGTCGAGCGCAAGCTGCGCCGAGCGGCCCTTGGTCAGATCGTCAAAACGCGCGTAAGGCGGCTTGGTCGCGGCGCCGACGATCGCAATCCGCTCCGGCGGGATGGCGAGCGCTTCCCCCTCCATATCATGAGCGGGGGAGAGAAGATCGACATGCTCCGCGTGCACGATAAGAAAAGTCGCGTCTGAATCATTCGTGATGTAGCGAAGCTCACGCGCGGTATAGCGCGTATTCACCGGCACCATCACCGCGCCGATACGCGCGAGCGCGAGCCAGATCGTCGGCATGGTCGGAATGTTGGGGAGCATCACCGCGACATGGGTTCCGCGCGCGACGCCCCACGCCATCAGCCCGTTGGCCGTCCGGTTCACCTCCGCCACCAGTTCTGAATAGGTTGTCGTTATCTTGCTTTCAAAAAAGTTCCAGGCCGGCTGGTCACCGACTTCGGCGGCCGCCTGATCGAGAAGCGCACCGATATTCTGCGGCAGCGGCTCCGCTTCAATCGCCTGCCGACGCTCCTGATACGTCATTCGTGCCAGACGCTCGACATAGTCATCAATGGGCAAATGCCGCTTTTCCATACGCACTGGTAAATCCATATCTTGTAATTTTTCCGGATTTTATGAGGGGCAGCCGGCGCTGCCTGCACGCGGCGCCGGCCGAAGGTTATTTTTACTGCGCGTTTGCAATCACCTTCTCGAGGGTATTGATACGCTCTTCCTGATGTTCGGCGATATATCCCCAGTCCGGCTGATAAAGCTTGGTCATCAGCTCCTTCAGCGTCATGCCCATCTGCTCTTCCGCTTCCGGGGGCAGCACGGCAGTGGCGTTGAGCGGCAGGTAGCCACCCAGAACCGATCCCCGGAGCTGCGGATCCGCCTGCGAGACATAATCCATGAACTTCTTCGTCGCTTCCATTTCCTTGGCCCCCTTCGGCGCGACCAGCAGATAGGGGATCATGAGCGCCCCTTCTTCGGGCACAACCATGGTGACATTCTCCGCTCCCTGCTGGCGGAGGTGCCAGACGCGACCGGAATAATAGGGACCCGCCGCCACTTCGCCGCGCGTCAGAAGGCCGTTCATATGAGCGATCGAGCTATAGGTGGTGAGAACATTGGGAACAATTTTCTCAAGGAGCGCGATACCGGAATCGGCATTCACCGCATCCCCGCCGGTTGCTTTCGCCATGATCGGCAGATCATAGGAGGAGAGAAAAATCGGCCGCGTCAGGGTGATCCGCCCCTTCCACTTGGGATCGGCAAGATTGCTCCAGGACGAGAAATCCTCGGGCTTTGCCTCGTCCGTGTTGACGGCAATTCCGTAATACATGAAATAGGGGCTGACGCCGGCGAGTTTCCCGTCCGCTGTGCGCATCAGATAGTCAGGATTGGTATCCTTCGTCGCCGGCAGTTCGTTCGGATCCAGCAGTTCGATCATATTGTCGCGGAGCAGGTTCGCCCCTTGCGGATAGGTCACCATCACGGCGTTATACTGCGGATCACCGGCCTGCGTGCGGAGCTGGGCTTCGGGCGAAGGCACCGGGACAATCGTCACCTTGATACCGGTTTCCTTGGTGAACGGCTCGGCGAAAGCCGTCTCCCACACCTTTTCAACCCCGCCGCCCCATGTCGCGACCAACAGCTCGGTCGCACTGGCCGCACCTGCGGCAAAGAGCATCGTGCCTGCCGCCGCGCAGCCGAGCAGGAATGGCTTCAACTTCCCTTTTTGCATTTTGAACTCCCCGTATTTAGCCTCTGTGAAGGTGAACAACTTTTTGATGACTGACGCAGACGCGACTTTCAAATCAACATTCTCTCCTCTTTTCAATGCGTTGGCGTCTTTAACGGAACGGCCACGACATTATCTTCCGACCAGCCGAAATAGACCGGCTGACCGGCTTTATAGATGCTGTTCTGCAGATGCGTGGTCGGCACGAGAGCGATAAACTGCCCGACCTCCGATGCAATCGCGTAGCGTGAGTTCGCACCGACAAAGGAGCTGTCGACAATTGTCCCGGCATGGGCGGCGCCCGGCTGATCATCCGCTGCCTGCACCACAAGATGTTCGGGGCGGATCGAAATACCGACCGCCTGGCCAATTTCGAGCGCCGGGTTATCCCGCGCGGTGATGGTTCGGCGAAGCGTCGGCACCTCGATTTCCGCGGCGCCGCCGCTGCGGGCGATCAGGCGTCCTTCGAAGAAGTTGGTCTCGCCGACGAACTGCGCCACGAACGGCGTTGCCGGCCGGCTGTAGATGACCTCCGGCGTGTCGATCTGTTCCAGCACCCCCTCGTTGATCACCGCAATCCGGTCCGACATCGTCAGGGCTTCTTCCTGGTCATGCGTGACAAAAATGAAGGTTGCCTCGACGCGCTGCTGAATGCGTTTCAACTCGAGTTGCAGCTGGCGGCGGAGTTTGAGATCGAGGGCGCTGAGCGGCTCATCAAGAAGCAGCACCTCGGGGCGCATGACCAGCGAGCGCGCCAGCGCGACCCGCTGCCGCTGTCCGCCGCTCAGTTCGCCGACGCGCCTCCCCTCATAGCCGGCGAGATCGACGAGGTGCAAAATCTCCTCCGTTTTCTGAACGATCTCCTTCTGTTTCTCGCCGCGGATCTGTAGCCCGTAGCCGATATTCTTGCCAACCGTCATATGCGGGAAAAGTGCGAGATTCTGGAACACCATGCCGATCGGGCGCGAATAGGGCGGAATATCATTCATTTTCCGCTTGGCGATATGGATTTCCCCGCTTGTCGGGGTTTCAAAGCCGGCGATCATGCGAAGCAGCGTCGTCTTGCCGCATCCGCTCGGCCCGAGCAGGGTGAGAAACTCTCCGCGGCGCACCGTCATGGAAATATTATTCACGGCAGGGTGGCTGCCAAACCATTTGCTGACGCCCAGAATATCAAGATTAGAATCTGAAGTTATGTTTGGCGCTTCCAAGCCCCGCTCCCAATCATTCCCAAAAACGCGATTTTTATGCGTATCCCCTTCGCCTGTTTCGGCGTTACAGGTATCACAACACGGTTGCAACCAACCGTCAAATAACTAATACTATATTATTGATAACTTAAAGTTATATACCTGAAGGCCGACATCGGCGTCAGCCTCCGACCATCGGAAAGAAGTGAAATGGGCATTACGCACCGCCAGCTGGAAGTGTTCCAGCAGTTCATGGAGACCGGGTCTGTCACCGCCACGGCGGAGCGCCTGCGGGTTTCCCAGCCGGCCGTCAGCAAAATACTTGCAACGCTGGAAATGGACCTGAAACTTGAACTTTTCATCCGCGAGAGGAAGCGTATCGTCCCCTCAAGCGACGCGCATCTTCTGCACAGGGAAGTATCGCGCGTTCTCTCGTCCTTGAGCGAAATCGAGACCTATGCCGAGGAAATCCGAAATCTGAACGCGGGCGAACTGCGCATCGCCTCCGCCGCCTCGCTCGGAAATACGATCCTCGCAGATACCATCGCGAGCTTCGCGCGCAAGCACACGAACACCCGCATCGTCTTCAATGTGACCAACACCGTCAGCCAATTCGTGATCAACAACCATGTGGACATGGGCTTCTCGCTGCTGCGGGTTCCCCATCGCAGTCTTAGCATCGAGCCGCTGATGCATGCGCGTGCGGTCTGCGTCGTCCCGCATACCCATCGCCTCGCGGGGCGCGATGTCATCACCGCCGAAGATCTGCGTGATGAGGAGTATATTTCATTTATGCACAACAGCCGCATGCGCCATCTGATCGACGCGACGTTTGAGCAGCTCGGCATTTCCCGGGACTTGCGCTGCGACGTGTTCTCATCCGTTGAAGCCTGCGCCATGGTCGAGCGCGGCTTCGGCGTCAGCATCGTGGAGCCTTTGGGCGTCGGCTACTATAACCCGTCCGGCATTTCGGTCGCCCATTTCGAGCCGCCGATCTATTTCACCTTCAATATCCTCCGGGCGCGCGACAAGGAGATCTCAAAGCTGTCGGAAGCCTTTTATACGCTGCTCCTCGACAATATCCGATCATCGGGGGAGCGGGATGCGTACAAGGGCCGCAAGATCGACCTCATTCTGCCCGAAGATTTTTCATCGTTTCGAAAGGCTGGCGAAAGGGAGCGCATTGGCGGGAGAGGCTTTACGCTCTCGCCCCGTTCATAGCCAAATAAGATTGTTCGCAGTCGCGGATCAGTTGATGCGGCGCGACTGGTCCTGCCAGAAGCGTTCGCGGACCGCCTTTTTCAAGATTTTTCCGGGTCCGCTCTTCGGCAGCGGCTCGGCGCTGAACTCAACGGATTTCGGGCATTTATAGCCGGCAATCAGGGTGCGGCAATGCGCGATGACATCCTCCGCCGTCAGGGACGCGCCGTCTTTCAGCACAATCACGGCATGGACGGCCTCGCCCCATTTCTCATGCGGAATACCAACGACGGCGCATTCTGCAATATCGGGGTGCTTGTAGAGCGCATTCTCGACTTCGGCGCTATAGACATTCTCCCCGCCGCTGATGATCATATCCTTGATGCGATCGGCAATATAGAGATAGCCATCTTCATCCATATAACCGGCATCGCCCGTGTGCATCCAGCCGCCGCGAAGCGTCTCGGCTGTAAGCTCCGGCTGGTTCCAGTAACCTTTCATCACCATCGGGCCGCGCACCACGACTTCGCCAACCGTGCCCGTCGGCAGCTCGCGATCCTCGGCATCGACGATCCTGACCTCGGCCGTGGTGATCGGCCGGCCGGCCGAGCGACGCCGGCCTTCCTTGCCAGGCGGCGGCAGGTGATCTTCATGCCGCAGGATCGAGACGGCCGGCGAGGTTTCCGTCATGCCGTAGGTCTGCAGCATGCGCGAATTGGGAAACACCTCGAGCGTTTTCAGAAGCAGCGATTCCGGTATCGCCGAGGCGCCATAGCTCACAAGCCGCAGGCTGCGGAAATCATACTTCTCAATACCCGGCCAGTTGACGATGCTATTCAGCATCGTCGGCACGACGGTCGCATGCGTGACCTGCTCGCGGTCGATGGTATCCAGCACTTCAGGCAGCGAGAACTGCGGCAGAACCACAAGCGTCGCGCCGGCAATGACACCGCTGTAGACGCGCGAGCCAGAGCCGAGATGGAAGAGCGGCCCGCTGACGAGCGCGGTCGAATCTTCCCGCATTCCGATATCGCCCGACGTGCCAAGGGCGTTAAACCAGAGGTTATTGTGGGTCAGCATGACCGCCTTCGGCTGGCCGGTGGTGCCGCCGGTGTAGTAAAGGCAGGCGACGTCATCGCCGCCGCACATGGCATCTTCAACCGGCTCGGCACTCGCCATCATCTCTTCATAGCTCTGCGTGCCATCAGGCAGCGGGCCCTCCTCGTCAATCAGCAGGACGTGGCGAAGGTCCCTCGCCCCCTGCCGGATCTCGGGCAGCATCGACACATGACTGTTGCCGATCAGCAGGATTTTCGCGCCGCTGTCGTTGAGGCAGGCCGTAATCTCGCTGACCGAATGGCGGGTGTTGAGCGACGAAATCATGCCACCCGCCCAGACGGGGCCAAAATAGGTTTCGATGAAGGTCGAATTGTTGTTGGCCAGAATGGCGATGCGATCACCGCGCTTCATGCCCAGCGAATGAAAGAGCCCGGCCTGCCGGGCGATGCGGTCGACAAATTCGTTCCACGTAAACCGGCGCTCGCCGTCAACAAGCGCGATATCATTCCCCCGCAGACGACGCGCCCGTCGCAGCGCGTTGGTCAGATGCATCTTGTGATTTTCCAAAATCTTTCCCCTCGGCCCATTGTTCTTATTAGATTTGACTGGCGCCAATTAGACGAGATACCCATTGTGTCGGCCAAAAATATAGCGCCCGGGTCCGGAAGACAATGGTTTTCTCGCCGCGGCTGTGGGCGGCGCAACGCGCACCAATTTCCCGCCCGGCTCAGCGCGCCGGGCGCTCACTCGCCAGCAACGGCCGCATGGCGACAAGACCCAGGATCGGGCCGATTATCAGGAAAAGAAACAGCCAGCGCACCTCGATCACCCCGGCAAGCCATGACAGCAGCTGGATACTGACAATGGTGATTGCAAACCCGATGCAGTTGGCGATCGTCAGGGCCGAGCCGATCAGCTCCTTCGGCGCGTTCATCGCGTTCAGGGTCGAAAACTGCGGGGAATCCCCCACCACCGTTATGCCCCAGAGCAGCAAGAATGGGAGGAGGAGGACGGGCGAGAGGCCGATGATGAGCGGCGAGAGAAGACAGCAGAGCCCGGAGAGGAAAAGCTGCGCCACGGCAATGCGGGCGCTGCCGAATTTATCGGCGAGCAGGCCGCCCGCGATGCAGCCGATGCAGCCCGATCCGATGATATAGAAGGCCCAAAGCGAGACGTCGCGCTCCGTGAAAAGCCCACCCTCACCCGCACTTGCAAGGATAAGCGGCACGAAGGCCCAGAAGGCGTAAAGCTCCCACATATGCCCGAAATATCCGAACGCGGAGGCCCGGAAGCCGCGCGAGCGGAAGATGATCTTCAGCGCCGCCGGATCGAACACCGTTCCCTTGCCGACATAGGGGCCGTCCGGAACCGCGACATACATGATGATCCCGCCAAGCGCCGCGATGGCAGAAACCATAAGGATGACATCGCTCCAGAGGAGATGATGACCGATCGCTTTCAGAAGATGGGGGAACGCCGTGCCAAGCACCAGCGCGCCGACGAGATAGCCGAGCGCCCGTCCCAGCCCCTCGCGGTACCAGCCGGTCGCGATCTTCATGCCGACTGGATAAATCCCGGCGAGGAAAAAGCCGATCAAAAAGCGGAGAAGGAGCAGCGAGACGAGCCCGTTGCCGAAGAGATAAATCCCGATATTGCACGCCGCGCCCGCGAGCACGCAGACAAGGAATACCCGGCGCGGCGAGAAGATGTCGGAGATGCTCATCACCGCAAAGACCAGCGTGCCCATGATAAAGCCGAACTGCACGGCGGATGTCACATAGCCAAGCGCCGCAGGCGACAGTCCCCAGATCGCACTGAGATCGGGCAGCACGGCGTTGCCGGCGAACCAGAGCGACGTTCCGGCGAACTGCGAAAAGACAATTGCGGGGAGAATGCGCCGCGGGCGCGTTGGTTCGACGAGAGCCGCTTCTTCGCTCACCGGAGGCGACCGGCGCGGGAGATATCCGCTTTCGGTATTTCCATCGCCATTCCGGCGCGCCGGACCATGACATGGTCTTTGGCAAGGATAACAACAACTTTCGCCATTTCAGAAACTCACCCGGACAGGCTGGTCACATTCGAAAGGATATCAAAGACCGCAAGCGAAATCCATGATGACAGAGCAGGTCCGGAATCCGGGAAGCGATGGTGGGCCCGGTAGGACTTGAACCTACGACCAGTCCGTTATGAGCGGACGGCTCTAACCAGCTGAGCTACAGGCCCTTATCGCATGTTCCCTTGCGGACATGACGTCCGCAAGGGGTTGCTGTGCCTATTTAGCCCGATCAAGACGGCGACGCAATTGGCGAAATGCTTACGCCGCCAGTTTTATCGCCGGGCCTTGCTTCCGTTACGTATCGAGGAAACTTCTCAGCTTGCGTGAACGGCTCGGGTGCTTCAGCTTGCGGAGCGCCTTCGCCTCGATCTGGCGGATACGCTCGCGCGTGACGGAGAACTGCTGGCCAACCTCCTCAAGCGTGTGATCGGTGTTCATGCCGATACCGAAACGCATTCTGAGGACGCGCTCCTCGCGCGGGGTGAGCGAGGCAAGAACGCGCGTCGTCGTCTCGCGCAGGTTCGACTGGATCGCGGCATCGAGCGGCTGCACCGCATTCTCGTCCTGGATGAAGTCGCCGAGATGGCTGTCCTCTTCATCGCCGATCGGGGTTTCAAGGCTGATCGGCTCCTTCGCGATCTTCATGACCTTCCGCACTTTCTCGAGCGGCATGCCGAGCTTCACGGCCAGCTCCTCCGGTGTCGGCTCGCGGCCGATCTCATGCAGCATCTGGCGTGAGGTGCGGACCAGCTTGTTGATCGTCTCGATCATATGCACCGGAATACGGATGGTGCGCGCCTGATCGGCGATCGAGCGGGTGATCGCCTGGCGGATCCACCAGGTCGCATAGGTCGAGAATTTGTAGCCGCGGCGGTATTCGAACTTGTCGACCGCCTTCATCAGACCGATGTTGCCTTCCTGGATGAGATCGAGGAACTGCAAGCCGCGGTTGGTGTATTTCTTGGCGATCGAGATTACGAGGCGGAGGTTGGCCTCGACCATCTCCTTCTTCGCCCGGCTAGCCTCGCGCTCGCCCTGCTGCACGGTCGAAACAATGCGGCGGAATTCATTCATCGGCAGGCCGAACTCGGAGCTGATCTTGATAATCTCGCTGCGGATCTCGGCAATCGCGTCGCCTTCCAGCGTGATAAAATCCTTCCAACCCTTGGTTTTTAGCGTCGCCATCTTGTCAACCCAACCCGGATCGAGCTCGTTGCCGACATAATGCTCAAGGAAGCTCGCGCGGGAGACTTTGTGCCGCTCGGCGAGGCGGAGCAGACGGCCTTCAAGGCTCATCAGCCGCCGGTTGATACCATAAAGCTGATCGACCAGCGCTTCGATGCGGTTGTTGGTCAGATGCACGTCATCCATCAGCTTGACCATCTCAAGCTTCAGCTTTTCGTACTTCTTTTCCTGTGCGCTGGAGACGACTTCATTTTCAAGCGCGGCGGAAAGACGCGATTCCTGCAGCTTGTAGAGCTTTTTGTATGTCTTGGCGATTTCATCAAAGCGCTCGAAGACTTCCGGCTTCAGCGTTTCTTCGAGGGCGGCAAGGGACATGGTGTTCGCCTCGCCCTCTTCCTCCTCGTCTTCCTCGTCATTACGATTGCGCTCGGCGTCCTCGTCGTCCTCGTCGCGCTCCTCGTCATCATCGGCGGCGGAGTCGCTCTCTTCCTCATCCGCAAGACCTGCAGCCGGCAGTTCATCCTCTTCGCTTTCCTCGCTGAAGCCTTCACGGAGCGCCTTTTCCGCCGCGGCGCCCGCACCATAGGTCGCATCGAGATCGATGACGTCGCGCAGCAACAGTTTTTCCTGCAGCATCAGCTCGCGCCAGTTGAGGATCGCGCGGATGGTCAGCGGGCTTTCGCAGATGGCGCCGATCAATTTGCCGCGGCCCGCCTCGATGCGCTTGGCGATGGCGATTTCACCCTCACGCGAGAGCAGCTCAACCGTGCCCATTTCGCGAAGATACATGCGGACCGGATCATCGGTGCGGTCACCGGCGGTAGTGGCGGGTTTTTCGGCGACTTCCCGGCCCCCGCGCTCATCCGCGTCGTCGGCCTCGTCATCCTCCGCGTCCTCTGACACGCCCTCCTCGCCGCCTTCCTCGTCATTCTCGACGACATTGATGCCCATCTCCGAGAGCAGGGACATTGTATCCTCGATCTGCTCGGACGACATCTGGTCCTGCGGCAGGACGGCGTTCAGCTCATCGAAGGTCACATAGCCTTTGCCCTTCGCTTTCGCGAGCATCTTTTTAACTGCAGCCTGAGAGGCATCAATAAGGGGGCTGTCGGGGCTTTCGTCATTCTGGTCTGACGTATCAACAGCTTCCGCACTTTTTGTCGCCATAAATCCTCACTCCTGAAAATTTTCGCTGAAGGGTCCCGCCCGGCGGGTCACTCAAGATCCTTGATGTCTAAATATTCTTGCTTCGTCCGGAGGCCAAGCCAAATCCTTCCAGGCTGGCTTCGCTTCCCGAAGCCTCATCCAATGCCTTTTTCGCCAGCTTGAGCCGTTCGAGATTCTCCGCCGTCGCATTTTCTCCCAATTGGCGCTCCGCAATCGCCAAATCCCTGCGCAATGCATCCAGCTTGTGGCGGTCAATGATATGCAGCCAGGCGCTGAGCGCATCCTCATAGGCCGCGTCGGGGCTGGCGAACCAATCCATGGACCTTGTTGACGGCCGTTGTAACCTCTTTACCTGATCAGACAAGCCACGTTTTGCTAAATGGTGTGCCATACTCGTGTAGTCAAGAGGGGATTCGACCGTGGCAATATCTATTATTGCGCGCCTCAGTCTGTCAAGTCGCGGCGCCTCCAACTTCAGCGCCCCCAGCGTCTCAAAGTGATTTTCCATTATCTCGGGATGGTTTATCACGGTCAGCAGGATCAGTTCTTCGCGCCGGTTCCCGGGCTTTGCCTCGCGCGGGCGGAGCAACGGAGTGGCGCGAGAGCGTGAATCCCGGGACTGATTCCCGAATCGTCCGAATCTCTCGCTGCCGGCATTTTGCGAGCGCGGCCGAAAAGCCTGCCACAACCGCTCCTTGAAGAAAGCCCGGTAATGCCCCTGCACGGCCTGATCCTGCATCGCATCACAAAGCCCGTAAAGCGCCTTTTCAAGCGCCGCCTTACGCTCCGGCGTATCCACATCCCGCCCCTCGGTTTCCTTGCGCCAAAGGATCTCGGACAGCGGCAGGGCATTTTCAAGCACCTCGCGGATCGCCTCGACGCCGCGGCTGCGGATCAGATCATCGGGATCGAGCCCGTCGGGCAACAGCGCGAAACGCAGTGAATGCCCGGGCCGGAGAAGCGGCAACGCCCGCTCCGAGACTTTAAGCGCCGCGCGCCAGCCCGCCGCATCGCCGTCAAGACAGAGGATCGGCTCCGACGCCATCTGCCAGAGGATGCGCAATTGATCCTCCGTCACCGCGGTGCCGAGCGGGGCGACCGCCTCGGCGAAGCCCGCATCGCTGAAGGCGATCACATCCATATAGCCTTCCGCAACGATGAGCCGTCCCGCCTCGAACGCCGCTTTCCGCGCCGTCGCCATATTATAAAGCACACGGCCTTTGTGAAAGAGCGGCGTTTCCGGCGAATTGAGATATTTCGCGCTCGCCTCGCCGAGCGCGCGCCCGCCAAAGGCGATGACCCGGCCGCGCTGATCGGTGATCGGAAACATCAGCCGGTCGCGAAAGCGGTCGTAACTCTCCCGCCCGTCGTCGGGTTTGATGATGAGCCCGCCTTCGATCAGCGTCGCCTCGCTCACTCCCCGTGCGATCAGCGCTTCCTTCAGCGCCGTCCGGCTCGCCGGCGCATAGCCAAGCCGGAAAGAGGCGACCGCCGCTTCCGACAGCTGCCGGCGCGAAAGATAGTCGCGCGCACCGCGGGCCGCCTGCCCGCCAAGCTGCGCCGTGAACCATTTTGCGGCGAGTTCCATGGCATCATGCAGCGTCGCCGAGCGCTTCTGCCGCTCCCGCTCCTCCGGGCGCTGCGTCGGCACGGCGATACCGGCCATAGCCGCGAGCCGCTCGACCGCCTCCGGGAATTCAACCCCTTCCGTCTGTCGCACAAAGTCGATCAGATCGCCATTCGCGCCGCAGCCGAAGCAGTGGTAAAATCCCTTCGCCTCATTCACGGTGAAGGAAGGTGTTTTTTCATTGTGGAATGGACAAAGGCCGGAATATTCCCGGCCCTTTTTCACCAGCTTGGTCCGGCGCCCGATCAGATCCACAAGACTGACGCGCGCCTTGAGCTCATCCATGAAATGCGGCGGAAAAGCCATCTTCGCCTATTCCGAAGTTAACCGGTTAATAATTCCCATTCCCGAAGCGGACCGATCAGGCCCCGAGCGCTTCCTTGACGATAGCGCTTGCTTTCGAAAAATCCATTTGCCCGGCAAAGCGGATTTTCAGCTCTGCCATCGTACGCCCCATGTCCTTCAGACCTTGCGCGGAAATATCTTCAATCACCTCGGCAACGGCGGCGCGGGTCTCCGCCTCGTCGAACTGCTTTGGCAGATACTCGGAAATGATATCGATTTCCTCCTGCTCCGCCGTCGCGAGATCCGCCCGCCCGCCTTTCTCATAGGCAGCGATGGAGTCTTTGCGCTGGCGAACCATCGTCGTCAGCATCTGCAGGATCTCCTCGTCGGTGATTCCTTTCTCCGCCCCCTTGTCGCGGGCCGCCAGATCGCGGTCCTGCAACGTCGCAATGATCAGGCGCAGCGTCGAAATCCGCCGCTTATCCTTTGATTTCATTGCCTCTTTCAGTGACTCTTTTATCCTGTCTCGCAACATCAATCGTGCACCTGTCGGGAAGAAAGGCGACATCTTAACGGAAAGAAAGATCAATAGCAATCGCAAACTCGATTGTAAGCCATTGAAACATAACGGGAAATTTTCCACTGAAAAGTATTTGAAAAACTTGACGCGCCCGGTCAAACTGCTTATGTTCCGGCGCAACATTCAGCACCAGGCCAGAGAAAATTCGGCTCGGCGGAACTACCGCAAGAGGGTCCCTATCATCATGTCTTATGAAAACAATGGAGACGCGGTCGATCTGAACAGTGAACGGACGGCGACAGCGGTCCTTGTGCTGGGCGATGGGACCGTATTTCGCGGTTTCGGCGTCGGCATCGAGGGCGAGACAGTTGGCGAAGTCTGCTTCAATACCGCGATGACCGGCTATCAGGAAAGCCTGACCGACCCGTCCTTCGCCGGCCAGATCATCACCTTCACCTTCCCCCATATCGGCAATGTCGGCTTCAACGACGAGGATATCGAGACGCAGGGGCGCGCGGCGAACGGCCTTGTCATCCGCGCCAGCATTACCGATCCCGCCAACTGGCGCGCTGCCGGCCCGCTCAACGACTGGCTGATCGCGCGCGGCCTGATCGGCATCTCCGGCGTCGATACCCGCCGCCTCACGCATTATATCCGTAAAGCAGGCGCGCCGAACGGCGTCATCGCCCATCGCAAGGACGGCAAGTTCGATATCCCGGCGTTGCAGAAAAAAGCGGCCGAATGGCAGGGTCTTGAAGGGATGGATCTCGCCAAGGTCGTCTCCTGCACGGAACCTTATGAATGGACGGAGACGGCATGGCGGCTGAACTCCGGCTACGGGCGGCAGGACGCGCCGACACGGCATATCGTTGCCGTGGACTATGGCGTCAAGCGTAACATTCTGCGCTGCCTTGCCGAGCTTGGATGCCGCATCACGGTGGTGCCCGCGACAACGACGTTCGAGGAGATTACCGCACTGAAGCCCGATGGGGTCTTTCTCGCCAACGGGCCGGGCGATCCGGTTGCGACGGGCGAATATGCGGTGCCGGTTATCCGCTCCTGTATCGACAGCGGCATGCCTGTTTTCGGCATCTGCCTCGGCCATCAGATGCTGGCCCTCGCGGTCGGCGCGAAAACCATCAAGATGCATCAGGGCCATCGCGGCGGCAACCAGCCGGTCAAGGATCTTGTCACCGGCAGGGTCGAGATCACCTCTCAGAACCACGGCTTTGTCGTGACGCGCGAAAGCCTGCCTGACGGCGTCACGGAAACGCATAAATCCCTTTTTGATGATGTCGTCGAAGGCATCAGCCTCGATGGTCGTCCGGTCTTCTCCGTGCAGTATCATCCCGAGGCAAGCCCCGGTCCGCAGGACAGCCAATATCTTTTCCAACGTTTCATAGACCTGGTCGATAGAAAAAATGCCTAAACGTACCGATATCCAGTCCATCATGATCATCGGCGCCGGGCCCATCATCATTGGCCAGGCCTGCGAGTTCGACTATTCCGGCACTCAAGCCTGCAAGGCGCTGAAAGAAGAGGGATATCGCGTTATCCTGGTGAACTCCAACCCGGCCACCATCATGACCGACCCGGGCCTTGCGGACGCGACCTATGTCGAGCCGATCACGCCCGAGGTTGTCGAGAAGATTATCGCCAAGGAACGTCCCGACGCAATCCTGCCGACCATGGGCGGCCAGACGGCGCTCAACACGGCGCTTGCGCTTGCCGAGAACGGCGCGCTTGAGCGCTACGGCGTGCAGCTGATCGGCGCCAACCGCGAAGCCATCGCCAAGGCAGAGGACCGCGACCAGTTCCGCTCGGCGATGCTGAAAATCGGTCTCGATATGCCGAAGAGCGGCGTCGCCCACAGCCTCGCGGAAGCCTGGGCGGTGCTTGAGGAAGTCAAGCTCCCCTGCATCATCCGCCCCTCATACACCCTCGGCGGCACCGGCGGCGGCATCGCCTATAACCGCGAGGAATTTGAAGAGATCGTCACCAGCGGCCTTGACGCTTCGCCGACCACGGAAGTGCTGGTCGAGGAAAGCATCGTCGGCTGGAAGGAATATGAGATGGAAGTGATCCGCGACAAGGCGGATAACTGCATCATCATCTGCTCGATTGAGAATGTCGATCCGATGGGCGTGCATACGGGCGATTCCATCACGGTCGCACCGGCGCTCACGCTGACGGACAAAGAATATCAGATCATGCGCAACGCCTCCATCGCGGTGCTGCGCGAGATCGGCGTCGAGACCGGCGGCTCCAACGTGCAGTTCGCGGTGAACCCCGAAAACGGGCGGCTGATCATTATCGAGATGAACCCGCGTGTCTCCCGCTCAAGCGCTCTTGCCTCGAAGGCAACCGGCTTCCCGATCGCCAAGATCGCGGCAAAACTTGCCATCGGCTATACGCTTGATGAGTTGAAGAACGATATCACCGGCGTCACGCCGGCGTCCTTCGAGCCGACCATCGACTATGTGGTGACCAAAATCCCGCGCTTCACCTTCGAGAAGTTTGCGGGCGCCGAAGCCAAGCTCGGCACTTCGATGAAATCGGTTGGCGAAGTCATGGCTATTGGCCGGACCTTTGCCGAAAGCCTGCAAAAGGCTCTCCGCTCGCTCGAGACGGGCCTGACTGGCCTCAATGAACAGAATTTCTCCCGCAGTTCCGGACAGAAGGCGGACAAGCAGCAGATCCAGGCAATTCTCGCGCAAGCGACGCCGGACCGGCTCCTCAATATCGCGCAGGCCTTCCGCGAAGGGCTGAGCCTTGAGGAAATTCACGCGGCCAGCAAGTATGAGCCCTGGTTTCTCGCCCAGATCCGCGCGATTGTGGAGATGGAGAATGCGGTTCGCAAGAACGGCCTGCCGACGACCAAGGGCGGGCTGCTGACCCTCAAATCCATGGGCTTCAGTGATCGTCGCCTTGCGGAGCTCGCAGGCGGGCGCGAAGAGCATGTCGCGGCGGAGCGGCGGAAATTCGGGATCGAACCCGTCTACAAGCGCATCGACACCTGCGCCGGCGAATTCCCGTCGCAGACGCCCTACATGTACTCCACCTATGAAGGCAATGAGTGGGACGACGCGGTCTGTGAGGCGGAACCGACGGATGCGAAGAAAGTCATCATTCTCGGCGGTGGCCCCAACCGCATCGGCCAGGGGATTGAGTTTGACTATTGCTGCGTGCATGCGGCCTATGCTCTCTCCGAGGCAGGCTATGAGACCATCATGGTCAACTGCAACCCCGAGACCGTCTCAACCGACTATGACACCTCCGACCGGCTTTATTTCGAACCGCTGACCGTCGAAGATACGCTTGCGATCATTCGCAAGGAGCAGACGAACGGCACGCTGCATGGCGTGATCGTACAGTTCGGCGGCCAGACGCCGCTTAAACTTGCCGCCGCGCTCGAGGCCGCGAACGTGCCGATCCTCGGAACAACGCCCGATGCCATCGACCTTGCGGAAGATCGCGAACGGTTCCAGCAGCTTCTCCATAAGCTCGGCCTCAAGCAGCCGGAAAACGGGATCGCGCGCTCTGTGGAGGAGGCGTTTGCGGTGGCCGAGCGGATCGGCTATCCGGTTGTCGTTCGCCCCTCTTACGTTCTCGGCGGGCGCGGCATGGAAATCGTGCGCGACGGCGCCTCGCTCGATCGCTATATGCGCGAGGCCGTAATCGTCTCGGGCGACAGCCCGGTGCTAGTGGACGGATATCTGCAGAACGCCATCGAAGTCGATGTCGACTGCCTCTCCGACGGGAAAACCGTCTTCGTTGCCGGCGTCATGGAACATATCGAGGAAGCGGGCATCCATTCCGGGGACAGCGCCTGCGCACTGCCTCCCCATACGCTGCCGGCGGATGTGATTACCGAGATCAAACGCCAGACCCGTGAAATGGCGCTCGCCCTCAACGTGATCGGGCTGATGAACGTCCAGTTCGCGGTCAAGGAGAACGACATCTATATCCTTGAAGTCAACCCGCGAGCGAGCCGCACGGTGCCGTTTGTCGCCAAGAGCATCGATTACCCGATCGCCAAGATCGCCGCGCGCGTCATGGCCGGGGAAAGCCTCGCCTCCTTCAATCTCCAAGATCGCACGCTCAACCATGTAACCGTCAAGGAAGCCGTCTTCCCCTTCTCGCGCTTCCCGGGCGTTGATGTGGTGCTGGGTCCGGAGATGCGGTCAACTGGCGAAGTGATGGGCCTCGACAATGACTTTGGCGGCGCGTTCCTGAAGGCTCAGATCGCCGCCGGCGTCCGCCTTCCGACAAAGGGAACGGTGTTCGTCTCGGTCAAGGATCATGACAAGGCGCTGATCAAGAACGCGGTGGCGAAGCTCATAAAACTTGGCTTCAACATCGTATCGACCGGCGGAACGGCAGCCTATTTCACGGCCGAAGGCCTCGCTGTCACGCGGATCAACAAGGTGATGGAAGGCCGCCCGAATATCGTTGATTCCATGAAAAACGGGGAGATCGCGCTCGTCTTCAACACGACCGAAGGGGCGCAGGCCCTGCGGGACAGTTACGACATCCGCCACACCGCGCTGGTCATGAAAATCCCTTACTCGACAACCGTCGCCGGAGCTTTTGCAACGGTCGAAGCCATTGAGAAAATTATCACCGGGACCCTTGAAGTTAAATCCCTTCAATCCTATTCTTAATTTCTTGACAAGCTCTGACTATCCCTATAGTCAGGGCGGCTTTGTGACCAGTTCAAGCTTTTTATTCACGTAACGACGTAATCGAGATTTCAAATGGAAAGACTACCGATGACGGCTGCGGGTTATGCGCGGCTTGAAAAAGAATTGAAAGAGTTGAAATCAACGGCTCGCCCGGCGGTTATCCAGGCAATCGCGACGGCGCGCGATCATGGGGATCTTTCAGAAAACGCCGAATATCACGCCGCGAAGGAGCAGCAGTCGCTTATCGAAGGGCGTATCGCCGAGCTTCAGGACAAGCTGAGCCGGGCCGAAGTCATCGATGTCGCCTCGATCTCCGGTCGCCAGATCAAATTTGGCGCAACGATCCTGCTCGCCGACGAAGACACCGACGAGGAGACCAGCTACCAGATCGTCGGTGAGGATGAAAGCAACATCGAGGAAGGCCGCCTTTCCATCACCGCACCGCTTGCGCGCGCGCTGATCGGCAAGGAACAGGGCGACAGTGTTGAAGTAATGACGCCCGGCGGCGCCAAGGCATATGAAGTAATCGAAGTCCGCTATCAGGGCTGATACTTCGGTTTTACGTTTGTGCTCCTGAAGATGATTCAGGGGTTTTATTATGTCTGGCGTACCCATTTCCCTTCAGGACTGGATTTCAGCGCGGGTCATCCGCGCTGGAATGTTCCGTTGGCTGGGGCGTAACGGTGAGAACGGTGACGCCGCTGGGTGCGTTGAAGCGATGCCAGCAGCCCTTCGGGACCACGGTCAGCATGCCGCTTTTCAAGATGAGCCTGTCTTCCCCGCCCTCGCGCCCGAGGATCGTGAGTTCCGTCTCTCCGGCCAGCACCTGCACCAGCTCATCGCCGCCCTGATGCCTCTCCCACGGGCTGGCGCCATCGAAACTGCCGGTGAAAACGGCGCCATTTCCGAATTTAGCAAGATTTGCAAAGGCCGCCGCCGCTTCCGCGTCGCTCGTCTGCGGCCCCCGGGCTTTGAGCGGGGTCAGGGTATCGAGCACCTTCCTGATATCAATCGCTTTCGGCATATGAGCTTCCTTCTCTCTTGTTCCGCGCTCAGCGGCCTGATCGCATCCCTGCCATTTAAGGAATATTAGGATTTCTTCGCTAATATAGCTCCCCATGCGGAAACGACCAATGCCGGCAAGAAGAAATCAGTCCCATGTCTGAATTCCCCAAACTCAAAAACCTTCGGGTTCTTTTCGTCGATGATAACAGGGAAATGCAACGGTTTCTCAGGAGCCTCCTCTCCTCCATGGACATCGTCAACATCCGCGGCTGTTCCGACGCGGAGAGCTGCCTGCAGATGATGGCGGAGCAACCTGCCGATATCATCATCACCGATCTTATCCTTGGGTCGGGCAACGGGCTCGACCTGATCCGCCGCATTCGTCAGGCGGAGCGAAATGTCGATTACGACACCCCGATCCTCGTGCTGACCGGCCAGGTGAGTGTCGCCGACGTTCTTGCCGCGCGCGATGCTGGCGCGACGGAGTTTCTCGCCAAGCCGGTGTCCTTCGGCGCATTGCACGACCGGCTCGTCTGGATGATCGAGAATCCCCGCCCGTTCATCAAGGCGGTCGATTTCATCGGTCCCGACCGGCGCCGCCGGTCAGCCGGTGGCTTTGGCGGCACCGAGCGCCGGAAGCGATAATCGCGACGGGCGCTCCGCTTACTTTTTCAGCGGATAGCCGGCGCTTGCCAGTATTTCGGTAATCTCGTCGAGAACGGCCGGATCGTCGATGGTTGCGGGCGCGTTGTAGGGCTCCCCGTCGGCAATCTTTCGCATGACGCCCCGCAAGATCTTGCCGGAGCGCGTCTTCGGCAGCCTGCCCACGATCAGGGCGAGCTTGAAGGCCGCAACCGGTCCGATCTTTTCACGAACGATGGCGACAAGCTCCTTCTCGATTTCTTCCTTCGGGCGGTTCACCCCCATGTTGAGCACGACAAAGCCAACCGGCACCTGCCCTTTCAGGGGATCTTGAACGCCGACGACCGCGCATTCGGCAACCTCGGGATGCGAGGCGAGCGCCTCCTCCATGCCTCCGGTCGAGAGGCGATGCCCCGCGACGTTGATGATATCGTCGGTGCGCGCCATGACGAAGAGATACCCCTCCTCGTCGATATAGCCGGCATCGCCCGTTTTATAGTAGCCCGGAATATCGGCCATGTAGGATTTCACGAAGCCCGCGTCATTCTGCCAAAGCGTCGGTAGCGAGCCCGGCGGCAGGGGAAGTTTCACGGCGATCGCGCCGATCTCCCCGCGTTTCATTTCACTCTTTCCATCGGCTTCGTTGATGACGCGGATGTCATATCCCGGCACCGGGAAGGTCGGGCTGCCAAGCTTGACGGGCTTCATCCCGTAGCCCATGCAGTTGGCGCCGATCGCCCAGCCGGTTTCCGTCTGCCACCAGTGATCGATGACCGGGACTTTCAACTGCTGCTGCGCCCAGATGATGGTGTCCGGATCGGCCCGCTCCCCGGCCAGAAACAGCGTATCGAAATGACCGAGATCATATTTTCCGATATGCTTTCCTTCCGGATCCTGCTGACGGATCGCGCGGAATGCGGTCGGCGCGGTAAAAAGGGCTTTGACCTTGTGATCCTGAATGACGCGCCAGAACGCGCCCGCATCGGGCGTCCCGACCGGCTTGCCCTCGTAAAGGATCGTCGTGCAGCCATGCAGAAGCGGCGCATAGACGATATAGGAATGCCCGACCACCCAGCCGACATCCGATGCCGCCCAGAATACCTCCCCCGGGTTGATGTTATAGACATATTGCATGGACCAGCGGAGCGCGACCGCATGGCCGCCGTTATCGCGCACCACGCCCTTCGGCACACCGGTCGTCCCGGATGTGTAGAGGATATAAAGCGGATCGGTTGCCGCAACGGGAACGCACGGCGCAGGCGTCGCGGCCGCTTCCAGCTCCCGCCAGTCATAGTCCCGGCCGGGGCGAAGCTCGGCCAGACATTCCGGGCGCTGCAGGATAACCACCGTCTCCGGCTTGTGGGTCGACATGTCAATCGCTTCGTCGATCAGCGGCTTGTAGCCGATGGTCCTTGAGGGCTCGATACCGCACGATGCGGCAAGAATGGCGACGGGCTTCGCATCGTTGATCCGCGTCGCCAGCTCTTTGGGCGCGAAGCCGCCAAAAACGACGCTATGGATGGCGCCGATCCGCGCGCAGGCCAGCATCGCCACGGCCGCTTCCGGCACCATCGGCATATATATAAGTACGCGGTCGCCCTTCTTGACGCCTTTCGCCGCAAGTGCGCCGGCAAAACGGGCGACAATATCGGTAAATTCACGGTAGGTGAATTTCCGGACCTGGCCGGTGACGGGGCTGTCATAAATCAGCGCCGCCTGCTCCCCCCGCCCCTCCTCGACATGACGGTCGAGGCAGTTGTAGCAGGTGTTCAGCTCCGCCCCTTCAAACCAGCGGTAAAAGGGTGGCTTGTCATCGTTGAGTACACGATCCCAGGGCTTAGACCAGCTGATACTTTCGGCAGCCCCGGCCCAGAAGACATCGGGCTTCTCCAGCGATAACCGATAATCCGTTTCATAGCTTGTCATGGGTCGTCTCCGGTTGAAATTTTTCTACCTACTAAATGAACTGGTCGGACCTGCCGATGTCAATAGAGAGTGCCGTAAAAAAAGCCCGCGACAAGTCGTCGCGGGCTTTTTACTTGGTCGAATGTGTCAGTCTTTTGAGGAAGACTTGAAAAGATCTTCAAGACGCTTCGCCGCGGCTTCTTTTTCCAGCTCTTCCTCTGATTTGCGGCTGGTCGATTTTCCGAACACCGCCTCCGCTTCCGCGCGGGGATCAAAGGCGTCTTCCTTCTGCGCCTGCTGCTTTTTAAGCTCGTAAGGCGTGAGGGGAACCGCTGCCGCTTCGGCCGCGACGGCGGCCGCAACCTCTTCCATCAGCTTCTCGTGATCCTCTTCCTTGCGGCGATGTGCGGATTTCTGAACCGCCTCATCAAGTTCGAGCTGCGTGCAGATGCCAAGGCTTACCGGATCGCGCGGGCGAATGTTCTGCGCGTTCCAATGGGTGCGGTCACGGACCGCATTGATCGTCGCCTTCGTCGTTCCGATCAGCTTCGAGATTTGCGCGTCGGTCAGCTCGGGGTGGAATTTCACCAGCCATGCAATCGCATCCGGCCGGTCGCCGCGGCGCGACACCGGCGTGTAACGCCCGCCCCGACGGCGCGGCTGCGGCACATCGGCGGTCGGCTTGCTGATCTTGAGGCGGGCCGACGGATCGCCCTGACAGCGATCAAGCTCTTCCTGCGTCAACTGGCCATTGGCAATCGGATCCTGACCGACAATCCCGACGGCAACTTCACCATCCGCGATGCCCTGCACCTCAAGAGGGTGCAAACCGCAAAAATCGGCGATCTGCTGAAAGGACAAAGATGTATTGTCGATTAGCCAAACGGCCGTCGCCTTTGGTAATAATGGCGTAACCATAAAATCTCCTTTGACGGTCTGATCTTCGCTGATCACGACCTGGAACTGTTTCCTGTACTGTATATGGAGAAAAACAGTCTCGAAGTCTACATCAAAACCTGCAAAACAATTTTCCCGATATGGCCGGAATCATCAATCCGGCGGTGTGCTTCGGCCGCCTCATCCAGCGAAAATACGCTGTCGATAACAGGCTTCACCGTTCCCGCGGAAAGAAGCGGCCAGACCTTCTCTTTCAACCGCTCGCCGATCTCGGCTTTCGCCTGCACCGACTGCGGGCGCAAGGTAGAGCCGGTGATGGTAAGGCGTTTCAGCATCACAGGCGCGAAATTGACCGTTGCCTTGGGGCCGCCGAGGAAGGCGATATAGACCAGCCGCCCTTCAACGGCGAGCGCGCTGAGATTGCGCTGGATGTAGTCGCCGCCGACCATATCAAGGATCAGATCGACGCCCTTGCCGTCCGTCAGCTCCTTGACGACCTTGACGAAATCCTCCTCCCTGTAGTTGATCCCCCGCTCCGCGCCGAGTTCCTCGATCGCCCGGCATTTGTCATCGGTCGATGCCGTCGCAAAGACCCGCGCGCCGAACGCCCGGGCAAGCTGGATGGCCGTCGTTCCGATGCCGCTTGCGCCGCCATGGACGAGGAAGCTCTCCCCGCCATCGAGGCGGCCGCGATCGAACACATTCGTCCAGACCGTGAAGAAGGTTTCCGGAAGCGCCGCGGCCTCGACGAGATCGAACCCTTTCGGAATGTCGAGGCACTGGGCTTCCGGCGCGACGCAATATTCCGCGTAGCCGCCGCCCGCCACCAGCGCGCACAGCTGGTCGCCTTCCTTGTAACGGGTGACGCCGGCGCCCCGCGCGACAACCGTGCCCGAGATTTCGAGCCCCGGAATGTCCGATGCGCCGGGCGGCGGCGCATAGCCGCCCATGCGCTGCAGGACGTCCGGGCGGTTGATCCCGGCCGCGGCAACCTTGATCAGCACTTCATCATGGCCCGGCTCCGGCACCGGACGCGTCGTCGGCACCAGCATTTCCGGTCCGCCGAACTCCTTGATTTCAATCGCGGTCATCGTTTTTGGCACGCTTGTCATGCTATTCTCCAGGCTTGCGGACTGTCACACGTCAGCTCATATAACGCGACATTCCGGACGTCTTTGCGTATTCTGTCTCGGGATGCATAGCATATTGAGGAATGCGACAATGACAAGCGATGATGATGAGGACAGAAGCGCACAATCACTGCGCGGAATGAATTTTGACAGCATGTCCATTGCCGAGCTCGAAGACTATATCGCCGACCTCGACACCGAGATTGCGCGGGCGAAGTCGATGATCGAGCGAAAGCGTCTGGCACAGAACGCCGCGGCCGGTTTTTTCAAAAGCTGACGGCGTCGGCAGATCGCTCGTTCGTAGGGGCGTCCCGAATCAGGAGACAAGCTTGTGGACAATACCTTGAGAATCAGTATATTTGTTAACCATAATTTAATCTTTTCTTATTAATCTGATAGTGCGGCCCCTGACCGGGCTGCGTTGATTGGAAGCACTTTTCCAGTCTTTATGACGCCTCCCTGTTGACTTGAGCCGCCCTTCTCCGGGCGGCTCTTTTTTTGTATGGGGCATTTAACAAAAAATTGTATGTATTCCCCTTGACTCGGTTTTCAATTCAGAGTTCTAATTTGCCCATCAGCAGCAAGTCTGACAGGTAGAGGCAAAAAAGAGGGGGCGCCGTAATGGCAGCCCCCTCAATAATTTCAGTTACTTGTCTATTTTTCCGGAACCCCGATACGCGGCAGGCCGCCTTTCGCGCTCTGGCTCGGACCAAACGCCTTGTCGAGGATGCTCGTGCTGTCCTCGGCGAGCAGAATGGCGTCCGTCAGAAGGTTCAGAATACGCATGTTGTTGGTGAGAACGGCCCGCGCCTCGGGCCTCGGATCATCAGTTATCAGCGCGCAGCGGTCCAGGATGTCCTTGCGCACCATCGCCAGAATCTCTTCCAGCTTTTTTCCTGACGGATTTTCTTCGGTTACCAGAAAATGGGTCACTGCGATGCCCTCAGTTTGCGAATACGGCAAACAGTATGACCCGTTTTTGGTTAATTTTCCGCTAACCCTCGCCCGCTTTCTCAGCTTCCGGCTTTCGTCTCATCGAGCGCAACCGGCACGCCCGGCAGGAATTTGGAGACGCGGATGCCGAGCGAGGTTTTGACATGCGCGACATTCGGCGCGGCGGTCAGCTTGTTGGTGAGGAAAGTCTGATAGGTATCCCAATCTTTCGCCACCACCTTCAGGATAAAGTCATTCTCCCCCGCCAGCATGTAGCATTCCCGCACCAGCGGCCAGCTGTTGACGAGATTTTCAAACGCGGTGAGATCCGCCTCCGCCTGGCTTTGCAGGCCGACGAGCGCAAAAATAGTCACGCCAAACCCAAGCTGCTCCGGGTTAAGGCGGGCATGATAGCCTTCAATATACCCCGCTTCTTCGAGCGCCCGGACCCGGCGCAAACAGGGAGGCGCTGAAATGCCGGCGTTTTTCGCCAGCTCAACATTGGTGATGCGTCCGTCTTCCTGCAGGTCATGCAGAATCCGGCGATCTATTTCATCAAGCTTAACGCGTTGCATTATGTCCTCCGACTGTCATTAGCGCGCAATATTATTACAAAGATTACCCCGCGCCAAGGAGATAGACGTACAAAGCATCCCGAAGCCGCAGTAAAATTACCGCCGCCCCGTCAAATCGCTTGACCGGCGAAGGAACGGCATTCTATGCCAGCAGGTATGCATGACGAAAATGGACAACACAGGCCGTCCTGCTGGGTCGTCACCGACGGCAGCGCCGGGATGGAAAACCAGTGTATCGGCCTTGCGGAGGCGCTCGGCCTTGATTTTACCGTCAAACGAATAGCGACCACGCGCCCGTGGCGCTGGCTGCCGCCGCAGCTGTGGCTGGATCCGCTGAAACGTCTCAGCCCGCAAGGCGACCTGCTGACCCCGCCCTGGCCGGATGTTCTGATTACCTGCGGCCGGCAGGCCATACCGATGAGCCTTGCAATAAAAAAGGCAAACGGCCCGGACACATTCACGATCCACATTCAGACGCCGAACTGTGATGCCGCGCGCTTCGATCTTGTGATTATCCCCGAACACGACCGCCTGCGCGGACCGAACGTCCTTGTCAGTATCGGATCGCTCGGCCGCATCACGCCGAAAATATTGCAGGAGGCCGCGTCCCGCTTCGCGCCCGAGGTTGCTGATCTCCCGCGCCCGCTCGTCACTGTCCTCGTCGGCGGGAGCAACCGCTGCTATGACATGAACGAGAACGTCATGCGCGATCTCGCCGCAAAACTCACATCCTTGCAGAAGGAAACCGGCGCCAGCTTTCTTGTCACCACCTCGCGCCGGACGGGCGCGGAAAATGAGGCGATCCTCCGCGGCGCCCTCGCGTCGCTGCCGCACCGGCTCTGGACAGGCGAGGGGGAAAACCCCTATTTCGGATATCTTGCGCTCGCCGATGCGCTGATCGTGACGGGAGATTCGGTCAATATGGTCTGCGAGGCCTGTGCGGCAGGGAAACCGGTCTATATTTTCGAGCTGCCGGGCGGCAACCGGAAGTTCAATTATTTTCACAGCAGCCTGCAGCAAAAGGGCTACACGCGCCCCTTTCACGGCCATCTTGAGGAGTGGCACACGCCGCCGCTTCAGGAAACGCGCCGGATTGCCGCTAAAGTTGCGCGCATTCTGGCGGATCGGCAACAGGGCCGCTGACCTTTTCGTTTGCGCAGCGCGGCAAAGCGTCACCCTCCCCTTGCATGGCTGCGCCACAATATATACATAATCTGGTATCAAAAAGAATCAGCTAACCCCCGGAGTTCCCCATGTCGGACGTGCACCACACAGAAGTTCTCATCATCGGATCGGGCCCGGCGGGGGCAACAGCAGCGATCTATGCCGCGCGTGCGTCGCTCAATCCCATCCTCGTGCATGGCCTTCAGCCCGGCGGGCAGCTGACGATTACCACCGATGTCGAGAATTACCCCGGCTTTGCCGAGACGATCCAGGGCCCGTGGCTGATGGAGCAGATGGAGGCGCAGGCTCGCAATGTCGGCACGCGCATCATCAGCGACTATATCGTCGACCTTGACGTCACTCGCCGCCCGTTCGTCGCTACGGGTGATTCCGGCGCCAAATACATTGCCGAAACCGTCATCATCGCGACGGGCGCCACGGCCAAATGGCTTGGCCTGCCGTCAGAGCAGAAATTCATGGGCTTTGGCGTTTCGGCCTGCGCAACCTGCGACGGATTTTTCTATCGCGGCAAGAATGTGATGGTGATCGGCGGCGGCAACACCGCGGTCGAAGAGGCCATTTACCTCACCAATCATGCGGACAGGGTCACGCTGGTCCATCGCCGCGATGAACTCCGGGCGGAAAAAATACTCATCGACCGGCTGAAGAAGAACCCGAAGATCGAGGTTATCTGGGACAGCGTGCTTGAGGAGGTTATCGGTACGGAGGATCCACTCGGCGTCACCGCGGCGCGGCTTCGCAATGTGAAGACCGGCGAGGTCACCGACATTCCGGTGCATGGCGTCTTTGTCGCGATCGGCCACAAGCCGAACACGGAGCTCTTCAAAGGTAAGCTGGATATGGACGCGGAAGGCTATCTTATCACTGTGCCGGGCACGACGCGCACCAACATTCCCGGCATTTTCGCGGCGGGCGATGTGCAGGATAAAATCTACCGCCAGGCCGTGACCGCGGCCGGAACGGGCTGCATGGCGGCCCTCGAAGCCGAAAAGTTCATCGCAGAAAATGAGAGTGAATCGGCAGAGGCGGCCGAATAGGGAGGCAGGACGGAGAGCCAGAAAAGACCCGGGCGAGCCGTCTCAGAGAGAATATGGACTGGGACAAGTTACGTATATTTCATGCGGTCGCGCAGGCTGGCAGCTTCACACGGGCGGGCGAGATCCTGCACCTCAGCCAGTCAGCCGTCAGCCGGCAGATCAGCGCGCTTGAAGAAAGCCTGAACGTTTCCCTGTTTCATCGCCACGCGCGCGGCCTGTTGCTGACCGAGCAGGGCGAGCTTCTGTTTGATACCGCCCGCGACGTCTCGGCCAAACTTGCGATGACGGAGGCACGGCTTATGGATGCGCATGAAAAGCCGTCGGGGGAGTTGCGCGTAACGGCGACCGTCGGGCTCGGCGCGAACTGGCTGACGCCGCGCATTCGCGAGTTTATCGAGCTTTATCCCGGAATTACCGTCAACCTGATCCTGGCCGACCGGGAACTCGACCTTGGGATGCGCGAAGCGGATATCGCGATCCGGATGCGCGCACCGCAGCAGCCCGACCTCATTCAGCGCAAGCTGATGGCAATCAACCACCATGTCTATGCGTCCCCCGAATATCTCAAGAAGCACGGCACCCCGACGCGGATCGAGGATCTGCTGGACAGCAGCCTGATTACCTATGGCGACGAGGCTCCGGCCAATCTCTCCAACGTAAACTGGCTGGCGCGGGAACTCTCCAAGATCGGGCGGATAAAGGAGCCAATTTTCAAGGTCAACAACGTCAACGGCCTTCTCCTCGCGGTGCAGAGCGGCCTCGGGATTGCGGGGCTACCCGACTATATCGTGCATGGCCATACGAATGTCGTCCGTATCCTGCCCGAAGTCGGCGGCCCGACATTCGATTCCTACTATGTCTATCCCGAAGAGCTGCGCAAATCCAAACGCGTCAATATCTTCCGTGATTTTCTCATCCGCAAGGTCGCCGAATACGCCTTCTGAGGCCAGCCATGCGGGCGATGCATACGAGAGTTGCCAAGATTGCGCTTTCCTGAGGTCTCGCGATTTCATATAAAGAGGGCGAGCGATGTTGCGACGCAGCATACCGCTCCTTCAAGACCTCCCATCTTGAAGAAATTGCAAAATCTCCTCCCTGATTTATGCAATTTTATGTCTATTGACATATTACCTCCCTGTTAGACTTGCCGGCCTCTTAATTGAGGCCGGCCTTTTTTTCGCAGTTTCATAAAGGTTATTCTTAATTACCCTTTGATAAAGCGAAAAGCGCTCGCTCCGGCAGCCATGCATGGATTGCATATGTGCACTGCAATAATGTAACTGGAAGATTGCCCTGGGATTAGCTATTTATTGTCCATGGATGTTGCGACGCAGCATCTCCCCTATACCAGCCCTCCCTGCTGGTATTGATTACATGTATTCCTCCCAATCGCATGTAATCTGTGTTGCCGCAAGGCAATGCCTCCCTGTTAGACTAGCCGGCCTCTTAATTGAGGCCGGTCTTTTTTTGGGAGATCGCCCTCGACCTCATGACGAAAAGACATGGCAGCCATGTCTTTTTGACGGTACAAAAAAAACGCCGCTGCCCAATATCTACTATGGATGATCTATTGAGCATCATCTCATGACCGGAACCTTCCGGTCGGGACAAGCGGCACCCTCCCTATCCTGCTTGTCCCATGCATCTTCTGAGATGCACCTCCCTGTCAGACTGGCCGGCCACTCACGTGGTCGGCTTTTTTTTTGGGTTAGTCGTGGTGGTCGCTAATGTCGCCATCCTTGAATAGATAGTCCCGCAGTTCCTTATCCAGCTTCGGATCGCGGCGGCGCACCCATTCGAGCACCATAGCCGCATGCTCCTTCTCTTCATCGCGATTATGTTCAAGAATTTTCTTGAGTTCCGGATCCTTGCACGCGTCTACCCGCTGATTGTACCAGTCAACGGCTTCAAGCTCCTCCATCAGCGAGACGATCGCCCGGTGCATGTCGCGGGTCTCATCGGAAAGCTCTTCGATCGGTTCGTGATATCCTTCGCTGGCCATGCCCCCTCCTCCTTTATGTTGCTATCATTCGCTCAAGAATACCGCCGCGCAGGGCGGAGCGGCAACCGAAAATCCGCGGCGGCAAGGCGGAGATTATCGCGGGAGATGCGCTGCTCCGTCACGTAAAGAGCTTCTCGCCCGGCATATCCTGATACAGATCGGCAACGAACTCGCCATAGCCGTTATAAATCTGCGTCGGGATCCGCTCCCCGCTGCCGACGTCGCGCTCGGTCGCCTGCGACCAGCGCGGATGCGGGACCTCGGGATTGACGTTGGCCCAGAAGCCATACTCGGATGCGGCCAGCGCTTCCCAGAAGGTGACCGGCCGCTTGTCGGTAAAGGTGAAACGGACCAGTGACTTGGCGGATTTAAACCCGTATTTCCAGGGCGTCACCAGTCGCAGCGGCGCGCCATTTTGTTTCGGCATCGGCCTGCCGTAAAGGCCCGTCGCGAGAAAGGCGAGGTCATTGGTCGCCTCAGCGATTGTCAGCCCTTCCGTATAGGGCCAGGGGTACCAGAACTGCTTCTGACCGGGCGCGACCGCTTTATCCTCGAATGTCTGCATGACAACATATTGCGCCGAGGAGAGCGGGGCCGCGAGCTTCACGAGCTCTTTCATCGGGAAACCCGTCCAGGGGATAACCATCGACCACGCCTCGACACAGCGGAGGCGATAAAGTCGTTCTTCCAGCGGCACTCGGGCCAGCAGCTCCTCGATATCAAACTCGAGCGGCTTTTCGACCATGCCGTCGATGGTGACGCGCCAGGGGCTGGTTTTCAGCTTCTGCGCCGCCTTGTGGATTTCCTTATGCGATCCGAATTCGTAGAAATTGTTATATGTCGTTACCAGACGCTCATCGGTAAGAGGCCGTGTCACCTGATAGCGATCATTGCGCGCGGCCGGATAGAGGGCATCTCCCGGCGCGGCGTCCTCGGCAGATAACCGGCGCGGCAGGCCCAGCAGGGATGTCGAACCAATGAGTCCGGCCCCCGCCATCGCCTTCAAAATGCGGCGGCGCTCATGATAGACATTTTCCGACGTTGCGCTGGCTTCGGGAAGTTCCCAGCCTTTGGGCCGCTTGATCAGCATCGGCATATCCTTTCCGCAAGACTTCACGGCGGAAATGTTCTGCCTCTCATCGGCCAATCACAAGTCAACAGTCTGTGAGCCGCCGCCCCCCCGCATCAGTTCCTCGCCTGCTGCAGAACCTTGTCGGCGCCCTGTCCCGTCAGTTCCTGCAAATGATCGAACTCCCCGCGATAGGTGCCGAGCCCGAGGGTCGCCGAGCGGAGATCGATGATCAGGTCATGGATTTCCGATTCCGGGATCATCGCCGAGAGAACGTCCCATCCGTCCCATCCGGCCCGGGCGTCGAAACCGAGAATTTGTCCGCGCCGTCCGCTCACGATGCTGTTGACCCGCGAAGTGTGTTCCGACGGCATCGAAATCTCGATCTTGTAGATCGGCTCAAGCAGGACGGGATCACATTTCGGCATGCCTTCGCTCATGGCAAGGCGGGCGGCGGAGCGGAAGGAGTTTTCGGAACTGTCGACAGAATGGAACTGGCCATCGACAAGCGTGACGGCGACATCGACAACCGGAAAGCCAAGCGGCCCTTCGGCGAGATATTCGCGAACGCCATGCTCGACGGCGGGAATATACTGGCGCGGCACGGCGCCGCCGACGATCCGCTCCTCGAAATTGAAGCCCGAGCCACGCGGCAGCGGCCGGATTTCGATATGGACATCGCCGAACTGCCCATGCCCGCCGCTTTGTTTCTTGTAGCGGGCGTGCTGCGTCGCCATCTTTCGGATGGCCTCTTTGTAGGCAATTTTCGGGCGCCGGGCTTTGACATTGAGGCCATATTTGTTACGCATCCGGTCGATGGCAATGTTGAGGTGAATTTCGCCCTGTCCCCACAGCAGCAGTTCCTGCGTCTCCTGGCGATGCTCGACCTTGAGTGAGTTGTCCTCCTCCTGCACCTTCGCAAGGGTGAGCGAGAGTTTGACCTCGTCCTCCCGCTTTTCCGGCGCCAGTGCAAAGCTGAAGACGGGCGTCAGGATCGCCGTCTCGGGAAGCCGTTCCGTGCCATCGGTCCGGAGGATATCGCCTGTCATGGCCTGATCAAGCCGCCCGAAGGCCACAATCTCACCGGCAACTGCCTTGTCGCATTTTTCAGCTTTCGCTCCCTGCAGGCGGAAAATACCACCAATGCGGCCGGCCGCGAAGCTGTCGCCATCCGCGACCGGTCCCGCCCAGATCCGGGCGAGTGACAGCTTTCCGCCTTGCGCGGACATGTAGGTTTTCAGAACCTGCACAACGGGTTTGCCGGTGCTGTCAATGCCAACGCGCGCCGCGGCAACGGATGCGGCCGGAACTTCATGGCGGAGCGCTTTCAGCAGCCTGCGCACGCCACTGTCATTTTCCGCCGATCCGAGAAACACCGGCGTCACCAGCCCCTCGCGCAGATCATGCTGCAGCAGCGCGTAAATCTCTTCCCGCTCGGGCTTGATGTCTTCGAGCAGCTCTTCCATCAGGTGATCATCAAAATCGGCGAGCTTTTCCAGCATGGCGAAGCGGGAAGTGCCCTCCTCCTCCGCCATTTCCGGCGGCAGGTCGATGATGCGCGAGGCTTCGCCCTCCTTGTAGACATAGGCCCGCTCGGAGGCGAGATCGACATAGCCGCTGATGATGCCATCCTTGAAGATCGGCACCTGCCGCAGCACCAGCGCGCGCTCCGTCACGGCCTGCAGGGAATTGAAGAGCGTATGAACGGAGCCCCGCGCCTTGTCCATTTTGTTGACGAAAATAAAGGTCGGAATTTTTTTCTCTTCCAGACTTTTGAGAAGCGGCGTCAGGGTCACCGCCCGCGCTTCGTCCGGATCACAAACGATGACGGCGGCATCGACGCCGCGAAGAACATTTTCCGTCTCCTGAAAGAGTTCGATAAAGCCGGGGCAGTCGAGAATATAAAAGTCGTCGCCGAGATAATTGACATGCGCGGCATTCACCTCGACACTCATCTGGCGCTCGCGCGCTTCGCGCGCGCTGTCGCCAACGGACGTTCCCGCCGTAACGCTGCCCTTGCGATCCGTTTCGCCGCAAATATGAAGGATTGACTCAAGAAGTGTCGTTTTGCCACTCGAATAGGGGCCTACCAGCGCAATGCTGCGAGGCCCCTCCGGTTTGTCTTTGACCATGACGCGCCTCCTTTAGTTAGGTTTTTCTAATGTTCCACGTCCTTTCAGGCAGGCGCAAGGAAAATCTGTTTTCAGTCGGGGAAGCGCGGGGAAAACCCCGTTGCAAGCAGGTGTATCGCCTGCCCGCTGCCGGGAACAAAAAAAGCGGCCGAATCATCGGCCGCTTTTTCAAGATCAGACGAGCGCCTTAGCGAAGGCTGGCGCAGAAGCGCTGAATGCGCTCACATGCCTCGGTCAGCTCCTCCGTCGAGGTCGCGTAGGAAATCCGGAAATGCGGCGACAGGCCGAATGCCTCGCCGTGAACGACCGCAACGCCTTCATTTTCAAGCAGCGCCGAGACGAAATCGAGATCATTCGCAATCAGCTTGCCTTCGGGCGTCTTTTTGCCGATGCAGCCTTCGCAGGACGGGTAAACATAGAACGCCCCTTCCGGCAGCGGGCACTCGAGCCCGGCGGCCTGGTTGAGCATGCTGACGACGAGGTTGCGCCGCTCTTCGAAAACCTTGGCGCGCTCGGCGATAAAGTCCTGCGGCCCGTTCAACGCCTCGACCGCCGCATACTGGCTTATCGAGGAGGGGTTCGACGTGCTCTGCGACTGGATCGTCGCCATCGCCTTGATCAGCGGCACCGGGCCGGCGCCATAGCCGATCCGCCAGCCGGTCATGGCGTAGGATTTGGAGACACCGTTCATGGTCAGCGTCCGGTCATAAAGCGACGGCTCAACCTCGGCCGGGGTGACGAATTTGAAATCGTCAAAAACCAGATGTTCATACATGTCGTCGGTCATGATCCAGACATGCGGATGCCGCACCAGCACATCGGTGAGGGCCTTGAGCTCCTCGCGGTTATAGCCTGCGCCGGACGGGTTGGACGGCGAGTTGAAAATCAGCCATTTGGTTTTCGGCGTGATCGCAGCCTCTAGATCCTCGGGCCGCATCTTGAACTTGCTTTCCTTGGTCGTCGGCACGGCGACGGGCGTACCGCCGCCCAGCAGCACCATGTCCGGATAGGATACCCAGTAGGGCGCGGGGATAATCACCTCGTCGCCCGGGTTGAGCGTCGCCATCAGCGCGTTGTAAATGATCTGCTTGCCGCCTGTCCCGACGGTCACCTGGTTCGGTTCGTAATCGAGATTATTGTCGCGCTTGAACTTTGCGCAGATCGCCTTTTTAAGCTCGAGAATCCCGTCAACGGCGGTGTATTTCGTCTTGCCTTCGCGAATGGCGCGGATGGCGGCTTCCTTGATATTATCGGGGGTATCGAAATCAGGCTCGCCTGCTCCCAGACCGATAACATCGCGTCCGGCCGCTTTCAGCTCAGCCGCTTTGGCCGTTACGGCAATCGTCGCAGATGGCTTGATACGTCCCAGACTATCCGAAATAATAGACATGACTTTGATTCTCTCTCGGTTAAAAAATCTTCTCCGGGCGGAGCCCCGGAAATAACAGGTCTATAGCGCTAATTAGGGCGTGAGACCACCGGTTTTTGACGCTCTTTCGCAACAGGACCGATATTGCCGTGACATCCGCACCTGCGGCGCAAAAGGCAGGCGGCGTGGCGGATCAGGCCTGCTTTTCCTTATCCTGCAGGGGGTCGCTCCGTGAGCGCCCGATAACGGCCCGAACTCTCGGACGCTTCCATCATGATCCAGTCGCGAAAGGCTTTTATACGCGGTCTTTCGGCCGTCGTTTCCGGGCATACGAGATAATAGGACTGATCTGCCTGGATCGGCCGGACATCGAACGGCTGCACCAGTCGTCCGGCGAGCAGGTCATCGGCCGCGAGCGTGCTCCGCCCAAGCGCAACGCCCTGCCCTTCGATCGCGGCGGTGAGGAGCATGGAGCTGTCGTTAAAGCTCGGCCCCTTCTTCGGGTCCACGTCCGTCACGCCGGCCAGCGTCAGCCAGGTCTGCCAGTCGATGCGCATATCGTCATGCAGCAGCGTGTGGTATTTGAGGTCCGCGGGCACGCGGAGCGGATACCGGCCGGTTAGCAAAGCGGGGCTGCAGACGGGAAACATCACCTCCTCCGTCAGCAGCTTTTCGACCCGCAGGCCCGGATAATTCCCGTGGCCGTAGCGGATCACCACATCAACATCGTCCCGATTGAAGTCCGCCAGCTTTTCAGAGGCGGAAAGACGGACATCGATATCGGGATGGGCTTCGCGAAACCGGCTGAGGCGGGGCAGCAGCCAGCGCGCCGCAAAAGACGGGAGCGTATCGACATGCAGCGTCCCGGCGGTGTCATGGCGCATCAGGTTTTCCGTCGCCGCGCCGATCGTTTCAAGACCTTTTCGCACCCCAAGCAGGTAGCTCTGCCCGGCGGCGGTGAGAATCACGGCACGGTTCAACCGCCGGAACAGCGGCACGCCGAGCCAATCCTCCAGCGCCTTGACCTGATGACTTACCGCCGCCGGCGTAACGAACAGTTCCTCCGCCGCTTTGGAGAAGCTTAAATGGCGCGCCGCAGCCTCGAAACTGCGAATGGCGTTGAGCGGTGGCAGACGCATCGGCGGCTCCCGTTTCAGATTAGATTTTCTAATTCATACTATTAGAATTAGTCGTTTGTAATCAAGCCATGAAATGACAAATATGGGACATCGAAACTGCGGCGGGCATAAGATCCGCTCGACCAATCCGAGGATAGTAGGATGTCTGCAAGAACCTTTACAAACGGCCAGAATATGCCGATCCGGCCGACCATCGCCCCGCTCGGCAGCAACAGCATCGCAACGGTGATTTTGCGTCAGCTTGTCGCGTGGCAGGATCGCGCCTTCATGCGCAGCCACCTTGCGGAATTGGATGAATATTACTTAACTGACAGCGGACTGTCCCCGGCCGATGTCAGGGATGAAACCCGCAAGGCATTCTGGCAGGCCTGACGCCAATCTTTGACCCGGAGCTCCGACGCGCCCTCCCTGTCCGCGCTGCTCCGGGTCTTCTTTTCGCCCCGCTTCTCCTTCTGTCCGGTTGGAAAAACGCCTGGCATATTCCATATAGAGATAGAAATCCCACCATGGACGCTCTATAACCAGACCATGCACAGCGAGAACAAACACGAAACATCCGGTCTTGAAGAAGCCCCGGCGATCTTTATCCCGCATCGGCCCGTCCGCCCGGAAAAATCGGAAGGCGGCATTCCGTTCGAGGTTGTCTCCGAGTATGAGCCGGCGGGCGACCAGCCGGAAGCGATCGCCGAACTTGTCGACGGGCTCAGACAGCGCGAGCGCGACCAGGTGCTGCTCGGCGTCACCGGGTCGGGAAAGACCTTCACCATGGCCAAGGTGATCGAGAAGATGCAGCGCCCGACGCTCATTCTCGCCCATAACAAGACCCTTGCCGCCCAGCTCTATGGGGAGATGAAAGCCTTCTTCCCCAATAACGCGGTGGAATATTTCGTCTCCTACTATGACTACTACCAGCCCGAAGCCTATGTCGCGCGTACCGATACCTATATCGAAAAGGACGCGTCGATAAACGAGCAGATCGACCGCCTTCGCCATAGCGCGACGCGGGCCCTGCTCGAGCGCGACGACGTGATCATCGTCGCCTCCGTCTCCTGCATCTACGGTATCGGCTCGGTCGAGACCTATAGTGAAATGACCATGGATCTGAAGGTCGGGGAAAGCTACGACCGCCAGCATCTGTTACGCCAGCTTGTCGAAATCCAGTATCGACGCAATGACGCGAGCTTCACCCGCGGCACCTTCCGGGTCCGCGGCGATACCATCGAGATTTTCCCCGCCCATCTGGAGGACCGCGCCTGGCGATTTTCGCTGTTCGGCGATGAGCTTGAGACAATCACCGAGTTCGACCCGCTGACCGGGCAAAAAACCGGCAGCCTGCGGGAAGTCCGCGTTTATGCAAACAGCCATTATGTGACGCCGAAGCCGACCTTGCGACAGGCGCAGGAGCTGATCAAACAGGAACTGCGGGCGCGCCTTGCCGAGCTGACGGCGCAGAACAAACTTCTGGAGGCGCAGCGGCTGGAGCAGCGCACCACCTTCGATCTGGAAATGATGGAAGCGACAGGCTCCTGCGCCGGAATTGAGAACTACTCCCGCTATCTGTCGGGGCGCGGACCCGGCGAGCCGCCGCCGACGCTGTTCGAATATCTGCCCGATAACGCGATCCTGATGGTCGATGAAAGCCATGTCACCGTCAGCCAGATTGGCGCCATGTACCGCGGCGACTTCCGGCGCAAATCAACGCTCGCCGAATATGGCTTTCGCCTTCCCTCCTGCATGGATAACCGCCCGCTCAAATTTGAGGAGTGGGACGCCATGCGGCCGCAGACGATCTTTGTCTCCGCAACGCCCGGGCCGTGGGAACTCGAGCGGACCGGCGGCGCGTTTGTCGAGCAGGTGATCCGACCGACGGGCCTCACCGATCCCGAATGCATCATCCGCCCCGTCTCGCAGCAGGTGGATGACCTGATGCGCGAGTGCAAGCTTTGCGCGGCGAAGGGGGAGCGTGTACTGGTCACCACCCTCACCAAGAAAATGGCCGAGGATCTGACCGAATATTTTCACGAGAACGGCATCAAGGTCCGCTACCTGCACTCCGATATCGACACGCTGGAGCGGATCGAGATTATCCGTGATCTGCGCCTTGGCACCTTTGACGTACTTGTCGGGATCAACCTGCTGCGCGAGGGGCTGGATATTCCCGAATGCGCGCTCGTCGCCATTCTCGATGCGGACAAGGAAGGGTTTCTGCGCTCCTCCACCTCGCTGATTCAGACCATTGGCCGCGCGGCACGACATGTTGACGGACGTGTCATTCTCTACGCGGACAAGATCACCAACAGCATGCAGTTCGCGCTCGATGAGACGAAACGGCGAAAAGACAAGCAGGAAGCCTATAATGCCGCAAACGGCATCACGCCCATGTCGGTGCGTCGAAACATCGGCGACATCATGGAAAGCGTCTATGAGCAGGATCATTACAATGTCGGGCTCGGCCTGGAAGACGCCAGCCACATGATCGGCCATAACCTCGCCGCACATATCGAGGATCTGGAGAAGAAAATGCGCCGCGCGGCCGAAGATCTTGAATTCGAGGAAGCGGCGCGCCTGCGCGATGAAATCAAGAAGCTGCAGGATCGGGAACTCGGTATCGGTGGCCCCAACAGCGGCCGGCCGCAAGGGCGCTCCCGCAAAGGCCGGGCGGGGATGGGCAATATTCTTGGCGGGCGCGGACGCTGAGGCCCGCGCGCGGCTCAGTTCTCCGTAGCCGTAAAGCCGAAGCGGCGGATGATGTCCCTTCCCTCATCAGAGCGGATAAATTCATAGAAAAGCTTGGCGGAATGGGTGTCGCCATCCCGTATCATCGCCATCGCATAGACGATCGGCGGATGCGTCTCGGCCGGGAACGCCTTCACAAGCTTGACGTTTTTGACAAGCCGGTAGTCCGTCTCGTAGATGATGGCAAAGGGCACTTCCCCCCGCTCGATCAATGCCGTTACAGCGCGGACATTGGCAAGCCGCACGGTCTGCTTTTCAAGGCGCTGCCACAGACCGAGATTCTCGAGCGCCGCCTTGCTGTAGCTGCCGACCGGGACGTGCGCCGGATCCCCAATGGCAAGCCGCTCCTGCCCCAGCACGTCCGGAAGCGTTGCGAGATCGAAATCTTCGGCAACCTCGACATCGTCCCGCGCAACCAGAACGAGGCTGTTCGAGGCGATGGTAACCACGCTGCCGGGGATCAGGCGCTTCGCATCATCGAGATAGTCCATCCATCGCGTATCCGCCGAAATGAAGAGATTGGCGGGCGCGCCTTCATTGATCTGGCGGGCGAGAACGCCGCTTCCTGCGAACGATGCAATGACCGGGAAGCCCGTTTTCTTCTCAAACGCTTTTCCGAGAGCGGCGACGCTCTCGCCAAGGCTGGCAGCAGCGAAAGTGACCACCTCCTCCGCACTCGCCCGCGCCGGCATGGAAAGGAGCAGCGCCGCCACCGCGGCAAGGACGGCTTTGTAAAAGCCTCTCAACCTGGACTGGTCGATTTTCATAAGTGTCCATCCAATGCAATTCGTGAAAACGGGCTGGTTGTGCTAGTTTATTGACAAATGCTCCCCCCGGCAACAGGCAAGCCTTTTATGTCCCTACTATCAAATATCTTTTTCTCTCTCTCGCTGGTCATTTCCGCATTGGCGTGGCCCGCCGTAGGGCTCGCGAAACCCCTTGCGCCCGCGACCTGCGCCGAGCGCCCCTATGATGAAGGCCGCCTCTTTAAAGTCTCGCGGGAGGGTGTCGCCCCGAGTTATATTTTTGGCACGATGCATTCCAACGATGCCCGCATCCTGCATCTTCCGGGGCCCGTTATGCAGGCCTTTCTCGGGGCCGGCACCGCCATTTTCGAAACATCGCTCACCGAGGCAGAGACCGACCGCTCCCGCGCGCAAGTGCTGCTCGGCCCGGGCGAAAGTCTGAAAGCGCGCATCGGCGAGGAGCGTTTCGCGAAGCTTCTTTTCATTGCCGCGAAACATGGCATCGATGCCGCGTCGCTTGACCGCCTGAAGATATGGGCCGCCGCCGCCATCATTAGCCAGCCGCCTGCCGACACTCGGCCCGGCCGGAGTCTCACCCTGCTCGACAAGGAGCTCGAAAAATCGGCGCGGCTTTCGGGGAAGCGCGTTCTGGGGCTGGAGACGAATGAAGAGCAGTTTGCCGTCTTCGATGCGATGCCCGTGCCGGTTCAGATCGAATATCTCGATCAAGCGCTGAACGAATTTCCCCGCCTCGACGAGGAGATTGAGACCCTGACCAGCTATTATCTCTCAGGCAACACCGGCTGGATCATCTGCGATCTCGAGCAGACCTTAGAGGGGGCCAGCCCCGAGCTCGGCCGGATAATGACCGATGAGCTGATAGTCATGCGCAATCACCGGATGGTCGAGCGGATGCTCTTTGAACTTGAAAACGGCAACGCCTTTGTTGGAATTGGCGCGTTGCATCTGCCGGGAACGGAAGGCGTCCTGTTCCTGCTGGAGAGACACGGATATTCGATCGAGCGGCGGTACTGACCCGCCTTTCCGCTGGGACGGCCGCGCGCACAAGCGGTCTATGTCGTTACATCCTTTTGTGGTATGTCCGGGCCCATCGCGACATAATGCGAAAATGAAACAACCAAGGTGGCGTCATCCATGTCCAGAAATGCGCTGATCACCGGTGCCGGACGGCGTATCGGCCGGGCCATCGCCCGGACCCTGTCGGAAGAAGGCTGGGGGGTCGTGCTCCATTATCGCCACTCGGCCGAGGAAGTGCGCGCGCTTGCCGATGAGATTACCGCATCGGGCGGGCGCGCCGCGCTCGTTGAGGCCGACCTCGCGAAGACGGAGGATGTCCGCGATATCCTCCGCCAGGCGGGCGATGCCCTCGGACCGCTCCACTGCCTCGTCAACAATGCATCGCTTTTCGAAAACGACACGATCCGGAGCGTTTCGCCGGAAAGCTTCCATAGCCATATCAATACGAACCTCCTCGCGCCGCTCCTGCTGACGCAGGATTTCGCAAGGCAGTTGCCGGACGGGGAACAGGGGAATGTGATCAATATCGCCGATCAGCGGGTGTTCAATCTGCGGCCCGATTTCCTCTCTTATACACTCAGCAAGACCGGGCTATGGACCCTGACGCAAACGACGGCGATGGCGCTCGCGCCGCGGATCCGCGTCAATGCCATCGGCCCCGGCCCGACACTCGCCAATATTCACCAGAGCGCCGCCGACTTTCACGCCGAGCAGCAATCGGTGCCGCTCGGCTACGGCCCGACGCCAGAGGAAATTGCGCTCGCCGTCCAGTTCATTCTTAAAGCGAAATCCATGACCGGAGAATTTATTGCTCTTGACGGAGGCCAACATCTGCCTACATCCGGTCACATGAAAGGGGAAAGTCCCGATGAATAAACCCACCCCGATGGACACGCTCTACCCCCTCGGGCGGATGCTCAACCCGGGCAAGACCCACAAGGTCTTTATCCGCGACCTTGTCGTCGAGATGCTGATCGGCGTCTATACGCATGAACGGACGACACCGCAGCCGGTCCGTTTCAACATCGACATGACGGTCAGCGACGCCGCAGGGCCCGTCGGCGACAACTACCGAAATGTCGTCTGTTACGAGACGATTACGAATCAGGTGATTCGGATGGCGACCGACAAACATGTCAATCTTGTCGAGACACTCGCCGAGAATACTGCGGCGATCTGTCTTGCCAATGATCGGGTCAGCATGGTGACCGTGAAGATCGAGAAGCTGAGCGCGATCAAGAACACCTCGAGCGTCGGGGTCGAAATTACCCGCGTCAAAGGATGAGCGACGCTTCCGCGGCGGAAAATGGTAAAATTTTCAGAAATCTCGGGGATAGTTGTGCACATTGACCGAAGTTCCGGCACAAATGGCGATTAACTCCCGATAAAATCTTGAAATACCCGCGACGGTCGGCTTGACTTTTAAATAACCAATAAATTTCAATCAGTTAACTACGTGCCTAAAAATTAGGCAACTTCGTAAAAAGCTTGGTTTATGTGGCATTGCGAGGACATCTCGACAGCTTACTCACAAAGTTTTCCACAGGTTACGTGGATAGTGTCAAAAAACCGTAATATCGCCGCAGCGCAGTATTTTTTTCGGACTTCGAATGTATGTTGCAGATAAGGGGCTTAGGCTATTTTACTAAGGGTGTGTTTAACTATATTCATAGAGAGGAAGCCCGGCCCCAAGGCCCGCTGAAGACGATACGCGATGGATCAAACAGCCGAATCGACCGATAAAAGCATTTCGCCCTTCCGGCGCGGCGCGGAAGTGATCGAGCGGTTTCTGAAAACCCTGCCGGGCACACCAGGCGTCTACCGGATGATCGACGATGCCGGGCAGGTGCTTTATGTCGGCAAAGCCAAGAACCTGAAGAAGCGCGTTGCCGCCTATGTCAAGACTACCGGGCAATCGACGCGCATCATGCGGATGGTATCGCTGACCCGGTCGATGGAGTTTGTTTCCACCCATACCGAGGTGGAAGCGCTGCTGCTTGAAGCCAACCTGATCAAGAATTTGAAACCGCGCTACAACATCATCCTGCGCGATGACAAATCCTTTCCCTACATCCTGATCACCGGTGATCACGACTGGCCGCAGATCACCAAGCATCGCGGCGCCCGCAGCCGCAAGGGGGAATATTACGGCCCGTTTGCCTCCGCCGGCGCGGTAAATGAGACGCTGGCGACCTTTCAGCGGCTGTTCCCGCTCCGCTCCTGTTCGGATTCGGAATTTCAGAACCGCACGCGGCCCTGCCTGCAATATCAGATCAAGCGCTGCTCCGCGCCCTGCGTCGGGCTGATCAGCCGAGAGGATTATCTCGATGTCGTCGATGAGGCGCGCGGCTTCCTGTCGGGCAAGAGCTTCGAGTTGCAGGAAAAGCTCGCCAGAAAGATGCAGGCCGCGTCCGATGCGCTCGATTTCGAACAGGCCGCCATCTATCGCGACCGGCTGAAGGCCATGGCGCATATCCAGTCCCGCCAGACGATCAATCTTCCGACCAATGACGAGGTTGATGTCATTGCGGCCTATCAGGAAGGCGGCCAGACATGCGTTCAGGTCTTTTTCCTCCGCTCCGGCCAGAATTTCGGGAACCGCGCGCATTATCCGACCCACACCAAAGACGACAGCCCCGCCGATGTTCTCGCCGCCTTTATCGGGCAGTTCTATGACGGGCGCGTCGCGCCACGCGGTATCTGGACCAGCCATGAACTTGAAGATGCCGACCTGATTGGCGAAGCGCTTTCGGTTACGGCGGAGCGGACGGTCCGTATCGAGACGCCGAAACGCGGGGCAAAAAGGGAGATGGTCGAGCATGCGCTGATGAATGCGAAAGGCGCGCTGCTCCGGCGCATGGCGGAGAACGCCAGCCAGCGCCGGCATCTTGAAGGGGTGGCCGAGGCCTTCGGTCTTGCCGAGCCGCCGGAGCGCATCGAGGTTTATGACAACAGCCATATCTCCGGCACCCATTCCGTCGGCGCGATGGTGGTCGCCGGGCCGGAGGGCTTCGAGAAGAAGGCCTATCGCAAGTTCAATATCAAGAACACCGCGCTCAGCCCTGGCGATGACTACGGCATGATGCGCGAAGTGCTGACGCGCCGCTTCACGCGGCTGCAGAAGGAGGATCCGGACCGCGTCGGACCCGGTGCATCCGGCTCACGCGAGCAATGGCCGGATCTCGTCCTGATCGATGGCGGTCAGGGCCAGCTCAGCGTTGCCTGCGAGGTTTTCGACGAACTCGGCATCACCGACGTGACGCTCGTCGCCATCGCCAAGGGGCCGGACCGAAACGCGGGACGCGAGCGGTTTTTCATGCCGGGACGCGCGTCTTTCTCGCTCCCTGAAAAGGATCCGACGCTCTACTTCCTGCAGCGGCTCCGCGATGAGGTGCATCACTATGCGATCACCAGTCACCGCGCCAGGCGGTCACGCGCAATCGGCCGTTCGCCGCTCGACGAAATTCCGGGGATCGGCGCCAAACGCAAGAAGGCGCTGCTCAATCGCTTCGGCTCGGCGAAGGGGGTTGAACAGGCAGCGCTCAGCGATCTGCAATCCGTCGAAGGCATCTCCCGCGCGACGGCGGAAGTGATATATAATTTTTTTCATGATGAAAGCTGACTTATGACCTTTTATTAACCCGATCCCCTGCCTATACTGACTTTTTCAGCAGCCCGTCAGCGCCCGGAAATCATGCTCTTAAGCCTGCCAAATATACTCACCCTGTCGCGGATCGTGATTATCCCGCTGCTGCTGGCATCGCTCTATCTGCCGGGCAAGCTCGCGAGCTGGGTGCCGCTCGGGTTGTTCGTCGCCGCCGGCATCACCGATTTTCTGGACGGCTATCTTGCCCGGCTCTATGGCCAGACATCGAAACTCGGCCGGTTTCTCGATCCGGTCGCCGACAAGCTGCTGGTCGCCTCGGCGCTTCTCGTGCTTGTTGGCGTCAACCGGATCAGCGGCTGGGATCTGATCCCCGCGACCATCATTCTCTGCCGCGAGATCATGGTCTCGGGCCTTCGCGAATATCTTGCGGAACTGCGCGTCGGCATGCCGGTCAGCAAGCTTGCCAAATGGAAGACCGCGACGCAGATTTTTGCGCTCTGCTTCCTGCTCGGCGGCCCGGCCGTCGCGCAGTATATTGACGCCATCCAGATCGGCGAAGTCCTGCTCTGGATTGCCGGCCTGCTGACCGTCTGGACGGGATATGACTATCTCCGCCTCGGCCTCAGGCATATGATGGAAGACGGACCGCCGTCGCACGGCTAGGATCGACATCGCATGCATATCATCGGCATCTCGGGTTGGAGTGGAAATGGCAAGACCACGCTGTTGACGCGCCTTATTCCGGCTCTTAAAGCGCGCGGCTATCGCATCTCCACGGTCAAGCATGCGCATCATCGCTTCGATATCGATATTCCGGGAAAGGACTCCCACCGCCATCGCGAGGCGGGCGCGAGCGAGGTGCTGATTTCCTCCGCCCATCGCTGGGCGCTGATGCATGAGAACCGGGGCGAGGGCGAAGCCACGCTTCAGGACATAATCGGGAAGATGACGCCGGTTGATTTTCTGCTGATCGAGGGGTTCAAGTCGGAAAATTTCCCGAAGATTGAAGTCTGGCGCCCCGAAAGCGATAATCCGCCCCGCGTCACCGAGGATGACAGCATCATTGCGCTTGCGACCACGGCGGCGGATTACCCGGCCCGCGTTCCCGTCCTTGATCTCGACAACGAAAATGAAATCGCGGACTTTATCATCCATCATTTCATGCCGGCAGATGACACGCCGGGCGGCCTCAGCAGCGACTGCTTCGCCCTGGATGCGGATATGCTGCGCGCCGAAGATGCGCTCTCCCGGATATCTGCTGCGGTCGAAAGAGTAGTGCAATCCGAACCCTGCCCGCTCGATGAAGCCGTTGGGCGCGTTCTCGCCGCCGACATTCATTCATCGCTCGATCTGCCGCCGCATGATAACTCCGCGGTCGATGGCTATGCCTGTCGCTATGAGGGTTATGCGGCCGACCCCGCCGCGCCCCGCCGCGTTTCGGGATACAGCAGGGCCGGCCACCCCTTCACCGGCGATGCCGGGAACGGCGTCGTCAAGATCCTGACCGGGGCGGTCATGCCGCAGGGTTTTGATACCGTCGCAATGATCGAACATGTGCGTTTCGAGGGCGACCGGATTATTCTGCCCGAAGGTCTCACACCCTGTGAGAACCGCCGCCGGGCCGGCGAAGATATCCAGAAGGGGCAGCTTCTTCTCGCTCGCGGTCATCGGCTTCGCCCGCAGGATATCGGCCATCTCGCGTCCGTCGGGATTGCGGAGATTCCCCTGTATAAACGCCTGCGCGTTGCGCTTTTTTCCACCGGTGACGAGCTGCTTGAACCGGCAGCGGCGCCCGCGCCCGGGCGCATACATGACAGCAATCGCTACATGCTGCTGGCACTCTTGCAGTCTATGGGATGCGAGGTCAGCAATCTCGGCATTCTTCCCGATCGCGACGCCACAATCGAGGCCGCGCTCAAAACGGCGTGCGCGAGACATGATCTCGTCATTACCTCGGGCGGCGTTTCCATGGGAGATGAGGATCATGTCCGAAATGTGCTCGCCCGCATCGGGAAAATCCATTTCTGGCGCATCGCCATCAAGCCGGGTCGCCCGCTCGCCCTCGGCCAGATTGGGGATGCCGCCTTTGTCGGCCTGCCCGGCAACCCGGTCTCGGCGCTTGTCTGCTCGCTGATCTTTCTCCGCCCGCTGCTGCAGAAGCTCTCGGGCGCTGCAATTAGTAAACCGCTCCACTATCCCGCTATCGCGGACTTTACTTTCGAGAAGAAACCCGGACGGCGCGAATGGCTACGCGGGCGCTACACCGTTTCCGAAAATGGCGCCGGCAGCGTTTCGATCTTTCCAAAGCAGGGCTCGGGCGTTCTCTCCTCAATGGTGTGGGCGAACGGGCTTGTCGAAATTGCCGAGGATTGCCGCTATATTAACAAGGGAGACAGCATAAAGTTCATTCCCTTTACGGAGTTTACGAGATGAAAATTCTCTATTTCGCGTGGTTGAAGACAAAGCTTCAGATGGCAGGGGAAACGCTCCCCTGGTCGGAAGAGCGCTCTGATACCGACCGCCTCCTCAAATGGATGAAAGGGCGCGGCCCCGCCTTCGCCGAGGTGTTCGCCAATCTTGACGTGGTGCGTATCGCCGTCAATCAGGAATATGTCACCGCCAACACGCCGCTCGCGGAGGGAGATGAGGTTGCCTTTTTCCCGCCGGTGACGGGAGGCTGAGATGATCCGCGTACAGCGCGAGGCGTTTGACACCGGCGCGGAAATCGCCGCAATCAGCGAAGGCCGAACCGATATCGGCGCGATTGTCAGCTTCACAGGGCTGGTCCGCGATTTCAACGACGGCCGCCCGGTGACCGGTCTCAGCCTTGAGCATTATCCCGGCATGACGGAGCGGGAACTCGAAAAGATCGAAGCGGAGGCGCAGCGCCGCTGGGAGCTGCAGGCGAGCCTGATCGTCCATCGCTATGGGGATCTGGCGCTTGGCGATCCGATTGTACTGGTTATCACCGCTTCTCCGCACCGCGAGGATGCGTTTGATGCCGCGCGTTTCCTGATGGACTGGCTGAAAACGAAAGCGCCCTTCTGGAAAAGCGAGATCACGCCGGAGGGCGAGACCGTCTGGGTCAGCGAACGCAAGAGCGACGTTGACGCCGCCAGCCGCTGGGAATAGTTGAGATTAACCGGTTAATCTACAGATATTAGAGATTATATTGCTTGATCAGATATTCGCGGGCGAGCCGGCTCGCCTCGGCGATCTGCACCGGGGTCATACTTGACATAAGCACCTTGTTCATCTTCGGAGCGGCCTTGTCCCCTTTCGCTCCGGAGACCAGCGACCATTTCAACGCCTCGATCCGCGAGAGGGAATTTTCGATCTCCTGCCTTGCGGCCGGCGTGCCGAGATCGGCGATCTTGGCCTGCTCGAAAATCTGCTCGACGATGTCCCGGTTCAGCCCGTCATGCTCTTTGAGCGCGGCGAGCGATGCCGCCTTTTCGTCCGTGACCGTGGCAACAGAGCTGCCGGCGGCGTTCATTTTTGCGGAATTCATCGCCGGGGCCGCGGCAACAACGGTTTCCTTCGGCGTCACGGGGCGGACGGTGGCTTCAGGCGCATTCCGGGATGCGCTTTCGGGCGCCGCATCGGTGCGCAAGGGCGCAGGTGTGGGTGTTTCCGAAGGCGTATCAGCGGCCTCAGCCGGCCGGGCGGGCGCTTCAATCGCATTCTGCTGAACCGTCCCGATCGCGGCGGGCGCGGCGGGAACAGCCGGTGCGGTTTCCGCCGTCGCCGCAGCGGCCGTTCCGGACGCGGCATCCTGCTTCGCCATCAAAGCAGCAAGCCGTGCCCGGGCTGCGGCGAGTTCATCACCGGCCGGCGCGGCATCCCGCGCGGCAATGGCCTGACGTTGGGCTGCAATCTGCTGCTCGCGCAGGCTCTGCTGACGTTTCGCTTCTTCGGCCTCTATCTGGGCGGCGCGAATGGCCGCCTCCCGGCTCTCTTCAAGGGCGCGTGCGTTCGCCTCTTCCTCGGCCTTGCGCTGCGCCAGAAGTTCGCGCTGCGCCGCCGCCCGCTGTTCGGCGAGCGTATCGGATGTGCCGATCTCGACCCGCGGGGTAGATTGACGTTCCGCCGCAGCGACCGCGCGCATCTGCTGATAGGCGGCCTCATCCTGCCCGGTGTAATTACGGAACCAGACACCGACGGTGGCAAGCGTTCGGAGTTGAGCCTCCTCGACTGCCGCCGCGCCGAGCTCGCCGCTCAGCCGCTCCACCGCCGGTTCGGCTTCCGCAAGACCCTGCGCCGCGGCAAGGCGATACCAGGAAAGAGCATCGACCGGATCGGCGACGACCCCGTCCCCGCCCGCTTCGAGAAGCTGGCCGAGCGCAAACTGCGCCCGCGCATCGCCGCGCTTGGCGACCGTGATCCATTCATCGACCGCGGTGATTGCATCGTTCCGTTTGAGCGCCGCCTGCCCCGCTTCAAAACTTGCCACGGCGGGAGAGACGCTGACAACGGCCAGTCCGATGGCCAGGGTAATTTCGGTCAATTTCATGAGTGCTTACGGTTCCGACTATTTTGCGGTTCAGCCAATTCGTCAAATTCGCAACATTTTAAACGATATTGCGCAAAAATCAAAATGCCCGTCCCAATATGGTTAAGACGGGCATCGGAAATGTAAGGCTGTAGCGAGCTTATGCGGCTTTTTTACGGCGAACGCAGTTCTCATAGTCCTTGATCAATGCGGCGCAGACCTCGCCCGGCGTGAATTTATAGTCGCCGATGCTGCTGACCGGGGTAACTTCCGCAGCCGTTCCGGTGAGGAAGCATTCCTGGAAGCCAGCCATCTCTTCGGGCATGATCGCCCGCTGGACAACTTCGATCCCGCGAGCTTTCGCGAGGTCGATCACCGTCCGGCGCGTGATGCCATCAAGGAAGCAATCCGGCGTCGGCGTATGGAGGACGCCGTTGCTGACAAAGAAGATGTTGGCGCCGGTCGCCTCAGCGACTTGTCCGCGATAGTCCAGCATGAGCGCATCGTCATAGCCTTCCGACTCGGCCTGATGCTTGCTGAGGGTGCAGATCATATAGAGGCCGGCGGCCTTCGACTGTGTCGGAATGGTGTCCGGCGCCGGACGCCGCCACGGCGAGATTTTGAGGCGGATACCTTTCATGCGGGCTTCCGGCGAGAAATAGCTCGGCCACACCCAGGCGGCGACGGCAAGGTTGATCCGACTGCTCTGCGCGGAGACACCCATCATCTCCGAGCCGCGCCAGGCGATCGGGCGGACGTAGCCGTCAACGATGTTGTTCGCGCGAACGGTCTGGTAACAGGCCTCGTTGATCTCGTCGGCGCTCTGCTCAATCTTAAAGCCAAGGATGCGCGCCGATTCAATCAGCCGATCCGTATGCTCCTGCAGCTTGAAAATTTCGCCGTCATACACTCTTTCCCCTTCGAACACACTGCTGGCATAATGCAGCCCATGGGTTAGCACATGGATGTTTGCATCCCGCCATGGTACGAGTTTACCATTGAGCCAGATGAAACCGTCGCGATCGGCAAAAGAGGAGGTATCCATTTTGAAGCACCTTACGTTATTATTGGTATAATATAATCCCACCAACGTTCGAATATGTCGAATCGAATGTAAATTTTGTAACATTGTAAGAAATATATGTCAACATGACTGACTTAAAATCGGCGAACAATCCTCTTTTTCTCCGTGAGGAAGAGCTCCGGCAGGCCATAGAACTGCTGTTTTTCGCCTATCGCGAATTTACAGCCGGTCCCGACCAGATCCTCAAGGACTATAAATTCGGACGCGCCCATCATCGGGTGATTCATTTTGTCGGGCGGAACGAGGGGATCATCGTCTCGGAACTGCTCGATATCCTCCGGATCACCAAGCAGAGCCTCAACCGCGTCCTTGGCAACCTCATCGAACGGGGCTTCATCGAGCAGCGCCCGGGCGAGGAGGACCGACGCCAGCGCTGTCTTTATCTCACCGAGGAGGGCCAGAAGCTGGAGCAGAAGCTGAGCCGCGTCCAGCGCGATCTCGTCGCCCACGCCTTTCGCGAGGCGGGCGCCGACGCCGTCGCGGGATATCGCAAGGTACTGATCGGCCTAATCGGGGAAGACATTCGCGAGACGGTGCTGGGGCGGGTTTTCAAACCATGATGGCTCGGGATGCAGGGAGCCGGCATGCTGGATAACGCGCCACATATTCTCGTTGTCGACGATGACATGAGGCTGCTGACACTCCTCAAGAAATATCTTCTGGACAACGGCTATCGGGTCTCGACGGCGGGAACGGTGCAGGCTGCGAAAGACCGGATGTCCGGCTTCTTTTTCGATCTCATCGTGCTTGACCGGATGATGCCGGGGGGCGATGGCATCGAGCTCGCCCGCTATCTGCGCGCCGCACCCGGCGCCGGACGGGAAACGCCGATCCTGATGCTGACCGCCATGGGCGATCCGGATGCGCGGATCGCCGGGTTGGAGGCCGGGGTCGATGACTATCTCAGCAAGCCGTTCGAGCCGCGCGAGCTGCTGCTCCGCATCGCCGCCATCCTGCGCCGCGCGAAAACCGAAAAGCCGGGATCGCTGACATTTGGCGACTTCACCTTCAACCTGGAACGCGGCGAGCTGCTGAAAGGCGACGAGGTCATCGCCCTCACCTCCGGTGAATCCGTGCTTTTGAAATCGCTGGCCTCGACGCCGGGCGTCCCCATCAGCCGCGAAGATCTCTCGGCGACCAGCGGCAGCCAGGGGCGCGCCGTCGATGTCCAGATCACGCGACTGCGACGCAAGATTGAGAAGGATCCGAAAGCGCCGCGTCACCTGCAGACAGTACGCGGTGAGGGATATGTTTTATGGGCGGATTGAGCCGACTGCGCGGGATATATAAAGGCCTCGCCGGCGGGTTCCTGAAAAACCTGATGCCGCGGACGCTGTTCGGCCGCTCGATCCTGATCGTCGTCCTGCCCATTCTGCTGCTGCAGATTCTGGTGACCTATATCTTCTACGAACGCCACTGGGACGATGTCGCAAGGCGCCTCGCGCAGGGCGTCGCCGGTGATATCGCGACGGTCATCTCACTGCGCGACCGTTTTCCGGGCGCCGTCGCCGAGGCGGATATTCTCGGGATCGCGCGCAGCCAGATGCGCCTTGCGGTCAGCATCCGTCCGGGCGAAAAGCTCCCCGAAGGCAGCGACAACCAGGAGAATTTCGGCTTTCTTGAAAGCCATCTCGTAAATGCGCTTCGCGAAAGCCTGCCCGCCCGCCCCTTTCATATCAGCACCAACAAAAAACTCGAGTCGGTCATCATCCTGATCCAGCTGCCCGACGCCATCCTGCAGGTGATCGTCCGCGACAAGCGGCTCTTCTCCAGCACGACCTATATTTTCGTCATGTGGATGGTGGCGATCTCTCTCGTGCTGCTCGGCGTCGCGCTGTTGTTCCTGCGCAATCAGATGCGCCCGATCCGCCAGCTCGCCTCGGCGGCGGAGCAGTTCGGCCGCGGCCAGTTCGTCGAGGATTTCAAACCCTCTGGCGCGCTCGAGATACGCTCGGCCTCGCGCGCCTTCCATGTCATGAAGCACCGCATCCTGCGGCAGATCACCCAGCGGACAGAGATGCTGGCGGGCGTCAGCCATGACCTCAGGACACCGCTCACCCGCATGAAGCTGCAACTCGCCATGATGCCCGACAACGAGGACCGGGCGAGCCTTGAGAGCGATGTCACTGACATGGAAAAAATGGTGGAAGGCTACCTCGCCTTCGCGCGCGGGCAGGAAGCGGAAGCCGTTGAGCATACCGATATTCCCGAACTCGTGCAGGATGTGGTCGCCAATGCGCGCCGACAGGGTACCGCGATCTCCTTCACAACCAGCCCGGAGAGTTTCTCCTCCGAAATCAGGCCGAACAGCTTCAAGCGCTGCATCACCAATCTCGTCAGCAACGCCGCGCGCTACGCCAACGAAATCTGGGTGAGCGTCAGGGAGACAAACGCCGAGATCGTAATCCTGATTGATGATGACGGACCGGGGATCCCCGAAGCCCAGCGACGCGACGTGTTCCGCCCCTTCTTCCGCCTGGAGCCATCGCGCAATATGGATACCGGCGGCAGCGGACTTGGCCTCACCATTGCCCGCGATGTCGTGCATGGCCACGGCGGGCAAATCGCCCTCGGACAATCGCCGGAAGGCGGCTTGCGGGTTGAAATCCGCCTGCCCCGCTAGTGAGCAGCCCGGCGCGCTTTATCCGCTGAACGGGGCAAACGCGTCTTTCAGCGCAGCCTGCGTTTTCTGATCCGCCGCGGGGACAGCGGCAAAGGCCGTATTGGCAAGCGCGAGGACCGGCGGAATGCTGGCAAGCGCAAGTTGCGGGGATTTCGCCGCCGCCGCAATTGTAAAGACCTGCTCTATCTCCGCCCCCAGCTTTGTGACCAGCGTCCCGAGATCCTGATCGCGCGCGCCGATGGCGGAGAAGGCCGCGCCCGCTTTCTCGCAGGCCGCCTCGATGCCGGCGCTATGCGCCTTGAAAAGCGAGGAAAGATCGGGCGGCGGCGGCATCTCTACGCTTTTTGCGCCGGTCTCTCCCCCCTCTCTCGCATCGCTCATCGCGTCTACCTTCCGGTTAGTGAAGCCGACCGCCGATCGGCACGTCATGATCGGGCGCGGCCAGCGAAATATTCCCGGTACTGTCGCTGAAGCCGAGAACCAGCACCTCCGACATGACCGGGCCGATCTGCCGCGGCGGGAAGTTGACCACCGCCATGACCAACCGGCCGACCAGCTCCTCCGGCGTATAGAGTACAGTAATCTGGGCGGAGCTTTTGCGCGTCCCGATCTCCTCGCCGAAGTCGATCACGAGCTTGTAGGCGGGCTTGCGCGCTTCGGGGAAGACGGCCGCGTCGATAACGCGCCCAACGCGGATATCGACTTTCAGAAAATCGTCAAAGGTAATTTGTTCTGTCATTTCAGGTAATTCTCCTCACTTCGCGAGAAGACTAGAACAAAGCCCTCCGGAAATCATGCCCCTTGTCCGCCGGATGAGAATTTTTCGGCGACCTTCTCGATGGTTTGCAGGGATTGCTGCATCGACTGGCTGATCGCATCGAAGGATTTTCCGGTGGTCGCCGTCAGGGTCTCCGCCGTTTTCGTGAGGTTGTCGATGGCGACATCGAAATTATCCACCTGCGCTTTCAGATCTAGCGTCCCGGCAGGCCCGGCTTTCGCCGCCGCAACCGACGCATCGAGCGAGCCCTGTAAATTCTGCATGATCTGCTGCAGGGCGGTGCGCTGCTGCGAGACAATCGCCTGCAATCCGCCGGACGCCGACTGGACCGCCGCCGTCATCTTTTTGATATTGTCATTCTGCTGCGTGGTAATAGCGCTGAGGTCGGGAATAATCATCCCGCCCGCCATTGTCGGGGCGCCTCCGCCGCCGCCCGCGGATCCACTGTCCGATGTCTCGCCCATATCGCAATCCTCCTTAACCGAAGTGGATATGGGGAGCCAAATTCTACTTTAAAGGGTAATTATCCTGTTTTTTTCGCGCTATCCCAGCTCTTCCGAGCGGTGTGCCGCAGCGGCAACGGTCTTTTCCATCAGCGGTGCAAGTCCCGATGTCTCATCCATCAGAACCTGAAGGCCGGCAGCCGTTGTTCCGTTCGGGCTTGTCACATTGATGCGAAGCTGCGCCGCGCTCTCATCCGACTGGCGCGCCAGCGCACCCGCCCCGGCAACCGTCTGGCGCGCGAGCTGAATGGCAAGATCTTCGGGAAGGCCTGCTTTAACGCCGGCCGCCGCCATGGTTTCGATGAGATAGAAGACATAGGCCGGGCCGGATCCGGAAAGGCCGGTGACGGCGTTCATCAGCGCTTCATCCTCGATCCACGCGACCTCCCCTATCGCCCGCATGAGTTGATCACAAATCTCCCGCTGCCGGGCGGTGACGCTCGCATTCGCGCAGGAGACCAGCATCCCCTGATGCACGGCGGCAGGTGTGTTCGGCATGGTGCGAACGATCGCCGCCGCCTCCCCGAACGCCGCTTCGAACGCCTCGATGCGCGTGCCCGCTGCGATCGAGATGACGAGGCTTCCCGCCGCGGCAAATGCGCGATAGGTCGGCAGCACGTCAAGAATCACCTGCGGCTTGACTGCAAGGATCAGCACATCGGGGCTGAAGCCGGCCGGGATGTCGCCTGCCGAGACTACGCCCCGGCAGCCAAGGTCGCGCGCGAAGCGGAGGTTCTCCGATGCAGGATCGACCACGACAATTCCGGACGGATCGATCCCGTTCTGGATCCAGCCACCCAGCATCGCCTGCCCCATCTTGCCGCAGCCGACGAGAAGCAGCGAGAGGCTCATTGCTTATGCTTCTCCCATGGTTTCGAACATCGCGGCCTCTATCGCCTCCTCCGGGGTCTTCCCGCCCCAGAGGCAGAACTGGATCGCCGGATAGAATTTCTCAAGCTCGCCCATACCGATTTCGACCAGCGTCTGTATCTGATCGCCGGTGAGAACGGGTGCATTGCCAAGCAGCAGGGAATGGCGGAACAGAACCATCCCCTCCTCCCGCCAGCTGTCGAAGTGACCAACGGGCAAGCGCTCATTCACCCGTCCGAGCAGCTCATAAATCGCGGGATAGAGACGCTCGGGGATCTTGATATCATAGGCGCAGGAGAACTGGATGGAGCGCAGGTCCGGCCGCCAGGAGAACCAAAGATGATACTGGCACCAGCTTCCTTCCACACCGACGGTCAGCTCATTGTTCCCCTGCCGGTCGAAGGACCAGTCATTGTCAACGATGATGCTTTCGATGAGATCAAGGGGATTGGGGTCGTCTAGCTCTTCGTGAGAGAGATATAAGGACGTCATAGCCATTCCTTTCAGAACTGTTCCGCCAGCCAACGCCCCGTCACCTACCACAAAGCATGGGCCGGTAAGGAAATCTACTACAGACCACATATGGTGCAATCAGCAATCAACCACCATAAATATAGCGTAGTCTGCGGAAGGTCGCAGGGCAACAGGGAATGTTGGCAAAGCCGCTTTTTCTTGTGGATAATTATCGGGCCCGAGGTTGCCGCCGGGCCGCCGGGAGCGCCCTATTTCGGATCGATGTCCGCGGGGCCCGGGTCGCTCTCATTTTGTTTCGGCTTTGCACTCGCAGCTTTCCTTGGCGCAGGAGCGGGCTTTGTGGCGAGATTGAGCCGCGCTTCCAGCTCCGCAAGGCGCTCCTTCAAAAGCTCATTCTCCTCACGCGCAAGCACGACCATCGCTTTCACCGCGTCAAACTCCTCGCGCGGGACAAGGTCCATATTGGCGATGATTTTCTCCAGCCGCTGGCGAAACAGATTTTCCCATTCCGTCTTCACGCCCTGCGCCGTCCCGAGCGCCCCGGTTGCGAGGCGGGCAAGATCGTCAAAAAGGCGGGTATTCGTCTGCATGGCCATGTTCCTCAAGTAAAATTTGCCCCATAATGACAAGAGCGGCGGACGAAAGCAATTGTCTTGCCGCGACGCGCTTGCGAATATCGCACGTTACTATATATAGTGCCGCATATGACATTATCGACCCTTTTTTCGGCCATCGCCTTCCCGGAGATTGACCCCGTCCTCGTCCAGATCGGGCCGTTCGCGATCCGCTGGTACGCGCTTGCCTATGTCGCCGGACTGATCATCGGCTGGCAGTTGATGATGTATTTCGCCCGCGATAAAGCCTCGAGAATCACGCCCAAACAGGCGGATGATTTTCTCATCTGGGCAACCCTTGGCGTGCTTCTCGGCGGCCGCCTCGGTTACGTGCTCTTTTACAAGCCCGGCTATTACCTCGCCAACCCGTCCGAAATATTCATGATCTGGCAGGGCGGCATGTCCTTCCATGGCGGCTTTCTCGGCGTCGTGATCGCGACGATTCTCTATTCCCGGTTCCAGAAAATCACCATTCTCGATTTTGGCGATCTGCTCGCAACCGTCGTCCCGATCGGACTTTTCTTCGGACGTATTGCGAATTTTATCAATGCCGAGCTTTACGGCCGCGTCAGCGATGTGCCGTGGGCGATGGTGTTTCCGGGCGGCGGCAGCGATGCGCGCCACCCGAGCCAGCTTTATGAGGCCGCGCTCGAAGGCGCACTGCTGTTCGTCCTGTTGCTCATTTTCCGGAAAACCCGCTTTGCGGAGAAGCCGGGCTTTATCATGGGGCTCTTCTTCGCGGGCTATGCGATCGCGCGGAGCGTCGTTGAGCTGTTCCGTGAACCGGATGCGTTCCTCGGCTTCCTGATCGGCGGCCTCACGATGGGGCAGCTTCTCTCCCTGCCTATTTTGGTCGTCGGGCTTTATTTCATGTTCCGCCCGGCCCGCAAGACCGCATGACTGCGCTTGCCGAAATCCTCACCGCCCGGATCGATGCGGAAGGGCCGATCTCGCTTTACGACTATATGAAACTCGCCCTCACCCATCCCGACCATGGCTATTACACGCGGGCGGAACCGTTCGGAACGGCAGGAGACTTCATCACCGCGCCCGAAATCAGCCAGATGTTCGGCGAACTGATCGGCCTTTGGGCCATCGATGTCTGGATGAAGCTCGGCAGCCCGAAGACCTTCCTTTTTGCGGAGCTTGGCCCCGGGAACGGTACGCTGATGATGGATGCCCTGCGAAGCGCCCGCCTGATGCCCGGTTTTCTCGAGGCGGCGGATATCCGCCTTGTTGAGGCCAGTCCCCGTCTTCGCCAGAAGCAGGCGGCCCTGCTTGCCGGCTATCACTTGCGCTGGCATGACGCGATCTCGGAACTGCCGCATGCGCCGCTTATCCTGATCGCCAACGAATTTTTTGACGCCCTTCCCATCCGGCAGTATCAGCGGACAGCGGACGGCTGGCGCGAGCGGCTTGTCACGCATGATGCAACGGGGTTTAAATTTACACTCGCCCGCGAAGTATCTCGTCTTGATCTTGCTCCGGATGCCGCGGAGGGCGACATTTTTGAGACCTGCCCCGATGGCGACGCGCTGATTGCCGATATTGCAGCACGCCTCCGGTCGGCGGGGGGCGCAGCGCTTGTCATTGACTACGGGCCCGCGGAAACTCTTATCGGCGACAGTTTCCAGGCGATCCGGAAACACCGCTATGCCGATCCGCTGGCGCGCCCGGGTGAGGCTGATCTCACGGCACATGTAAAATTCGCCGCCCTTAAAAGCATCGCAAGGACGCAGGGCGCGCGCGTTTTCGGCCCGACGCCGCAGGGCCTTTTCCTCGAGCGGCTCGGCATCGAAGCCCGCTGCCACCTGCTCAGCCGCAACGCCGACGAGGCGCAGCGCAAAGCCCTCGCAAACCAGCTGCGCCGCCTGACCAGCGCCGAGGAGATGGGAACCCTTTTCAAAGTGCTGGCGCTCACGCATACTATGGACGCACCCCCCGAGGGATTTGGAAACTGACATGCTGACAAGCCCGAACCTCACCGATGACCGCCTTGCCCACGCCTTCTTCACGCGTGAAGGCGGCGTCTCCGACGGCGTCTACAGCGGCCTAAACTGCGGTCCGGGATCAGGCGACGATGCGGCAAGGGTAAACGACAATCGCCGCCGCGCGATGGCGATGATCGGTCTTGACGCGGGCGCGCTTCGGACCGTGCATCAGATCCACAGCGCCGATGTGATTGTCATCGATGACTATGCGCCGCCAGCCGCGCGCCCCAAAGCCGATGCGATGGTCACCCGCCTTCCCGGCATCGCGCTCGGGATTCTCACCGCCGATTGCGTCCCGCTCCTCTTCGCCGATGTCGAGTCCGGCGTGATCGGCGCGGCCCATTCCGGGTGGAAAGGCACACTCAACGGGATCGGCGCGAAGGTGGTGGAGGCGATGGTCGAACTTGGCGCGACGCGCGGACGGATCGAGGTGGCGATCGGCCCGGCAATCGCACAGCGCTCCTACGAGGTGGGCCCCGAGTTTCCGGCTCCCTTCCTCGCCGTCGATCCGGCGGCCGGTCGCTTCTTCATTCCGTCCGAGAGGGCCGGACATTTCATGTTTGACCTCAGCGGCTTCGTCCGCGCCTCGCTCGAGAACCTCAAGATCGGCGGCATTTCCCATCTCGCCTATGATACCTGCACCGAGGAGCGGCTTTTCTACAGCTACCGGCGCATGACGAAGCGCGGTGAGGCGGACTACGGCCGGCAACTGTCGGCAATTGCGCTCAAATCCGGTGAAACCCGTTAAGCGAGACTTGTGAATCGAGGCAAAAATGCCGTATATGGTGATCTTCCTACTCTTCTGTCTGCTTGGAGCTCTTGTGACCTGTGCCATGTAAAGCGGTCATAAAAATCCTGCTGGCGCTCGGCGTCGCGCTGCTCGCCGCCTGCCAGCCGCTGGAGCGCCCCTTTCAACCGGAATTCAAAAGTTCATGGATCGCGCCGCCCGGGCCGCGCGCCGCGCTTTATGTCGATGTCGTGCAGGATGGGCCGCCCGATCTCGAGCCGGCGGTGACGAAGGAGTTGCAGCAGCTCGGTATCGCCGCCTTTACCGGCGAGCCAATCCCCGATCGTTATTACGTACGCGGCAGCCTCATCGAGACGGGTGAGGGGAAATTTATCGACTGGACACTGTTCGATCCCGAGCATCGCGATACCGGCCTCAATACCCGCGAGCGAATACCGGCGGAAAGCGCAAGCGGCGAGTGGTCCGAGGCGAGCGTTGATCGGCTCGCGCGCGCGTCCGCGAGCAGCATCGACAAGCTTCTCGGCGGCGACGGCATCACCCTTGAGGAAGAGAATAAGCTCACCCTCTTTGTTCCCATCGTCAAAGGCGCGCCCGGGGACGGCTCGGAAAGCCTCGCCGCCGCCATCCAAAGTGAACTTGTCCGCCTCGGGCTGACGGTCATGCCGACCGAGAGCGGCGCGACCTTTATCGTCCGCGGCAATGCGGAGATCACGCCGCCCGTCGCGGAAACGCAGGTCATCGAACTGGTGTGGAGTCTTGAGCGGCGAAACGGCGAACAGGTCGGCCAGATCCGCCAGCGCAACAGAATCAGGGCCGGTTCACTCAACGGCGCATGGGGCGATACGGCGACGCTTGCTGCCCGCGGCGGCGCCGATGGCGTCTATAATCTTTTGCGAAAAAGCGAACCGGAATATTTCAAATCAAAATCATGATCTTATTTGCCGGAATCGGGCAGAAAACAGCGTTTAAGAGATTTACACAGGCCATACCCCTTGGTAAGTTCCGCCCGCGAAACAAACTCTTCAGGACTTCGCGGCTGTTACTTATCTGTTTTTGACTGGAATGTCCCTCACTGACTAAAGGACCGTTTCAATGAAAATTCTCGCCGGAAATGGCAATCGACCGCTGGCAGAAGCCATTGCAGGCTATCTCAAGTTACCGCTGACGGACGCCGATGTAAGACGCTTTTCCGATATGGAAATCTTCGTCGAGATCCATGAAAACGTCCGCGGGGAAGATGTCTTTGTCGTCCAGCCGACCTCCTATCCGGCCAATGACCATCTGATGGAACTGCTGGTCTGCATCGATGCGCTGAAACGGGCCTCCGCCGCACGCATTACGGCTGTCATTCCCTATTTCGGCTACGCCAGGCAGGATCGCAAGCCCGGCCCCCGCACGCCTATTTCCGCAAAGCTGGTCGCCAATCTCATTACAACGGCCGGGGCGGACCGCGTTCTTACGATGGATCTGCACGCCGGGCAGATCCAGGGCTTCTTCGATATTCCGACCGACAATCTTTTCTCCGCCCCCGTCATCGTGCCCGACATTGAAAAGCGCTATGGCCGCGGCGAGGATATCACCATCGTTTCCCCTGATGTTGGCGGCGTTGTTCGCGCCCGCGCCTATGCCAAAAGGCTTGACGCGGACCTTGCAATCGTAGATAAGCGCCGTGAACGTGCGGGTGTATCAGAAGTGATGAATATCATCGGCGATGTCAAAGGACAGCGCTGCATTCTCGTGGACGATATCGTGGACAGCGCGGGCACGCTTTGCAATGCGGCGGCGGCACTTATGGAAAAGGGTGCGAAGAGCGTTGCGGGGTATGTGACACATGGTGTTCTTTCGGGCGGCGCCGTTGCGCGTATCAATGACTCCGCCCTCGAGGAAATGGTGACAACCGACAGCATCCTGGAAACGGAAGCCTGCCGGGCGTCCCCCAAGATGCGGCAACTATCCGTCGCACCGCTGATCGGCGAGGCGATGTACAGAATTTCTAAGGAAACATCCGTTTCCAGCCTGTTCGACTAACGGACAGGCATTTGCGGCGCGCGCACCCCTGGAGGCACGCGTCATTCCGGCACCGGGTTCGCCCGGTGTTGCTCGTTACATAGGAGAGACTAAAATGAGCGAAAATCCAGTTCTGCTTGCAGAAACGCGTGACCGGGTCGGAAAGGGGACCTCTCGGGCGCTGCGTCGTGAGGGTCGTCTTCCGGCCGTCATTTACGGGGACAAAAAAGAACCCGTAGCTATTTCCCTTGCCGTCAAGGACGTCAACAAGGCCATCCGCCGCGAGTCCTTCCTTGCAACCGTTTACACGGTTCAGGTCGGCTCGACCAAATACAACGTCCTGCCGCGCGACCTGCAACTGCACCCTGTCAAGGACACGCCGATCCATGTGGATTTCCTGCGCGTCTCCGCGAAGTCGCAGATTGCCGTCATGGTCCCGGTCCGCTTCCTCAATGAAGAGGATTGCGTCGGCATCCGTCGCGGCGGCGTTCTGAACGTTGTCCGCCATGAAGTCGAGCTGATGGTGCCGGCAGGAAATATCCCGGAATTTATCGAGATCGACCTTCTCAAACTGGATATCGGCGACAGCGCGCATATCTCCAACGTCACGCTGCCCGACGACGTGCATCCGACCATCACGGATCGCGACTTCACCATTGCGACGATCTCGGCTCCGTCCGGCGGCGTCTCGGATGAAGGCGGCGAAGAGGAAGGTGCGGAAGCCGAAGCCGAAGACGAAGATAAAGAAGACTGATCGGAACTGAGATGCTTCTGCTGGTTGGCCTCGGTAATCCCGGCAAGGGATATGAAGGCAACCGGCATAACTTTGGATTTATGGCGGTGGATGAGATTATTCACCGCCATTCCTTTATGCCGGGACGGATCCGCTTTCAGGGCGTGGTCGCCGAGGGGACAATCGGCGGCGAGAAGGTTCTTGTGCTCAAACCCGCGACATATATGAACCTCTCCGGCCAGTCCGTCGGCGAAGCGATGCGCTTTTTCAAGATCCCGCTTGAAAATGTGATCGTCTTTCATGACGAGCTGGATCTGCCGCTTGGAAAAGTCCGCGTCAAAACGGGCGGCGGCCACGGCGGCAATAACGGACTTCGCTCTATCATCAGCCATGTCGGTGAAAACTTCCGCCGCGTCCGGCTCGGGATCGGGCATCCGGGAGAGAAGCATCTCGTCTCCGGCTATGTCCTGCGCGATTTCGCGAAGGCCGAACAGCCGACGGCGGAGAAAGTCATCGACAGCATCGCCCGTCATATCGAACTCCTGCTGGCCGGGGATGCGTCCGGCTTCATGAACAAACTGGCGCTCGATGTCGCCCCGCCCAAAGGCCGGCCGGCGACAACAACAAAGGATAACTGAAAATGGGTTTCAAATGCGGGATTGTCGGCCTACCGAACGTCGGCAAATCCACCCTGTTCAATGCGCTGACGCAGACCGCGCAGGCAGCGGCGGAAAACTATCCCTTCTGCACGATCGAGCCAAACCTCGGCCAGGTGCCGGTACCCGATCCGCGCATGGAAAAGCTCGCGGCACTCGCCGGATCGAAAGAGATCATCCCGACCCAGCTCGCCTTCGTTGATATCGCGGGGCTGGTGCGCGGCGCCGCTAAGGGAGAAGGCCTCGGCAACAAGTTTCTCGCTCATATCCGCGAGGTCGACGCCATCATCCATATGGTGCGCTGCTTTGAAGATGATGACATTACCCATGTGGACGGCCGCATCGATCCCATCTCCGATATCGAGACGATCGAAACCGAGCTGATGCTGGCGGATCTGGAAAGCCTTGAAAAACGCGCCGAGGCGCTGATCAAGAAAATTCGCGGCGGCGACAAGGAGGCGAAGAAGCAGAGCGAGCTGATCGACCGCGCGCTTGCGGCGCTTCGCGACGGCAAACCTGCCCGCACCGTCGAACTTGACGAGGAGGAGGTAAAGCCCTTCCGCAACCTTCAGCTTCTAACGCAGAAGCCCGTTCTTTATGTCTGCAACGTCGATGAGGGAAGCGCGGCGAGCGGCAATGAATATTCCGAACTTGTGGCGGCCCGCGCCGCCGGTGAGAATGCCGCAGCGGTGGTAATCTCGGCCGCGATCGAAGCCGAGGTTGCCCAGCTCGATGCGGCGGAGCGGGCTGAATTTCTCGCGGATCTCGGCCTCAATGAGACCGGCCTCGCGCGGATTATCCGCGCCGGCTACGATCTCCTTGATCTGATTACGTATTTCACGGTCGGTCCGAAAGAATGCCGGGCCTGGACCATCACCAAGGGCACAAAAGCGCCGCAGGCCGCAGGCGTCATTCACACCGACTTCGAAAAAGGCTTTATTCGGGCCGAGACAATCGCCTATTCTGACTATGTGGAAAAGGGCGGCGAGACCGGCGCGAAAGAGGCCGGGCTGATGCGGCTGGAAGGCAAGGAATATATTGTCGCCGATGGCGACGTGATGCATTTCCGTTTTGCCAACTGACGGCCGTTGAGACGCGGCGCGGCGACTGTCGGAACGAGGATAAAGGTGAGGAAGATGCGGTACTGGGAAGATTTCACCGTCGGATTGGTAATGGAGTTTGGTGGCTACGAGGCGACGGAAGAAGAGATCATCGAATTCGCCAAAGCCTATGATCCGCAACCCTTTCACATCGACAAGGAAGCGGCGAAGAACCATTTTTTCGGCGGCGTCATCGCGAGTGGCTGGCATACGGCGTCGATGTGCATGCGGATGCTCGTCGATAATTTCATGGGCGACTCCGCCTCCATGGGATCGCCGGGGATCGACCAGCTCCGCTGGAAGAAGCCGGTGCGGCCAGGCGACATCCTTCATGTGAAGGTTGAGGTGCTCGAGCGCTCCCTGCCCCGCAGCCGCCCCGAGCTCGGCTTCGTCAAATTTGACCACACCCTCACCAATCAGGCGGGAGAGGTCAAAATGACGATGATCTCGAACGTCATGTTCGCACGCGACCCGGCCCGCAAAGGCGAGGAGGTTAGCCTGTGAGACCCTCCTATTTCGACGATATCAAGGTCGGCACGAAAACCGTCTCCAAGCCGAAGCTCGTGACCAAAGAGGAAATTATCGACTTCGCGACGAAATATGATCCGCAACCTTTTCATATCGATGAAGAAGCGGCGAAGAACAGCATCTACGGCGGGCTAATCGCGTCGGGCTGGCATACCGCCTCGATGATGATGCGGATGCTGGTCGATAATATGGATAACGAAACGGCCGGCCTCGGCTCGCCCGGATTTGACGATCTCCGCTGGCTGGTCCCGGTTCGCCCCGGCGATACCCTGCATATGGAATCGGTCGTCAGCGAAACCCGCCGCTCCGCCTCGCGCCCCGATATGGGTATCGTCCGCGCCAAGGTGAAAGTCATCAATCAGAAGGACGAGGTCGTCCTCAGTTTCCACTCGATCGGGATGTATAAAACCCGGCCCGAGTGATCGCCGGGGCGGCGTGCATTTTTTATCTTAGGCCGGGCGGCAAAGCGCTATATAGTTTCCCCTTAAGCAGTTTCTGTTGTCTGGGGGACACGATATGGACTTCTTGCTGTCTGGCTTTGCGATCTTCGTCATCGTTCTGGTTATCCTCGCCATCGTCGTTGTTATCATGGGGGTCACCATTGTCCCCCAGGGATATCAATACACCGTCGAGCGGTTCGGAAAATACACCCGCACCCTGCATCCCGGTCTCGGTCTGATCATCCCGTTTATCGACCGGATTGGCGGCCGGATCAATATGATGGAGCAGGTCCTCGATATTCCGACGCAGGAAGTCATCACGCGTGATAACGCCATGGTGCAGGTCGACGGCGTTCTCTTCTACCAGGTGCTGGATGCGGCAAGCTCGGCCTATGAGGTCAGGGATCTCGAGCGCGCCGTCCAGAACCTTGCGCAGACCAACCTTCGCACCGTTCTCGGCTCCATGGACCTCGACGAAGCCCTGAGCCAGCGCGACGTCATCAACGTCCGCCTGCTCAACGTCATCGATCATGCCTCCTCGCCCTGGGGAATTAAAGTCACCCGCGTCGAGATCAAGGATATCACGCCGCCGATCGACCTCGTCGAGGCAATGGGACAGCAGATGAAGGCGGAGCGGCTGAAGCGCGCCGTCATTCTGGAGGCCGAAGGCATACGCCAGTCGGAAATCCTGAAAGCGGAGGGCGAGAAGCAATCGATGATCCTGGAGGCCGAAGGGCGCCGGGAGGCCGCCTACCGTGACGCCGAGGCGCGCGAACGGCTGGCCGAGGCCGAGGCCAAGGCGACGCGCGATGTCTCGGCCGCCATTGCGGCCGGCGATATCCAGTCGATCAACTATTTCGTCGCCCAGAAATATACCGAAGCGATGAAGGAGATCGGCTCCGCCCGCAACTCGAAGGTCGTTCTCATGCCGATGGAGGCAAGTTCGCTGATCGGAACGCTCGGCGGCATCGGCGCCATCGCGAAAGAGGTGTTCGGCAAGGAGCGCGACACTGATACTATGCCCCGGGGCGGCTCCGTCCCGCGCGTCGAGTAGCCGGCCATGGAAACGCTCATCAGCTGGTTCTCCAACCTCGAATTCTGGTCCTGGTGGATCCTCGGCCTGTTGCTGATTATTCTCGAGATCCTTGCGCCCGGGACTTTCTTCCTCTGGCTTGGCATTGCCGCGGGCGTCGTCGGGCTGGTGGCGATGTTGTTTCCCGCCCTCTCGTGGGAGTATGAATGGATCCTCTTCGCCGTGATCGCCGTCGTCAGTATTATTGTCTCAAAACGCTTTCTCAGCAGGAGCGCGGCGGACGACCGCGACACTGTGCTGAACGAGCGCGGCGCGCGCTACATCGGCCGCAAATTCACGCTCGCCGAAGCGATCCGGAACGGGCGCGGCAGCATTCGCGTCGACGACACGCAGTGGATCGTCGAAGGAGATGATCTTGACGCCGGCACGACCGTCATTGTCACGGGGGTTGCGGGCAACCGTTTAACTGTTAAACCTGAAGAATAAAAAGGAGAAGATCCATGGGAGAGATGATAAAGCTGACAGCCGCAGACGGGCATACTCTTGATGCCTATCGCGCGATGCCGGACGGGGCGCCGAAAGGCGGCATTGTTCTCCTGCAGGAGATTTTCGGCGTCAACAGCCATATCCGGGAGGTTGCCGATTCTTATGCCCGCGATGGCTATCTGGTGATTGCGCCCGCGCTTTTTGATCGCGCCGAACCGGGGATCGAACTCGGCTATTCGCAGGGCGACATCAAGGAAGGCCTCGACCACCGGGCCAAAATCGCTGAAGCGGACGCCCTCAGCGATGTGGCTGCCGCCGCAAAGGCCGCGCGCGAAGGCGGCAGCGTGTCGGTCATCGGCTATTGCTGGGGCGGATCCCTCGCCTATCTCGCGGCCTGCCGCCTCACCTCGATCGACAAGGCAGTGAGCTTTTACGGCGGGCAGGTGGCGCGCGATATCGAGGAGGAGCCGAAAGTGCCAATCATCCTGCATTTTGGCGATTCCGACAGTTCCATCCCCATGTCGGACGTCGAAAAAGTCCGCAAGCGGCGCCCCGATCTGCCGGTCTATATCTATGAAGCGGGACATGGCTTCAAGTGCAATCATCGCGAGAGTTTCGACGCTGAAGCGGCAAAACTCGCCCGCAAGCGGACGCTCGACTTTATCGCCTGACCCGTCAGTGGGGCTCGGCCATAAATTCCAGCAGGAGACCACAGGCATCCTCCGGCTGAACGCGGAGGGTGCCGTTCGCTATTCTCTGCGCCTTGACCTTGTTGGCGCGCAGATGCGCTTCCGTCCGGTCAAGGTCTTTGACGACGATCGACATCGCGAAGAGATGCGGGGTCGGCGGTAGTTCGTCATGTATGGTGAGCCCGGGGAATAGCAAATCGATATCCCGGTCATTGACGAAAATCAGGCTGCCGCCGTCAAACCTGACCGTCAGCGTATTGTCGGTAAGAGTGACGTTGATCGCGCCGCAGAGCCGGCGGTAATAGTCGGCAAGCGACTCCGGATCGTCCACGACAACAACGATCGAGTTGATCCGCAACGCGCCGTTTTTATGGCCGAGCCACTCCGGTCGGCGCAGCAGCCCCGGCGTCAGATGATGGCAGATGAAAAGATGCTTCGCATCCAGCCCCGCCGATGATGTCAGGCGGATCAGCTTGAATTCCGGCAGCACATCGCCCTCGGGCAGTTCGAGACGCCGTTTGAGGGAAATCAGCTCGGACGGTTCAAGTCCCGCATCCGTCAGGGACTTGTGCGTATCCTCCGGCGCTTCCGTTCCGAGCGCAAGGCCAAGCAGCCCCTCCCCGCGTTCGGATAGCGCCGCATCGAGGCCATTCGTTTCCTGCTCCGGATCGATAATGCCGAGGAGCTCGATATAGTCCTCCTCGAACATGATGCAGTAATTCGCCGTCCCCCAACCGATATGGGATCCGCGTGGCGTCAGTGTGAAGCCAAGCTTTTCATACGCGGCACGCGCCGCCTCAAGATCCTTCACGCCCACAAGGCTGTGATCTATTCTCTTGATATGGTGTAACATGAGCCTCTCCTATTCGATCCGGCTAGTCATTCCTTGCACGATCACGCGGTGCGGCGCACGAGAGCGGTCAGCAATCCTGCGCCAATGAGAAAGCAGGCGCCGGCACGGTTCATCAGCCTGACCGCGCCGGAGCTTGCGAAACGCTGTTTGACCGTTCCGGCAAGAAATGCCCATATGAGCACATTAACCGCCGCAAGTGTTACAAATGTTGCTTCAAGTATCGCAAACTGGACAAGCACGGGGTCATTGACATTCACAAACTGCGGCACGAAGGCGACAAAAAAGACAATCGACTTGGGGTTAAGGGCCGTCACGATATAGGCCGAGCGAAACATGGCGAAGGGACTGCCGGACGCCCGCGCGGCAATGTCCTCTACCCTGCCGTCCGCGCGCCAGAGCCGAAAACCCAGCCAGATGAGATAGAGGGCGCCGGCAATCTTCAACAGGGTGAACAGGGTCGCCGACGCCGCCAGCACCGCGCCTGCACCGAGCAGGGAGATGGTCATAGCCGTAAAATCGCCAAGGGCAACGCCCGGCATCGTCGCGAGCGCCGTGCGCCGACCGCCCGATAGCGCATAGCTGATGACAATCATCAACGTCGGGCCCGGGATTGCGAGCAGGACGCCACTTGCCACAACGAAAGATATCCAGATTTCCAATGACATGCGGTCGGTTCTCCTGTGGAAGTGAAAAGCAAGCCACAGCCGGATGCAATTGACAAGGGGGAATTTGGAGAAACGGCGTCAGTCGCCTTCAAACGCGCAGAGCGTGCGGACATTCACGCCCATATCGGTCAGCCGCTGTGACCCGCCGATATCGGGAAGGTCGATGACAAAGGCCGCGCCGATCACCGTTCCGCCCGCGCGGCGGATGAGACTGATGGCGGCGCAGGCCGTCCCGCCCGTCGCGATCAGATCATCGACCAGCAGGATATTCTCTCCCGATTTGATGGCGTCGGCATGAATTTCGACCGTATCGGTGCCATATTCGAGATCATATTCCTCGCTCAGCACGGTTGCGGGCAGTTTGCCCTTCTTGCGCACCGGGACAAAGCCGACGCTCAGCTGATGTGCGATGGCGCCGCCGAGCACGAAGCCGCGCGCCTCGACGCCGGCCACTTTGTCGATGCGCACCCCGGCATAGGGCCAGATCAGCTGGTCGACGACATGCCGAAAGCCCTGCGCATCCTGCCAGAGGGTGGTGATATCGCGAAACATGATCCCCGGCTTCGGATAATCGGGAATGGTGCGGATGACTGATTTGATATCCATCTTTTCTCCCCCTCTAGAGAACCCGGCCCGCGACCGCATCCAGCATGCGCGCAAGCGCCGGATCGCGCGCCGCCGGGGCGGTGATCAGCGCGTTATCAAGCGCGTGATGACAGCCGGCGGAACAGGCCTCCGTCCGCTCGCTTAATGCCGGGGCAACCGCCTTCACGAGGTTTCGGGCATTGCCGGCGTTGCGCACCAGCACCTCGATCACCGTCGAGACGTCGACGGCGTCATGCTCGGGGTGCCAGCAGTCGTAGTCGGTGACCATGGCGACGGTGGCATAGCAGAGTTCCGCCTCCCGCGCGAGCTTCGCCTCGGGCATATTCGTCATCCCGATCACCTGGCAGCCCCAGCTTCGGTAAAGCTCCGATTCCGCAAGGCTCGAAAACTGCGGCCCCTCCATCGCGAGATAGGTTCCGCCGCGGTGCACCGGAATATCGAGCCCGCGCGCCGCGGTCTCCAGCGCATCACCAAGCCGCCTGCAAACGGGCTGCGCCATGCTGACATGGGCGACGAGGCCGGTGCCAAAAAAGCTCTTCTTGCGGTTGATGGTCCGGTCGATGAACTGATCGACGATCACGAAGGTGCCGGGCGCGAGCGCCTCCTCGAACGAGCCGCAGGCGCTGATCGAAATGATCTCGGTCACCCCGGCGCGCTTCATGGCATCGATATTGGCGCAGTAGTTGATCTCCGAAGGCGGCAGACGATGGCCGCGGCCGTGACGGGGCAGAAAGACCATCTCGATCCCGTTCAGGCTGCCGAGCAGCAGATGGTCGGACGGTGGCCCGAACGGGCTCTCGACCGCCTGCCAGCGCGTATCCGTCAGCCCGTCAAGCTCATAGACCCCGCTGCCGCCAATAACACCGATAACCGGCTTCTGACCTGATGCCACCTTCATCCCCCTCTTACCGTAACAATGATCGCAACTTACCCGCCGGGAAGCGGATTTGCCATAAAAAAAGGGCGCTTAATTAAGCGCCCTTCCTCGAAATCATGCAATTTCTATCAGTGAAGATCCGACCAGATCTTCCGCTTCGCGGCGTAGAACACGACCGTCAGGATGAGCAGGAAAAGGATGACCTTGAGGCCCATTTCCTTGCGCTGTTCCATTTTCGGCTCGGCCGCCCAGGAGAGGAAGACCGCCACGTCATGCGCCATCTGGTCCACCGTTGCCGGCGTCCCGTCCGCATATTCGATCTGATCATCCATCAGCGGCGGCGGCATCGCGATCTGATGCCCTGCGAAATAGAGGTTGTAGTTCATCCCCGCGGGCAGCGTGACATCGGCCGGCGCATCCACATACCCGGTCAGGAGCGAGTATATGTAGTTGTCGCCGTTCGGACGGGACTTGCTGACCAGCGAAAGATCGACCGGAAAGGCCCCGCCGTTACCGGCCCGTGCCGCCTGCTCGTTCGGGAATGGCGAGGGGAACTTGTCGGACGCCTTGCCGGGGCGATCGAACATGTCACCGAAGTCATCCGGGCCGTCGGTAAACTCATACTCTGCCGCAATCGCTTTCACTTCGTCTTCAGAGAAGCCAAGATCGGCGAGCGTGCGGAAGGAGACCAGCGTCAACCCGTGGCAGGCCGCGCAGACTTCGCGGTAGACCTGCAGTCCCCGCTGTGCGGCCGCGCGGTCATAGGTGCCGAACAGGCCTTCATGTTCCCACGCGACCGATTTCAGCTCCACGGCGTCCCCGGCGGCCTTTGCGGGGCCGAGAGCGGCGAGCGATACGATCGCCGCCACCCCTACAGAAATCAGGAACTTACGCATTGACCGTCTCCTCTTTGGCAGGCTTCTTCTTGGACAAAACATCCTCCGAGATACTTGCGGGCAAAGGTTTCGGCTTTTCAAGCAGGCCAACCAGCGGCAACAGGATCAGAATATGGACGAAGTAATAGATCGTCGCGATCCGGCCCCAGACGAGATACGCGCCTTCTGCCGGCTTGCCTCCGACATAGGTCAGCAGGATGCAGTCAGCCACAAAAACCCAGAAGAGCTGCTTGTAGATCGGGCGGAACCGTGCCGAGCGAACGCGGCTCTTGTCCAGCCACGGCAGCGCGAACAGGATCAGGATCGCACCGAACATCAGCAGCACGCCGCCAAGCTTGTCCGGAACCGCGCGCAGGATCGCGTAGAACGGCAGGAAGTACCATTCCGGAACGATATGCGCCGGGGTAACCAGCGGATTGGCCGGGATGTAGTTGTCCGGATGGCCGAGATAGTTCGGCGCATAGAACAGGAAGGCCGAGAAGAAGATCAGGAAAACCGCAAGACCGTACAGGTCCTTCACCGTGTAGTAGGGGTGGAAGGGAATGCTGTCCTGCTTGTCCTTGATCTCGACGCCGGTCGGGTTGTTGGAGCCGGTGGTGTGCAGCGACCAGATGTGCAGGATAACCACGCCGACAATCACGAACGGCAGCAGGTAATGCAGGCTGAAGAAGCGGTTGAGCGTCGGGTTATCGACCGCAAAGCCGCCCCACAGCCACGTCACGATGCTGTCACCGACAACCGGGATCGCGCTGAAGAGGTTGGTGATAACCGTTGCGCCCCAGAAGCTCATCTGACCCCAGGGAAGAACGTAGCCCATAAAGGCCGTCGCCATCATCAGCAGGAAAATGACAAGGCCGAGCCACCACAGCAGTTCGCGCGGCGCCTTGTAGGACCCGTAATAGAGACCCCGGAAGATATGAAGATAAACGACGATGAAGAACATCGACGCGCCATTGGCATGCATATAGCGGATCAGCCAGCCATAGTTCACGTCGCGCATGATGTGCTCGACGCTGTTGAACGCGAGATCGACATGCGGCGTATAGTGCATGGCAAGGACAATACCGGACACGATCTGGACGACCAGCATGAAACCGGCGAGGGAGCCGAAGGTCCACCAGTAGCTCAGGTTTCTGGGTGTCGGATAATCATAGAGGGCATGATGGATCATACCCGGAAGCGGCAACCTGGCTTCCACCCACTTGAGAGCGGGATTTTTTGGTTCAAAAGACATCTTGGGACCCCCTACCCAATCAGGATTCTGTTATCGTCGAGGAATTCGTAGGGCGGAATCACCAGGTTGGCCGGAGCCGGCCCCTTACGAATGCGTCCGGACGTATCATAGTGCGACCCGTGGCAGGGACAGAACCACCCGCCATAATCCCCCTGCCCCTTGAGCGGCACGCAGCCAAGATGGGTGCAGATACCAATCATCACCAGCCATTCCGGCTTGATAACCCGCGCCGAGTCCGCTTCCGGATCCGGGAGCGTGCTGAGATCGACATTCTCCGCACTCGCGATGTCCTCTTCAGTGCGGTGGCGGACAAAAATCGGCTTGCCCTGCCAGACCACCGTCAGTTCCGAGCCGACGTCGATGCCGCCGAGATCGGCTTCCGTGGTGGACAGCGCCAGCACGTCTGCGGATGGATTCATTTGCGATACAAACGGCCAGATGGCCGCCGCCGTCCCCACGGCGCCAAGGCCGCCGGCTGCAATATAAAGAAAATCACGGCGCTTTACGCCATTCTCTTCCTCAGGGGTTGTTGTCGTCATTTGTGTCCCCAAAGCCTGATTAAAATAATTCTATTGCGACCGCTTTTTGTCATTTTACGAAGGCATTGTCCAGCCCGAAGGTGAAGGTTGCGACAATAAAGCGCGGAATTTGCTGTATTTGTTACATCACTCCCGTTACAACGGCAAGATGCGACTTGCACTTTACCAGCCGGACATCGCGCCAAACGTCGGCACGCTCCTCCGATTAGGGGCTTGTCTCGGCGTTCCCGTGGATATTATCGAGCCCTGCGGCTTTCCCTTCGGCGCCCGCGATCTCAAGCGGGCAATGATGGATTACGGCGCCGCCGCCGACGTGACGCGGCATATCTCGTGGTCGGAATTTCAGAAAACGACCGGCGACAGCCGCCTCATCCTTCTTACCACGCGGGCAAGGATGGCCTATACTGACTTCGCCTTCAGAGAATCGGATATTCTTCTGCTTGGACGGGAAAGTGCAGGCGTCCCCGGAACGGTCCATGAAACGGCCGATGCCCGCCTCATGATCCCGATGGTCGCCGGCATGCGCTCCATCAATGTGGCGGTTTCCGCAAGTATGGTGCTTGGCGAAGCGCTCCGGCAAACGAACAGTTTTCCGCGTTTTACACCACTTCAGGACTAACAACAGAGCAATGCAGAACGAACAGACAGAGCTTCAGAAATCCCGCGCCGAATCCTGGTTCAGGGAGCTTCGCGATCAGATTCGCGCCAGCTTTGAACAGCTGGAAGACGAGCTTGTCGGCCCACTCAGCGACCGCGCGCCCGGCCGTTTCGAGGTGACAAAATGGGACCGCCCGGGTGGCGGCGGCGGCGAGATGTCGGTCATGCGCGGGCGCGTCTTCGAGAAGGTCGGTGTCAATATCTCGACCGTGCATGGCGAGTTTTCAGAAGAATTCCGCAAATCCATTCCGGGAACCGAGACGGACGCGCGGTTCTGGGCGAGCGGTATCTCGCTCGTCGCGCATATGCAATCTCCGCTTGTGCCGGCCGTGCATATGAACACCCGCCATATCGTCACCGGCGCAAACTGGTTCGGCGGCGGGGCGGACCTCACGCCGATCTATCCGGTCGAGGAGGATACTCGCGATTTCCACGCCGCGTTGAAGGACGCCTGCGACCGGCACGACGCCGATTTTTATCCGCGCTACAAGAAATGGTGCGATGACTATTTCTTCCTGCCTCACCGCAACGAGCCGCGCGGCGTCGGCGGCATCTTCTATGACCGGCTGGAAGGCGACTGGGAAAAGAACTTCGCCTTCACCCAGGACGTCGGCCGGGCGTTTCGCGATATCTATCCCGAGATCGTCCGCCGCCACATGAACCATGACTGGACAGAGGAGCAGCGCGAGTACCAGCTCCGTCGCCGCGGCCGCTATGTGGAGTTCAACCTGCTCTATGATCGCGGCACCACCTTCGGCCTGCAAACCGGCGGCAATACGGAGGCCATCCTGATGTCCCTGCCGCCCGAGGTGAAGTGGCCGTAGGCCGACACCCTTAGGCGTTGCACGGCGCCTTCTGCGCCGCGGGCGACAAAAGAAAAAGGCGTGGAGCCTTGCGGTCCACGCCTTTTATATTGGCCGGTTGCGCCCCTCGTGCGGGATCAGTTTGCCTGACGGCGGAGGAACGCCGGGATATCCAGCAGATCCTCATCTTCCTGCTTCTGGTCGATATTGACCGAGGGGGTGACTTCCTTGCGAACCTGCGGGCTCTGCGGGGCGAGCGCCTGCTCGCTGACCTGCGGTGCAACGCGGCTGCTGACGGGCTCGCGGCGGACCGGTGCGGCGGCCTCTTCCTTGCCACTTTCCTTGCGGAAGGAACGGCTGACGCCGGTCATGCGTTCAAACAGGCTCGGGCCGCGCTTCTTGGGCTTGGCTGCCACTTCGCTTACCACCTGCTGAGCCTCCGGATTGATGAGCTTGTCGGCGCTCTTTTCGACCCGCATGGCCGGGCGAGCCTTGAACGGCGCATCCCGCCCCTCGGTTTCGGCCGGCGCCTGATCGCTCTCTTCCATTTCCACGTCGATGTCCGACAGCAGGTCGCGCTGCTGATCAAGGGCGAGGTTGCCGCTTGTCGCATCGAGCGAGCTTGCCCCCATCTCGAGCTGATCGGATCCGTCGCCCGGAACTGATGCCTGCGCGACCGGCTGGCCGGAGAAGTTACCGCCCGGCGCGCTCAGACCGAAGCCCGACGCCGAGATCGCCGCCGGTGCCGGGATCATCGTGCCTGCCCCGCCGGCGGAGCCGCCGGAGATGCTGGCGGCCGGCTTGCCGCCTTCCGCCTTCGGGCGGAGCGACATGACGTTCGGCGCCATGGACTTCTGTACTTCGACGGCATCGATCCCGGTTGCGACGACAGAAACACGCATCCGGCCCTCCATATCGGTATTGAAGGTGGAGCCGACGATGATGTTTGCTTCCGGATCCACTTCCTCGCGAATGCGGTTGGCGGCTTCATCCAGCTCATAGAGGGTCAGGTCCATGCCGCCGGTGATATTGATGAGAACGCCCCGCGCCCCCTTCATGGAGACATCGTCAAGAAGCGGGTTGGAGATTGCGGCCTCGGCGGCCTCGATCGCGCGGTTCTCGCCGCTCGCCTCGCCCGTGCCCATCATTGCCTTGCCCATTTCGCTCATGACGGTGTTGACGTCGGCGAAGTCGAGGTTGATCAGGCCCGGCATAACCATCAGGTCGGTGACGCCGCGGACGCCCGAATGCAGCACCTCGTCCGCCATGTTGAACGCATCGGCAAACGTCGTCTTTTCATTGGCGACGCGGAAAAGATTCTGATTCGGAATGATGATCAGAGTATCGACGTAGCGCTGCAGATCCTCAATCCCGGCTTCGGCAATGCGCATCCGGTGATTGCCTTCAAACTGGAAAGGTTTCGTCACAACGCCAACCGTCAGAATGCCGCGCTCCCGTGCCAGCCGCGCCACGACCGGCGCCGCCCCGGTACCCGTGCCGCCGCCCATACCGGCGGTGATAAAGCACATATGCACACCGTCGAAATGACTGCCGATTTCGTCGAGCGCCTCTTCAGCCGCAGCCGCGCCGATTTGTGGTTTGGAGCCAGCACCAAGGCCTTCCGTCAGCTCAGCCCCGAGTTGAATACGCCGTTCCGCCAGGCTCTGCCGCAGCGCCTGTGCGTCCGTATTGGCGACGACAAATTCGACGCCCTGCAACTCAGCGCTGATCATGTTATTGACAGCGTTACCGCCAGCGCCCCCCACGCCCATTACAAGGATTTTCGGCTTCAGTTCTGTTTGTTCCGGTACGGATAAATTGATACTCACGGTACGCTCCTCCTAATCACGCTGACGACACATAATTAATACCAAATATTGTGGTTAATGAAACCCCACTTCTTACATATTGACTAATTTTCGGCAAAATTTTTGCCTAAAAATTCTCCCTGAACCAGGTTCCAATTCGCAAAAGCCGATTTTTCGGCGGCTTTTCCACGACCGACATCTTGATCCCTTCATCAAATCTCTCCCGGATCGCGTAGGACAGCAGCCCCGCTGCCGTCGTGAAGGCCGGACCGTCGGTCGCATCGGCCAGCCCCTTGACACGGATAGGTTTACCCATCCGAACCTGTTTATCGAGAATCCGCGCGGTCAGCTCCTGCACGCCGGAAAGCTGCGCCCCGCCGCCGCAGAGCACCACGCGCCGTCCGGCCACCTTCTTGAAACCTGACGCGCTCAGGCGGTCACCGACAAGTTCGAGGATCTCTTCAAGGCGCGGCTTGATGATGCCGACCAGCATCGAGCGCGGCACGTGATTGGCGACGTCATGATGGCTTTCGCCGATCAGCGGCACATCGATGATTTCCTTCTCATCGGCCGGGCTCGCGAGCGCGCTGCCATAGAGGGTTTTCATCCGCTCCGCATTGGCGAGGGTGGTCGAAAGGCCGCGTGCGATATCATTGCTGACATGCCCGCCGCCGACCGGGATCACCTCGTTATAGACCATCTCCCCATCATAAAAGACGGCGAGCGAGGTTGAGCCGCCGCCCATGTCGATGACCGTGACGCCGAGATCCATCTCATCTTCCACCAGCGCCGCGAGGCCCGATGCATAGGGCGCGGAAACCATTCCCGCAACGCCCAGGTGGCAGCGCTCCACACAGTTGGCGAGGTTGCGCATATGGCCGTTCTGAAGCGAGACCATATGCATGCTGATGCCAAGATTTTCCCCATACATGCCGCGCGGATCACGGATGCCGCGCGTGCCGTCCACCGTGTAACCGACGGGAAGCGCATGGATAACCGTCCGACCTTCGGGCTGATAGCTCGCGCGCGCCTCTTTCAGCGTGCGCTGCAGGTCTTTTTCGGTAATTTCCTGACCACCGATCGACATTTCAACATCGACAGTCTGTGAGGCGGGGCGACCGGCCGACACACCGACGAACACTTCCCGGACCGTCTCCCCCGCCATGCGTTCTGCAGCGTCCACCGCCGAGCGGATCGCTTCTTCGGCCATCTCCATATTGGTAATGCCGCCCGCCCGGATCCCCCGCGAGACCTGGTGGCCGATCCCGGTCACACGAAGGCGGCCCGCTTCTTCGATTGCGACGAAGCAGCATATTTTCGTTGAACCGACATCCAATGCCGCCAAGGGTCCGTTTCGTCCCACCGCCATTTGCCTACTGATTACTCCGTTTCTCAAATCTCACTGTTGGCTGTTTAGCGCCTCAGCTTCCGTTCGCGACGACGCGCCGGATATTTGCCGATCCCTCACTCAGCCGGACGTAAAGCCGATCATCCGCGCGCATGTCAATAGCAACGACATCCTTATCCAAAATCTGCTGCTCGGCCTGAAGCCGGCTGAGCGCGAGCCATGCGTCGGTCGCCCCCTTCTCGGGCAGCTTGACCGTCAGCCTGTTGTCAAACTCCAGATCCCAGCGGCGGTCGCGGACCCGCACGGCGCTGTCGAGGCGCGCAAACAGCTCCGGCGCCTGCACAAGCATGTCGAAGAGTTCAGCTGCATGTTTGTTCGCGCCCGGCCCGACGACCTTCGGCAGATGCCGGTAGGCGCCTTCATCATCGCGCGAGACAACCGTGCCCGTGCGGTCGATGACGCCCGTCTTGCCGTCAAGCTGCCAGCGCGCATAAGGCCGGCGCTCGGTGATCTCGATGAAGATCTCATCGGGATAGCGGCGCATCACCGACGCTGCGGCGACCCATCCCAGCGTTTCCAGCCGCTCCCGCGCCGCTTCCGGATCCACGGCGAAAATGCTCTCCCCGCGCTGAATATCGAGGACGCGGAGGATATCGGCGGCCTCCGTTCGCTCGCGCCCGATGACGCTGATCTCCTGCACCGTCAACCCGAAGAATTCGGCGATCGACTGCTGCTGCTCGTCGATCCACTGCGCGCTGCGCTCGATAATCTCCGATTTCACGACATAGTTTGTAATGCCGCCGATGACGACGGCCGCGAGCACGACACCGGCGCAGATCAGCACCGGCTTCCGCCAGGCGGGCGCAGGCTTGCGGCGGGCGCCCCTTTTCGGCTTCGATCCCGTGAAAGAGGTGGTGATGCGATCAGTGATCTGCACGCTCAAGCCACCAAGTCGCGACAGCGCCGTGCCGGAGGAAAGCTGCGGCTCCGCCTTGCGGGGGGCAGATTTTTTCTTTTTGCCTTTGGCGGCGCCACCGCCGAACAAGCCTCTTTTCGCTTTCTGCGCGCGCGGCTTCGACGGCCCCAGAACGCGATCTTCCTTATCAATGACTATCTCTCGCATGATGCGTCCTCCACGATCCAGCACACCAGCTCTTCAAAGGTGATACCGCAATAACCTGCAATTTCGGGTACCAGACTGAGAGATGTCATGCCGGGCTGTGTATTGGTTTCCAACATATAAAATTTTCCCCGTCCCTCGCCCGTATCGTCAAAGCGCAGGTCGCTGCGGCTGACACCGCGGCAGCCCAGTGTCTGATGCGCGAGCAGGGCAAGGCGCAAGGCTTCCTCGTAGTCCGTGGGATCGAGCGGGGCGGGCATCAGATGCTCGGCCTTCCCATCGGTATATTTCGCCTCGTAATCATAGAACCGGCCGAGCGGACGGATTTCCACGGCGCCAAGCGCCGCATCGCCCATCACCGCGACCTGGATCTCCCGCCCCGGAATGAATGACTCCACCAGCACCTTGTCGCCGAAGCTCCACGGCAGGTCCTGCAGGCTCATATTCTCATCCTCAAGGATGATGGTGACGCCAACGCTCGAGCCTTCATTGAGCGGCTTGACGACGAACGGCTTCGGATAGGTCGCGCCTTCCTGGATTTCCTGCCGCGTGAAGACGCGCCCGTCCGCCACCGGGATGCCGGCCTCCCGGAAGAGGGTCTTTGCGACCGGCTTGTCCATGGCGAGGGCGGAGGCGAGAACGCCGGAATGGGTATAGGGAATGCCCATGATCTCGAGCAGCCCCTGGATATATCCATCCTCGCCGTAGCGTCCATGCAGCGCATTGAAGCAGGCATCGGGACGCACCTCGGCGAGCGTTTCGGCGATATTCCGCCCGACATCGATCGGCGTTACCCGGTAGCCGGATTTCTTCAGCGCTTCCGCGCAGGCAAGGCCGCTTCTGATCGATACCTCACGCTCGGCGGACCATCCCCCCATCAAAACGGCGACATGCTTCATGGCCTTGCCCCTTTCGCGCCCGCCGCCGGCTCGCCGAGCCGGATGATTTCCCAGCGGAGCAGGATGTCATGCGCAACGAAAACGCGCCGGCGCATCTCTTCCCCCAGCGCCTCAAGCTCCGCCGCCCGCGCCCCACCGGTATTGATGAGGAAGTTACAATGCTTCTCCGAGACCATCGCGGCTCCTTTTTTGACGCCGCGCCCGCCGACCGAGTCGATCAGCTCCCACGCCTTTTTCCCCTTCGGATTGGCGAAGGTGGAACCGCCCGTCCGGCTGCGGACCGGTTGGCTTTCTTCCCGGTTGCGCGAGATATCCGCCATGCGGTTGAGGATCTCCGCCCGGTCGCCGGGGGAGAGCTCGAATGTCGCCTGCGTGAAAATCCAGTCGGCCGGCACCTTCGTGCGGCGATAGGAAAAGCCCATGTCGTCGCGGCTGAGTTCATGACGGGTGCCGTTCCGGTCATAGGCGACGGCTGAATGGAAAATATCCGCGATCTCGGCTCCGTAAGCGCCCGCGTTCATGCGAAGGGCGCCGCCGATACAGCCGGGAATACCGCTCAGGAATTCCGCCCCTTCAAGCCCGGCATCGGCCGCAAAGCGCGCGACATGGCCATCGAACGCACCGGCGCCGACGATGAGCCTGTCGTCTTCATTGTTCATTTTGGCAAAATGACGCCCGAGCCGGATAACGACGCCGCGCACGCCCCCGTCCCTGACCAGCAGGTTGGAGCCGACACCTATCACATGCACCGGAATATCGCGCGGCAGATTTTTCAGAAACTCCGCAAGGTCGGCCTCATCTTCTGGTTTGAAGAGGACATCGGCCGGTCCGCCGACTTGGAACCAGGTTATTTTCGAGAGGTCGGAATTTGCCCGGAGCCGCCCGCGCACCGCCGGCATCCGCTCCATCAACCCGTCACCCTTTACAACTTTATGCAACTTCCCACTCATTCGCTCAGGCCGCCCCTTCTTTCGCGTGGCGTTCTTCAAGCTCGCCCGGCAGGGCGTTCGCCCATGCCGAAATGGACCCCGCGCCGAGGCAGACTACGACATCGCCCGCGCTGCTGTTTTCCGTGACAACAGCCGCGAGATGCTCCGGCCCCTCAAGCGCGATGACATGACGATGACCACGGGCGCGCAGCCCCTCGACAAAATGATCCTTGTCGATCCCGCTGATGGGAGCTTCACCGGCGGCATAGATATCGGCGACGATCACCGTATCGGCGTCGTTGAAGCAGGTGCAGAACTCTTCGAACAGGTCGCGCAGGCGCGAATAGCGATGCGGCTGCACCACGGCGATCACCTTCTGGTCATAGGCCTGACGCGCAGCGGAGAGCACGGAGGCGATTTCGACGGGATGATGGCCATAGTCATCGATGATCGTGACACCTTTGACTTCGCCGGTTTTGGTAAAGCGCCGCTTGACGCCGCCGAAATTGCGAAGGCCTTTTTTGATGACCGTTTCCTCGAAGCCCATTTCCTTGCCGACGGCAATGGCGCTGAGCGCATTCAGGACGTTATGAATGCCGGGCATCGGCAGTTCGAACCCCTTCATCTGGCGCGTCGCCCCGTCAGCACGCTCACTTATCTCTACATCGAAAAAGGCGCGCGAGCCTTCAAAGCGGATATTGACGGCGCGATAGTCCGCCTGCGGCGACTGACCATAGCTGACAAGACGCCGATCGCTGATCCGGCCGATCAGGGCCTGCACTTCCGGATGGTCGATGCACACTGCGGCAAAGCCGTAGAAGGGGATATTCTCAACGAACGTCTTGAACGCATCGCGCACACCCTCGAAGGAGCCGTAGAAATCGAGATGTTCCGGGTCGATATTGGTGACAACCGCAATCGTCGCCGGGAGCTTCGTGAAGCTGCCATCGGATTCGTCCGCCTCGACGACCATCCACTCGCCCTTGCCGAGGCGGGCGTTGGTGCCATAGGCGTTGATGATGCCGCCGTTGATGACGGTTGGCTCCATCCCTGCGGCATCGAGCAGGCTCGCCAGCATCGAGGTTGTGGTTGTCTTGCCATGGGTGCCGCCGACCGCGATCGCCCATTTGAGGCGCATCAGCTCCGCCAGCATCTCGGCGCGGCGGACGATGGGGATCAGATGCTTGCGCGCTTCGCGCACTTCCGGGTTGTCGGCTTTCACGGCGGAAGAAATCACCACCACTTGCGACTCGCCGAGGTTGCTCGCGTCATGGCCGATATGGACCTTGATGCCGAGACCGCGAAGCCGCTCCACATTCAGATTGGCCGAGAGGTCCGAGCCCTGCACCTGATAGCCGAGTGTATGCATCACCTCTGCAATCCCGCTCATACCGATGCCGCCAATCCCGACGAAATGGACAAGTCCCATATCCAACGGAAGGGTTCTCATGCCGCCGCCTTTCCAGTCTTTTTTATTTCAGTGTCTGCCGCAATGGTACATTCCAGCAGATCGGCGAGCTTTTTCGCCGCGTGAGTTTCGCCAAGCGATGCCATGGCCGCCGCCATCGCCGCGAGGTGATCGGGATGGGAGAGAAGATCGGCAATCTGCCGGCTCGCCTCCTCAACCGTGAAGTCTTCCTGCAGTACGAGCCGCGCCGCGCCGGCGGAAACGGCCTCTTCGGCGTTCTTGCGCTGATGATCATCCATCGCGTGCTTGAACGGAACAAGCAGCGCCGGCCGCCCGGCGACGCCGAGTTCGGCAAGCGTCGAGGCGCCCGAGCGGGTGATGGCAAGATGGCAGTTGGCGAGAAGTTCCGGCACATTATCGAAAAAACTCGCGAGCGTTGCTGCTATCGCGCTCTCCCGGTAAAGCGCGGCCACCCGTTCCAAGTCTTCGGGACGGCACTGCTGCGTCACCTGCAGCCGCGCGCGCAAACTTTCCGGCAGGGCCGCGAGCGCGCCCGGCACTACATCGGAGAGGATCGTCGCGCCCTGACTGCCGCCGAGGATGAGAAGATTGAGCGGCCCCTCGTCGCGCGGCGCGCTGTAGCCCTTGCCGGCGAGAGCAAGAATGGCGCGCCGCACCGGGTTTCCGGTATGGATCATTTTTGCAATCCTCTTGCCGTCGCCGCTTTCGGTGTTCTCGAAAGATGTCGCGATGAAGCGGGCGCGATTTGCCAGCAGCCGGTTGACACGGCCGAGCACCGCATTCTGTTCATGCAGCAGAAGCGGGATGCCGAGGTTCGCGGCCGCCGCGGCGGGCGGCATGGAGGGGTATCCGCCGAAGCTCACCACCGCCGATGGTTTCAGCCGCCGCAGCAGCCGGCGTGACTGGACGAACCCGCCAAGCAGCGCGCCTGCGGCCTTCACCTTGCCCAGCAGACCGCGGATGGAGGGCGATCCGGACGCGACGCGCAGAACGCGGACGCCGGGAAACAGCTCCTCATATTTCTCGCCGCGCATATCCGTCATCAAGGTCACGACATAGCCGCGCGCGAGCAGCTCCTCACCAAGCGCGCGAGCGGGAAAGATATGCCCGCCCGTTCCGCCGCTCGCCAGAATGATATGCCGCGCCTCTGTCATCTGAGCTCCCCCGTTCCCGGGCGGCGACGGCTGAGCGCAAGGACCATGCCCATCAGCAGCGCGAGCGCAAACATGGAGGAGCCGCCATAGGAGATGAACGGCAGCGTCATGCCCTTGGTCGGCATCAGGCGAAGATTGACGCCCATATTGATGATCGCCTGCAGCCCGAACTGGATGAGCAGCCCCGAGGCTGCAAGGACGACGAAGAAATTCTTTTCTTCAAGCAGCCGGCTGAAGCCGCGCAGCACGATAAAGGCAAAGAGCGCAACGACAAGCAGGCAGACGACAACGCCGAATTCCTCACCGACGACGGCGAAGATGAAATCGGTATGCGCATCGGGAAGCTGCCGCTTGACCGAACCGTCCCCGGGCCCGACGCCGAAAAAGCCGCCGGTCTGGAACGCTTCCATAGCGCGGTCGATCTGATAGTTGCCACCGCCTGCGGGGTCGAGAAAGCGATCGATCCGGCTTGCGACATGCGGAAAGAAGCTGTAGGCCGCCGCGGCGCTCACAATCCCGACGACCAGCAGTAGAACGACCCAGATAATAGGGAGGCCGGCAAGGAAGAACTGCGCGAACCAGACGCAGCTCACAACCAGCGCCATCCCGACATCGGGCTGCAGCAGCAACAGCGAAACGACAAAGACGAACAGCGCCATGGAGATGAGATTGCCGGGGATCTCATCACTCCGCCGCTGCTCGGCGAACATCCAGGCGGCGACAACCGCGAAGGACGGTTTCAGGAATTCCGACGGCTGCAGGGTGAAGCTGCCGAACCACAGCCAGCGGTGCGCGCCCTTCACTTCAGGCCCGACGAGCAGGGTTGCAATGGTGAGGATCGAGAAGAGAACGAAGCAGACGACCGCGAGCCGCCTGATCCAGAGCGGCGAGAGCAGCGAGATCAGGAAGATGATGATCGCCGCCATCGGCAGATACATGAACTGCCGGCGCACGAAATGGAAGCTGTCGAGATTGAGCCGCGTCGCAATGGCCGGGCTTGCCGCCAATACCATCATCCCGCCCGCGAGGATCAGGACGCCAATAGCCAGCAGGGTCCATCGATCGACGGTCCACCACCAGTTACCAACGACTGACCGGTCAAGACGGGTAAATGTCGTCATCACAACTCCTCTGCAATCAACTTCCTTACAACCTCCCGGAAGGCATCGCCGCGCGCCTCGAAGCTGGTGAACTGATCAAAGCTTGCCGCCGCCGGCGAGAGCAGAACGACTGCCGGCCCAGCTCCATCGTCCGTCGCAGCACGAGTTGCCTGCCGCACTGCCGTCTCTAGGTCACCGCTTATTTCAAATGGAACATTCCCTTTCAGCGTGGCGGCGAAGGGCTCGGCCGCTTCCCCGATCAGGAACGCTTTGCGGATACGCCCGAAATGCGGCTGAAGTGTGGTGATCCCGCCCGTTTTTTCACGTCCGCCTGCGATCCAGTATATATTCTCGAAACTGACAAGCGCCTTCTCGGCCGCTTCCGCGTTCGTCGCCTTGGAGTCGTTGATAAACAACAGCTTACCGGCGCGCCCTACCTCCTCCATCCGGTGGGCAAGCCCGCCGAAGGAATTAAGCCCGGCGGAAATCTCCTCCGCACTCAGGCCAAGGCTGCGCGCGGCGGCGACGGCGGCGGCGGCGTTCTGCCAGTTATGACGGCCGCGCAGGGAACCGATCTTTGAAATATCCATCGTCCAAGATTGATCGTCAGATGATCGGTCCTCAAGGCGGCCGTCAATTACGCTCACCCCGCCGTTGGCCGGATACATTGTCGAGATGGGAATGACCCGTCCGTTTCCGTGAATGGCGAGGCTGGTGGCAATATGTTCGCAGCGCGCATCGTCGATGTTAATGATGGCGACGCCCGTCTCCTGCTGATGCTGGAAAATCCGTTTCTTGACGGCGGCATAGCCGTCCATATCGCCATGACGGTCGAGATGGTCCGGCGTGATATTGAGCAGAATGGCAACATCGGCGCGCCACGACGGGGTGAGATCGAGCTGGTAGGAGGAAAGCTCCAGCACATAGCAGCCGGCATCGGAGAGTGCCGGAAGATCCATCACCGGTCGGCCGATATTGCCGCCGAGCGCCGTCTCCCGCCCGGCCGATTGCAGGAGATGATGGATCAGCGCCGATGTCGTCGATTTTCCGTTGGTCCCGGTAACGCCGACCAGCCGGCCGGCTTTCATCTCGTTGAGGAAAATCTCGACGTCGCCGATCACCGCCGCGCCCGCCCGCCGCGCTGCGCCAACAACCGGGTGCGGCGCCGGATGGGTGAGCGGCACGCCGGGACTGAGGACCAGCGCCTCCGCCTCCGGCCAGCCGTTATCTGTGAGATCGCGTACCGTCAGCCCCGCGTCCGCGGCCGCCTTGCGGCGCGCCTCATTATCGTCCCAGACATAGACATGCGCCGCACCGAGGTGGAGCTGGCGCGCCGTCGCCATCCCGCTTTTGCCAAGCCCGAAGACGGCGATGTTCTTGTCCTGATATGCGTGGCTCTGGATCATGATCTCACCTCAGCTTTAGGGACGCGAGCCCGATGAGGGCGAGGATCACCGCAATGATCCAGAAGCGGATCACGATGGTCGGCTCCGCCCAGCCTTTCTGCTCGAAATGATGATGCAGCGGCGCCATGCGGAAGACGCGCCGGCCGGTCAGCTTGAAGGAGGCGACCTGCACGATCACCGAAACGGTCTCCAGCACAAACAGCCCGCCGATAATGGCAAGAACGATCTCGTGGCGTGCGACAAGGCTGATCGAGCCGAGCGCCCCGCCCATGGCAAGCGAGCCGGTATCGCCCATAAAGACCATGGCAGGCGGCGCGTTGAACCAGAGAAAGCCAAGGCTCGCGCCGATCAGGGCGCCGCAGAATACCGCAAGCTCTCCCGCGCCCGGAACATATTGAATTTGCAGATAGTTGGAGAAAACCGCGTTACCGACGAGATAGGCGATCAGCGCGAAGGCCGCGCCCGCGATCATCACCGGCATGATGGCAAGGCCATCCAGCCCGTCTGTCAGATTGACCGCATTGCCCGCGCCAACGGTCACCAGAATGGCAAACGGAATGTAGAACCAGCCAAGATCGATCAGGACATTCTTGAGGAACGGAATGGTCAGCATCCCGGAGATATCGTCGCCCGAGGTCGCCATGATGACAAAGCCCGCGATCCCGGCGATCGCGATCTCCAAAAGCAGCTTAAGCCGTCCCGGCAGGCCGCGCGTGTTGTGGCGGCTGACTTTCATATAGTCGTCGGCAAAGCCGATGGCGCCAAAGCCGAGGGTGACCAGCAACACGACCCACACATATATATTTGTGAGATCGGCCCAGAGAAGCGTGCTGATGCCGAGCGCCAGAAGGATCAGGAAGCCGCCCATCGTCGGCGTGCCCTGCTTGGCGATGATATGCGACTGCGGCCCGTCATCGCGGATCGGCTGGCCGCGATGCTGCTTGCTTTTCAGCCAGCGGATAACGCTTGGGCCCAGCAGGAAGCTGATCAGAAGCGCCGTCATGACCGCGCCGCCGGTGCGGAAGGTGAGATAACGGAACAGGTTGAAAAGGGTAAAATCCTCAGCGAAGGGGAAAAGCAGGTTATAGAGCATCAGTTTTCTCCCTGCGCGTCTGCGCCGCCGCGAAGCAATGCATTGAGCGGTACGCTCATCCGGCTGCCGAAGGATCCTTTGACCAGGATGACATCGTCGGGCCCGACCGCCTCAAGCAGCGGATCGACCAGAAGATCGGAGGTGGCCCTGTGGTGGGTGCGGATATAGATCGGCATTGATTTTGATAGATGTTCCATATGTGGGCCGCAGGTAAAAAGAAGATCAACGCTGGCCGCGAGAACATCCCCCTTCAGACTCTGGTGGATTTCCGCAGCGCGGGGTCCGAGTTCCAGCATATCGCCAAGCACCGCGATCCGGCGGCCTTTTCCTTCGGGCTGGATATTGCGCAAAACCGAGAGCGCCGCCCGGATCGACACCGGGCTCGCGTTATAGCTTTCATCGATCACGAGATAGTGGCCGTCGGCGCAAGCAACGCGATGCCGCTCGCCGCGGCCTTTCGGCGGTTGCAGATCGGCGAGCGCCCGGGCGGCCGCGCCCAGATCGATCCCGAACTCACCGACGACACCCAGAACACCGAGCATATTGCTGATCAGATGCCGTCCCGGGGCGCCAAGACGGAAGAAAATATCGCCGCTGTCGATTTTCACCGCAACGTCGCTGTGATCGGGATAAAGGGTGTAATCGGTCAGCCGGATGCCCGCGTCAGATTTTTCACCGAACATGACAATCTGCGTGATACCGCGATTGGCGGCGAGACTTTTCAGCAAACCGCCATAGTCATTGTCGCTGTTGAGAACAACGGAACCGGTGGCGCTCAAGCCCTCGAATATCTCGGCCTTCGCATGGGCGATTGCCTCAACATCCGGGAAATGCTCGAGATGCACGGTTTCAACGGTGGTGATCAGCACGACATGCGGCTTTACCATGCGCGAGAGCGGCGCAAGCTCGCCGGGGTGGTTCATGCCGAGTTCGAAAATTGCGAACTGGCAGTCCGCCGGCATCCGCGCCAGCGATAGCGGCACGCCCCAGTGATTGTTGAAGCTGCCGATGCTGGCGTGGGTCTTGCCCTGCGTTGAGAGAATATGCAGCAGTGCTTCCTTCGATCCGGTCTTGCCGACACTGCCGGTCACCGCGACGATCTGCGCGCCCGTGCGTGCCCGCGCGGCGCGGCCGAGATCTTCCAGCGCCTTTTGCGTATCCTCAACCACAATGACAACGGCGCCCTCCGGCAGGTCCTCCGGCCGGCGGCTGAGGATGAGCGCTGCGGCGCCTTTCCGTGCCGCGTCCGCCGCAAACTCATGGCCGTCATGCACCGGACCGACAATCGCAATGAAGAGATCGCCGGGCTCAATCGACCGGCTGTCGATGGAGACATTATTTGCGCTCCAGTCGGCGCGGTCCGCCTTTCCCGCAACGGCGGCAATGACGTCTTTACCGGTCCAGAGGGGCGCTTCAGCCATGTTTTCCCCCTGCAATGATTTCCTCAACGACTTTCCTGTCGTTAAACGGGATGGTGACATCGCCGACGACCTGGCCTTCTTCATGGCCTTTCCCGGCAATCACGAGAATATCCCGGGGCTCAAGCGCCTCGATTGCCGCCTCGATCGCGGCGTGGCGGTCGCCGATATTGAGCGCCTCGGGGCAGGCAACGATAATCTCGGCGCGGATTTTTGCCGGATCCTCGCTCCGCGGATTGTCGTCGGTCACGATGATGCGGTCGGCGTGCAGGGCGGCGATGCGGCCCATTTCCGCCCGTTTGCCGCGATCACGGTCCCCGCCGCAGCCAAAGACGACGTGAATTTTTCCGCTTCCGTGCCCCCGGACGGCCTCAAGAACCGTCTCGAGCGCATCGGGTGAATGGGCATAGTCAACATAGACGAGCGCATCATTGGGCAGATGCGCAACGAGTTCCAGCCGTCCCGGTACGTTGGTGATGCGGGACAGCGCGTCAACCGCCCGCGCTTCATCGCCGCCGGCGCCGATCACAAGACCAAGCGCACAAAGCGCATTCATGGCCTGAAACTCCCCGGCGAGCGGCAGCAGGATGTCACATTTCTTCCCGAACACCTCAACGGTGAGGCGCTGGCCGGCAATCTCCGGCTCAAGCGCAATAAGCCGAAGCTCCTTGCCCTCGCGGCCATAGGAAATGATGTTGAGACCCCGTTCTTTCGCGGCGCGGAGAAAGGCGGGACAAACCTCTGAATCCGCATTGAGGACAGCGGTTCCTGTCGGATCCAGAACCCGGGAGATGAGACCGAGCTTGGCAGAAAGATAACTTTCCGAGGAGACGTGATAATCGAGATGATCGCGCGTGAGGTTGGTAAAAGCAGCGGATTTGATCCGCGCCCCGTCGAGCCGGTACTGATCGAGTCCATGGCTAGATGCCTCGATCACCGTATAGCGAATGCCGTGACCGGCGAGATAGGTCAGCGTCTTGTGCAGCAGCACGGGATCGGGCGTCGTGTAGCCGAGCGGCAGCGTCTCGTCGGGCAGGATGACGCCGAGCGTGCCGATGCTGGCGGCCGGATAGCCCATCTCCTCCCAGATCTTGCGGGTGAAATGCGCAACCGAGGTCTTGCCGTTCGTTCCGGTAACGGCGGTGATGGTCTCGGGCGCGGCGCCATAGAAGCGGGCCGCAAGGCGGGCGAGCGTGAGACGCGGGTTGTCATCGCGAAAGCAGGGAAGGCTGCAATCCTCCGGCTCATAGGATTTGTCGGTCAGGATGGCGATGGCGCCGCGCCGCGCCGCATCCTCGATATATTCGCGCCCGTCGCTTTTCGTTCCGGGAAGCGCGGCGAACAGAAAGCCCGGCTCAACCCGCCGGCTATCGGCCGTCAGCCCCTGAACATGCCGGTCATGCACATTGGCGATTTCCCGCCCTTTCATGAGTTCAGAAAGACGCAAGGCTCTTCTCCCTTGAATAGATGGGAATGAACATCGCTTTCTGCAGGGCTTCGCTCTCCTCATCAACGGGAGCGATAGAGAGGATGGGCCCGATGCGGGAAATCAGGCGGCTTATGATCGGCGCGGTGGTCCAGCCGGCGCTTCGGAAACCATGCGTCGAGGAATTGCCTTTCGGCTCGTCCAGCATGGCAAAGACGACATAGCGCGGGTTGTTCATCGGGAAGGCGCCAACGAAAGACGTGATCAGCGCATCGCGCTTGTACCGCCCGTCAACGGCCTTCTCCGCGGTGCCGGTTTTGCCGCCCACGAGATAGCCTTCCGCAGCGGCCCGGCCGCCGGTCCCCTTTTCAACCACCAGACGCATCAGGCGGCGGACTGTATCGGATGTTTTCTGCGAAATAACTTCGCGGGACGGTGCGGCCATGGCCTCTTCCCGGCGCACCACCGTTGGACTGACATATTTACCCCCATTCACCATCGCGGCCGTCGCTGCACTCAACTGCAACGGGCTGACTGACAGCCCGTGCCCATACGAAATCGTCATGGTTTCGAGGCTATTCCATCTTGGCGGCAAAATTGGGGCACCGACCTCGGGAATTTCAAGCGACGGCCTATCGAGCAGGCCAAGTTTGGCGAGGAAAACCTTCTGCTTGTCCGTTCCCACATCCTCGGCCATTTTCGCCGCGCCGATATTGGAGGAATACATGAAGATTTCCGGCACCGACAGCCAGCGTTTCTTCGGATGATCATCGCGAATGCGAAAGCCGGCCTTGCGGATCGGCTCGGTCGCATCATAACCGTCCTGCAGCCCGACTGTCCCGCTGTCGAGCGCCATCGCGGTGGTGAAGATCTTGAAGGTCGAGCCCATCTCATAGACGCCGAGGCTGATGCGATTGAACTTGGCATCACCCGAGAAATCGGTCGGCCGGTTGGGATCGAAGTCGGGCAGCGAGACGAGGCCGAGAATTTCGCCCGTCTGCACATCCATCACCATCCCTGCGCCGCCGATCGCCTGGAAGATGGACATGTGCCGGGTGATTTCATCGCGCAGCGCGTGCTGGATCCGCACATCGATGGAAAGCGTCAGCTCCTGCGCCGGGCTTTCCTCGGATCCGGCGAGCTGATCGTCGAAATAGCGTTCGACCCCGGCAATCCCGCGATTGTCGACATCGGTAAATCCAAGTACGTGAGAGACCAGCGATCCCATGGGATAAAAGCGCTTTTCCTCGGTACGGAAATGCAGCCCCGGGATCCCGAGCGCATTGATCTGATACTGCTGGCGCGGCGTCAGATTGCGCTTCAGCCAGACAAAGTTCCGCGCCGATGACAAGCGGCTGAGGATCGTCGCTTCGCTCATGTCATCGAGAACGGTTGCGAGCTTGCGCGCCGCCTCGGCCGGGTCAATCACATTCTTCGGTTCGGCGAAAAGAGAGGCGGTGGCGAGCGTCGTCGCGAGCAGGACGCCGTTGCGATCGCGGATATCCGCGCGCTTCGTCTCGACAAGCGCAACGGGCGGCGCGACATCGCCCCCGGCGGTAACGGTGTCGCCCGATCCGATCCCCGCGATGGCCAGCCCAACCAGCCGGCCGGCGATAATAAAAAAGCAGAAGACAAAGACGACCAGGGCGATGACTAGCCGGTTGCGTCCCTGCTCAAGCGTTTCCTTGGCGCTTCCTTCCAGGCGCAACGCCATGCTCTGATCGTCAGAATGAGGATGACCGATGGAATTCGTCAGCGTGATGCAAGGGCGAGATGACTTAGTGAGCCAAGTCAGTTCGCTCATTGCGCGCCCCCCGCCGTGGAATAGGTGGCAAGCTGGATCGGCCCGTTCGGCGCGGGCTGTGAGGGGATCGCCGGCGAATAGTTGCGCCGCGGATTATGCTGCGGTACGGGCACCGAATAGAGGTCGGGATTGACGGGCGGATACGGCACCTCGCTCACCGACGCCACCTGATAGGGCGCAATCAATAGCAACGGCAGGTATTTTCCCGCCATCGCCTGCAGCACGTCAGGCCGGTTCTGATACGTCCACTCGGCCTTCAAAATGCGGATGGATTCCTTGTTGCGGGAGATACTCTCGTTGAGCGCAGCATATTCCCGTTCCAGCTCCTGCACTTCGTAGGAAAGCTGGTAAAGGCCGCCGGACACGCCGACGAGCAGCAAAATCGACAGCACTGTCAACTTCAGTTTCATGCTGCCTCCGTCCAGGCGGGCGCCTCCGTTCTGATGGCCCCTCTGAGACGGGCGGAGCGAGAGCGCGGATTGACCGCAAGCTCATCCGCACGCGCCTTGATGGACCCGCGCTTGATCAGTTTGAAAGTGGGAGCTGGCCCCTCGTCCATGACAGGAACATGACGAGACGGCCTGGCGCGTCCTTCAGACCTTGCTGACAGGAAGTTTTTGACGCGTCGGTCTTCAAGACTGTGGAAAGACACAACCGCAAGACGACCGCCGGGAGTAAGCAATCGTTCGGATGCGACCAGACCTTTGACCAGCTGCCCAAGTTCATCATTTACTACTATACGCAACGCTTGGAAGGTACGCGTCGCCGGATGTATCCCTTTTCCTGTAGGGCGTACAACCGATGCCACCACTTCCGCTAACTCTACTGTACTCGTGAAAGGCGCCAACTCACGCCTTTCGGCTACTGCACGCGCAATTGCGCGCGATCTTTGCTCCTCGCCATACACAAATATAATCCTGGCGAGCTCCGCTTCAGATTCTTCATTAACGATATCCGCGGCCGTCCGTCCCTTGCCCGACATGCGCATGTCGAGGGGGCCTTCGCGCATGAAGGAAAAGCCGCGCTCCGCCTCATCAAGCTGCATGGAGGAGACGCCGATATCGAGCGCAATCCCGTCCACAGCCTGCACATTATGTTTCGCCAGCAACGCCTCCATATCGGCGTAGCAGCCCTCGATCATAACTAAACGACCTTCATATTCGGCGACCATCTCCCGCCCCATGGATATGGCGAGCGGGTCGCGGTCGATGCCGTATACCCGGCAGTCGGCGGCCTCCAGAATGGCGCGCGTGTAGCCGCCGGCGCCGAAGGTGCCGTCGACATAGATGCCGCCGTCTTTCGGCGCGAGAATATCAATCACTTCGCGAAGGAGAACGGAGATATGCGGTGCTTTCCGATCAGTCATGATCGACCCCCGCGCTTGCCTTCCGCTTGCTGGCCGCCCGGGCGCGCGCTTCTTTCTTGCGAACTTCAAAGGCCTGCGGCTCCCAGATCTGGAAGGCGTCGCCGCGGCCGACAAATGCGCATTGCGTCGAAATCCCGGCCCCCTCAAGCATCTCCAGCGGGATCGTGATACGGCCATCGCCATCGATGGTGAGCTCGATCGCATCACTCATCAGCGCATCCGCATAGCTTTCCCGATCTTCGGAGAGAGGGTCGAAGCCGCCCATTTTCTCAAGCAGCCGCTCCATCACATCCATACCGCAGGCGTCGATGGCGTTTCCGTCAATGGTGGGGAAGAGGACCACGCTGTCAAAGCCCTTGCCCGCAAGAACGGCGCGGAAGCGGGCCGGTACAGAAACCCGCCCCTTCTTGTCGATCTTGTTGACATATGTGGACAAAAACAGGGCCATTCAGCCGACACCCCCCTCAAATCAATTGCCATTTCACCCACAAACGACCGCCGCTTCCCTGACAGATTCTCAACGCGTGGCGCAGAACAAACACTTCTGGCGTAAAATGGATTAATCTGGGATATCATGGGATATTATGGAAGTCAATGGAAAATGGCCCCATTTTAAGGGGTTTCAGAGCCCTCCATCGGGCAAAATAAAGTAAAATTTTCGCGGTTATTTTGGGCGCGCAAATCAATGCGACCGAGCTTGAAAGTAAAGCGCAAATCACGTCATGTTCTTATTATGTTCTCAGCCTTAGAAACCTGCATATCGACCCGGAACGGCGATCAAACCGGGTCCTGCCGCGGTTTGAGGACAGGAAAAAGCCGCCCTGCGGCATGAAATAATCCGATCGTCAAGACCAGTCACCTGGTCAGCTCGCGCTGCTCACCGCGAGAATCGCCCGCCTTCGGTAGTGGGAACAGGCATCACCCGCCGCGCCGCGGGACGCGCCGAACAAGGCAATGGAGATGAGAAAAGGCAGATGGCCTGTAAGCCGGATTCTGTCCCTGCATGGCAGGGGATGATCATTCATCTAGGATGCCTGTTGCCAGACACCTCCTGCAACCAACCCGGACGGAGGCCCGGAAAACCGACCCGCGCACAGGTTGCCCTTGCGCCGCCCGTCCCTATTTGGTCTTGCTCCCGATGGGGTTTACCGTGCCGCCCCTGTTGCCAGCGACGCGGTGCGCTCTTACCGCTCCCTTTCACCCTTACCCGCAAAGCGGGCGGTTTGCTTTCTGTGGCACTTTCCCTGGGGTCGCCCCCGCCGGCCGTTAACCGGCATCGTATTTCCGTGGAGTCCGGACTTTCCTCTCCCCGTCCAAAGGACAGGCAGCGATCATCCGGCCATCTGCCAAACCCTAACTAGAAAGCCCTGCTCCTCAAGTCAAGCGGTGAACTTCGCCACACACCGCATAAATGAGACTAATTGTCTCGGGATCAGCGCGGCCGTCGACGAGCCGGGGCCGCCAATGGCGCTGAAACGCCCGAACGACATTCGCAAAGGCCGTATCATAGTGACCATCGGTTGCAACGTCATATCCGATATCGGCAAGCGCTTCCTGCAAGGTTTTAACGTCCGCCCCGCTGCTACCGCATGCGAGGAGCGGCGCCTCCTCCCGCGCGGGTCCCGGCGCATCAACCCAAAGCCCGACCCCGGCCCCTGCCAGCAGCTTCCAGTCGAAAAGCTCGCCCGGATCATCCTTGCGCTGCGGCGCGATGTCGGAATGTCCGACGACGTTGCGCGCCGGGATCGCATGGCGGGCAACGATATCTTTAGTGAGGCGCAGAACGGCATCCATCTGCGCCGCCGGGAACGGGCGATAGCCGAACTCATGGCCGGGATTGACGATCTCGATCCCGATGGAGCGTGCATTGATATCGCGCACCCCCCGCCAGAAGGAGACGCCGGCGTGCCATGCGCGCGCCTCTTCGGCGACGAGCTGGAATATCCGCCCGTCCTCCTCCACGACATAGTGGGCGCTGACTTTTGCCTCCGGATCCCTGAGGCGCCGGATCGCCGCCTCGCCGCTTTGCATCCCCGTGTAATGGAGGACCAGCATATCAATGCCCACCCCCTCCCCGCGCGCATCGAAATTCGGCGAGGGCAGCGCGATGACAGGTTCAGCCCTCATCGGGGATTTTATCCTTCTCCTTGTCCCGCGCGGCAGAACGGAGAGTGATGATCGTGACCCCGCCCATCACCATCAGACCGCCGGTGATCAGTTCCACCGTCAGAACATCGCCCCAGAATACGACGCCGATCATCACCGCAAGCACTGGCACCAGCAGGTAATAGGGCGTGACCGTGCTGACCGGGTAGCGCTTGATCAGATAGTTGCCGATCCCGTGCCCGACAACGGTTGTGCCGACGGCGGAATAGGTGACGGCGGCCCATTGCTCCCACCCCGCCCGGCCGATCGCCTCGACATGCCCGCCTTCAAGGACGAGCGAGAGCAGCAGCAGCGGGACCACGCCGATGGCGGATGTCCAGAAGGTGAGATTGACCGCGCTCACCCCCTGCATGGTGCGCACAATGACCATGTTGAGCGCGACAAGGAAGGAGGCGATAATGACCAGGATCGGCGAGAGCAGATTGGCGAAAATCACCGGATCGAAGCCGATGACCATGACGCCGGCAAAGGCCATGAAGATGGCAATGCTCCGCGACCAGCCAATCTTCTCTTTCAGGAAAATCACGGCGAGGATAGTGGAGAAAGGGATGAAGGTCTGATTGATGATTGCGACCGATGAAATATCCGGCGCGATGGCGAGCCCCCAGAACATCAGCGAATAATGCATCACGCCCATCAGGATACCGACGGTGATCATCTTGCGCCAGTTGCCATGCGGCAGCGAGATGAAGGGAAGCAGCACGACGACAACAATCAGAAACCGGGTCGCGGTGAAAAAAATCGGGGAGAATTCTTCAAGACCGATCTTGGCGGCCAGAAAATTCGATGCCCACAGAACATTGACCAGCATGATCAGGGCGAGGTCTTTATGGGTCAATTTTTCATCCGATCCTGAAGGCCGCGGAGTTTTGTCACCTGATCATAGGCCACGTTGATTTTCGCAAGCTTGGCATTCGCAAGCTCGACAAATTCCTGCGGCAGCCCTTCGGCCACTGCCTTGTCGGGATGGTTTTCGCGGATCAGGCGCCGGTAGGCCTTTTTCAGCTCCTCATCCGAAATATCCGGCGCGACGCCGAGTATCTGATAGGGATCCGCCTCTTCCGCGCGGACGTGGTAGCCGCGAATTCGGGCGTAGGCCGCCGCGTCAAATCCGAAGATGGACGCGACATTCCGAAGATACGCATCCTCGGCCGGATGCAGCACGCCGTCCGCCATGGCGATGGTGAAGAGACCATGCAGGAGGTCTTCCATCAGCTGCGGGGTCTTGTGGAACATGCGGGCGACCTGCGCGGCATATTCCTCATATCCAGCGGTATCCTGACGCGCCAGATTGAAGATGCGCCCGACGTTCTTTTCTTCGTTGGGCGGGATGCGGAAAACCCGCTTGAACGCGCTGATCTCCTCGCGCGTGACGACGCCGTCCGCCTTCGCCATCTTCGCGCCGAGGGCGATAACGGCAATCGTGAAGGTGACCTGCTTGACCTGCTGCTCGGCAACCTGGTCACCCGCCTCGGCGGTGCTTTCGCGATATCTGTCCATCGCGTGTCCCGCGAGGCCGCCGACGAGCGCGCCAAGCGGTCCGCCGATCAGCAAGCCGGCCGCGCTGCCGAGAATTTTTCCCCAGATTGCCATGATGAATAACGCTACCTTTTTGACTTCTGGGAAAACAGACTATCAGCAGAAAAAAGAATCCGCCAGCACTGAGCGACAGGCATGTGCAATCGCCTCAGCGACCGTCTTTGCGTCCTTCCAGCTCGTCGTCATCGATCAGGATGCGCTGCGCTGCGCCGTCCATATCTTCATACTGGCCGCTTTTCAGGCTCCATAAAAAGGCAACGAGACCCAGTCCGCCGAGGAAAAGCGCGATCGGGATAAGAAAAACGAGGGAGGTCATAGGATGCTTTCCTTTCGCTTGTTTCGCAGCCTGAGCGAGTTCAGGCACACGACGAGCGACGACGACGACATGGCGACCGCTGCCACCAGCGGCGTCACAAACCCCAACACGGCAAGCGGGATCGCAATCGCATTATAAAGGAAAGAAAGGCCGAAATTTTCAAAAATCAACCGCTTTGAGGAGCGGGCGACAAAAATTGTCTCGCTGACCGGGCCGAGGAGGCGCCCCTGGAAGATGAAATCCGCGGCCGTCTGGCTGATATCGGAGGCCGTTGCGGGCGAGAGGGACACATGGGCAGCGGCAAGCGCGGGGGCGTCATTGATGCCGTCGCCGACCATCAGCACCTTGCGCCCTTCCTTCGCGAAACTGTCGAGGCGGCTCACCTTGTCCTCGGGCTTCTGCGCGGCATACCAGCGCTCGATCCCGAGTTCTTCGGCAAGTTCGCGAACCACCGGCTCACGGTCGCCCGAGAGCAGCGCAATGGCAAAGCCGCGCGCCGAGAGATCCCGGATCACTTCCTTCGCATCGGCGCGAAGGTGATCGCGGAAGCGGAACTGCACGGTGCGTCCATCGGCGCGGCGAAGCCACATCTCAGGCCCGGCCTGCTTGTCGGCCGCGGCGTCTTCGGCGACATCGCAGAAGCGGCGACTGCCGAGGCGGACTTCGCCCGCATCCGTCATTGCCCGGAGCCCGGCGCCGGGATGCTCCTCAACATCGAGATTGAGACTTTCTCCGCCGCCGGCCCGTGCAATCGTCTTGGCGAGCGGATGGCGGCTGTGCTGCCCAAGACTGGCGGCAAGCCGGAGATCCTCTTGCGAGATTTCATCGCCATTGACGAGATCGAGGCGGCCTTCCGTCAGGGTGCCGGTTTTATCAAAAACGATCGTATCCACTTCGGCAAGCCGCTCAAGGCCATCCGCCGACTTCACGAGGATCCCCCGCGTCAGCAGCCGGCCGCTTGCCACCACCTGCACCACCGGCACGGCGAGACCGAGCGCGCAGGGGCAGGTAATGATGAGAAGCGCGACGGCCTGCATCAGCGCGATCTGCCAGCTTGAGGAATAGAACCACCAGCCGATAAAGGTGAGCGCGGCGAGCGTGTGCACCACCGGAGCATAGTAGCGCGACAACCGGTCGGCGATGCGGACATAGCGGGCGCGGCCCTGCTCCGCCGCCTCCATCAGGCGGACGATATCGCCGAGCAGGGTGTTGTCGCCCATTTTCGTCGCGGAAATATCGATCGGCGCGCCAAGGTTGAGCGTGCCCGCGAAAACATTGTCACCGGGCTTCACCGCCGCCGGCAGGCTCTCGCCCGTGATCAGGCTGACGTCGAGCTCCGATTGGCCTGACACCACGACACCGTCAACCGGCAGGCGGTCGCCGGCCATGATGCGGACCCTCGATCCCGGCACCACCGCCTCGACGGCGAGGGTTTTAAGGCTGCCATCCGCCTCGACGACCGTTGCCGCCACTGCTTTGAGCAGCAGCAGGCGTTCCGCCGCGCTTCGCGCCTTGCTCCGCGCCGCATTGTCAAGATAGCGACCGATCAGCAGGAAGAAGAGCAGTGATACAGACGCATCGAAATAGACGTGTTGACCGCTCCGGATCGTCTCGGCAAGGCTCATGCCCGACGCCAGAATAACCGCAAGGGAGATCGGCACATCCATATTGGTCCGCCCGGCGCGAAGCGCAGCCAGCGCGGATTTGAAGAAAGGCTGACCGGCATAGGCAACGGCAGGCAACGCAATCAGCGCCGAGACCCAATGCAGGAAGTCACGCGTCGCCGAGCCCATATCCTCGGAGAAAAGCCCGGACCAGACGGAAACGGACAACAGCATTACGTTGGCCGACGCAAAGCCCGCGACGGCGAGCGCGCGGAGCAGCTTCGCATTCTCTTCCGCGCCTGCGGATTTGATCATCGCCGAATTATAAGGGGTGAGCGGATAGCCGAGATCGATAATCGGCTTTACCAGCTCCGCCACATCGATGCCATCGGGATGCCAGCGCAGAAACAGGCGGCGTGTCGAGAAATTGACCCGCGCCTCAATCACGGCCGGGTTCGATTTGAGCGTCTGTTCAATCGTCCGGATACAGTCGGCGCAATGCATATTTTCGACCAGAACATGCAACATCGCATTGCCATCCTGATCCGACTCAACAAAGGCGACAGGATCGGCGCTCACAAAATTGCTGTAATCCGCCTCCGGTGAGAGAACATCGCCAAACGCCGCCACCCCGCCGGCAGGGCAGCAGCCCCCAGCCAGATCATACGGCCGGCCTGTCGTCAGATGATCCTCTGTCTTGAGTGCTACTTGACCCATACCCTCTTATCCAGCCGATAAGGCATGTCATATCCGCCGCCATGGGCAAGAATGGAAATATCCCACTGCCCGGGCTCGGGGAAATCGTAATCCGCAACATAGGCGGAACCATTAAAGGTCAATGTAAGCTTTCGATCGCCTGCGTCAATTACGGGGCGACGAAGAGTCGCATCCACATTGAGACCCGCGAGCGCATCGCCGGAAGCATCCTTGATCTCCAGCGTCAACCGGCCTTTATGTTCCGCTTCGGCATCAAACAGCAGCGACACCTTCCAGCCGCGTGCAAGCTGCTGCGCCTGATGATCTATCTCGTCATTATAAGCAAGTCCGCGCATGTAGGCGTTGGGGTCGGTGACACCGGAAAAGCTGCCGAGCGCGAAATAAACGAACAGGCCGTTGACAATAAACATCAACCCGAAAAACCCGCACAGCATCATCAGCACATGACGGCCGGTCAGCTGTTTTTCTCCCGTCACTGTCCTCATTTCTCCGGTCCCTTGAAACTGCTCTCCTGGGAATCCTGCGTCCCACTCTCGATATCGGTAACCACAACGTTCATGTCCACAGACTTGTCTTCCAGGCTGTCGCCCGCCACGGCCACGAAAAGCTTGTAGCTTGAGAGAGAATCCGCCGGAACCGTCACGATAATCGGATCGTCGATCGTCGCCCCTGATTCAAGCCAGATATTCGGGTTCGGCAATCCCTCCACATCAATGCGGAACTGGCGGGTTGCATGTGCCTTATTCAGGACCTTGACCGTATAGCCATTACGGATTGATCCGTCCGAGAGAACCACAAACAGCGGGTTGCGATCCCGGATGACATTCACATCGAGAACCGACCGGTTGAGCAGCGAAAACAGCATGATTGCCCCGACAAGAACCAGAATGGCCGTATAGGCCATGGTTCTTGGCCGGATGAAACGGATGCGCGGCTTGCGGGCCGGATCCGGATCAAACTGTCCGGCATGGGTATCGTAGCTGATCAGACCGCGTGGCAGGTCAATCTTGTCCATCACGTCGTTGCAGGCATCAATGCAGAGGGCACAGGTAATGCATTCAAGCTGCAACCCGTCGCGGATATCAATGCCCATCGGACAGACGGCAACGCACTGGTTGCAATCAATGCAATGACCGCGGTCATCCCACGGCTGCCCTTTCTTGTGCGGCCCGCGCGGTTCACCCCGCGCAGGGTGATAGGTGACGGTCATGGTGTCTTCATCCACCATCGCCCCCTGAATGCGCGGCCAAGGACACATATAGGTGCAGACCTGCTCCCGCATCAGCCCGCCAAAGACATAGGTCGTCGCCGTCAGCAGGGCGACGCTGGCATAGGCCACGATCGGGGCCTCCAGCGTTATCAGGTCGTGCAGCAGGGTCGGCGCATCGGCAAAATAGAACACCCAGGCGCCGCCGGTCAGCAGACCGATGACAAGCCAAATGGTATGCTTGAGGAAGCGTTTGGCGAATTTACCGACCGACATGGGCGCCTTGTCAAGGCGCAGGCGGGCATTGCGATCGCCTTCCACCATCCGTTCCACGAAAATGAACAAGTCCGTCCAGACCGTCTGCGGGCAGGAATATCCGCACCACGCCCGCCCGAACAGGGACGTCACGAGAAACAGGGCAATGGCCGCAAGGATCAGCAGGCCCGTGATGTAATAGACTTCCTGCGGCCAGATCTCGATAAAGAAGAAATAGAAACGTTCATGCGCGAGATCAACAAGGACAGCCTGATCCGGACCACCCGCCCCGCGATCCCACCGAATCCAGGGCGTGATGTAGTAGATCGACAGGGTAATCCCCATGATGATCCATTTCAGGCGACGGAAATTGCCCCGCGCCTTTTTCGGCTGGATCTTCTCGCGTCCCGCAAAAAGGGATCGATTTTCCTTCTTGTTGACCGGACGGACATCAATATTTTCAACGGAGCTGTCAGACATGCTCTCTACTCCAAAATGGACAGGCTAGTGACTACTCCCCGCCCCCGAGAGAGTGCACATAGAGCGCCAGTTGACGGATGGTCACATCATCCAGACGGTCAACCCAGGCCGGCATCACATTGGCACGGCCGCGCGCAATGGTTCTCAAGACAACATCTTTGTCCTTGCCATAAAACCAGATGGCATCGGTCAGATCCGGGGCGCCAAGCTCCCGGTTGCCCTTGGCGTTCTCGCCATGACATGATGCGCAATTTTCGGCAAAAACCTGCGTCCCGCGTTCAACTGCCGCTGTATCCTTGCGGTCCTCCGAGAGAGAGAGGACATATTCGGTCACGTCATTGATCTGCTCTTTTTCAAGCATGCCATCCGTCAGGAACGCCGGCATGTCCCCAAGACGAGTATCGTCATGATCGGACCGGATACCGAACTGGATGGTCTGATATATATCCTGAAGGCTGCCGCCCCAGAGCCAGTCATCATCATTGAGGTTCGGGAAACCCGGCGCACCGGCCGCGCCCGAGCCGTGGCATTGCGAGCAGTTGACCGCAAAGGCGGATTTGCCACCCCGCAGCGCAAACTGATACAGCCCTTCATTATCCTTGACGTCTTCCAGCGGCGTCGCGAGCAGCAGGGCTCGATCCTCGGCTTGCGCCGCCTCCGCCTCGGCAAGCTGCCGCTCCAGTGACCCGCGGGAGGAATACCCGAGGACACCCGCCGTATAGTCGCTGACCAGCGGCCAGGCCGGCATCACAATCCAGTAGCCGATCGACCAGATAATGGTGCCATACATTGTCCACAGCCACCAGCGCGGCATGGGGGTATCAAGCTCCTTGATGCCGTCCCATTCATGACCGGTGGTATCGGTGCCGGAAAATTCGTCTTTTTCAACCTTGTTGGACATCTTAATCTTCCTCAAACGGGATCCTGGCAGCCTTGTCAAACTTACCCTTGTTGCGTGGCCACAGCGCGTAGACCAGAACTATGACGAACAAGACAAAGAGATAGACCAGGCCATAACTCTGGGCGAAGGCGGAAACGGTCTGAAAATCCATCTGTTTCCTCCTACCGTTTGTTGGCGTCCACATCATAGGATGTGAAATCAACCAGGGTTCCCAGCATCTGCAAATAGGCGATCATCGCATCAAGTTCCGATAGCATGGCCGGATTGCCATCAAAATCGCGGACCTGCGCTTTCGGGTAACGCTCCATGAACGCGTCAATCTCATCCGCATCCGGATTGACCTGTATCCTGAGATCCAGCACGGCATTTTCAATCATCTCATCGGTGTAGGGAACGCCGACAGCGCGATTGGCTTCCAGGGTTTTCCGGATATCCGGCACCCGCAAGGGAGTGGTCGCGAGGAAAGGATATCCCGGCATGACGGATTCCGGCACCACATCGCGCGGATTTTTCATATGCGTGACATGCCATTCATCGGAATAGCGGCCGCCAACGCGGGCAAGGTCCGGCCCGGTTCGCTTGGATCCCCACTGGAAGGGATGGTCATACATGCTTTCCGCCGCGAGCGAATAATGGCCATACCGTTCGGCCTCATCCCGCAGCGGCCGTACCATCTGGCTGTGGCAGTTATAGCAGCCTTCGCGGATGTAAATGTCCCGGCCCGCCAGCTCAAGCGGGCTGTAGGGGCGCATCCCCTTCACCTTCTCGATCGTGCTTTCCAGATAGAACAGCGGCGCAATCTCAACGATACCGCCGATGGAGACGACGATCAGCACCAGGATCAGCATCAGGATCGAGTTTTTCTCAATTTTCTTGTGACTAATCATCAAACCTTACCTCGCCCCTGCAAATTCCAGGTTCGGAACCAGTGATCCCGCTTCCTTTGCGCGCACATCCCCCCGGATCGTCCGCCAGAGATTATAGACCATGATCAGGGAGCCGATCAGGAACAGTATCCCGCCGGCCGCCCGGATGACGTAGAAGGGATGCATCGCCTCAACCGTTTCACTGAAGGAATATTCGAGGAAGCCGAAGGCATCATACGCCCGCCACATCAGCCCCTGGAGGATACCGGAAACCCACATCGAGGTGATGTAGAGCAGGATCCCTACGGTCGAAATCCAGAAATGCAGATTGACCAGCGCATCGGAATAGAGTGACTTGCGCTTCCAAAGAACCGGCACCAGGAAATAAAGTGCGCCAAAGCTGATATAGGCAACCCAGCCGAGAGCCCCGGAATGCACGTGACCGATGGTCCAGTCCGTATAGTGGCTGAGCGCATTCACCGCCTTGATAGACATCAGCGGGCCTTCGAAGGTGCTCATGCCGTAGAAGGCAACGGAGGTAACCAGGAAACGGACGACCGGATCCGTCCGCAGCTTGTCCCAGGCGCCGGAAAGCGTCATCAGGCCGTTGATCATGCCGCCCCATGAGGGCATCCACAGGATGATCGAGAAGGTCATGCCGAGGGTCTGCGCCCAGTCCGGCAGTGCGGTATAATGCAGATGATGCGGCCCCGCCCAGATATAGATGAAGATCAGCGACCAGAAATGGATGATCGACAGGCGATAGGAATAGACCGGCCGGTTCACCCGCTTCGGAATGAAGTAATACATGATCCCGAGGAAGCCCGCCGTCAGGAAGAAGCCCACGGCATTATGGCCATACCACCACTGGGTCAGCGCACTCTGCACCCCGGCGAAAAGAGAATAGCTCTTCACACCCGCAAGACTGACAGGCATCGACAGGTTGTTGACGATATGCAGCATGGCAATCGTCACGATAAAGGCCAGATAGAACCAGTTCGCCACATAGATATGCTTTTCCTGCCGCTTCCAGATCGTCGCCAGGAACACCAGCAGATAGACAACCCAGACAAGGGTCAGCCACAGGTCCGCATACCATTCAGGTTCGGCATATTCCTTGGACTGGGTAACACCCAGCACATAGCCGGTCGCTGCAATGACGATGAAAAGCTGGTATCCCCAGAAAACAAACCAGGGCGCAAGATCGCCGGCAAGACGGGCGCGACAGGTCCGCTGCACCACATGGAAAGAAGTGGCGATCAGCACGTTGCCGCCAAAGGCAAAGATGACAGCCGAGGTATGCAGCGGCCGCAGTCGCCCGAAATTCGTCCATGGCAGATCGAAGTTCAGAACAGGAAAGGCCAGTTGCAAGGCGATGACAACACCCACAGCAAAGCCGACAACGCCCCAGAAAATCGAAGCGATCACCCCGGCCTTGACGATGTCAGTATTGTAATTAACGCCGCCCCCGGCATCCTGAAGCGACGGCGCCTCGGCATGCCGATAATGCCGGGCAACCAAGGCGAAGGCGCAAAGAATTGCTGCGAGAGAAAAGATCATCCCGTGCAGCATCATCGCCGGGTCGACAGCCTTTGCCGAGAGAATAACGCCCAGCAAAACACCAACAGCAGTAAAAGCCATCCATAAGAGATTCATACTGGAATTCCGTCCATTGCCACATATCACGGCGTACTGATGCGGATTGCGGACACTTCAGTCGCGCCCGATCACGCCATCGCACCCCTTGTTTGTGATGTGTATACCGCACCGCAGCAATACCTCATTGATTCTAATCAAATGAAGTCGAAATCAGTCAATGGCTGGGGGTGTGGGAATGTGTCGCCGGTTGACGCAGCGTTAGACAGCCTTGGAATGCCGCGCGGTTCCGCCCGCAAGATAACTGTCAAAAACTGCGCAGATGGTGCGAACAAGCAAACGTCCCTCGGGTAGAACTTTTAATCTGTTGCCGTCAAAATGAAGCAGTCCCTCTTCTGCAAAAGGGGCAAGCGCCGCAATTTCCGGTGCAAAATAGTCAACTGCCCGTTCGAATGATCGGGTTATCGCCTGAAGATCCACTTCGAAATCACACATCAGCCGTTCGATAACCTGCGCCCGCAGACGATCATCCTCCGTCAGGGCAATTCCCCGCACGATGGGCAAACGGCCGGCCGCAACCATTTCTGCATAGGAATGCATGGGGACTGCATTCTGTATATAGCCTTGTGGCAAGCGTCCAATGGCCGAAGCACCTATGCCGATCAGGGCGGCGGCATCATCAACCGTATAGCCTTGAAAATTCCGTTTGAGCCGGCCCGCATCCAGCGCCATGACCATCGCGTCATCACCGCGCGCAAAATGATCAAGGCCAATCTGGCGATATCCGAGGCCAAGGAGCCTTTCGGTGGCCTGCTGTGCCTGGCGATAGCGGGCGTCACTACCCGGCAGTTCCTCCTCCCGGATCATCTTCATGTGATTTTTCATCCAGGGGACATGAGCATAGCCGAACAGCGCGATCCTGTCCGGCTGAAGCGTATGAGCAAGGTCAATCGTGTTCAGGACCTCCCGCTCTGTCTGACGCGGCAGGCCGTACATCAGATCGAAATTGATCTGGTCAATTCCCGCCGCGCGCAAATTCTCCGTCACCTGCTGCGTCAGTTCGAATGACTGAATGCGGTTGATCGCCCGCTGCACATCGGGGCTGAAGTCCTGCACCCCGAGACTGGCGCGATTGATCCCGGCGGCGGCAAGGGCTGCGATCTTTTCCGCAGTGATTGTCCTCGGGTCGATCTCGACCGCGAGTTCCGCCGTGTCCGTGATATCGAAGCGGTAGCGGAGGTCGTTCATAATTTCGGAAAAATCTTCCGCCGACAGCATGGTCGGCGTGCCGCCGCCCCAGTGAATGTGCGAAATACTGAACCGGCCGGGCAACTTGTCGGCCACCAGGGCGATCTCCGCGCGAAGATCCGCCGCATACCGGGCAACCGGATCATAGCGGGCGACCACTTTAGTGTGGCAGCCGCAGTACCAGCACATCTCCTGACAGAAAGGCACATGCAGATAGAGGGAGAGAGGATGGGAAGGGTCAAGCTCCCGCAGCCACTTTTCATAGAGATCGCCTGTTATCGCAGGCGTGAAATGCGGCGCCGTCGGATAGCTGGTATAGCGCGGAACGGACTGCTCCCGCCGCATTGCCGTGACAGACATCATCACTCGCCTTCCGCCAGCAACTCAAGCGCTGATCTGTTGGTAATCCGTATGGAATGTGTCGACGGCACGGTGATGACGCCGAGATTCTTGAGCTTTGTAATCGTCCGGCTGACGGTTTCGATAGTCAGCCCGAGATAATCGGCGATATCGCTTCGCCCCATCGGCAGGATCACTTCCAGCGTCTCGCCCTCGTCGCTCCTCTGCTGGCTCGCCCGGTTGATCAGAAAGGTGGCGATCTTTTCAATCGGCGTCTTGCGGCCGAGCAGGATCGCATGCTGGCGAAGGTCGCTCAGCTCCTTGCGGATCATGTCCATCAGCGCATCGCGCATCGCCGGAATGCCGTCAACGTAGCTGTCCATGACCTTGATGGGGATCTGGCAGACGATGGTATCGCAGACCGCCTCGGCATCGGATTGATAATATCCGCCGCTATGCTCGCCGATGATCTCGCCCGCTGATTTGAACGCCGTCACCTGGCGGCGGCCGTCATCGAGCAGATTGGCCAGGCGGATCTCCCCGGTAACGATCGTGAAGATATATTTCGCCTCTTCAAACTCGCGATAGACGGACTGGCCGCCCTTCACCGGGCGAAGCCGGACATAGCGGCCGAATACATCCCGATCGGCGGCGGTCAGGCTGGAGCAGATCGCCTGTCGGTGCATGGTGCAGGTGGAACAGGCAACCTTGCTCGAGGCATGCTTTTCATACATGTCGTTGAATGTCGACAGATTGTAGCACACGCTCGGCGCTTCGCTCTCACCTGCAGGCCGGGGCTTTGCAGCCATCGTTTCCATCATGTCGCCTACCTCCTACCATCGTTCGATAAATGTGCGATCACGGCTTGCCTGCATATCTCAGGCTTTGTCACACACGGCCATGCGGTGTGATGACGCAGGGGTTAAATTCACATAATAAAACCGTAAAAAAGCGTCCGGCGCAGCAATTTTTGGCCATTTTGCAGGCTTCTTGACAAAAAATATCCCCGGCAGCGGCATTTTGCCACAGCCGGGGAATGTTGTCGAACTCAGTTTATGGATCTCAGGACCGGTTGCGAATCGCGCCTAGAGACGCAGGAGGTCCGTCGCGACATCGAGCGGCACCGGCGCATCACTCAGCAACAGATTGCCGGCCTCGACCTCGAAGCGGTCATCGCCGTTGGTCAGCGGATCCGCAGCCCGCAGCCGGGTATCGACGACCAGCCGGGAGAGCAGCAGACGCCGTGCATCACCGCCCGCCTTGCCAAGGATCGTCCCCTCGCGCGCCAGCAGCGTCGCCGTGGTCGCATGATACAGCGCGTTCGACGCCTGACGCGCCTTGATTTCGTTCCCGCTCGCGGCAATTTCACCGGCGAATTTCCGGGCCCGGTCGATAAGGCCGGCAAGCTCGCCCGCATACTGGCCGGGGAGTCCCTCGGTCGCGTCCAGCTGCTTTTTCAGGTCATCGGCCAGCGCATCATGCGCCCCGGCCTTGGCGATGGCGCGCGTCGTAACGTCGAGCGCGTTGATGTTCGATGTTCCTTCCCAGAGAAGGCCGGTATGCGCATCACGGACAAGACGGGCGTTGACCCAATCCTCGATAAAGCCGTTGCCGCCCCGCACCTCCAGCGCGCCCGTCGCTACGGTGACGTTATCGCGGCAGGCGCGGAATTTGAGCAGCGGCGTCAGGATGCGGTTCAGCCGCTTTGCGCCCTCATCGCCATTTTCCGCCTCATGCAGAACCTTGGAGACATGCATGATCATGGAGAGAACCTGTTCGGTCGGGACCATGATTTTCAGCAGCTGACGACGGAGAAGCGGCTTGTTGATGATCGTCTCGCCGAATACGTCGCGGCTCCGCGCCGCAATCATCGCCTCGTTCAGGCAGCGGCGCATCATGCCGGCGGCCCGCACGCCGTGCGAAAGGCGCGACATATTGACCTGATCCATCATCTGGCGAAGGCCCGGGTTGGCTTTTGCCCCGACATCACCGAAGGCGTAGGCGCGCGCGCCCTCGAAAATAATTTCGCCCGACGCCATCGACTTGGTGCCCATCTTGTCCTTCAGCCGGACAATCCGGTAGGCGTTGCGCCCGCCGTCATCAAGGAAGCGCGGCACCGCGAAGATCGCGAGGCCGGCGTTACCCTCCGGCGCGCCCTCGGGACGCGCAAGCACGAGGCAAACCTCCGCATCGGCGTTGGAGCAGAACCATTTATCGCCGTAAAGCCGCCAGACGCCGTCCTCCTCGCGCGCCGTGACAGTAAGGTTGGCAACCTCCGATCCGCCTATCTTCTCGGTCATGAACTGGGCGCCGCGGTAAAGCTCGTCCATATTCTGGCTGTGCATGCGCGGCAGGAACTTCGCCTTTGCATCTTCCGGCCCATAGCGCTCCAGCAGCATGGCCGAGGTGTCGGCAAGCGAGATCGGGCACATCAGGCCGAATTCCGATTGGGTGAAAAGATACTGGAAGACATATTTCGCCATCGGCGGGACTTTCGTCGGCCAGCCATGCACGCCTTCGCGCCGCGACATGCAGTGAATGCCGAAATCGGCGTAGGCAATCTTTTCCATCTCGCGGTAGGCGGGGTGATACTCGATCCAGTCCTGGTTGCGACCGCGCGCATCACGCGGATGCAGCACCGGCAGGTGACGGTCGCAGATGCGCGACAGCTCATCGAGCCGATTGCCCGCGACCTCGCCAAGCTGCCGGTAGATCGGCGTCATATGTTCGCGGAGATCATCGGGCAGATAGATCTTCAGCAGGTCCTGAAGATTGCTGTCGATATCGAAAAAGTTGAGGCCATGGCAATCGCGGGCGATCCAGTCTTCCAGCTCGCGCTCTTCCCGTGGCTTGATCTTGATTTCCATATTCATCGTCACACTCCCAAAATTCCTCAGGCCCCGCGGCCATTTCGATGCTGCCCGTATCTTGCGCCGTCATCCGCGGATGGACAACCGATAATTCAGCGGTGTATGATTGAGAAAAACTCAATCATGTCACGGGATGAATATGCTTCAAATTCCTTCATCTTCCGGGCTGCGCGCCTTCGAAGCCGCCTGCCGGTATTTGAGCTTCAATCAAGCAGCCGAGGAACTTGGCGTGACGCCGGGCGCGGTCAGCCGGCAAATCCAGACGCTCGAACATTATCTTGGCAAGACGCTGTTCCATCGCCATCACAAGCGGATCGAGCTGACGGCGGTCGGCCGGCAGTATCTTGCCGAGATCACGCTGCCGCTCGAGAAAATCGCGGCCGCGACGGCCCGGCTGCGCAGCGAGACGCGGCGCAACGCGGTCTCAATCTGCGCCTATCCGACCTTCGTTCTGCGCTGGCTCATTCCGCGCTGGGCCAATCTTTACGAGCGGCATCCCGATATCGACGTGCAGCTTGTCACCTCGCTCAACCCGACGGACTTCGAGCGCGACGATTTCGACCTCTCGATCCAGATCCTGCCAGAAGGCGCAAGCCTCACCGGGATGCGGGTTGACAAGCTGCTCGATGTCCTCACCTACCCCGTCTGCAGCCCGGAGATGGCCGAAAGATTTGCGGTGCCAGGCGATCTCCGCCACGCCGTTCTGCTGCATGAAAGCCCGCGCCCGACCGATTGGGCGCGCTGGTGCGCCGCGGCGGGCCTTCACGATATCGATACGAACAAAGGCCTGCATTTCGAAAGCGCCAACATGGCGCTGCACGCGGCGGAAAACGGTCTCGGCGTCGCCATCGGGATCGAGGCGCTGGTGAAGGATTCGATTTCCGGCGGGCAGCTTGTCCGGCTTTTCGATGTCGCGCGCCGCTCGAACCAGCCGTTTCAGATCGTCTCCTCGGCGCGCAAGGCGGACCGGCCGAAACTCCGGGCAGTGCGCGAATGGATGCTTGAGGCGGCCGGGCAATCCGTATAAAATTCACGGCGAAACAAGGAATTAACCCAACCGCGCAGAAACTGCGGACATCAGGGGAAGGGGCGGATATGGCCTGCTTGCAAAGCGACAGCATTTTTCTTGGCAAGACCGATGACGGCGCGGGGGAGAATGAATATCTGCCGCTCAAATGGGGCAACCGTCACGGCCTGATTGCAGGCGCAACCGGCACCGGCAAGACGGTAACCTTGCAGGTTCTCGCCGAAGGCTTCTCGGCCGCCGGCGTGCCTGTATTCCTCTCCGATATCAAAGGCGATCTGTCGGGTCTCTGCCGCCCCTCCGCGATGGAGGAGTTTCTCGGCAAACGCGCCGCCAAGATCGGCTTTGCGGAAGAATATGCGGGCGCCGCCTTCCCGACCGTATTCTGGGATCTTTTCGGGGAGCAGGGCCATCCCGTCCGCACGACAATTTCGGAAATCAGCCCGCTGCTGCTCTCGCGCATGCTGGAGCTCAACGACACACAGGAAGGCGTCATGAATATCGTCTTTCGCGTCGCCGATGAGCAGGGCCTGCTTTTGCTCGACCTCAAGGATTTACGCGCGCTTTTAGGCGTCGTCAATGAACAGCGCGCCGAGATCTCGACGGTCTATGGCAATGTCTCGCCGCAATCGATCGGCGCCATCCAGCGCGGGCTTTTGCGGCTCGAGGATCAGGGCGCGGATAAATTCTTCGGCGAGCCGGCGCTCGATCTCAAGGACTTCATGCGCACCGACCGCGAGGGACGCGGCATGATCAATATCCTCGCCGCCGACCGGCTGATGAACTCGCCGCGCCTCTATGCGACATTTCTGCTCTGGATGCTCTCGGAACTGTTTGAGGAACTGCCCGAGGCCGGCGATGCCGACCGGCCGAAACTCGTTTTCTTCTTCGATGAAGCGCATCTCCTCTTTGACGAGGCGCCGAAAGTCCTCCTCGACAAGGTGGAGCAGGTCGTGCGTCTCATCCGCTCCAAGGGCGTCGGTATCTTTTTCATTACGCAAAGCCCGGATGATATTCCGGATTCGGTACTCGGCCAGCTTGGCAACCGGGTGCAGCACGCGCTCCGCGCCTTTACGCCGAAGCAGCAGAAGGCGATCCGCCTCGCCTCCCAGACCTATCGCCCCAACCCCGCCTTCAAGGTGGAGGAAGTGATCACCACGCTTGGCGTCGGCGAAGCGCTGGTCTCGACGCTGGAGAACAAGGGCGAACCCTCGATCGTCCAGCGCACGCTGATCCGCCCGCCCTCGTCACTGCTCGGGCCGGTCAGCGCCGAGGTGCGCCGCGCCGTTATGGGGGAGAGCCGTCTTGGCAGCAAGTATGACGAGACGGTCGATAATGAATCGGCCTATGAGATCCTTCAGGCGCGGGCGGAGAAAGCCGCCAAAGTCGCCGAGCAGGAGGCCGCGGCAAAGGCGGCAGAGCCGAAGCCCGCGGCGCGCGCCTCCAACCGCCAGAGCGTCGGCGAGGCGGCGGTCAAGTCGATCACCCGCGCCGTCAGCTCCTCGCTCGGGCGAAGCATTGCAAATGCGCTGGTCCGTGGTATTCTCGGCGCGCTGAAACGAAAATAGCTTAACGGAACGGAAGGACGGCGCGCCGGGCGCGCTGACGATATATGAAAGCCACCATCATCCCCGTCACGCCCTTTGCCCAGAACTGCAGCCTGATCTGGTGCGAGGAGACCATGAAGGGCGCCGTGACCGACCCCGGCGGCGATCTTGACCGCGTGCTGGCTGTCGCAGAAAAGGAAGGCGTGACGATCGAGAAAATTCTTGTCACGCACGGCCATCTCGATCATGCCGGCGGCACGGAAGAACTCCGCCGCAAGCTGAACGTGCCGGTCGAAGGACCGCATAAGGACGATCTCTTCCTGATCGAGCAGCTGCCGGCGCAGTGCGAGCGCTACGGCTTTCCGCCCGCCTATGTCTTTACGCCGGACCGCTGGCTGGAGGATGGCGATACGGTCACCGTCGGCAACGAGACGCTGACGGTTGTGCATTGCCCCGGACATACGCCGGGCCATATCGTCTTTATCAACGAGACGGCGCGCCTTGCCGTTGTCGGCGACGTGCTCTTTCGCGGCTCGATCGGGCGCACCGACTTCCCGCGCGGCAATTATGACGATCTGATCCATTCCATCCGCAACAAGCTCTGGCCGTTTGGCGACGACATCACCTTTATCCCCGGCCATGGCGACACATCGACTTTCGGATGGGAGCGGAAAACCAACGCTTTTGTCGCGGACCTGATATTTGGCTGATCCCGGTCTTCGGCGTTGACCTCCCGCGGGACCGCAGCGGGAGAGAGCCTTGCGGGAACTCTGCGGGACATTTCCAGATAGTTGTCTATTATCGGTAACTTGCGTTATGGGAAATTCCCGACATTAGCGGCACAAACTGGGAGGAGATATCATGAGAAAGCTTTTTGGCCTGTCCCTGGTCGCGGCCATGGCCGTGGGCGGCGCATTCGCCGCGCAAGCTGCGGAAGTCACCCTGACCGTTCATCATTTCCTTAGTCCGAAGGCCCCGGCGCAGACGAAGATGCTGGAGCCCTGGGCCGAGCGCGTCGCAAAGGCCTCCAATGGCCGGATCGAGGTGAAGATCTTCCCGTCCATGGCGCTTGGCGGCAAACCGCCGGAGCTCTATCAGCAGGTCCGTGACGGCGTCGTCGATATTGTCTGGACGCTGCCGGGATATACGCCGGGCGTTTTCCCGCGCACCGAGGTTTTCGAGCTGCCGACCGTGCACAGGGGCGATGCGCGCGCGACCAACGCCGCCATTCAGGAAATCTTTCCGATGATCGCCGAGGACTTCAAGGATGTGAAACCGTTGCTGGTGCATGTTCACGCCGGCAATGCGCTGCATACCGCGTCAAAGAAGGTCACCTCCCTTGACGATGTCAAAGGCATGAAGATCCGCACCCCGTCGCGCACGGGCGGTTGGATCATCGAGGAATGGAGCGCCGATCCGGTCGGCATGCCCCTCCCCGACCTTTCCCAGTCTCTCTCCAAAGGGATCGTTGAAGGAGCGCTGGTTCCATTCGAGATCTTTCCCCCGATGAAACTCGCCGAGCTCACGAAATATTCCCTCGTCGGCGGCGGGAATGAGCGGTTCGGCACCTCCACCTTCCTGTTCGCAATGAACCAGAGTCGCTATGACCAGTTGCCGGATGACCTGAAGAAGGTAATCGATGACAGCATCGGTCCCGCCTTCTCCGAAGAAATGGGTATCGCATGGAACGAGGTCGAAAAGCCGGGCGAAGGCATGCAGATCGACTCAGGCGGCGAAATTCTTCATCTTGACGCCGACGCCAAGGCCGCGTTCGATGCCGCCGGCGAGCGGGTCGTCGCCAAATGGATTGAGGAAGCAAACGCGCGCGGCGTCGACGGCGCTGCCCTTGTTGAAGCCGCCCGCAAGGCGGTCGCCAACAACAGCAACAGCAACTGACGCGCGGGGTTTCGCATCGGGGAAGTGTGACGAATGTCGAAAGCGCTGGATCAGATTGCTTCGGGCTGGGCCCTGCTTGCCGGAATTCTCACCTTCCTCATCATTGCCGTCACCACAATTAACGTTGCCGCCTTCGGGCTCGACAGGCTGGCGCGGCTGATGGGCGCCCATGTCAGCGGCCTCGCTGGCTATGAGGATTTCGTGCAGCTCGCGCTCAGCGCCATCGCCCTTATGTTCTTCCCCTACTGCCAGAGCCAGAAAGGCCATGTCGCCGTCGATCTCTTTGTCGACAGGCTCTCCCCCCGCGTTCAGCGCGGTCTTGAAACAATAACGCTGCTTCTGACTGTCGCGGCGGCGCTGTTCCTTGCCTACTGGATGACCCTCGGCATGATTTCCGCCTATGAGGATCACGCCCTCTCGCCCATTCTCGGATGGTACAACTGGCCGTTCTATATCCCCGGCATCCTCTCCCTGATCCTCTGGGCCGGGGTGGCGGCCGAGCAGCTTGTCGGAGGAGTTCAGCGGCGTGGGCGGTGAAACAATCGGTCTCCTCGGGCTGCTGGTGCTGTTCCTGCTGCTGGCGCTTCGCATCCCTGTCGGTCTTGCCATGCTGCTCGTCGGCATCGGCGGGAACTATGTTCTAAGCCTCGTCCTCCCTTACCTGCGGTTTGAACCTTATCTCTATCAGTTCAAATCGCTGCTGTGGAATGCGATGGCGAATTATGACCTCTCCGTCGTGCCTCTCTTTATCCTGATGGGATATCTGGCCGCCAACGCCAACCTCAGCCGGGATCTCTTCCAGGGCGTCAATGCCTTTTCAGGACGGTTTCGCGGCGGCGTTGCGATGTCGGCGATCGGGGCCTGCGCGGGCTTCGGGGCCGTCTGCGGCTCGTCACTTGCCACCGCCTCAACCATGGGCCGGGTCGCGCTGCCGGAGCTCAGGCGACTTAATTACGCGCCGGGCTTTGCAACCGGCGTGCTCGCCGCCGGCGGCACGCTCGGCATCCTCATCCCGCCCTCCGTCGCGCTGGTCATCTACGCGACCATTGTCGAAGCCTCGATCCTTGAGATGTTCCAGGCGGCGATCCTCCCGGGAACGCTGGCAGTTGTTTTCTTCGTGCTGACCATTTTCGTTCTTGTCCGGGTCCGGCCCTCGCTCGCGCCCGACGCCATCCCGATGGCGGCGGAGGAGCGCCGCCACGCAATCCGCCGCCTTGTCCCTGTTGTGGTTATATTTGGCCTGATTATCCTCGGCCTCGGCTTTGGTCTTTTCACGCCGACGCCGGCGGCGGCGATCGGCGCATTTCTGATCCTTGTCTATGGTCTCTACCTGCGCCGCCATGGCGAGGGGCTGACGCTTGCAAGCATCAAAAGTGCGCTGCTCTCAACCGCCGTCACCAGTGGCATGATCTATTTCATCCTGTTCGGCGCGGAAGTCCTCAAAGGCTTCTTCACGCGGGCCGGGCTCCCCGAAGCCCTCGCGAGCTGGGCCGCGGCAAGTGCGCTCGACCCGATGATGATCATGCTCCTTATCCTGTTGGCGCTGATCGTTCTCGGCTGCTTCATGGATTCGCTTTCCATGATCCTCGTGGTCGTGCCCTTTCTCTGGCCCGTGCTTGTCGAGATTAACGGCGGCGACTATGTCAGCGCAGGCGAGGCGGCCTTCGGGATGGGCACGGACGATCTCAAGATCTGGTTCGGCATCCTCGCGCTGATCGTCGTCGAGCTCGGGCTGATCACGCCACCCGTCGGGCTCAATGTCTTTATCATCAACGCCCTCGCAGGCGACGTGAAGATGGCGGAGACCTTCAAGGGCGTCCTGCCGTTTTTCGGGATGGAACTCGTCCGCACCGGACTGATTCTTGCCTTCCCCGCCCTCTCCCTGATCGTTCCGCGCCTGCTGTCGGGCTAGCGCGCAAGCGGCTTGAGCCAGCTTCTGACCGACTCTTCCCGCCCGCGAATGGCCTGCAGGCCATTTTCCACAAAGCCGAATTCCGCGGCGATTGCCTCCCCGCCGGCGGCCGCAACGACATCGGCGCTCACCACCGTTTCGGCGTCCAGCACGCGCGTCAGGGATTCGAGGCGGCTTGCCACATTCACCACATCGCCCAGCACCGCATATTCCAGACGCCGCTCCGATCCGATATTGCCAAGAATGACCGTCCCGTAATGAATACCGACCGAGAGGCGGATGGGCGTCTTCCCTTCCTCGCGCCGCACCGCATTCCAATCGGCGATGCGCCGATGCATGGCGGCAGCGCTTTTGAGTGCGTTCAGCGCATCCTCCGGTGTCGTTTCAGGGGTGCCGAACGTCGCCATCAGCCCGTCGCCGAGAAATTTGTCGAGCGTCCCGTGATACTCGAAGACGCAGGCCTCCATCCGGGCATGAAATTCGCGCAGTAGACGGACCGTTTCATCCGCGCTTGTCGTCTCGGCGAGCTTCGTGAAACCGACGATATCCGCGAACAGAACGGCGACCGGCTGCTCGCGCACCAGGCTGAAGGGATTGTCGAGGCCGGCGAGGCCATCCACAATATTCGGTGGGAAATGGCGCGACAGGTTGGCGCGCTCGCGCGCCGCTTCCGCCTGTCGGATCAGCAACCGGTTGGACCGCCAGCCGTTCAGCGCCAGCATGCCAGCGACGAGGACAAAGACGATGATCTCCTGCAGGCGCGATTCAAAAAGAATGCTTCCCGGATCGACAAGCGCAAGAATATCGGGCTGGCCAAAGAGGACGGCGCGGACATTCTCCGTAATTTCCGGAATCGGGTCGGGTTGGCTTCGCGCCCAGAAATAGGCCCCGAGCCAGACTAGTACCGTAAATACCGTGACCGGAACCAGCGTTCGCCACGAATAGGCAAGAGTCACGCCGGCCAGCAGGATGAAAAAATAAATGAAGGTGCCGTATTTAAACTGCATGGCGATAGACCACACGTGATCGTTCAGCGGGTTCGGGACCACGATCACAATAGTCATCAGCAGCATATCGAGCAGGATAAGTCCGAGTTCGAGGTGCGAGCGCTCGACCCGGGCCGCCTTTGCCTGCGCCCAGCCAATCAGCAGAAACCCGAGGATCACCGCTTCATAATAAAGTACAGACCATTTGGGATTGACGTAGATGAGAAACACGGCAATGACGAGGAGCGAAATGGTCCGCGCCTGGATCGCCATCATCTGGCCGCGCCGCTTGTTTTCCGCAAGCGCTTCGTAAAGATACCGATTGCTCGTGATATCGGGTATTTCCTCCGCCGCGCGCCGCCACTGCCAGCGCTCCGTTCTCCCCATACCTGCTTCAGCCATCGCTTTCCTCGCTCGAATAGTGCAGCGTTCTGCCATATGCGTCGCGTGGGCGGCGCGAGACGCTGCCGCTTATGTTACCGGATATAATCCCGTCCAGCTAGCGGGCGTTGGGGCTGACGATCCGAATATCACCGGCGCCGTAGCTATCGAGGTGGATTTCCATGGCACCAAACTGCGTCGTTCGCTGCAGCCGCACCGGAACAATGCGGCCGTCTCCTGCGGGATCCGCAACCCAGACGACAGCCTGGTGGTTTTTCTGATCGACCGTCTGATTGACGGGGAAGCCGCCCATCGGCGTAAACTCGACACGGCATCCGGTCGCCATGCCGGAGAATACCGAGTAGGCCGACGCCCGGAACATGCGTGCCGGTACATCGGTGAGCGTCACGTCATAGCGGCGATGACCGTCGAATACCGGCAATGTGGTTTGGCATCCCTCCCCCCGCTCCAGCCGATGCATGACGGTGAGAATGGCCGACATCGGGTCGATACTGTCGGTCAGGCTGGCGGGGTCGATGGGGGTAAGCTCACCCGCCGCGGGCGGCCGCCCGCCGGTCTTCTCAACCTTGACCGTGCCGTCCGGCGCATACTGCATTGTCACGATGCGCTCTTTATCCCGCCATTTGCTGGTATGGTGATGCTGGCGCGGCAGGAATTCGCCGAGCGCGACGCGCCCTTGCGTCTCCCCGCTCGCCACCCAGGTGACCAGCCAGTCGAAGTTGCGGTTGGTGGTCGCGGCGCTCCGGATAACATAGCTGTTGTCGCTCTGGCTCAGCTCGACGTCGACTTTGCCAAGCGGGAGACCGCCGAGATAGACGGAGTAATGCAGCCGCATATCATCCGCCGCCTGCGCCGTGCCGATGAGCAGGCCGGCGCCAAACAGGGCGCCAAGGAACAGCTCGCGCGCCTTTCTGGCCAGTTGGCTTTTTTCTGTAAACATGTGCTTTCATCCCTTCCGGCTTACGGGAGATGGATAAGCAATGTAGCCTACGCGTGATTTTTGGCTTTTCAAAGGCGCGTGACGCCGGCCCGTCAGCTCATGAAATAGATCCCAAACAGGACCAGCCCCATGACAAGCCGGTAATAGACGAACGGCATGTAGCCGATCTTCTCGATCCAGCGCATCAGCAGGCTGATGCAGAGGAAGGCGACGATGCAGGAGATGACCGCCGCAAGGAGCGCATCGAGGCCGACCTCGACATTGCCCGCCTTGATCATGTGATAGGTCGCAAGCGTTCCCGCGCCAAGAATAGTCGGGATCGACAGCAGGATCGAAAAATGCGCCCCGTCCGTCCGGTTGAAGCCGCGCATCCGCGCCGCTGTCATGGTGATGCCCGATCGGCTTGTTCCCGGCAGCAGGGAGAGAACCTGAAACAGCCCGATGACGAAAGAATCGACCCAGCTCATATTGCGGAGGCTGCGGGTCACGGGGAAAAATTTATCCGCATAGCCGAGGAGTGCGCCGAAAATGATCGTCGTCGCGGCGACAAGCAGGAGGGAGCGAAGCTCGTCGCGGAGGAAATAATACATCAGCCCGCCGACAAGGATAATCGGGATACTCGCGTTCAGGATATGCCATCCGAGCCGGCGATCTGCCGCCGCCCCCGCCGCCGTCGGCTGCAGAAAGGCCCGCGCAAGGGTGAAGATATCCTGGCGAAAATAGGTGACAACCGCAACAAGGGTGCCGACATGCACGGCGATATCAATGCTTTGCCCCTGATCCTCCCAGCCGAGCAGGATGGGCAGCATCAGCAGGTGACCACTCGAAGAAATTGGCAGAAACTCCGTGATGCCCTGAACCACCGCCAGCACAAGTATATGAAAAAACGGCATACTAACCCTTCATGACTTCAGGACATCTCGACAGCGACGCGCACCCGGTTCCACGCAAAGGACAACAACTGTACGATCCCCGGGCAATAGTAAATGGCGAAGGAGACTATATCGTTCTATTGTTAAAAAAAAGATTATAATAAACGGAGGAACAATGCCCCACAGTGTAGACCTCTTCTGGTCGTTCAGAAGCCCCTACTCCTATCTCGCCCTGCCGCGTATCTGTGAGATCAGAAATACTTATGATGTCACCGTGAATGTCCGGCCGGTTTATCCCATCGCCGTTCGCAATCCCGGATTTTTCAAGGCGGCCCACCCGCTCTGGATCGACTATCTGATGACCGACATTGCGCGCATTGGCGAGATGAAAGGTATTCCCATTTCATGGCCACGTCCCGATCCGGTGAAAATGAACCGCGAGACGCGCGAGATCCCGCGGGAGCAGCCCTATATCCACCGGCTGACGCATCTTGGCGTTGCCGCGGCGGAGACGGGCGATGGTCTCGCGTTCATCGATGAAGTTTCAAGACTGATCTGGAACGGGGAGACGCGCGGCTGGCAGGAGGGCGACCATCTCGCCAACGCCGCCGCGAAAGCGGGCTTTGATCTTGCGGCGCTCGACCGCCTGATCGCAGCGGATGAGGATCGATATATTGCAAAGGTAGAGGCCAATCAGGCGGCGCTCGAAGCGGCGGGACACTGGGGCGTGCCGACGCTCGCCTATCGCAATGAAGCCTTCTTCGGGCAGGATCGCGTCGATGTCTGCCTGTGGCGGATGCAGCAGAACGGGCTCACGCGGCGCGGCTGACCGTGCCTACTGCCTGCCCGGTTACTGCACCACGACCGACGGCGCATCTTTCTTCTCAACCTCGGAGAACTGGATGGGCGTACGATCGGAACTAGCGACCGGGCTTACCGGCACCATCGCGACGTTGAGCGCAATGATCAGCCCGAGCATCAGGCAGACCACGGTGACGCCGATCTGCTGACGGCGGATTTTGATCGCACGCCACAGCGTGACAATCCTGTTCTCGCGTTCCCGGACAATGCCCATATGTTCATCCCTTTCATATCACCCCGATATGTCGCGTATAAAAGGGAATAATGGCCGCTTAATTTCCAAAAAGTGGCCATTTTATGTCCGCGATGACGCCTCTTAGCGCGTCAGGCTGTAGGAGAGGATCTTATAGGCGAGCTTCGCGGCGAGAAAATTCGGCGCATGCAGCCCTTCGATCGGGGCAAGTTCGTTGACATCGGCACCGACGATTGTGCCGGCCTTTGCGACCGCCTTGATGACACGGATTGCATCGTTCCAGAACACGCCGCCCGGCTCGGGCGTTCCCGTTGCCGGCATCAGTGATCCGTCAAATCCGTCAAGATCGAAGGTGAGATAGACCGGCCGCCCCTTGAAGGGCGCGACGATGTCCTCGAGGTTCCAGCTCTCCCGGTCCTTGCCCCAAAAGATGCTGATGCGGTGCCGGTTGGCGTCAAGAAACGGAATTTCCTCCGCCGAAATATTGCGGATGCCGACGGAGACAATCGGCACGGTCGGGTGATCCAGCACGCGGCGGATTGCTGCCGCATGCGAATAATGCTCGCCGTCATAGCCATCGCGAAGATCGGCATGGGCGTCGAAATGGAGGATGATCAGATCCTCGAATTTTTCAAGGAACGGACGGATGGCGCCCGGCGTGATCGAATGCTCGCCGCCGAAGACGATGGGAAATTTGCCGTCCGCCAGCACCTTGCCGGTCAGGGCGGCAAGTTCGTCGATCGCGGCCTTGATGTTGCTGCCATCGACCGGCTTCTCGCGCAAGGTCACCACGCCATAGTCGCGAAACGGCTCGCACCAGAGATCTTCATCGAACAACTCCACCTGATGGCTTGCCTCGATCATGGCGGCGGGGCCGAGCGCGGTCCCTCCGCCATAGCTGACAGAGCCTTCAAGGCCGTAAGGGATCACCACCGCCCGCGCGGAGTCGTAATCAAACGCCTCTTCTGCGGGCAGCCCGAGAAACCCCTCTTCCGAGGGGAGGATCTCAAATGCTGCGCTCATGGCTTCTGTCCGTTCAGCTTAATCGAAAAGCTTTGCAAATCTGCGCTTCTTGCGCTTCTTCCAACCGCCGCGATGATAGACATCGGAGGCGAGCAGCGGCACGACGGAGGAGGCCTCCGCATAGACCATCTGCTCAAGATTGGTGCTGACCTTGCCCCAGCTCGCCGCTTCCTTCAGCGTCGAGGACGAGCAGGCGCCGTCGCGCACATCCGCCACCGTGAACTGGATGGCGTATTTATGCATATCGACTTCCTTGCCAAGGATTTCCGCACAGACAACGATGTCCTGCGCGAAGTTCTTCGGCACGCCGCCGCCGACCATCAGAAGACCGGTCGCGCCGGCTTCGATCTTGATCTGCGTCAGTTCGCGGAAATCGGCAACGCTGTCGATGCTGAGATATTTGCCCGGGTTCTCCACCTGATGCTTGACGAGGCCGAAGCCTGCCGAGCAGTCGGAGAAGGCCGGAACGAATATCGGCACATCATTGTCGAAGCAGGTTTCGATCAGCGAGTTTTTCTTGACCGCGTTGGTTTTCAGCCACCGCCCCATCTCGCGGATAAATTCGCGCGAGGAATAGGGCCGCGGCTCAAGCTCGTCGGCGATCTGCTTGATCACTTCATCGCAATGCTGCAGCTCTTCCTCATCGATATAGGTATCGTAAATGCGGTCGATATAAAGTGAGCGCAACACGTTGTCATCGACGCTGCTGTCCGCCTGGTAATGGCGGTAGCCCAGCGCCTCAAAGAAATCCATATCGACGATGGAAGCGCCGGTGGACACAATCGCGTCCACCATGCCGAGCTCCACCAGATCACGATAAACATGCATACAGCCCCCGGCGGACGTGGAGCCCGCCAGGGTCAGGATGATGGCGCAGTCTTCATCCTCGACGGCCATGTTGAAGATCTCCGCCGCCCGCGCCAGATCGCGCGAGGTGAAAGACATCTTGCCCATGGCGTCGATGATCGGACGTGCATCGAAAGTCCTGATATCGATATGCTCAACCGTCTTCGAAAGAAGGGCCGCCTTATCGTTGCTTCCGCTGTTTTTTACCATTTTACTGCTTTCACGCTCCTCTGCTGGTCGCTTACGCGACCTCGGCGGCCTGCTCAATCGCCACCATGGTTTCAGAATAGAATCCGTTGAACTTGGTCTGCATGGCATAGCCATACGCGCCAAGGTGGCGGAAAATAATCCAGTCGCCTTCACAGACATCATCCGGCAACGAAAGACTTTCTTTCATCTTGTCCACGCTGTCGCAAGTCGGCCCGTAGAGCTGGAAGAGCGAGTTTTCCGACGGAACATGCAGCCGCCCGGCCCGGTAAAGCTCGACCGGATAGCGCCAGCCGAGCTGCCCGAGATCGAACAGCGAACCATAGTAACCATCGTTGAGATAAAGCGACTGCCCGCGGCGAAGCTCAACCCGCACCGCAACGGCCCCGCCCGCCGCCACAAGGGCCCGGCCGGGTTCGCAAAATACCTCCAGGTCGCCAAAACCGCAGTCCTGCAGGGTCTTTTCGATGGCATCGAAATAGTCCTGCAGCGGCGCCGGATCCATGTCCGGATAGGAAATCGGAAAGCCGCCACCGACATCAATCATGTCGATTTTGACGCCGCACCCGTCCAGCATATTGGCGATATTATAGATGGCATTGGTATAAGCCTCAACCTCCAGACACTGTGATCCGACATGGAAGGTTACGCCCACCTTCTCCGCAATCTGCTGCGCATGGGCGAGCAGAAGCGGCGCTTCCATCAGCGTTGCACCGAATTTGCTGTCAAGCGGGTAGGCTGCGCCGACCTGCGAGACCGCAAGACGCAACATCAGTTTCAGGTCCGTGGCATGGCCCGTTTCCTGTCTGATCTTGCGCAGTTCATCCTGGCTGTCGAAAGCGAAATGCCGGACGCCAAGTTCGTACGCCCGTTTGATCGCCTGCCGACTTTTGACCGGGTGCATGAAGTAAAGCGTTGCCATCGGGAAATCCCGACGCAGCATTTCCACCTCGCGTATGGACGCGACCTCAAAATTGCGCACGCCAGCCGCCCACAGCAGACGCAACAGCGCCGGATGCGGATTGGCTTTCGCCGCATAGAGACATGTACCAGGGAATCCAGTTAGGAACCTGCTGGCCGCTTCTGTAACCTTGTCGATATACAGGAAGTGGACAGCATCATTCGACTGCTCGATTTCAAGAGCTGTCGCTTCGTTTTCATAACGCCGCAAACCGGCTAGGGCTTGCTCGCGTTCAGCGACATAGCCCTCACAATCCTGGAGCAGTTGCAATTCTAATGTTCCACCTGTCTAGTTGTTGAAACCAAGTTGTTCAGCAGCGTCACTAGCAGAAAATTTTCCGCTACGCTACACTAAATATGCATGCGTCAAATGATGTCTTTTTTCGCGATATCAAGTGCGGGAAATGACATTTAGTTTCGGGGGCTTCCGGGGTGTTTCAAGCCTCCGCGAGTGGGGCAGGCAAATTTCGATCGTGGTGCCCGGATTTGGCTTATTACTGGCGATTTTCAGCTTTCCGCCGTGCAGTTCGATAATCGATTTGGCGAGCGGCAGGCCGAGCCCCGTCCCCTCGATTGACTTGGTCAGCGAGTCGCGGGTGCGGCCGAACGGGCGCATCACATTTTTGATTTCTTCGCGGCTGATCCCGAATCCGTCGTCAATCACGCGAATTCGCGCGAAATCTTCCGAATCTATGCAGAAGTCAATTTCGATATTTCCCTTCTCCGGGGTGTACTTAATCGCATTGTTAACGATGTTGATCAGCACCTGTTTTAGCTTGCGCTCATCGGCCCGGAGCCGCGCATCAAGGCTGTCGGACAGGCACACCTCGATCGACTTCTCACGCGCCTTCGCCGCCAGCATCGTGCGCGTCGATTTCACGAGATCAAGCAGGTTGAACTCGGTCTCCTGCAACTCGATGGAGCCGGCCTCGAGCCGGGAATATTCAAGGATGTCGTCAATCAGCGACAGCAGGTGGCGGCCGGAGGCCTGGATATTATCGGCATATTCGCGGTAGCGGCTGTTCGCGAGCGGGCCGAAAATCTCCTTCGCCAGCACTTCCGAAAAACCGATAACGGCATTGAGCGGGGTGCGCAGCTCATGGCTCATATTGGCAAGGAACAGCGACTTGGCGCGCGTCCCCTCTTCCGCCTCGAGTTTGGCCTGCATCAGCTCGCGCTCGAAATTATGCTGCGCGGTGATATCCTGTATGGTGCCGCTCGCCCCGAGAATACGGCCGCTGGCGTCGACATTGACCCGGCCGATCAGTCGGACATTCACGATCTTGCCGGGTTCATGAATAATACGAAAGTCCGCCTGAAACGCCTCGCGCCGCTCGCCCGACTGCTGGAAAACGGAACGCAGCCGCTCCGCGTCATTGCGATGGACGCGGGCAATGAAATTCCCGTACCGCGGCTCGACGGATCCCGGCTCATAACCGAGGATACGGTACACCTCATCGGACCATTCATGTTTCCTGTCGATGTCATTGTGGGTCCAGTTGCCGATATGCGCAATCTCCTGCGCCGCCTCAAGCTTCGCACGGTTTTCCTCGAGCGCCATCTCGCGCTTGCGGATATCGGTGATGTCGTTGCGGATCGAGACCGTGCCGCCCGACTTCATTTTCGTCTCCGACAGGCGGAATATCCGCCCATCGAGGAATTTCTGCTCAATCGGCGCGCCGGGATTGCGATGCGTCGCGATGCGCTCGCGGATCCATTCCTCTTCCCTCCCCGCGGGAATGTTGGGAATGAGCTTCGCTTCAACAGAACAGCGCACCAGCTCCTCGAACGGCACGCCCGGCCGCACCTTGGATGCCAGATCGCGGAACCGGTCGCGATAGGGGCTGTTGCAGAGGTAAAGCCGGTCCTCCTGATCGAAAATCGCGACCGCTTCCGGCATCGATTCGACCGCATCAAGCAGCATGCTTTCGGCCGTCTCGGCGCGGATGATCGCCTGGCTGAGATGGACATTCTGCCGCCGCTGCGCTTCCTCCGACAGCATGCGCGCCTCGATCTCGCTGTTGAGAAGCTCGATAGCGGGCAGCATCCGCACCATTCCGAGCGATATCAGGATCAAGCCGGGAATGAACACGACAAAGCGCCAGATCTCGAGCGCCGATCGCGTTTGAAAGCCGATGTCGATTAACGCCGTTTCACCAACGAACAGCACGGTGACAAGCCATGCAAAGGTCGAAACCGCAAGACCGGAGAGCAGTAATCGCCGGCCCAGCTTGACATGCGTCAGCCGGCTATGTCGCAGCCAGAAAACGGCCAGCATCACCGCAAGACAGGCGAGAATGGCAATATCACTCATCGCTGCCCGCTCCTGTCGGCATCAGGGAATTGAATTTTGTTATATGATCGTGTCAAATCAGCTTCCCGGTTCGTACGCGCATTCGGGCATGCAGAAATTAACAGGAAATTATTGCGCAGACGTTAATTAACAAAAAAATAACAATAATCAGTGCGCCGCTCAGCCGATCTGGAAGAGATTATAAATCTATTTATTATCAAATACTTGCTATTGTGCAGTAGAGAACGCGGCGCAAACCCTGTCAGATAAATTGTCTCAATCGGGCAGGATTGCCGGTAATTTCTTATCGGCTCTTTTGATTTCCCGGCGCATCATTTATATGATCAGCGCTATCAATCAATCGTTTGTCCAGATCAGGAAAGAAACCGCTTTGACATCACGGATCATGATTGTCGGTGCCGGTGTCGCCGGCCTGTCTCTTGCCCAGTGGTTCACGCGTTTTGGCATCGACTTTGAAATTATCGAGCAGAACCCGTCTGAGCGGCGAAGCCCCCACGGCGTCATCCTCCCCTTCAATGCGGTGCGCGAGATCAAGGTGCTCGATTTGCCAGGGGGATTGACAGAGCCCTATTTCAGCGCCTCCAAGGTCAGCTATTGCAGCATAAGCGGGCGGGAGATTCGCTCTGCGGCGCTGACGACCCCTCCCTTTGAAAAGGAGCAGTTCCTCGCGCTCCGCGAAGAGCAGCTCCTGTCCCTGCTGCGCAAGGGACTGGAGAAGAAAATCCGCTACAACACCCGCCTTCTCGAGATCAGCCACGAGGAAGACGGCGTTCGCATCGGCTGTACCAACGAGCTGCTGGATGGGCGGTATGACCTTCTCGTCGCCGCGGACGGCATCGAGTCGCGGGTGCGTCAGAAGAATTTTGAAGGGCAGAAAACCCTCCACGATCACCGCGCGCCCTGCTGGCGGCTCCTGCTGCGTTATCCGGAACACGGGTTGCAGCCGATGCATCTGATCGGTCCCGTGTCGCAATTCATCATCTATCCGGTGAGCGACGATACGCTTTACTGCTATGGCCATGTCCATGAGGATGTGGACGGCGTGCATCTTGCGCGCGGCGCAACGCTTGAGGAAAACGCGACGCTTGGCCCCGATGCAAAGGACAATCTGCGCCGCATTTTTGTGCGTTTCGGCGGGCCGGTACCGGAAATCCTGTCCCGCCTTGGCGATGCGGTCATCGTTCCGGGAAGGCTGCGGTCGGTGAGTGAGGCGTGCTTTTTTGACCGCCGCATCGCCTTTATAGGCGATGCGGCGCACGGCTGCTCGCCGCTCATCCAGCAGGGCATCGCCATGGCGCTTGCCGACAGCCGCTGCCTTGCCGATGCGCTCGCCATGCAGCAGCTCGACCAGGCCCTCCTCACCTATCAGGAGCGACGGGCGGCGCCAACGCAGCGCATCCGCCGGGCCGCCGACGCGCCGCTCAACGCAGCCGCAGGCGGCCAGGGTTGGACGCGGCAGCTTTTCACCGCCCTTCGGCTCCGCCTGCTCGGGCCCGACAATGTGCGGGCCTGGCGGCGGATCGCGAACGAACGCTCCTTCGGGCTTTGAGTTTTACACCGGGCGCCGTGAGCGCCGCGCCGCCTGCTGATATAATTGTGAAGTTGCGTGCGCTTGACCGGTCTCGCATTTTCGCAAATGATAAATATCTTATATTCACCGCTCAAGGCGCGCCGATGCGTTGCAGGTTAGTCTGCCTCATTCTGATGTGTCTCTCCATCGCCGCCGCGCCTGCCGCGGCGACGGAGAGGGTGGAAGTCGGGCTCGAGCTGGTCCTGCTCGCCGATGCGACAGGCTCCATCGACAATGCGGAAATCATGTTCCAGCGCGAGGGCTATGCGCAAGCCATCACCAATGGCGACGTGATTACCGCCATCACCTCCTCCATCTATGGGAAAATCGCGGTCACTTACGTGGAATGGGGCGATGCGATGTCGCAGGATGTCGTCGTCGGCTGGCAGATTATTGACGGGGCGGAAAGCGCCGCCCGGTTCGCCCGCGATCTCATGATCCCGCCGCGCCGGGCGCATGGCTTCAACGCGATAGGCTCCGCCCTTCTCTTTGCCAAGCAGCTGATCGAGGCGAATGAAATCTGGAGCTTTCGCCGCGTCATTGATATCTCGGCCGACAGCGCCAATAACTGGAGCGGCCCGTCAATCGAGGTGGCGCGGGATGCGGTAATTGCGGCGGATATCACCATCAACGGCCTCGCCGTTCTCTGCCGGCACTGTTCGGGGCGGCCGAACAATTATGATCTGGAAGCGGCGTTTCAGGAACTGATCATCGGTGGCAATGGCGCGTTCGTCGTCACCGCGGACAGCCCCGAGACCTTCGCCGATGCTGTCCGCAAGAAGCTGATCATGGAAATTGCCGATATGCCGGCGGACAATCTGCCCGACTGACGCCGCGCCGCCCGCCCGTATCATCGAATCGGCCGGTCGGACGGAACGGCAAATTCGTTGCGTCACGACGTTCACGAGCAATTGACATCGGCTTTCAACTGTTTAAGCTATAATATGACAGGATCGACTCAATTTTGACAATAATTTGAGAATAACTATATGCGTCGAGGAATCTCTCGCGGGCTTCTGGTGGTTCTGATAATTGCCATCGCCGGTGGTGCTTATTATTTCTACAACCAGAACGGCACCTTTTCCACCGACGGGAAGGAAGCAATCGCCTCCGCGCCTCCGGCTGAACGGACCTTCATGGTCGAAGCCTCCCCCGTGGCCGTTGAAACAATCACCGAAACAATCAGTGCGGTCGGAACGTTGCAGGCGAACGAATCCGTCATTATCGCGCCCGAAATTGCCGGGCGCATTGTCCAGCTTCCCTTTACGGAAGGAGATACGGTGAAAGTCGGTGACATCGTCGCGAAGCTCGATGACGATATCCTGCAGGCGGATCTTGCCAAGGCCCATTCCGATCTGAAGCTCGCCGAATCCAATCGCGCCCGTGCGATGACGCTGGCGCAGCAGGGCACCGGCACCCAGCGCGCCAAGGATGAAGCCATCGCCGCCTATGATGTCGCGCAGGCCAACGTCGCCCTCGCCAAAAGCCGCCTCTCGAAAGCCACCATCCGCTCGCCGCTGACCGGCAAGATCGGTATCCGATCCGTGAGCGTCGGCGGCTATGTCAGCCCCGGTGAACGGATCGTCCAAGTCGCCGAGATTGATCCGATCAAGGTGGATTTCCGCGTTCCCGAACTCGCGCTTCGCAATCTTCGCGTCGGCCAGTCGATCATCGTCACCGTCGACGCCTTTCCCGGGCGGACGTTTGAAGGCAAGATCTTTGTGATTGACCCGATCATCGACGCCAACGGCCGCGCGATCCGCCTTCAGGCCCAGATCCCAAATGAAGACGGCACCCTGCTCCCGGGCCTCTTCGCCCGCGTCCAGATTGTCACCGAGCAGCGGGAAAATGCCGTCATTATTCCCGAGGCATCGGTTTTCGCCAACGGCTCGTCGCGCTTCGTCTATCGCCTCGAGGGCGAGCGTGCGGTGCTCACCGAAGTCACGCTCGGCCTGCGTCAGCCGGGCCGCGTCGAGATTGTCCGCGGGCTGCAGCCCGAGGCGATGATCGTGACCGCCGGTCACCAGAAAATCCGCGACGGCAACCGGGTGTCTATTCTGACCCGCGAACAGGGAGCCTGAGATGGGGTTCCTCGAGTTCTTCATCCGCCGCCCGGTTTTCGCGACGGTGATGAGCCTCATTATCGTCATGGTCGGTATTGTCGCCTACAATCGCCTGTCGATCCGCGAGTATCCGAACATTGACGAGCCCATCGTATCGGTCCGCACCGACTATCTCGGCGCCAGCGCGGAGATTATCGAAAGCCAGGTCACGCAGGTTCTTGAAGGCTCGATCGCCGGCATCGAAGGGATTGAAACCCTCACCTCCAGCAGCGAATCCGAGCAGAGCCGCATTACCGTCCGCTTCCGTCTCGGCACCGATCCCGACGTTGCGGCGAGCGATGTGCGCGATCGCGTCTCCCGCGTGCGCGGCCGCCTGCCCAACGAAATTGAAGAGCCGATCATCGCCAAGGTCGAGGCGGATGCGCAGGCGATCATCTATATCGCCTTTACCAGCAGCCGGCACACCCCGCTCGAAATCTCCGACTATGCCGACCGCTACGTGCGGGACCAGCTTCAGAATATCCCCGGCGTTGCCGAGGTCCGCATCTTCGGCGAGCGGCGCTATGCGATGCGAATCTGGCTCGATCGGATGCGCCTTGCCGCCTTCAATCTGACGGTTTCCGATGTCGAGGATGCGCTCCGCCAGCAGAATGTGGAAGTCCCCTCCGGCCGCATCGAAAGCTATGACCGGGAGTTCACGGTCCTCTCGCGCACCGGTCTTGTGACGCCCGAGCAGTTTCGCCGGGTGATCCTGAAAGATCAGGAAGGATATTCCGTCCGCCTTGGCGATGTCGCGAAAGTCGAAATCGGCGCGCGCGATGAGCGGCGCATCACCCGCTTCAACGGCGAGAGCGCGGTTATCCTCGGCATCGTCCAGCAGGCGACCGCCAATCCGCTGGATGTCTCCATCGCCATGAACGAGGTTCTGCCGAACCTGACGCGCGATCTGCCCGAGGGGATGAACGCCAAGATCTCCTATGATAAATCAATCTTTATCGACCGCTCCATCGATGCCGTCTATATGACAATTGCCGAAGCCGTCGGGCTTGTGATGGTCTTCATCTTCCTGTTCCTCCGGACCTTCCGGGCGACCATCATCCCGCTTGTGACGATCCCCGTCTCGCTAATCGGCGCCTTTGCGATCATGAGCCTGCTCGGCTTCTCCATCAACACGCTGACGCTGCTCGCGATGGTGCTGGCTATCGGTCTTGTGGTCGACGACGCAATTGTCGTTCTTGAAAATATCCACCGGCATGTCGAAGAGGGGATGAAACCGCTGCAGGCGGCAATCAAGGGCATCAATGAAATCTCGAGTGCGGTCGTCGCGATGACGCTGACGCTCGCCGCGGTGTACGCGCCGGTTGCCTTCGCGCCGGGGCGGACGGGCAAGCTGTTTGCGGAATTTGCGCTGACGCTCGCGGGCGCGGTGCTTGTCTCCGGCGTGGTCGCGCTGACGCTGAGCCCGATGATGTGCTCGGTCCTGCTGCGCCCGCATGAGAAGCACGGCAAGCTTTACAACGCCTTTGAACGGTTTTTCATCGGTCTCAACAACGGCTATCGCCGGATGCTGGTCGCGTCGCTGAAAATGCGCCCGCTGATCCTGCTGCTGGTCGTCGCGGTGGCGGGATCGTGCTACTTCCTGTTCATCAATCTCAAGTCGGAGCTGGCGCCGATCGAAGATCGCGGCGTTATCTTCACCGCCGGCACCGCGCCGGAAGGATCGACCATCGATTTCACGGCGCAATATATTGCGGATTTCGAAAATCTCCTGAACGCCATTCCCGAGGTTGAGCATGCCTTCATCATTGCCGGCTCGCGCGATGTGAACGAACTGATCTCCTTCTCGCAGCTCAAGCCGTGGGAGCAGCGCGAGCGGACGCAGATGGAAATTCTCGCCGAGCTGCAGCCCAAGCTCTCCAACATCACCGGTGTGCGCGCCTTCGGCAACAACCCCGGCTCGTTCGGCCAGAGCGCGCGCAGCAAGCCGGTTGAATTCGTCATCCAGACCTCGGAAAGCTACGAGCGGCTTGAGGAATACGTCAATAAAATGATGGCGGAGGTCGCGAAATACCCCGGCATCCTCAATCTCGACACCGACCTCATCCTCAACACGCCGCAGATCGAAGTTGAGCTTGATCGCGAGCGGGTCGCGGATACGCGGGCGGGCGTCCTTGCCGTCGGTCGCACCCTCGAGACCCTGCTTGGCGGACGGCAGGTGACGCGTTTCAACGACAGGGGCGAACAGTATGATGTGATCGTGCAGGTCGCCCCCGATGATCGCCGCACGCCGAATGATCTCAATGACATCTATGTCCGCGGTCAGAACGGGGCGATGATCCAGCTCTCCAACCTGGTCAAAGTGCATGAGACGGTCGCGCCGAAGGAGCTCAACCGGTTCAACCAGTTCCGTTCGGCGACGATCACCGGCAACATTGCGCCCGGCTATTCGCTCGGCGAGGCGCTCGATCATATGGAAGCGACGGCGCGGGACATTCTCCCCTCCTCCTACCGCTATGATTTCGCCGGTGAATCGCGCGAATTCAAGGAAGCGGGCAGCAGCCTCCTGTTCGTGTTCCTGCTCGCACTCGTGTTTATTTTCCTCGTCCTCTCCGCGCAGTTCGAAAGCTTCAAGGATCCGCTTTCCATCATGCTGACGGTGCCGCTCTGTATGGCGGGAGCCCTGCTCGCGCTCAATCTCACCGAGGGCACGCTCAATATCTATAGCCAGATCGGCCTCGTGACGCTGATCGGACTGATTAGCAAGCACGGGATCCTGATCGTCGAGTTTGCCAACAGCCTGCAGGAGCATGGCGGACGCAGCGTGAAGGATGCGGTTGTCGAGGCTGCGGTTCTTCGCCTTCGCCCGATCCTGATGACGACGAGCGCGATGGTCGCAGGCGCCATCCCGCTCGCCACCGCCATCGGCGCGGGTGCGCAAAGCCGCCAGGAGATTGGTATCGTCATCGTCGGCGGCATGACCTTCGGGACGCTGCTGACCCTCTTCGTCGTGCCGACCGTCTATACCTACATCGCCCGCGACCGCTCCAAGCTCCGCGAACAGGACACGGCCAAGGAAATTGCGCCCGTCCATTCCCCCGCGGAATAAGCCCGACCCAATGAGACGATACCGGCTACGGCGCCGGTATCGTTTGCTGCCCCGCACCGGCCCCTGCCACCGCCCGCTCCGATTAGCGTTGACGCGCTTCCCCGCGATAGTTACGATTACTTAACTGCATGTAATAAAAGACAGCAACCAAGGGAAGTAACTCAGGATAATCCGCCGTATGCCTGCCGGGCTCCACGAGTATCGTCATCTTAAACTCTCACCTCTCTCGTGCGGCCTCGCGCATACTGCATTCGACTGAATAAATACCTCTGACGTCGCCAAAAGGCCGAACGGCCCTATATGCTATCTCTCGGGATCAATGATCCCCCGCGGCGAATGTCATCGATATGATTTGTGGCTTTCAGAAGGTATTTGCGTATCCGTTCGGGACAGATGATCATCTGTCCCCCGCAGCGGGGAAACAAGCGACGAGAACCGCCGTCGTCAGGTTGCGAGATTGGATATCTCGTATGGAGCCAACCCTCAGAAGTCAGGAAAGATCTCATGATTGCAATGCGAATACTAACTGGCGCGATACTTGTCGTTGCGTCTCTCACCACCTCTGCCATGGCCGACGTCGTGGTCTCCTCGAAAATCGACACCGAAGGGGGCGTTCTCGGCAATATTATTCAGCAGGTGCTGAACGCAAACGGTATCGAAACAACGGACCGCATCCAGCTTGGCGCGACCCCGGTCGTGCGCCAGGCCATTACGGCGGGCGAGATTGACATCTACCCCGAATATACCGGGAACGGCGCCTTCTTCTTTGAGAAAGCCGATGATCCGGACTGGAAAGATGCCGCCAAAGGCTACGAGATGGTGAAAAAGCTGGATTACGACGCGAACAAGATCGTCTGGCTGTCGCCCGCGCCCGCCAACAACACGTGGGGTATGGCGATGCGCAAGGATGTCGCGAACGACAACAATCTCGTCACGCTGAGTGACTTCGGGAAATATGTCACCGGGGGCGGTGAAGTGGTGCTTGCGGCCTCGTCCGAGTTTATCAATACCGCCGGTGCGCTGCCGGCCTTTCAGGCCGCTTACGACTTCACGCTGAAGCCGGAGCAGCTCATCTCGCTGTCGGGCGGTGATACAGCCGCGACGATCGCGGCGGCGGCAAACCAGACGAATGGCGCCAACACCGCGATGGTCTACGGCACCGATGGCGGCATTGCAGCCTCGGGGCTTGTCGTGCTGCAGGACGACAAGAGCGTGCAGCCCGTCTATCAGCCGGCGCCGATCATCCGCGAGGCCGTACTGAAGGAGCATCCCGAGATTGCCGATCTGCTGAAGCCCGTTTTTGCCAAGCTTGACCTTGTGACCTTGCAGGAGCTGAACGGGCGCGTGCAGGTTGGCGGTGAGCCGGCCAAGGCGGTTGCCGAGGATTTCCTCAAGAAGAACGGCTTTGTGAAGTAGGCAACACATCGTTCCCCTCCGGGATGGCGGCGTTCGCCGCCACCCGGGCAGCCGGTTGATGAGGGCGGATGAGCAGTTATTTCGACAAGCTCGGCTTCGTGATCTTCGCGATTGCGATCTATGGTCTCGCGGCCGAGCCCTTTGCAACTTTTCGCGCCAATCGCATCGTTCAGGGCGACGGGCGCTCCGTCCTTGAAGCCCTGCCGACGGTCTCAGGCTCTCTCCTCCTCGCGATCATTGTCATCTCCGCCTGCGTCGCGCTTTTAAAGACGCCGCTCGTGTATCGTTTTGTGGCCAGCATTCTCTCGCTCGGCGCCCTCGCGCTCCTGATCGGCGAAGCGGGAAACTTCCTCACGCCCGACGGCAACAGCTACGCGCGCATCTCGCCGGCATCGGGCTTCTGGTTTCTCATCTTCGCCTTCGCGCTTCTGCTCGCCGACGCCCTCGCCCGCCTCAGGCTATCGCCCTGGATGAAAGTTGCCGCGCTTGGCGTTGCGGCGCTCAGCATCGGGCTGCTCCTCATAAGCGGTCGCTGGGACAGCCTGTCGCTGCTTCATGAGTATAATAACCGCGCAGAAAGCTTCTGGGCGGAGGCGCGCATGCATATCACCCTTGCGCTCGGATCGCTCGCCGCCGCCGTCATCGTCGGCGTCCCGCTCGGCATTCTCTGCTATCGCGTCAAGGCGATCCGAAGCTCCGTCCTCGGCGTTCTCAATATCGTGCAGACAATTCCCTCGATCGCCCTGTTCGGGCTGCTGATCGCCCCGCTCGGCTGGATCGCGCTGCATGTTCCGGGGGCCTACAGCATCGGCATCCGGGGGATCGGCGCGGCCCCCGCCTTTGTCGCCCTTTTCCTCTATTCGCTGCTGCCGGTCACCGCGAATACCGTGATGGGCCTTGTCGGCGTGCCTGCAGCGACGCGCGATGCCGCCCGCGGCATGGGCATGACGGCCTGGCAGCGGCTGCGCGAGATTGAGTTTCCGCTGGCGCTGCCGGTAATCCTGACCGGGGTGCGGATCGTGCTGGTCCAGAATATCGGTCTTGCGACGATCGCCGCGCTAATCGGCGGCGGCGGTTTCGGCGTTTTCGTCTTTCAGGGGATCGGTCAGACGGCGATGGATCTCGTGCTGCTCGGCGCCCTGCCGACCGTCGGCCTCGCCTTCGCCGCCGCCGTCCTTATGGATGCAACAATCGAAATGACCCGCACCAGCGGGCGCAAGGTAACATCACCATGATCGAGATCGACCATCTTACCAAACGCTACAACGGCAAGGCCGCTGTCGATGATGTCTCGCTGGTCATCGAGGCGCACAGCATTACAGCGGTCGTCGGCACCTCCGGCTCGGGCAAGACAACGCTGCTTCGCATGATCAACCGCCTCGAAGAGCCGACAGAGGGCGCGGTCCGCATTGACGGGGTCGATAACCGCTCGGTGCATGGCTATGAGCTTCGCCGCGGGATCGGATACGCCATTCAGGGATACGGACTCTTTCCGCATCGCACGGTGGCGCAGAATATTGCCACCGTTCCGCTTCTGCTCGGCTGGGAGGCGGGCCGCATCAAAGCCCGCGTCGAGGAGCTGCTCGCGCTTTTCCAGCTCGATCCCGCGCTCTACGGCCCGCGCTATCCGCATGAGCTCTCGGGCGGGCAGCAGCAGCGCGTCGGCGTTGCGCGCGGCCTTGCGGCGGAGCCGAACATCCTGCTGATGGACGAGCCCTTCGGCGCGCTCGATGCCATTATCCGGACCAAGGCACGCGAGGATCTGCAGGCGCTGCAAAAACAGCTCGGCATCACCATCATTCTGGTCACCCACGATATTGAAGAGGCGATCCAGCTCGGCGACATGATTGCGGTGATGGATGCGGGTAAGCTCATCCAGTATGCAAGCCCGGCCGATATCCTGACCCGGCCCGCCAATGCTTTTGTCAAAGAGCTTATCGGCTCCGGCGAGCGGCCGTTTCGCCTGCTCTCGCTTCGCAGCATTCGCGAGGTGATAGAGCCCGGGCCGGCGGACGGTGCGCCGCTCAGCGCTAGCATCAGTCAGCGCGACGCGCTTGCCGAGATGCTGTGGTCGGGGCGGCGCGCCCTCCCGGTCGAAGATGCCGCCGGCGCCGCGATCGGCCGCGTCACGCTCGATGCGCTCACCCGGCAGGTTTTGAGGCCATCGTGAAGCATATTATCCCGACGCTTCTCCGGCTTTCGCTGCTGATCTTCTTTGTTGCGTTCATTACAAAGCCTGAGTGGTTCACCTCCCTGCTCGCGCCGCTCGCACCGAACGGGGCGCCGGTCATCTATGAGCGGGACAGCCTCCTCACCCTGACACTGCTGCATATGCGCACGGTGATTATTGCGACCTCGGCCGCGACGGTGCTCGCGCTCGGCCTTGCCATTCTGGTGACGCGCCCCTTCGGGCGGGAGTTTCTTCCGCTGTCGCGCAGTCTCGTCAATATCGGCCAGACATTTCCGCCCGTCGCCGTGCTGGCGCTCGCGGTTCCCGCCTTCGGCTTTGGCGAAAAGCCGACGCTGATCGCGCTCTTTCTCTATGGCCTGCTGCCGATTTTCGAGAATTCCCTGACGGGGCTCACGACCCTGCCGCCGGCGGTGACCGAGGCGGCGCGCGGGGTCGGGATGACGCCCTGGCAACGGCTCATCAAGATCGAGCTGCCGCTCTGCATTCCCGTTATTCTGGGGGGGATCAAGCTCTCGGCGGTGATCGGGCTTTCTACCGCCACCATCGGCTCAACCGTTGCGGCGCGAACGCTCGGCGAAGTGATCATCGCCGGGCTTACCGCCAATAACCTCGCCTATGTCCTTCAAGGGGGGCTGATCGTCTCGGCGCTTGCCGTGCTGATCTATGATGGCCTCTCGCTTCTTGAGAGGCTCGCCGCGCGGCGGGAAAACCCCCCAAAAATAAACCGACCAAAACCCCCGCAGGGAAGAAATTAAGAAAAACGAAAAAA
>NZ_DAIUFV010000001.1:0-46898 GCF_036844445.1 Sneathiella sp. | reverse complement strand
TTTTTTTGGGCCGGGTGGGGGGTTTCTGCCTTTAACTTTTTCGGGTTCTTACCCGCCGCGCGGGAGAGTTTTAAGGATGCGGTCAGCTCTCGCTGAGCGCGCTCTTTTCGCCTTTCTTTTCGCGCGACAGCAGGCGTGTCACGAGGATGAAAAAGACCGGTACGTAAAAGATGGCGAGCGCCGTTCCGGTGACCGTTCCGAACAGCGTCGCATAGCCGATGGCGTTATGCGCCCCCGCCCCCGCCCCGGTCGACAGCATCAGCGGGGTGACACCGAGACCAAACGCAAGCGACGTCATCAGAATGGGCCGGAAACGCAGTTTCGCCGCTTCCCGCACGGCATTCAACGCGTTCTCGCCGAACATCGCCATGCGCTCGCGCGCAAATTCCACGATCAGGATCCCGTTCTTGCCGGTAAGACCGACGACCGCGAGCATACCGACCTGGAAGTAAACGCCATTTGTCTGGCCGCCAACCCAGGCGCCGAGAAGCGCGCCAAGGATACCGACGGGCATCGCGAGGATCACCGCAATCGGGATCGACCAGCTTTCATAAAGCGCGGCGAGACAGAGGAAAACCGTGGTAATCGCAAGTATGTAAAGGGTAATCGCGCCTGCGCCCGCTTCCTTTTCCTCAAGCGACATGCCGGTCCATTGCAGGCTGAAGCCATGCGGCAGCTGGGTTGCGAGTTCCTCCATCGCGAGGATGGCATCGCCCGATGAATAGCCGTCCGCGGCGAGACCGTCGATTTTCATCGCCGGCAGCGCGTTGTAGCGGCTGACCTGCTGCGGGCCAAAGATCCACTCCTGCGTCGCGAAGGTGGAGAAATCGACAAACTCGCCGTTCCTGTTCTGGATCCGCCAGAGACCGAGATCTTCGGGCGATGTCCGCGCCCAGGGCTCGCCCTGAACATAGACGCGCTTCACCCGACCTTCATAGAGGAAGTCATTGACATAGGCGCTCGACCAGATGGTCCTCAGGAAGTTCCCGACATCCGCCGCGGTGACCCCGACGGCACCTGCTTTCGCCCAGTCGATATTCAGCCTGAACTGCGCCGCATCTTCCACACCGCTTGAACGGACGGCGGTCAGACGCGGGTCCTCCATCGCGAGGCCAAGAAGCATGTTACGCGCCGCCAGCAGCTCTTCATGGCTTTGACCGGCCGCCGCCTGAAGATTGGCCGAAAAACCGTTCGAGGTGCCAAGCTCCATCACCGCAGGCGGCACGATCGGGATGACAATCGCCTCCTTGATCCCGCCCATCAGCGGCCCGAACGCCCGCCCTGCAATGGCGCCAACCGAATCCTCGGGATTGGTTCGAAGCCCCCAGTCCTTCAGCTTGACGAACATCATCGCCATATTCTGGCCCTGACCGGAGAAGGAGAAGCCCAGCACGGAAAAGACGGATTCGACATTCTTCTCCTCCGCCGTGATAAAGTAATTCTCGACCTTCGCGAGCACATCCGTTGTTTGCTCCGCCGTCGCGCCTGAGGGAAGCTGGACGAGTGTCAGCAGCGCGCCCTGATCCTCATCGGGAAGGAAGGACGTCGGCGTCTTCTGGTAGAGCGCAATCATCCCGGCAACGATCAGGCCATAGACCACGAGCATACGCAGCGGTCCCGCTGTTACCGCGCGGACGATCCGGCTGTAGAACGCCACGACGCGGGCGAAATATTTCTCGAACCCCGTGCTGAAGCCATTGCCAAGCCGGCCAAGAATGCTTTTGCGCGGCGCATTCGGATGCGCATGCGGTTTCAGCATAGTCGCGCAGAGCGCCGGCGTGAAGATCAGCGCGACAAGCACGGAAAGCGCCATCGCCGAAACGATGGTTACCGCGAACTGCTTGTACATCTCCCCGGTCGAGCCGCCGAAAAAGGCCATCGGGACAAAAACGGCGGAGACGACGATGCCGATGCCGACAAGCGCGCCCGAGATTTCATCCATCGATTTTCGCGTCGCCTCGACGGGGCCGAGCTTCTCATCGCGCATGATGCGCTCGACATTCTCGACCACAACAATGGCGTCATCGACGAGGAGGCCGATGGCCAGCACCATGGCGAGCATGGTGAGCGTATTGATCGAGAAGCCGAGCACCGCCATGATCCCGAAGGTGCCGAGCAGCACCACAGGAACCGCGAGCGTCGGGATGAGCGTTGCCCGGAAGTTATGCAGGAAGAGTAGCATGACGAGGAACACGAGCCCGATTGCCTCGAGCAGGGTGTAAATCACCGCCTCGATGGAGATCAGGACGAAAGGCGTCGTATCGTAGGGGATAATGTAACTGATCCCTTCCGGAAAATTCTCTGCCAGCTCTTCCACCTTCGCCTTGACGACTTCGGCCGTTGCAAGGGCGTTCGCCCCCGATGCGAGCTGGATAGCCATGCCCGAGGCCGGCTTGCCGTTGTAATGCGAGAGAATTTCATAGGTCTCCGCACCCAACTCGGCGCGCGCCACATCGCTGAGAAGAACCATCCCGCCATCGGTATCGGCGCGCACGACAATGCTTTCAAAGTCCGCCGGGGTGCGCAGGAGAGACTGCGCCGTAATCGTTGCATTGAGAAGCTGGCCGGGCGGTGCCGGCATTGCGCCGAACGAGCCCGCCGCGATCTGCGCATTCTGCGCCGTGATCGCATTGACAATGACGTCCGGCGACAGGTCGTAATATTTCAGCTTCAGCGGATCGAGCCAGATCCGCATGGAATATTCGGACCCGAAAACCTCCACCTTGCCAACGCCCGTCAGGCGCGACACCGGCTCGACCATAAAGGAGCTGAGATAATCGGAGAGATCGATATTGGTGCGTGTCCCGTCATCGGAGACAAGACCGATGACCATGAGAAAGCCGGTTGCCGATTTCTCGACCGTTACGCCCTGCCGCGTCACCACCGCGGGCAGCCCCGCCTCCGCTTGCGCCAGCTTGTTCTGGACCTGCACCTGCGCAATATCAGGATCGGTACCGATTTCAAATGTCAGCGTGACGGTCGCCCGCCCGGTCGAGGTCGTGGTCGAGTCGATATAGCGAAGGCCGTCCAGCCCCGTCATCTCCTTCTCGATCAGCTGCACGACCGTATCGGCGACCGTCTCGGCCGACGCGCCGGGGTAGACCGCGCCGATCACGATGGACGGGCCGGCGATCGAAGGATATTGCGACACCGGAAGGCGGAGAATAGACAGGATCCCGAGCCCCATGATCACAATCGCGATCACCCAGGCGAAGATCGGACGGTCAATAAAAAATCGCGCCATTCTCAGTTCCCTGCCGCCGGTGTGGCCGACGCGCTTTGCGCCCGGCCTTCAATCTGGACCGGAGCGCCCGGCCTGACTTTCTGGAAGCCCGCCGTCACCACTTCCTCGCCGCCCTTCAGCCCGCCGGTCGTCACCCAGCGATTACCGTCGGAGGTAATCACCTTCACTTCCCGGACCGCGATCTTGCCATCCTCCACGATCCAGACGCTGGCGGTGCCGCGGGCATCGCGCATCACCGCATTCTGGGGTACGAGAACCGCGTCGGACGTCACATTCTGCGGCAACTCAACCTCGACATAGAGGCCGGGAAGGAGCTTGTGATGCGGATTGGGGAAACTGACGCGCAGCGTCACCATGCCGGTGGTAGGTTCGACCTTCGGCTCGGCCGCGAGAACTGCGCCCTGCTCTTCAAAAATTTTCCGGTTGGGAAGGATCATCGTCGCGCGCGCATTCTTCATCGCGTCGGTCTGCTCGGGCGTGTCGTTCCAGCTCAGGAAATCATTGGCCGAGAGGGTCACGTCGACATAGATCGGATCGAGCGTGCGGATGGTCGCAAGCGGGGTCGCCTGCTGCGCGCTCACCAGTGCGCCGGTCGTCGTCTGCGAAAGACCGATAACGCCTTCGATGGGGGAGCGGATGGTCGTCCGGTCAAGATCGATCTCGGCGCTTCTGAGTTCTGCTCTTGCGATTTGCAGCATCGCCTCGGCCGAATTCTGCGTCGCCACCGCCTTGTCGCGGTTGGCCGCCGATCCGGTGTTGCGTGAATAGAGGTTCTTGGCGCGCTCCGCATCGAGCACGGCAAGGTCATAATTCGCCTTCGCCTGCGCCACCGCCGCCGCCGCCGCCGCGACGGCCGCCCGGTAGGTCGCATTTTCAATCTGATAGAGCGGGTCGCCTTCCTTGACCCGCGATCCTTCCTCGAAAAGCCGCTCCTGGATGATGCCGGAAACCTGCGGACGCACCTCGGCAACCGTCGACGCCTTGATGCGCCCCGGAAGCCGCGCCGTCGCGGTATAATCCGTTGTTTCGACCGTGACGACGGAAACCATCGGCAACGGCTGCTGCTGCGCCGATGCGACGACAGGGGCAACACCGATCAACAATAGAGTGGCTGTGGCAAGAATAGCTCTGCTCTTGAAGTTAAGGGGCATGGAGTTCCTATCGGATGTTTGGGATAAGGGGGATGATAGCATCAGGACACGCGGGACGACAGCGAATAGAGCCACCAGAAGACATACATCAACCTTCTCTTCAGTTCTGGAGGGGTTGGCGGGTTCAACCGGCAATTTGGCCCAACGGCGCCAGACGCCCGTTCTAATAAGGGAATTAAATACTGCAAGTCAATCTCTCCGCGCCGCCACCCCCGGCAAAACACCCCTTTACGTGAGGCGGGTCACATAAACGCTGCGGCATGACCGCTGGCTTGCGGGTGCTATAACGGAATCAAGAACAGATGTCGTTTAACAATATCCCTCAGCTTCCCCGATGTTTCCAGAGTTGATTTGTTGTGGCATTGGCCGTTAACGCAATAACGCCGCCAGCTGTTGTCTGGCGGCGTTTTATTGGTTGCGGGGAGAGGATTTGAACCTCTGACCTTCAGGTTATGAGCCAAGCGAAAAGCCATTCTCGGCATACTCTGCCAACACTTCTCAACAATCATAGTACTGAAATAACGCGATTTTTCTGTTGCGCCCTTCAGGCTCTTGTTGAGAGTTTTTGGTTTTCAGTGTGCCAAAAATGTGCCAAAAACGGTTTGGCACATCGCCCATTTCCGCGGCTCCCGAGGCTCACATGGCAACCATCCAGAAGCGCGAAGGCAAGAAAGGCCCGTCCTATCGGGTCATGGTCCGGATGAAGGGCTTCCCAATGCAGGTGAAGACCTTCAAGCGCCTGACGGACGCCAAACAGTGGGCGCAGGACACCGAAAGCGGCATCCGCAAGGGCGAGGTCAAGAATGTCGTCCGCACGGCAGCGACCAAGACCCTTCAGGACGTGATCGACCGCTTCCGTAAGGAGGTTTTCATCCACCGAGCGGAAAGCACCAAGCGGGCGGAAGGCTCCTTCCTGACCTATTGGGAGAAGGCGTTGGGGAGCTACGCCCTCGCCTACATCACCGCCGATATGGTGAGCGAGAAGATGGCGGAGCTGGCCGCCGCTGGCGACGGCCGCCGCAAGGCGGACGAGGATGAGAAGGCGGACAGGGCGAAGGCAGCGCCCAAGCCGAAGAGCCGGAAGACCCTGAAGCATTACCGCGACACGCTGGCGGCGCTGTTCAAGTACGCGATCCAGTGGGGCTGGACGGCCTCAAGCCCGCTGGACGGCGTGAACCGCATCACCAAGATCAGGAACGAACGCACCCGCTACTTGAGCGACGAGGAGCGCAAGCGTTTGCTCGACGCCTGCAAGACCAGTGACAACGAGCATCTCTACCCAGTGGTGGTGTTCGCCCTATCGACCGGCGCGCGGAAGAGCGAAATCCTTGGCCTGACGCTCGACGATCTGGACCTGAGCCGCGACACGGCCATCCTGCGGGATACCAAGAACGGCGACACGCGGGCGGTGCCCGTTGTCCACCACCTGCGGGACCTGCTGGAGAATCAGGTCGAGACGGTCAACAGGTTTTATGACGAGCTGGAGCCTCCGGCCGACACGCGCTGGCTGTTCCCGCGCCGGGACGGCCAAGAGCCGATCGACATCCGCAAGGCGTGGGAGCATGCCCGCGACGACGCCAAGATCAACGACTTCCGCTTCCACGACCTGCGGCACTCGACGGCCAGCTACCTCGCCATGAACGGGGCCAGCCTAGTCGAAATCGCGGAAATCCTCGGCCATCGGACGCTCCAGATGGTCCGGCGCTATGCCCACCTGTCCGAGAGCCACGTCAAGGGCGTGGTCAAGGAATTGAACGAAAAGATGTTTTGAGGCATAAAAAAGGTTCCTGCTCCTTTTGAGGCCCCGAGACCATGAGGTTACCATGGTTGACTACAGGGACCTGGCGACCGTGAAGCAGGTAGCGGCGGAAGCGCCGTTCATCACGGAAGCCACGCTGCGCTGGTGGATATTCCATGCGGAGACGAATGGACTGAAACCCGCGCTGCTGAAGATCGGTGGCCGGGTCTACATTGACCGCGCCGAGTTCAACAAGTGGCTGGAGAGCCAGCGCATGGCTCCCAAGCCGTTGAAGCCCGCGGCCTGAACGGCCCCTTTCCTCGACCGAAGCCCCGCCGTAAGGCGGGGCTTCTTTTCGGTGGCTCAACTGGGCCGAGACACTTTCATCGCCATCATCGCCCCCTTATTGGGCAAGCCATTTTCCATATGCCTGAATATCGATCATGGGAACGGTTCCGCTGAACTGGAGTTGAGAAATAAGATTGAAAAGAAACGCCGTGGCAGATTTTCCGCTATCCTCGAAATCATAGTCGTTGCTTTTCTGGTCAAACCGGAACAGCCCGTGAGCTGCTACACACCCCATGTTCAACTTGCCTTCGCCCCCATCCGCAGCCAGCGCGCTTCGCAGCGGCTCGCCTAAGGCCGGATTCCAATCACTCTCGAACGTGAGGATGCCGCCGAGGATCGGAATTAGGGGCTTGGGGTCGTAGACACCGCCTGCATGGGGGATGGGAAGGCTGGTTCGATGCAGCCGTCGGACGCTTGCCGCCTTCTCCTGAGCGTATCTAACGTAGTCGCTGTTTATGGATTGCTTGGCCTCAAAGACCGCGTAGACGCTTTCCGCCGGTATTAACTTTTCACCTTCAAAATTGAAAATGAAAGGCGAGTACTGGCGGTCAAAAATCACAACATCTATCTGCTGACTGAAGGTGCCTCGACTGTCAACGACGTGCGCCTTCTCAGCTTGGTAGCGGGCAGGCAGATAATCCTGGAAGAGCTTCAGCCAAATCTTCTCACTTGCATCCCCCTTCGTTCCGGGGTGACCAAAGCTCTGCCGTGCCGTTTGCAGACGGCTTTGTATGTCTTGATGAAGGTTTTCTAAGACCTTGGCAAGCGACCAAGTAGTCACGACACGCCCTCCCGAAACGGCGGAGTTGGCTCCATCCCACGGGCAATCTCGATCGCCCGCTTCGGATCGATTGGCTTGTTTGGATACGCATCCAGGACGAGCGTTGGCAGCAACCTCTGCGTAAGGTCGGAAAATGTAAAGCCGTATGCACGACCATTCATCTGGCCAGTGGCGGCAACCAGTTGATTCAGGTCTGGCTGCGAGAAGCCAAGCTCACCCAGGGAGCGCTGAAGCACCGACAGGCGTTGCACCTCATTGGGGCGACTGAAAGCCATGATGTCGGCCGCGCGCCGCTTTACTGCCGGGTCCAGAGCCCCTAGGCGGTTAGAGCACATGATGATGGCAGCAGGCACACGTGCGTTGGCGATCGTGTCAATCCCTCGGATGAATGCATTAACGCCCGCGCGATCTTCATGGTGCATCTGCGCGGCCTCACGGGACTGAGCCAGCGCATCTGCTTCATCCACCAAAAGAATTAGTCCGCCACGGGCCTTCCCCGTACTGCCTTTCAGCTTCATGGCCTCGGACAGCGTGTAATCGAAGGCCGTCGAGAGCAGTTGCGTCATTTCACCAACGCGACCCTGCCCTCTGCTTGACAGACTGAGCGGCAACAACGTGATGTCGATGTCTTCCTGACGCGCGACGGCATCACCGATCGTTTCGGCAAGTTCAGTTTTCCCCGATCCCACGTCGCCGGCAAGCACTACAAGCGGCGGGCGTCTCAAGACTGTATCCACAATTGCAGTCTGTCCGACATGATGCTTCCGGGCCCATGCCTCCAATCCGGCGGGGTTAATGAGTAGCCCCAGGATCTTCGTCAATCGCGATTTATTATCATCCAGACCTACAAGCTGAGCCAAACGCTCCCGAGCCGTAACATCAGGGTAGCTGATACGACGCTCAAACAACTGATCGATGTTCACGGTGCCGGTCATCACCAACTCCTCACAACGGATCGGTCCAGAGCTCTGCCGCCCGCCGCATACGTCTTATCGGATTCCAGATATCCATCGATGCCCGGTTCCGGTGCGCCGTTTCGTTGAAGAGGCAAGGTTCGTTTGAAGGCCTCCTGTTCGTTGGAAGTCAGCGCATCCCATGCGACGCTATACGTGAGGTAACTGTAAAACGAGGCGCCAGAAGTATCGGAATTCGGATGTACGCGGCCGGGATCGTCGTCATTGGCCACCATGCCCGCCAAATCCTTCGCAGTGTATTGGATCGTAGGCGCAATCCAGTCGCCGTTACGGCGAAAGCCGTAAGTGACGGTTCCAAGATACCCTGCCTTCAAGAACTCGATGACCTCGGCTTCGTAGTTGGCAATTTCCGCATCGCTCGGCGCGCCGTAAAACCGCTGCATTCGCTTGAGGTCTGCTGCCACTTTTGCAGCCATATGTTTGGCGTGCGTGATAGTGAAAGTCGTGGATTCGGTGATGGTGTAACTATAGCTCATGGCTGTTCTCAGACCTGAAATGACGGACCGAACACTTTTTGCCAGTAGCGGACGGTCTCCTGTTTGGTTGGTGCTGCAAGCGCTGCATCGATCGCATCGCCAGCTTCAAGCGCCGCTTCGATGATCGCGTCCGCCTGGTTTTGAGTGTAAAGCCGACTTACGTTATTGTCGGCGTTCACGGGATCGATAATTTGGACGGGCTCCGTGAATGTCCCGACTTCTGTCGGCGGGTAATAGTCATTGAAGACGATGCGCTTACGCAGCCCGGTCTGGCCGATGTAGGTGAAGAAATGTTGTAGGGCCTCCGGGTAATCGGATAAGTCGAGCCCCTGATCTGCCAAGTGTGACAGGATCATTTCGACCATAAAGGATTTGAATCGGAAGTCGTCCTTCTCGCGCTTCATGTTTCGCGCCCAAAACTTCACCAAACGGACGACTTGGGCGAAGTGGTTTTCCTGCGCCTGCTTGCGCTTACGGGTGAACTCCAGATGAAGGGGGATACTGGTCTTCAGGAATGAGCCGTCTTCTTGGCTGACGAGGTTCCCGTACCACTGCGGATCGCCGTCATAGAGAATCGGCACAATATCGACATCAAGGCCCGACCCCCGGAAGGAAACGGTCACGCTGTAAGTTTGCGGCTTTACCTGATCGGGGCTGAAATTTGGAAAAGCTTTGCGAAGCCGCTCCGCGAGGTACTCCAACAGCGCAGCGATGTCGCTGGGCGCTTCGGCGCCGCTGATGTAGCAGCCCACGTCGATATCGTTGAGAGACCGCAGAGCTGTACCCTTTGCTAGGCTGCCCGAAAGCAGCATCTTCCTGAGGGTAAAATCCGGATGCTCGTTCAGGTAGCCCTCCAGACGCTCACGCAGGCGACGTGCTTGAGCGCGATACTCGTCGGCCTTGTCTTTAGGCAGATTCACTCGCTCCTGCGCGAAGCGAGCGATGTCACTATGATTTACGTGCTGCCGCCCCACTGACCGGCCTCCGCCTGAGTTTCTCTAAATCTGGGCCATCAGGCCCACCGATACGCTGCATGATGTATGTTCGAATATCGAACTGTCAAGGGAATAATTTGACATTCGTTGTGTGATACGCCATATTTATGAGTGAGAGGAGAGGGATAGGCCCTCTCCAGCGAAATGAGGAGGCATCGCCATGGACCCTATCGAGCTTGGGCGCCGCTTGAGGATTGCTCGCGAAGCAAGAGGCTTGAGCCAACAAGCTGCGGCGGACGCTATTGGTGTGCCTCGGACGGCGATTACTCAGATGGAATCGGGGAATCGCGCCGTCTCGACTCTGGAGTTGACCAAGCTCGCAGAGCTTTATCGCCGCCCGGTGACCTATTTCTTCGAGGAGGCGGCCCCTGCGGAAGAAGAGGACGTGCTTGTCGCGCTGCATCGCGTCGCCCCCGGCCTGGAACAGGATCCGGCGGTTCGCGATCAGGTGGATCGTTGCCTCAGCTTATGCCGCGACGGTGTCGTCCTAGAGACTGTACTGGGATTGGCGGCCCGGTCAGGCCCCCCGGCGTATGAGATGCGTGCCCCCCGCACTGCCGGCGAAGCTATTGCGCAAGGGGAACATGTGGCGCATGAGGAAAGGCGCCGCCTCAGCATTGGAAACTCACCGATCCCTGACGTATCAGAGCTGATTGGCGCGCAGGGTATCTGGGCATCCGGCCTTGAGCTGCCCAATCACATGTCTGGTCTTTTTATGCGCCATCCGTCAATTGGGTTGGCGATTATCGTGAACGCGTCTCATCCGCGTGGACGAAAGAGGTTTTCATATGCTCATGAGTACGCCCACGCACTCATGGATCGAGATCACGATATAACGATCTCAAGCACCGACAATTCTGCGGAGCTTGTGGAGAAGCGGGCGAATGCCTTTGCCGCGTCATTTCTCATGCCAAGAGACGGCGTGTATGAGGTTCTGAGAAGCCTTGATAAGGGGCTTCCAAGCCGTCAGGAGCAAACGATTTTTGACGCTGCTAGCGGCGGGCAAATCGAAGCAGAGGCCCGCTCTGCGCCGGGCTCCCAACGCATTACCTACAAGGACGTGGCGATCGTCGGTCATCATTTCGGCGTGAGCTATCAGGCCGCACTCTATCGATTGAAAAGCCTCAGGCACGTTTCTCAGCCGGAGTCCGTTGAGCTCTTGGAGCATGAAGATTTCGGGAGACAGTATCTAAACGCGTTGAATATGTTCAAAGACGTCGGTGAGCAAGAGCAGCGGCAGTACTGGGACCGTGAGCTTCGTAGCGAAATTGCGCACCTCGCAATTGAAGCCTATAGGCGTGAGGAAATTTCGCGTGGGCGACTACTTGAACTGAGCAAGAGCCTGGACATTCCGGGCGAAACCCTCCTTGAACTAGCCGAAGTGGCCCGTGGGGAGTGAGCAGACGGCATGGTCCCTACGAGCCCATCTATTATCGTTTCAGATACGTCTGTTCTTGTGAACTTTCTCCGAATAGATCGAATGGACCTCATTGCTGATCACTCTCACAACTTCATCGTCACCGATCACGTTGTCGCTGAAATTACGGACCATTACCCTGACCAACAGTCTCGTTTTGCTCAGGCTCAGGCGGCCGGAATACTCCAACAGGTGAGCATCACAGACCCGGCGGAATTAGCGTTGTTTGCGGGGCTCACTGCATCGGGCCGCCTGGGTACCGGCGAGTGTTCTGCGATTGCTTTCGCCTCACACCAAGGACACATCCTTGCTATCGATGACCGCCGTGCATCAAACCATGCGCGCCGCGTCAGCCGAAATCTCCAAATTCTGACAACTCAGGATCTTATAGTTTCCATGATCCATGAAAGCCTATTGGACGTGGCGCAAGCTGATGCCATCAAGGACGAATGGGCGAATCATCATCGCTTCCGTATTGCGGTCCAGAGCTTTGCGGATTTGATTCCATAAAGCGGGTCAAAGCCCCGCCGCAAGGCGGGGCTTCTTTCTTCAACAGACTGCACGGGCACTCATCTTCATCCTCGCGTCACGATCAGCTCGAACAAAGGAAAGCGCCCTTCAGTCTTGCTCCGAATGCACCGCAGGAATTTTCCAGATTGTCTTGGCCAACGCGAACAGGCTCTCTCCGCGCGAAGCGATTGCGTTCTCATCCCAGGCTTCTTGGGACGTAATTTCGCGGTTTATGACCAGCAGCGAATGATCCTGCAAGGCGGTACGCTTACCCTTGACGGGCGCGCCCTTGTCGTTAGTCCAATCCTTGTAAGGTCCATTGCTCACGGCCGTATTCAGCGGCTGTGTCAGCAGAGTCAGATTGCCAAAGCTCTGCATCAGCCGGTTGCGCCGCACGATGCGCCCGACGGGAGTGTCATCCTCCAGGGTATTATAAAGGGCGGCAAAGGTCTGATCTGATGTTGGCTTGCTACCATCTGCCATCGGCCAATGAGCTTCCCACTGCTGCGGCATGACATGCTCGACAGTGAGGGCGGGAGCAAGCGCTGTGGTTTCGTGATACTTGGTCCGTTTGACGATCTCGATTTCTTGCAGTACCGCTCTGGCACGGGCAGGTTGCAGGGTGACGTAAGCTCGCCCATTGAGCCATTTCCTCTCGAACTCGTCGTCACGCGGGAACCGGCCGGTTTCGGATTTCTGGGACAAGAGGTAGGTGGCCAAATTGCTTGCGCTCCACCCCTTCTCTTCCAGATGAGCGATCACCGTGAGGAAGAACTTGTTATAGTTCTTCGTGGTCAGTTCGCACACGCCTCTCCGCACGATGAAGGACAACAGCATATCGAGCGCGAGTGCTTTGTCGTCATCCTCCATATCACTCGACCAAAGGCGGATCACTAGCGGATAGACTGTCGTCACATCCCAGGGCAGTAGGCGGCGCGAGAACGCCGCGAGGCCCGAATCCGCCTTACGTTCGATCAGCTCGCGATAGACCTTGCCAAAACGCTCCAGTTCTTGCAGTTCCGCCGCTACGGTAGCGTAGCGCGGCCCCTTGCTCTTGCGAGGTTTGAGAAAGGCCTTGTACTCGCTAAACAGCTTCGAGAGGTTCACTTCACCGGCGATACTCCCGGCAATGAAATTGGACAGAAAGAACTCAATACGGGGCTTGGTGTAGCGCCCCTGCTTCTCCTGCACACTCCAGAACGGGTCTTCAAACGCTTTCCAATGAGTGGCGAACAACTGCTCCGCCTTCTCTCCGGCCGCGTCGGCCCGATGAAAAATGTTGTTGCGGACCAGGTCCGAAGCCAGAAGCGGCTCGCCACGTTCGTTAAGCGTCTCGAAGATGACCTGCGCATCGTCACCGTCCTCCAAGACGATCTCGACGACTTTGAACTCCTCGACAAGTGCCTGCCAAAGGGCGTCGAGCTTCACCTCGTCCGGAGTGCCAATGTCGGCGACTGCTGCTTCCTCGGTGTCATCTTCTGGCCCTTCCGGCGAAGGGGCGAACTCGTCGTCCAAATCGTCGCTCTCGACAGAGTGCTTGATCTTGTCGAAGAAAAATCCGTAGGCGGAAAGCAGTGCCGGGACGGTTTTGTAGTCGTATATCTTGTCTCGCCTCGCATAGAAGTGCTGGCCATACTTCTTGCGCAGAGCCTTGCGATCACTGCTGATGATGTCGATGAACAGCTCCCGGTCATACTGCGTTGGCCACACTTTGTAGATTTCGACCTCCTGATCTTCCATCAAGTGAGGTTTGTCGTTGAGGATGTAGTCTGTGATCTTCTCTGCGCTTTTCTCGAACCCCACCGAACGGGCATAGTCCCTCGCCGCAGCAAGGAATATCTGAAAGGTCGTCAGGCGCTGTTGCCCGTCCACGACCTGGAAAGACGGCACCCGCCCCGCCGAAAAGCCGCCCCGCGCCTCCAGTACAACTGCACCCATAAAATGGGAGAACCGCCGCTCACGCCCGGCCAAGCACTCAATCGCCTTGGTGCGAACATCATTCCAGAACGGCTCCCACTGCTTTTGGCGGGTCCAAACATAGTGGCGCTGATAGATCGGGACACAAAATCGCTGACGATTTTGTAAGAGCCGACCAATCTCAATAGGACCTGCCTTCATGGATAAACCTCAATAACCTTGTTCGTTGCGCAGATGCATTGACCGAAGCGCTGCCAAACTGCGGAACTTCTCTGATCGACTGGCCAAAAAGCGGTTAATCATTCCCTTGCAACCACCGTGTTATAGAGGCCGTAATGAGTCAGCCCCTCATGGCTCTCGATGCCTGTGTAACGAAGCGAAGCGTCCTCGTACCGGCGGAATGCGAACACCGCCTGGTTCATCTGCTCGGTGTTGAACACTTTCAAACTCACCAGCAGGTGGAAGTCCTTCACCGTGAGGCCCGTGACTGCCAGGAACAAGTCTGGCTCCAGTTTGGTAATCACGTCCCGGAGCGTATTTTCGCGGAAGTCCGTCAGGTACATAAACGCGGGAATGCGCGTGGCAAACTTAATGAGCTTTTCCTGAACAAGCTTGCGCTTCGATTTGTATTCCTTTTCTTCGGCGGTAAGCTCCTTCTTCTCCCGCGCCGTCAGGTCGCGTTCTTTCGCCTTATTCTTGAGGTCTTTGACCTTGTCGCTCTTGTTGATGATCGTCTGGATAATGTTGTCGCCTAGTGCGCGCCAGCCCTCGATGCGCTCCACTGCGGCCAGAGCTTCGGGGTTATCCATGATCCGGCGCAGCGTATCGTTGTCCACGTTGACTAGGAGCGCGCTCTCCCACTTGCGGGCCAGGAGCGTCGCCGATGTGCCTGCCATAGCGATGTCGAGGATGCCGCCTGCATCGATCTGAGTCATGTTCGCGCCGTCGTAAGCAAGCACGGGCAGGAACGACACCAGATCCTTAACTGCGTTTTCCGGGTTCGGCTCGTTGGGTGAAAGCCCGATCCCATATTCCGAAAGTTGTCGCAGCGCGCGCGTGGGTGCGAAATCGAACACGAAGCAAACGGGTTTTAGAATCTGTTCTTCGTTCGGGTTATCGCCATTCGGGTTCTTGATTGACCACGGCGACTGAACTCGGAACGCGGCCTGAAAATACGTCTCAGGACTCTTCAGATTGCGCAGCATCAAGATCGATGACCATTGCGGCACGGTCACGCCAGTGGTGAGCTTGCCGCAGGAGAGCGTAATGGTCTTGCTCTCGAAGCCGCTGCCAATGGCATGTCGCACCGGTGGCAGTGCTTCCAGCCCGATCCCAGCCGCCGCGCCGGCCGCGACGATGACGTCATAGTCGTGCCAAAAGGTGTTGTGCTTTTCGGCCAACAGGTTGGCCATTGCATGGCAAGCTGCGACGTTGGGCAGAAACCAGAAAGAGTGCTGTAGGTATGGCAGCAAGCGCACGTCCGAATACGGAAATGGTGGTCGCGTGCCCGTCTTCAGACTCTCCACAGTCTTCGGCGCATATTGCCCCCGGATGATGTCCAGCCACTTCTGTACATCATTCTTGTGTTTGAACTGGGCTTTCTTGCCTTCTCCCGAAGCTTCGAAAAACGCATTAAGGTCGAACTCGTCGAACTCTCCGGCGCTTGCGATCGCAACCAACTCCTCCGGCATCTGATAGGTCAGGAGCCGCATCTGCGGCAGCGCGCCGTAGGGATTCCACTTGCCCGGATTCTTGGCAGCAAACGCTTCCTTGGCGCGTTGTTCGTCCGTGTAAGTCCAGTTGAATATTTGCTCTTCAATAAACTCACCCGTCGCCAGTGCCTTAAAAGGTGTACCGGACAGGTAGAGATATGCCTTGGTGGTGATGGGAAGGAAATCTGTCTCCTTCTCCGACAGCACGTTCAGGTCTTCGTTCACATTCTCCAGACCTGCGGCGTACTCAAGCTTGGCTTCTTTCTTGGCGATAGTCTCTTCTTCGCCCTCGAACAGTTCCTTCGCGGTATCGCGCCAAGCCCCAAAGTGATATTCGTCGAATACCACGATGTCCCAATTGACCGCGTGCAGCCATTCGTTCTTGGGTTTGATGTTTCCTGCCGCATCGCGCCCCAACAGGTCTTGGAAGGAGCCGAAATAGACAACCGGCTTCGCGGTGTCGATCTGTGTCGGGTCGCGGCCGGAGGATTTCGAGAGATACTGCCAGCCGTCAAAATCCACATGGTTTTCAAGGTCAGTCTGCCAGGCATCCTCGACCGCAGGCTTGAAGGTGACGACGAGCACACGCTTGGCGCCGAGCTTCTTAGCAAGTTGGTAGGTCGTGAAGGTTTTGCCAAAGCGCATCTTCGCGTTCCACAGGAAGCGCGGAACCGCGTTCGTGTCTTCCGCCCAGCGGGACTGAAAGTAGGAATAGGTCAGGTCTACTGCTTCGGCCTGCTCCCTGCGCATGGGGAAAGTTTCGTGATGCGTGCCGCTGAGCTTCAGGCCCTTCTGTAGTTCGGTTATAGCGGTGCTGACATCTGCGGGCGAGCAGCGCATCCACTCGCGCGACGACCCGATCACTACGTTCTCGAAGCCTTTGTCGATAAGGCGCTGGCGCACGTCACCGTCACGAAAGACCGTGCCGTCATCACGCTCGGCGAGGGCATCCACATGCAGGGTGTAAGCCTGCTGCATCTGCCCTTGCGATTGGCGGATGCGCTCGTTCACATTCTCTTGGGTCGTTTGACCAACCTTGATCAGGCCAACATAAGAAGGGGGCGGATCGTTCGGCGTCCACGCGTATATGCGAAGCCGCGCCTGCGGCTTTGGTGCGAGGATTTCGTCGATCGTCTTACTCATCGTCGACTTCGTCCACGATGACTTCATCCACGACGTCGCCGGTCAAATCCATTGGACGGACGATCTTTTCGATGAACGCTATTTCCTCATCGGTGAGGCCATATTTTGCGTACAGGTCGGCATCCGTCCACCGCTTCGTCCAATCCTGTGTGGGCACAAATGTGTAGACCTTGCGCGTAGTATCTTGCGAAGGCTTGTGTAGAAGAATCAGCAGGCGCGTCAGCCGACAGGTGAGGTAGGACAAAACGCTTTCGGCCTCGCTCTTAGAGTCGAGCGGGCCAATACAAAGATAAGTTTCCGAAGAAATGCTTTCAGGCTCGCCGATGAATGGCGTGCTGATAATCCGGTGAGGGTAGGTGTCGCGGTTGCCCGTACCCGGAGCAGCCCGACCTACATAAACCTTCCACTTATCGATGAACCCTATGCCTGTGGTGATGGACTCTTTCGGCGTGTAGCCCGTCCCGCCGTTTTGATAGACCAGCACATCACCAGCGCGTTTGGTCGTCTTACCCTTAAACTTGGTTTCTAACCCAAACGGTTTCCGGGAGCTGACCAATTGGTCGAAACGTTTGCCCGCAGGCAGAGAAATCGACTGAGTTTGCCCAGTTTCGACAGCGACAACCTTTTGGAGAATGGAAAGGCCCTCGTTGAAGCGGATGAATACGTCCGCCCCCTGTTCGAGCAGCGGGCGCGTGGCCGAAGAGATAGGCCAATCTTTGAAGCGCGTGGTCACACGGCAAGGGCCGGGGTTGTCCCGTTCCCAAAGGAAGTAGCACACGCCTCCTTTCAGGCCGACACCGGGGAAAACATCTGAAGCAGTGAGGTAATCATTGATTTCGCGGATACGGTTGTCGGCGAGCATGGCCTCGCGGAACTCGTCCAGCCCTTTACCCCCTGCGAACCAGCGGGCGGGAATAATCATCGATAGGTAGCGCGGTTCAAGCGCTTTAGCCTGCTCAACAAATTTCTGATAAATCGGCGCGGCGCTTGTGCCAAAACCGCCGTCGTCCAGTTGATACGGCGGATTACCGATAATGACATCGAACTGCATAGGGCCTCCAAAAAGCTCGGCGATCCGAGCCTTGATATTGTCTGTGTGAATGAACGCGTAGGCGTGAGTTTCAAACGCCTCGCCGCGCTCCAAGGTCTTTTGGCTCGCTCCGCAGAACACGCACTTGCCATCTCTCCAAGTGTGCTTCATTCGCTCGAACCAGATATTGCCGGCCTCGCTATTGAAGCTTTTGGCGATTGAGTGTTCGCCGTTAGCAAACTTGCTGCAATACAGACTCCGTCGCGCCAAGAGGCTGGTAAGGTGCGTAATGGCGATGCCATACACTTGCCGCGTCAGGATGTGATCGACGCGCTGCTGCAAGTCCGGTATCTCGTCCTTCAAGCCTTCCGTCAGCCGCTTGGTGATTTCCCGCAAAAACACACCGCTCTTGGTGAATGGATCAAGGAACTTCACCGTCCTGTCGGCCCACAGATTCGCGCCGTTGTGGTCTGCCGCCCATGCTTCCGCCAATGTGTCCAGCATCCGGTTCGCAAACTCCGGCGGCGTGAACACCTCGTCGTTGCTGAGGTTGGCAATGCAAGTCAGCACATCGGGGTTGCGGCCATGCAGGGTAAAAGCGGCTTGGGTGGTCATGCGGCCGCTCTCCCATACGCAGCGGCGAGGTCGCCACCGTCATCGGCGGGTAGGTCTTTGTCGGGACAAATATCTCGTGCTTGCCCAAATGGGCGAAGAGTGTCCCCTCCGCACTGAAGGCCGAAGCCCCGGTAAGAACGTCAAGGCGGAAGTCACGCCGCTGGAACTTGCCCTTACCGAGGTAGCCCCATTCCGCAAACGTCATCGGCTGACCGTCTTGGGTTTTCATCGTCAGTGCATCGCCATGCACAAGGTTCTGCGACAGGACAAACAAGGCGGCACGGTAAATGTCGTCCGTTTCGTCGATGGCTAAGTATTCGGCAAGAATCTCCAACATGTTCGCACGGCACTCGGCGATGTTGTCGTCCAAAAGCTCGATGCCATAAATGCACATCAACGCAAAAAGAGCGTAGTTGTGCTTTTCAAACGTGGATTTTCCAAACTTGAGTTCGACAGCAGCAAGCTTGCGCTGAAGAACGCGGACCAGGAAGTTCCCGCTACCGCAAGCTGGCTCCAAAAAGCGCGCGTCAATGCGCTCAGCCTCGGCCTTCACCAAGTCGAGCATGGCATCGACCATCCACGGCGGTGTGAACACCTCTCCATGATCGGCAACGCGCTTTTTCGATTTAATCAACGCCATCCAACAAACCCGCCAAGGTTTTCGACGTTAGCGTCTGCCTCCCCCACGGCTTCCTCCTCGTGTTATTTCTTCTACCTCGTCCAGCCCCGAACTATCTTGGTGCCGATTGAGGCGTTCAAACTCCTCCACCGCCAGCACCACGACCACGCCTCGCCCGTGCTTCTCGATCATCACCGGCTCGGCGCGGGCGGTGTCGATCAAGCGGCCGAAGCCGTTCTTCGCGTCCTTCGCAGACATGGTTTTCATGGCGACCGTCCAATTTTGGCTATTGTGTCTATTTTGGACGATTCTGGCAACCGTTTGCGATCTGGGAGGGAACGATTTCCGTGGGCGAGTATGCAGGACGCCGCCTTCGCAGGCGCACTACCACTTAAGGGGGCAAGTCATTGAAAAACGGCTGAAATCCGCCCAAAACAAATACAGGGACGTGCTGACGGATAACAGTGGAGGCTGTTATTTTGAATATGCGAGTGAACCGTCAGCTCATCCATTACGGGCCAGTTTTGGCCCCTATGATTGATTATGGTAAGCATTGAATAATTTTTAAGCCCTGAAACGGCAAAAAATAACAGTCTCCACAGTGGAGACTTTGTTATGCCGTTTATTTATTTCATCCTCGGCTCGGCCCGAGCCACCTTTCGACTATCGACATTCATACTAATCTTCACACCCAAGCTCGTCTGGAAGACGCTTCCCCTCATCCTCACGCTCTGGGGGCTGTGGCACTTCCGGGAGAGCCAGTCCGGCGCCCTGCTCATGGCTGCGCTCATGTGCGCGGTGGGCGTGCTGGTTCAAAAGCTCGGCGAGCGTTTGGTCGGCCTGATCTGGCAACCGCCCATTTCTCACGGCTCGGCGCGGTTCGCGACGGAAGCCGAAGCGCGCATCGGCAACCTCTTCACCGGACGGGGCGTCATCCTCGGGCGTCTCGCCGGCAGCATCCTCCGGTTTGCCCGTGAAGGCCACATCCTCACCTTCGCACCGACGCGCAGCGGTAAAGGCGCCGGCGGCGTGATTCCCAACTTGCTCGACCATCCTGGCTCCTGCTTCGTCATCGACGTGAAGGGAGAGAACTTCGCCGTGACCGCGCGGGAGCGAACGAAGCGGGGCGCGGTCTACGCGCTCGCACCGTTCGCCACCGATTTCGAGCCGGCGTGCGTCAACCCACTGGACTTCATCCGGCTGGGGACGATTCACGAAGCGGCGGACGCAGCCCTGATCGCCGATCTGATCGTAGTGCCGCACGGCGACGACACCTACTGGGACGACGAAGCCCGCAACGTGATTGCGGCGCTGATCTTCTATGTCGTCACCGACATGCCAGACCATCAGCGCACCCTGGGCCACGTGGCCGACCTGGCCACCACCGACCGCGAGGGCTTCGATGCCCTGATGAAGGCCATGGGCGACCATGAGCACGCGGAAGTCCGGCGGCGTGCCCATGCGCTCACCCAGAAAGAAGAGCGGGAGCGCTCCGGCGTGATCTCGTCCGTACAGAACCACCTTGCCCCGTGGCTGAGCCACAAGCCACTTGCGCGGGCCTGCCACCGGTCGGACTTCCGCTTCGAGGATCTGAAGGACGAGGTGGCGACCGTCTACCTGATCCTGCCACCGGAGTACCTGGTCGTCTGCCGTTCCTTCGTCCGCGTGATGACGGGCCTTTCGATCGCGGCCATGACGCGCACGACGCGACGGCCAAAACACCGCGTCCTGTTCCTGCTCGATGAGGTCGCGGCCCTCGGCTACATCAAGGTGCTCGAAGAGGCCATCGGCTACATCGCCGGCTACGGCGTCACCCTGTGGCTCTTCTTTCAGGATTTGGCGCAACTGGAGAAGACGTACCGCAAGTGGCGCTCCATCGTCGCCAACTGTGCGGTCCGGCAGGCGTTCAACGTGGCCGATGCCCAGACGGCAAAGGAACTGTCCACCCTGCTCGGCGTCTCGACGGTGAAAGTGGACACGCAGGGCCACTCGGCATCCTTCCCCTTCAGCCTGCTGCCGCACAGCGTCCACCGCGGCCTGATTCAGACGGCGCGTCCGCTCATGACCGAGGACGAGGTGATGGCGCTGTCCGGACGCAAGCAACTGCTGTTCATTCAGGGGATGCGGCCAATTCTGGCGAGCAAGCTGCGCTATTTCGACTGGTGGGAATGGCGCTTCTGGGGCAAGTGGGACAGGTGGCAGGGGTAAGGTTGTAAAATTGGAAGGCCGCTCGGGGGCGGCCTTTTAACTTGCGGTTGCCAATTTTCACTGCTCTCGACAAATGATGTTTCGACCGTTTGTCGTGGTATCGCATCTAACTTCACGCGAGTCTTGCGATTTTTGCTTTTTCAACGATTCCGTTTGAGCATTTAGCAATTCGACTTCTGCGCGCATTTTTGACTCATAAATATTTTCATTGAATTCTCTTTTCTTCATCTCTCTATAGATTTCAATCAACTGTTTCTGCGCATCAACTTCAGTTATTTCTTTCGAAAGAAGTTTTTGCTCTATTACCCTCGCTGACGCCAAATACTCCTCGGCGAATGCCGCGCCGCCAGTTTTATAACGGAAATCGCTTCGCAGTTTTTCCTGAACACAATTAAGGTTCTCGCTAAATCCAAGATCTCTACCGCATGAAGCGTGCAATTCAGGAATAGTAGACGTGCTGATACAGGCGGTTAAAAACGTAACTGAATAAACTAACAGGACAAGACGAGTAATTTTCACAGTGAAATCCAATAATTTTTTATAATTACATACTATAGTACGTCAAAGTTTTACTCAATAGACCGCGTTACAGCCCCAGCCCGCGCACCTCCCGTTCGCGCTCACGCTGACGCTTGCGTTCGGCATGGCGGCGCCACGCGCGGTGGAGTTGCTCCTTGCGCTCCTCGGCGAGGCGGGCCTTGTGGATCATCTCCCCGGTCACCCGGTCGAGGGCACGGGCGCGGGCCTTGACCTTCTCGATCACCACCTCGCGTATCCAGCCGGCATCCCCACCGGCGCGCTGGAGGGCCTGGTACTCACCGACCGCCTGCTCCAGCGCCCGACGCTGCTCGGCGATCCGGGAAAAGGCCGTCGCCACCCTGTCACGGGCATCGCGCCAGGAACGCCGCTGGCGCATCAGTGCCTTGAGAGCTTTGTCGGCCCGGCGCTTGGCATAACTGTCGAGCCGGGTCAGGTCGTCGCGCGTCTCGCCAAGGACCCGTGGGTTCTGGAGCACGATCTCGTCTGCAACGTCCGCCCCGTGGCTTAGCTCCAATTTCAGCCAGGCCGACCGGGCCTGATCGGCGTCGATGTAGAGGCCGACGAGCTGCGCCATCATCTGCTTGTAGCGAGTGTTCTCCCACTGCTGCTGGCGGGTCATGTCGGCCTGAAGGCGCTCGGTCTTGCGCTGTTGCACGGCGATGCGCCGCTCGGCGTCCCGATAGCTCGCCTGCACGCCACTCCAATAGAGGTAGTCCTGATCGACGGTGTCGAGCACCTCGACGGCATTGCCGGTGCGCTCGGTGCGGAGTTGCTCCAAACGGTGCTGCGCCTCGGCCCGCCGCCTCTCCTCCGGCGCCATGCCGTCGTGGGTCTTCGGCCTGGCCTCCATCTCTTCCATCGCCGCGCGGGAGACCTGCTGGCTGTGCCACACGTCGTAGGGCAGCGCGAAACGCTCTTCCAGTTCCTTGAACCGCACCCCCTTGCCGAGGTCCGAGAGTTTCGCCACGCGCGCGCCGTCCGTGATCATCAGACCCTGACCCTTCCGGCGTAAGTGATAACCCTTGTCGGCCAGCCGGCCGGTCAGGTCGTCCCACGACTTGGCGGCGAAGAAATCCCCCCGCACCGCGTCGCGCAGCTCGTGCAGGCCGCGCCGGTCGAAGGGGGCCACCGGCTCCCGCCCCTCCCGCTCGGCGATCCGGTACTCGGCATCGCTGATAGACCTGCTGCGGTCTTGCTGCTTGCGCTCGGCAGAGAGGTCACGGGCGACATTCAGACCTCTCTCTTCCGCCACCTCCCGGCAGAAGGCAGTCAGCCGACGCCCCTCGTCCGTCCGGCTCCACGCCCGCAGCGAGCGCGGATGAATCCGGTTGACGAGAAAGTGCATGTGCGGGTGCGGCGTGTCGTTGTGGGCGTAGACGAGGATCTGATGGTCGGTGAGGCCAAGCCGCTCGATGGCCTCGTTGGCGATCTCCCGCATGGCCTCCGGCGTCACCTTCCCCTTCTTCGCGTCGGCCGGGTCGAAGGTCAGGATGAAGTGGTAGCGGGGCGCCTTGCAGCGGGTGTTCTGGGCGGCGAGCGCCTCCATCCGGGCCGCAGCCTTGGACGGCTCTTCGGTCTCCAGATTGCGGCTGAACATCCACGCCACGCGGCTCGGCTGGTGGCCGTGGGAGCGCCCGGCCAGATACAGGGACGAAGCCCGGAACGAAGTCGGCTGGCGGCTGGGAATCTTGAAGCGCATGGCCGCCGCTCCCCTACCCGTCGTCTTTGCCGCTGCCCTTGCGGGCGACGGCTTTGTGCAGCGGTTCGGTCACACGTTTGACGGCGGCGAAGAGCGCGTCGCGCTCGGCGTCGTCCGGGTACTTCTCCATGTTGGCGCGGTGGGCGGCGTCGTTGACAGCGACCCCGACCTCGTTGATGGGAACCACATGGGCTTCCATCATCCCGGCCAGATCGGGCCGGTCGAGGAGGCGGTCGAGCAGCTCGCCGCCGACGTAGTGCGCCCACTGCCCGTAGGCGGCCTCCCCCGTCGCAGCTTCCAACTGGCGGAAGTTCACGGCGATGGATTGCAGCTCATAGACCATCTGCTGGGTGACCCGGTCGGGCTTGGGCTTGGCGCGGGGGCGCTTGTCCAGAAGGGCCGCGCGGGCATAGTCGGTCAGGGTCATGCCGGCGGCGATCGCCGCCTCACGCAGGGCGTCCATCTCTCCGGCGGTGAAGCGCACGCGGAGGAACTCGGAGCGGCGCGCGTCCGGATTAAGGAAGGGGCGCGCCATCGGCTCCCCCTTCCCGAGCTGCCATCTTCAGGGAACGTAGTGAACCCGGCTTGAGCCCCCTTGCGGGGCGAATGCCCAAGAGGGCGGCACAGCGACCTTGAGGCCCGTCGCAGACGGCCGAATGGGCGCGCTTGCCGACCATGTTGAACCCCGATCCAACCCCATGCGCGAGCCCCGCAGGGGCCTCGCAAGGCCGCCACGGGCGGGCATCCAGCATGGGGTTATTGGGGTACAACATACATCTTGCCTCGGGACTGTGAACCTGCCACTCCTCCTCATTCCATTTGGGGATGTTCGGTCACAAAGACAAGGAAAACAGCGGCTTTTCAAGCACTCCCGTCCATCAATATATACACCGAACCATAGCCGCCAACAAGCCTCAGTAGCGGACAATCACGCACATGGATGGCACGAAATGTCAAAATGGATGCGGCCGGTGTCGGCATGGCGGACGACCTGCCGCCAGCAGCACGAAAAAGCCCCGCCGGGATACCCGGCGGGGCGCGCGGACGTGCGGCGGCCTAGTAGCCGTAGTCCGGCAGCATCAAGGCGGCGCTTTCCGGATGGACGTTGATGTCGTGCCAGAAGCGCAAGCCCACCGTCAGGTCACCGTTGGGCGCCCGGTCGTAGAACTCGACGAATGCGTCGGTCACGTAATCGACATACTGCTCGAAGGTCATGCTCTGGACGACTTCAAGGGTGGATGGGTTGTTCATGGTCGGTCTCCTCTCGGGGTTTCTTGGCCGCACCGCGCGGCCTTCGTGGCCGAACTGCGGCAGCGGCACAGGAGACCGGGGCACCCCAAGAGGCGCGGAGGGGCGCAGCCCCGACCGGGACCTCGAAGCGGGCCGAAGCGCAGCGGAGGACGGTGAGGACCGTCTTTGTTGGAACGCAGTGACAAGAAAGTCGGGCCGACCCGTTGCGGCGGGCGACGCCGATGCCAAGTTGGCCCCTATCGAAGGCCCGTGCTGGTGTGGCTACTGCTTCTCCCGAGAGGAGGCCGGACAGGGGCGACTGATACCCCTCGGCCGGGCTGAGCTTCCGGCAGTGTGGCGGCACGTCAACGGCATTTCGACGCCGTCTCGGCCGGTGCCCCGGATGCGCTGTCGGCCCGGCCTACCCAGACAACGACGAAGCCCCGCCGGGATACCCGGCGGGGCGGCTGCGGGTCGCGGCGATCGGCTCAGGCGGCGGCGTGGTAATCGTCGCCGAAGCGGCAGCGGTCCCGCCCCTCGGTCAGGGCGATGACGCAGCCCCACGGGGTCATGCCCGTCTCGAAGGCGGTCAGCACATCGGGCATCAGTTCGTCGGCGAGGCCGTCACCGGTCTCGATCAGCAGGGCGTCGTCGACCGCGAGCGTGAACTCGTCCCAGGTCATGGTGCAGGTGGTGTCGATGGTGTTCAGCATGGTCTTTCCTCCGTTCGTCCGACCGCGACCGTCGCGGCCTTCATGGGCGACAGGAGGCGGGGCGGAGACGGCGGGCGCACCTGCAAGGACGGAGCGCAGCGGAGGACGGCAAGGCCCGTCTTTCTTGGTGCGCGAGGAGGCCGAAGGCCGGGGAAGAAAGTCGGGACGCGCCGTTGCGCCGGACGGCACCCCCGCCATGTTCGCCCTGTAACTGAAGGCCCGCAGACGGGTGTGTCGGGACCGGATGGTTGGGAAACCGCTGAACCCGGCGACCGCTCCATGACCGTTGACGTGGTCACAGACGTTGGGGACGGCAATGCCTAGCGGTCGAGGTCGCCTTCCCGTCCCCGTGCCCTGTTGTACAGCCGCGCGAGGCGGTCCCGTTCCCGCCTGGCGCGCTCTTCTGGCGTGAGCATGGGAGCATCTGCCGAGGCATTCCGCTCGGGTGACTGCCTGCCCTCGATGATGTCGCCATAGGCCCGGTAGAGTTCGCCCCGTTGGGCGAGGTCGGCTTCATCGACGGGCGTCATGCTCGGCGGCACTGTGTAGGTGCGCGGCCGGTCGTGCGCCTCGCGGAGCGCCTGCCAAAGGTCATCCCGGCGCAGCACCCCCGAGCGCAAGCGGTCCCGCAATTCGCGGACCTGCTCCCCGACCTGATTGACGGCATGGCCGTAGGTGCGCGCCGCGCGCACCTCATCGAGCCAGGCCCGCCGCTGCTCCCCCATCTTCTCCAGCGCGGCCCGCGCCGCCGTTCGCTCGGGGTCGTCACGGCCGAGGATCGTCCGCCCCCGCAGGGTCAGACCGGCCAGCCCGGTCGAATTGCTGACGGCGGCATGAGCACCGGCGGCGACATCGGCGTCCTGAGGCTCGGCAAGGGTGAGTTTGGACAGGCGGAACTCGTGCCGCTCCCATGCCTTCAGGGCACGGTACGGGTCACGGAAGGCAACCCGCGCGGCCAGCACGAAGGCGTCCTGCGCGGCCTCGGCATTGGCGAGGGCGACCATGAAGCGACGTTCGTGATAATTGCGCACCTCCAGCAGCGTGCCGAGCCGCCGCTCGGTCCGGGCCAGGGCAGCATCCAGCCGCCGAAGTCGCCGCTCTATCTTCTCCGCGTCCATAAGATGAATGTACGGCGCGGACTTGCCGCCGAAAAGAAGCGAAAGCACAAGAAAGCCCGATGCCTCGCGGCACCGGGCTTTGGACTTGGCGGGTTTACCACCAACTCGAATAAAACACCGTCTTGCCGTCGGCCAGGGCCGCGCGGGCGTTGGTGATGAAGGCCAGGTCCTCTTCGACCTCGCTGCCGTCGGACTCGCCGAAGAAGAAGCCCTCGGTGAACGGCAGTGCGTCGGCCCTGATGTCGGCCTCCAGCCGATCGATGTCCTCGGCAGTCAGCGCGACGTTCACGCAGTTGAAGCACTCGGCCTCACCGCCCTTGGCCCGGTAGAGCCGTTCCATCCAGCCGTGCAGGTTGGGGTGTTTGCGCCAATAGGCGAGCTCCGTTGCCGTCTTCGGCGTGAAGTCGACGTCGGCCTCGACGGCCTCGGCAGTGGTGAAGGCGTACATATCCAATCCCATAAGAATATCCTTTCGTTCGTTGATGACTGTCCCGAAGGACCCGAACGAAAGGCCGGGCGGCATGAGCCGCAGCGGTCCTGACCAACACGGGCGGCGCATGGCGCCGCTGGTGCGGGCAGGTCATGGACGGCAAGGCGCCGTCCGGCACGTCGGGGACCATCCGAGGGACGGCAGCACCGAACGGAAGGGCAAGGGATGGATTGCATGCTCCGCGCCGTGAGCCGCGAGGGAGACAGACGAAAGCCCCCGCCGACGGAGCGACAGGGGCCGGATGGCGAGAACGTCAATCGAGCGGGATCTCGACCACGTCTTCACCGGGCCACAGGAACTCGGTGATGAAGTAAGCGAGGCGGTTGACGAGATGAATGCCGCTCAGGATGACGAGGGCGTCATCGTCGCCCGAAACCAGCGTCCAGACGCAGGCTGGATTGGCCGCCTGAACGGCCTCCAGTTCGGGACCGAAAGTCTCGAACATCAGGCCGTTGCAAGGCGCATCGGCGCGATACGGGTTCCGGATCGGGCGATAGGTCGCCAACCAGTCGTCATAGCTGAGCGGCGACAACGGTTCGGCGTCGCCGACGAAGTAAGTCGAGAGGTCATGCTGCTCGCCCTCGGATGGTCCGCGGTCGGGCAGCTCGCCGCTCCGGAAGCGGTCAAGCGCGACGCCCTCCGGGTCGTCTGCATCGGCGGGCACGACGAAACGGTAGACGACCAGTTCCTCGACAGTGATTTCGACGAAAGCCGGCGCTCTGGCGGCATGGGTCCGTTTCGCGATATCGTTGGTAAAATCATTCATCTTCAAAATCCTTACTTTGAAATATCGGGAGCGATGCCGCCCGCCGGAGCGGGCGGCTCGCGGTCGGTCAGCGGCTCCAGATGAGGGCGAAGCCCTTGTCCTGCTGCTCGACCAGGTTGGCGTAGATGGGGGCGGCGAAGCTCGGGTCGTCCAGCTTGACCGAGATGTACTCGTTGCCGCCCTTGCTGGTGCGGTGCCAGGCCGCGCCGATCTCGACGGTGCCCGCCTTGATGCGGAAGTCGGGGGCGGTGTCGTTGGCCTTCTCGACGCTGGTGATCGCGACCTTGGTGGCCTTGACGCCGAGGGTCTGGATGGTGCCGGCGAAGCCGCTGTCGGTCTTGGTGAAAGTGCCGATGGTTGCCATGATGTAAGTCTCCTTTGTTTGGTTCTGGCGGTCGCGCCCATCGCGACCTTTCCATGGCCCATGAGAGAGACCGTCGAAGCCCGGCCCCGCACCCCAAGAGGCGCGGAGGGGCTTTAGCCCCGACCGGGACACGAAGCGGGCCGAACGCAGTGGCAGACGGCAAGCGGGCCGTTTCTTGTTTCGCGAGGAATGACCGCAGGTCAGGGGAAGAAACTGACCGCGCGCCGTTGCGGGACCGGGCGACGGGCTCAGATGTGGCCATGACAGGAAAGGACGCAGATGGGTCGCTGACCGGCCCAAACAGAGGTCGAGACGCACCGTGGCGACCTCGATGCCCCTTCCCCCGACAAGCGGCGAGTTGGTGCCTTCGTCCGCTCGGCTGCACCACCCTGCGCCTCACCTGCGAAAAGAGAACCGCCCTGCCCGCGACCAGCGGACAAGGCGGCTTTCGAGAAGATGGGTGCGCACCGCGCCGACACCGGCGCGGCACACGAGGATAGTGGTCAGTCTTCAGACGGCCTGCTGAACAGCACCCCGACCAACTTGGCCACGAGCCACAGGACGAACGCCCCAATGGGGATGACGAACGGCCCGCCGAGCATGACCCAGCCGAAGGTGTCGGCATTGCCCGTGACATTGGCGGCGTAGGCCGCGACGGCGAAGATGATGAGACCGAGGATGATGGGCATGGGAAACCTCCCGATAACGAATTGACGAAAGCGCGAAGGAACGCCCGCCCCGAAGGGCGGGCAGTCTCTGCGGGTCAGGCGGCGGCTTCGGTGATGCCGTCCGCGCCTTCGAAGTCGGACGGGTCAACGTCGTCCGACCCGACGTCCTCGACCTCCGCTTCCTCGCTCTCCGGCTCCGGCGCGTCCGTCTCCGTCGTCACGGCGGGGAAGCGCATGGCATCGGGCAGCCACGCATTGGCAAGCGTGCGCATCTCCTCGGGAATGGTGGTGTCGCCCTCGGCGCACCGCTGGAAGTGACGGGCAAGGGCAGCGGCAAGCTGCGTCTTGCTGTAGTCCTTCATCCGTCCCAAGCGGGCAATCGCCCCGCTCTCCTTGGCGACGGCCTCCAACTGGTCCTTGCGGCGGCGGGTCAGGAATGCCTCGTCCGGCATCCAGCTATCGCGCATGGCGACATCGAGGTCGGCGGCCACGCGGTTGAACAGGCTGTCGCCCGTATCCAGCGCATCCATGTTCCCCTGCCCGAAGGTCAGCGCCGTCAGGAACAGGTGCAGTTGGTCAAGCTCGGCATCCGAAAAACCCTGCACCACCTCATAGAGGTCGGTCGGGTTCTTGGTGTCGGTGAGAAGCTGCTCCCATGCCCCACGCACGGGACGGGCGTAGGCATGGCGCTTGGCCTCCGCCAGCCCGAGCGCGGTCACCATGTCCTGCGCTTCCCGCTCGATGGCGAGATACGCGGTCGGCTGAACATCGGCTTGCGCGAAATAGGCAAGCGCGGGATGGGCATCGAGGCGCACCCGTCCCGTCCAGTCGTAGGCGTTCAGCAGGTTGATGACGGCCACTTCCTTCGCCTTGCGGGGACTGGCCATCAGGGCCTCCATGACGGCGAGGCTCTTGTGGGCGTTCATCATACGAATGACCGGACCCGAATATTCGGGCTGCGGCTTGGGTGCGCTCGGCGCATCCGCCGTTTCCTCGGCCACACTCGGGCGCACGTCCTTCTTGACCAGCCCTTCCCGCACCTCCACGCGGCCAGTCGGTTTGAAGTGGATGACCACACCGCCCTGCTCGCCGTCCTCGGTATCGGCCTCGCGGTACTGCCACCATGCGACATAGCCTTCGGTCAGCACCTCGACGAACGCGGCCCCCGCCTCGCGGTGATGCTCGGCCAGCGCCTCGACGGCTTCCGACTGCAAGCGATAGAACTGTTCGGCATCGTCGAAGAAGGTGTTGTCATCGTCCGCGAACAGGTCGGCGGTGACCGTGCCCGTGTACTGCTCCATCGGGAAGATGGCGAGGGACACGGCGGGTTTCTCGCCGGTCAGCATCCCGCGCAGGTCGTCGGCATCGTAGTGGTAGCCCTGCTCCAGCCGCTCGATGACGGCGCGCTGCTGGTCATGGGTGCCCAGCGTCAGGGCTTCGGCCACCGACAGGGAGAACTCCCCTTCCCGCACCAAGGCTTTCGCCTCGTCGGAGAGAGAGGCCAGCGCCACGCGGCGTTTGACGGTCAGCACCGACACGCCCGCTTTCGCGGCTACGTCCTCAAGGGATGCGCCGTCTCCCAACAGGGTAGCGAACGCCTCGGCCTCGTCCATCGGGGCCAACTGCTCGCGCTGGATGTTCTCGACGGTGGCGAGGCGCAGCGCGTCCGTTTCGGACAGGTCGCCGCGCACCTCCACGAGCACGGGATGGGTCTTCTCGATGTCGCCGCGCTCGGCCAGCAGCGACAGCGCCCGATAGCGGCGCTCACCCGACACGATGCGGAACTTGCGGCCTGCTTTTCGCACCACGAGGTTCTGCAACAGGCCGTCGGCCTTGATGGATGCGGCCAGCCCTTCGAGGGCGGCGGCGTCCATGCTGCGGCGTGGATTGCCGCCCTCGGCGGCGGTCAGTTTGTTCAGGGGGATGGTCTGGATGGTCATGGCTCATTTCCTTTCAGGTGAATGAGCGCCCGCGCCGAAGCACGGGCGCGGGTTGGTCAGGCGACGATGCGCCCGTGCTGGCGGGCCTCATCGGCATAGGCCGTGAGGCTCTTGGTGGCTTTGAAGTGCTGGTCGCGCTCGATGGTCAAGCCACCGGGGCCGCGCACGGCGGCAAGCTCCGACAGGCGCACGCTGCCCAGTTCGGGGCACCCGAAGCCGAGGTCACACAGGCCGAAGGCGATGTCCGGCTCCTCGGGGTCAAGCTCCGACAGCAGCCACGTCGCCGCGCCCCACGGACAGAACAGCTTCACCACGGGTTGCCAGTCGTGGGTGTCGCGGCCATTGTTGATGCGCTCAAGGTTGGCATGGCCATTGGCCAGCATCCGTGCGCGTTGTTCGGCGGTTAGCAGGTTCATTGCACTGCCTCCCGACCGTCATGGTCAGTCAACCGCATGGTGTCGGTCACCGATACGAACAGCGGCTTGATGAGGTATTCGCCGCCTTCCTCGTTGACCGCGCAAATCGCGGCGGCGGGTGCGCCGTCCGCGAAGCAACTGAACAGCGCAAAGTTTGAAAACTCGCCGCTGGTCAGCGCCTCGAAAGCGCGTTGATGTTGGGGGGTGATGTTGGTCATGCACTTAGTCCTCCGTTCAGTGGTTACAGACGGCACAGGGCACACACGCCCCGCGCCTGAACCTCTGCCCAGCGGCGAGCGACGCCTTGAACGACCAGTGACCAAAGGGAGCGAAGAGAAACGGGCGGCGTCGCGCCGACATCCGGCGGGCGCCAAGGGAGCCGCCCCGAAGGGGTGCAATCCGGCCAACACGGGACCCCCGGCTTGATCGGGGGGAACGGAGCGGGCAGGCCGGACGGCGACCTTGGTAAAGCCCGCCGGGGTCGGCACAAGCTGGCACCAGAGGTTTACGCGCGTAAGCGCATCACCAAATCAACCGCGGCCCAACGGGCCGGCCGCTTGCCGCCGTGCAGGGTAGCGCAGCGCGGGTCCCGGTGCGGCGGCTACCGGGGCGTTGCGGGGTGTCCCCGCTCGAAGGGGTGACGGAAAACGCCAACGGCGGTTGTAGGCAGGGGAAGGCTTTCCCCGACCAATTTGAAATCAGGAACTGGAAAGCGGGTATTCGGGGCGTCTAGTGCTCATTCGAGCCAGGAAGAACCCGGCGTCCGACGTGTCATCCTGTCGAAAGTATCTTCTTCCGGCTCTTCGCTGAAATCCCAGCGTGAGATTGCGTCACCGAGGTGGAGCAGTGAAATGGCAAAGTCATACTGATCCGAAACGAGCGCGACTTCGTCGCAGGGCTCCCGGAACCAGACACCGGCATCATGCGTGACGGCGCCTTTGTTGCTGGCCAACAGGCTCGGCTGTGCCGGCAACGATGTAGCGGGGATCGGAATCGGCGGACGGTTGGCTGTCCTGAAAAAGGCGCCGGTCCTGAGTGCGCTCTGGCTCGATCGCGCCCACAGGATAAAGCCGTCCCTCGATACGACGAGCACCGACCTGCGCTCCGTGGATTGAAGCCAGCGAAGGGCCGCTGCAATGAGCGACACCTGATAGCGTTCGGCACAGGCGCCGATGTCATCGAGGGTCGGTTTGGCTTTCGGGGCGATCTGGCGGCGGAAGTCGTCGAGCGGCATCAACAACGTTGCCGCGAACTCGTTGGCCTGCTGTTCGATCTGCGCATATTCACTGTCCCAACGGACCATATCCTGCGGACCGCATTCCAAGCCGTCCGGATAGGCTTCGCGGTGCAGGAGGTAGTGCCCGAACTCGTGGGCCAGCGTGAAATTGATGCGGCCGGGCGATGTGATCGTATTATTATAAATGATCCCCCAGCCCTTTTTCCCGGTCGGCGCACGATAGAGCGCACCATCGAACCCCGGCAGTGCGGCACCCTGGACCAGGGTGATCGGATCTTCGCCGTAGCGCTGATGGGTGAAGTCCTTCGCGAGTTGGGGTACCTTGACCGGAAACCGGTCAGGACCGTCGCCAAAGACGGTGTTGAGCAGCGCCGTGAGCGTGTTGGCCACGCGCTGTGGGGGAAGCGGAGCCGTCACTCGTCCTCCCCCCATAAATCCACCATCTGGCGTATCTTCGCCTTGGTGGTCGCGTTCATTTTTTTGTATTGCCGGTAGAATTGGGCGTCAGCGGCGTCTTCGACCGTGACGGCCTCGCCCTCGTCCAGCAGATAATCCATCGTCGTCCCCAGCTTTTCGGCGATCTTGGACAACTTCTCTGCCGATGGCCGGGGCGGGTTCTTGTTCTCCAGTTCCCAGATGTAGCTTTTGCTGGACTCGGTGAGCTCGGCCAGCTTGTCGAGGGTCAGCCCCTTTTCCTTTCTGAGTTTACGGATCTTTTCTCCGAGCACGTTCGTCACGATTGCGGCTCCTCCGGCTGTTTTCGGTTGTTCGGTGTAGACATATTTTATGCACTTGACTGCCGAATTGCAATCGTGGCATGATGTTCGGAGTAGAGGTATTTTTTATCCCTCTCGGAAGAATCGGCAAGCAGGAGACCGAACATGAGCAAAGGGCCGAAAACCCACCACGTCGTCCCGAACCCGAGCGGGGGCTGGGACGTGAAGCGCGGCGGCGGCGAACGCGCCAGCAGCCACCACGAAACCAAGCGCGAGGCCATCGACAGTGGCCGCTCGGTGAGCCGCAACCAGGGCACCGAGCTGCGCATCCACAACAAGGACGGCCGCATCGCCAGCAGCGACAGCCACGGCGGCGACCCGTACCCGCCGAAGGGCTGAACAGGAAAGGACGAGCAGAAAATGGATAGTCACAAGCACGAGAAGGACGAGGACCGCCGGGACAGTGATCACGGCGGTCAAGGGGGCCAGCAGGATAAGGAGACCACCATCATCGTGAACGGGCGCGAGCGCACCGTCACCGGCAAGGAGGTCACCTTCGACCAGTTGGTGGCACTCGCCTTCGACACCCCGCCGACCGGCGAAAACATCGTCTTCACGATCACCTTCCGGCGGGGGCACGGCGACAAGCCGGAAGGTTCCGTCCTCGAAGGCGAGAGCGTGAAGGTCAAGAAGGGCATGATCTTCAATGTCACACCCACTGATAAGTCGTAGCCCCGACCTCGTAAAACTGAAGGAAGACGGGTACGAGGTGGAAATCAAGGCCAACCACCTCGTGATCCGCAACGTGCCCTACGTGAACAGCAAGGGCAAAGTGAAGCGTGGGCTCCTCGTATCGACCCTGAACCTAGCCGGCGACGTCACCGCAAGGCCGGACACGCACGTCGCCCGGTTTGCCGGGGAGCATCCTTGCGACCGGCATGGCCGTCCGCTGACCAAGATCGTCAACGGTAGTGGGCGCGAGACCCTGGGCGAAGGCCTTGTGGTCGATCACTCCTTTTCCAGCAAGCCGAAGGAAGGTTACAGGGACTATCACCATAAGATGTCTACCTATGCCGACATGTTGTCGGGGCACGCGGCCGCAATCGATCCGACGGCAACGGCTAGGACCTTCCAGGTCATCGAGGCGGATGACCCTGAAGGTGTTTTCGAGTATCTGGACACGGCATCCAGCCGGGCCGGTATCTACGCGGCCTCCAAGAAGCTGGAACGGCTGCGGATCGCCATTGTCGGCCTTGGGGGCACCGGCGCTTATGTGTTGGACCTCGTGGCCAAGACGCCCGTCGCAGAGATTCATCTTTTCGACAGCGACTGGTTCCTCCAGCACAATGCCTTCCGGTCACCTGGTGCGGCCACCCTCAAGGAACTGAGGGATGTGCTCAAGAAGGTGCACTATTTCCGCGACCGCTACGCGGCCATGCGCCGGAACATCGTCGCGCACGATGTCCATATCGATGCCGGAAACGTGGACATGCTCGAAGGCATGGACTTCGTCTTCCTGTGCATCGACCGCGGCGACGCGAAGCTGCCAATTATCGAGAAGCTCGAAGCCCTCGGCATCCCCTTCGTCGATGTCGGCATGGGCATCGAGCTTGTAGACGACAAGCTCCAGGGCATCGTTCGGGTCACGACCAGTACGGCGCGGATGCGCGAACACGTCCGCGACAGGAAGCGCATCGGCCTCTCCGGCGGCGACGCAGACAATATCTACGCAAAGAATATCCAGATCGCTGATTTGAACGCGCTGAACGCCGCCCTGGCGGTGATCAAGTGGAAGAAGCTCTTCGGCTTCTACCTCGATTTGGACAACGAGCATCACGCCACATACACCATCGATGGCAACATGCTCCTGAACGAGGAGAAGCCATGAAACCGACTTTTGCTTTTGAAACCGTGTTCGTGACGGCCATCCCCGAAAAGCTTGAAGATCGGACGCTATACGTGTCCATGGACTATGCGACGGTGGCGCACAAATGCTGCTGCGGCTGCGGACTGGAAGTCGTCACGCCGCTCAGCCCGACCGATTGGAAGCTCACCTATGACGGCGTGGCGGTGTCGCTGCACCCGTCCGTTGGCAATTGGAGTTTCCCCTGCCGCTCCCACTACTGGATCGACAAAGGCACGGTTCGCTGGGCCGGTGACTGGACGCAAGAACAGGTCAATGCCGGCCGCGCCCATGACCGCCGGACCAAGGACAGGTTCTTCAGCGAGAAGACTGTGTCCGCCGCAGGTCAGCCAAGCGGCGCACCTCCCACGACGGAAGGCATGGGCTGGTGGTCCCGCTTCAAGAAGTGGCTGTCCGGCGATTGAGGCCTCGGTCGAGGAGTCCTTGCGACCCAGACCAGCAAGACCACCCGACGAAAGTGGTCCCGGCTACGAGAAGTGGGCGGTGTTTCGTTGCCCGAAGCATGAGGACGAGATCATCCAGTTGTCCCTGATGCAGAACCGGCGCCCGCGCTGGTCCATCACGCTGGATTTCCTCGACCGGCCCACCATCCACCCGTCCGTCAGACAGCTCGACGGCGCATACGCGCATTTCTGGGTCAAGTCGGGAGCCATCGACTGGTGCGCCGATACGGGACGTCGGCCGCCTTCGCAGGCGGGATAGCCAGCCCGCGGGGGCGAGATACCCCCCGCCAAAGCGAGAGCCCAAGCCGCTAATCAATCATTCGACGTGCAGGGGCAGGCGGCACCCTACAACTTTTGCACGATTTTTTCTTTCGTATGACAAGAAATATTATTAGAGTATTTCCACATTATTCATAAGTGGTTTTTATTGATGCATAATTCACAGCGATCGATTTTCTCATCATTTTCATTCAGCGCAGCGCTTGTTTCCTGCGCTTTTATTTTGCCCGGCACTGTGCTCGCCGCAGAAGCAGCCGCAAAGCCGGTAAGCGAAACCATCGACAACGCCCCTGAGCGCACGCCCTTCGTAAAAGCCCTGGACAGGCTGAACAAGCGCTTCGCAGAAAGACCTGAAGGCGGGCACGAGCGCGATGCCTGGGACAAGGCGTTCGTCGACAGCCTGCCGCTGATCAACATTCCGCCCGAAGCGACCACCCTCTCCGACTTTACCACCCAATGGCAGAGCCCGGTGTTCGTAAACAACAGCGTCGTGTCTTTCATCATGCATGAAATCGCGTCACCGGAGGAGAAAGCACAGTTCACAAGTGCGGATTCACTGACGCGTGCGTATCAGATGCTTTGGAATGTGGACACAGGCGAACTCAAGCGTGTCGTCTATTTGGGCCTGAGCCATGTAGGGGAACCGGAGCCCTGCGCCGATACGGTCATGCCTGGCGTTATCGGTTTTGCCGATTACAGCGCCATGCCGCAGGACATGCAGGACATCATGGCGGAGGACAAAAAGCTCCTCAAGCCTGAACAGGGTCCCGATTACAGGGCATTCTACTTCCACTTCGTGGAGGGAGAGGATGCGGGCAAAACCTACTTTGTGCTGGCTCGTAACGCGTGGGGGCCGGAGATTGTTGATATTGTTAAGCGGCACGGCTTTAAGGACCCCGCCAAACGTATTGGCAATGTCCTTGCGACAGACTACCCAAAACTGAAGGACAAGCTCGATTTTGCCCCTCCGGGCCAGGTCATTCCCGGTCCGGCAAGGTATTGGCACGCTCCAAGTATTGTTGGTGAAATTCTGTCTGGAACGCCGTTTGATTGTCGGAAGTGGTCTCAATTTCCAACTCTTCTCGCACACTGGAATCTCAAGGTTTCCGGTAAAGCAGCAGATTTGTTCAGCACGATCAATAAAACACCGATACGGGTGGGGGTCGAAACGACATTTGTTGATCGACATACGAACGAAGTTGTCTTTTCGATCCCTCTTACAAGAATGGACCATATGCCATTAGGAGTTCCTGACGACAAACTGTCTATATTCAGTGTGTGGTACGATTCCAGCAAGGATCGCTACTTCTTAGGAGACTCAATCGAATATTCAAAGATAGACCGGCGCTTCTATTGGGTCTATCGCCAGGGTTGGCGTGTCCAAGAAGTATCCGTACCAGGCAATTTCGCATCCACAACGCCCACCAAATATGGCGTCCTCGGTTCGGTGCCCGGTGCCCGTGTGCACTTACGCGACAACGGTGTCCTGGAACACTGGCGGCTGGACTTGCCGTACGACAAGGAACTCGCCGCAAAAATCAATATCAAACCGGAATATTATAGCACGATAAACCCGTCCCCCAACTTGTGTCGTGGCGTCGGGATATGGCCCAAGTATTATACTGTAGGCAAGTATCACTTAAGTCCGGTGCAGAACGCTGATTACCAGCTTTTTGTTATTAATTACTGTTCTGATATTTTTGAAAATTTGATGGGGAAATGAGTTATGGCTGGGGTAACGAAGATTGAAAGCCAATACATCGGTGAAGTGAATGGAAATGGCATTCCTACGGCAGAAAATCTAGGAACCGCCATTATGGCTGCAACCCTGGCGAAGGCAGCCTATGGCAACCAGTACACCGGCACCACCAATATCTCTCCGCCTGCCGAATCCCCAATTGCCGGATATAGTTTGGTCAGATCCTTTGTTGATGGACCGACTGGCTTTCAGGCCTTCCTTTATCAAAGCACGAGTGACGCAACAAACTACTCGCTCGTTTTCCGCGCGTCGGAACAAACGGATATTCAGGTAGCCGACTGGGCTGTGGATGCAGGGGGATTCGCCAATGCTCAATGGGCATTTGACTACCGAGGCCCTTTGGAACCGGGGCAGACATTTACCGGCTCGATTGGGGCATACGTCGTAAGCAATGTTTTAGACCAAGCTAACGAAGCACTTCAGGGGGCGACAGGAACAATCAACCTCGTCGGCCATTCCCTCGGTGGCATGTTGGCGCAGCGCGCGGCTGTGGACTTTTCTACTGCTGTGGGTACAGGCAGCAATATTACCTTGAACATGATTACCATCGATGCGCCGGCAATTGCCGGTGTAGACACTCAACTTTTGTCTAGTTTAGGTAACGTAAACTCCGCCCACTACTACATGGAAGGCTCTCTTGTTCCTCGTGTTGGGAACACCGCGTATGTAGACAGTGATAATATATTCAAGGTGGACGTTCCCTCCAATTTGATACCAGGCAATAACGACACCGTCGAATACCTCCACAGTCTGGATACGTTCATTCTTTACGCTACAGGAACCCAGATTGCTGTAAATGGTGGCAGCTACGATCAGCCTTGGATTGGGCTTTGGGTCGAGCAGGTAAGCGGCGTCGAAAACACGTTGGGTCTGGGCAGCATACTGTCGATCGCCAAAACAGAAATGCTGACAACCAATGCCGACCATGATTTCGGCATCGAGGAATCGGTCCTGCGCCTCCTGAAGGTGGGTATTGCGGGGGTGGCAGCAGCTCCTTCAACGAATGCAGAGAAGGTGGTTGAACTCTTCCACAGCTACCTGCCCCTCTATGGTGATGCCGCGCTCAATCTCTTCAAGGTAGAGAGCGGCGTACAGGCGCTCGGCGAGTTGCAGAACCAGACCAATTTTCTGAATGTATTCGATGCCTTCATCGCGAACGTCGACAACGTGGCTGACAACCGTTCTGCCTCACAGAAAGAACAATATTCGGCCTCTATCACCTTGCAGGAGTACCTGTCTGCCGCGCAGACCGCTGCCAACGACTTGCTGTATGTGGATCAGCAAACACTGGATGGTATGAGTGCGAGCGCCGCAAACCTCCACGCGCTCAAAGTTCTGGCGTACTGGCAAATGGTTCAGGTTGGTGCGTTTTCCATCGCATCGAAATCCGTTCAAGGCTTTGTGACGGACGGCAACAACCCGGATGCCAAGATGGGGATTATCAGTGATGCCGTTGTGGCGGAACTGACGGAGCATGTTGCACAACTGAGTGGCTTTACCGGTTACGGCGCACAGGCGGGTGTGGATGCGGGCCTCTTGGAACTTATCGGGCTCGGGCAAACGGATGGTGATGCATTCAGCTTACCTGCTGCGGTTTGGGGCCCCTCATATGTAAGCGACTTCTTCAGCAGTTCCGAAATCATCAAGCTCTTCACGAGCTTTAAGTCGTCCATCGGCCGGGTCAAGTTCGGCGGCGACGGAGATGATACGCTCAACGGGACCGAGAAGGCTGACCTGCTTGCCCCGGGGCACGGGAACGACATCGTGAAAGCAGGTGGCGGTGACGACACGATTGTCGTGGACGACACCTCCAACAGTACGGGTTTCAACAACATCGACGGTGGTGCGGGTCACGACACGATCGTGGCCCTGAGTGACGAGATACACCTGTCCTCCATCAACAACGTCGAGGTTATAAAGGGCACGGAGGACGGCTCGACGATCCACCTTTCCGATGGTGCAACCATCGACCTCACGAACATCACGTTTACGGATGTCGACGGTATCGTGGGCTCTGATATCGCGGATACGATCGCCGTTTCCGATTTGCAGGATATCAGCCTCGATTCCGGCGGTGGCGCCGACCAGATCTACCTTGGCGTTGGCGATGTCACCGTTGATGCAGGCGACGGCAACGACACCATTCGGTTCATTGGTGAAGGCGGCGGCAGTCTGGATCTGGATGGCGGTACCGGTACGGACGTGCTCGATCTGCATGAGGCCATTACGTCCGAAGACCCCTTCGGTGATGCCGTCGGCATAGAGGACCTCACTATCAAAGCGCTCAATGGCATCGAGAAGATATACGGCGCCGAGGCCGGTACGGTCATCCGGACGGACGCCAGCGTTGGGGATGCCTACATCCACCTTGGTGACCTGACCGAGCAAACCAATGTGCTGCGCATCGAGTCTCATGGGGCGAACGATGTCGTGTACGGCTCGGACCTGGTGGACACGATCGTCTCAAGCGCGAGTGTCATTGGTGCCGGCGGTGACGACCGCATCGCCCTGCAAGGCGGTACGGCCATCTACAACAGCGGTGACGGGCACGATACCATCAGCGGCAGCGGCATGGTGTATTTCGGGACGGGGATTAATCCGTCGAACGTCTACTTTGAGCGCACGACCGACGGGTTGGCGGACACGCTGGTCAAGGACAATGGCCAGACGATCCTGACCATCAAGAACGGGTCGGACATCAGCTTTACCTACGAAGACAGCCCCTCCGGCTCGGCGAGTTACATTACCAGCCGGAGCTACACCCAGACCGGCACGAACGGTGCCGACAACCTTGACGGCTACCGCATAGAAATAACGCACGAGGACGCACCGTCGGACTTTATCGACCAGCCGAACGTCTTCTACGGCTATGGGGATCCGGGTACCGGAATAATATCCCCCCAAGGCTACGACTACATGTGGGGACACACGGCAAACGACACGTACATTGGCGGTACCGGCACGAACATCATTCAGGATATGGGCGGCAACGATCAGTATGTTGTCGAGCTGGGTGGCGATAACATTATTTACGACTACACACCCTTGGGCTCAGGCAATGGAACAGATGTTATCTTCTTTGAAGTAGGCATTGAGCTTGAGGATATTGCCGTCGTTTCGACAGGATATAGTCACCCCACGTATGGCGTCACGGATACATCCATTATCGACATTACCGGACAAAGCAGGTTCTACGTTTCATTTAACATTGACGATATTTCGTCTATCGAGTTCGTCGGGTCTGGTCGTGTCCTCTCCCAAACCGACCTGCAAAACCTGATGCTGGAGCCGACAGCCGTGAGCTCCACTACGTATGATGTGCAACTTGGCGACTTGTCCAATACCTCGCTTGCCAGCACCGATGGCTACACAAAAATCTCCCTAGAAAAGGGCTTCGGCCCATCGGACGTGACGACGGCTCAAGACGGGAACGATCTGATTATCTACCTCCGCGACGCGGGCAGCATCACCCTGCAGGGATGGGTAGGGAATAACTATGTAACGGAAGTGGCTTTTGAAGATACGTCTTACAGCAGCCTGAGCATCACCGATCTGGTCGATCTGAGCCACACGTACACAGTCTCCTATACTTTCCCGGATATCGACCTGAACGTCGTCTATTACGGCAACGGGACTGGTGCTGGCGAGTCCATCACTGGTACGGACGCTGTGGACGTCATCACGCCATACGCTGGCAGTGACACACTGGATGGGGGTCTGGAAGCGGATATCTTCCGCATGGGCACTGGCTTCGGCGTGAACACCATTATCGATACCGATGGTGCCAACCGCATCGCGTTCCTCCCTGATGTGACACCGGCGGATGTGGAAGTTCTACAGGTGGCGGGCACGCAGAATCTGATGCTGAGGATCATCGGCACGCAGGACGCCGTCATCGTGCCGGATTGGTTCTCCGCGACGACCAAACCGGTGGTGGCGGTAGACTTTGATGGCGGCACGACGTGGACCGCAACGCAGTTGGAGAACTTCGTCCGCAACATCACGGGTACGTCTGGAGACGACTACATCGAGGGCCACGACGGCTCTGCCGAAACTTTCTATGGCCTTGCGGGGGATGACTATCTGGTTGGCGGCTCCGGCAACGACTACCTCGACGGCGGCGATGACAACGACCTGCTGGAAGGCGGCGCCGACAACGACACACTCATCGGTGGTGCGGGCGATGACATTCTGGATGGCGGCGATGGTATCGATACCCTGAATGGCGGCGCTGACAACGACTACATCGAAGCGGGTGCAGGCAATGACACGCTGATCGGTGGCTCGGGTGACGACTACCTCGACGGCGGCGATGGCAATGACAGCATCACCGGCGGCGCGGGCGATGACTACATCGTGGCCGCAATCGGAAACGATACGATTTATTACACCTATGGCGATGGCACCGACCTGATCGAGGGATACGGTGCAACGCTGAACATCTCCGGCATTGCCGCCTCGGGGGTGCATGTTTCTCTGGATGCCGGGCAGGACTACGCAACGGTGAGTTTTGACGGCAGCTCAGACTATATCTTCATCGAAAATTATCAGAGTGGCACGATTGCATCGTTCGTTCTCGGCGGCCAGACACACGCGGCCTCAAACGTTGCAGTGACGTACTACGGCACGGAAGTCGGCGATGTGATGTCCGCATTTTCCGTGGCAGGCGATACACTCTACGGCTATGGCGGCAACGATACGCTGACGGGCAGTACCGGCAACGACGTCCTGTACGGTGGTGACGGTGACGATTGGCTCTTTGCCCCCGCGGGCGATAACACCCTGTCCGGCGATGCCGGTGACGATACGATTTATGCGGGATCAGGAAATGACACCCTGTATGGCGGTACGGGCAACGACACGCTCTACGCCGCAGAAGGCACCGACTATCTGTTCGGCGAAGACGGGAACGATACGCTTTATGCCTCGGCCGATGGCGATGTGCTGGATGCCGGTGACGGAGACGACTTCGTTTACGGCAGCGACGGGAATGACGATATCTACGTCGGTGACGGCACGGATTACTTCGACGGTGGGGCCGGCGATGACACCTTCATCGTCGATGGTGACGGTTCCTTCTCGGATACCTACATCGGTGGCAGCGGCTATGACGTTATTCTGGGCGGTAGCGGAGCCGACTCGGTCAAGATTCAGACGATTTCGGGCATTGAAGAGATCGACCTCGGCGGCGGTGCGGACCTTATCCGCGGCGCGAGTGGTGATGACTATATCGACTTCAGCAATACGACCCTGGCCGGTGTGGAAAGCATCGACCTGCGTACGGGCAACGACACGCTGATCCTGCCGTCGACCATGTCCCTCACCTCCATCGATGGAGGTGACGGTTTCGACCAGGTGCTGGGAACGTCCGGCAACGATAACTTAGATTTCCGTTCTGTGACCCTCGCAAACATCGAACAGATCGTGGGTGGTGCAGGTGACGATACCATCTACAGCTCCGAGGGCGATGACACGATTTATGGCGGCGCCGATAACGACACCATCTATGTCTGTGATGGAACTGACTACCTGGATGGCGGCGATGGCAACGATACGTTCATCGTCAGCGGCGACGGCTCCTTCTCCGACATCTACATCGGCGGCGCCGGCTATGATGTCATTCAGGGTGGCAGCGGCGACGACTCCATCAAGATCAATGCTATTTCCGGCATCGAGGAGATTGCAGGCGGTGCCGGTAACGACCTGATTCGTGGCGCCAACGGTGCCGATAACTGGGACTTCAGTTCCATGACGGTCACGGGCATCGAAACCATCGACCTGCGGGGCGGCAATGATACGTTCATTGCATCGAGCGCAAACGATACGATCGTCGGCGGTACGGGTAACGATACCCTGAGCGGGCGTGGTGGCGCCGACACCTACGTCTTCAACCTCGGTGACGGTCAGGACACCATCAGCGAGCAAGGCGATGCGCTCGGGGTCCCCGGTGGCAACGTGGACCGTATCGTGTTCGGTGCGGGCATCGACGTTGCGGATGTGACGTTCAGCGTCAGCAGCGGCAACCTGATTGCGGCGATCGACAACACCACCGACAAAATCACCATCGCCAACTGGGATCAGGCTGGCTTCGAGATCGAGCAGTTCGAGTTCGCGGACGGCTCGGTCATCCACATCAACCACCTGGCTGATATTCTGGCGGGCACGGGCAAGGCCGCGAATGCCGGTGATCTGATTGCCGGCACGTCCATGGACGATACGCTGAACGGCACCACGGGCAACGACGTCATCGTGGCGGCCGAAGGCGGCGACACGCTGAATGGTCTGGGGGGTGACGATGTGCTGTTCGGGCGCGAGGGCGACGATGTCCTCTCCGGCGGTGCAGGCACCGACTGGCTGTATGGCAATTCAGGCTCCGACGAATACCTGTTCGACAGCGGCTTCGGCGCTGATGTAATGCTGGATCAGGCCGGCGTGGGCGAGACCAATATCGTTACCTTCGGCAGCGGGTTGGCCTCTGGTGATGCGACCTTTGCGCAGGTCGGTGACGACCTGCAGATTTCCTTCGACGGCACGACCGACAGCCTCACCGTGCAGAACTGGTTCGTGGACGGCAGTTGGCAGGTCACGCAGTTCGCCTTCGATGACAGCACCGTCGTCGCGGCCGCGGATGTGACGGATATTCTGGCCAACGACGGCAAGATCATCATCCCGTTGAACGAGATCACGGGCACGAGTGGCGTGGATTACCTTTATGGAACCACGGGCGGTGACCTCATCGATGTGCTCGCGGGGAACGACACCGTGTACGCCGACGCCGGTGACGACACCGTTTACGGCGGCACGGGTGCCGACACCCTGTACGGTGAGGACGGCGACGACACCCTCTATGGCGGGGATGGCAACGATTACCTGTACGGCGGTAACGGTGATGATCACCTGTACGGCGGTACGGGTCTGGACATTCTGACCGGCGGCGCGGGCTCCGACACCTATTACTTCAACATCGGTGACGGCGAGAAGCGCATCACCGATTTCGTCGAGGCCGGCGAGGTCAACACGGTTTCCTTCGGCGCGGGCATCTTCAAATCGGACCTGCTCATCGGCCAGGTGGCGGATGACGACCTGATGATCGAGATCACCGTGCAGAGCACGGGCGACAAAATCCGCATCTTCGACTGGAACGATGCGAACGGCACGCCCATCAACCAGTTCACCTTCGCCGAAGCCGGTGAGTCCCTGACCATCGCCGAGGCCAACGACATGTTCCGCCGCCAGTACGGCACGGAAAACGGCGATACGCTGAACGGCAAGACGCTGGATGACATCATCTACGGCTACGGCGGTAACGATTACATCCGCACGGCCGAGGGTGACGACCAACTCTACGGCGGCGACGGCAATGACAGCCTGTACAGCGATAAAAGCGCGAACGGCAGCGAGGTCGGCTCTGGCAACGACCTGCTGGACGGCGGCGCGGGTAACGACAACCTCTGGGGTGGCGCGGGTGACGATGTGCTGATCGGCGGCTCAGGGTCCGACCAGATGCGCGGTGAGGCCGGCAACGACACCTACCAGTTCAACCTCGGCGACGGCACCAACTTCGTCTATGACAGCGATGCCAACGGTGATGCGAACACCGTGCTGTTCGGGGCCGGTATCTTCGCCTCCGACCTGAATATCTACAAGAACGGCACCAGCCTGGATATCCAGATCATCAGCACCGGGGACATCATGCGCTTCTCCAACTGGGAGAGCACCAACCCCATCCAGACCTTCGCCTTCACCGAGTCCGGCGAGAGCCTGACGCTGGCCGAAGTGAACCAAGCCTACCATACGTTTCAGGGTACCGAATCCGGGGATACCATCAGCGCAACATCAGGCGATGATGTTATGTACGGATATGGCGGCAACGACTTCCTCTATGCGGGGCTCGGCGACGACACCCTCTACGGCGGGGATGGCAACGATACATTGAAAGCCGACCACTCCAGCTCAGGCGGCCTTCTGCCTGGCGGAGGCGACGATACCATCTACGGCGGCGCGGGCGCCGACACGGTCGATGGCGGTGGCGGCAACGACCTGATCCATGGCGAAGCCGACAATGACAACCTCATCGGCGGCGATGGTGACGACATCATTTACGGCGGCGATGGTAACGACGTCGTGGGTGGCTACAACGGTAACGACTATCTGGATGGCGGTGCGGGTACCGACTACCTACAAGGCGGCAGCGGTGATGACATCCTCATCTATGATGCCTCTGACATCTGGATATACGGCAACAGCGGCGAGGATACGCTGCGCATGGTCAATGGCGGCGAGTCCATCGACCTGAGCGCGACCAAAATCCAGACCATCGAGCGGCTGGACATGGCGAACAGCTCTGGCGACGACACCGTCACGCTGACCATCAGTGATGTGCTGCGTGTGTCGGACACCGACGTACTGCGCATCACGGGCGAAGCCGGTGACGAGGTTCTGACCGTGGACTCCTTCACCCGCGGGTCCGATACCACACTGGACAGCATCGACTTCGCGACCTTCACCGGCGGCGGGGCGACGCTGTACGTCCAGCTCGGCCTCGACTTCAACAGCAGCCAGGTGCTGGCGGCTTAATCGCCAATCCGAACGAAGAAAGGCGGCCGATGGGCCGCCTTTTCTCTTCATGCAACGCATTGAAATTGCGTATGTTTTTCTGTTGTGACAAAATGCGCAATTCTGTCACAGCGGTCAACATCGAATTACTTAACGAATCCGCCGTCTTCACTGCCAAAGACGGCTGGCGATCTTCCGCTCTTCGGCCCCGACCGCATCGCCGTAGATGGCCGTCGTCGCCAGGCTCGCATGGCCGAGCCATTTCTGGACCAGATGAAGCGGCACGCCCTTTTCCAAAGCCGCGATCGCAAACCCGTGGCGCAGGCCCTTGGGCGTTGCGTGCGGGCCGACGATGCCGGCGGCTTCCATCACTTCCTTGACCCGCCGGTAGCCGGTCATCCGGCACCACGGCCAGAGCCGTGCCGACGACGTGCCCGCCGCGAGGGCGGCGGCAATGCCATGTGCATCATCGAGAGCGGTCAACATCGCTTCCGATACCGGAACCGCGCGGTGTACACCGCTGCGGCGCTTTTTGAGGCTCTCGAAAACGATCATCCGCGCATCGAGGTCCACCTGATCGACCGTGAGGGCTAGGGCTTCGGAAACCCGGCAGCCCGTCTCGCACAGGACGCGGCAGAACGTGTGCACCTCCGGTACATGCTTCCTTGCTGCGCGAAGGAAGGCGCGCCGCTCGTCACCCGTGAGATATTTCCGGTGCCCGGCCTGATCATACAGGCTCCATCCTTCCATTCGATGTCTCGCGCGTTTGAAAGCCGCCCCTCCTTAACCGTCTGATTCCACGACTGGAATCGTAACAGTCGAGGCCACGGCCAGTGACACTTTTGCGCATTCTGTCACTCGGATTGCCGGAGGGTCTGTGGCACGGGGGCAACGTCCGGAATGGACGCGACCGAGTGGCGGAGGTCCGAAGGCGCCGTTCCCTTCTCTTCCGACCAGGAGGTCATGATGTCTCTCAGCAGTTCAGTATCCCGCCGGGTTCTCGTCCTCGGCACCCTCGTTCTCGGTCTCGCGGCCTGCCAGACGACCGGCGCCACCAGTGCAAACAGCGCAGGCGCCGACCCGCTGGCGGCCTACAAGGCTGCCGTTCCCGCGCTCGAACAGGCGGGCGGCGGCAAGGCGTGCGTCGATTGCTTCCTCACCA